>CAWHYO010000024.1:0-19472 GCA_963833565.1 uncultured Alphaproteobacteria bacterium
GATCGAAGCCTCGAAGAGATCCGGGACGAGGCGGGAAATCGGGATGAATTAAAAAGCTTAAAACTAAAAGTGGACTGCTCTCGGTTAAGTGCAGTCATAGGGGGAGAGGCATCGCTCACGTGCTACGGGGGTAAAAACTGGCAGGCGTCTCCGTTAACTTAAAAGTGGTCCAGGAAAGACTATCATGGCGCTCCCTTTACCGGGAGTTGCGATGAGAAGGGAGCTGGGCTTGTCGACGGCGGCGGCTTGCGAGGTGTGCAGTTGATCTCATCAGTGTTCAGCTCGCTGTACACATAATCTTGTTGCCGAGAATAGCATAGCTGCAATGCCCGTTGGATCGTTTTACTAACGGATGGTTTTACCGTGCACACTCAGGAGCACAAATTAAACTGAAACTCGGGATCGGCTTCGGGAGATCATGGTCGAATTGGCAAACGCGCTAGTTACAGCAACAGCATCACGCTTACCGGCGCGCGTTAGAGGCCGTAATATTGAGATCCCCAAGAATCCGTTGTTTTCGAGCCTGTCTCGTCAGCAAATTCGATTTGTTCTTCCTCATATAAAGCATAAGAAATTCAAGCCCGGCCGCGTGATCCTGCAGGAAGGCGCGAGAAATCCAGGCAAGATCTACATCATCATCCAAGGCGAGATCGCCCTGACAAAGGAAGGGCTCTCCCCGCTCGAGAGCCAGCCGACCTGCTACGAGCTCGGCATCCTGCGCCGCGGCGAGATATTCGGCGAAATGTCTTTCGTCGATGGCAAGCCGAGCGCCGTCTCCTTCATGGCCAAAGGTGAAACGACCGTCGCCGTGGTCGATCTCAGCGGCTCGCGCCGCAGGAGCACGACAAGGCGGCTGCGCGAAGTGGTGGCAAACAAGCTACGGCACCATCTGACGAGGCACGCCGATGAATCCATGACGCTTCGCGTCAATACCCTCCAGCTTGAAAACGAGTTCGCCGCTTATCGCAATGGCGTCGGCCACATCGTGGTCGCCACACTTTGCCTGTTATCGTTCTATACGCTCGCGTCAAGCTTTCTGCCGAACTTCAAAAGCTTGGCTCATGTCAATTTCGTGCTGAGCCCTCTGATGATCCTGCTTTTTGGTCTCTGCTTCGCGCCCATCATCGCCACGAGCGGCTTCCCGCTGAAATTCTTCGGCCTGCGCTTTGACAATTGGCGTTCGGCGCTCTCCTATTCGTTGCAGGCGTCACTCTTCTTTCTGGTTTTTTTCGTGGCTGCCAAGTGGGTGCTGATCAACACGTCGGAGAGCTTTTCGGGCGTGCCGCTGATCGACAGCGCCGATGTCGAGGTGGGCGGACACCCGGTACCGATGACGGCATGGTATTGGCTCGCGCTCGGGATCTATTTGTTGCTCACGCCACTGCAGGAATTCGTGGCCCGGTCCGGCATCCAGGCGCCACTCTACGCATTCCTTCACGGCAGCGAGTTGAAGCGTCGGTGGGTCTCGATCCTGGCCTCGAATTTCGTCTTCGCAGCCGCGCACGCGCATATCAGCCTCGCTTTTGCGATCGCGGCTTTTCTCCCCGGCATGCTGTGGGGCTGGATTTTCGCGAGGACGAACTCACTTATGGCCGCCACCGTGTCTCATCTGCTGATTGGCGGCGCGGGGATGTTCATTTTCGGAATCGAAGGCATGGTATCCAGGCTCTCGGCCTGAGCCCTCAAGCTTTCGCTTCATCCTCTCGCGGGTAATATCCGAAATAGCGCCAGAAGGCCCAGAACGGAATGTTGGCATGCCGGAGGTCCGGGGCGGGATCGTAGCCATGGGTGCCCCATGGGTGGCAGCGGGCGATGCGGCCCACTGTGAGCCAGCCGCCGATCCATATTCCGTTCAAGTCGATAGCGTCGATGGCGTATTGCGAGCAGGTCGGCAAGTGGCGGCAGCGCGGCCCGATGAGGGGTGAGATCGCGTAGCGGTAGACATAGATTGGCGACTTCGCCACCGCCTTGAGGAGTTTGTGTGCGCTAGTCATCGCCGAGCGGAAGGGTCGCGAAGCGAATGCCGCCATCGCGGTCTTGAATGGTCAGCAACGCTTCGGTCCGCGACATGCGTTCCAGTTCGGCCAGCCGCTCCGCGAGGTCTTCGGAGCTACGAACCCGCTGATGCGCAGCTTCGATAATCAAATCTCCGGGGCGAAGCCCAGCATTCGCTGCTTGTTGCACCTCCAAACCTGTTACCAAGGCTCCCTCGGCATCGCGGCCAAGCGAGAAGCGCTCGCGGGTTTCGTCCGACAGGGACTGGAAACTGATTTTGTGGTGCTTGGGTTTCCCGTGTGGAGATGACAGGGCGGCAGGTCCGCGGGGCTCCTCCAGGAGGCCGACTTTAACTTTCAGTATCTTGCGCGCACCTCCGCGAAGAACGACGACATCCGCCTCTTCGCCGATTGGGGCTTGCGCAACGATGCGAGGAAGCTGCCGGGCATGCTTCACCTCGGCCCCCGCAAAGGAAAGAACGAGATCGCCTTCCTGCAGGCCGCCCATATCCGCGGGGCTACCCTTGTCGATACGGGCTATCAGGGCCCCTTCGGCGCTGGCGAGATGAAAGCCGTTCGCCAGATCGTCGCTTGGGGTCTGAAGGCGCACTCCAATCCAGCCCCAACGGGTCTCCCCATAGCGCTTAAGCTGGTCAACGATGCGCTGGGCTGTATTGGAGGGGATTGCGAAGCCAAGGCCGATGCTTCCGCCAGACGGCGAGAAAATTGCTGTATTGATCCCAATCACTTCGCCCAAGGCGTTGAAGAGAGGGCCGCCTGAATTTCCGCGGTTGATTGAGGCATCGGTTTGCAGGAAATCGTCATAGGGGCCGGCATTGATATCGCGTCCGCGGCCGGAAATGATCCCCGCCGTGACGGTGCCATTCAGGCCGAAGGGGTTGCCGATTGCGATCACCCAGTCCCCGACCCGCATCCGTCCGGAATCGCCAAAAGACACAGCCTGAAGCGGCTTTGAAGCTTTGGGCGTAACCTTGAGAAGCGTGATGTCGGTTTTTGGGTCGCGGCCGATGACTTTGTCCACCCGCAGCTCTGACCCATCAGACAGGATGACGTAGATTGCGTTTCCGCCTTCGATGACGTGATTGTTGGTGACAATCAGCCCGCTCGGATCGATGACGAAGCCTGAGCCTATCGAGGTGAACTGGCGGGCCGGCTGCGCTGGACCTTGCTTCGGACGGAGCGGGCTGAAGTCTTCGAAGGACTGTGAATTCACCACCTTCGGCATGGCCTCTGCCGAGCCGATGCCGCTCACCGGCGGCCTGCCTCTTGTCCACCACCGCTGCCGCCACCGTCACCACGGAATTTCTCACGCGGCTTGCGATGTCGGCGAAGGACAGGTCGGGCCTTGCGTCCACGGCAAATGACCGGGGGGCCCCTGCGACGCATGCAACAGCGAGCACGCCGGCGCCTATGAACAGCCGGAAACGATGGTGGATCGTCATTGGGGCCTCAGCCAGAAAAACATGAAAACGGAACCGCGAAAGTCGCCTAGGAAAACGCCGCCCCATTTAAAGTGGTGCATAAACACGCCGAGTGCAATCTTCCTAATTCGATTGCCGATATCAGAGAAAGATTAAGGAACTCGAGCTTTCTCCGGGGTAATCAGCGCACCGGCGGCGTTGCAGCGGCCGCACTCGACCCTGACGGTTCCGCCGCCGGCGCTTTAACTCCATCTCCTGGCTTCGCCGCCGCTCCATTGAAATAGCGGAAAAACTCGGAGTTTGGGGAAAGCACGATCCGCGTATGGCCGCCCTTTAAGGCTTCCTCGTAAGCTTGCATGGATCGGTAGAAGGCAAAGAAATCGCGATCCTTTGTGAAGGCGTCTGCGTAGATGTGGTTGCGTTCAGCGTCGCCGTCGCCACGCATCCGCTCGGAGTCACGGTTCGCATCGGCAAGAAGCACGGTGACCTCCTTATCGGCCGTCGCCTTGATGCGCTGGGATTGCTCGCTGCCTTGCGCGCGAAGCTCGGCCGCCTCACGCTGCCTTTCCGTCTGCATGCGCCGGTAAATGGCCTGACTGTTGGCCTCTGGCAAATCCGCGCGGCGAATACGCACGTCCACGATCTCGACCCCGAGGTTGCCGACGTCGCTATTCACCTGCTTGATCGTCTGCTTCATGAGCGCATCGCGCTTGTTGCGGACGATATCGATAAAGGTCGCGCGGCCAAGCACGCTGCGGATGGTGGAGTCGACAATCGCCGTAAGACGCTGACGCGCACCGACCTCACCGCGGAAGGCCTTATAGAACGACAGCGGATCGTTGATCCGGTAACGAGCGAACGCATCGACGATCAATCGCTTTTGATCCGAGGCGATCACTTCCTGCTCGTCGGTTTGCAAATCGAGAATGCGCCGGTCGAACTGCTCGACCGTCTGGATGAAAGGCGTCCGCCAATAAAGGCCCGGCTCATCGATTGCCCTGACCGGCTCGCCGAACTGAAGGACGAGCGCGCGATGGGTCTGGTTGACGATGAAGGCGGACAATCCGATAGCTGTCGCCGCCGCCACCACGAAAAGGAGAAAAAATCCGATAATGCCCGCTCTCATCGCTGGCCTCCGCCCTGCCCGGAATGTTGAAGGTCACCCAGGGGAAGATAGGGGACAACGCCGCTGGCGCTGGTCTTTTCATCAATAATCAATTTATCCATCCCGCCGAGAACGCGCTCCAGCGTCTCGATATACATGCGGCGGCGCGTGACATCCGGCGCCTTCTGATATTCCTCATACACCTTCAGGAAGCGATCCGTCCGGCCCTTGGCCTCGGCGACCGACTGCTCGCGGTAGCCCTGCGCTGCCTGCAGAATGCGCTGGGCTTCGCCGCGGGCTTCCGGGATGACGCGGTTTGCATAAGCTTCGGCCTCGTTGCGGGCGCGCTCCTGGTCCGCGCGAGCGGCCTGCACGTCGCGGAACGCCGCAATCACTTCCGCGGGCGGGTCCACCTTCTGCAGAACCACTTGTGTAACGGCGATCCCGGCCTTGTAGCTGTCGAGCGTGCGCTGAAGAAGCCCTTTTACCGCCTCTTCGATTTCCTGGCGGCTCTTCGTTAGGATCGGCTGAATCTCATTCTGGCCGATGACCTCGCGCATTGCGGCTTCGGCAACGGCCTTCACGTTTGAATTTGCGTCGAGACTCTCGCCCTGGTTGCGAACGTTGAAAAGGAAGGCCGCAGCGTCCTTCACGTTCCAGAACACGCTGAAATTGACATCGACGATATTTTCATCCCCGGTCAGCATCAGGCTTTCCTCGGACCGGTTCGGCGAGCGGATCTGGCCGTAGGGGCCGCTCCCACCCGAGCTGAAACCGATTTCGATCCGGTTCTGCCGCGTATAGGGGACGACAGTCACTTCCTCGACAGGGTAGGGCCAGCGGAAATTGAGGCCGTTATACAACTCGCGGTCGTACTTGCCGAAGCGCTGGACGACGCCGCGCTCATCCGGGTTGATACGCACCGTGAAACCGAAGTAGCCGACGGCAGCAGCCACGACGAGGAAAATGAGAATGGAACCGGCAATTCCGATGCCGCCCGGCATGGCCTGGCGAAGTTTGTCCTGGCTGCGCCTCAGGATCTCCTCCAGATCGGGTTGCTGCCCACCGCCAGAGGGGCCTTGACCCCAGGGGCCACCGGGACCGCCCTTCCAGCCGCCGCCGCTATTCTGATTCCACGGCATGTCGTTATTCCTTCGCAATCGGCAAGATAACCGCTTTCGGGCCGCCCGCTTGGCTATTCATCAGGTCTATAAGGGGATGTCAATTGCGGTCACGATTTGACACATCTCGTCTTTCGCGAGGCATAGGCATTCATTTCTTGGGATTGTGAAGCCCCGCTTCCCGATGTGTCCCGGCATATGGACTTGCGCGTTGGCCGAGTCAAGCACCCTTCCGGCGCTCCAGGATTACATCGGTGACAGGGAACTCGTCGCGATCGCTTGCCGGACGGCAGTTGCGGGAAATCTCCTGCCATTCGTGGCCAAGTGGCGGTTCCCAGTGTGCATCGCCCACGGGAGATGCGTGCACGCGAGTCAGGTAGATCCGGTTTGCGCGCGGCAGGGCTGCTTCAAAAAGCTCGGCCCCGCCGATAACGAAAGCCTCTGCCACGTTTCGCGCCTTCGCCTTTGTGCGAGCGATTGTCAGGGCTTCTTCCAGCGAAGGTGCAGTGAAAACGTCGAAACTTGCTTCCAAGCTCACGTTACCGCGGCTCACGACAATCGTATCCCGCCCATCGAGCGGCTTGCCGATAAACTCGAAGGTCTTCCGGCCCATGATCAGCGGGTGACCCATGGTCCGCTTCCGGAAGCGGCGCAAATCGCTGCCGAGCCGCCAGGGCAGCTTG
Source organism: uncultured Alphaproteobacteria bacterium (assembly GCA_963833565.1). Taxonomy (GTDB): domain Bacteria; phylum Pseudomonadota; class Alphaproteobacteria; order Rhizobiales; family Rhodomicrobiaceae; genus Rhodomicrobium. The sequence continues at coordinate 6,346 of CAWHYO010000024.1, forward strand.
CCCTCGCGCCCGATGACGCCATTGTCCGCAACAGCGACGATGAGGGACAGGGTGAAACCGGCGCAGGCCGTCATACGGCAACAGGCGCCTTGATCGCCGGATGCGGCCGATAGCCGGTCAGCGTGAAGTCTGTGTATGTGAAGCCGAAAATGGAGCGCACAGCAGGGTTCAGCGCCATTTGCGGAAGCGGCCTTGGTTCGCGCCGCAGTTGCTCCTCTGCCTGATCGATGTGATTGAGGTAGAGGTGGACGTCGCCGAGGGTGTGGACGAAATCGCCCGGCTGAAGGTTGGTCACCTGCGCCATCATCATTGTGAGGAGAGCATAGGAGGCGATGTTGAAGGGCACTCCGAGGAACACATCGGCGGAGCGCTGGTAGAGCTGGCAGGAAAGCCGCCCGTCTGCGACATAAAACTGGAACAGGCAGTGGCACGGAGCGAGCGCCATGCGCGGCAAGTCCGCCGGGTTCCAGGCTGTCACGATGTGACGGCGCGAGTTCGGATCGGTCTTGAGCGCTTTCTCAACCTCCGCGATCTGGTCGATGCTGCCGCCGTCGCGAGCGGGCCAGGACCGCCATTGCGCCCCATAGACCGGGCCGAGATCGCCGCGCTCGTCGGCCCACTCGTCCCAGATGGAAACGCCGTTGGCCTTCAGATAGGCGATGTTCGTGTCGCCGGAGAGAAACCAGAGAAGCTCGTGAACGATCGATTTCAAATGCAGCTTCTTGGTGGTGAGAAGCGGAAAGCCCTGCGCGAGATCGAACCGCATCTGATGCCCGAACAGGCTCAGCGTACCCGTGCCCGTCCGGTCACCGCGCTTGACGCCACGCTCGCGCACCATGCGCAAAAGGTCGAGATAGATCTGCATGACGGAACGTTACCGCGATTCCGGGCTGCGCGTTCAGCCTCCTATTTCCACTCCTCGATATCGAGATAGGGCTGGTCCTCGAGTGGCTGAATTGTCACGCCTGCCGGAACCGGGTCGTCCTTGTGCTCCTCGGCGGTGCGCTTTGCCGCCTTCTGCACCTCGGAATCGAGGTCGATCTGCGAGCAGAGCCCGAGCGCGACCGGGTCTTGCGGCTGCAAACTGGCCGAATTCCAATGCGTGCGCTCACGGATGGACTCGATGGTCGATTTCGTGGTGCCGACAAGCCGCATGATCTGCGTATCCCGCAATTCGGGATGATGCCTGAGAAGCCAGAGGATGGCGTTAGGCCGGTCGTGGCGTCGCGACACGGGCGTATATTTCGGCGCGCGTTTGGTCTTGATCTCGGGAATGAACACTTTCGAGCGCGACAGCTTCAGCCTGTAGGCCGTGTCTTTCTGGGCGCGCGCGATTTCATCCCGGGAAAGCTGCCCCGAGGTGATCGGGTCCAAACCGCGGATGCCATGGGCCACGTCGCCGTCGGCGATGCCCTTCACTTCAAGCACATGCAGGCCGCAAAAATCCGCAATCTGCTCAAAGGTCAGCGAGGTATTTTCGACGAGCCAGACCGCGGTCGCCTTTGGCATCAAGGGTTTGTCGCTCATAAACTTCCTCCGGTCCTGGAAGCGATCCCTCTGAGCTTCCTGGGCGTCTTTGTCGTTTGTGTGGGGAACGGCAATTGAAGAGCCAATATAGAGGGTGGTTTTGTTTTGTGCAAACGGTCGTTCACAACCGGTGGATTAGGCGCGTTTGGTGCGAGGACCGAACTGAGTACCTCATTCTCTCTTAGTTGAGTTGCAAGATCTCCTCGCGTCCACTTCATATGTGAGAATGCCTGTGGCGAATTGAGCCAAGCAGGCTTTCATGATCGGAGGCTTCGATGAAAATCAGTGCTCGGAATGTGCTCAAAGGCAAGATCACCAAAGTCGTCAAGGGCGCGACAACATCCCACATTCTGATCGATGTCAATGGCGCGACCGTCACCTCCTCGATCACAAATGAGGCGGTGGAGGCCCTGCATCTGAAGGAAGGGATGTCGGCATATGCCATCATCAAGTCCTCGGATGTCATGGTCGGGATCGACTAAGGCGAACGCGGCGGGGGGCGCAACTGGGGCTTGCCTTATCCTCGCGAGTAACTTCCCGCCGGCTCCGGATAAGCTGTCTTTCTGCCGGCCGATCAGCCGGCAGACCTCCGCATCGGAATCAGGGTTCAAGCCCCCGAGCGAAAATGAAATTTTCGCATTCCAAATAGGCAGTCCGTGTTGTCAAGCCACAGCCCGTCACCCTGCTTCTGAATACCCAGAGCTGAGCCATTCGAATCTTGTATTGCCGTGTATATAGGATTCGCACCATCGAAGCGGCTTTAGAAAGCATTTCGATGGGCGCCTGGGCATCGCACCTGAAGAGGCGAAAACATGAATGATTTCCGCATGGGCGGCAAATTGGCGAGTGCGTGTGCGTGCGTTGCAATCCTTTTTTCCGGCGCTGGATATGCCGCCGATCTCGGCGAGCCGGGCAGCTTGAAGGACGCTCCTCAAGTTGCGGGCGGCATGCCGCATTGCAGCAACTCCAACGCCACCCTTCCCGCCGGCGTTTCCGCCGCGGCCATGGTCTGCCAGGGTCAGTTCATGGCGATGTACATGCCGAGGTACATGAACATGGAAGGCAATTACATCGGCACCGACAAAATCTCGACGGCGACCATTCTGTCGACCCCGAACATCTCGGGAGGCGGCCCCAAATATCTGCGCTTCGTTCCGAACAGCATGGACGCGCAAATGCACATGCTCGGCGTGACCTACGGTGTGACGGACGCCATCAATATCATGGTCATGGGAAGCTATGTCGACAAAGACATGCCCATGACGACCTATAATATGATGGGCACGAAAGCTCTTGGCACGCAGACATACAGCACCGACGGGTTCGGCGACGTGTCCGTCATGGGCATGGTCCGCCTGTACGAGGACGGCATCAATCATATCCACCTCAACTTCGGCCTGAGCCTGCCGACCGGCAGCACCACCGAGCAGATGAACATGCTGAGCCCGATGGGCTCCTACATGGCGATGCGCGCCAATTACGGCATGCAGCTTGGAACCGGAACCTACGACTTCCTGCCGGGCGTGACCTATACGGGCGCCAAAGACTTGTGGTCGTGGGGTACGTTGTATCGCGGGCGCTTCGCGCTGGACAGCAACCAGGGTTACCACTGGGGCGACATCAACCAGCTGACCGGTTGGCTCGGCTACACCTTCTTTCCGGGAATTACCGCTACGACGCGCATTGCAGGCACCGTCCAGGGCAAGATCGATGGCAAGGATCCGGAGATATTTGGCGGCATGCAGGGCGCATATCCGGGCTGGTATGGCGGCGAGCGCGTGGATCTCTTTGGCGGCATCGAAATCGCCGGCCACCAGTTCGGACTTGGACACGCCAAGCTCGCGATCGAGGCTGGCTTCCCCCTCTATCAGGACCTCAACGGCCCGCAAATTGGGGAGAATTGGCAGCTCAATGCCGCTCTCGGCATCATGTTCTAACGTGCGTTTCTGACGTAAGAAAACTATGCCGGCAGCGAAACTCTGGTTCCGCTGCGCATCAGGCAGCTTCAATGCTGGGCTAAAGGTGTAATGTGAAATACAGGATCGTAGCGATAACGGCAGTTCTGGGGATTGTGGGAATGGCGATGGCGTTTCGCGCTTCTCTGGCGCAGCCGATGCATGAAATGCCCGCAGGAGAGGACATGAGCCAGCATCATGGTCACCAGATGGACGGCTCCGACGGCGCCTTTCATCGCCGCTTCGACGACGCGGAGAAGTGGGCGAAGGAGTTCGATAAACCGGAACGGGACGCCTGGCAGAAGCCGGAGGAAGTCGTTGACGCTCTGCATCTCGACCGCGCTTCGAGCGTGGCGGATGTTGGCGCGGGCACCGGCTATTTTGCGGCGAGGATCGCGAAACGCGTTCCCGATGGCAAAGTATTCGCGGCCGATGTCGAGCCGGACATGGTGCGTTATCTCGGCGAGCGGGCCGGGCGCGAGCATCTTGCCAACCTTGCGCCTGTGCAGGCAAGCGCGGATGCCGCCAACCTGCCGGAACCCGTCGACCTCATTCTGGTCGTGGACACCTATCACCACATCGGGCACAGGATCGCGTACTTCGCCAGGCTGAAATCGTCGCTGCGTCCTGGCGGGCGGCTGGCGATCATCGACTTCAAGATGGATTTGCCGATCGGGCCGCCCGTTGAGCACCGCATTCCGCCCGAGAAAGTCACGGAAGAGCTGGCCGCGGCGGGATACACGCCCACCGAAAGCCATGATCTCCTGCCGAGGCAATATTTCCTCGTCTTCAAGGCGGGTTCCTGAGTCCGCCTGTTAGGCGACACGCCAAAGGCAACCGCGGCCATCCCGGAACTTGATTACCCGGATGTTTCCGCCAGCACAAGAAGCCGTGAAAACATTGGAGAATTTTCGCTCCACTGTCATGGCGGGCTTGACCCGGCCAGTCGTAACTTGAAACACCTTGTGTTTTCTGGATGGCCGGGTCGGAGCCCCGCCATGACGACGGAATTGGCGGAAACATCCGGGTAATTAAGTCCCGGAAAGGCCAAGCCTTACCCGGAATCGTAACAGGCTGAAGCGCTTTACTTTTTTGCGATCCCGGCTCGCGCTTCGCATCGGCCGGGATGACACGCGCCAGACTTGGGAAGCTTGCTCAGCCGACCTCCAGCACGATCTTGCCCATATGCGCGTTCGAACTCCATGCGCCGGTGGGCATCGGCTGCCTGATCGAGAGGGAAGACTTTGTCGATCACAATCCTGATCGCACCGCTTTCGAGGAGCGGCCAGACCTTCTGCTGAAGCTCCTTTGCGATGCGGGCTTTGAACTCGAGTTTTCTTGGCCGCAGCGTCGAGCCCGTGAGCGTCAGGCGCTTCAGCATCAGCGGCATGAGATCGAGCTGGACGCGGGCGCCTTTCAGGAAGGCGATCTGCACGATGCGGCCGTCCTCTGCCGCGCAGGCGATGTCGTCCTGCACATAGGCGCCGCCGACCATGTCGAGGATCACATCGACGCCGCGCCCGGAGGTCAACCCCTTGATCTCTTTGGCGAAGGATTGTGTCTTGTAGTTGATGGCGCGCTCGGCGCCGAGGTCCTCGCAATAGGCGCATTTCTCGTCGCTGCCCGCGGTTGCGAAGACGCGCGCGCCGAAATGCGCCGCAAGCTGGATCGCGGTCGAGCCGATGCCGCTCGATCCGCCGTGAACGAGGAAGCTTTCGCCCGCCTTCAACGCGCCGCGCTCGAAGACATTGTGCCAGACGGTCATGAAGGTTTCGGGGATGCAGGCCGCTTCCGTCATGCTGAGGCCCTTGGGCGCTCTCATGCACGACCCTTCATGCGCCAGCGCATATTCGGCATAGCCGCCACCGGCCGTCAGCGCCGTGACCCTGTCACCGATGCGCCATTGTGACACACCCTCGCCAAGAGCAGCTATTTCCCCGGCGACCTCAAGGCCTGGAATGTTCGAGACGCCGGGGGGAGGCGGGTAGAGGCCCATGCGCTGGAGAACATCGGGCCTGTTGACGCCGGCGGCCGCTACCCGGATCAGAACCTCGCCGGCCTGCGGTTCCGGCGTCGGAAGGTCCTGAGACACAAGGACTTCCGGGCTGCCCGGCTCGCGAATGACGATTGTCTTCATGGGGGTTTTCTCCGGAGTGTCCTTTAGCAACTGATCCTTAAGATGTTTACTCCAGGTTAACGTGCTCTTGCTATGATAACGCAACGTAAGCTGGGTCGACCCGGAAACACCTCCAAACTTTTTTAGCCGCACCAACGAAGCGGCTATTTTTTTTAGCTTAATTCCGCCGCGTCCTTGATGCTGCTTTTTTTTGAGCTAATGTGGCCGGAGCGAGCCACCTGTCTTCACTTTTCTAAAGGCAGTTCCGGCTACGCTGTGTCGAGTCCGGCGCGCGTTGCACCGGTCGTTATGCGTATGGCGGAATCATATGAAGAGCTACTGCGTTTCCGAAAACTTCCAGAATGCCGCTCTTTTATCTTTTGGCGATCGTTTCACCACGTCGCCTCAGTTTATGAAACTTTTTCGCGAAGGCATGGACCTCGTCGAGGAGACGGCCGAGTATCTCGATGGGGCAGGGAGAGCGGAATCCAAGCAGCTGACGCCTCCGGCCAGCCTGGCCTACACGTCGGAGAGCATCAGGCTGACAACCCGGCTCACGCAACTTGCCTCATGGCTGCTGGTTCGGCGCGCGATAGCATCGGGCGAAATCACCGCCGCGCAGGCGCACACGCACAGGCATCGGGTTACCCTTTCACCTCAAAGCACCGCACACCCCGAGGGCTTTGAGGCTCTGCCTCAGACCTTCAAGACACTGATTGCGGAGAGCTTCCGCCTTCATGATCGGATCATGAGGCTGGAACGCATGCTTGGTAGCCCGATACCGGCGAATAAGTCCGAGTCTCCCGTTGATGGCCACCTCGAGCGCATCAGGATCGAGTTTCCCGCGGCTTGAGCAGCGGGTCTTATTTTTTGAAAAATGCGTTCGCGGCGTGCTGGTGCGCGTCCTTCTGCTTGATTATAGCCTCGGCCCGCAAAATCTCCGCTTTCAGGAGATCGATGTAGGCGTGCAAATCGGCAACAGAATAGACGGTGAGGTCTTTCGGTTTTGAGGGTTGCTTTCGCGGCTCAAGATCGTCGATATCCATTCTTCGTTCTTTCCGATAAAAAACGAGCGGTTCACCTTAGCGGGTTCGCTGACACCGGGCAATCGGCAGCATCTTTTCGCTGGCTTGCCGGGAGCGCAAATGCGGTCTTGCAGCCATTTAGCACTCTCAAATTGGCTGAGAGCTTGCTGGTGAAGGGGAAATCGGACTCTGTCAGAGCCGCTTGCAGTGTCACGCCACGCGGGGGGCATGCGGTAAGTGCTAGCAATCTTGTCCGGCGGCAACCGGTACGGGTGCGGCCGGGGGTGAGGACGCTTCGATGCTGCCGGGCTGCGTGTCATCGCACTCAGGCCCCGTCAGCGCCTTCCTGGCCTTGACGCTCCAGTTCCAAAGCGTCTCGGCAGGGATCGGAAGCACGAGGAACCAGTGTTCGAGGAGCCCCAGCGCGAGGATCACGATGTAGAAGGTGAAGGCAAGCAGTTCGAACGGGTCGTTCTGGATCTCCATAGCCTTGTGGACGAGGACGGCGATGGCGACTGTCGAGACGGTGACCGAAACCGGGAACAGAAGGTTCATCGGCCGCTTCTTCAGGAAGCTGGACAGATAACGCAACTGCTCCGGGAAGAAGTGATCGTTCAAGTTTCTCACGCCGAGCACGGCATTGATTTTGGCGCTCGAATGCATGAGCCAGATTATCGTGTAGGTCCATGAGCCGACATGGTTCTTGCCGTACATGGTCGAAAAGCAGATCACAACGCCGAGCAACGCCGCTGCAATCTCGTGATACATGCTTGTCTCAACGGCGTGCCAGAAATGGCTGGATCCTTTGCAGGACGGCGGGCACGGCGTCGTGCGCGGACCGGTTATCATGCCGGTGTAGAAGGTGAATTGGGTCCAGGCCCAGGCGAGCAGCCCAAAGGTGAAACTCAAATAGGCCGATAAAAGGCTGTTGCTCTGGCTCGTGATTGTCAGGCCGTAGATCGACGCGACGAGGACGAACGTCGCGCCGAGGAAACTCCATTTATAGGTGTATTTGGGCAGGTTGTTGAGGTAAATGACGGCTCCCGTGCTGAACCACCAGATGAAAAGAACGAACAGAACCGGGAGCACGTATGTAATCACCTCATCCTCACCATGCTGGGGCCAGCCGCACACGATCCGGCAGCTCGTTCCGAGCGGCTGGCAACATATAGAGGCGCGCGAATGTTACCGCTGCCGCAGCGGAATAACCAATGTTTTTGACAAACCCTGAAATCCCGCCCTGAGCCTTGGCTGCTTCACGTTTGAGGGACAGCTCGAACAGGCGATCAAAGCCCCGGTGGAGAGCCGGATTGTCAAGATCAAGCTTCACCGGGAAGACCTGCTGGGAGATCTGGCTGGTGATGCGGAAGACCCTGAAGTCATAGTCCGTCGGATCCATTGCCAGCGCCTTGTGGAAGGCGGGGCGGGAATGATCGCGGACATACATTGTCGAGAAGACCGCCAATACGAAGAAGCGCACCCAATACTTGTTGAGGCCGCTTAATAAGTGCGGATTGGCGCGCATGAGAAGCGCGAAGGCCTCTCCATGGCGGAATTCGTCATTGCACCAGTTCTCGAACCACTTGAAGATCGGGTGGAAGCGAAGCTCGGGGTGCTTTTCGAACTGGCGGAAGATTGTAATGTAGCGGGCGTATCCGATCTTCTCGGAGAGATAGGTCGCGTAATAGATGAATTTCGGCTGGAAGAACGTGTACTTCTTCGCTTTCGTCAAGAAGCCAAGATCGACGCCGATGCCGAAATCTTTGAGCGTTTCATTGATAAATCCGGCGTGCCTCGCTTCATCACGCGCCATGAGCCCGAAGAGCTCCTGCATGTCCGGATTTTTGGCTCGCTTCTTCATCTCAGCGTACAGCACGCAACCTGAAAATTCTGCAGTCACGGAGCTGATGAGGAAATCTTCAAACTCCTTCCTCAGTTCCTCGGGTAACGCAGACATGTCGCTGTTGAACTCTTGGTTCCGAATAAAGTGACTTCGGTTCGGATCGCTCTTCATCTCGGCGATGAGTTCGTCCCACTCCTGACGAACGGGCGTTACGTCGATCCGGTCGATTTCATCGAAATTAGTCGTATAGAACCTTGGCGTTAAGATGGTGTCCTTCTGCGCCTGCCGGGTCGAGTCATTCATCGCCTCGGCTTGATTGGTTGCCTCGGTCATAGTTTCCTCCTGGGGGTAAAACTGACTTCGTAGAGTTCCGTGAGTTCCAATCCGGCTGCACGCGCCGTCATCCGGCCAAGCCAGTTTGCGCGCTTCACGGTCGCCTTCCGCCGCTCGACGATCTTTTCTCCGAACGCAGGCTGGATCGGGTCTCCGTGGACGATAACCTCGTCCCCGGGTCCAATGTCCACGTCCCCGTCGAGTTCGACATACGCATGCAGGCTATCCGCTGTGTGCTCGACCTCGACGGTGCAAGGCACCTCGAAGGTCTCGCGGCCCCCCAGCCAATCGGTTATGGATATCATTGCGTCTTGCCTGCCGTGGGAAGAAGTTGGGCGAAGGTTTTCGCGTTGGTTGGTCCGTAGGCAGCCAACTCAAGCGTGTCTCTTGTGGCCGGATCGGAAAGAGACATTTTCCCGTCGCTCCACAAGGTAAGGATGAAGGGTGTCTCCGGGCCGGCCTTCGAGCGGAGTTCCCGGCTTTGCCCGAGGAGACGCAGGGCAGAGGCCATGAAAGTATTTCCCTCGCGCGGCAGCACGATGAAGGGTTCACCCGCCCCTTGGTCGTAGACGGCGATGGCGCCGCCTGGCGCATCTCGGAAGATCAGCGGCCTTGTGAGGACCGCTGTTCTTTTCAGCGAGAGATCGACTGTTTGTGTGCCAATGAAGTTCGTGGCAATCACGACCGACAGAACCACTATTGCCGCTGCGCCTGCCAGCAGCGCTGGTTTCTTCATACCTTGGAGCATTACGGGGCGTTTCCGAATCCCTAAGCGGCGGCTGGCTGGCCTACGCCGGTCTCTTTTTTATCTTCATCAGCTTGCGGTGCGGCTTCAGCTTCCTGGGAACTGTTGCCGGTGGCTTCGCTTGCAGCCTTTTGAAACGGAGCAAGGGCCGTTCTTAGAGCCTCTGCCGCCTTTTGCGGTTCAGGGATGGCGCGCAGCATAGGCTCCGGCAGTGTGAACCGCCAAGGCCGGGCATGCGGCCAAAGAATGAGATAGGCAATTTTGTCGGGGCCGTGCAGTTGAAGGGCGAGGTCCCCTGTGCCATTGGCGTGCATCCTCAGACCTACCGACTTGACCATCCGGAGCGGCACGTTGACGGCTTTGGTGAAAGCGATGCCATAACGCAGCACCACCCGCCGCGTGGTTACGGTGTAGATCGTTGTCCTCGCAGCAAGAAACGCAAACGACAGGGCTATGGTCATGACAATGCCGCACAAGGCGGCAAGCCACGCATCGACCTCCAAAGCCAAGCTTATCGATGTGCCCTCGGAATACGCAACCGCGATCCGCCAGAGCATTAGCACTGCGAAGTAGATCGTGATGATGCGGACGTGGCAGAGATGAACTGCTAAGGATCGCCAGTTTGGCGATCCCTGCCACAAGATCTTCTCGTCTTCGGAAGGCCGGAACGGGAGGCCCCGTACCGGCTCGAAGTCGTATTCACTCATAAAAGGGGCTCCTGACGGGAAGGCTCTGCATAGAGAATTCCGCCGCCATAATAAGCAACGATCCGATCCTCCTCAAGCAGCGTCACGCGATCCGGGCTTGAAAGCGTCGGAGCGGAGACGAACTGGCTGCCAAGGATGGATTCGACCTTAACGATTCCCTTGCCTTGATTGACCTTGGCGAAAGTCATCGGAAGGAGAACGCGCTTACCGCCTTTGACTTCCACTTCGAGATAGCGGATGAGCACTTCAGAGCGATCGACCCAGATATCGCGGACCGTACCGCCGGCAACGCCGTCAGCGCCGATGACCGTGAAGCCGCGGGGGTCACGATCATGCTCGTCGACCTTGAAGTCGTTTGCGACGCGCATTGGAGCGATCCGGGTCAAGCCGTCGATCGTGAGGTCCGGGGTGTTGGACCGAAGAACCCATGAACCCGGGCCGACGCCATCAAGCATGGGGTTGCCGGTCGGAATCATGGGCGATCCGCCGAAGGTGCTCGAAGGGACTGCCTTGAGGGGCCGCTCTTTTTGCGACGCTGGAACGGACTGGGGCGAGGTCACCGAGCCGCCATGGAACAGCTTGAAAACCTTCTTGTCCGGGATCATGAACCAACCTGGGGTTTCGCTGCCGCCGCGCGGCTCGGAAACCAGCGGATAGCCCTCGCGCCGGTCTTCACGCCGCAGATACAGGATGAGGATCGCGAAGAAGATCCAGAACGCATAAAGCACGACCTGGGCGACGTCGAGGTGTGTTGTTAAGGCGCCAACTGGCATTTATATACCTCCAAAGTTTTATTAACCTGGAAAATCGGCAAGGCCTAGGTGGGCTGGCGTTTGCCTGGATGCATCACCCGCCGTTCGGACCAGGGGGCCAATGGCCGCGAGCGTCGCGAACAGCAGGGCAATTTCGACATGATAGACAATGAGGTAACCGGTGTCTGCTCCGATGAGGGCCGGGCCGAAGCGTCCCTGCGCCGCAAGGTCTGCCATAACGTCGCGGAGCGCGCCTCCGAGCGCGATGCCGCCGCCGGTCGCCGATGCACCAACGGCGCCCCACGCGCCAAGCGCGAGGCCCGCTTGCGCGCTCTTCGCGAGTTCCATTGCAGCGGTCAAGGTTCCGGCGGCGAAGTAGCCACTGCCAAAACCGAGCGCGCCGACACCAAGCTCGAAGAGGATCGGCTCGCCCAGAGGGGCCGAGAAACAGAAAGCTGTTAATGCCGCAAGACCCGTCATAACGCCGTACGCCGCCAGCCGGTACGGATCGGCGCCCCTGTCGAGACGGTGAGCTGCAAGCGCCAGCGAGAGAAGCGCGCCGATAGCAAAAAAAGCCGTTAGCGCTGTCGTCTGCCCGACCGTCATGTGCAGAACCTGGCCGCCATACGGCTCGATCAGGATGTCCTGCATGCTGAAGCCGACGGTGCCAAGGCCAAGAGTTATGAAAATCCTTCTCCAGGGGCCGCCCGCCATGAACGCCCGCCAGGAGGCGGAAAAGTCGGGCTTCGGTTCTGCTTCCAAAATGCGCCTCGGACGCCGCGGCTCCTGTTTCCAGAGCGCGATCAGGTTCAGCGCCATGGTTACGAGAGCGGTGCCCTGGATGACTTCGATGAGGCGGACTTGGCTAAAATGTTCCAGCAAACGGCCGAGCAGGACCGCGCTCACGGTCATTCCGAGGAGCAGCATGACATAGAGGAACGCCACCACCCGGGGACGCTTGTCCTCAGGCGACAAATCCGTCGCAAGCGCCAAACCCGCCGTCTGAGTGGTGTGCAGACCCGCCCCAACTAGCAGGAAAGCCAACGCGACCGCGAGGTTTCCGAGGATCGGCGGGCCTTGCGAGTCGCCCGAAAGCAGGATCAGTGCAAATGGCATGATGGCGAGGCCGCCAAACTGCAGGAGCGTGCCAAACCAGATGTAGGGGACGCGCTTCCAGCCAAGCAGCGAGCGATGCGTGTCGGATTTGAAGCCCAGGATCGCCCGAAATGGCGCGAAGACAAGCGGCAGGGCGATCATGAGGGCGACCAGCCAGGCTGGCACCGAGAGTTCCACGATCATGACGCGGTTCAGCGTGCCGTTGAGCAGCACGAGCGCCATGCCAACGGTGACCTGGAAAAGAGAGAGGCGGAGGAGGCGGCTAAGCGGCAACTGAGGCGTGGCAGCGTCCGCGAAGGGGAGGAAACGCGGGCCGAGTTGCTCCAGAACGGCGCGGAACGGCGAGATGGGAGCAGGCTGTGCAGCTTCTTTCGCATCCGGGCGAAAGGGCAGGGCGCCGGCTTCTCTCTCCTCGCTCAGAGCGTCGGGAGAAGCTGGTCTTCCTTCCCTATGGTCGCACAGGTCCGTCACGAAGCAATCAGCTCCATTGCATGGGAGGTGTAGAAGCCGTTTACGATTCGAAGCGAACGATCTTGTCTCCAGCGCGCAAGCCGAGCGTCGCCCGCGATCATTGCCGACAGCTTGGATTTCGGACACTGGCTCGATTGCAGGCGAGCGGTCCGAACGTGGAAAGAGCTTTCCAACGGTGTGCATCACGCTGAGCGCCACGGTTTTGGGCGCGAACGTGAACAACACCTTCGATGTTGTCCTGTCCGCAAGCCCCGCGAGCACGTTCACAAGGTCTTTGGCAGGGTAATGAATGAGTGAATCCATGGCAACGCAAAAGTCGAAGGTGCCGTGGCGCTCATCAAGCATATCGCCCGAGTGAAACTCGATATTTTCGGAGACATCCGAAGGCACGCGCTCTTTGGCAACCCCAATGAGAGTGGGGGAAAGATCGACGGCGACGACGTGTGCGCCGCGTCTTGCGGCCTCGGCCGAGAGCAGTCCGGTTCCACAGCCTGCATCAAGAAGCCGCGCCCCGTGCAGGTCGTCCGGCAGCCAGCT
>CAWHYO010000025.1:0-66619 GCA_963833565.1 uncultured Alphaproteobacteria bacterium
CGCGCCGCCACAGTACAAAAGCAAGCCTAAGGGCAAGAAAATCCTGATGATTGGCCTAGTGGGCGGCCTTGGTCTCGGAATCGCACTGGGTTTGTTGAAAGAGATCATGGATCGAGGCTTTAGAACGTCCGCGCAAGTCGAGCGCGCGCTGGAGCTGCCATGCCTCTCACTGGTTCCGTTACTTCCTAGTATAGAAGAGGCGTCGCCTCTTCAGTCCGAAGAGGATTTGAAACGTCGATATATTTCGACCAGCTCTGCAATCCACCATGCCGTTGTAGACATGCCCCTCTCGCGGTATGCCGAGGCCATTCGTTCGATCAAGCTTGCGATCGACCTCAGTCCAGACAATACATCCGCACCGATCATTGGCATCACGTCAGCTATGCCTAATGAGGGCAAGACCACGATCTCGACCAGCCTCGCCCAACTCATTGCCCACTGCGGAAAGAAGGTCATCGTCATCGACTGCGATCTGAGAAAGCCGATGCTCACCAAAAATCTTGCGCCAAAGGCCGCATTTGGCATCGCGGAAATCGTCAGCCAGGAACGATCGATAGAGGAAGCGCTCCGGAGACCCGAAGACCATCTCGTCTTCCTCCCGGCCGCAGGGCCTGCACCTGTGATCCATACTACCGAGATTTTTTCCGCCGAAGCGACGCGCGAGCTGTTCGAGCAACTGCGGGCGGACTATGACTACATAATTGTCGATCTCCCGCCGCTTGCCCCTGTGGTCGACGTTCGCGCAACTTCAATGCTCATCGATCGTTTCGTTCTGGTCGTCCAATGGGGGCAGCCTAAAATTGACACCGTTCAGCATGCCCTACACGTCGCTCCGCATATCTACGAGGCATGATGGGCGTGGTCCTCAACAAAACCGACATCAAGGAGATGGCGCGCTGGGATTCATACACGAGCGACTATTATAGCGACAACACTACGCTCTTTACGGCTTATCGGGTGCCAGCTAGCGCATGATAGATTTATTCAGGTAAGTATCCGCCGGCAGAGGCGGGGCTTTAGAATTGGGGCCGCTCTCGCAAGGCGGACGCAAAGTGTTGCCGCCTAAAGGCTGCGTCATCGCCAAAGGTTGAGTGATCGAGCCCTTGATCCTCTTTTTCCTGGTTTCGGATATGGGCTCGGATCGCTTCCTCATCGTAGCCCATGGTGCTCATAAGAAACCTCGCGCCCAGAAATGCTAGCCCACAAAATTGCATTTGTGTTTTTCGTGGACCCGCGCGTCTAACGGATTGCACTTTTCCCCTTGATGAACCCGATAACCTGCGACACCGAATACTTCGGCGGGATCGCATTCATCATGCGCATGCGATCGGCATCAAATGCTTCTCCTCGATCTTCGCTTCCTTCTGTGCGGTTTATCGAAGACCTTTTTCTATGTGGCGGTGAAGTTCGCGGTACAGCGTTTTGGTCCGCATTTCGATATTTGCGGTCCCAAGCAGGGTGCCTCAGGCCCTCATACTTGTTCACCGGGGGCGCGGCCGCTCAGGTCAGAAACTTATAAATAGACCGCAGACCACGTCAAACTGCTACTGCCTTCCCGGCAGATCCGCGAGTTCTCCCCAAGATGTTGGAAATAAACAAGTCTACCTTAGGTAGTTTTGTTGCGAAGTAGCAACAAGAGACATTCTCATTCGAGTGACGTGCACTATCCGCTGGAGGGAATCACACAGGACTGCCAACTTCAGCACCAACCACGTTGCGGTTGATTCAGGGGTCTCGTGCCTGCCTTGCAAAATTGGGGAAAGGTTGCAGTTAGCTTGCTGGCACTCGCCTGTGCCGGTTGCGCTATCATGCCGGCGAGCGGTCCCCAGGCCACGGACATCCAGGGGCAGGCGGTCGCCGACCCAGCCTGCCTTCCCTATGCCCTGGTAAAGGTGACGCCTGAGGTGGCTCGCGTTCTCGGCAACCATGCGCCGAGATTGTCCTCTGCATTCCCCGATCGAGGCCCTCCGAAGGCGTTTCGTTTCGGAATCGGCGACATTGTTAGCGTGTCCATCTTCGAGGCGGCGGCGGGCGGCCTTTTTACCTCCGAGTCCGGTGTTCGCGCAGGTAACTTCGTTAATATTCCGACCCAGGCAGTCGATGAGAAGGGCAACATCACGATCCCATACGCCGGCAGCATCCGGGCGAAAGGCCGTCTCCCCTCGGAAATTCAGGATGAGATCGTGGAACGGCTCAAGGGCCGCGCGCTTGAGCCTCAAGTCGTCGTGGCTCTGGCCGAGCAGCACGCTTCTTTGATCAGCATTCTGGGCGATGTACGTAGCGCTGGCCGTTACCCCGCGAGCCCTTCTGGAGAGCACATCCTCGACGCTATCGCGCGCGCTCGGCGGCCCTGTTTACGGCTAATCCGACACCCTGGCGCTTGTTCGAGCGCAATGGGCGACGGTAAGCGTTCCGTTCGGGACGCTGCTGTACGAGGACACGTATGTGGTGCCGAACGATGTCATTTATCTCTACAGCGAACCTCAAACTTTTGTCGCCTTGGGTGCCGTTGGCGGCGGCACCACCGGCGGCCAGGGGCAATACAAGTTCGACGCCTGGCGCATCTCGCTCGCGGAGGCAGTCGCAAAACAGGGCGGTTTGCTCGACGCCCAGGCCGATCCGGCTGCGGTGTTTCTCTATCGCGGTGAGCCCAAGGAGGTCGCCCGGGAGCTCGGCGTTGAAGTTGATCAATTTCCGGGGGCCAATCGTTCCTGTGATCTACCAGGTCAATTTCCGCGATCCGCAAGGCTACTTCCTTGCACAAAGCTTCGAAATGCGGAACAAGGATGTTATTTACACGTCCAATGCGCAAGCTGGGTTGAAATAACCAAAGTCCTCACCTTCCTGCGCACGGTTATGGCCACGGCGAATGACCCGATCATCTATGCGGCCAATTATCTATTACCTGGCAGGCCGCTGCCAGGGGTACAGGGGCAACTCCCGCGATAACGACAACGGCGACGCCGATCACGGGGTGAGCCGGCCCGGTAGTCCAAATATTGCAATAATTTTTTTTTTTTTAAAAAAAAAAAAAAAAAAAAAAAAAAAAAACCCCTTCCGGGTCCGGCAAAAACGCCCGCCTAAGCCGAAGAACTGAGGTTCCTAAAGTAATGGTTCAGTTCCGAAAATTGCGCAGCACGGCGTCCAAAAGCCCGGGAAACCGCGCATCGAGGTCCGCCTTGCGGAGCGTGGAGATGAAACACACGCCCTCTTTGCGCTGCGCAATGATGCCGGCCTCTCGCAAGATGCGGTAATGGTGCGATTGGGTCGATTTCGCGATGTCGAGGCCCGCCACGGCGGCAAAGCATGCAAGCTCGCCGCGCTTCGCCAAGCTGTGCACGATATGCAGCCTCACCGGATCGCTCAGCGCGTATAAAACCGCTTCGAGCTTCAGGGGCCACGTCTTCTGAAGCGCATCATCTCCCATGGCAAAAAGATGGCACGCCGAACCGTGAGTTCAACAGTTCGGTGGCATCGAACTGCTCAGAAAAAGGGACGGTTACCGCAAGGAGAGATCACCCGAGCGTCACCCCTATCGATGGTGAGCGCGAGCCGGGTCAATCCCTCCGCAGCCATCGTCGTGCGATGCTTGCGCGTTCCCGGCCTTCCCGGCTCGATTGCGTTCATGGTTCGACCTCTGCGGGATGCCAGAGGCAACCCCCAAAAACCAGTTGTGGATTGTCAAGCTTTCTCCTGCCCGCATGCGCCGATATACCGCAAGCTTCCGCCAGTGATTCGATCAAAGGGGGCGACATGGGGAAGGCGAACGGCAAGGCGACAGGAGCGCTCATTCACGGTCGATATGTGGTGGACCGATCTCCACGATGTCGAGATCGGGTTCTTCATCCATTCCCGGCACCGCGCGAAATCCCGGGAATTCACGCAGGAATTCGGACGTGATCGGGGAGGTTCTCGAAGGCGGCGAGCGGACCGGGCTCCTCACCTACCGCGAAGGGCTTTGGAAATCGGAAAATCCCGGCGAAAAGCGTCTTGTGCTCAAGCTTTTCACGCCATCCATGAACTGGCGCGCCAGCATGGATATGCTGGTCGGACGTAGCGTCCAGCTTTCGGCGGGCGCGCGCGGTTTTCCGGTGACGGCCTATTCCATCCATATCGATGGACTCGATCAAGTCATCCTGCTTGAACGCTCCGCGCGCAAGTGGCCGGTTATGCCGGAGCAGTTCTCGTTTTTCCTGATGGAGGGTGGCGAGGCTAGGCTCTACACATTGCGGCATGATTGGATCGACATCAGCGGCAGTTACACGCTTTTCGATCAAACGGGCGCGAAAATCGCCCGGCTGACGGGCCACCTCTTCGATCTGGGAGGCCGCTGGGACGTCGATATGATCGAACAGCGGTCCCCGTATCTCTGCGACCATCCTGCAGCTTGTGAGCGGGATGCTGAAGTTCAACGCAGCGGCCCGCCGCCACGTCGACCGGCTGACCCATGAGGTGACGAGCGGCGCCATAAAGCTCGCCCTCGAGAAGCACGAGGCCGATCTTTACACGAATCCGCGGCGCAACGCGCACTGATCGCGGGGTCTTGCCTGCGGCGATGGCTGTGTCCGGCTTGAGCGTCGCCAGGAGCCGGAGCAGGTGCTCGCGCTTCATGGCGATGCACCCTTCCGTCGGCGCAAGCGATGCGCGGGCGAGATGGAGGAAGATCGCGCTTCCCCGGCCTTGGGAACGCGGCATCAGGTTGTAGTCGAGCACGGCGATCACGTCGTAGAGATGATCGTCGCGCCAGAGCGATTCCGTACTCGCCGCATAAGGCAGAGTGACTTTGCGGTTGTAATTCCGGTCGTCTGGCGCGTCGCACCACCCGAAGTCCCGCCGTATCGGCTCAACATGGAGCGCCGTTCGCGGGCGGCTTACTCTGTCGGGACGATAGTAAACCTTCACGCACGGCCATGCGCCCAATGGAGTTGCTCCGTCGCCCTCCTTTTTTTGCGCTCGCACTCCACCCTTCCCAAGAGCTACGGAAAAATGTAGATTCCTATAGACCAGGACGCCGGTGGTGGCCGCGTCCGACCTCATGATCAGCCGGGCAAGGCTTCGTTTTCGCGTTTTTTCTTTTCGATTTTGAGGTAGATTTCTGATTGTGCACGAGGTCACCCGTTGCGTTCACAAACCTGCGTCCTAAATCAGAAGCGTAGGCTTTTGACGGGAGTCGATTATGAGCAACACGCGCAATATCCTGGTTGTCGACGATGATCAAGACCTTGCGCTTTCGCTGGCGGAGCAACTCGCTCTCCATGAAGAGTTTGAGACGCATGTTGCTCACAGCGCCGCTCAGGCTTTCGCCGCCGTGAAGGGCAAGCACACCGATCTTGTCCTTCTCGATGTCGGGCTTCCCGACATGGATGGGCGCGAAGCCTGCCGCCTTTTGCGCAAGAATGGGTTCAAGCATCCCATCATCATGCTGACCGGCCAGGATAGCGACTCCGATACCATCCTCGGGCTGGAATCTGGCGCAAACGATTATATCACGAAGCCATTCCGCTTTGCGGTCCTGCTGGCTCGCATTCGCGCTCAGCTGCGCCAGCACGAGCACAGCGAAGAGGCCGTCTTCACGATCGGGGAATATTCGTTCCGGCCCGCTGCCAAGATGCTGCTCGATAAGAAGGGTGGCAAGGTTCGACTGACTGAGAAGGAGACGTCGATCCTCAAATATCTCTACAGGGCGGGCGAAAAGGTTATTTCGCGCGACGTCCTGCTGCACGAGGTCTGGGGATACAATGCGGGTGTCACGACCCATACGCTCGAAACCCACATCTATCGTTTGCGTCAGAAAATCGAGCGCGACCCATCCCGAGCCGAGCTCCTGATCACCGAGGCTGGCGGTTATAAGCTGATCCCCTGAAGCTTTCGCGCATCAAGTGTGGCTGACTCCGAGTTGCTAAATCGCTCGAATCAACCAAATCTATGCTCGTTCTTGTGAGGAGTTAAAAATGCGCTAACAAACTGGGCAGGTGACCACGATGCTCGACCGAAAAATCGAGCTTTTGCAGCAGGTTCCTTTGTTTGCCGGATTGTCGGAGGAACTGCTGAGCGCAGTCGCCGACTCGGGCAAAAAGACCTTCTTCGAAGCCGGTGACAAGTTGATCACCGAAGGAGAGGCCGAAAGCGCCGCCTACCTCGTCATGACCGGCAAGGCCGGATGCCGCAGAATAGAAGGGGGCGAGGCCCTCATTGAGGATCTTTGGCCTGGCACGCTCGTCGGAGAACTCGGAATGCTCATCGAGACAGTCAATAACGTGACTGTCACGGCGCAGGAGCGGCTTCGCGCGCTAGCCTTTCATCGCGATGCATTTCGCACTGTCATGGAAGCGCACCCGGAGCTGGCTCAGCATATTTCCGAAAAACTTCTCGTCCGCCTCCATGGGCTCGCTGCTGAAATTCGCAGAGTCGACGAGAAGCTGGCAGAGCTGGAAAAGGCCGCGTAGGCCGCTCGCGGCCTACGGTGACGGCTACGCGGTGAAGGTCAGTCTTTACTGGCTTTATCCCAAAACGCTTTGATTTGCCTGAGAAAATTGGCGCTCTCGGGATGCGTTGCGTCAGTGGAGGCCTTCTCGAACTCTTTGAGAAGTTCTTTCTGCCTGCGCGTCAGGTTCTGCGGCGTCTCGACCTCCACTTGCACGTAAAGATCGCCTGTCAATTTCGACCGAAGCACTGGCATCCCTTTGCCGCGCATACGGAACTGTTTACCCGTCTCGGTGCCTTCGGGGATTTTCACGCGGGCGCGACCGCCATCGATGGTCGGAACCTCGACCTGTCCGCCCAGGGCTGCCGTTGCCATCGTGATCGGCACGCGGCAGAACAAGTCAGCTCCATCCCGCTGAAAGATTTCGTCCGGCAGGATCGAGAGGAAAATATAGAGATCGCCAGCGGGGCCGCCGCGAATTCCTGCCTCTCCTTCGCCAGCCAGCCTTATGCGCGTCGAATCCTCAACGCCGGCGGGAATGTTTACCGACAAGGTCCGCTCGCGTGTGACCCGGCCGCTGCCCGCGCAGGCCTGGCAGGGCTTCTGGATGATTTCACCACGGCCCTGGCAGGTCATGCAGGTGCGTTCGATGGTGAAAAACCCCTGACTTGCGCGAACCTTGCCGAAGCCTTGGCACGTCGGGCAGGTGATGGGGCTCGATCCCGATTCTGCGCCAGCGCCGCCGCAAGCGTCGCAGGTCACGGAGGCAGGAACCCGGATTTGCGCGGTCTTTCCGTTGAATGCTTCCCCGAGCGTGATCTCCATGTTGTATTTGAGATCCGAGCCGCGCTCCTTCGAACTCCGCCCCCGGCTGCGGCGGCCGCCCATGAACTCGCCAAAAAGATCGTCGAAGATCTCGGACATGGAGGCTGTGAAATCGTTGCCGAACCCATACCCCGCGCCATTTGCGCCAGGGCCTTCAAATGCGGCGTGCCCGAACTGGTCGTAAGCAGCTCGCTTCTGTGGATCTTTCAAGGCCTCGTAGGCCTCGTTCACTTCCTTGAAATTGATCTCGGCGGTGTTACTTCCCGGATTTCTATCGGGATGGAATTCTTTGGCGAGTTTACGGAAAGCGCTTTTGATTTCGTGATCGGCTGCGCCTTTTTTCAGTCCGAGCACCTCGTAGTAATCGCGCTTCATGGTTTGTTCTTAAGATCCTCGATCATCGAAGCTTCACAGGGCTGAAGGATCAGCTTAAGCTTTTCGAGTATAAATCTATTGTACACTCAGGCTTTTGGCTAGCCTGCGCGTGAAAAGAGGGAGAGCGCGTTGCGCTCTCCAAATCGTTTCTACGCGGACTTCTTTTTGCCTTCGTCGTCCTTGACTTCCTCGAACTCGGCATCGACAACGCCATCGGACGGGGCAGCAGCACCGCCGCCGCCATGCGACGCTCCGCCACCGGGAGCCTGACCACCGGCTTCCGCGCCGCCGCCGCCAGCTTGCCGATAAAGCGCTTCTCCAAGCTTCATGGCGGCTTTCGCAAGCTCATCAGCCTTTGCACTGATGTTAGCTGCATCCTCACCAGCGGCCGCTGTCTTGAGTTCGGCCATGGCGGCTTCGACAGCCTTGCGGTCGGTCTCGGAAACCTTGTCGCCGAGTTCCGAAAGCGTCTTCTCTGTTGAGTGGACCAGCGCCTCGGCCTGATTCTTGGCTTCGACCAACTCGCGGCGCTTCTTGTCGGTGGCGGCGTGTGTCTCGGCGTCCTTGACCATGCGGTCGATTTCGGTGTCGCTGAGGCCCCCCGATGCCTGGATACGGATCGACTGCGCCTTATTCGTCGCCTTGTCCATAGCCGACACGTTCACGATGCCGTTGGCGTCGATGTCGAACGTCACCTCGATCTGCGGAACGCCGCGCGGCGAAGGCGGAATGCCGACGAGGTCGAACTGGCCGAGCAGCTTGTTATCCGCAGCCATCTCGCGCTCGCCCTGGAAGACGCGGATCGTCACCGCGTTCTGATTATCCTCGGCGGTCGAGAAGACCTGGCTCTTCTTCGTCGGGATCGTCGTGTTACGGTCGATCAGCCTTGTGAAGACACCGCCCAGCGTCTCGATGCCGAGCGAAAGCGGCGTCACGTCAAGAAGCAGAACGTCCTTCACGTCGCCCTGAAGCACGCCGGCCTGAATGGCCGCGCCCATCGCCACCACTTCGTCCGGGTTCACGCCCTTGTGGGGCTCCTTCCCGAAGAAGTTCTTCACGACCTGCACGATCTTCGGCATGCGGGTCATGCCGCCGACGAGCACAACTTCGTCGATCTCGGCCGCCTTCAGCGATGCGTCGCGAAGCGCAGCCTCGCACGGGCCAATTGTCTTCTGAACCAGATCGTCGACGAGGCTTTCGAGCTTTGCGCGCGTCAGCTTCATGGTGAGATGCTTCGGGCCGCTTTGATCCGCCGTGATGAACGGCAGGTTGATCTCGGTCTGCTGGGCGCTCGACAACTCGATTTTCGCCTTCTCCGAGGCTTCCTTCAGGCGCTGGAGAGCAAGCTTGTCCTTGCGCAGATCGATGCCCGTCTCTCTCTTGAACTCGCTCGCCAGATAGTCGACGAGACGCATATCGAAGTCTTCACCGCCGAGGAACGTGTCGCCGTTCGTCGACTTCACCTCGAAGACGCCGTCGCCGATTTCGAGGACCGAAATATCGAACGTGCCGCCACCGAGGTCATAGACCGCGATCGTCTTGGAATCTTTTTTCTTGTCGAGACCGTAGGAAAGCGCGGCTGCCGTCGGCTCATTGATGATGCGCAGAACTTCGAGACCCGCGATCCTGCCGGCATCCTTCGTGGCTTGGCGCTGAGCGTCGTTGAAGTATGCCGGGACGGTGATAACTGCCTTCTCGACCTTCTCACCGAGATAAGCTTCCGCAGTCTCCTTCATCTTTTGCAGGATGAAAGCGGAGATTTGAGAAGGAGAATACTTCTTGCCGTTGCTTTCGACCCAGGCGTCGCCGTTGTCGCCGCGGACGATCTTATAAGGGACGAGGCTCATGTCTTTCTTGACCATCTCGTCTTCAAATCGGCGGCCGATGAGACGCTTGATCGCAAAAAACGTGTTTTCCGGATTTGTGACGGACTGGCGCTTCGCCGGCAACCCGATCAGGCGCTCGCCGTCGTTTGTGAAGGCAACCATGGATGGCGTTGTCCGCGCGCCCTCCGCGTTCTCGATCACCTTTGGGTGGCTTCCCTCCATCACGGCCACGCAAGAATTGGTCGTGCCCAGGTCAATGCCAATCACTTTCGACATAGTTCAGAACCTCGTGCTGCTCATCTAGCTGCGAGACGTAAAGCTGAGTGCCGCCAGCGACCCCGTTTTACTTAATAGACTTCGTCCCGCGCCGAGATGCTTATCTCGAATTGGTGATCATATAGGGGAGCGCATAGGACCGCGCAAGCGCCTGTGGTTCAAGGCGCGGCTTCAAAGGCGCTTAGCGAACAAGATATTGCATTTAGCGCGGATTTAAGGCAGCGGCGGGCGATTTTGACGCAGAGAAAGTCGCGTCGCGAGGGCTGCGCTCTTCGAAGTTTTTCGTCGCAGATGCGTCACAAAAAGCGGTGAGTTCCGGGCGTTTACCGTCTTTGCATATGGCGCTTTGCCAGGCCCGGCTTTGGTGCAGCCTGCGCTTTGTTTTCCCTTGCGACTTGTTTTGGGGAGGGCAATTATGAAGGATTGTTGACAATGGCTTAGGAGGGCAAATGACCGATACTCTACCTAGCGCATTCGGCCCGGCGGGCGGGCTTGCAATCCTCCCACAAACGCCTGCCGGGCTCCTCCCCCTCACAAGTTTCTCCCGACATGAACTCAACGCAATTTTCTCTGTGTACGGCGCAAAAGTCGCGGCGGGCGAATGGCGCGATTACTCGATTGATTTCTTGAAAGACAAAGCTGTTTTTTCAATTTTCCGGCGCAGCGCCGAGCGGCCGCTCTATCGCATCGAGAAAGACCCCAAGCTGACGAAGCGGCAAGGCGCCTACAGCGTCGTCGCTATGACGGGCCTTATCCTGAAGCGCGGCCACGACCTCGCGAAAGTGCTGGGCGTCCTCGACCGCAAATTGTCTGTGGTGAAAGCCTGAGGGGCCGCAGCCGATGGTCAAGCTCAGGTTCGAAGCTGGCCGCGAGTTATCCAAGAGTTTCCACAGTCTCATCTCGATAGCCAAAAGAAAAGGCCCCGTCGCCGGGGCCTTTGCTAACCTGTCGCTGTCTATCTCTATCGCCTGTCGCCGAAAAGCTGGAGCAGCGCGATGAAGATGTTGATGAAGTCGAGATAGAGGCTGAGCGCGCCCATGATCGCGCTTCTGCCAAGGGCCTCTTCCCCACCGCTCGCGTTTGAATAGTAGGTGCTCTTCAATTGCTGCGTGTCATAGGCGGTCAAGCCCGTGAAGATCAGCACAGCCAGAACCGAGATCGCGAACTGCAGGCCGGTCGAGCCAAGGAACGCGTTCACGATGCTCGCAATCACGATGCCGATCACGCCCATCATGAGGAATGAGCCCAACTGCGTGAGATCGCGTTTCGTCGTATAGCCGTATAGGCTTACGGTGCCGAAGGTGGCAGCGGTGATGAAGAAGATCCGCGCGATCGAGGCACCGGTGTATATGACGAAAATGCTCGAAAGCGAAAGTCCCATCAACGCGGCAAACGCCCAGAACACCGCTTGCGCCGTGGACGAACTCATCTGATTCACACGCGCCGCGAAGACGAACACGATCACGAGCGGTGAGAAGGCGATGACCCATCTGAGCCAGCTAACGTAGATGGCCTTGCCGAGCGCGGTGAGCATCAAGCCGTTCGGCAGCTTCGCAACCGCCTGCGACGGGTCTCCCGTAACCGCCATCGTGAAGAACGCATAGGCTACGACGCCCGTGAGCACGAGGCCGATGCCCATGTAGTTATAAACGCGTATCATGTACGCGCGCAGGCCTTCGTCTAGCGCGAAGGCATCTGCGCCGGAACGAGCGCGCGCGTTATACGCTCGAGAGCTTTGGTAGTCTGCCATTGTCTATTTGGTCCCTGACTTCGTTACCCAAGGTCTGCGCAAAAGGTCTTCCAGGTTTAAGCCCTGAACGGCCTGGAGCAAAGCCTGTCTTTGTCAGGCGGCCTGCCCTTCGTCGCCATCAAGACGTTCACTCGGAACGCAGATAGTGCGCCGGTTTCGCTGACAGAACCCTTAAAGTTCCGAGCGCCCCCAGCGCCGTCACGAATATGGTCTCAATGATGGAGGGCTGCAATAGGGCATAGAAAGACAAGCTGAAGCTTAAGCCCATCACATATTTGACGATTAGGTATGCGGCGATAAGCCCAAGCGACGCAGCGACAATCGAGAGACTTAGCGCCAGCGTCAGGTACTCAAGCATGTGCGCCATAATAATGCGGCGCTTGGCTGCGCCGAGCGTCCGGAGCACGACCGCTTCGTAGATGCGACGCCGATGAGCCGTGATCAGGGCGCCCGCCACGACCAGCGCGCCCATGATGAGCGTCACACTGCCGGCAATTCTCACCGCGCGCATGACCTTCTCGAATATGCCGTTTATCGCATTCAAGGCGTCGCGAACGCGGATGGCCGAGACGACTGGGTATGCCGTGCCGATTGCCTTCATGACGCTGGCTTCCGCTTTCGTGTCCGGCTGCTGGCCCTCCGGCCAGGTGAGCGTCGCGAGGTGGGTGAAAGGCGCTTGCCGCAGCGCGTTCGGGGAGAAAATCATCACGAAGTTGATGTCGATCGAGCCCCATCTCACCTTGCGGAAATTCGCGATTTTGGCGGTGAGGCTCCGGCCTAGAACGCTGACGGTTACGTTATCCCCGATCTTGAGGCCGAGAGCCTTTGCAATATCTGCTTCGAAGGAGACAAGCGGCTCGCCTTCGTAATCGGCTGGCCACCACGCACCCTCCGTGATTTGCGAGCCGGAAGGCAGCATCTCCGAATAGGTGATGCCCCGGTCGCCGGTCAGAACCCACTCGGCCGAAGATGAGGCTTTGATCTGATCGGCGGGCACGCCGCGAAGCGCCATGAGCCGGCCGCGCAGCATCGGCGCCGTCGTGATCCGGGCGCCTGGAGCCTTCGCGCTCAGCAGATCCTCGAAGGCCGAAAGCTCGCGTTTCGGTATCCCGATGAAGAAATAGCTCGGCGCGCGTTCTGGCAGCCGCGTTTGCAGTTCATCCGAAAGGGACGCATCGACAAGCGACACCGCTGTGAGAAGTGTGAGCCCCGCGCCAAGCGAAAGCGCGATTGTCCGCGAGAGACTGGCTGGTCCGCCGATGTTCGCCAGCGCGAGCGCCAACTCGGGCCGCTTGGGACGCTTCGCCGCCGCCGCCAGACGGCGAATACCTGCGCCAGCGCTCCAGAATAGCGCGAAGACCCCGCAAAGAGCCGCGCATGTCAAAGCGGCGATGCGCTGCTCGCGCGCAAGCGACACGGCGACGAGCGCCAGCAGCGCGACAATCAAAAGCGATGAAATCCAATAGAAGGCCGGGGGCAGGCGGCCATTTTCCCCAGCGCCGCGAAAAAGTTCGGCGGCGCGCACTTGCTGCGCCCGTCCCAACGGCCAGAGAATGAAGGGAAGCGCGGAAAGCAGACCGAACAGGGCCGCAAGCGCGAGGGCTTGGCCCTGCAGCCCCGGCTCGATGGCGACTGGCACGAAACCGGCCATCAGGCTCGCGATCAGCCATGGCACGCCCGCTGCAATTGCAAAGCCGATCAGGATGCCGAGGAGCGCGAGAAGGCCGATCTCGATGAAGAAGACGCGGAAGATGGTGCGGTGCGTGGCCCCGAGCGACTTGTAAATGGCGATGGTCATGCGGCGTCTTTCAACGAAGGCCGCAACCGCGTTCGCCACGCCGATCCCGCCCGTCAGCATCGCAGTCAAGCCGACCAGCGTCAGAAATTCCGTCAATCGTTTAAGCGTGCTTTTCACGCCGGGCGAGGGGTCGGAGCTGTCGCGCACGAGAAACCCGGCTTCGGGGAACTGCGCCGCGAGGTTTCTTTTGAAATCCGGCGGAGCGGCTGTTCCCGTCTTGATGCGGTAGGCCCAGCGAACGAGGCTGCCGGGTTCGATGAGGCCCGTCTTCTTTAGAGTTTCCGGCGAGAGCAGGATGCGCGCGCCAAAAGCGGGTCCGGCGGCGAGGCGGTCCGGCTCCTGCTCCAGGACGGCTTCGACGGGAAGGGACGCGTTGCCGACCGAAATGCTGTCGCCGACATTCACCTGCAACTGGTCGAGAATGCTTCGATCAACGGCGAGGCCGCCTTGTCTCACCGCAGCAAGCCCGCCGCCTTCCTCGAACGTCACCGCACCGTAAAGCGGATAGGCGTCATCCACCGCCTTCAGATCGACAAGCGCCTGCGCGCTGCCGTCGGGCTTGCGCGCCATTGCGCGCATGGTCGCAACCTCGCTCACCTCGCCGAACGACTTGAAATAGGCCAGTTCGTCCGCATTCGCCTGCCGGTGCACGAGCGTTGCCTCGACATCGCCGCCAAGCAGCACCGTGCCCTCGCGGGCGAGTGCATCCTGGATCGCGTCCGACAGGCTGTTGATCGCGCCAATGGCTCCGGTGCCGAGCGCGATGCAGATCAGGAAGATCGTGAAGCCCGCGAATCCGCCGCGCAAATCCCGCAGCGCCAGGCGAAGCGCGAGCGGCAGACGGAAGACGCGTGGGCGCCTCTCCGCCGTGGTTTCGGTAGCGGCGGTCATGCGTAGGCTGACTCGTGGATCGAGCGCACGATGCGCCCGTCCTTCATGGCGACGACGCGCTCGCAGCGGCGCGCGAGTTCGGCATCGTGCGTAATAAGAATGAGTGTCGTCCCCGTCCGTCGATGCAGCGCGAAAATGAGATCCATGATCTGCGCGCCGGTTTCGCCGTCGAGGTTTCCGGTCGGCTCGTCGGCGAACAGGATTTTGGGCTGCGCGGCGAGCGCTCGCGCAAGCGCAACGCGCTGCTGCTCGCCGCCTGACAATTCGCCCGGAACGTGATGATGCCGCGCGGACAGTCCGACATCGGCGAGCGCAGCCTCGGCGCGTTCGAAGGCGTCCGGCCGGTTCACAAACTCAAGAGGCAGCGCCACATTCTCGATCGCAGTCATGGTTGGGATAAGGTGAAAGGACTGAAACACAATGCCGATAGAGCGGCCTCGCACCTCCGCGAGTTCGTCCTCGCTCAGCCTCGTGAAGTCCTGCCCCGCGATAGTCACCTGCCCCGATGTTGCGCTTTCGAGCCCCGTCATCACCATCAGGAGCGAGGATTTGCCTGAGCCGCTCGGCCCAACCAAGGCAACCGATTGCCCCTCGGGCACAGCAAGATCGATGCCGCGCAAGATCTCCACAGGCCCCGCCCTGCTCTTGAGAGTGAGCGTCACGCCCTTTAGATCGATGACCGGGGAAGCGCGCCTGGATGCGATCCCTGCTTCGTGGCTTACGGAAACTGAGGGAACCTGCAAATGAGTCACCGTCTGGAGATTGCGTTGCCCGGCCTGATATGGACCCGGTTTCTCGTTTTTGCGACGGCAGCGATTGTAACATTCTATGTTGCGAACGCGCCCGCGCGAGCCGAAGCGACGCAGGACAAACAAGAGATCGTGATCCTCTCGTTCGGCGACAGCCTGATGGCGGGCTATCAAATTCCGCTCGACAAGGCATTCCCGGCGCAGCTGGAGGCGGCGCTAAGGGATAAGGGTTATTCCGTGCGCGTTGTGAATTCGGGCGTTTCCGGCGACACAGCCGCGGATGGGCTTGCGCGGCTCGACTGGAGCCTCAACGAGAAGGTCGATGGCGCAATCGTGGAGTTTGGCGCGAACGACACCTTGCGCGGCATCGATCCAAAGGTCACGGAACCATCGCTCGATGAAATCCTGAAGACACTGAAGGAGAAGCACATCGAGTTGCTCGTCGCCGGCATGGAAGCGCCCCGCAATTGGGGGAAGGACTACGACGATGCTTTCCGCGCGATGTATCCCCGGCTCGCGGCCAAATATGACGCGCTGCTTTATCCGTTCTTTCTCAAGGATGTGGCGACCGTCCGCTCGCTTAATCTGGCGGATGGCCTCCACCCGACGCCTGAAGGTGTCGCCGTTGTGGTGCGCAACATCCTCCCGGAGGTCGAGAAGCTGATCGCACGCATCCGCGAGAAGCAAGCAATCGCGCGGGTTGGACTGCGCTAGATTGAACCGCATTGTCTTGGCAAGAAGACCGATCCTGGCCGGACTGGTGGGGACGCCCGGCTCTTTGACGAAGGCTATTCTGTGGATTGATCGCACGGGCGCGCCTTGGCGGGATTTGCCGGCGTATTCCGGCAACTGGAACACCGTCTCCAAACGGTTCCGGCATTGGGTGAAAGCTGATGTATTCAAACGGATATTCGACGCCGTCTCAGACGATGCGGACATGGAATACGGCATGGTTGACGCAACCATCGTCAAAGTTCACCGGCACGGCCAGGGCGCAAAAGGGGGACTTAATTCCAGGCCATAGGAAAGTCAAAGGGTGGCATGACGACAAAAATCCTGGCTCTCACCGATGCGTTGGGCAATCTGGTGCGTTTCGAACTGCTTCCAGGCCATCGTTTCGACACCGTGGGTGTTGAGCCTCTCATCGAAGGCATCCATTTCGGCGGGCTGATTGCGGATAAAGCCTTTGACTCGGATTGGATTATCGAAACCCTCAATGAGCGCGGGGCGAGGATCGTCATCTCCCAGCAGCCACGCCGCTCAAAACCGCTCGATATCGACGCCGAAATCTATAAATGGCGTCACTTGATCGAAAACTTCTTCTGCAGACTCAAGGAGTTCAAGCGCATCGCGACGCGATGTGACAAAACAGATCAAAGCTTTGCCGCTAGTAAAGCCGGAGGCAAGTTCACGCCTCATTCGCCAGCCTGATTGAGTGCACCTTCTCCTGGAGGGAGCAACCTCAGGTGGACAGCTAGAAGCAACCGCGGGCCGATCGCCGCGCGACGCATATTCGATATAAACAAATCTGTGTAAATCGATAGGAACGCCGCCGCGCTAAGAATATTTTAGTTATATACTTTCGCACCAGTATCGATTCGAGTAAGCACCTAACTTGAATTTCTTTAAGCCGATTGGAAGCAAATGATGAAGAAGACCTTCGCCGCTGCCGCCGCCATCCTTGCGATTGGCGGCGCTGCCAACGCCGCCACCCTCACGACCCCGTCGGGGCATTTCATCTGGCAGGGCGACATGTTCGTTAACACGGCGACACCGGCTGCTAATTGCACCGCCTTCAAGGTCGGTCAATTGGTGGCTCAAGTGATGTTTGCGCCTAAAGGTTTGCCAAACAACGACCCTGCACATGACAAGCTCATGTGGTTTCCTATGGGAGAACTCACAGCGCAGCAATGGGTGCCAAACACAGCAACAGGCCTGCTCAATGGAGCAACTTCCATCGCGGCTAGCGGCGTCGACTCCGGAGGATTATATACCTCCACTGTTGACCCAAGTCCGATAACGTCATTCTCGGTTTCGCCGGCGACAATAACAACGGTCCCCGCCAAGCTTGCATCCTCGATGGTGACCGTCACGTTCACGGCTGTCCAAAAAGGCTGCACGGCTACAGCCTCGGGTCATTTGATCGGCCCGTATTGAGCTAATCAGGGTTTTTGAGGCGTGGCATTTTCCGGCGCAGGAGCTTTCCCCGGCTCCTCCTCGCCGTCCTGCTTTACGTTGAAGCAGGCATAATACTGGGCAGGGTCCGTTTCCTTGCCGGCGCAGTCGACGATCGGCTTCAGGTCCTCGACGGCTCCATAGTACCTATATGTCGTGATGGCGTAGCGCACCTCGCCGCTGGGCTCGGAGCCGTAACGGTCCACTTTCCCCTTCATCGACGGGTCGATGGAAAGCAGCGCATCGATGAGCGTATCGCCTTCAATGAAGTTGTCGGGAAGCTGGTCGAAGGGGCCGTCGAAGTAGTTGTTCAGCTGAGTGTTGCCGGCGAAGGCGCCGATGAGAATGTGCCGGTCCGCCATCTTATCCTTGTAGAAGGCAAAGCTCGTCCGCAGGCCAACAGTCACGTCAGGTGAAAACTGCGACGGCTGATACTGGTCCATCTTCGGGTTGTCGTTCAAGAGATACAGGAACGTTCTTGCCGCCTTATTGAAGACCAGAAAGAACTGGATGCCCGATTTATCCCAGATCGGACCGATATAGGTTTCGTCTTCGCGAACCATGCCCGGTGCGGGCTTCACTTTCGACAGATCCGGTATTTCGAAATCGACCGTCTTGCCCTTGAAGGCGATCCTGTAGTGGAACTTGTCGAGTTGGGCGACCTGAACGCCGTCGCTGGGCCCCAGCTTTTTGTACAGGGGATCGAGCGGCTTCCTCCAGTAGGCATATTCCGGAAAATAGGCGAAATGAACCTTGCCGTCGAACTGATCCCAGGCGTCGAATCTCAAATTCCCTGCATAGATGATGCCTTTGTAGGGAAATGTGAAATAGTAATAGCTCTCCGTAGGATAGACTGTGACTTTCGGGGGCAGGGCTTCGAAATACGGCTTCGAACACGGCATTGGGGTTTGCGATGTCGAGGTCGCCCGGTTCGAGCAGTTCCTCGATCATCTGCTGATCCGTATGCAGCTTCAGTTGCGCCGCTGCCACAGCCGGTGAAGTGAGTTGCAGCGCCAACATAGCGATCACAAAAACAGGCGCGCAGCGCCTCGCGAAAATGCTTCCGCTTCCCGATTTACTCATGTCACGGCCTTTCTTTGGCTCGAAGCCCGCCTCTACCAGCGCACGGCGACGATGTCATGCCTCCAAGCTGGCGAACTTCTAAGAAAGTGTAACCAACCTTGTGTAATGGGTTGAAAGGGCTGGATTTCCCCGGGCATGAACTCTATAATCCCGCTGCCGAGGAAAGGAGCGTTCAATCAGGTTCAAGTCGATGAAGAAATATGTGATTGCGATTGTTATCGCATTCAGCGCTCTGTTCGGGTTATCCGTTCAGGCGGCTCCTCTGGCATCCAACACAACCGCCGTGCAAACCGAGGTCGCGCAACAGAGCGCGGCGCAGAAGGTCTACTGGGTGCATCGCGGCTATGGCTGGCATCGTCGCGGCTGGTATGGCGGCTGGCGCGGTTATGGCTGGCGCCGTCCTTACTGGCGTGGTTACGGCTGGCGCGGCTATGGATGGCGTCCGCGGGTCTATGGCGCCTGGGGCGGTTATGGCTGGCGGCGTCCCTACTGGCGCGGCTATGGGTGGCGTGGTTACGGCTGGCGCGGCTATGGATGGCGTGGACACCGGGTCTATCGCCGCTGGTAATATCACTTTGGCGGTCGAACAGTTCTCGACGGCGTTCGGTTAATGGGGCGGCCATAAGGCTGCCCCTATTATTTTCGTTTGGCCAGCTTCAAGGAAACCCATCAGATAAAAGTCTATAAAAGTAACGGGACCTACTGCTGCAACCTGCGCAATTCCGCGAGTGTGATTGCTCAGCTGGATCGCTTTTTTGTGACCCGGAATTTCATTGAAATGAATAGCCATCTCCATTCTTGTGGATGGATGTCCAAAATCAGGGTCGAGTTCATGAAGAAATATGTGCTTGCGATCGCCGTTGCATCCGGCGTGGGCTTTGGGTTGTCCGCTTATGCGGCCCCGCTTTCCTCTCAGAGTTCCGACGCCGGAAATGGAACGGCGGACTATACTGTCCAGGTTGCTCATGGCGGGTCGAGCGGTGGCGGTGGGGGTGGGCAGCACGGCGGGCCCGGCAATGGCGGTCAGTGGCAGGGGGGAAGCAGCGGCGGTGAGCGTGGGCATTGGGGGTCCAACGGCGGCGGCAACTGGCGCTGGGGGTCCAGCGAAAATCACTGGCGTTGGGGATATGGCGGCGGTCACAGCCGCAATCGCAGCCACTTGCGTTTGGGTTCCAGCTATTAGCACCCGGATCAGTTGGTCCACGAAACGTGGCTTGAAGTCTCGCTGGTTTCTGCCAGACGAAGCACATGGCGGTGTCATTGCCGCTGCCGCTAAAAGATGCAGAAAAGTGCGGCAATTGCCATCAGCCGGGTTGGCACCGCTCTCGCGGCAGGCGGCTGCTTGGCGTGTAGTTTTGCTTCAGAACTGTCAAGGCAAGCGGGTAGCTCCGATTGGGAATGAAGGGCGTCAGTCTCATTCACGACACGATAGTGCGTATGTGTCAGCCCGCTTCGCCCGGCGCATGATCGAGGGCATGACGTGCGCCCCATTTCGCAGAAAAGGCGCGAAGGCTTACATCGGATGGGTGAAGACCTTCGCCGCCTTTCTCAAACGGCCGCCCGAGACGGCTCGACATAAATCTGCTTGTGTAGCGCATTGAATACAATTTTTACGGGAATCTCGAGTAAGCTGCCTTCGCTCACCTGAACACGGCGTCAAAGGCTTTATAAATGGCGAAAAATATTCGTCTCTCTCTTTCAAGGCCGACTTCTCGTAAAGGCATGATCGATCCTAATTCTATGCTGCAGCAAGGCTTGGCGTTACAAAATCAAGGCGAACTTGCTAGAGCCAAAGAGATTTATGGGCTGGTGCTTAAGAAGCACCCCAAGCATTTCGACGCGCTCAACTTGCTTGGCACGCTTGAGGCGCAGACCGGAAATTTTGGAGCGGCGGTTGAACTGCTTGGGAGAGCTCTCAAGATCGATCCCAACGTGGCGTCAGCCTATAACAACCGCGGCAGCGCTCTTATGGAGCTCAAGCGGCCGGACGAGGCTCTAGCCTGTTACGACAAAGCGCTGAGGCTCAAACCCGACCATGCGCGCGCTCACAACAACCGGGGACTGGCGCTGGTGGAGCTCCAGCTCTTTCAGGAGGCGGTGGACAGCTATGACAAGGCGTTGGCGCTCAAACCCGATTACGCGGAAGCTTACAACAATCGCGGCATCGCGCTTGTGGATCTTAAGCGCCTGAGCGAGGCAGTAGCAAGTTACGATAAGGCGCTGGCGTTCAAACCCGATTACGCGGAAGCTTACAACAATCGCGGCGTTGCGCTTGTGGATCTGAAGCGCGTGGACGAGGCGGTGGCAAGTTACGATAAGGCGCTGGCGCTCAGGCCCGACTATGCGAACGCCTACAACAATCGCGGTGCCGCGCTCATGGCACTCGATCGCCTGGACGAGGCTCTGGCGAGCTTCGACAAAGCGCTGGCTCTTTCGCCAAACTATGTCAAAGCGCTGTGCAGTCGAGGCAATGCCTTGAAAGCCCTCATGCGACAAGAGGAGGCGCTTCAATGTTTTGATCAGGCGCTGCTGCTCGAGCCAGAAAGCGCTGAGATCTTAAATAATCGAGGTTCGACGCTCGCCGAACTCGGACGCCCGGAAGAGGGGCTTGCGAGCATCGACAGAGCGCTGGCCTTGGCACCTGCTTCGCCCGGCGCTTATGCCAATCGCGCGGTCCTCTTGAGCGAGCTTGGGCGGTTCGATGAAGCAGAAAGCGCCATCCGGCAGGCGATCGCGCTCAGTCCTGGGTGCGCGCGGCTTTATCACACGCTGACAGAAACTTGCCGGCTCGCGCCCGGCGAGCCGCTTATCGAAGTCATGGAGAAATTGGCGCAAGACATGACGTCGCTCGATCCTCAGGAGCAGGTCTATTTGCATTTCGCCCTGGGCACAGCGTTCGCGAAAAGCGACCAGGAGCGGTCATTCGAGCACCTCCTCGCCGGCGCCGCTTTGAAACGGAAGCAGACGGCCTATGACGAGGTCCCCTGGCTCGGCGAAATGGAGCGAACCCGGAACCTGTTCACCGATGATTTGATGCGGTCGAAAGCGGGCTTCGGCGATCCGTCCTTAGCCCCTGTGTTCATTGTCGGCATGCCGCGCTCCGGCAGCACGCTTATCGAGCAGATCCTCGCCAGTCATCCCGCGGTGTTCGGCGCGGGCGAAATAAACTTCTTTGGGAAAACTTTGGCGGAGTTTCGCGGCCATGGCGAGAGCGGAGTCCGGTTCCCGGACGCCGTGCCCTTTCTCTCGGGCGAACACTTGCGTCAAATCGGAGCAGGCTATGTCAGGCAGGTGAACAGCCTCGCGCCGGCAGCTGAACGCATCAGCGACAAAATGCTGGAAAATTATCGCTTCGTAGGGCTTATCCATCTCGCGCTGCCGAACGCCCGGATCATTCACGCTCGCCGCGACCCGGTGGACACCTGCTTCTCCTGCTTCTCAAAATTGTTCCTCGCTGGGCATCCCTATAGCTATGACCTGGGTGAGCTCGGGCGGTATTACCGCGCCTATGACGCACTGATGGCGCATTGGCGCAAGGTTCTGCCGAAGGGCGTCATGCTCGAGGTGCAATACGAGGAACTGGTGGGCGACCTCGAGGGGCAGGCCCGGAGCATCGTTGGCCATTGCGGCCTCGAATGGGACGCGCGTTGCCTCGACTTCCACAAAACGGAACGGCAGGTGCGAACCGCAAGCGTGAACCAGGTGCGGCAGCCGCTTTACAAAAGCTCAATCGGGCGCGCACGCCTGCTTGAAGCGCAGCTTGCGCCGCTGCGTGAGGCTTTGCAGCACTCGAACGGCGCTTAGAGAATGGGATTGCCCGGGGCAGGCAAGAGCTCCGGGCTGAGACCAGATCGCGCACGGGGTGCATAACGGTTCTCCGGTATTGAGTTCGGAGATCTTGAAGGCCGCTCCCGCGCACGGCCGCGTGCGTGTTTGCCGGAAGGGAGCACCAAACACAGAGGCGTTCGTTGGCGGATCCGAAAATGTTTGCATAGCTCGAGGGGAACCGCCAAATCATCGCGCGGTTGATCCGGCATGTTGATGCCCCAAGGCTTTCACTACTGGCCGGACCTCATATCGGAGCCGGAGGAAACCGCTCTTTTAGGGGGCATCTCCGGGCTAGAGTTCAAGCCCTTCGAATTCAGAGGATATTTGGGAAACCGCCGTGTCGTTTCCTTCGGCTGGCAATACGACTTCAACGACAGCAGGCTCAAACGCGCCGCCGAAATCCCAGCTTTCCTGCTTCCTGTTCGTGAGCGTGCCGCGCAGGCCGCAGGAATAGCATCGGCGCAAATCGAGCACGCCATGATCACAGAGTATTCGCCCGGCGCAGCGATCGGCTGGCACAGGGATCGCTCAATCTTCGGGGAGGTCATCGGCGTTTCGCTCGCCTCCCGGTGCACATTCCGGTTCCGGCGGAAGATCGGCCAGAAATGGGATCGCGCCTCGATTATTCTGGACCCGCGCTCGGCCTACGTTCTCAGGGGACCGGCCCGTTCGGACTGGGAACACAGCATTCCTGCGGTCGCGAAACTGCGTTACTCGATCACGTTCCGGACCATGAAAGGAGACACGGTCGAGCCTGGCGGCGCAATACGGAAGCTTCGGAATGCGATGAACGAAGCCTGTTGATTGCGCGCTGTCGGCCGCCTTTTTCATCGCGGCTAAACAGGCGCTGAACGCTCCGTTACAGAGTTGCGCGCGGGTTTCCTTTTCACGCTCCGCCAGACTTTTGCCGCATAAGCCGCTCCATATCGCAGCATGCCTTGCCTCAGTTAGTCAAAAAGCTTGTGGCATTGATTTTCGGCGGCTAGGGTCCAGCCAGTGCCCCCAACTCAACGACGTTATCGGAATGCGCCATGAATGCGCGAAAGCTTGTACTTTCAATTCTAATCGCGTTCATCGCGGCGCTGCCTGGCGGTTTCCTCTCCGCTCACGCGGAGCACATACCAAATGCGATCGCCGCGCTTGCCGCGCTCGACAAAGTTACGGGCCGCGTTTCCCCACTCGAGATCAAGATGGGGCAAACCGTGACGTTCGGCGCGCTCAAGGTAACGGCAAGGGCCTGCTACACGCGTCCTGCAACGGAAACGCCGCTGACGAGCGCCTTTATAGAGGTTGACGAGATCCTGTTGGACGGCTCGACCCGCCGCATCTTTACGGGCTGGACCTTCGCGGAAAGCCCCGGCGTTCACGCCGTCGAGCACCCGACCTTCGATGTCTGGCTGACCAGTTGCAAAATGCCTGAGGCAGAACTCGTCGCTCGGCAGACGCCCGAATTCGCCGAGGCCTTGAAGGGCCTGCTCCAGGCGGCGGTGAAAAGCGGCGCGGCTGATTTCCTGTGCGCCGAATTGCCGCAAGTGGTCGGTGACGAATTGCGTATCGAGCAGGCAAAAGCCGCCGTGCCTGAGCCGCGCCACGAGGTAGATGAGCGCAACCTTGCTGGCGTCCGTTTCGTAAGAGAACATGCTCTCGCCGAAGAAGGCTCGCCCTAGCGACACCCCGTACAACCCGCCGACAAGCTTGCCGTCCCGCCAGCTCTCTATGGTGTGGCAAAACCCCATTTCGAAGAGTTCGGCGTAGAGTTCGCGGATGCGCTTGTTGATCCAGGTCGTGCGGCGGCCGGCGCGCGCGGATGCGCAACCGGCGATGACGCCGTCATAGTCGCTGTCGACGCGGACCTCGAACTTCTCTTGCCTGATGACGCGCGCAAGCCGCTTGGGAACGTGCACGTTATCGAGCGATAAAATGCCCCGGCGCTCGGGCTCGATCCAATAGAGGGTCGGATCGCCGGCGCTTTCGGCCATTGGGAAGATGCCACAGGCATAGGCTTTAAGCAGCACCTGGGGCGTGATTTCAATCGTGAGGCTGGAGGGCGATCCCATCTTCGGCGGGCTTGCCTTCTGTGGTTGTCGATTAATCCTAATCTAATGCTTTTGGAGATAATTTTCGAGCCAGTGGATGTCATAAAGTCCATCAACGATATCTGGCTGCTGAATCAGCGAAGAGAACAGCGGAATCGTCGTCTCGATCCCGTCGATGACAAACTCGCCCAGCGCCCTCCGCAGCCGCATGAGGCACTCATTGCGGTTCTTGCCGTGCACGATCAGCTTTCCGATCAGGCTGTCGTAATAAGCGGGGATCGTGTAGCCCGCGTAGACGCCGGAATCCACGCGCACGCCAAGCCCGCCGGGCGGATGGAAATAGGAGATCTTTCCGGGCGAGGGGCGGAAGGTCGTCGGGTTTTCCGCGTTGATGCGGCACTCGATGGCGTGTCCATCGAAGCGGACATCTTCTTGTTTGAAGCTCAAGGCTGCGCCCGCCGCGATCTGGATTTGCTCGATCACAAGATCGATACCGGTAACCATCTCGGTCACCGGATGCTCAACCTGGAGCCGCGTGTTCATTTCTATGAAGAAAAATTCCCCGTCTTCATAGAGGAACTCGACAGTGCCGGCGTTGCGGTAATTCAAATCGCGCATAGCCTTGGCGACGGTCGCGCCAATCTCGCGGCGCTGCGCTTCATTCAAAGCGGGGGAAGGCGTCTCCTCCATAATCTTCTGGTGGCGGCGTTGCAGGGAGCAATCGCGTTCGCCGAGATGAACGGCGTTGCCTTTGCCATCGCCGATCACCTGAACCTCGATATGGCGGGGCCGCATCAGATAGCGTTCGAGATAAAGCGCGTCGTCGCCGAAAGCCGCCTTGGATTCCGCTCGCGCCGTCGACAGCGCGATCGACAAATCCTCCGGCGTTCGGGCGACCTTCATCCCGCGTCCGCCGCCGCCTGCCGCCGCCTTTACCAGGACCGGATAGCCGATATCACGCGCTATTCTGGCGGCTTCCTCATCGGTCGTGACTGCACCCCCAGAGCCGGGAACGACGGGGATGCCGAGTTTTTTTGCCGTCTCTTTCGCCTGGATCTTGTCGCCCATGAGCCTGATATGCTCGGGGGTGGGCCCGATAAACGTAACGCCGTGCTCTTCCAGAATTTCGGCGAAGCGCGCGTTCTCGGACAGGAAACCATAGCCGGGATGCAACGCATCCGCGCCCGTGATTTCGCAGGCCGCCAGCAGCCGCGGAATGTTCAGATAGCTTTCGCTCGCAGCGGGGGGGCCGATGCAAACACTCTCGTCTGCAAGGCGGACATGCATGGCATCGGCGTCCGCGGTGGAATGGACGGCGACGGTTGCGATGCCCAGCTCTTTGCAGGCGCGCTCAATCCGAAGAGCGATCTCTCCGCGGTTGGCGATAAGGATCTTATCGAACATGGCCGCGCCTATTCGATTATCATGAGGGGTTCCCCGTACTCGACAGGCTGACCATTTTCCACGAGGACGCGCTTGACCGTGCCTGCCCTGGGCGCGGAAATCTGGTTCATGGTCTTCATGGCCTCGACGATCAACAGCGTATCGCCCTCGCGGACCACGGAACCGACCTCAACGAAGAATGGAGCGCCCGGCTCGGGAGCGCGGTATGCCGTCCCAACCATTGGCGAGGTTACGACGCCGGGATGGTTCTCCAGGTTGGAGTTCGTGGAGGAGACCCCTGCCGTTGCGGGCGCGGCATAGGAGGACGGCACGAGATGCGTCGGCATCGTTATCGTACGCGCCACGCGCACCCGCAAATTGTTTTCCTCGATCTCGATCTCGGACAGCCCGGTCTCATTCAGCAATTCAGCGAGGCTTCGGATGAGATCCTCGTTGGGCGATTTCTTTTGGGCCGGTTCAGGCATTGATTTTTTGGCCAGTTCAGGCATGAAGACCCCGAGTAGAAGCAGCTGAAGACTGTACAATCTCGATTATGGCAGCGAGCGCCAGC
This sequence comes from uncultured Alphaproteobacteria bacterium, assembly GCA_963833565.1. Lineage (GTDB taxonomy): Bacteria > Pseudomonadota > Alphaproteobacteria > Rhizobiales > Rhodomicrobiaceae > Rhodomicrobium. The sequence continues at coordinate 25,991 of CAWHYO010000025.1, forward strand.
CGGTAGCTTTGAGCTCCAAATCCGCAAATCACACCCGTAGCGGCGGGCGAGACATAGGAGTGATGCCGGAAGGCTTCACGCTTAAAGATGTTGCTAAGGTGGACCTCTACAATAGGGAGCGGAGCGGAAGAGCCCGCAATGCGTCCAGCACCGCAACAGAAGTATGGGTATAGGCCCCGGCGTTCAGGATAAGACCCGACGCCGCATGGCGCGCTTCCTGTATCCAATCGACAAGCACACCCTCATGATTTGTCTGACGGAAGACGATTCCGAGCCCCGCCGCGGCCGCCTGCTCCCGAAGTCCCTCCTCGATGTCGGCAAGCGTACGCGCTCCATAAATCTCAGGCTCGCGCTCGCCAATGAGATTCAGGTTAGGGCCATTGAGAATATATATCGGCTTCATTGACACTAACACGACGTTCTTTCGCTGGAAAAAGAGACACCCCGCAGCCGGGTATGCCTCTTCTGGAAACGAGCATCGTTCAGCGTACCGCGAAAACGGCAAGCCACAACGAACCGGCTGTGGCTCTCTGTTACCAGTTTTTATGACGCGGCGCAAAAAGCGTCAGGATTTTTTTTCGTCTTTTACACCGGCCGGCGCGGTGGCTTCCGCGCAAGCTTTGCAGCCGTCTTTGCGTGTTTCGTCTACCAATTGCTTAAGTTGTTCAAGGTCGGCAGCCCCTGGATTTGTTTTGTCGCCGATGATGAATGTCGGCGTTCCATCAACGAATACGCGCTTGCCGATTTCCGCGATCTTCGCAATGAGAGCCTCGGTTTCGGGTGAAGCGCTATCCGTCTTCACCTTCTCCATGTCGAGACCGATCTGCTCGGCAACCTTAAGCGCGCTCTCTTTATTCGCGCGGCCAGCGGCGAACATCGCCTTGTGGAACTCAAGATATTTGCCTTGCTTGGCCGCCGCGATGGCAACTTTCGAAGCCTCCGTAGAACCAGGGGCAAGGATCGGGAATTCCAGGAATTGAACTTTGATCTTCTTGTCGCTGTCCATCAGCTTTATAAGTTCAGGAAGAGTTTGCCGGCAATAGCCGCAATTATAGTCGAAGAACTCGACAACGGTGACATCTCCATTGCCCACGCTAAAGGGCTTCAGTTCACTGTTCATGCTGGAAAGGGCGCTATAAAAATCCGGCATGCGAGAGCGCGTGGCTTCCCCGCGCTTGGCCTCGACCTTCTTCTCGTATGCCTCCTGCACTTCGAGCATGATCTCGGGATGGCTGAGCAGGTAATCCTTGACGACCTTCTCGATCGACTTCACCTGCCCTTCGCTGAAGCTATCCGCTTGAGCCATCGCGGGAACTCCGCCGCCATTCAGGGCGAAGGTCAGGCCCGCGGCCATAAAAAGAGCGGCCGCCACTTTGGTTAATCTTTTCATCGTTCCTCCGGAATTCCGATCGCAAGGGGTTAGCCGGTTCTATAGCGCCTAACCACGCACTTTTTCTATTTTGAAGTTCACAATATCATCAGCCTTAACCCATCCGGGAGTCCCCTGCGGCAGGCCATCCTTAGCACGCTCCGCCAACATTTTCGCATTTTTGACATCGCCTTGGTGAAAGCTCGCCAACGCCGCCGAAAGGTCGGCCTCCGGATAACGCTTCAGTTTTCCGTAAGCTTGCGATTGGAGGCGATAGCCGAGATAGGATTGATCCTCGTCGAGAAGGGCGACACGGAGCAACTGAAGCGCCTCGTCCGCGGTGCCGCTGCCGCTTTCCAGGATCGCTTGGGCAAGCTCGATACGCATGAAACCCGACTTCGGCACGAGAGAGACAGCCTTGCGGAATGGGGCGACGGCATCCCTTGCATCTCCGCTTTCCATAAGAAATGTCCCCTTCAGCTCATAAAACCAGGGGTTTTGTGGATTTGCGGCTATGAGTTCGTCGACCGCCGGAGCCGCGGCCGAATAGCCGCCGCCATGGAATTTCACGATGGCGCGCGCATAACGCGCGGGCAGACTGCTGTCTGAGTATTGCCTGAGGATGCGCTGCGGATTGTTCTTGTAGGTGTAAGCGAAAATTTTCGCCTTGGCGAGATCGTGCCGAAGCTGGAGCTGCGGCGGATCCTTTTCATTGAAGTAGGGGCTCTTTTCCGCGATTTCCTGCAACTGCGCGATGCGGTCCATCGGGACGGGATGCGATTGAATGTACGGATCGACCTTGAGCGTGCCGACAGACTGATCGGCGAAATAGCGGAACGTCTTCAACATGCCTGCGGGCGATTGATGGGACTTCGTCAGAAACTCCACACCCGCCCGGTCTGCCGTGAACTCCTGTGCGCGGCGATAGGAAAGAATGGAGCGCATGAGGACCTGCTGGCCGCCGAACATCATGGCCGTTCCCGCCTGCGCGGTGTCGCTGCTTCCCGCTACGGCGCCGCCGACCACCGCGCCAAGGCTCAAGACCTGGAGCATGAGCGCCGCCGTCTGCATCTTGGCGATCTGCTGCCTGAGCCCCGTAATGTGGCCGCCTGTGATGTGGCCGGTTTCGTGCGCGATCACGCCGATAACCTGGTTGGGCGTCTCGGACAGAAGGATCGCGCCCGTATTTATGAACATGTTGCGGCCATCGACCACAAAGGCGTTGAAGCTCGTGTCGTTGACCAGATGCACCTTGATGTTGTTGCTCGACACGCCCGCGGCGCGGAAAATGGGCATCGTGTAATCAGCGATCAGCGCTTCGGTCTCAGCGTCACGGATCAGGCTCAGCTCCTGAGCCCGCGCTTGCGTGACAGGCAGCGGCCATCGAGATGAGCGCGGCGAAGGCAACCGTCAGCCAGGATATGATTTTGCTGGGGACAACTCGATACTTCATTTCTCGGCGCGCCTCCGAAGCGCGCTCTTGTGTAGGGTACAGCCATTGATTTATCCACGCCGGCTAATGCCGCTGCCTGAAACCGCCTGCGAGCCGTGTCTTTTGCGAAAGCAAGGCTTTGTAATTCGGGCGTAAGGATGACGATTACATGACGGCCGGTTCCAAAGGATGGCGCAAATCCCCAAGCTAAGGGCATCGTAGCGGCCCGATAAGGAGACCTCATGACCGAGCGCGCGCTAGAGATATCCTCGAGAGCACTTGCGCCATCCTTGCGAAGCGCGATCGACGCTTTCGTGGTCATGGACGTCATGAGGGAGGCGAACGCGCGCCAGGCTGCCGGCGGAGACATCATCCATATGGAGGTCGGTCAGCCGGGCACGCCCGCGCCGCGTCTCGTGCGCGAGGCGGTCGCGCACGCGATGGGGCGGAGCGCGCTTGGCTACACCGACGCGCTCGGCCTGCCCGAACTTCGCGAGCGCATCGCGCGGCATTACCGCGAAGCCTACGATGTGAACGTTTCGCCGGGGCGGATCGTCGTCACGACGGGCTCCTCGGCGGGGTTCGTTCTGGCGTTTCTGGCGCTGCTCGATCCCGGCGACGGGCTTGCCCTGCCGCAGCCCGGCTATCCCTGTTACCGCCAGATCGCGCGCGTCCTGGGGCTGAAGCCGATCTATTTGCAGGCGCGGGCCGAAAGCCGGTTCATGCCTGCACCCGGAGGATGTATCGCGCGCCTTCGGCGAACGCGGCGCGCGCGCCCTGCTGCTGGCGAGCCCGGCCAATCCCACGGGGGCCATGCTCTCCGCCGCCGATCTTGGGCGATTGGTGGACGCCACGTCAGGCTGGTTCATTTCCGACGAAATCTACCACGGCCTCACCTATTCCGGGCCTGCGCCGACGGCGCTGTCCTTCTCGCAGGATGCCATCATCATCAACAGCTTCTCGAAATATTACTCCATGACGGGATGGCGCATCGGCTGGATGGTGGTGCCCGAGAGCCTTGCTCGCGTCTTCGAGCGCCTCACCCAGAACCTCTACATAGCGCCGCCCACGATCTCGCAAGCCGGGGCGCTGGCCGCTTTCGACGCGGTTGAGGAACTCGAAGCCTATAAGGCCGTCTATGCGCAAAACCGCGCCATGCTTCTGGAAGAGTTGCCACGGGCCGGTTTCGATAGGCTCGCGCCCGCCGATGGCGCTTTCTATCTTTACGCCGACGTCCGAAGCCTGACGGACGACAGCGAAAGCTTCGTGCAGCGCATCCTGAAGGAAACGGGTGTCGCTATAACACCCGGCGTGGACTTCGATCATGAGGAGGGCCGCCATTTCGTCCGGTTCAGCTATGCCGGCCCATTTGCGGATATGCGGGAAGCCGCGCGGCGGCTTCGTGCGTGGATGAAGCTGTAAAGCAGATTTTGCCGGGTTCGCCAACGCATCGCGGCAGCGTCATCCCGTGCGCGGCGCAGCGCGGAGCGGTGCACTGCAGACACGGGATCGTAATACACAATGACTTGAGTTTGAAACGATCCCGGCTCGCGCTGCGCTTGGCCGGGATGACGATCCGTTGGTCGTTAGCGCTCTAACGAGCCACCGTTTCAGTGCTGCTCCCAGGCCAATCGGCGCGCTGTGCGAGAATCTTTGCGGGATCCAGATGCAGTCTTTGCAACTCTTCCTTCTGGTCCGTCACGCACCGGGAACTGCTCGGCGAGGAGGCAGAAAGCTTATCGGAGTTGCTTCCGAGAAATGCCCAATAAACAGCGTACATATCGCGGTTGCTGAAAAACTTGCCAAGAAACTTCAGCAGATGTTTGCATCTATCTCCAACATCGGAACCTTCGTATTTCCCCCCACCCAAAAGCTTCGCCACGAACTCCTTGGCCTGCTTGTCATCGTCGCTGTCCTTGTCCGACTTCGCCAAAAGCACGTCGGTCAGGTTTTTCTCTCCTGTAAGATGAACGATCTGGTCGGCCTGGATCAGAAAGGAAGTGGGCGTAAACGAGCCTTCGAAATGGCCGCCTGCGTCATCGTGAATGAAATGACTGAACAGCGTTGGTCTGGTCGCGAAGTTGATCCGAATTGACAAATATGCTTGCTGTCCATCAGACCACGGGAAAGCGAACTTGGCGTCTGCAGTCTTGAATGCAGTACCATCGATATTGCCTGGATTGATAAACTGCATTTCACCGGTAATCTGATCGCTATTTTCGATGTTATGAGTATTTGCCGGTGGTTCGAACAACTTAGAGAATTGGCTAACGACAGTTTGGGTGGCCGCAGATATGAATGGACCTCCACTCACGAAATTCGCAAAAAGATTGACAGAGTCTGAGAAGATTTTCGCGTCGAAGCTCATGTCCTCCGTATATTTTGCTGAGATCGTGACGGTCCATTTGTTTTTTTGTGGATCTGTCCTTAAGTTGTCCAATAATGTACCGTTGTATACCGTGACGGTTTCCATTCCCTTGGCGGTTGTAAAGAAAAGCAACTTATGGTTCTGCCAGCTTACCGATAGGAGGGGTTTGCTCAGTTTTACAGCCGCGTTCCCATCGCTGCCTTCCAGATCGATCGTCAACAATGCATTTCCTTGATCTTTGCCCGATGCATCGACCAAGGCCCGCGCAAGATTTTGCAAGACGCTTTGCACGTTATGCTGCGTGTATGGTGACCTGAGCTCGAATGAGACAACACCGTAAACATCTCCGAAGTCGGCCGCGTCGTCAAAATGCGTGTCCTTGTTCATAAACTCGGAACAGTGGGCGTTGCTGATGGTCAACATCAGTGCCGTTAATGCACAAAGAATGCTTTTCAACATCCGGCGCTCCAGAGAAGATTGTCTTCTGATCAGCCGGTCTAACAGCCAGGAAAAAGGTTCGGCAAGCTCTCCCGGGCAAGTAGCGGTGCAAAACTCCACTCTTGGATGTTGCCCCGCGATGGCGGCGCGCCCGCTTCGCGAGTGGACGAAGCGCCCGGCAAAAGCCTACTTGGCCAGCGTTTTGCGCAACGCCTTTTCGCAATCGTCGCCGCAGTCTTTCCACTCACCCGGAGACGCTTCAAATTGCCAGCGGTTGCCCGTGGCGAGGAGCTGGGTGCGGGCTGTGACGCAGCATGATCCACTCTTCGATGAGTCCGTCTTCACCGAGACTTGCCCGGTTTTGATCACCCTGTGTTGCTCCTTGTCGTATTCGTACGCCAGCCAGAAAGCGAGAGCCAATATAGCGAGGGCGCCCAAAAAGCCCAAAAATGCCTTCCATCCTTCTCGCATGCCCCGTTCCCCCGGCGAAGAGCGGGTTCCGGTCTGTCGGTCTCTGGCGGCGCGGGGGCATCCTCGAATAGCTTGGCGCTAGGCCCGCACTCTGACCAGATGCGGCGCATGGCGTAGCAATCCGTCTCGATAGTATTGTTCGTAACGAGATCGGTTATGGCGGTGCAGCGATGCTTGGGCCATGAGTAAATCAGAACGGGATCGGGCGGGTAAAGCTTATAATGCTTGCAGTTAGTGCATTTCGGCCTGTCATCCTCCTTCTTGGGGATTCTCGCGATTCCAAGGAGTTCGGAGTCCTCCAACACCTTTCTACTCCTGCTCGTAAAACTGGAGGGGTAGCTGCGCTGCACGCGGACGATAGCATGTGCACGTCAGACGCTTAAGTAAAAACAATTGAGCGGAGAGAAGGGATGGCCGAAGGCCGAAAAATTCTCGAGATCGCCGCCGCGTTCACACAAACGTTGCCTCTCTGCGGCGAGATGGCGCTTCCTCCGCCGCCCTGCCTGGGGTCTACTTGCGGCCAGAGAGCAGTTGCAATTGCCGCCGCTAAGCCCTAGTACCGGTGATGAAAAAGTCATTCATCCAAGGCTGCGCATGGTGCTCTGGCGATGGTTTTTCCTACTTACCATCTGTCCCTGGCTTTTGGGGCTTGTTCCGTTGAGCTGGCAGGATAGCTTTTTGACGCGCGTAGAGCTTCTGGCTTTGATCGAGACGCTCAATGCGGAGCTCTTGAGCCATTCAAGCGCCACCCTGACGCTTGAGCGCTGGTGCAGCGGCCACGGCCTTTCGCCGGAAGCGAAGCTTGTTGCGCGCCTCGATCGCGGCGTGGAAAGACACCTCGAGGATAAGGATCGCGAACGGCTCGCCGCCGGCTCGGACGATCAGCTCCGGTACCGCCATGTCGCGCTTTTCTGCGGAGACAAGCTTCTGTCGCAAGCCGACAATTGGTATGTGCCAAGCCGCCTCACCACGGAAATGAACCGGCTGCTGGACGAAACCGACACGCCTTTCGGCCGGGTGGTTCGCGACCTCGATTTCCGGCGGGAAACGCTCTCGGCGAAGCTTCTGTGGTCGCCGCTGCCCGAGCGGTGGGACGTTTCGCCGGTGCCGCTTTCGTCTCCGGGGAGCAGCCTGGAAGCTCCCGATCACATCCTGGAGCATCGCGCGCTCCTCAGGGCGGGCGACGGCACTCCCTTCTCTTTTGTCGTTGAGACGTATACGCGCGACGTGCTGGCCTTTCCTCTTCCGCACTAAGCGGCCGGCCTTCGTGGAGCGCGGCAAGAGATATAGCGGCAAAATCAGTTTGCTAGCTAAATGCTCTTGCATAAGATAGCGCCGTAGCGGCGGCATTATGATATGCGCCGGGTATCGAGGAGCTTAGATGCCACAGACGGGCAGGACGGCAGCGCGCCACGATCCGGCGCTTGAGGCTGCCTGCGGGGTCGGCAGCTATGAATGGCGGCCCGCGGAGGATCGGCTGGTCTGGTCTGCCGGCCTCATCCGCATGTACGGCCTCACGAAGGCGCCCGCTGCGAAGGAAGGCTTCTCGCGGCACGTCCATCCTGAGGATCGCGTCCGGGTCGAGGCGGAGACGTCAGCCTATCTGGGCTCGGATGCCGAAAGCTTCAGCCACAGCTTCCGCATCGTCCGGCCGGACGGTTCCGTCCGCTTCATCCTCGATCGTGGCGCCATCGATCGCGACGAAAAAGGCATCGCGCGCGTCGTGCGGGGGTTAAACATCGACGTGACCGGCGACTCTCAGCCGGACAGGCGCACACAGGCGGACAACGAGATTGAGGAAAAACTGCGCGAGAGCGCGGCGACCTTGCTCCACGCCCAGCGGTGCGCCGGGGCCGGCGTTTGGGATATCGATCTCGTCAACAACCGCGTCACCTGGTCGGAGCCCTATTACGAGCTTTACGGCTTGCCGAAGAGCGTTGAGCCCTCGCACGAGAGCTGGATCGCCAGCATCCATCCTGACGACCGGGAGCGCGTAGACGGTGAGTTCGCGCAGGCCGTCGCGGGACGGGACGTACAGCGCATCGAGTTTCGTATTCTCCGCGACGGGCAGGTGCGCTGGCTGCACAGCGAAGGCCGCGCAATCTGCGACAGCGCGAACCGTCCCGTGCGCGTCACCGGCATCACCTGGGATATCACCGCGCGCAAACAGGCCGAGGCGGCGCTGCACGAAAGCGAAGAACGCTTGCGGCTCGCCGTCGATGCAGGATGTATGGCCACCTGGGACTGGCATATTCCAACCGGCGCCGTTCAATGGAACGAAGAGCATTACCGCATGCTCGGCTATAAGCCTAACGAGGTTGAGCCGAGCTATGAGGCTTGGGCGGCCCGCGTTTTGCCCGAAGACTTTCCCGCAGCGGAAGAGTTGCTGCTGCGAACCATGCAGCACGGGGGAGATTACCAAACGGAATTCCGCGCTCTCAGTCAGAAGGACCAAATAAGCTGGCTGGAAGCGCGCGGCCGCTTCGAGCGCGACTACGAGGGGCGGTCCATCCGCTCTTACGGCGTGATGATGGACATCACCGAGCGGAAGCGGGCGGAAGAGGCGCTCCGCGAGAGCGAATCGCGGCTTCAGGCGGTACTCGACGGCAGCCTCGACCCGATCTTCATGAAGGACCGCGAGGGCCGGATGGTGTTGGCCAATCCGGCTACATGCGCAGCGATTGGCAAACCAGCCGAGTTCTGTCTCGGCAAGACGGACGAGCAGTTCCTGGACAATCCCGCCGACGCCCGCACCATCATGGCCAACGACCGCCGCATCATGCTGTCGGGAGAACCCGAAACCGTCGAGGAGGCGGTCTCGACCTCGTCCGGGACCCGCTATTATGTCAACAAGAAAGTGGCCCGCCGCGACGCCGCAGGCAAGATCATCGGCCTGATCAGCACGGCTCGCGACGTCACAGAACAGAAGCGCGCCGAGGAAGCTTTGCGCGAGAGCGAAGAGCGGTATCGGCGCCTCGTCGAGTTGATGCCAGCCGCCATGTACACCATCGACGCCGAGGGGCGCATCACGTTCTACAACGAGCAGGCCGTTGGCATCTGGGGCCGCAGGCCGAAGCTCGGCGATCCGGAGGAGCGCTTCTGCGGCTCGCTGCGCCTCAGGCGGCCGGACGGCACGCTGCTCCCACATTCCGAAACGCCGATGGCCGGGGCGCTGGCCTCGGGCGCAAGCTGCCGCGCCGCCGAGGTTTTGGTAGAGCGCCCGGACGGCGCCCGGGTGCCTGTCGTGGCGAGCATCGATCCCATCCGCGACGGCGAGGGTCGAATCACAGGCGCCGTCAACGTCTTCGTCGACATCACCGAGCGAAAAGAAGCCGAGGCGGCGCTGCGAGAGAGCGAGGAGCGATATCGTCACCTGGCCGACGCCATGCCGCATCTGGTGTGGACCGCCAGCTCCGACGGCGTTGCGGAGTACTATAACGCTCGCGCCGCCGAATACGGCGTCATTGTTACGTCTCCGCCGGCCAAATACGATTGGGAGGCAGCAATCCATCCCGACGATATGGCGCCGACATGGGAAGCCTGGCGCGAGGCGGCGGCCAGCGGCCAACCCTACCAGCATGAGCACCGCTTGCTCATGGCCGATGGCAGCTACCGCTGGCATCTGAGCCGTGGACACCCGCAGCGCAATGAAGAGGGCGTTATCGTCAAATGGTTCGGTTCAGCGACCGACATCGACGACTTGAAGCGGGCCGATGCTCGGCTCGCTGCGGATTTGGCCGCGCTCACGCGATTGCATGCTTTGAGCGCCCGGACCCTGCAAGCGGAGGGACTGGCGTCCCTGTTGCAGGAAGTCATGGATGCGGCTGTAGCAATCGTCGAGGCGAACCGCGGTACGCTGCAACTTCTGGAAGGCGAGAGCTTACGGATTGTAGCCCATCACGGCCACCAGCCAGCCTTCCTGGAATATTTCGCCGGTGCCGGAAACCGGGCGCCGGTTTGCGGCGCGGCTCTGGCTCTGGGCGAGCGGGTCGTTGTGCCGGACGTGGAGACGAGCGATCTGTTTGCGGACACGCCGTCGCTGCCGGTGCTGCGCGCGGCAGGCGTGCGGGCCGTGCAATCCACGCCTTTGGTGAACCGCGAGGGCAGACTGCTCGGCATCCTCACGACGCAGTGGGACGAGCCTTACTGTCCAGACGAGCACGACCTCTGGCGCATCGATTTGGTGTCGCGTCAAGCTGCCGATCTGATCGAAAACGTTCGCGCAAGAGAGGCGCTTCGCGAGAGCGAGCGAAGAGAGCGCGAACGGCGGCAAGAGCTGGAAACGACGCTTTCCGTTATCCCCGCGGGCGTCTTCATCGCCGAGGATAAGACCTGCGCGCGGATCACGGCTAACCGAGCCGGCTATAAGCTCCTCCGGATTCCTGAAGGCGGAAATGTCTCCAAAGCCGCCCCGGAAGACGAAAAACCCAAGAGTTTTGAAATGTATTCTGCGACGGGCGAAGTTCTCGCAGCCGACCAGCGGCCCATGAAGCGCGCGGCGGTGACTGGCAAAAGCATCGAAGGCTTTGAGTACGAGATTCGCTTTGCCGACGGCGACCACAAACATCTCTTGGCGAATGTGTTGCCGCTTTTCGATGTCGCGGGCGAAGTCAGAGGCGCAATCGGCGCTTTGATGGACATTACGGAGCGCAGACACCAGGAAGAGCGGATCAAGCTGCTTCTCAGCGAGGTCAACCACCGCGCCAAGAACATGCTCTCTCTGGTTTTGGCGGTCGCCCGGCAGACCGCAGCGGCCAGCCCGAAAGAATTTCTCGAACGCTTTTCGGAACGCGTTCAGTCGCTGGCTGCAAGCCAGGACCTGCTTGTGAAATCCGATTGGAAGGGCGCAGAACTTGCCGAGCTCGTTTGCGGGCAGCTTGCCCATTTCCAGGATCTGGTTGGCTCAAGGATCGAGCTTAAGGGGCCATCTCTCCTGGTTTCGGCTTCCGCGGCTCAGGCCCTTGGCATGGCGATCCACGAACTCGCCACCAATGCTGGCAAGTACGGGGCGCTCTCCGTTGACGAGGGCCGCGTCGCGATCGTCTGGGGTCTTGAACGCGACGGCGCAGACGGCGAAACCTTCACGATAAGCTGGCGCGAACAGGGCGGGCCGCCGGCCTCGCCGCCATCCAGGAGCGGTTTTGGTTCGACCGTCGTTTGCGCCTTGGCCGAGAGCAGCCTGCACGCCAAGGTCGATCTTGATTTCTTGAAGACCGGGCTTTCCTGGCGCTTGCGCTGCCCCGGCGCAGGGGTCGTCGAGGGAACGTGCTCTCCGCCCACGGCCGAGCCGAGGTTCGAAATCAGAACTCCCTGTAGCTCCCGCCCCAAGGTGCTCGTTGTCGAGGATGAAGCGCTCATTGCGATGGAGATCGCACATGTGCTCATGAAGGCAGATTTCGAGGTCCTCGGCCCTGTCCGGGCTGTGGCCCAGGCCCTCACACTTATCGAAGAGAATGGATGCGACGCCGCGGTGCTCGATATCAATCTGAGCGGCGAAACCTCTGAGCCCGTTGCACGCAAGCTGCTGGCGAAGGGCACCCGGTTCGTCACGCTTTCGGGCTATTCGCGGGCGCAACACCCGCCGATATTCGCCGGCGTTCCCGCTCTTGCGAAGCCGCTTCGGCCGGCACTTCTGGTTGCCGAAATCAAGAGATGCATAGCAAGCAAGGAAGACCGTCAGGTCCAGCTTCCCGGTTGATCGCCGAAATCTTCTTTGGGGGAAAACGTGGCCGCAGAGTTTGCTGGACGCGCCAACGGATCGCCGCCTCTGTCATCCCGGAAAGGCGAAGCCTTATCCGGGATCGTAACAGGTTGAAGCGCTTGACTTTTTTGAGATCCCGGCTCGCGCTTCGCTTGGCCGGGATGATGGGGTGGAGCAAGCGGCGTCTGCAATGACAATCCGTTGGCCGGGTTGGCGAAGTTTGCTTCTGCAAGGGGGGGCCCCTTCTATAACGGGCCCTTTGTAGTCAATCCCTTTTTTGCGCGTTCATCACTGCCGGGGGCATGCTTCTGGACGGGGTCGGCGCTGGGCCGCCGCCTGATGGTGTTCGAAGAGGAAAGGGCCGGTCCAATCTTAGTGATTAAAGTCTCCGGTTTGCTCGAAAGCTTCGCCTCCTTCACGATCTTGCCGGAGGCGTCCACAACGCAGATGCGCGAAGCTTCCAAAGACACGGCGAAAAGAAGCCTCTGGCCTTAGCCCTGGCCCGTTACACCATCTTAGATCGCGATCATCTAGGCGAGGAAGGGCAGTGAGGGCGCTTTGAGCGTCTACAAGGCGAGCGCATCTTGCGCAAAAGCGTTTGAACGCAAGATTTCCTGAAGATAGCCGCGCAAGAAAAATTTTGAAGAAGACGGGTAGTTTCTGTGATCTTCTATTCGATATTTGCCGGTATCTGCCCTTGCGCTTTGTAAAAGGGGTATGTATTGGCAGGCCTCTTGTATATAAGCGAGGAAGGAACGGAGAGAGAATTCGCCGAAGCTCTTTCAAATATTTCTTGACATGGAATAGGAGAGGATTACCATCATAACATCTTGCAGGAGAAAGTTCCAAGCAAGTGACACTACCACACTAGTTCATCTAGGTGAAAACTTCAACATCGCCCTCGTTTGGCGGTCATATTGAGGTTCCGAGCTGTGCCGGATATTAGCGGCTGTGGATCAAATGCCACAAGCGGCCTTGATGGTGTCACTTGAAAAAGAACAAAACAAGAACGTTCTCCAAAAGATATCCTCCTTCCTCTACTGGTCGTCGCGCTTCGTGGGGCAGTTAACCAAGTATGGTTAATTTTCGCGCGCCGGATTTACTTCTGGTCTAAATTGGCCAGTGAAATGTGCAAAAATTGTGGCAACCAGCACCGGCCGGACACGGATAAGCTGGTCTAACTTGTTGAAAAATATAGGCTTTTTGCCCTTGGGCGCGCAGGGTTAATCGAGTGTATTTTTTCCCGAAATGGGACGCGGTAAAGTCCGTTAATATGTTTTTGAAGCCACAGGGCTATGCAAGTTGACTCCCGAGAAACGTGCTAGATGTTGTGTCAGCGTCTTGGCTGGGACCGGATCGAGTTTGCAGGGCGCCTTCGATAAGGCGGATGAAGCAGAGACTTGCCGCGCGAGCGGGAGGTGCGCCGGTTGAACCGGATGGTGAACTCATCGAGAGCGAGGATGAAGGCTGGGCATGATGCGCGCCAGTGGCTGGATGGCGTGTTCCGAGCCACCAGCGCTTCAGAAGGGAAGCCACACGGTGCGCCAATGAAGAAGCGTCGCGTGCACCGGACGGAGTGGCCTTCTGTTGAAGCTGGGACTTGTACATGGATGTGTAATCAGTGGAGTCGAGGCACGTCGAGATGGTATGCCCAGTCGCAAGCTGCTCATCGCCATCCGAGCGGACAAGGCTTCCGGGTTCAACCGCCGCTTGAACGGCCTTCACGAGCGTCTCTCCACGAGCGTTTTCCAGCACGGAAAGGCGAATGCGGCCAATTGCATTCTCGTTGTCTTTTGCTTCTTCCGCCGCAATGAAAATCAAGGACTTGCCTTCGGCTCCACGTCCGCGACCCCGGCGCTTGCCGCCAAGGAAGGTCTCATCCACTTCGACGATGCCGGAGAGCCTGTCGCGGCCGGGACGAACCATAGCGCGGCGCAGCTTATGCAACCATTCCCATGCGGTGTGATAGCTGCCCAGGCCCAGCGCCTTTTGCAGCCCCAGCGCGCTGACGCCGTTTTTCTGGTTCACCACGTACCACATCGCCTGAAACCATAAGCGCAGCGGTTTGTGCGTGTCCTGGAACAAGGTGCCTGCCAGCACAGAAGCCTCGTACCCGCAGGCGCGGCAGGTGAAAAGGCCACGGGCCTTCTTCCAGCAATCCCCCTTCCCGCACCGCAAGCATTGATATCCGCCCGGCCACCGAACGAGGCTCAGATACTCCAAGCAGGCGTCCTCGGTCGGAAACATATCCATGAAATCGGCCATGTCCGCAGGATACTGCTTCATGCCCAGAGACTACTACATCTAGGGCTACGGGAGTCAAACTGCATAGCTGTTTTGGCCGCGCTGTTAACCATGCTGGCGGGCTCCGCAGCGTTGTAGGCGCACCGGCGGCGCTGTCCCTCTCTTATTTTCTATAGCAAAATCAATGCGTTGCCGCCATTAACCTCTCAGCAAGGCGCTTTTCCCTATCATCCCGCTCGATCCGGATGCAAACCGGTCCGAGGGTTCGAGATGGCCGCCTTTCGCAACGAGCACAAAAAAAGAGCCAGTTGGCCTGTAAGCCGGGTTCTGTGCGACGAATTGCTCCGCCGCGATGGCCATTCATCTGGGACGCGTGTCGCCGCGCGCCTCAAGCAACCAACCCGGACGGCGATGCGAAAACGCATTCCGCCCCGCAGCCGAAGCCGCAGGGCTGTGCCGCCCCTATTCGGTTTTGCTCCCGGCGGGGTTTGCCTTGCCAGCCCTGTTGCCAGAGCCGCGGTGCGCTCTTACCGCACCCTTTCACCCTTACCCTATTGAGGGCCTAATACTCGGAGCCTTCCGGCCTCAAGTAGCGCAAAGCGCGATAGGCCAACAATAAAGCGGTTTGCTTTCTGTGGCACTTTCCCTGGGGTTGCCCCCGCCGGACGTTATCCGGCGCCGTGTTTCCGTGGAGCCCGGACTTTCCTCCACCCGCAAAGCGCTACGACCTTACGGCCCACAACGCGCTTTTCGGGCAGCGGCCATCCGGCCAACTGGCGCCCTGAGTAAGGGGGCAACGCCGCGTCCCGTCAAGTGGCGGCTGAAAAAATGCATGGGCTTTGTTGCCACGGAACCTTCTGCCGTTCCGCCGCTGTTACCTGCCGGAGTGAATCACAAACAAAGGCAGTTGGGCAGTCCTATGGCACACAGAAGCACTGTAGCAGCGATAATCGCATCCTGCCTCGTATGGTCCGGGGCGGCGGCTGCGGAAGAAAAGCCGATTGCGGAGCAGATCGTGGACGCCATGAATAAGGTGTTCGGCGTGCATAAGGGGTTCCGGGCCAATCATGCGAAGGGCATCGTGGTTGAGGGCAGCTTCAAGGCGACGCCCGAAGCCGCCGCGCTCAGCAAGGCGGTGCTTTTCAGCGGAAGCGAAATTCCGCTGACGGCGCGCTTTTCGGATTCGACGGGCCTTCCGAATATCCCGGACGGCATTCCCGACGCCAACCCGCACGGCATCGCGATGAAGTTCCATCTGCCGGACGGAAGCGACAGCGATCTCGTCATCAACGCGCTAAAGTTCTTTCCCGTCTCGAACGGCGCCGATTTCCGCGACCTGTTCCTGGCCATCGCCGCGAGCCCGCCGGACGCTCCGAAGCCCACAAAAGTCGAGCAGTTCGTCGCCGCGCACCCGAACATCGCCGCAGCCAATGCCGCCGTCCATACGCCCGACAGTTTCGCCCATGAGGAATATCGCGGCGTGAACGCCTTCGTGTTCGTGAGCAGGTCGGGCGAAAAACAAGCCTTCCGCTATCACCTTGTGCCCGAGCGCATCGTGCACCTCGACCCGGCCGAAGCGCAGGCGAAAGCGCCGAATTTTCTTATCGACGAGGTGCAGGAGCGGCTCAAGAAAGGCCCGATCACATTCCATCTCAAGGCGCAACTCGCCGCCCCGGGCGATCAAACCAGCGATGGGTCGAAGCCTTGGTCCGATGACCGCAAAGAGGCGGACATGGGTGTGTTGACCATCAGCCAAGGTGGCCGCCGATCCTTTCGAGGCCCAAAATAAGCTGCTGTTCCTTCCCGGCAACCTGCCCGATGGCATCGAGCAGTCCGACGATCCGATGATCGACATCCGAAACGCGGCCTATCCGATCTCGTTTGCACGCCGGAATCAATAAGCGTCGTAGCGCTAATCCTTCAGCGGGTCGTGCCCCCAGTTCTTGAGCGAGTAGCGCCAGCGGGTGTGCTCGATATCGTGGCGCGGGCGCTGCGCAAGGTGGCGCTTGATGGTGGCGACCACTTTGCGCATTGAGCGCGGTCGTCTTCGGTGAGGCTGGCGCGGCTTCGATGATCCCGATGATGGGCCGCCTGGATCGGTGACCGATGGATCTGCTTTCCTCGGTTTCAAGCCAATCATCCAACTCGCGTGCGGACATGTTCACAGGCGAGCCGCAATCGCGCTCAATGCCCTCGTCGCTTTCCTTGTGTCTGTTTGTCATGAATTCCCCTCGCGGATGCGATGGCGCGTGACAGTTCCTCCTTCGTCATCGCTGAGCGGCCTCTGATCCCGAGGCTGCGCGCCTCCCGGATCAGCTCTTCCTTCCGCGGCAGACCATCGCGATAAGCTGCGGTCTTCTTGGCGATGGCGTCTGGCTGGCGCGAAAACTGCCGCCCCTTGGCCGTGTCGTGCCGCTTCTTTGCTGTTGTCTCTGCATATTCGGCGGGGGAAAGCGCTTTGCGTGCATCCTTCGGAAGATAGCGCTCGCCGGTCTCGGTGCTCTTCTTGCCCGATTTCGTGCCCCAGTCCTCCTCTGTCCACTTTACGAGCGAGTTGTCTTCGCTTTTGGGGCCAATATAACCGCCGCCCTCTTTCTTGTATTCCTGCACGGCCATCTGCGCCTTGCGCGCCGACCACTGCCCCGGACGGCCGCCCTTATCGCCGGCGGTCACGTCCGCTTTCACTTTTTCCCAAAGCTCGGGATCGGTTTTCTTTGAAGTTTTTGCCACTTGCATCTCCAGTTCATCGACAATGATGAACCGGAGGCTGCAGGCGATGTTCCGCTTCAGCGGAGTCGATCTCGCCGAACACGTATGTCGAGGACTGCCAAGCGATCGGCGCGATACGTCCGCCAGCATGTGGCCCTTGCAGAGGAAGTCCATGGCCGCGAGATGCGGATATCCAGGCGCACGGATCTTGCAGCGATAAGGCTTGTTCGTGCCGTCGGCCACGAGATAGACGCCGAACTCGCCCTTCGGCGCCTCGATGGCGGCGTAAACTTCGCCTTCCGGCACACGGAAGCCCTCGGTGTATAGCTTGAAGTGATGGATGACGCCTTCCATCGTGCGCTTCATCTCGGCGCGCCGCGGCGGCGTGACCTTGTGGTTCGGCAGAAGCACCGGGCCGCGCCCAGCCGGTGAGTTCAGCCGCTCAAGGCACTGCTTCATGATGCGGACCGCCTGACGCATCTCCTCCATACGGATGAGATAGCGGTCCCAGTTGTCCCCGTTCTTGCCGATGGGGATGTCGAACTCGAGGTCCGCATAGCACTCATAGGGTTGCGCCTTGCGCAAATCCCAGGGCGCGCCGGAGCCGCGCATCATCACGCCCGTGAAGCCGTAGGCCATCGCATCTTCCAGGCTGACGACGCCGATATTGACGTTTCTCTGCTTGAAGATGCGGTTGTCGGTGAGAAGCTCGTCGATGTCGGCGAGGGTCTTCAGGAACGGATCGCACCACGCGGCGATGTCGTCGATAAGAGCCTGCGGCAGATCCTGATGCACGCCGCCGGGCCGGAAATAATTCGCGTGGAGCCGCGACCCGCTCGCCCGCTCATAGAACACCATGAGCTTTTCGCGCTCTTCGAAGCCCCATAGCGGGGGCGTCAGCGCGCCGACGTCGAGCGCAAAGGTCGTGACGTTGAGGATATGGTTCAGGATGCGCCCGATCTCGCTAAAGAGCACGCGGATGAGCTGCCCGCGGATCGGCGGCGTGATCCCGAGGAGGCGCTCGATCGCCAGGCAGAACGCATGCTCCTGGTTCATCGGCGCGACATAGTCGAGCCGGTCGAAATAAGGGATCGCCTGAAGATAGGTCTTGTACTCGATCAGCTTTTCGGTGCCGCGATGCAAAAGCCCGATATGCGGATCGATGCGGCGCACCACCTCGCCGTCGAGTTCCGTAATCATGCGCAACACGCCGTGCGCGGCAGGATGCTGCGGTCCAAAATTGATCGTGAAATTACGGTTGTCGGGCGGCCGCACGCAAATGTCAGAGCGCGCGCCCTCCGCTCCAGGTGTCCCACCCCCATCCGCCATCGTCTTGCTCTCTTTCCGGGAAGGGCTGCCCTATCAGGCAAGCCATCGTGGCATCATTTTCAGCTTCAGAAGCTTGAGCACCAAGTACTCCTGAGGCCGCAGATATTTCAAATATATGTTCGTTGCGGGCGTCCGGAAAGCCTTTGTTTCGCCGCGCCCTAATGTCCCGGTAAAGAATGCGCGTCTCCGCAAAACGATAGCTGGCGTAAGATCCCGCAAATAGCGAGAGAAAACCGCCATGCACCCGTCGAGCGATCCGAGTTCCCGCCGGTCGCCCCAGAGATCGTAGGTGAAAATGAAGAACTTGCCCTCGGCAAGCTCCGAGAGACGGCTTAGAAATTGCTCCTCATCTTTCAGCCAGTTCACGACGCCGAGCGCGGTGAGCACGTTGAAATCCTGCGCGGGAAGCGTGAAATCCGGCGAATTGAAGTCCGCGAGGTGGGTTCCAGGAAGCGTATCGACACAATCAACAGGCACGTATTTTGCGCCTTCCGGTAGAAAGTTCCTGAGCGGCTGAGAACCCGCTCCAAGATCGCAGACAATATCTCCAGGTCTTAAGAACGCTGCTGCAAGTTGTGCGCGGTCATGCCAGGCTTCTTTGGCCTTGTTCGATGCAACCTGTCTCCAGCCGTCCAACTTTGTCGAATCAGCCGTTATGCGCGAAGCGACTTCCAGTGCGGACATATTATCCCCGTTGCAACACTACCTCTCGTAGCATTGCGTGGGCAATTACACGCTAAGGATGTAATTGTAAATGACGCACTCGCCTCAAAGAAGAAAGTTCCCCGGTTTCTTTCCCCTTAAGAGCCGTTTTCATCTTTCTATCCTAGCCTTTGGCGCCGCTTTCTCGTCGCCGGGCAGCGGAGCATATTGGGCGCCCTCCCAGGGGCTGAGGAAATCGAAGCTGCGGAACTCCTGCGGCAATTTCACGGGCTCGTACACCACGCGCTTCTGTTCTTCGTCGTAACGCAACTCGACGAAGCCGGTGAGCGGGAAGTCCTTGCGCAACGGGTGCCCCCGGAAGCCGTAATCCGTGAGGAGGCGGCGAAGATCGGGATGTCCTTCGAACAGGATGCCATACAGATCGTAAGCCTCGCGCTCGTACCAGTTCGCTGCCGGAAAAACACTGACAATGCTGGGAACGGTCGAGGCGGCGTCCGTCGACAGCTTGAGGCGCACGCGCAAGTTTTCGTAGACGCTCAGGAAGTGATAGACCACCTCGAACCGCTCGGCGCGCTCCGGGTAGTCCGCGCCGCAAATGTCGATCAGGATCTTGAACCGCCATGCCGGATCGTCGCGCAAAAACTGCGCAACCTCGGCGATGCGCGCGCGCTGCGACCGTGACCGTAAGTTCGCCAAGCGCGAGCCGCGTGCCTGTAACAGCATCGGGACAGGCAGTCTTTATCGCTTCGGCCAGGGCTTCAAGCTTCCCCGTCTCCGTCATTCTCAGCTCCGGCTGTTAGCGTTCGATTGTGCCCGTGCGGCGGATTTTTTTCTGAAGAAGCATGATGCCATAGACAAGCGCCTCCGCGCTTGGCGGGCATCCGGGGACATAGACGTCCACGGGGACGATGCGATCGCATCCCCGCACGACGGAATAGGAATAGTGGTAATAGCCGCCCCCGTTCGCGCAGCTGCCCATGGAGATGACATAGCGCGGTTCCGGCATCTGGTCGTAGACCTTGCGGAGCGCGGGCGCCATCTTGTTGCACAGCGTGCCGGCAACGATCATCACGTCGGACTGACGCGGGCTGCCGCGCGGCGCAAAGCCGAAACGCTCCACGTCATAGCGCGGCATCGAGGCTTGCATCATCTCAACCGCGCAACAGGCCAAGCCGAAGGTCATCCACATCAGCGAGCCGGTGCGCGCCCAGTTGATAAGGTCATCGGTGCTCGTGACCAGAAACCCCTTGTCCGCCAGTTCGTTGTTCACGCTCTTGAAATACGCGTCGGGCTCGCCCGCCGGGGTCACCAGCCCGGAGCCCTCGCCCGATTTCTCGAAAAGCGGCTCACCAAATGGCTGTTTGATCAATCCCATTCCAGCGCTCCCTTTTTCCACTCATATATGAAGCCGATTGTAAGAACGCCAAGAAAGATCATCATCGCCCAGAAGCCGAACGCGCCCGCTTCCTTGAAGGCCACGGCCCAGGGAAAGAGGAATGCCACCTCGAGGTCGAAGATGATGAACAGGATGGATACAAGGTAGAAACGCACGTCGAACTTCATGCGCGCGTCGTCAAAGGCGGGGAAGCCGCATTCATAAGCGGCGACCTTCTCAGGATCGGGCTTGTTGGGGGCGATCAGGAACGGCGCGACAAGCAGCGCCAGCCCGATGACGAGTGCGACGGCGAAGAAGATGACAAGCGGAAGGTAGGTCAGAAGCAGGTCCGTCATGATCGCTCGCGGCTGTTCAGGGTAAGTTATTCATTTACGATGGAAAGGGCTTGCCGCGCAACCGACTTCGCGCCGCAGAGGCCTCTCTCTTCGTGCTATTTGCCTGTCAGGATCAGCGCCCCCAGTGCGAGGAAGAGGGCCGGGGGCATCGCGATTATGCCGATGCGCAAGAAATCCCTCGCTCTCATATGTTCGCCGTCGCGGCGCAACGCAAGGAGCCACAGGATTGTGGCGAGAGATCCTGTCACCGAAAGATTCGGGCCGAGATCGACGCCGATGAGCAGCGCTCCTCGCACGGTTTCCGGCGCGCGGATCGGCGTGACCGCGGATTCGGCTATGAGGCCCGCCGGAAGGTTGTTCATGAGGTTCGTGGCTAGGGCAAGCCCCGTGCCTGCGGCCCACGCCGTGGCAACCTCGGATTGCTGGATCCCCCAGCGCAGCAAATCGCTCAAGGCCGCCACGACGCCTGTGGCGTTCAAGCCAGCCACCAGAACAAACAGCCCCGCCACCAGGGGGAGAACGCCCCAATGGATACCGCTTAACAGCGGCCACGGAGCTTCTCTGTTGCGGATAAGGACGAAAAGGGCTGTCGCGGCGCCCGCCGCGAAAGTCGGTGCACCGAGTTGAAGTTCGAAAGCCGATGCCGCGAGTAACGCAAGAGCGGTAACGGCGAGACCATAGGCCGTGTAAAGCCCTCCATTGGAGAGCGGCGGGACCTCGATATTCGTCGCGATCGCGCCCTGAAGATTGCTTCGGTAACAAAGACGGAGAGCCGCATAGGTCGCCCCTATGGCGAGCAAGGACGGGAGGGCGAACTGCCGAAGCCAGTCATGAAGTGGCGGCATCTGGTTGCCGTAGAGAACAAGGTTCGCCGGGTTCGAGATCGGCAGAATGAAGCTCGCGGCGTTGGCGACGAACGCGCAGACGACGAGGTAAGGCAGCGGCTCAGCCTTCGCGGCCTTGGCGGCGGCATAAACAGCTGGGGTAAGGACAACTGCTGTTGCATCGTTCGAAAGAAAGGCGGTCACGACGACGCCGACTACGTAGACGAGGTCGAAAAGCCTTGCCGGTGACCCTTTGGCCGCTTCGGCTGCGTGAGCCGCGAGCCAATCGAACAGCCCTTCCCGCCGCGCCAGCTCCGCAAGCAGCATCATACCCGTCAGGAAAAGATAGACGTCCGTTCCCTTGGCGACAGCCGAAAGGCCTTCCTGCCATGGCAGCAAGGCCGAAAGCACGAGGATCGCCGCGCCGAGAACTGCCCACAGCGCTTCCGGCCAACCCCACGGCCTGATGATAACGCCGCTTGTGGCAACGGCCGCAATGCCCCAGATTTCGATGTGAGACAGGGGAATGCTTCCAAACATTATGCCTTCGCCTTTTCCGCCGCCAATTCCGGCTCAACTCCTCCTTCGCGGCGGAAATCCCGCGAACTCGGGAACTGCGAAAAGAAAGGTAGCGAAAGCCGCAAGCGCGCAAGCTGCCAGGAAGGAAAATGCGGCCGTGAAGCCGTATGACGCCACGATCATCCCAGCCACGCCGTTGCTCAAGGCCGCGCCAAGCCCCCAGCTTGCCGCGGACACGCCTAGCGCGAGGTTGTAGCGCCCCGTCCCGCGCGTAAAGTCCGCGACGACGATAAAGAACAGCGTTCCAAAAATGCCTGCTCCTATGCCGTCGAGAATCTGAATGGCGACAGTGGAGTAAGGATCGTCCGCGACGGAGAAGAGAAGGCCTCGTATCGGGAGTACGGCAAAGCCAGCCAGAAAGAGCGGTTTCCTTCCCCAGGCGTCGGCTCTGTGTCCGGCGAGAATCGCCATCGGCACCATCACCAGTTGTGCAACAATGATGCAAGACGATATGAAAAGCGGGCTTTCCTCGGGATGGCCCTGGGAGAGCTTCTCGCCAGCGAGTGGCAGCATGGCTGCGTTCGCGAAATGGAAAAGCGTTACCGCGGCGGTGAACCAGACCAGCGGCTTGTTCTCCCAGATAAGCCTCAGCGATCCAGGCTCGCCGTCTTGTTCCTCTTCCTCGCCGCGCGCAACATCATGGTCGATGGCAGATGGGTCGATGAAACGTGCAGCGAACGCGCTCGATATCGCAAGGGTCGCGGCGATCCAGAGCGTGGCGCTGGGGTCGATAAGCCAGCCGGCCAGTCCAGCCGTCGTAGCTGCCGCGACATTCCCAGCGTGGTTCCAAGCCTCATTCCGGCCAATCCGCCGGGGAAAGGCTTTCCGGCCGACGATGCCCAGGCTGATGGCGGAAATCGCCACCGGGAAAACGGCTTCCGCGACGCCGAGGGTGCCTTGGGCAATGGCCACCGGCCAGAATGTTGGGACAAGTACCATGAACACCACCGAAAGGGCGACCACGATGGATGCGCCCATCACGAGCGCCCGTTTCCAGGTCACGGCATCGACAATCGCGCCGGCCGGACTTTGTGCAACCACCGTTGCGATACCGGCAATGCTCAAGACCATGCCAATGCTGCCGGCGTCCCAATGTTGGCTCGACATGAGGTAGATCGCGAGGAACGGACCAACGCCACCCCTAACGTCGGCGAGCAGGAAATTCAGCCAGTCCAGGGGCTTCCGGTTCGCTACGGCAGCGCGTTCGCGCTCCGCGATCTCTCGCTCCATTCCTGCCTCGATACGTGGTGCCGTAAGGAAATACCCGGTTGTCTGCCGCCGAGCCTTTTCCAAACGGAATGCTCCGCATCAAGGTTCCGATGACGAACGGAACGTGAGCGTGGTCGGTTGCGCGGCTTATAACGGGAGCAGGCTGCTCAATTCATAGGCATTTTTCGGCTTGACCCGATCCGCTCGCCGCGGCATTGCGGTCACGCAGCTCCCGGCCTTTCGCGGCGAGGCACCTGACGGCCTCGATGAAGCAGTCGCTTTTCAGGGGCTTCGTCATGTACATGTCCGCGCCCGCCATGGCGTGATATTCATCTGCGCCTTTCATCGCATCAGCCGTTAGAGAGAGAACCGGTATACGGCACTTCCAATCGGAGCGGCTCCGAATGATCCTGATGGCTTCGATACCCGACATGATCGGCATCTGGCTGTCCATCACGATCAAGTCGTAATCGGCCTTTTCCAATGCAGTCAGAGCCTGTTGTCCGTTTTCGGCAGAGTGGGTTCGGCAGCCGGCCGCCTGGAGCAGCGCGAGCGCCAGCTTCAGGTTGATGGGATGATCCTCGGCGACGAGCACATCATAGGCGCATGCCGCCTCGACTTTCGCCGTCGCGCCGGAAGCCTGCTCTTGCCCTGGGGCGGGCGCTCTTTCCGCGTTCAGCCGTAACGGCAGCCAGACTCTGAAGGTGGAACCGTGGCCGCGTTCGCTTGTCACCGTTATCTCGCCGCCCATGAGCTTGGCGAGTTCAAGCGCGATGGCCAGCCCAAGCCCGCTGCCCTGCCCTGCGGCCGAACCACCCTCGCTGATCCGGTAGAATCTCTCGAATACCGCCTTCAGTTCTGCCGCCGGAATGCCGCGTCCGGTATCGGTCACGGTCAATTGCAATCCGGCGCCTTCTCGGGCGATTGTCAGCCGCACACGGCCAGCTTCCGTGAATTTTATGGCATTGCCCAAAAGGTTGACGAGGATTTGCCTGATCCGCTTCACGTCGCCGACGGCAATCATGTCCTCCGGCAGCGAGCACTCGATTTCGAGCTTTAGGGACTTGTTTCCGGCCAGCGCTTCAAGAGAGCGGGCTGCCGCTATGAGCTCGGAAAGCCTGAATGGAAGGGCTTGGATTTCCAGCGCGCCTCGCTCGACCTTGCCGAGATCGAGGATTTCATCGATCAGCGACATGAGGGCATTCGAGGAGTCCTGGATCAGCGAGGCGTATTCGCTCTGTCTCTCTGTCAGCCCGGTTTTAAGAAGCAGGTGATTGAAGCCGATGATGCCATTCATCGGAGTACGAATTTCGTGGCTGACATTGGTCAGGAACTGGCTTTTTGCACGGTCGGCAGCCTCCGCGCGGGCGCGCGCTTCTTCCAGCTCCACCTGCTGGCGCTTGAGCGAGTTGATGTCTGTCCAAATTCGAACGGTCTCGTCGTTTTGCATGCGCTTGTGACGCCTCGACATCCATCCACCCTGGACAAACCGAAGGTGCATTTCGGACGAAGGCAGACGCGCCATCTTAAGCTGACGATTTATCCAGCGTTCGGGCTCGTCGCCGCCGAGGTCCAGCAAGCCTTCGGCCACCGTCTGGCGCAACAGGTCCTCGAAAGAGGAGCCGGGGCCGATCTTGTCCTCTACTCCGAGGTGGATGTCGTAGAACGACTGGTTCGCGACCAGAAGGCGGTCGTTTTCGTCATAGATCGCAAAGCCATCGGAAATGGCCTCGAGGGCGGCTCGCAAACGCCCTTCCGCCTTACTGTGACCCGGCGCCGCGTCGGTCAGATCGCAATTGCGCGCTGTGTCGGCCGTTTTCGTCAGCAAGGCCATTTCGGGTGGGAGCGTTGCAGCCACGTCTTCATTCATATTCAGCCTGGGAACAAATGTGGTCAGCCCATTGAGCAGCGCCTAAAGCGCAGCACTCTTCACGCTAGTAAAAGTCCAGGGTCAAGTTAATTGCCATCGATAACGGAAGCTGTGCTTTAGTGCGAGCTACTTTCAATCGAAAAATTCAAATAAAAATATACCGAATTTATCAAAATCTATTTGGAATAAGCCCTCTATCCTTGATTTGAAATCAGCTTTTCCTGGGAAGAGACACATTTGCAGCAAAGCGAGATAGGAGGGCCATCATCCTCGATGACTGTCCCGCCATCGCAACCCCGCTTCGGAATACCCATCCCGAAAGGACAGCTTTACTCCACGGGGGATCGCGTTCCGTAAAGTCTTTGCACGCCGGCAATATCGGACGGCTGCAATTCGCGGACGCGCTCATCATAACGGAAGGCCATGACGGCGCCGGTGCTGTCCGGGTGATCCAGGCCGATCGCATGCCCGACCTCGTGCGTGAACGTGTGCCTGAGATCATAGACGTCGAGATTGCCGTCGAATCCGATCTTCCAGCGCGACCTTGGGTTCAGGCAAACATACGCCTGATCGATCGGCACCATCGATCCGTCGCTGCTTTGCCCCTCCGGGACTACCGCCGCTGAAGAATCGGGCTTTCCGAGCGCCATCGTCACGGGTGTGAACCCCTTTTCGCTCCGATATCTCAGGTTGGCGAAGGCCCGCCCGCCCGGATCGTCCGCCGCGCCAATGACGATGTTGGCAGAACGCGGATCGGCGGCCTCGACAAAGACGATGTCTGCAACTTTTTCCCAAGTCTGGAACGCAGCTTTAAGCTCGCTTTTCGCCCTCTCTTCCGATATTCCCGGCGACAGTGTCACGATGTCGGCGAAAGCATGCATTTTGGCGCAATTGCTGGGACTGAGGATGCTCTTGTCGCTTTGGACGTTGTAAGGCCCTGTCAGAATTGAGTAGGTGATGACCGTCTTCCCGCCAAGCGCGTCGGGCGCCCAACGGATCATGTGACCTTGCACTCGAAGAAGCTCACCCGCAGCCGCCGAACCGGCGGTGCCGATGAAGGACGCAGCCATTACCCCTGTCAGCACAAGCAGTCTCATCATGTATCTTGCCAATCCCCCCGCGCGCGCCAGACGGCTAGCGTCAAGTTCAAGTTCACACTCCTATTAACTCACCCTTAAGGATAAGAATCAATCAACGCTACCTGCGGTTAATCGAAGCAAAAGCCGGGCCAAACAGGATTGGATAAGTGTTTACAGTGGTCAGCCTCAGTATCACATTAGGCAGTATAAGGATCTTCGATGATCGGGCCGAAGATGGGGGGTGAAAAGGAGCAAGTGTGACGCCACCTTGGCCTGTTATCCAACGTCCCGCGGACAACAGGCAGTTTTCTGGTTAGTCTCCTGCTTGAACGCTACCAAGTAATATTGTGACGTGCCATAAGTTGCAGAATTTCCTGAGCATTAGCTCAGACACAATCCGAATTCGAGATCATCATGGACAGCCTTCCTGTATTCGAATTGTTAGCCAACGCCGACCCCGTCGTGAAAGGGGTCATGCTGATCCTCGTGATCGCGTCCATTATTTGCTGGACGATCGCGATCGAGAAGTTGATGCGAATCCTTGCATTTTCGCGGCAGGTCTCCGCGCTTGAGCGCGCGGGCACAAGCCGCAGCGAGCCTTCCGGTTGGCTGGTTGATCGCATGAAGCACGTTGCGGATTCGGAGCCCGCCGCGACGGCCGAAACCCAGGCCGAGTTCAGCGCCAGGCTGGAGCGAAGCCTGCAAATCGAGCAGTCGGCACAGTTGCAGAGGCTGCAATCCGGGCTGCCCTTCCTGGCGACAGTTGGGTCCACGGCTCCTTTTGTCGGCCTGTTTGGCACCGTTTGGGGCATCATGCGAAGCTTCACCGGCATCGCGGCAGCCAAGGATACAAGTCTCGCCGTCGTAGCACCGGGCATCGCGGAAGCGCTGTTCGCGACCGCCGTCGGCCTGGCGGCGGCAATCCCCGCCGTCATCTTCTACAATCAGGCGAATGTTTCGCTAAGCCATGTCGCCGAGCGCATGTCGGCGGCAGTGGCACGATTTGCCAAATTGCGCGTTTACGGTGATTTGCCAGCGGGAGAGATCGATTCGAAGCAAACCGCGATGCATGTAACTAAGGGGCTGAGCAATGGCGGGCTGGACACCCGGTAACGGAAGCGGGCAACCGTTGCAGACGAAGATCATGGCGGAGATCAACGTCACGCCCATGGTCGACGTCATGCTTGTGCTCCTGGTGATCTTCATGGTGACGGCGCCGCTGCTTGTTGCCGGGGTGCCAGTTCAGCTTCCTAAGAACTCGGCCCAGCGCCTCAGCCAGCCCAACAAGCCCGTAATCGTAACGCTTGCTGCAGATGGGCGGCTTTACATCAGGGATGACGTGGTGGACTCTGCTTCGTTGATCCCGCGGCTATCGGCTCTGCGAACGGGCGAGGGCGATGCCGTTGTTTACCTCCGGGCCGACAAGACGATCCCTTACGGACAGGTGATGGAGCTTCTCGGACGTCTCAGCTCTTCCGGCTATCAGCGCATCTCCCTCCTGTCGGAGCCTCCTCACCAAAATGGCGAGGGAGCAGCGCCTGACGCCGCGGCTTCCACTGGCGGGGCCGCGCAATGAACTGGGTTCGAATTGGCGCCGCGTCCGCTGCTGTTAGCGTTCACGCGGCGTTTGTTGCCCTCTTCGTGCTTCTCAGTATGCATGAGCCCGACCTTGCGGCCATCCAGTCTGGCGGCGGCGAGGATGACCTGTCGGTTGTTGCCACGATTACGATGCAGTCGGAGGAAAGCCTGGGTCTCGACGCGGCTTCCCTGCAGCATCAGGAAGCCTCGGCAGGCGGGCAGGCTGCACCGCGGGTGCAGGAAGAGGTCAAGAAGGAAGAAGACAAGGTCGAGCTTCCACCTGAGGTATCCCCGGACCCCGTCCCGTTGATCGAAGAGAAGGAGCCCGAGAAGAAGGCCGTCGAGCAAAAACCCTCCACGCCTGCGCCCGCCAGCGAAGCGCAGGACGAACAACGCGCCGCAAACCGAGCCTACGACGCGCACCGTGCCGAGGTGCTTTCGTTCTATAACAGCAAGGTCTATCAGGCGCTGATGAAGAACGCTCTGCGCCCCAGGACCGCGCAAAAAGGCCGGGTCGTCGTTGAGTTGACGCTGGCCCCGTCGGGAGAGCTTCTCGATCACCACGTGGTGCAAAGCTCGGGGTCGCCGACACTCGACAAGACCGCGATGTCGTCGCTTGAACGTGCCGCGCCGTTCCCGCCCGTTCCCCCGGAAGCCGGCAAGGAAATCCACACGCTGCGCGTCCCGTTCGAATACGCGGTAAAGTAGGGAACGTGTCCTGACCCGGATACCGGCTCATAGCGCCCGCAGACCGCTTTTCGAGGGCGCGGGCGACACCTATGTTTGCATACACGCAATCTATCAAAGCGGGTGCCGCCATGAGCGTAATCGAAGTTGTCGACATCAAGGCTGGGCCGCAACCCGCCGATATCCTTGCTCTGCAGCGCGAGGCGTTCCTTCGCGCCCGACCGCCGGAACTTGCCGAGCGGAAGGACGACATCAAGAGACTGCGCGCGGCGATCAAACAGGAAGCGGAGCAGATTGAATCCGTCATCTCGAAGGATTTCGGAAGCCGTTCGCGGCACGAGACGATGCTCGCCGACATCTGGCCGGTGGTCTCATCCGCGCGCGAAACCTTGAAAAATGTGGCGCACTGGATGAAGCCCAAGCGCGTCAGTGTTGGTTTGGAGCTTTTGCCCGGGCAAGCCCGAATTCTGTATCAGCCTGTGGGCGTCGTGGGCATTATCAGCCCCTGGAACTATCCGTTTCAGCTCGCCATTTTGCCGCTTATCGCGGCCCTGGCCGCAGGCAACCGGGTCATGCTAAAGCCTTCCGAGCTAACGCCCCGAACATCGGATTTTCTCGCGGATTTTCTGGGAAGGCTCTTTCCTGAAGAGAAGGTCGCTACAATTCTCGGCGGCCCCGAGGTGGGCGCGGCCTTCTCGGCGCTGCCCTTCGATCACTTGTTCTACACCGGCTCGACCGAAGTGGGCCGGCGTATCATGCGCGCAGCCGCCGAAAACCTGACGCCGGTGACGTTGGAACTTGGCGGAAAATCGCCCGCCATCATCGGCCGCGACGCCGCGCTTGCCGCGGCTGCGGAAAGCATTGTAGCCGGCAAGCTCCTCAACGCAGGTCAGACGTGCATCGCCCCGGATTACATCCTCGTTCGGGAGGATGCCCTGGAAAACTTCGTTGGCTTGATCCAGGAAGCCGTCGAGAAGTTCTACCCGTCGCTCAATGGGAACTCGGATTATACGTCGATCATAAACGCACGCCATTATGGACGCATAACGCGGTATGTCGAGGAAGCCCGCCAGTGCGGAACGCGCATCATCGAGATCAACCCATCGGGTGAGTTGCTCGCGCCGCAGGAACGGAAGATTGCCCCCACGCTTCTGATCGACCCCGCCGACGACCTCGCCGTGATGCGCGAAGAAATTTTTGGCCCGGTGCTTCCGGTCAAGCCCTATCGCACGCTCGACGACGCCATCGGTTACGTGAATGCCCGCCCGAGGCCGCTGGCCCTCTACTATTTCGGGCAGGATAAAAACGACCGCGACAAGGTTCTGGAGCGGACGACTTCAGGCGGGGCTTCGATCAACGAGACGCTGATGCATGTTGTGGTCGAAAACCTGCCATTTGGCGGCATCGGCCCTTCCGGCATGGGCGCCTATCATGGCGAATATGGGTTCCAGACTTTCTCGCATCGCAAAGGTGTCTTCCTGCAGAGCCGCTATAACGCCGCGAGCCTCCTGCGGCCGCCTTACCGCAGGGCTGCCGACGCCCTGAAGAAGATCCTCCTCAGCCGGTGAGCGTGGAAGAAGATCATAACGTTGGCCCATAATTCCTAGGGTTGCATTACGGTTATTATTCGCCTTTTGATTGCATATTTAAGATATTAGAAAACTAAGTGACAGGTTAACTGCAAGCAAAGCTGTGGGAATCAGGGAAAAACATCTTTGCCATATTGTTGTAAAACCTCAACTCCCATAAGCCTCGGCTCTGACACTTGATATGGGGGTGTAATGTGGGAATGTGGGCAGCGCGCGCCTATGGGGTTGCGCTAAGTATTTGTTTTTTCTATTTCTTGGCACCAACTGGGGCTTTGGCCACGGATCTCTATATCCGACCGGTACCGAGGGTACCGGAGGATGTTCCTTATGTGCCGCCTGCACTTTGGCCGGGCTTTTACCTGGGCGGGCACGTTGGCGGCGCATGGAACGCAGCCACCGCTGACGATCACTATGTCTACGTAGGAGACCCCGAAGCCAGCAATAAACTAACTGGCATAGGCGTGATCGCGGGCGCTCAGGCCGGTTATAACTATCAGTGGGGCAACGTCGTATTCGGTCCCGAGGCAGATCTCGGCTACCTTGGACTAGGCGCAAGCAGATCGGTTGCTTTGCCGATAGCGCCTGAATGTACTCTTAACGGTTACGGCTATCCTGCAAACTACTGCGGCCTGAACGCAAAATATTCGAACACCGGTGGTCTTTACGGTGACATCACCGGCCGGCTTGGCTACGCGGCAGGTCCTACGCTTTTCTATGCAAAGGGCGGCGCTGCCCTTCTCAATGCAGAGTTCAAAGCGAACTACACAGGACAGAATTGCTTGACAGCTCGCTCCTGCATTGGGCCGGCGATACCCTCGCAGTTCAATTTCGACCAGAGTGGCACACTTTGGGGGTGGACGATGGGAGCTGGCATCGAATACTCGCTTAGCCAAAAATGGTCAGTAAAGTTGGAGTACCAGCATTTCGCTTTCAACAGCATGTCCATGGCGCACAACGGCCGATTTAATATTCCATGCGACTTGCCAGCGCACTCGACGCTTTCAGGCAACGTTGAAGTCTCGCCAACCGTCGACTCGGTCATGCTGGGCGTAAATTACCACCTGAACCTTGAGCCATTTCTGAAGTAGCAAGAACGCAACGAAGCGCAGCTTAATGGGCTTCCTGGCCGCCATAGGGTGATTTCAGCGGGTCCAGGAAGCGGGCCGCGCTTTCTCTGATGTCCGCCCGTTTCGGAACGCTCATTGCGTCGATGGCGCGATAGCTCTGTTTGAGCCGCCGGTTGCGCGAAATTAAGCGCCTTGCTCGGACTTCCGGGCGCTGTGTGCTCGACATCGCCCGCGTCAGCCCGCATATCTCACGCGTCGGCTGATCCGCAGCGTTACGCCTGATTTTGAGGCTTCTGCGCGGGAATGGGTTCATTGCGCGCATGAGAACTTTAACCGCGAAGCGCAGGGTTGGCTCAGTTCAGCGATGTATCGTTTGGTGCTTTGGGCAGGAAGCCGCATCACGCGGCGGCTGAGCATAATCGAAGATGCGCGGTTGCGAAGACGGGGTTTGAGCGGACAGGCCGAGGCAATAGAGACCTTGATGCGCCGGACACTCACGGTGACCAGCGCGCCAAGCTCGCGCCAGTCTTTTGAGCTGCAAGAAAATCGGCGACGCCAGGCCGAAGGATCAAGCCCTTGTGCGATCTCCAAGGCCGTTCCAGCCACCGGCGGCTTCCCGGACCAGGAGCCGAAATGACGGCTTGGGGCAACGCCAAGCACATAGCCTTTGCCCGCGCGGCGCAGCGCCGTCTCGATATCGCCAACGCCATAGACGCTATCGGCGGCGACCCAGGCAAACGGCACGCCCGCCGCCCGGGATCGACGAGGCCGCTCAAATCCGCCAGCAATTGCGGAGACGTCGAAGTAAGGACACTCCGAACAATAACCGCTACGAATTTGGCATGAGGCTCGGCTTAACGGTGTAGTTCCATTCGGGATGGAAATCATCGCCTGCGATATTGAGCGTTTCCATCTCGGCGTCGCTGATTTTGATGCCCTTTTCGTAGGTGCGCGTATCGAGCAGACACTCAACTTTCAATCCGGTTTTGGTCGTCGTGGCGCCGATCAGCTCGACGATGGCGAGACGATCCGTCAGCGGGCGGCCACGCCAGTTCTGCGTGATGTGGCAGAACATGCGGTGCTCGATCTTATTCCACTTGGATGTGCCGGGCGGATAGTGGTGGACATGGAGCACAAGCCCTGTCTCGTCGGCGAGCTTCTGCAACTCAACCTTCCAGAGCCGCACGCGCGCGCCGTTCGAGCCGCCGCAGTCCGCTGTGATGGTCAGCTCTTGCGCATTTGGATAGCGTTGGCGTCCCATCCGGCCGAGCCAGCCGCGGATCGCCTCGACGGCAAACTCAGCCGTGTCGCTCGTAATCCCGACACTGACGAATCCGGCGTTCGCCGCCACGTCGTAGACGCCGTAGGGCACCGCCTTGCCCAGTTCCTTGTCGACGAAATCGTGCACGTTGACCCGCTGCGGATCGCCCTTGGGCCGATAGTCGGAGCCGCCATTCTTGTAGTTGCCAACCAGTTCCTTCTTCTTCGTATCGACCGAGATCACAGGTTGCCCGGCTGCCTGCGCCGCGACCACCTTTGTGTTGATGTGCTCGAACTGTGCGTTCCTGTCGGGATGCTTCGAGCCTTCATCGGCCTTGCGATTGTGCTGCCGCGAGAAGCCAAGCTTCACCAGTTCCTTGCGCACGGTATCGGCGCCGATCGGATGGCCCATTCCCGTCAGCGTCTCAGCGAGCTTGTCCATGCTCTTCGACACCCAGATCAAGGGCCTCATGGGATCGCCCAGGATGGCAGGCTCGACGAGGCGCTTGAGCTCGGGCACAAGCTCCGGATCCGTTTCGGCAACGGCCCGGCGCCCGCCACCAGAGCGGCGAATCTTGCCCTTCGCCAGCGGCTCCGCGTCGAGATCGTCCTCACCGCGATTGATCGTCGAACGGGCGAGCCCCGTGATCCGCGCCACAACCGAGAGACCACCCCATCCTGCGGTCCGCACCTCGGCAGCTGCGAACAATCTCCGGCCTCGCTCGTCCAGCTTGCTGCCGACCGTGTTCCACCGATATTGAATGCCGTCCTCGTCGACCATACAACCGGCATACGCCTGTTCGCCCAAATCCGGAATCCGGCCAACTCGAGTCACACAGACGCACGCCCAGAGCGCAATTCAGTTATTCTTCGGGATGGCCTAAGAGACTTGCAGCCGCCACCGGAGCGGCGAACCTTTCCAGGCGCCAACGCTGTTGGCGCCGCTAGATCTTTTAGGCCACGCCCGTCGCACGCGAGGCATTGACTAGCCGCCGTACCCTGCCGATTGCGCTTCGCTCGCGATCAATAAGCGCCGGCCCCGCTCGTCAAGATGCGGCGCCATCGTCTCCCAGCGTTCCTGTAAGGATTTATCGTGCGGCATCCCCGCAAGCTATGCTGCTTCGCCCCTTCGTGGAATCCTATATCTCGACTCTAGACCCAAACCCGATTCGCTTATTTCCTGACGAGTCCTTAGTGATGAGGCCGGTCTGGCGAACACGCTCGAAGCCTTCACTTCGCCCTGCGGATTTCCGCCTCCGCATTCCCCCGGAAAAGAACGCCGTGCGGGAGAATGATCGCGCCCTTGCCCGTGCCTTTGAGTGACGCGATCACATGCAGTAGATAGGCGTAATCGCCATTCTTCACGGGCGGCGTGCCGTACTCAAAGCGGCCGTATTCATCATCGCTTCCGAGCGAGACGCCGGTTGTCCAGGCCTTGTCGGAAAACAGCGGATTGGCGACAACGAAGTCGAATGTCTTTAGTTAGGCTCTGATCCTTATTGCGAAATTGCGGCGACGAAAGCGTGTTGTCGCGCATGATCTCCGCTTCGGGACAATCGTGCAGAACCATGTTCATCTTCGCGAGCGCCCGCGTGGCGACGTCCTTCTCCTGGCCGTAAACCGTGATCCCGACGGGGGATTCCGAGCGGGCCTTTAGAAGGAGAGAGCCAAAGCCGCAGGTCGGGTCGTAGATTGTCTGAGAAACACTTTTGGTACGCCGGATGCCAATCAGATTACCGAGGCGAGGATCCGGGAAGACCTCGCGCCCGCCGGGCTCGACTGGCTGACGGCGCTCAGGGCGCCCGCCATCCAGGCTCTGGCGGCGGGTGAGGGCCCTTTGCAGCTTTCGCTGTTCGACGAGCGCGACAGAGCGAACGTTTGTCGTGAGCGACAAGCGCTCACTCGTGCGGAAATCATCCGGCGAGCGGCTGATCGTTTGCTGCAGCAAGGCCTTGGCCGCCGAACGCGCCCGCAAACGCGAAGAGCTGCTTGCCGCCACGGAGGCAGATCTTGCCCGCATCAAGGCCCGTGTTGAAAGCGGGCGTACCCCCTTGCGGGGGACCGACAAAATCGGCTTGAAGGCTGGCGCCATCCTGGGTAAGCGCAAGATGGCCAAGCACTTCGAGTTGATTATCGCCGACGCCTCCTTCTCCTTCACGCGCAACGAAGCCTCGATCCAAAAGGAGGCGGCCCTCGACGGTTTCGCCTGTAGCGCCTGCCAAGGTCTCCGCCGCAGCCAAAGCCAAGGCCGCCTCGCGCAAACCGCCGATGGGCGCCCCGTTCACAGCTTCCGCACCCTGTTGCAGGACCTTGCAACCCTGACCCGCAGTACCGTGCGCCTCGGCGATGCTCTGCCCGCCGATATGCTCGCAAGGCCAACTCCGATCCAACAGGCAGTCTTTGATAAACTGGAGGTTCCACTCACCCTGTAGGCAGAGCCCATAAGCCATTTCTCCATCTTATCCATATGGATCAATGGCTCATGCATTCGCTGGCTCGGAAGTTTGGGTTAGAATAAACCAATTGCTGCTGCCTTGCTCCCCGTGGCGCCTTCGCTCACGAACTATGCGCGGATTGCGTCAATTCTTTCGCCCATCCAGCCAGGAGATCTCGAGCACTGCTGACCGCATTGTCAAGCGAGGAAGCGCCCTTGACCGGGATACGGAATTCATGCTTGCCAAAGTCCGATGTCACGTGAAGTACAACGGTGACGTTGTAAACGGGGTCAGACCGTTCTTCATCTTTGAAAGAACCAACCTCAATGAGATCCACTTTAACTTGTGATAGCATAATCACTCCCTGTACTTCGTATTAACTTGTCGAGCCGTACATAAGCAAGATCGGCGTAGTACGCCCGCACGACTGGGCGTCTTGAAGCTTATCGAACGCGCTTCCCCTTTTTGTGATATGGATAACGGAAGACGATTTCGCGAGACTGGGGTCGGCCATGATGCGAGCAACTAAGACGCCACGCCTCCTACCCGCGCTGCTTTCCCCCTAACGCCTCCGCTCCCGTAATGAGATCGAGCAATTCGGTGGTGATTTCCGTCTGCCGGGCCTGGTGCGCCTGCTGCTGCAGTTGATCGAGTTTTTTCGAGACGTTGCCTTGCGCCGAATCCATGGCCGCGAAGCGGGCCGCGTTTTCGCTCGCGATCAATTCCACGGCGGCCTCGGTAAGCCGCGCGAACACATACTCCGCCGCGAGCTTTTCAAACAGCGGCCCTGCTTCCAGGTTGTGAAGAGGTGCCTGACGCGGCTGGTTCAAGGCAAGTGAAGCAACGTCGAGCGGCAAAAGCAGAGCGCGTTCTATCAACGAAGGGCTGGCCTGCCTGTAGCGGCTGAACATGACTTCCACGCGCGAGATCTCGCCGCGCACAATGCGGGAATACAGTTCTGCCGCAAGTTCGTTGACCGAGCGAGGAACGCTTGCAGCTCTCGTGGCCATTGGGCTTGTCCAGGTAACCTGCCGTCCCCGCTCGGCGGCAAAAACCGCGCCGCGGCTACCAAGGACAAAAAGCACGTCCGAAGCTTCAAGCGCGGCTTCCGCCGCTTCGACCAGCCGCTCGTTGAAACCACCGACGAAGCCGTGCTCGCCCGCGCACAGAACGAGAGCCTTGCGGCCTTTTTTGTCCGGCCTGTCAGTTGCTCCCTCCGGCATCAGCAGAAGGGCGGAGCCGATCGCCGCGGCCATGGACTCGGCATAGCGGCGAATGCCCGGAAGTGCGCGCTGCGCTTCCTGCATGCGCATGCCCGCCAGCGAGCGCATTGCGCCAACGATGTTATGCAGTTCCTGCATGCTGGCAATGTGACCCTCGATGTCGGCGAGACGCGTCATGGCTGAAGGACCGCCGGCGCATGCTCTGGCGGCGTGACCGAACGCGCGAGAGCCGTGAGGGACACTTTAAGGCGCGCGCGAAAATCATCCGGGAGAGACTCCGCCTGATCGTCGAGCGCGCCGATCTCGGGAAAATTTTCGCCAAGCCAGAGGGGAAGCGCGGCGCGAAACGCGCCCACGCGATCAAGCGGCACGCCATCGAGCACCCCATCGTTCAGGGCGCAAAGAAGCGCTGCCTGCTCTCCAAGCGGAAGCGGAGCAAATTGCGGCTGGCCCAGCACCGAGCGGATGCGCCGTCCATGCTCGATGACTTTGCGCGTGCGCTCATCCACCATGGTGCCGAAGCGGGTGAACACTTCCAGCTCCAGGAATTGCGCATATTCGAGCCGGAGGCTTTCCGACAAAGATTTGAGAACCGGAGCTTGCGTCTTGCCCCCTACACGCGAGACGCTCCTCCCGACATTTACCGCGGGCTTTTGATCCTCATAGAACAAACGGGGATCGAGGTAGATTTGCCCATCTGTGATCGAGATCAGATTTGTTGGGATGTACGCGCTTATATTGCTGGCCTGCGTCTCGGCTATCGGCAGCGCGGTAAGAGAACCGCCGCCGCGTTCGGGCGCGAGCTTTGCGGCCCGCTCAAGCAGGCGGGAATGAATGTAGAAGATATCGCCGGGATAGGCTTCCCGGCCCGGCGGCCGCCGCAGCAGAAGCGATATCTGCCGGTAGACCGCGGCATGCTTGGTCAACTCGTCAAGGACGAGCAGAACGTCGCGCCCCTTCGCCGTGAAATATTCAGCCATGGTGCAGGCCGCGTAAGGCGTGAGCCATTGGAGACCGGGCGCTGCATCGGCTTCGCCAACGACAAAGACACAGCGCTCGGGCGCCCATAGCGGCGCACCGCCTCGATCACCTGCACAACCGACGACGACTTCTGTCCGATGGCGGCGTAGACGCAGATGACATCGCTCGACCGCTGGTTGATGATGGCGTCGGTTGCGATGGCCGTCTTGCCCGTTCCGCGGTCGCCGATGATGAGTTCGCGCTGGCCCCTGCCCAAGGGGATCATGGCGTCGATGACGAGGAGGCCTGTCGCAAGCGGCTGCGTCACAAGCGCCCGGTCGACAATCGCGGGCGCGGGCTGCTCGACAGCCGACAGCAATGTGGTCCTTGGGGGCTCTCCGCCATCGAGCGGCAACCCAAGCGCGTCAACCACGCGGCCAAGCAAAGCCTCGCCCACGGGAACGCGCGCAACTTCGCCAGTGCCGCGCACGATGCTGCCCGACGCGATTTCACTCGTGTCGCCCAGCAGCACGCACCCGATCACGTCCTCGCCGAGATCGATGGCAAGGCCGCGCACGCCGCCCTCGAAGACCAACAATTCGTCGAGGCGCGTTCCCGGCAAGCCCTGCACCGTCGCCACGCCGTCGCCGACCTGGACCACCCGGCCGATCTGTTCAAGCCGCGGCTCCAAAGACAATGTCTTGAGACGCCCGCGGCTCTGATCAAGCCAATCGTGAAGATCATCAGTGAGCGTTGGCATGAACATCTATCTCGGAGCGCAACGCCGCCAGCGCGCTCTGCCAGGAAAAACGAAGAACAGCCGCAGGAAAATGCAGCTCCGCGCCGCCAATGAGGTCCGGATTTGATGCTGTGGACGGCTCTCCACCAGCGAACCGCTGTGTAATCGGCGGGATGCCTCAAGGGGGAGCCACGATGAAATCGGTAGCAACAATTGGATTGGATATCGCGAAATCAGTCTTTCAGGTGCATGGGGTCGATGCTGCGGGACAAGTTGTTATCCGGCAGCGCTTGGCGCGCGGGCGGGTCTTGGCCTTTTTCGAAAAGCTTGCGCCATGCCTTGTCGGCATCGAGGCTTGCGGCAACTCGCACTACTGGGCGCGGGAACTCACCGCACTCGGGCACGAGGTTCGCTTGATGCCAGCCGAATACGTCAAACCCTATGTCAAACGCGGAAAGAACGATGCGGCAGATGCCGAGGCGATCTGCGAGGCGGTGACGCGCCCCACAATGCGCTTTGTGCCCGTTAAAACGCCGAAGCAGCAAAGCGTGATGATGCTGCACCGGGTGCGGTTGATGCTCAACCGCCAGCGCACTCAGCTTTCCAATTCAATTCGCTCTCATCTCTCCGAGTTCGGCATTGTCGCTCCGATCGGGCGGCTCGGTATCGATCAGCTTCTCGCCATCGTCGGAAATGAGAAAGACACGCGTGTGCCCGCCGATGCACGTGTTTGCCTGCAAATGCTGGCAACGCAGCTCGCGGTGGTGAAAGAACAAATCCTTGAGAACGATAGGCGTGTCCGCGCCAGCGCGCGCGAGACAGACCTCGGGCACCGGCTCATGAAGATTCCCGGCGTCGGTCCGCTGATCGCGAGCGCGTTCATAGCAACAATCGCCGATCCAGCAGCGTTCAAGACGGGGCGCGACTTGGCTGCCTGGATTGGCCTGGTTCCCAAGCAGAATTCAAGCGGAGGAAAGTAACGGCTTGGGAGTATCTACGAAGCTGGAAACCGCGATCTCAGGCAGATGCTTGTCGTGTGGGACACGGCGGTAATCCGCGATGCAGAGCGGCATGGAACGTGGTGGCCATGGCTAGTTCAGCTGATGCAGCGGCGCCCGGGCAAGGTTGCGGCGGTTGCGCTTGCCAACAAACTAGCGCGCATCATCTGGGCGCTGATGACGAGCGGCGAACGCTATCGCGAGCCCGCCGTTGCGAATGGGGTCGCGGCATAGAACAGGCGTCTTATAAAACGCCTCTGAGGTTGGGAAGGGCGGACAGGAGTGAATGCACAAAGCCGGTTGAAACCGCCGGCTCGGGAAAACCCACTGTGGGTCGAGCACTTCGAGTGCGAGGATTATATCGGGACCCGAGACGTGCGAAAGGCATTATGGCCAGCGGCGCATGGAAAGGCG
The DNA here is from genome assembly GCA_963833565.1 of uncultured Alphaproteobacteria bacterium. Taxonomy (GTDB): domain Bacteria; phylum Pseudomonadota; class Alphaproteobacteria; order Rhizobiales; family Rhodomicrobiaceae; genus Rhodomicrobium. Next base: position 64,957 of record CAWHYO010000025.1, read on the forward strand.
CAGACAGGCTGAACACCTGACCGCATCCTGACCAGCGCTGTGCAGATGCTCAAGAAAATCTTTGCCAACGTCGAGCCGTCCACCGCTCGACTCGAAGGCGATGGCAATGCCATTTCCGAGCGGGCGGCGAAGGCGGTTTCGCCATGTGTCAGCCGTAGCGGGCGGGAGCGGCGACGCCGTCACGACGGTGAGAGTGCGGCCGTCTTTAAGCTGCCCGGTCAGCTCATCGAGTTCGGGTTTCGAAAGCGCCTTGAGAGATTGTTCAATACGCTCCATCCATGCCTCTGCGCGAGCCTGCATGGGTACTTCGGCGAGAAGCCGCTGCGCGAATTCAGCGCCAAGGTCGAGCGCCACGCTCCGGGCTTGTTCCAGCGCGCCTTCGCGCTCCACCGCCAGCGTCTTGCGCGCCCCGTCGAGCAGCGCTTGCGCCTCCCGTTCCGCCCGCGAGCGGCGCGCTTCGGCGGCTTCCTCCGCTGCCGCCGCGGCAGTCCTGAGCAACGTCTCACGCTCGGCGCTTATTCCGGCCCGTTCAGCTTCTATCGCGGCGAGATGGGCCTTCGCCTTGTCTTCGACCGCCTTAGCGTCATCATATTGGCGGCGGACCTCGGCCTTGCGCGCGTCGATCACGCGCAGCACCGGCTTGTACAGAAACCGGTTCAAGAGCCAGACCAAGATAGCGAAATTGATGGTCTGCAGCGCAATGGTCCACCAATCGAGATGCATGCTTAGCCTGTATACGGATTGGCGAAGAGCAGCAGGAGGGCGATCACGAGGCAATAGATCGCCATTGTCTCGATCATGGCGAGTCCCACGAACAGGGTGCGCGAGATCGTGCCCGCCGCTTCCGGCTGGCGCGCGATCGCATCCATTGCCGCGGCAACCGCACGTCCCTCGGCAAGCGCCGGTCCGATCGAGCCGATTGAAACGGCGAGGGCGGCGCCGATCATGGCGATGACCTTCGGGTCCATGAAACCTCCTTTATCTCTCTTCAAAAGTGTCGGCGGCCGCGCCGATAAAAACGGCGGCGAGAACCGTGAAGATGTAAGCCTGCACAATGCCGATCAGTATTTCGAGGGCCATAAGTGGAATTGGGACGAAGAGTCCCGCCAAAGCGACGATGAGCGCGATGATGAATTCGCCGCTCATGATGTTTCCAAACAGGCGCAGCATCAGCGAGAAGGTCCGCGTCAGCTCGGATAGGATATTGAGCGGAAGCATGATGAGTTTCGGCTTGGCGAAGCTCGCGAGATAGCCGCGCAAACCTCTGGCGCGTATGCCGAAGTAATGCACCGAGAAAAAGACGATCAGTGCAAGGGCGGCAGGCGTTTCAAGCTTGCTCGGTGGGGACTCGACACCTGGCAGCAGGCCCGAGAATTGGCTGTAACCAGGAAGATGAAAAGCGTGCCGAGCAGCGGCAAAAAGGGGCGGCTATCCTTGCGAATGACGTCCTCGATCTGCGCCGCGATGCTGGCGACAACGATCTCAAGCACGGCCTGGCGTCCGTCCGGAAGCGCTTTAAGGCAGCAAGTCACAAGCCAGCAGGCCGCGGTCAAGACGATTATGAGGACCCACGTCGTCACGACGGGGCGCGTGTGATCGTGACTGGACCCAGATGAAACAGAACGGTGCTGGTGAGCGGCGACGCCTGCATCAACCCGTCCTC
>CAWHYO010000026.1:0-169278 GCA_963833565.1 uncultured Alphaproteobacteria bacterium
AACACCGTAAGCACGATGGGGAGAAGAAACAGAAGGCCGGCAAGAAATGAACCGATCACGCTCGTACGCCAGAAACGCGATAGCCAGTTCAGCATGCGTGAAACTCCTTCGTCCAAAGGGCTTTTCATGTCAGCTTCGACACTGTCCGGTTCCGCTCGAGTATACATGGAACGCATAACATATGTGTTATTGAATTATGCGGGAGAAAACCGCGCAGGCTGTTCGTCTTCTTGAAACCATATACTTTCTGTTCGCAGTGGAAGCCTTCTGCCGCTCTCCTTGATCGCTGGTGCAGAGACAAAAGTTGATCCTTTAAGAGGAAGGCTTTCGTGCAGAAAGCGGCTGGTCTGATGCTGCATTTTCGGCCCGAATCACGTTCCCGCCGACCGGGCGAGGACACACGTTCTCTCCATCGGGGCAAATTTGCGGAATTGGCGGGCAGGCACGCCTGAAAATCCCGGTTGATAGCCGCATCGACGGCCAAGGCTTTGTGTGCGAGTCGCGCTAGGTTTTACGCGTTTTCCAGGGGAGGGATTGCGCTTGGAACCGTCGATCGTTTGCTCAAACTGCCAGACAGAAATCAAGCTCACGGAAACCTTGGCCGCCCCGCTTATCGAAGCTGTCAGGCGCGAGAGCGATCAGAAGCTCCGCTTAAAAGAGGCCGAAATGGCGAAGCGCGAAGCTGCCATCCGAGCGCAGCAGGTCGCCATGAAACAGGCTAAGGAATCCATGGAGGCGGAGGTCGCTGAGCGGCTGAAGACGGAGCGCAAGAAACTCGTTGAGGAAGAAGCGAGGAAAGCGCGCGCGGCGGTTTCGATCGACCTGCATCATAAGGATCAGCAACTCGAAGAGTTGACCAAGGCCTTCAAGGAGCGAGAGGCAAAGCTTGTCGAGGCGCAGAAGGCGCAGGCCGAGGCTGTCCGCAAGCAGCGCGAGCTTGCGGAAAAGGAACGCGAGTTCGACCTGACGGTCGAGAAACGCGTGCTCGAAAAGCAGGCCGAAATTCGAGAGCGCGCGAAAGCGGAAGCCGAGGAAGCGCTCAGGCTCAAGGTGCAGGAAAGAGAGCAGACGATCCTTTCGATGCAGAAGCAGATCGAGGATTTGAAGCGGAGGGCAGAGCAGGGGTCGCAGCAACTCCAGGGCGAGGTTCAGGAATTGCAGCTCGAGGCGCTGCTTCGGGCGAGCTTTCCCGCATGACACGATCACGCCCGTGCCGAAGGGGGAATTCGGCGGCGACGCGATCCAGCTCGTCACAACGCCGTTTGGTCAGGCGTGCGGCAAGATCCTTTGGGAATCAAAGCGCACGCGCAATTGGAGCGACGGCTGGCTTCAAAAGCTGCGCGAGGATCAGCGCGTCGCCAAGGCCGATGCTGCAATCATCGTCAGCCAGACGCTGCCCAAGACCATCGAGACTTTTGGGCAGATCGACGGCATCTGGGTCACCTCGCCGAAATGCTCCGTGGCTTTGGCCATTGCGATTCGTCACCTGCTGATCGAGGTTACGGCCGCCCGGAAGTCCGGCGAGGGGCAGCAAACCAAGATGGAGGCTATGTACCAGTATTTGACGGGGCCGCGTTTCCGTCACCGGGTAGAGGCCATCGTCGAGAAATTCAGCGAGATGCAGGCCGACCTCGAAAAGGAGCGCAAGGCCATGCAGAAGGCCTGGGCCAAGCGCGAGCAGCAAATCCGTGGCGTCATCGACGCAACCGCGGGAATGTATGGCGACATGCAGGGCATCGCTGGGCGGTCACTTCAGGAGATCGAAGGGCTCGATTTCGACGCCGAGCCAGCAATTACGACAGCGCAACGGGAGAGCGGCAAGCTGCGAACTCATCGAGTCTGACGCCGGGCAGTGACGTGAGGGACAGGGAGCCAACCCAACGCGAGATGGCTCCCTGATTGAAGGCACTCTAACAATTCTGCTGTGTCTTGCTGCGGTATTGGTCTGCCTTCATGGATTTGCGTTGCGCGTTCCAGTTTTCGCTCGAAAGCGCCTTCGCGTCGGCTTCGTTCTTGTCCGCGAGCTTGCGCAATGGCGCGGCTGCGGCCGGCGACTGCGCCTGAAGGCGGCTGGCTTCGGCGCGTAGGGAGGCCGCATTCTGCTCAAGCTGCTGCTTGGCATCCGCGACCTTGCCCGCATCCCGCGCCAGAACGGCCTTTCACTGCACTCATTGGCGAGTTGAGCCGCCACGTCTGCCGCGACGCTTGCATTGGCGCTGCGCGTTGCCTCCTCGGATGATGAGCTGAAGCTGACTTGCGCCTGCGCTGCGATTTTGGCGCGAGCCTTCGTCTTCGGGTCGAGATAGGAGACGTTCACGTCGGCAATCGCGGCGCTGCCCTGAGCTTTGCCTTTGGCGATATCGAGTTCGATGACGAGATAGCGCTCCTGCTTGCCGCCGATCTGATTGAGGCGGAAGCTGACGCGGCGCCCATCCACTTTCACATCGCGTCCGAGCCCGCGCAGCGGCGTCACGCCATCCGGGCAGATGATCTCGATGTCCACGTCCTGCCCGACAACCGAGAGCACGTCGCCGAATTCCTTGTTGAAGATGTCCGCGAGTTGTTCGGGGTTCTCGACAAAGGCGTGATTGCCGTCGCTGGCGAGCGCCATCCGCGTCATCAGCTCTTCGCTGTAATCGAGGCCGAGACCGATGGTGGTGACGGCGATGCCCTGGCTGCCGAGTTCGCGGCCGAGTTGCTTCAAGCTCAGCGGGGGAGCTTGGGCCGACATTCGCCTGCCCATCCGACATGAGGATGACCCTGCTGATTCGATCGGGCGCGGTTGCTTCACCAACGCTTTGCCCGGCTTGGCGGACGGCGGCGTAAATCGCAGTCTGGCCGCCGGGCCTGATGGCTTCGATCCGTCTTTTCATCTCCTCGAAGTTCTCGAAGGGACCTGCGGGAACGAGGACCTGCACGCGGTGATCGAAGGCTACGACCGACACGCGGTCCTGCGGGGACAGTCTCGAAAGAGCAAGGATCGCCGCTTCTTTTGCCTGCTCGATTTTTGCGCCCGTCATGGAGCCGGACCGGTCGATCACAAGCGAGACGTTGACCGGCGGGCGCGAGGCCGATTCCTCATAGGGAAGGCCCTCGAGCTTGACCCTGAGATAGGCCTTATTGTTCTGGCCCGCGGCGAGAACGGCCTGACTCGGCTCGACCGCGAGCTTGATGCGCTGCTCGGCTTGAACTGGGGTTCCCGCGAGACCGAGAAAAAGGATGCTTAAGAGATGCCAATGAATGCGGACAAGTATGGACATGGTGCCATGACCTTTCTTTGCTCCAAGCCAAAGCTAGCGCTATTGTTCGGCTTGGGCGGCAATCGGGTCACGGTTAGGCCAATTCACGGCGCAGAAGGGCGTAAACGAGAACGGCAAGGCCGGGGTCAGCTTCAGGAATGGCGAACGGCTTGAACCCGCACGTCCGGTAGAAGTTCTCCGCGCGCGATTTCGGACCGGTCACGACGTGGATGCCGGGCGAGCCCCGGTCCTGGCAGAGTTGGAAGAAGTGCGCAAGAAGGAGAGCGGCCCACGCCCTGACCCTGATATCCGGGCTTCACATTGATATGGAAATGGGAGGGATAGCTCCCGAAGCGCGGAGCAGAAAGCAGGCGTGTAGAACGAAATGTCCCCGATGATGATGCGCGCCGCCTCCGAGAAGCTGTCGAGGCAGCTTGCCAGATAGCCTATCACCGCGCCGTTTTCGTCCAGGGCCAAGAGGAAAGATGCTGGATCGGCATCGAGGTAATGGCCGAACCAGCGTTGATAAAAAGCATCTCGAACCGACGGTGAATTCGAAGACCTTGATGTTCGCCGTCTCGAAGAAGATTTCCGTGGCCTCGTCGATCAGCTGCACCCGATTTGCCGCATCCGTTTCGGTTAGCGGCAAGACGTCGGCCACGGCTGAAGCCTCTCGAATGAGATAGTCCGGAGCGAGCCGCTATTCCGCAGCGCGCTTGTGGTGACTGCTCCCCAATTCGTCCGCCAGCCCTTCGCCACTCTCGGTGAGGCTTTCAATTCGCGGCATCGCTACAATGTTGTAGCCGGAATCCACATAGTGGATTTCGCCGGTGACGGCTGTGGAAAGATCGGAAAGAAGGTAGAGCGCTGCGCCGCCGACCTCGTCCAAAGCCGGTGTCCGGCCGAGCGGAGAATGCTGCTTCTGATAGTTGAAAATAACGCGCGCATCCGAGACGCCGGAGCCCGCAAGCGTCCGCATCGGTCCCGGCGATAAGCCGTTGACGCGAATGTTTTGCTGGCCAAAGTCCACCGCGAGATAGCGCACAGAGGCCTCAAGCGCAGCCTTGGCTACGCCCATCACGTTGTACCGCGGCACGACTCGCATCGACCCGCCATAGGTCAGCGTAATCATCGAGCCGCCCCGGTTCATCAGCGCCGCCGCACGCTTTGCAATCTCCGTGAACGAGAAGCACGAAATGACCATCGTGTTGATGAAGTTCTCGCGGGTCGTATCGGCGTAACGTCCCTTGAGTTCGTTGCGGTCGGAGAAGGCGAGGGCGTGGACGAGGAAATCGATGGAACCCCACTGCGATTGGAGTTCAGAAAATACGGCATCGACAGAGTTGAGATCGAGCACGTCGCACGGAAGGATGATCTTCGCGCCTAGGCCTTGCGCGAGCGGGACCGCGCGCCGTCCAAAAGCGTCACCCTGATACGTAAAAGCGAGTTCCGCGCCGTGGCCTGCGAGCACGCGGGCTATGCCATAGGCGATCGACCTGTCATTGGCCACGCCCATAATCAGCCCGCGTTTTCCTGCCATCAATGGCGACGGCTTTGAAATATCCACCACAGTCATCGATCGAGGCCTTTCTAAACCCTGCCAGCAGCTACGCTCTATCCGTCGTAGCGCTTGAAGATCAAAGTAGCGTTTGTTCCACCAAAGCCAAAACTGTTCGACATTACACAGTTGAGTTCGACATTATCGAGTCGCTCACGCACAATCGGCATATCCGAGAAAGCGGGATCAAGCTCCTCGATATTTGCGGATTCGCACACAAATCCGTTACTCATCATCAGGAGCGAATAGATTGCCTCCTGTACGCCCGCTGCCCCGAGCGAGTGCCCGGTCAGCGACTTGGTTGCAGACAAGAGGGGAACCTTGGAGCCGAAGACTTCGCGTACGGCCTCTATCTCCTTCAAGTCGCCAATCGGCGTCGCCGTCGCGTGCGGGTTGATGTAATCCACCTTGCGGTCGAGGCCCTGCATCGCAAGCTTCATGCAGCGTGCCGCGCCTTCTCCGGACGGGGCCACCATGTCGAAGCCATCCGAATTGGCCCCGAACCCTGCAATCTCAGCATAAATCTTTGCACCTCGCGCCTTGGCCCTTTCCAGCTCTTCGAGCACAAGCACACCAGCTCCACCCGCGATGACGAACCCGTCGCGATTCACATCATAAGCCCTGCTAGCTTTTTGCGGCGTATCATTAAAGTTTGATGACATCGCGCCCATTGCGTCAAAAAGTACCGAGAGCGTCCAATCCAAATCCTCGCCGCCGCCGGCAAACATGACGTCCTGCTTGCCCCACTGAATCATCTCCGAGGCATTGCCGATGCAATGCGCCGACGTGGAGCAGGCAGATGAAATCGAGTAATTGATACCCTTGATATGGAAGGGGGTCGCCAGCGTGGCGGAGTTCGTGCTTGACATCGCCTTCGGCACATCGAAGGGGCCAACCTTGCGAGGCCCCTTTTCCCGCGTCGTGTCCGCAGCCTGGACGATGGTGCGCGTCGATGGGCCGCCCGAGCCCATTATAAGCCCCGTGCGCACGTTGCTGACGTCTTTCTCCGAAAGACCCGCATCGACGATCGCCTGCTGCATGGCGATGTAGTTCCAGGCGGCGCCCGCTCCCATGAAGCGGCGCACCTTGCGCTCGATCATCGCTTCCCAGTCGATTTTTGGCTCGCCATGAACCTGGCAGCGAAAGCCCCTCTCGGCGTAATCTTTCGCCTTGACGATGCCGGACCTTCCCTCCCGCAAGGAGGCAAGAACCTCCTGGGTGTTGTTACCGATGGACGAGACGATGCCCATTCCCGTGACAGCAACGCGTCTCATGTCTTACCCCACGTTTGTCGCACAAGGTTTCTAAAAGGCCAGCAGTGGTGCTCAAGGGAGCTCAGCCAGCGGCTTGCATGCTCATATTGGCTCCGGCGAACAGCCCCACACGGAGTTCTTTCGCGGAATATATAAGCGTGCCGTCCGCTTTGAGTTGCCCGTCTCCCACGCCAAGCGTGAATTTCCGGCGGATGATCCTTTTGAGATCGACGATATATTCAAGCCGCTTGATACTTGGCACCACCATGCCGGTGAATTTCACTTCGCCGACGCTCAGCGCGCGGCCCTTGCCGGGCGCGCCCGTCCATCCGAGAAAAAAGCCAAGCATCTGCCAGAGCGCATCGAGCCCAAGGCATCCAGGCATGACCGGGTCGCCTTTGAAATGGCAGGCGAAAAACCACAGATCGGGGCGCACGTCCATCTCCGCGACGATGCGGCCGCGCCCGTGCTCTCCATCTGTCTCGGATATGCTCGAAATCCGGTCGAACATCAGCATCGGCGGAAGCGGCAGTTGCGCGTTCCCTGCGCCGAATAATTCGCCGCGCCCGCAAGCGAGCAAGTCCTCGTAGTCGTAGCTGTGGCGCCGCTCAGTCATCATTCCCCTTTATTCTCTCATCAGGCCCGCAGTCCGGCAAGGCGTTCCCTTAACTATCACACCTTGCGGCTCTCGCAACCCGTCTCCAATTTTGTTGGCGATGGGCTCAGCGGGACAGCGCTTGCGAGTTAAGACGCCGCTCTTTATAGTACAAGGCTAGAGCCAAGGGAATGCTGAGAGAAATGCCTGATAACGTTCCCGAATTGCCAAGCGAGCGGCTTCGCATGACAGGGCTGCGGCCCACGCGTCAACGCGTCGCGCTGGCCGAGCTGCTGTTCGGGCGGGGAGACCGGCATTTCACCGCGGAAATGGTGCATGCCGAAGCGGTGAAGAATGGCGTCCCGGTGTCGCTCGCGACGGTCTACAACACCCTTCATCAATTCGTCGAAGCGGGCCTCCTGCGAGAGGTCGCGATAGAAGGTTCGAAGACCTACTTCGATACCAAAATATCCAACCATTTCCATTTCTTCTTCGAAAAGGACGGCGTGCTGGTCGATATAGAGCCGGCCAACATCAGGGTGGAAAATTTGCCCAAGCCCCCGGAGGGCATGGAAATCACCCGGATCGACGTCCTTGTCAGGCTGTCGCCGAGTGAATAGCGTGTTGGGTGTCAAAGTGTTAGGTCTTGCGGGAGCTGGAGCGTAAAAATCTTGAGGGACATGCTTGACGAGGAGCCCCCTTCCCAGAAGAACGTGTTTGGAGAGCCGCTGACGACTTGCTCCAATAGTCCCCTGACCGGATTCTTTCGAGACGGCTGCTGCAACACGCATGAGCAGGATGTCGGCTCTCACACCGTGTGCGTGGTCATGACTGACGACTTCCTGACCTTCTCAAAAGCGGCGGGGAACGATCTTACGACCCCTGTGCCTGAGTATGCGTTTCCCGGCCTGAAGGCAGGAGACCGGTGGTGCTTATGCGCGGCGCGCTGGCAGCAGGCATTCCAGGCCGGCATGGCTCCCCGGGTCGTGCTGGCCGCGACGCATGAGCGGGCTCTGGAGATCGTCGCTCTGCGGGATTTGAAACGCTTCGCGATCGATCTCTCTTGAGCGCTGCTCATCCCCTAGCGCTGCTTAACCTTGATGACGTTCGACTTGGCTGAGATGCGCGGCTCTTTGCCGACGAAAAATCGACAGCGTGGATATTTAAGCGGGCATTCCACGCTCTTTGTGTAGGTCGCCAGAGCCGTGCGGCAACGCGGATATTTGGTCGGGCACATAGCCGGGCTTTTCAACGCTTCGCGCAAGAGGCGGCATTGAAGCTGCTTCGGATTGCAGGCTTTGGCGAAGGTTTCGACGGCCTGCCTCGGGTTTTCCGGGACATTCATCGCCGATATTAAAGACTTGCCATTCGCGCCCGCGCTGGAGACCAGCCACTTGTTTCTCTCGGTGGAGGCGGCGAAAACCGATTGGCTCTGCTCCGAAAGGGTTGCGGCCTCTTCTCGCGTAATGGGCTTGTCTAGCGCTTTGCAACCGGGGAGATGGACGGCGTGACGATGGCTGTCTCCGCGGCGGTCTGCGAAATAATACCGGCCGTCGCAAACCCATGCCGTCGGAGGTACGCGGTCGCGGTTGAAAAGGAGGTCTGCGCGGCGCAGGTCAGTCCAGAACTCATTCAGTTTCAGCGTATCTTCGACAGCCGGAGCATAGGCAGCGAAACTGAAAGGCAATGCAAGCACCGGAATGCTGACCTGGCCGTTATGGAGCGCGGCCCGCACGGCGTCGTAAACTTCCTCGACGTTGTTGTCGTCAATTGCGAAGCATCCGACCGAGCCGCATTTGCCGTGAATGAGGATGCCCGAGCCGCCCCTGCCGTTGATGACATCGAACCGGTTCGGGTAATTGATGTTCATGGCGCGGTGCCAGCGCGGATTGACGATCAGGTCCTCGGCGGTGATGTGATAGAGGCCCTCCGGCGACTGCCGGTCGCCCTCATACATCTTTGGACCGAGCCCGCCGGACCAGCGGCAAATACGATAGGTCTTGAACAGCTCGTAGCGGGGCCCCTTCTCGACCCACACCTCCATTTTCGAGCTTTGCTTGTAAACGCGGAGGAAAACAGGGGAGCCAAGCTTCAAGTTTTTTGCTGCGAATTCGGCCGCCAGAAGACTTTCTTTTGCGGCGGCAACCGAGCCCGAGGATGGCTCGGTAAGCGCTGCCCCTTTGGCGCCCGCGAAGGCCGCCAGGCAAAAGGCCAGCGATCCCACCAATACGCAGACTCTACGAAACTGCATCTTCACTCCTTGTAAACCACGCGCACTGCACAAACACAAGCTGGGCAATTGACCCCTCTTCGGCCTTAACGAAAAAGTAACGCCCTGTATACATTTCCAGAGAAAAATTGTGATGTGAATATGACGCTAGCTGGACAGATGGTCGCAATCGTTGCGACAAAATTTTACGAAAATTAATACAAATCAGAAGAGACATTGCGCTTCACCGTCTTCTCTGATGCCGCTGTTCTGCCTTGGTTATGACTTTCCTCAGGCGAATAAGGTGGATCAAGTAACTCCGGTAACTGCGTAGTTCCGACTGTTCTTCTATAAAACTTCGGTGCTTCGAACCGGGTTCCGCGCTTTTGCGGCGTCTCGAGTTTTTGCAAGCCTTGGATGGAAACAAAAATGCGTTTTTTCATGCAATAAAGCCCGTATTGCGCTGATATTTTATTTGTTTTCGGCTTCGTAAAGTTGGGGGCGACGCGAGCCGCAACCCCTCTACGCCGCCGCAAAAAGCTCCTTCTGGCGAAACGTCAGGTTGACATGGATGCGCTTGCGGGCCTTCCTTCCCGGAAGGACAGGACCGTAGGAGCGTGCGACATGGCGAACGAGTTCAAGGAAAGCGCCATCGGATATCATGAGGCCGATCCGCCGGGCAAACTCGCCATCACGCCGACAAAGCCGCTCGCGACGCAGCGCGACCTTTCGCTCGCTTATTCGCCAGGGGTTGCTTTCGCCTGCGAAGAGATTGTGCGGGACAACGCAGCCGCGGCGCGGCTGACCGCGCGTGCGAACCTCGTTGGCGTTGTGACAAATGGCAGCGCGGTGCTGGGGCTCGGCAACATCGGGCCGCTTGCCTCCAAGCCGGTGATGGAAGGCAAGGCGGTGCTGTTCAAGAAATTCGCGGGCATCGACGTGTTCGACATCGAGGTTGCCGCCACCGATCCGGACCGCTTCGTGGATGCCGTGGCGGCGCTCGAGCCGACTTTCGGCGCGATCAACCTTGAGGACATCAAGGCCCCGGAATGCTTCGAGATCGAGCAAAAGCTCAGGGAGCGGATGAACATCCCCGTCATGCACGACGACCAGCATGGCACCGCGATTGTCGTCGCGGCGGCGATCCTGAACGGGCTGAGGGTCGTAGGCAAGGACATCGGCGCTGTCCGGCTTGCCTGCTGCGGAGGAGGGGCGGCGGCGCTGGCCTGCCTCAACCTGCTGGTGAGCCTTGGGCTGCGGCGCGAAAATATCTTTGTCACCGACCGCGTCGGCGTGGTCTATGAAGGCCGCACCGAGGAGATGAACCCTTATCTCGCGCGCTATGCCCGGCCGACGCAGTTCCGCAAGCTCGCGGAGACCATGGCGGGAGCAGACATTTTCCTCGGCCTTTCGGCGCCTCGTGTTGTTTCGTCCGACATGGTGCAGACCATGGCGGACCGCCCCATCATCATGGCGCTGGCCAATCCCACGCCCGAGATCATGCCGGAGGATGTGAAGTCGGTGCGGTCTGACGCGATCATCGCCACGGGCCGTTCGGATTACCCGAATCAGGTCAACAACGTGCTGTGCTTCCCGTTTCTGTTCCGGGGCGCGCTCGATGCAGGCGCGACAGAAATCAACGAGGAGATGAAAAAAGCCTGCGCCATGGCGATCGCGGAACTGGCGCAAGCCGAAGCCTCCGACGTCGTGCTGACGGCCTACGGGGCCGAAAGCTTCGTCTTCGGCCGCGAGTACATCATTCCGAAGCCTTTCGATCCGCGCCTCATCACGAGGCTCGCGCCAGCGGTGGCGAAAGCGGCGATGGACTCGGGCGTCGCTGCACGGCCCATCCAGGATTTCGACGCCTATCGCGACCGGCTATCACGGTTCGTCTTCCGCTCCACCCTGGTGATGAAACCCGTGTTCGAGGCGGCGAAGCATGCGCCGAAGCGGGTGATTTTCGCGGAAGGCGAGCGCGTGAAGGTCTTGCAGGCGGCCTATCAGGTCCTGAGCGAAGGGATCGCGAAGCCGATCCTGGTCGGCAACCGGCCCTTCATCGAAGAGCGCCTTCAAAACCTCGGATTGCCCATGCAACCGGGGCGCGACATCGAGGTCTTCGATCCCATCGAGGACCCGCGCGTGGAGGATCTGGCCGACCATTACTACAGGCTGACCGAGCGCAAGGGCGTGCTTCGCTCCGACGCCCGCATCGCGGTCCGGCGTACGAATACGGTCATCGCGGCAATGCTGTTAAAGCGCGGCGAGGGCGACGCCATGATCTGCGGATCGGCGGGCCGCTTCGACCGGCATCTGAAATATGTCGGCGATATCATCGGGCGGCAGGAGGGCGTGCGCACATTCGGGGGGCTTAGTGCGATCCTGCTTAAATCGGGGACATACTTCATCGCCGACACGCAGGTGAATTTCGATCCAAGCGCGTCGGAGATCGCGGAAATCGCAGTCCTCGCCGCCCGTCAGGTCAGCCGCTTCGGGCTCACGCCGAAACTCGCTTTCCTGTCCCACTCCAATTTCGGCAGTTCGGATACGGCGACGGCGCGGAAGATGCGCGAGGCTCTGGCCATGTTCTGGGACCTCGCGCCGGACGTCGAGGCGGAAGGCGAAATGCAGGGCGATGCGGCGTTGTCGGCTCGCATCCGGGGCGAGCTTTTCCCGCACTCGAAACTCACCGACAATGCGAATGTGCTGATCATGCCGACGCTCGATGCGGCCAACATCTCCTTCAACGCGATCAAGACCTTGAACTCGGCGATCTCGATCGGGCCGATCCTCCTGGGCGCTGCGTTGCCGGTGCATGTGCTGACGCCATCCGCCTCGGTGCGCGGCCTCGTGAACATGACCGCTGTCGCGGTTGTCGGAGCGACCGAGGGGCAGGGCTGACGGCTCGCGAACGAGGGCCAACCGGCTTTTTGGTCCATTGTGCTAAAGGCCGCATCTTGATCGAACCCCTGGATCAGCTTGCGCTTGCGTCCGCATCGCTGGGCCGGGATTGTAGGAAAATGCGCCTTGTTGAAAGGTTAATGGCATTAAGTCTTTGATATAACGTAGAAAAATACCAAGGAGTGCTTATGCCGCCGCGGCTGAGAAAGCTGCGAGTTGGTTAACAGGGGCGGTCCGAAACATATTTAACGGACTTTATCGCGTCCAATTCTGGCGAAAAATACAATCCGTTAACCCTATCGATGGGGGCTAAAAAGGTGATAAGTTTCAAGGGGTTCGTCTTCTATTTGCCCCGACGAACGCGGGCTGCTCTCATTTTTTGCCATTTTTCGGCCGCCAATTCAGGCGCGAAATAAGTCCTTGCGCGCCGCCGTTAACCATCTCGGGTTAACGCATGATCGGCGCGGCAACGATCAGTTTACCACGATGACGCACCCGGCCGTTGGAAGATTGGAGAGCCGTCGTGCTCAACGTGCGCCCAGGGCTAACTCCTACCCGAAAGGACGGCCAAACTGCGTGAGCACCCACATCGCCAGCAGATACACGCTGACCAGCGATTGACCTCCCGCGACCGTGCGCACCCAACCGACAGCTGTAGAGAGTAATCGCGGCCTTGCAGGCGGCGAATCCAGTCGCCAGGGGTAAATTGTTCGAAGCCGATGTTTACCGCTGACAAAAGCGAAATATACGACCGCCCAGCCGAAAGCGCTCCACCAGCTTGTGGCCTTGGCGACTTTCATGCGTGGCTGTTCGGAACTGGAATCCGCGTCGACCATATCGACTCTGTCCTGGGGAAAGACCAGGACAATCCGGCTCGTTTGCGTGGGATGCAGCATAACGCGCATATACACCGGCGTGAGAATGACACCGAGCAACAGGATCAAACCCAGGGCGCGTTCGGGATGGAGACCGTAGGCTGTCGTCCAGCCGAAGCCGACGCGCCGCAAGATGCCCTCGATCCATGCAACGCTCCAAAGTTCGCTTGAGAGTTGGTCACGGGTCCGGTTGCGTTGAATTGAGGAGGTCACCTCCCGCTCGCTCTCGTCGAGTCCGGCATCTTGGAACAACTTTCGAAGCTGGAAAAGTCCGATTTGCTGACCCTTAGCAGCGTTAAGCGTTGCAAGACCTTCAATTCCGGCGACGTAGGGATCGGGCGGTTCGGAAGCGGGTGCGTATGTGGAACCGGTCAAGTTGACGTAGGCGAGCTTAGCTTTGCTCACCTTGGCGTCCGTCAAATCGGCACCGGGGAGGCGTGCGCCAAAAAGGCTAGTGCCGAGTAGATTTGCAGACCTCAGGTCGGCGCCGGGCAGGTCTGCGGACGTCAGGTAAGCGCCCGACAGATTTGCCTGGAACAGGACAGCGCCGGACAGATTTGCCGCACCTACGTCAGCGCCGGACAGGTTCGTGCGGAAAAGATTAGCGTCGGACAGCTTTGCTTCGAAAAGGTCAGCGCCAGAAACGTTTGCGAACTGCAGGTCGGCGCCGGACAGGTTTGCCGCGACCAACCTAGCGCCCGACAGGTTTGCGCGGTAAAGGCCAGCGCCCAAAAGGTTCGCCTTGCTCAAGTCAGCGTTGCAGAGATTTGCTTTCTCTGGATTTTTTCGAGCTTCCTTTCGCCAGTCCGGGAAAGCGTTGTCAAGATACGCGTCCTGCAGAGACGCGCCATCCGCCTTTTGTAAATCGAGGTCTGGATGGCGTTCTCTGAAAAGGTAACCGCGGTGCCGCGCCAGGATGAGATGCAGCTCCGAATCCGTTGGTTTCCATAATCGATTTCCGTCCTTGTCCAGCGGATGAGGGCAGCTCGTTTCGGATGTGTCCGCTGACGGGGTTTCCGTGGCGGCAACAGCGCAGTTGCTAACGCCAGCCATGACGGCGATGGCAAAGCACACCGCCGCAATGGTTCGTACTGGTTTCGGAACCGAGGATGCAACCATTGCGGCTCCTTTCCTCCGCGTTGAGGCGATGGCGGCTTCAACCCGAGCCGCCCTGCATCTCAGGCATGGGCATCTTCAGCAGTATGGGCTTCTGCGGCGGTACCTCGGGACCTTGGTGGCAGGGCGGTACAGTGCAGGGGGACTCACGCACAAGTGGACCGGCCAACATTGCCGGGGGCAGGATTGGGTTGGTGCTGTGCCACGTCGGCGTCCATTTTTCGGGAAAATGACCCCACATGTTGAGCTGACCAAGCGCATCGAAGAGGCCAAGATATTGGTAGTAGGTGGCTCCGGGCGCATCTTCGGCGATCGGGCACCCGAGTGTCACAACGTGAACCCCATGCGTTTTTTTTGCATCGAGCGAGCGCAACGCATTGCCGATCTGGAGCGCGCCCTTGCTATGGCCGACGAGGATTTTGAACGGGTCAGGCAGCCCTGCCATGAGCGCGTGCAAGACATCGGATGAACCAGACCCATAGCGATAGACGGGCGCCCCGTGCAGGGTCTTTGGCTGTGGCACCGATCCGGAAAGCTTGCGCCCGATTGCCGCCGTCTTCGGGGCAACACTGGCAATTGCGTTCTGTGTTGCGCTCTTGGCGCCGAGATAGTCATAAAGCCCGAAGCCGAACCAGCCGCCCAGTGCCTGGAGCATCATGTCGGCTACGCCATAGCCCGGAACGATTGCCAGAACGGGCTGCTTGAGCGCCTTCGAGATATTCCAGGCGAGCGCCGCACTGCCCAGCGCGGAGCTGCCAACGCCGGTTATGGTGGCGATCGACACCTGCCGCGTCTCGGGATACGGGGAGGTCAAATAGGCGGTCACATCATGATACTGATGCACATAGGGCGCCTTTTGCTCATTGATCAGCAGCAGCGACCCTTCGGGATTGGTTAGCGCATCGAAGTCGATGATCCGCGACGGCGGCTTTTCGCCCCGTTCCTGCATTGGATCGTCCCTTTCGATGAGATCCGCGCTTAGACTTGGCACATCGTAGAAGACCGCATCGACAGCCGTGTTGAACAAACGACACGCCGCGACCGTAGGCCAGATAAAGGCAGCTGGTAACTCAAAATGACCAAGCGTTGTATCATCCTGCTGGGCGGGTTGAGTTCTGCGTAAGAATTTGGTCTCGCTCATGATCATTTTCCTGCATTGAACATTATTGCGCCAGCAAATGCTCTGCTTTCGTGCTTGAATATCTCCAGACAACCTCACGAAGGCTGACGCGCCGCATGAATAAGTCTCCCAACAAAAGGGAGACCGCAAACATGACAAAAATCAAAGCTATTTAAAAAGAAAAACCGATGAACACTGGCGGCGCGATGGTTCAGCCGGGCCGACAGCTACCGGCGTCCCGCAACGCCAAGTCCGGCCGCCGTGGGGATTGCGTGGTCTGGTCCGCATATCCGCGTCACTTGGCTTTGGTTGGGAGTACCGTTTCTCAGGGTGAAGAGGTTGTCGCCTGAAACGGCGTAGGCTGGATTCGACCCTGGCTGCGTAAAAACGCCGACGCGAAAAAGGCGCGTTAGAACTCTTTCCTATCACCTGGGAAGGGCTGCACAGACAGCTGCCGAATTTCTCGACTTTATCCTGCTGTACTCTGCGGAAACTGCAGTTTGCGGTCCTGGCAGTATTCCCACGCGATCCATTCAGGGCTGATTGCGCGCAGCACTTTAACGCGCCATCAGCCTGAATCCGCGCCGCACCTCGCCGCGCGGGCGGCCCAGCATGCCCGCCCCATAGAACCAGGCGAGCGCGTCGGCGATGCCTTCCTCGTAGGGCCTGGAGGTGTAGCCCAGTTCCTTCCGCGCCTTCGCGTCGTTGAAGAACATGTACTGGCGCGCCATCCGCAGGCTATCCCGGGTCGCGAAAGGCTCCTTGCCCGTGCACCAGGCGATGGCTTCGCTCGCCACCGCGAAGGGGAAGACCGCCTGCACCGGCAGCTTCACGCGCGGCGGCCGGCGGCCCGTCTGCCGCGCAATTTCGGCGAGCATGTCCCGCAAGCGGATGTTCTGGCCGCCGAGAATGTAGCGCTCCCAGACAACCCCATGCTTGAGCGCCGCGAGGTGACCCTCCGCCACATCGTCCACATGCACAAGGTTCAGGCCTGTATCCACATAAGCGGGCATCCGGCCGGCGGCGCATTCGACGATGATGCGGCCGGTCGGCGTCGGCTTGATGTCGCGGGGACCCACCGGGGTGGAAGGATTGACGATCACAGCGGGAAGCCCGGCGCTGGTGATGAGGCTTCGCACCACATCCTCGGCCAGGATCTTGCTGCGCTTGTAGGGATTGAAGGCGTCATCGCAATTATGAGAAAAATTCTCGTCGCCGGGTCTGCCGGTGAAGTGGACGCGAGCGTGCAGACGCTGCTCGTGTAGACGATCTTCTCGACGCCGCTCTTCAGGGCCTCTTCCATGATGTTGCGCGTGCCGAGCACATTTGCCGCCATCAGCTCGGAGGGTTTTCTGGTCCAAAGCCGGTAGTCCGCGGCGGCATGGACGAGATAGCGAACGTCTTTCAGGGCCGCCCTGATCGAAGCCTTATCTTTCAGGTCGCCCTCTGCGATTTCAACCGGCAAACCTGCAAAGTTCGCGCGTGGACTGGAGGGACGAACGAGAACCCGGACGCCAAAACCTGCGTTCAAAAAGGTGCGGACGATGGCGGACCCGACAAAACCGCTTGCGCCCGTGATAAGGACTCGATCGCTTCCCGCGTAATTCAAGATGTCTTTCCTCCAGTTCAGCGTCTCGTGACTCGCAGCACGGGCCGGATCCCCCTACACAATGAAGTATATAATTATCAACAGGCGTTCCTGTTCGCGAGGCGAGCGTTATTTTCCGATTAGTCGAATTCAACTGTGGCCAGACCGGGACGCGCCGTGTGCGGGTGTGCAGGCAGGCGGGCCAGCGCACACAATTTTTTCACCGGATACAACGAAGAAAGGTTCTCGCGGTACGCGGCGGGGGAGATTTACCGGCGCAGCGGGCACGAATGAATTGCACAAGCGGCGAAATTGCGGGAAAGATGGCGGCGGTACGCCATTCGGTGCAGAATCGGTAGGGCTTTTTCAATGGACGGGCTTGAAATCAGACGCAAGCGCGCGATTTATCGCGCCCATCATCGCGGCACGAAAGAACTGGATCTGATGTTGGGCCGTTATGCAAAGGAACATGTCCCAGGCATGGATGAGGCGCGGCTGGACCTCTTTGAACACCTCCTGTCTTTACCCGATGCCGATATCGACCAGTGGATTCGCGGGCACGAAACGCCCGGCGACGTGGCTGTCGTCGTGGCGGAAGTCCGCAAGTTTTATGGGCTCGAGAATTAGCGTTCGCGGGATTTTGACTGTCGTATTTTGAGCGTAGACGTAATGGTGAGCGAAGCAAAAACCCTCGACAAGAAAGCAGCCACGCCGACCGCGCTCGATAGACTTGCGGGCGGCGAAGGCGCGATTGTGGCCGCTGGCGTGCCCGAGGGGTACGACGCCTTTCTGCTTGCGGCGATCGCGCGAAGGCTTCCCGCCGACACCGCGTTTCAGCAAGCCGTCCTGCATATCGCGCGTGACGGCCAGCGGCTTGCCGCCATCCGCAGCCAACTCGAATTTTTTGCGCCGAATGCCGAGGTGATGGCCTTTCCGGCGTGGGACTGCGTTCCTTACGACCGCGTCTCGCCGGACAGCGACATCGAAGCCCGCCGCATCGCCACGCTCGCGCGGCTCGCCCATGCGAAGGGCGGCAAGCCCGCGATCATCGTGTTGACGACGGTGAACGCTGTGCTCCAGCGCGTGCCTCCGCTCGAATCGATCAGGAAGGCCGCCACACGGCTGACGGCGGGCGGGCGCGTGAGCATGGATCAGGTGATCCAGCGCCTCGACGCGTCGGGCTTCTATCGCACGGGCACGGTCATGGAGCCGGGCGAATACGCGGTGCGCGGCGGCATCCTCGACCTTTTCGCGCCGGGGCATGCGCGGCCGGTGCGCCTCGACTTCTTCGGCGACACGCTCGAAAGCATCCGGCAGTTCGATCCCGTAACACAGCGCACACAGGCCGCGCGCGAGCACGTCACGCTTCTGCCCATCAGCGAGGTGCCGTCGGGCGAGGCGGCGATCAAGCACTTCCGCCAGCGCTATGTCGAGTTGTTCGGGCCGGCGAAGGGCGACGACGCGCTCTATGAAGCCGTCTCCGCCGGGAGCCGCTATCCTGGCATGGAGCATTGGCTCCCGCTCTTTTACCAGCGCATGGCCACGCTGTTCGACTACCTGCCGAACGCGGTCGTCACGCTCGATAACCTCTCGGAGGATGCCGAGACGCGGCGCCTTGAAACCATTGCGGACCATTATGAGGCACGCAAGGAAGGGCTTGAGCAGAGATCGTTCGGCGCTCCGCCCTACAAACCGCTGCCGCCGGATGCACTCTACCTGACCGCCAGCGAATGGCAGGGGCAGCTCAAAGCGCGGAAGCTGAGGCTGTTTACGCCGTTTCCGCAGCCGTCGCCTGCCGGCCTTCAGATCGACTTTCAAAGGCAAGCAGGGCCGCAGCTTCGCAATCGAGCGCGCGGAATCGTCCGAAAAGCTGATCCCGGCCGTCATCGAGCATGTCCGCACCCTTCAGGGGCTCGGAAAACGAACCATCGTCGCGTGCTGGACGAACGGCGCCCGCGAGCGGCTCGGCAACATGATCTCGGCGCATGGAAATACCCGCATCGAGAAGGTTGCGAACATCGCCGAGGCGGGAAAGGCCGACAAATCGGCGGTCAGCTTCGCGCTGCTCGGGCTGGAAAGCGGCTTCGAGACGCCGGACCTCGCCATCATCGCCGAGCAGGATATTCTCGGCGACAGGCTCATCCGCCGCCGCAAGGCGAAGAAGGCGAGCGACGTGCTGGTGGAGGCGTCCAGCCTCACGCCGGGCGATCTCATGGTGCATGCAGACCACGGCATCGGCCGCTTCATCGGCCTGAAAACCATCTCGGCCGCTGGCGCTCCGCACGATTGCGTCGAGCTTGAGTATTCAGGCGGCGACAAGCTCTTCCTGCCGATCGAGAACATGGAGCTTCTGACGCGCTACGGCTCCGACGAGGCGGGCGCGAACCTCGACAAGCTCGGCGGCGCGTCCTGGCAGGGCCGCAAGGCCCGCATGAAGAAGCGCATCCGCGAGATGGCGGAGGAGCTGATCAAGATCGCGGCGGCGCGCGAGACAAGGCCCGCGCCCGTGTTCAGCTGTGCCCGACGGGGCATATAACGAGTTCGTCACGCGCTTCCCCTATGAGGAAACCGACGATCAGTTCGCCAGCATCGACGCGGTCACCGAAGACCTCGCCAAGGGCAAGCCGATGGACCGGCTCATCTGCGGCGATGTCGGCTTCGGCAAGACGGAAGTGGCGCTTGCGTGCGGCCTTCCTTGCGGTCATGGAAGGAAAACAGGTCGCGGTTGTCGTTCCGACGACGCTTCTGGCGCGGCAGCACTTCCAGACCTTCACCGAGCGGTTTCGCGGCTTCCCCGTGAAGGTCGCTCAGGCTTCACGGCTCGTCGCGGCGAAGGATCTGGCGCAAGTGCGGGAAGGGCTGAAAAACGGCCAGATCGATATTGTCGTCGGCACGCATGCGCTGCTCGCCAAGAGCATCGGCTTCAGGGATCTCGGGCCTTCTCATCATCGACGAGGAGCAGCATTTCGGCGTCGGTCACAAGGAGCGGCTGAAGTCTCTGCGCGAAGAGGTGCATGTGCTGACGCTCACCGCGACGCCGATCCCGCGCACGCTGCAACTTGCGCTGACGGGCGTTCGCGAAATGTCCGTTATCGCGACCCCGCCGGTGGACCGGCTCACCGTGCGCACCTTCATTACGCCCTTCGATCCGGTGACGCTGCGCGAGGCGCTGTTGCGCGAGCGCTATCGCGGCGGCCAGAGCTTCTATGTCGTGCCGCGCATCTCGGACCTCGACGAGGTGGCGACGTTCCTCCGCGAACAGGTGCCCGAGGTGCGCTTCATGCAGGCGCACGGGCAGATCGGGGCGACGCAGCTCGAAGACATCATGTCGGCCTTCTACGACAAGCAGTTCGACGTACTGCTCTCCACCACCATCGTGGAATCCGGCCTCGACATCCCGAACGCGAACACGCTCATCGTGCACCGCGCGGACATGTTCGGGCTGGCGCAGCTCTATCAGCTTCGCGGGCGCGTGGGCCGCTCCAAGACGCGCGCCTATGCGATGTTCACCATCCCGCCGAACGGCAAGATCACGGCGCAGGCCGAGAAGCGGCTCAAGGTGCTGCACTCACTCGACAGCCTCGGCGCGGGCTTCACGCTGGCGAGCCACGATCTCGACCTGCGCGGCGCGGGCAACCTGCTTGGCGAGGAGCAGTCCGGCCACATCAAGGAGGTCGGCTACGAGCTGTATCAGTCGATGCTCGAAGAGGCCGTGCACGCGCTGAAAGAGCAGGGCGCAACGGCCGAGCAGGAGGAGCAGTGGTCGCCGACGATCAATGTCGGGCTGCCGGTGCTGCTGCCCGAAAGCTATGTGCCCGATTTGCAGGTGCGGCTTGGGCTATACCGGCGCTTGTCCGGCCTGCACGAGAGCGCCGATCTCGAGAACTTTTCAGCCGAGCTTGCCGACCGTTTCGGGTCGCTGCCCGACGAGGTGAAGCACCTTCTGACCGTGGTGCAGATCAAGAGCTATTGCCGCCGCGCCGGTATCGCCCAGGTGGACGCGGGGCCGAAAGGGGCCGTGGTCAGTTTCCGGCACAAGAAGTTCGCCAATCCGCAAGGGCTGGTGAAGTTCATGCATGATTATGGCGTCGCGGTTAAGCTGCAGCCAGACCACAAGCTCGTGTTCAAGGCCGATTGGGACGATGGCGTGGAGCAGCTGAGAGGAGCCCGCGCACTTGTCCGGGAACTGGCTGACATCGCGCACCGGAAGGAGCCTGCGTTGCCGCCCACGGCAAGCGGCGATGCGATGCCGCGACTCAATATCGGGAAGGTGAAATCGGCGGCGCCCACGCCCGCGAAGCAGCCTCCGAAAGCGCAGCCGAAATTCCCGGCGGCGAAAATCCAGTCTAGGCCCTTCCCGAAAGGCAAGCCGCGTTTTCATTGACTTGACAGGCGGCGATGGTTTTCATCCTAGCATCGGACGGCAGAGACGGCGACGCGGAGGGCGCATTCCGCCGGTATTCCGAATACCTGGAATGGGCGAAGAGCCCAATTCCCACCCTCGGCCTTTGCGCTTGCGACCTCAGGCTGGTATTTCGGTTTTGGGGGCCACAGTCCGCATGACGCAAAGCTGGAAGCGTTCGAGTTCGCCGAGTTTCCGGCGCCGGACACTTATCGCGGACAGATGCTGTCGCTGAAAGTGCGCCTTCGCGCCGCTTATGAGAATGGCCAGATCGAGCTTTTCTACCCGGAGGTGTTTGCCTATACGCTTGCTGCCGAAGATGTCGAATGCGGTCATTATGATTGGCGATACGACGAGCTTCGTCTTTCCAAGGCGCGCGCCATCTCGTTCATGAGATCGAGTGGTGGTGCGCGGCCAACCATGCGCGCTGGCTGATCGAGGCATCCGATCTGGAACAGAGGTGGATTGCCGCGCACTCCGGGTAAATACCCCCGTCGAGGGCGCCGTCCAAGCACGCGTCCCGCCCTCTTCAGCCCGACAGCGAGGAGCCTGCCGCAAAAGCCTCAGCCGGTCGGCCGACGACCTGGGCGGAGCCCGGAAGAAGGGGGCAAATTTCGGCCCCCCTTCCTCCTAAAGCTTTACTGGAGGTTGCTGTGCCATTCGTGGACCTGGCGCTCGGCTTCCTCTTTCGTGACGCCATAGCGTTCCTGGATTTTGCCAGCCAGGACTTTCTGATCGCCCTTCACCTGCTCCAAGTCGTCATTGGTGAGCTTGCCCCACTGGTGCTGGACCTTACCTTCGAGCTGCTTCCAGTTACCCACGATCTGATCCCAATTCATGAATAGTCTCCTTAGTTAGAACGTATCCCGTCCCAACTCAGGCGGCGCGCGAAGGTTCCGCTCGAAGGAGAGCCCTCAATTTCGGGCGAAGGTGTGCGCCGGAATTCGCCGGGCGTTCATCACCCCGATAAGCCCGCTGCCAGCGAGGGGATCGCAAGCGGGCTGAACCCGTAATGCTTCAGCCAGCGCAGGTCGCCGCCGAAGAACGCGCGCAAATCCGGCATGCCGTATTTCAGCATGGCGATGCGGTCGATGCCCATGCCGAAAGCGAAGCCTTGCCACTCCTCGGGGTCGATGCCGCAGGATTTCAGCACGTTCGGATGCACCATGCCGCAGCCAAGGATTTCCAGCCAGTCGCTGCCCTCGCCGATCTTCAGCTCGGGGCCGGAGCGGTCGCACTGGATGTCCACCTCGGCGCTCGGCTCCGTGAAGGGGAAGTGCGACATGCGGAAACGCATCTTCACGTCGCTGACCTCGAAGAACGCCTTGCAGAACTCTTCGAGCACCCACTTCAGATGGCCCATATGCGTGTCGCGGTCGATGACGAGGCCCTCGACCTGATGGAACATGGGGGTGTGCGTCTGGTCCGAGTCCATGCGGTAGACGCGGCCCGGCGCGATGATGCGGATCGGCGGCTTCTGCGCGAGCATGGTGCGCACCTGCACAGGCGAGGTGTGCGTGCGCAGGAGAAGGCGCTCGCCGTCGGCGTTCGGAGAAAAGAAGAAGGTGTCGTGCGCCTCGCGCGCCGGATGCCCGGCGCGGGAAGTTGAGCCGCGTGAAGTTGTAGTCGTCGGTCTCGATGTCGGGCCCTTCGGCGACCGCAAAGCCCATGTCGGCGAAGATCACCATCAGCTCTTCCCAGACGCGGCTGATGGGATGGATGCGGCCCTCGGCGGCGGGGTTGGGCCGGACGGGCAGCGTGATGTCGACGCGATCCGTCGCGAGCTTCTCCGCCAGAGCGGCGGCTTCCAGCTCGGCTTTTCGCGTTTCGAGCGCTGCTGCGACGCGGTCCTTGACGACATTGACGGCGGCGCCGAAGCTCCTGCGCGCCTCGTGCGGCATGGAGCCCAGCTGCTTCATCAGCTCGGAAATTTCGCCCTTTTTGCCGAGCGCCGAGACGCGAATGGCGTCAAGCCCTGCAAGGTCCTGCGCGGCTGCTACGCTGGCGAGCAGGCGGTTTGCCAAGGCGTCAAGATCGTGATTTTGGTCCGCGACGGCATCCATGGGCGTTCTCGAAAATGGAATGAGGAAACAGCCGTGCCACTTTTGCTGCAACGGGTCAAGCGCTGCCGCGTGCGTTAACCACGGTGTCCAAATGTCATCGAGCGGGAGAAGGCTTTTAGAACTTGTTAGAAGTTTTAATGCACGTTCCGGTTGTGCAACTCTTAATGGAATTTGGTAGAAAAAGACATGACCTTGACGAAGAGCGGTTTGGCCCTTGCAACTCTCATCGCGGTGACGCCGGCGGCGGCGGAGCCGAACATGGTGTCGAGCCAGGAAATACGGTTCCGGCAAATCACCTTCACCTGCGGACAGGTGGAAGACCTGGGACAAACGCGCCGTTTCGTCTACGCGACCCCGTACAAGATGAACCTGCCGAAGTATGAGCCGCTGCCCGGAGAGGCGAACGCGGCGGGATGGCTGGTCGTCTACCGCACGATCTGCGAAAAGGCTACGCAGCGATCACAACTCGCCGCTGCCCGCTAGGAGCCTTCGAAGGAGTGCGAGGAACCTAACCAAACGTCGCCAGACTGACCAACGGATGGCGGATGCCGCCAACTTTGTGCTTCGCCATCCAGTCAGGCGAAGCGCAAGCCGGTATCGTAAAAAAATATGTGTTTTAAAGTCTTACGACCCCGGATAGGCTTGCGCCCTTCCGGCACGGCGACAGCCGCGATCCGCTGACGTGTCCGCAATACTTGCTTTAGTGGAGCTGTGCCGTGGAGGGCTCGGTTAGGCCCTCCTTCTCCGTAATCAGCTTCAGCACATAGGCGATTTCGTCCCTTGCATCCCTTGTCGCACGGCGATCTTCCTTTGGGATCTCATCGGCGATCCTCAAAAGAACATTCGCCAGCGCAAGCAATTCAGGAACGGTAAGCTCTGCCAGTCTCATGCAGGACGCAACTCCGCGGGAAGAGCGTCGCGTGCCTTTCCGACAAGCGCGGCA
This sequence comes from uncultured Alphaproteobacteria bacterium, assembly GCA_963833565.1. Lineage (GTDB taxonomy): Bacteria > Pseudomonadota > Alphaproteobacteria > Rhizobiales > Rhodomicrobiaceae > Rhodomicrobium. The sequence continues at coordinate 23,860 of CAWHYO010000026.1, forward strand.
AATCCGCCCGGATCGGTAATGGCGAGATCGGACAAGACCTTGCGGTCGATCAGAATGCCCGCCTTGTTGAGACCGTCGATAAAACGGCCATAGGTGAGGCCATGCTCGCGCACGGCTGCATTGATGCGCTGAATCCAAAGAGAGCGGAAATTGCGCTTCTTGGTGCGGCGATCGCGATAAGCATATTGCCCGGCCTTTTCAACGGCCTGACGGGCGATGCGAATCGGTATTCTTGCGGCGTCCATAAAAGCCTTTGGCCTGCTCTAGAACCGCCTTATGACGGGCGTGGGAGGTTACACCCCGCTTCACACGTGCCATTTGTTATCTCCAAGCTCAAGCGTTACGATTTTTGCGCGATCAGTCAAGCCCATAGGGCGCAAATTTCTTGATGATGCGCGCATCGCCATCTTGGAGCACCACGCCACCGCGCGCGCTCCTGATGAACTTGGGGGTTCGTTTGATCATGCCGTGGCGCTTCCCGGCCTGCCCGGCGACAACCTTGCCGGTGCCGGTAATTTTGAAGCGCTTTTTCACGCCGCTTTTCGTTTTCATCTTGGGCATTTTGCTTCCTTTCGTTGGTGTCTCTCTCGCGACATGGCGCGAAATCGCAGCCTGTAAAGCCGCCACGCCATCCGCTTTCATGAGAAGCTTCGAAACCGCCACGGCATGCCCTTAATGCGCCGGGCGGCTCACGAGGCGCGACAATAAGCTGAGCTTTCGAAAGACGCAACTGTTTCGCGAAGCGTTTTGCAGCGTCTCCGATCGCCACTTCCCAAGGCTCCGCTCTTGATCGTCACCCCGGAATGCGCCTTGGCGCATATCCGGGGCCGTCAAGAATGCGGCGCTTGGTTTGGGGCGATCCCGGATAGCCGCAAGCGGCTTCCGGGACGACGATGGCGGCGGAAGGTCAAGGCATCGCGAAGGGTATGTTCCGCGCCTCTCTCGGCTTCAGGTCGACGGGATGCTGCAAGCCTTGTGTCAGCTCTTTCACGCGCTCTTTCACATAGAGGTTCAGCTCGTCGATGGTCACGATGCCGGGGTTGTAATGGAGGCCCTTTCCCGCCATGCCTTCGAGCAGCGCCTTGGTGAAAGCGCCGTGCTGCCATTCCTCGCTTTCGAGGCTCAATTCGGAGCCGGTGGAACTCGCCAGCACGATGGCGTTGGCGGAGCCCGCGATTTCGTTGATGAGCTTGTTATAGTCGAGCGCGCGGAACGACACGCCCGAAGCCCGGCCCGAATGGCAGGTGTCGAAGAAGAACAGCGCGTTGCCCGCGAGCTGCTTCAAGGTGTGGCTGATCTCGGTATCGGGAACCGAGCTGCCACGCGTCGGCAGGGGCAGGCCCGCCACGGTTTCGATCCTGGCGTTGTAAGGCACATAATAGTAATCGCCGCTTGGCGAGGTGACGCCATGGCCCGCGAGGAACACCACGCCGACATCGCCCTGGCTCACCTGCCGCTGGAGCCATGTGAGGCCATCAAGAATCGATCCGTTGTCGGCGTCCTCGTCGGCGAGAAGCTTCACCTCGACTTTGCGATAGAGGCGGCCTTGCTGACGCTTGAGAGCGGCGGCGAAGTCGCGCGCGTCCTTGCCGGCCCAGGCGAGGCGCGTCGACGCTCGGCATCCTTGAATTTGCTGACGCCGACCACGAGCGCATAAAGCGAGACGGTGGATGCATTTTGCGCCGCAGCGCTGATGAGCGCTTGTGGCGGCGCTGCACCCTGGAATTTGAGCCGGATGCTGGCGGGTGCGCTTTCGAGACCGCCCGCGCGGGCCACAAGCGAGAGCGTGAGGTCGTGCTGCGGCAGGCCGGTCAGCGTCACGCTCGCCTCGGTGTCGGACGTTTCGCTGACGCCGCTCGGCGGCTGGATCGGCGGAAAGCGGACGGCCATCCACGAGCGCGGTCAGCTCCGAGATGGCAAGACCGGAGGGCGAGCGCAGGCTGTAGCGGATGGCAACGCTGTCGGATGAGAACGCGCCGCCTTCGCCGGGCGATAGGATGGCAATCACGGGGGGCAGCTTTCTTTCGATCTTCTCGGCCGGTTTCGCGCCTGCGAGCCGGTTCGCCTCGGCGATGGCCTTGTCCTCGTCGAGGTCGTCGAGCACGCGCTTCACGATGTCGGGGCGGTTGAACTGATCGCGGAAGCGCGAGGCGGGATAGAAATCCGGCGCGTGATCCCAGTCGCGGTTAACATGCCAGCCGATCAGGTCTTCCGCGCCGGGCGAGGCGGCGTAATAGCCCTTCGGCGTCCAGGCGACGATAGCGCTTGTCCTTCGCATGCACGAACAACGCGAGAAGCTCCTGGCCATCGGAAAGCCGGTGCCAGCGGATGGTGCCATCGCCATAGGCGGCCACGACGAGCCTGCCGTCGCGGCTGATGTTCACGCCCCAGGCGATGCCGGGGACAGCGCTTCTGCCAAAGCTCGCTGCCGTCTGCGCGATAGGCGCGCAGCGACCAATCCGTGCCAAGCACGAAGCGCGAGGCGTCCGGTGCGATGGCGAGCGATCGCGATGTCTCATACTCTTCAAGTGCGATGGGCTTGCTGTTAAGCTTCGGTGCTGTGTTGTCTCTCCCAGTCGCTGACGGCGAGGCCGGTGGTCTTGGGCGCGGCGAGACCCGGCCGGATTATCGGCGCGTCGGCAAGGCGGAAGGAGGTCAGATCGAAAGAGCATGGGTTGCTTGCCCCGAAGCCCAAGCCGAAGCGGACGCGCTTGCCATCTGTTGGACAGGGTGAAGGCGTCGCGCATCTTTGCCCCGCATATCGGCGGTGACGCCCTCTTGCCAGAGGCGCTTTCTCGCCGTTCGCCGCGATTAGGCCGAAGGTGGGTCGGCAGCCCCTGCCGCGATGCCATCGCCGCAGGGCAGAAGTTGCATGATGGTATTTTGCGACAGCGGTGCTTCGGAGCGCTTACCCCGGCCCTCGCCTTGCCATATCACGATGGGAGAACTCGGGCGAACCATAAGTGCCGCCTGCATAAAGCCGTTCGCCATCGGCGGACCAAGCGACGATGTGAGATTACCGTGGCTAATATCGCTCATATCGGCGGCGTAAAGCCGCTTGAGCGTGTCGCGTCGTAAACCTCAACCGCGATTGTGTCGTGGAAGCCGATGGCGAGCTTTGCGCCGTTGGGGTGGATGGCGATGCCGTAGGGCAGCTTGCCGCCTTGCGTAGACGCCTTCGCTTCGAGACGTCCATTGCGTCATAGCGACGGATTTGCCCATCATAGGCCACGGTGTAGAGCCGATTCGCGCTATCAAAAGCTGCGCCATAGCTGTTCTTGCCGTCATAGTTATTGTCCTCGGCGAGAAGGCGCCAGCCCGCGGTCTCCCACAGCCGCATACCTTCGCCGCCCCAAGCGTGGCGGCTAGGCGACTGCCATCGGGCGAGAAGGCGAGATGGAAGATCGCATCGCCGAGACGGCCGAGGCGGGTGACGACAGCGGCCGGTGGCGGCATTCGAAAATGTAAACGTGAATTGTATGCCGATCTCGGTGCTGCGTCCCATGCCGCCAGCAGCCACCCATTTGCCGTTGGGCGATAGGGCTACGGCATAGATCTTGCCGTCATTGCCATCGCCGATGGGGACGCGCAAAGTGCGCAGCAACTCGGGGCTTCCACGTCCGCCTTCCGGTAGCGCCCAGAGCCGCGCCGTTTTGTCATCCGAGCCGGTGACCATCAGTGAGCAGGCCGCATCCACGCCGATGCGGTTGATCATCGCCGTATGCATACCCGGCTCGATGCGCAGCATGGGCCGTTGATCGGGCAAATCCTCAGCCCGCGCCGCTGCCCGCAAGCAACACACCTAAAAATATCGCCGCCAATATCCGCATGAAATATTCCCCCACCCGAATGCGGTTCGTCGCCCCGGAAAGCGCATCCGCACTTATCCGGGGCAGTAACATTCACTGCGCTTTTTGTTTTTTGCGATCCCGGATAAGGCTCCGCCTTTCCGGGATGACGATGAACTACGCTGGCCAAAAGCTTTCCCGTATCATCCGGTATCTGCTTTTGTATTTCCAGGCAATATCGTGGGGGCGGGCAAACCGCCGCCACGCGCCGCCGATTGCGGCGGCGCGTGGCGGCGGCAAGGCGTTACGCCTTGAGGATTTTCGGCACGCGATTGAGGCGCAGCCGGGCGACGTCCGGCATGTCCGAACCGAGCAGCGGCCGCAGATATGCCTCCCACTTGTCCGTCACGTCGTGACCGTTCTCATGGATGAACTCGTCCGCCATGACCTTGGTCTTTCCGGCGATGGCCTCGAGCAGGCTCAGCTGGTACTCGGCCGCATACGAGCCGACCCGGTGGATGGTCACCGAGCCGCTGGTGTTGCCTTTGCCGTCGCCGAAATGCGCGAACTGCACGGCCTTCTCGCCGACATCGCGGGCCTCGCGGGCATCGACGTCGGAGACGCAGCCGAGGAACGAGCGCTGCAGGTAGCCGAAGGTATCGCCGCGGATGCGGGTGATCTTCGTCGCGGTCTTCACATAATCGGTGAGAAGATCGGCGAGCGCGCCGGTGCCCGAAAGCTGCACGTTGCCGTGGGCGTCGCGTTCGACGGACTTGGCGAGCTTGGTGGCGATCGGCGCGCCGCTGGCGTCATGGACGCCCTCGGAAACGGCGACCATGCAACGGCCGAGCTTGTCGTACACGGCCTTCACATCCTTCGCGAACGCTTCGAGGTCGAACGTGCGCTCCGGGACATAGATGAGGTGCGGCCCGTCGTCGTGGTACTTGCGGGCAAGCGCGGAGGCGGCGGTCAGGAAGCCCGCGTGGCGGCCCATGACAACGGCCACGTAGACGCCCGGCAGCGCCCGGTTGTCGAGGTTGGCGCCCGCGAAGGCCTGCGCGACGAAACGAGCCGCCGACGGGTAGCCCGGCGTGTGGTCGTTGATCATCAGGTCGTTGTCGATGGTCTTGGGGATATGGACGCACTGCAGCGGATAGTTCGCGGCCTTTGCCTGATCGCGCAGAATGCGGAGCGTATCCGACGAGTCGTTGCCGCCTGTGTAGAAGAAGGTTCCGATTTCGTGGGCGCGCAGGACCTTCAGGATTTCCTCGCAGTATTTGGCGTCCGGCTTATCGCGCGTCGACCCGAGCGCTGCGGCTGGCGTATTGCCGACCGCTTCGAGGCTGTTGCTCGTCTCGAGGGTGAGGTCGATGAAGTCCTCGTTGATGATGCCGCGGACGCCGTGATTGGCGCCGTAGAAACGGTCCACCGAGGGGATCTTCCGCGCTTCGATGACAGCGCCGATCAACGACTGATTGATGACCGCCGTGGGCCCCCCGCCCTGAGCGATCAGTACTTTGCCTTTCAACATCAGCTAACCTTCCTTTTTTTGGCTTCCATTCGTGTGAGGAGGGGAGGGAAACATGCGCCCGTGCAGCAAGATGCGTGCACCGTCCACGCTTGAGTCGCCCCCCTCCGGAACTGGATCTTCCTAACAAGCTACTTGATCGTGCCCTCGTAGATGCCCATCACGGTCCCGAGGAACTTCAAGGCGTCTTCCTTCTTGCGCTGGAACGAGTTGCGCCCGATGATCGACCCGAAGCCGCCGCCGTCGCGAATGGCGCGCGCCTCGTCGAACACGTGTTCGTCGCTCGCCGACGCGCCGCCAGAGAAGATCACGATCCGCTGCCCGTTGAAGGCGCTCTGCACGACGTGGTGGACGCGCTCCGAAAGAGTGCCAATCGGGATTTGCTGCTTGTCGTAGACCTTCTTGGCGTCCGGGAGCTCGATCTTATCGCTGGGAAGCTTCACTTTTATGATATTCGCGCCGAGCTGGGCCGCAATCTGGGCGGCATAGGTGATGACGTCGATCGCCGTCTCGCCATCCTTCGAGAGACTGCTGCCGCGCGGATAGGACCAGACCACGACGGCAAGGCCCGCGGCCTTCGCCTCGGCCGAAAGCTCGCGAAGCTGCTCATACATGGTCGCGGCGTGGCTCGATCCGGGGTAGATGGTGAAGCCGATGGCGACGCATCCAAGATGCAGCGCATCGTCCACGCCCGCGGTCACGGCCGACAGGGGATCCTTCTCGTCGTGGAGCACATCGTGGTTGTTGCATTTGAGGATCAGCGGGATGTCGCCGGTGTAATCGGAGACGGCGGCCTCGATAAAGCCCAGCGGCGCGGCGTAGCCGTTGCAGCCTGCCTCGATGGCGAGCTGGAAATGGTAGTGGGGATCATAGCCCGCGGGATTGGCTGCAAAGCTGCGCGCCGGGCCGTGCTCGAAGCCCTGGTCGACGGGCAGGATGACAAGTTTGCCGGTTCCGCCAAGACGTCCGTGATTGAGCAGCCGGGCGATATTTGTCCGAACGCCCGGATTGTCCCCGGCATACCAGCGTAACAGTTCGCGGATGCGGTCATTCATGGTAGCGCTCCTCCGTTTATCGAAATCCTGTGCCTCCGGCGGAAGCCTTCTCCCTCACCTCGCGTGGGGCTCCTTACCGCAGGCACATGACACTTCAGCATCGAAACTCGCGATGCCTTCACGAATGTTAGCATTTTTAGCAGCGCGGAGGGAATCGTGGCCTGATGTTGAAAGCAAAAAAGGAAACGATGGCGGAATGAAAGTCGAGAAGAACTATCGCGGACCGTGCCCCTGCGGCAGTCTCAAGAGCTATGAGAGATGCTGCCAGAGATGTCACGAGGGGGAGCTGCCGGCGGATGCCGAAGAGCTCATGCGCTCGCGCTATACGGCTTACGTCTTGAAACTTGAGGATTATCTTCTTTCACCTGGCATCCCCGCACCCGCCCGGCCGGGCTCGATCTTGCGGCGTCGCCTCGCCGCTGGACCGGCCTCAAGGTGGTGCGGCATGACGTCCTGGCCTCGGACGAGGCCATCGTCGAGTTCGTCGCGCGCTACAAGGCGAGCGGCCGCACCCACGAGATGCGCGAAGCGAGCCGCTTCGTCCGGGAAAGCGGGCGCTGGCTCTATGTCGAGGGCCTCACGCCTGCCCCCGCATGAATGATTTCTTCTGCGATCAGCCCCAGAGGCATGACTTTGCACGCTGCGCCGCGTTCGATGGCCTCTTTTGGCATGCCAAACACCACGCACGTTGCTTCGTCCTGCGCCACGGTGGCCGCGCCGGCGTTGCGCATTTCCAGAAGCCCATCCGCGCCGTCGTCGCCCATGCCGGTCATCAGGATCCCGATCGCGTTGCGTCCCGCGCACTGCGCCGCTGAACGGAACAGCACATCGACCGAGGGCCGATGCCGCGAGACCAGAGGCCCATCCGTGACGGACACAAAATACTGGCTGACCTTGCGTTGCAGCTCCATGTGCCGGTTGCCCGGCGCGATCAGAACCCTGCCTCTCAGGACGGCGTCGCCGTCCTCAGCCTCCTTCACCTCGACCGCGCACAAGCCGTCGAGCCGCTTCGCGAAAGCCGCCGTGAACTTTTCCGGCATGTGCTGCACGATGACGATCCCCGGCGAGTCTTCCGGCAGGGCCTCGAGCACGACCCGCAGCGACTCGGTTCCGCCGGTGGAAGCACCGATGCAGATGACGGTATCGGCCCTGCGCACGAATCCGCTGCGCTTCGCCAGCGGCGGTATGGCGGCCTCGGCTTTGTCATTCGCCGCCGCCCTGGGCGTCGTGGCAGGGGAGGGCGAGGCTTTCGGGGGCAACCGCTTCAGATTGGCCCGCGCCGCAGCCTTGACTACATCGCAAATGCGAACGCTCAATTCCAAGAGAAACTGCCGGGTGTCGACGCGGGGCTTGGGGATCACGTCGACAGCGCCCGCTTCAAGCGCCTGCATCAGCGTCGCCGAGCATTCCGCCGTCAGGCTCGAACACATCACCACCGGGACGGGATGCTGCGCCATAAGCTTTTTCAGGAAGGTGATGCCGTCCATGCGCGGCATCTCGACGTCGAGCGTGATGACGTCCGGCACCTCCTGGGCGATCCGGCGCGCTGCCGCATAGGGGTCGCAAGCCGCGCCGATGACCTCGATATCCGGATCGGCGCTGAGGATGTCGGTCAAGGTCCGTCTGACGGATGCGGAGTCGTCGACGATCAGTGTTCGGATTGGATGGCTCATGATCGACCTATAGACGCTGGAAGATTGTTGCGGCGACTGGCTGAAGAGGCAGGTCGAGCCCGGTCAGGGTCTCCGAATGCCCGACAAACAGATAGCCGCCGGGTTGAAGGTGGCGGCAAAGTTCGGCGGCGACTTTGCGCTGGGTGTGCTTATCGAAGTAGATGAGCGCGTTTCTGCAGAAGATCGCATGCATCGCGGTGTCTGCGCCGTAAGGCATGTCGATGAGATTGAGCCGGCCGAAGCGGACAGAGCGGCGAAGGTCCGGGACGATGCGGACGCTGTCCTCGGCGCTGTTCTTCGATCGCAGGAGGTAACGCTGCCTGAGTTCGGAGGGTATGGGTTCGGCCATGCTGGCCGGGTAGATCCCGCGCACTGCTGTTGTCAGCACGTCGGTGCAGATGTCCGTGGCCAGAATGGTGAAGCCTCGGATGGCGTTTTTCAGTTCCGACAAGACCATCGCCAGCGTGTAGGGCTCTGCGCCGGTTGAGCAGGCTGCGCTCCAGACCTTGAGCGGCGAGCGGCTCAGGTCGCGGTCCCCGGCAAGCAGCGCAGGCACCGCATTCTCGGTCAGAAAACGGAAATGCTCCGCTTCACGGAAGAAGTCGGTCTTGTTGGTCGTGACGGCGTCTATGAGGCTTGTGGCTTCATGGTCGAGACCGCCCCTCTCGAAAAGGTAACGGCAATAGTCGACGAATGAGGTCATGCCCAGCGCCAGCACCCGGCGCCGCAGCCGGGCTTCCAGCATGGTCTGTTTTCCTGCCGGCATCTTGATACCGCTTCGGAGGTGAATGAAACGCGCGAGGCGGTCGAAGTCGCTGGCGCTGATATGATCGCTGTATCCGGCGCCTGTTCCACCAACTGCCCTCGCGTCGCGCCGTGAGGCGCTTTCGGGATTTTGTACTCTACGCAACGCAACACTCATAAACCGCACTCACAAACTGGCTGTTGACCTCTGTATTGCTGCTGCGTCCTCCGTCGAGAAAAGGCGCGGCAGATCGAAGATGATGATGAAGTTTTCGCCCCGGTGGCCGACGCCGCGGATGTATTCGGACCGCCAGCGCACGCCGATCTCTGGCGGCGGCTCGATCTCGCCGCTGTTCATGGCCAGCACTTCGATAACCCGGTCCGCGACGAGACCCAGAAAGAGCGGCCGCCCGTTCATGATCACTTCGACAACCAGGATGCGGGTGGTGTCGGTCGCGCATTGCGGGGGCAGGCCGAGTTTGACCCGAAGATCGAGAACAGGGACGCTTCGTCCGCGCAGGTCGAGAAGGCCCAGCATGTAGGGCGGGGCTTCGGGTATGCGGGAGACGCGCCGCATATCGAGAATTTCAAGCACGGACTCCACGGGCACTGCGAACACTTCATGCTCGATGCCGAGGGTGACGTACTGCCTCTCTCCAGCGGCGGAACTCGCCGCTGGTTTCGTCATCGCCTGGCCCATCGCTCAATACCTTTCGAATTCGGCGTCCAGAACGTCGGCGCTGCCATTGTTGAGGTTGAGGGTAACGCCATGGCCTTCACGGCTTGCATAGGCGGGCCGTGTCTTGACCGCCGGCACTGGTCTCTTCGCGACCGCCGCTTTCGGCTGCGCGTGTGCTTTCGCAATCGCAGGCGAACGCTTGCCGGCGGGCTTGGCCGCGTCCGCAGGCAGCGGCCTGCACATGTCCGGCCTCTCCGCCAATCCGGAAGAACGCGATGCTCGTCTGCAGCGTCTCGGCCTGGCCGGAGAGCGCCTCCGAGGTCGCCGACATCTCCTCGGCCGCGCCCGCATTCTGCTGGATCACCTTGTCGAGCTGCTGGATGGCCTGGTTCACCTGGTTGGCGCCGATGTCCTGCTCGCGGCAGGCGGCCGAGATCTCTTCCACAAGCTCCGCCGTCTTCTTGATGTCGGGCACCAGCTTCGCGAGCATGCTGCCCGCCTCGCGCGCCGCCGTCACCGTCTGGCCCGAGAGCTGGCTGATCTCGCCCGCCGCCGTCTGGCTCCGCTCGGCGAGCTTCCGCACCTCGGAGGCGACCACCGCAAAGCCCTTGCCGTGCTCGCCCGCGCGCGCCGCCTCGACCGCCGCATTCAGCGCCAGCAAATCGGTCTGCCGCGCAATCTCTTGCACAAAGGTGATCTTCTCGGCAATCGTCTGCATGGCCTGCACCGCGCGGTTCACCGCGTCGCCGCTCGCCTGCGCATCGGCCGACGACTGCCGCGCGATCTTCTCGGTCTGGGCCGCATTGTCGGCGTTCTGCTTGATGTTGGCGGCCATCTCCTCCATCGACGAGGAGACTTCCTCGGCGGACGCCGCCTGGTCGTTGGCGCCGGCGGAGAGCTGCTGGCAGGCCGACGAAAGCTCCTCGCTGCCCGACGAGACGTTGCCCGCGGCGCCAAGCGCCTCGCTGACGACGGTGCGAAGCTTCTGGGTCATTTCTTTCAGCGCGAGGCCGAGCATGTCCTTGTCGGAGAGGGGCTTCGGCTCGACGGAGAGATCGCCATGCGCGATGGCCTCGGCCATCTCCGCGGTGACGCGCAGGTTCCCCGTCATGCGGTTCAGGGCGTCGATGAGGTCCTTGATTTCGTCGTTGCTTGAGGCTTTGACGTTCTGAGTGAGATCGCCATGAGCGACCGCGTCTGCCAGCGAGACCGCGCGGCGGAGGCCGCGGTTGATGCTGAGCGAGAGGAGGAAGCCGGAGACGATGCTGATCAGGAGCGCGGCGCCGGCGGCTCCGACGAGCAGCTGCCGGGCGTAGTCGTATTGGGAGGCAGCATCTTCCCTCGCCTGCTTCATGGCCTGATTTTCGATGTGGTCGATCTCCTCAAGCTGGCGCAGAATATCGTTCTTGATCTCCCGCCCCTCATGCAGCGACAGCGCTTTGGCCTCGGCCTGGTTGTTCTGCTCGGTGAGTTCCCGCATGCGATCCTGAAGCGAAGTCCAGCGTACCCACGACGGCGTCAATCCGGCAAGTTTCTGCCTGACATCGTTGGTTGCGATGTTCTGCAGGTTCTCGAACCTCTTGAGGAAGATGGTTCGATGTTTCACGAGCTCTTCCTCGTTGCTTCGAATCTCCTCCGGCGAGTTGGACATAATCATGTTTTTCTCGAACGGCAGGATGTCCAGGATGGCCATTCGTAGCTCATCGGCTGCCTGGATGCGTGTCACCGGGACCCTGAATGAGATCGCCGAGCGTCGTATTGAGCGATGCGAGGCTTGAGATGCCGAGCCAGGCCAAGACGCCTGCCAGCGCGGTGAGGATCGTGAAGTTCGCAGCAAGTTTGAGCTTGATGGGAGTGCGCATCGTTATTGTCCTTCGTTGGAGGCCGATCAGGCGCTGTGCCGCTCTGCGCCTTGAAAAGAGCTGGAGTTCCTGTCTTGTGCTCTCGCCCGAGAAGATCCGTTCGATGTCGAGCACGATGAGGAAATCGTCGCGGCGCTTGCCCAGGCAGCGGATGAACTGGGGAGGCCATGCGAGTCCGATCCTGGGCGTGGCTTCGATGCTGGCCTGCGGGATGTCGGTCACCTCATGCACCTTGTCCGCGATCATCCCAACGGTTGTGAGATCGCCATCGAGATCGACCTCGATGACGACGATGCGTGTATCGATGGTTGGAGGCCGCTTTGTCATCCCGAGCTTGTGGCGAAGGTCGGCGAGCGGCACGACCTTGCCGCGGACGTTGATCAGCCCGTTCGCGAAGGGATTGCTCGCCGGCACCTCTGTCACGGGGATCAGGTCCAGGATTTCCCGGACGCATCCGGCATCGACGGCGAACAGCTGGCCATCGAGCGTGAGGGACAGAACCTTGAGCGCGCCCTCAGCGCTCGCAGAAGCTTGTATGGGATCGGAGTAGCTCATGCGGCCCTCTGCTGTTCTTCGGCGGTCTGCCCGAACTGGACGAGATGCGGGATATCGAGGATCAGGGCGACGGCCCCATCGCCAAGGATCGTCGCGCCCGAAAACATCTCGATCCCGGAATGCAGCTTCGACAGGGACTTGATCACGGTCTGATGGTTGCCGATGACCTGATCGACGACCAGGCCCGCCTTCTGATCGCCCGCCGCTACGACAACGACCTTCTGATAGCGGTCAGGAGGCGTTTTGGCTGCGAACAGTTCCCTGAGCCTCAGGAACGGCACCAACTCGCCACGGATGTTGAGGAAGCTGCAGCCGTGCGAACGGCTCTCATCGTCGGCGGGGAGTTCGACGCATTCCTCGATCGCGGCAAGCGGCAGCACATAGCGGGCGTCTCCCACCCGCACCAGGAGACCGTCGATAATGGCCAATGTCAGGGGCAGCCGAAGGGTAACCTTCGCGCCTCGATTGGGGAGGCTGGAAAGCTCGATCTTGCCTCTGAGCGCCTCGATGGTCCGCTTGACCACGTCCATGCCGACGCCGCGCCCCGACAGGTTCGTGACTTCGGAAACGGTCGAGAAGCCCGGCAGGAACACAGCCTGAAACAGCTCGGCATCGCTCAAGGGCGCATCTGCGGAAACGAGACCGCGCTCGATGGCGCGCGCCCGGATGCGCTCCCGGTTGAGGCCCCGTCCGTCGTCGATGATGGTGATGTGAACTTCCGTGCCAGCGTGCCGGGCCTGAAGGGTGATCTGCCCGGCCGGGGCCTTTCCCGACGCGATCCGCTCCGCGGGTTCCTCGATGCCGTGATCGATGGCGTTGCGGATGAGGTGAACGAGAGGATCGTTCAGCTGCTCGATCACGGTCTTGTCGAGTTCGGTCTCCTCGCCCTCCATGATGAGTTCGACCTGCTTGCCCAGATCCCGCGAGAGATCGTGGACGACCCGGCGGAACCGCCCGAACAACGAACCGATCGGCACCATGCGAATGCCCATGGTCGTGTCCCTCAGTTCCAGGGCCAGCCGCTCGATCTCTTCGGCCACGGCCCTGACCTGCTGATCGGAGCTCGACCCCGCGATCTGCTTCAGGCGCGACTGGGTGATGACCAGCTCGCCTACGCGATCCATCAGTTCGTCGAGACGGTCCGCGGGGACGCGGATGCTGGCAGTTGCCTTTGCAGCTTCGCGGCGCACGCGTTGCCCTCCTGCGGGAACGGGGGGCGCATCGCACTCGGGCGCCGGGGCAGGAGCCAAAGACGAATTCGCCTCGCCAAGGCTTTCTTCGAGCGCGTCCGTCGGCGCGGGCTCTTGCGCCTTCGGTGCTTCCTCCGCTTCGACGCGGGAGGTCTCCGCAATCTCAAGCTCCATCTCGTCGCGGACGAAGATGAAAACGTCTTCGATCTCGCTTCTCGGCTTTGAAGTCCTAAGCGCGATCTCCCAGGCCATGTAACAGGCCCCCGGGTCGATTTCCTGAAGGCGGGGGATGGCGTCAGTCAGCGGCGTGACAACCGCCGCTCCGAGCGAGCGCAGTTCGTCCAGCAGCAGAAGCGGATTGGTGCCGTTCTGCATGGCGTCTCGCGGCAGCCGCATTCTGATGCGCCAGGCTCGTTCGCCCTCCGCCTCCTGCGGGGCTGCAGCGGCCCCAGCGGGCTGAAGGCTGCCGTGCAATGCGGCAAGCAAGGCTTCCTCGGCAGCCGGGTCGGCTTCTTCGGGCCTTTCGATCAGAAGGCGCATATGATCCCGCGCCCGCAGCGCCACTGCGATCAGATTGTGGCTGAGCGCCGCCTTGCCCTGGCGGATCTGGTCGAACGCCGTTTCCACGTGATGGGTAAATGCAGCAACGGCGTCAAAGCCGAACATCGCTCCGGAACCCTTGATGGTGTGCAGTGCGCGGAAAGCGGCGTCGATCAGTTCTGGATCGTCGGGCGTGCAGTCGAGATCGAGCAGCGCCGCTTCCAGCTGAACCAGAAGTTCCTGGGCTTCCTGCTTGAAGATATCGATGGGATTTGTCGGGTTCATTCTCCGAGGACCTTCCTGGCGACGGCGACCAGCTGCTCCGGCTTAAACGGCTTAGTGATCCATGCCGTCGCTCCGGCCGCCTTGGCCTGAGATTTCTTCTCGGCATCGGATTCAGTGGTCACGAAGACGATTGGAATGCCCATATGGGCCGGGGATTTTCTGAGTTCGCGAATAAAGACCATGCCGTCCATGACCGGCATGTTGAGGTCGGTCAGGATCATGTGGACGGTGGCGCGCCGGGCCTGCGATAAGCCTTCCTGGCCATCGCCGGCTTCGATTACGTCATAGCCAGCGTTGCGCAAGGTCAGCTTGATCATCTGCCGCATGCTTGCGGAATCATCCACGGCTAGAATGGTCTTGGGCATCCTCCCCCTCCTTTTTTATCCAGTAAGATTGGTTGCCGGAGAGAGGATCCGGCGAAGCCGTGAATCCGGCTTTCGACAGGGTTTGAAGGAAAGCTCCGCCCGGCGGATGGGCGAGGGTCACCGTTTTGCCGGACAGCTCGGCCGACATCCGTGCGGATATGAGAAGTTGCACAAGGCTGAGGTCGGCTTCGGTGACGGCAGAGCAATCCAGGCTGGTGGCCGAATACGCGCAAAGGGCTTCCAACAGAAGGGATCGTGTCTGATCCGCATTGCGGATGGTCCGCGGGCCGCTGAGGTCCAACGTCCCGGATCTGAGCACTTCTTGCATAATCACCTGCCAATGCCATTCCGCTGTAGCACAACCTGTGGTAGAAAGAGGTCGCATATCCAGGTGAATTAAAGACTAAATTTGGGAATACAGATCAAACTTGTTCCTGGCCCGTTTTCTGGTCTTTGTTGCCATGTAATAAAGTGTTTATGGGCTAGCTACACAAAGAGATGTGGATTGCAAGTTCCTGTTAACTTCGGCGGCGGGTCATAGAATTATGTATGGAAACGCAGGAAACGGTTCGGTGGATAGCCGGCCGACACAAGCAGAAATCGAGAGTTTCTTGAAGCGTTGGCTCGGATTCTCCGCTGCGCAGAGCCGGACGCTGCAGGCGCTCATCGGCGAGGTGCAGATCGTCTCGGCGGACATGCAGTCCAATGTCCTCGAAATTTCCAACCGGCTGGAGGCGATCGTCGAGACAACGCGTGAACAGACGAAGACGGCTCATGAACTGGTGACGTCGATCCAGGGCGTGAATGTCGATGGCGAAATCATTCACCTGCCCCATCTCGCCGAAAACCTCGGAGAGACGCTTGCCGATCTCACTCAGAAAATTCTGGATCTCTCAACGCGCGGCGTATCGATGTCTTCGGCGCTGGACGGGGTGCTGGCGGAACTGAGTTCCGTCGAAGGAAGCGTCGCCGGGATCGACAAGATCAACAAGCGGACAAGTCTTCTCGCCTTGAACGCAAAGATCGAAGCTGCACGGGCAGGCGATGCCGGGCGCGGGTTCTCTGTCGTCGCCGATGAGGTCCGCGAGCTCGCCATGGCCGTGAACCAGCTGGCGGTGCAGATCAAGCGGCAGATCGCGACCATCGGCGCGGGCCTTCGCAATACGCACGGGCTGCTCATGGAGGTTTCGACAGTTCATATGTCGGAGGAGAATCTGCATGCCTACTCCTGGATCAAGACAGTCATGCGATGCCTTGTCGAGCAGAACGCGAACTATGCCGGCACGCTCCAGCAGACAGCGGCGACAACTGAACGGCTTACAGCAGACGTTTCGGCTGTGATCGTCGGCATGCAGTTCGAAGACCGCGCCAAGCAATATCTTGAAAATGTGTGCAAGGCGATGCAGGCGGTGGCCGCCTCGATCGACGACCTTTCCAGTCATCCGCCACTTGAGGTTGCCGCCGCTAAAGATGCTGACAGTGAAAAGTGGGCCGAGGCCGTCATCGCGCACTGCACGCTTTATGAGATGCGCAAGCGCCTTACCGCGCACATCCTTCCAGCGTCCGCCACCACACGCGAAGCCGGCGATGCTCACGATAACCTTGCAAATTCAGGGATCGAATTCCTCTAACCTCATTCTTCGACAAGCTCAGAGCGAGGTCAGATGCTTTCTACAAACGCTTTGCCAGCGATTGAGCGGCGATCGCAAAAAAAGGAAAAGCCGCACCATGCGGTGGTGCGGCTTCGGTTTGGGGCATAAAAACAATAGGGTTCCAATTTACGAGAGCAGAACGGGTAAGTACCCCGATTTATTCCATTGAAATATTTTCGAGGCAGTCGCAGCCGCGCGCAGAGCAAAGCTCCAATTTGTTCATATTTCGAACATTAAGATAGGGACACATAGCGGCGGCGAAAGCTCGACTGGTATCAGCTTCGGTCCCTGGGTTGAGTAACGGTAAAGTCTGTCGGATGAGATCAAGAATGAAACGCGCTCTTCCCGTCGTCTCCGGAAGAGAAGGGCTTGCCTTGAGAAGGCTTGCCTATCTTTCGATCCTGATCGCCTCGGTGGCGTTTTCTGTCGAGGCGCAGGCCGAGCTGCTCATTTCACGTTACCAGGTGAGCCTCGGCGGCGTTCGCATGGGGGAGGCCGTCCTTCACGCCACCATCGACGCCAAGCATTACAAGGTGGAGATCTCCGCCGATGTCGGTACGCTCCTCAATAATACGAGGGTTGAGGGAGAGGCCTCCGGCTCACGGGCAGGCCAGAAGCTGACGCCCGAGCGTTTCAAGCTGAGTACGTCCGATGGGCAGGAGAGTTCCGTGGATTTCGCAGCCACGGCGGCGGCAAGCCCGAAGGCCCCGAGCCCGTTGAAGGGCGTCCTCGATCCCTTGTCGGCGCTGATTGCTGCATCCATCCGGCCTTCTTCGGCATCGGCGACACCTTGCGACAAGGTGCTCACGATCATTATGAGCCGCGCGAAGATCGACGCAAGCCTGCATCCCGCAGAGGAAGAGCCACGAGATCCGAGACTCGTAAGCTGCCGGGTCCATTTCACTCCGAATGTAAGTTCCGCAGTGAATGGGGCTCCGCTTCAGAACATTCAGTGGGAAGTCGACTTCCAGAAACTGACCAAGCCCGATTTGTGGCTGGTCGAGCAGGTGTCCCTTCCGACGGATATGGGCACTGTTACCATCAATCGCGTCGAGACCGCCATTTCCGGATCCTGATCGCGCGCCCTTGTTTCAACGCTTGAACTCCCGGTACAGTCTTATAGATCAGTCACACTCGGCCCGTTCGGGGCCGTGCGCATTTGGTGAGGGTCTCTATGAGCGGCCAGACAATTTCGATACCGGCGGAGTGGGAGCCGCAGAAGGCGATCTGGACAGCCTGGCCCGCCGACGCGCGCGAATGGAATGGCGATCTCGACGCCCCGCGCCGCGACGTGGCGGCCTTGGTGCATGCGCTTGCCGATGGCAATGCGGTGCGCCTTCTTGTGAATGGCGCCGAGGCGGAAGCGTCTGCACGCGCTGCAATCGGCGACGCCGCTGAGATTATCCGGGCGCGCTACGGGGACATCTGGCTGCGCGACACCGGCCCCATTTTCGCCCGGGCGCCCGATGGCCCGGTCGCACTGCGCTTCAAGACGAACAGCTGGGGCGGCAAGTTCGACCTGCCCGACGACGCCACGGTTGGCGACGACATCGCCCGTCTTTCGGGCACGCGAACTGTCAGCTTCGATTTCGTGCTTGAAGGCGGGGCGATCGACCATGACGGCGAGGGCACCATTCTGACGACAAGGCAGACGCTCCTGAACCCCAACCGCAACGGCTGGACGAAGGAAGACGCGGAAAAAGCGCTGGCGCAAGCGCTTGGCGCGAGACAGGTGATATGGATCGACGAGGGCCTTAGAAACGACCACACGGACGGCCATATCGACAACATCGCGCGCTTCGTGGCTCCGGGGCGCGTCGTGTGTCAGTCCCCGGCCGGGCCGGACGATCCCAACGCGGAAACGCTGAACGCTATCGCCGATGCGCTGGAATGCGCCACGGATGCTGCGGGCCGCAAGCTGGACGTCGTCCGCATTCCCGGCGTTGGGCTGTACCTCAACGCTTCGGGAGAGGTTTCGCCGGCGTCGTACATGAATTTCATTATCGCGAACGGCGTCGTGGCCGTGCCTGTTTACGGCACAGGGACCGAGATCGCCGCCATCGAGGCTTTGCAGACGGTGTTCCCCGATCGGGAAGTCGTCGGGGTGCCCTCGATCGGCCTCCTTGGTTCCGGCGACGCGGGCGGCGGATCGTTCCACTGCATCACCCAGCAGGAACCGGCTTGATGACAAAACACACGCTGACGGTCGCCGCCATCCAGACCTCCTATGGGCGGGACATGGCGGCCAACATCGCGAAGACGGAAGGTTTCATCCGCGAGGCTGCGGGCCGGGGCGCGCAAGTCGTCCTGCCGTCGGAACTGTTTCAGGGCATCTATTTCTGCACGCGGCAGGACCCGAAATGGTTTGAAACGGCCTATCCCGCCCGTGAGCACCCTTGCGTGCTGTCGCTCGCGAAGCTGGCGAAGGAGCTGGGCGTCGTCATTCCCGTCTCGTTCTTCGAGAAGGATGGACCGCACTATTTCAATAGTGTCGCCGTGGCTGATGCCGATGGTGAAATCCTGGGCGTCTACCGCAAAAGCCATATCCCCGACGGGCCGGGCTATCAGGAGAAATATTACTTCCGCCCCGGCAACACTGGTTTCAAGGCCTGGAACACGAAGCATGGCGTGATCGGCGTCGGCATCTGCTGGGACCAGTGGTTTCCCGAATGCGCCCGCGCCATGGTCCTCGCAGGGGCGCAGGTTCTGTTCTACCCCACGGCCATCGGCTCGGAACCATACGACGCCGCACTCGATACACACAGGAGATGGCAGCGCGCCATGCAGGGCCATGCCGTCGCCAATGCGGTGCCGGTCGTCGCCGCAAACCGCATTGGCCTGGAGGAGAACGGTGCGGCGACGCAACTCTTTTACGGCCATTCCTTCATCTCAGATCACACCGGCGCGCTTGTCGACAGCTTCGACGAACAGGATCAGGGGGTGCTCCTGCACTCGTTCGACCTTCGGGAGATCGAGAGCTATCGGGCGGACTGGGGCTTTTTCCGCGACCGACGCCCGGATCTTTACGGCGCGCTCACAGACTGAGCCATTGACGGTATGCACCGTGCGTGGTCGACCAGTTCTTGCGTTTGCGTTCCCCGGTTTGCTCAAGCCAATATTTCAGCAAAGAGCGCCTTGCCAAGGGGTTAATGCCGCATAAGTCATTGATATTACGAAGAAAAATCAACGCGAAATCGCCGCCACAGCAGGCGCGAATGGCGCTGGCAGGGTTAACGAGAGAAGTTCGAAACATATTTAACTGCCTTTTACGCGCCCAGTTAAGGAGAAAATTCCGACATTAAAACCCATTTTAATGTGAGAAATAAAGTAATAATATCAATGGCTTATGGCGTTCAACGAGCAGCGCGGTGCTCCATTCTTTAGAATAAATAAACCTTTACAAAGTATGACTTGGACCGGAAATAAATCAGCGTCATCTCTGTTAACCATGCTGGCTTTTACCATAATCGCTGGGTTAAGCGCGGTAATGCTTTGTTCATTTCTATAGCCGGACTCTGCGCCTTCGGTTGCAGTCTGCGGATTGAAACGCGCGCCGGTTTCCGCGCCAAAGTTAATTTCCCGGGTCTGGCACAAAACCGCGGTAGGTGGGACTTCCCTCAATTTGGGGTTCCAGTAAATGTCTGGTCATTGGGCGCTCCTGAAGCGCGCCGATGTCGCCTATGATGAACTGGCGACACGGCTCGGAAAATACGGCTTCAAGGAGACCAAAGCCAGCATCGCCAACAAATTCACCAGAGCCACGATAACGGCGGATTTCTTTATGTCGTGCCTTGCCGTCTTGGGGCGCGAAGGAATTAAGCTGGAGGATCTTTGACGTCAGCTCCTTCCTTTATATAGGTTCTGCTGTCAATCATCGGGACATCGGGCTTGGGGTGGCGAAGTGACACGGCTATACCAAGCAGCAATCTTGCCATGGCAGAAATAGAATGCTCACTCAAACCATGAGTAAGAGTCCAAACGTCTGCACGCTCAAGAGGGAGGTGTTTTTTACGGCCCGGGATATGCAAAGGTACATTCCGCGCGACGGCGGTAAGGGCCAGCTAAACGCACGATGCTCCACGTGATCATGGAAGCCGCCGAGCCGCAGCGATCGCGGCCTGTCCAAGCGAGATCGCGCCATCTCCCGCCGGGAAAAGCGAGGGGGCCAGCACTTCGACGTCATGAGCGACGAGTTTCTCGCTAACTGTTTCCAGCAAAATCTTGTTCTGGAACACGCCGCCGCATAGCACCATGGTCTTGCAGGCATGCATCTCGCCGAGCGACGCGGCCGTTTCGGCCAGGGTCTCCGCAAGACCGAGATGGAAGCGCGCTGCAATCAGCGGCCCAGCGGTTCGCGCGGCGAGATCGTGCAGAAAGCCGTTCCACAGCGGCGTCCAATCGAGTCTTGCTGGGTCTCCCTTGACCAGCGTGCCGCGATATCCATCGGTTGCGCCGGTCATCGCCGGGGCGGCAAGCGCCTCAAGCTCAATCGCGGCCTGTCCCTCATAGGAAGCCGCGTCGAAGCATATGCCGAGCACCGCCGCGATGGCGTCGAACAGCCGTCCCGCCGACGATGAAGGCGGCGCATTGACCCCGCGTTCCATCATCTGGAGCGCTGTGGCGACGGGCTTCTCTCGCAACCGCTGAATGGTTTCGATAGCGCCGTAACGGCTCGCGACGTGATCCCACCCCAGGAATGTCTGGAGATGGGCGAGCGCATTGCGCCACGGCTCTTTCATTGCCTTTTCGCCCCCAATCAGGGGAACGGGCGCGAAGGAGGCCACACAGCGGCAAGCGCGATAATCGCCAAGCAAAAACTCACCGCCCCAAAGTTCGCCTCTCTCGCCGAGCCCCAGCCCGTCAAGTGCGATGCCGATCACAGGCCCGGTTGACAGCGGAACTTCATGCTCAGCGAGCACGGCCGCGACGTGGGCGTGATGATGATGCACGGTTTCGACGGGGAGGCCCTGTTGCTGCGAAATCGCCCGCCCCCACAGGGTTGAATGGTATTCGGGGTGCGCATCGACCGCGATAAGCTCGGGTTCGAAGCGAAAGATTTCCCGATAGAGCTTCTGATTGGCCCGGTAATCGGCGTGGGTAGGCGGCGTCTTCGAGATCGCCGATATGCTGCGAGACGGTTGCGCGTCCGTCGCCGAGAAGGCAGAAGGTGGACTTCAACTCGGCGCCCATGGCCAGGATGCGCGGGGCGCCCTTAAAGTCTTCCGGCAATGTCTGCGGCGACGGCGCATAGCCCCGCGCGCGTCGGTATAGACGCGGCTTTCCGCTCATGACGCGCGCTACGCTGTCGTCGAGCCGGTTGACGATGTCCCGGTCGTGCATCAGAAAAGCGTCCGCGATGCCGGCGAGCCTCGCGCGGGCTTCCTCGTTCGCGATACATTGCGGCTCGTCGCTTCTGTTGCCGGAGGTCATGACAAGCGGATAGCCAACATCCTCGAAAAGGATGTGGTGAAGCGGCGTGTAGGGCAGCATGAAGCCGAGCGTCGACTGGGCGGGCGCAATGCCGGGTGCGAGCGAAGCGCCGCTCTCATTCCGCTCAAGCAGGACAATCGGTGCGGCAGGTCCCAAGAGAAGCGTGCGCTCCGTCTCCGATAGCTTCGCATAGCGCCCGATCACGCCTTCGTCGCGCGCCATGAGCGCGAACGGCTTTTCAATGCGGTGTTTCCGGTCGCGCAAACGGGCCACGGCCTCGCCATTCCGGGCGTCGCAGGCGAGGTGGAAGCCGCCGAGGCCCTTGATGGCAACGATGGCGCCGGAAGCGATCATGGCCGCAGCGGCTTCCAGGGCATCGCGGCAAGGCTCGCTCAGCTTGGGCCGTCCCTCGCCATCCTCCAGCCAGGCCCTGGGGCCGCAGACCGGACAGGCATTGGGCTGCGCGTGGAAGCGGCGGTTCGAGGGGTCGCGATATTCGGCAACGCAGTCGGCGCAAAGCGGGAACGCCGCCATGCTTGTCGAGGCGCGGTCATAGGGGATGGCCCTGAGGATCGAAAGGCGCGGCCCGCAGAGGGTGCAGTTCGTAAAGGGGTAGCGATAGCGCCGGTTCGATGGATCGCGAATGTCGGCCAGGCAGGCGGGGCAGGTGGCCGCATCGGGGACAACGCCGGTCGTCACCGTGCCGCTGCGGCTGTGCAGGATACGGAAATCCACCGGCGGCCGGCCTGGCAGCGGCGCAGTTTCGATGCTTTCGACGCGCGCAAGGGGAGGGGCCTCCGACACAAGCGCAAATTCGAGTTTGGCGATCGCGGCAGGATACCCGAAGGCATGGATCAGCACCCCTTCGCTGTCGTTCAGCACATTTCCGGTAAGGCCAAGCCGCTTCGCGATCTTCCATACCGTAGGGCGGAAACCCACGCCCTGAACGAGGCCGCGCACGCGGATGGATACTCCTTTGACTCGGTTTGATGCGTCCAACCACGCCCCCCTATTGCACTATGCATACGATGCACGGATCGAAGGAGTTCACAATACGCTTGGCCGCAATGGGCTTCGTCTCGACTTATTTACGCAGCCAGAGGCTCGCTCGCAAGCAGCGGGTCTTCTGTGATGCGCTGAAAGAGCCGAGACCGAGGAGTGTACCGTATCCAAAGCCGACCTTTTGGGTTCCTGGCCAACACGTCTCTTCCTTGAGGGCAAGGGGCAGTAGACGCCGCCATTAATCATCCCCTTCCGGCTCCAGCTTGCTATGCTCTTCCAGCCGCTTGCGAAGACTTTGAATGACCCGAGTTGTGAGCGCGATGTCGTCGGCCGCAATGCCCTCTGAAATTGCATTGACCCACGGGACCTGAAGCCGGTCGGCCTCCTCATAGATTTTGCGGCCGCGCGCGGTCAACACGACGAGGCTGGCCCGGCGGTGGTGCGGGTTCGGACGAAACTCGACGAGTCCCTCCTTCTCCAACTCATTGACGATGCGCTGCACACCCTGCCGGTGCAGCCCCATGTTCCGGGCTAGCCGGGCGACGGGCTCAGGAGTCGGTGAATAGGCAATCGCGCCAAGAACCTGCCAGCGCGCGCTGGTCAGGCCAAGCTTTGCGACCAGCCTGTCGCCAGCCGCGAGCAGCCGACCGTTGCAGCGAAACGTCTCAAGAATGAGTTCCGTTGCAGCCTCCCCGCTGGGTGTATGTCTATAACGTGTCATGATGGTGATATAAAAACATATTGACAATGCGATGTCAAATATGAATGACTATATGTTGTCATTAAGTCAGCAAGGAGTCATTCAATGCAACTGCGGCCGCTTGAGCTGAGAATGGGAACGGCTATGGGATTGAGGAGCGCCGCCGATCGCTACGGCGCCATGATCGTATCGATCCCCTGGCAAAGGCGGCAATTCTTAAACTGCACATACCGATCGCTGCGGCCGTGCTGACCTTGACCATCAGGATTGTCTGGTGGTGGCGCTTCGATCGTAAACCCGAGGCGGTTGGCGGATCGCCACATTGGCAGGAGCGCGCTGCGAGGGGGGTGCATGTCCTGTTCTACATCGTCATCCTGGCTATGATTGCGAGCGGCATCGGCATGATCGCGCTTAGCGGCGCAGGCCCAGTGATCTTTGGCGGCGTATCCGCCCCGGGTCCCGCACGGCATCGGAGCGCTGCTCTTGCTGGCATTGCTCGTGCTTCACGCCGGAGCCGCTCCTTATCACCACTGCGGCCGCAGCGACGGCTTGCTTCAGCGCATGTGGTTCAGCCGCTGAGTAGCGGGAGGCTCGACCCGACTTCAATCAACACGGCGACTGCATTGGCGTAAAAGCTCCGCCCCCTCCTTAACCAGGATCACGAAGGCAAGGATGAATGACATGTTCGAGTTCTACAGGTTCCTGCATATCATTGGTATGGCGATGTTCTTCGGCAGCGTCTTGGCGCATGTAACGGCAGGCTTGATTCGCGGCGCAGCCGATAATCCAGCGGTCATGCTGGCCGCGCGCGAGGCCATTACTCTTGCGAACTGGTACGTCACGATACCCGGGCTGGTCATCGCCATCGTGAGCGGCGCCTTGATGGTCGCGAATGCCGGATATCTGAAGCGCCGCCGGCTGGTGATGCACATCGCAGCCGCCGCTGCAATCGCGATGGTCGCCGCGATCGTCTTGATCCCGGCGGCACAAGAGCTTCAAGCCACGGCGAAGGCCGTCGGCGCCGGGACAACGACGGCGCAAGCGTTTGCGGACGCGGCCAGCCGCGAGCATCTGTTCGGGGCGATCAATATCACTCTTGCCCTCGTCGCTATCGGGGTCGGCGTTGCACTGCCGGGCTTGCGCAAAAGCCAGTCTTAGGAGAGTACCCATGGATCTCTATCTGGTACTAAGGTTCTTCCACCACATAGGCTATATCCTGGTCGGCGGCGGCTTGGCGGCGGTGTTCATTTCGGAGTGGCGCGGCTACAGCGCCACGCGTACGGCGGCCTTCACGGAGTCGGCCTTCTACACCGCGATCCTCTACGACTATGTTGTCGTGCCTGGAGCGTTGACGCAGGTGGTGACGGGACCTCTCTTGATCTGGACGCTCGGCTACAACTATTTCGACACGCCCTGGCTGACTGGGATGTGGGGCTTGTTTCTGTTCGAATTCATCGAAGGCAATACGCTGACGCGCGTGCAATTCAGGCGGACGCTCAAGGTGTCGCGGTCCTTGCCCGAGGGTGAGCCCCTCACGGATGAGATACGGGGCCGCGCGCGAACCTTCATCGGCAGGCTTGCTCATTTCCTGGATGTCCCGCTCTTCACGGTCATCGTTTATTGCGGGGTGGCGCGGCCTGACAGTTGGCTGGAAGTGGGTAGCGCAATCGGCATCGGGATCGCCGCCGCGTTGGTGCTTATGTCTGTAGTGCCGCCCCTTGCCGAACGCATAGGCGGGGTTGTCCCAAAGCCCTCGCTATAGTGAACGCCGGAGCTGGCACCGAGGCGAGGCCTTGAGCCGTCTAGGGTGGCTGCTCAGATGCGCTTCTGGCGCTTTACCTCTCCCATCATTTGGCCTCATCGGACGAGCCCCTTTTGCTGAAACGATTTCCGGAATGCCCGTCCCGCCCCCGTTGCGGCTTTCGCATCGCGCGACATTCTCCATCGGCCCTGGCGCTGGACCACCAGGACGGGAAAGAAGTGTATGCGTTGGCTTGGCCGCGGAACTTTGCGTAACCCCGGATCGGTGCGCTCTACGTCATCGCTCCGGCATTAGGCGCGCTTCTTTTTGGCTGGTTCGAGGGGAATCGCCTCGATCTTCTCCAGCCCATAGCGCTCAAGTTTTGCGCGAAGCCCGACGCGGGACAGGCCGAGTTCCTTGGCGGCCTTGCTCTTGTTCCACCGGTTCCGGATGAGGCTTTCACGCAGGATGAGCGCTTCGACGGACTCGATGCGCTCCCGCAGCGTGCCCTCGAGGCTGGCAAGCGCCAGTTCTTTTTCCGACGTGCGCTGGGCGCGCGGACAAGCCTGCAAGACGCGGCGGGAGAAGTGCTCAGCTCCGATCATGCCGCCGGATGGCCCCATGATGAGGATCTGCTGGATCTCGTTCTGAAGCTCGCGCACATTCCCGGGCCAATGGTAGGTCTTGAGACATTCGATTGCCTCGCTTGAAAGGCCCTTGACGGTCTTTCCAAGCTGCTTTTGGGCTTTCTCCAGAAGGGCGAGCGCGATGACGGGGATGTCCATCCGGCGTTCGCGCAAGGGCGGTACGTGGATCGAGACAGCTGCGAGGCGGTAATACAGATCCTCACGGAAGCGCCCCGACTGCACCTCCGTCTCGAGGTCGCGATTGGTGGCGGCGACCACGCGCACGTTGACATTTGTCTGGCGTCCGCCAACAGGGCGGATTTCGCCATCCTGCAGAACTCTCAGGAGCTTGGCCTGGAATGCTGGCGATACCTCTCCGATTTCGTCGAGAAAGACGGTGCCGCCATCGGCGCGCTGGAACAGCCCGACGTGATCCTCGACAGCGCCGGTGAATGAGCCTCGCTTGTGGCCGAAAAGCTCGCTTTCGAGAAGCTCGTCTGGCAGCGCCGCGCAGTTCTCGACCACAAAGGGCTTGTTCCAGCGCAGGCTGTTTTGGTGCAGTGCGCGGGCGATCAGCTCCTTGCCGGTGCCGGACCCGCCCGTGATCAGCACAGAGATATCGAAGGGCGCAACGCGCCGCATGCGCGCGCAGACTTCGTTCATGGGGCTTTCCGCATCGCGCACGATGCCGTCATCGCCCTGGCAGGCCTCGCGCAGTCCGTGGCGGCGGCGAGCCTCAACCAGCGCGGGCCGGCTTGACGAGATCTTCAGCTCGATAGCGAGAAGTTCGTTTTCGCGCTGGAGCTTGTAGAAGCGCGCTGCGTTTTTCAGCGTGAGCGTCAGGTTGTCGGGTTGCCAGGGCTTCGTGACGTATTGATAAATGCCCGTCTCGTCGATGCCCTGGATGACATCCTCGGCGCTCGCGCAGCCCGAGCTGATCATGCGGACTATATCGGGCCAGCGCTCGCGGACTGATTTCAAGAAACTCGACGCCCGACATGCCGGGCATCTGCTGCTCGCACAACACGACCTGGATCGCCTCATCGGCCAGGATGGCCTCTGCCTCCTCGATCGAGGTGGCTTTCTTAACGTCGAAATCGCCCTCAAGGATGCGTTCGAGAGCTTCGACACTTCGCACTTCGTCGTCGATGACCAGAACGGAGGGCAGGACGCTCAAGCGGTTCTCGCCTGGCGGGACGGAATTATACGGCGCATGCATCAACAGATCCGTGGCAAGGGGTCACCCAGAAGCCAGTCCACCATGCGGCTTCCGCCAAACCGGGTCTGCATCTGGACGAAGGCGTTAGGATCGGCGACGACCTCGCCGATGATTGCGGCGTCGCGGCCGAGCGGATGTGCGCGTATCACGCCGAGAAGGCGTTCGGCATCGCCCTTTTCGCAGATGGCGATGAGCTTGCCCTCGTTGGCGATGTAAAGAGGATCGAGGCCAAGAAGCTCGCAGGCGGCGACCACATCCGGCTTGAACGGGATTGCGCTCTCTACAAGACGGAGCCCCACGCGCGATTGTTGCGCGATTTCGTTCAGCGTCGAGGCGAGCCCGCCGCGCGTCGGGTCGCGCAGGCAATGAACCCTTGGCACTGCCGCCACCATATCCGCGACGAGGCCGTGAAGCGCGGCGCTGTCCGATACGATCTCGGTTTCGAAGGTGAGGTTTTCGCGTTTCGAAAGCACCGCGATGCCGTGATCGCCGAGCGTGCCGCTGACGAGGATGGCGTCGCCGGGCTTTGCCCTGTCACCCGAAATATTCACGCCTTCGGTCACCACCCCTATGCCGGTCGTGGTTATGAAGACGCCGTCGCCCTTGCCCTTTTCGACCACCTTGGTGTCGCCGGTTACGACAGGGACGCCAGTCTCGCACGACGCGCGCGCCATGCTGGCGACAATGCGGTCGAGATCGGCTAGCGGAAAGCCCTCCTCCAAAATGAAAGCTGCCGACAGATAAAGCGGACGCGCGCCCGCCATGGCGACGTCGTTGATGGTGCCATGCACGGCCAGCGAGCCTATGTCGCCGCCCGGAAAGAACAGCGGGGCGATGACATGCGCGTCCGTCGTCATGACGAGACGCCCTGCGCCAATGTCGAAGGCGGCCTGATCGTTCCCCTGCGCGAGGAAGGGGTTGACGAGATGACGATGGAAGAGATTGCGCACGAGTTCCGCAGTCGCGCGGCCGCCGCTGCCGTGGATCATTTCGACGGTGCCGCTGATGGGAGCGTCGGCCGCGGCGAAGCGGGTCTCGATCACCGTCATGCGGCCTCCGACGGAGGCTGCCGGAACCGGCCATAGGTCCAATAAGCCGCGCATGCCCCTTCCGAGGACACCATGCAGGAGCCGATGGGGTTATCGGGCGTACAGACCGTGCCGAACAGCTTGCAGTCGGTGGGCTTTTTCTCGCCGCGCAGGATGGAGGGGCATTCGCAGCTCTTGGCGTCGCGTGACGATTTCGTCGTGATGCTGAAGCGCTTCTCGGCATCGAAGTCTGCGTAAGCCCCACGGATGCAAAGCGCGCTGTCCGGCACCTCGCCAAGGCCCCGCCATTCAAAGGACGGCCGCAGTTCCAGCACATCGGCGACAAGATTCTGCGCCTTCACATTCCCTTCGCGGGTGACGACGCGGACATACTGGTTCTCGACCACGTGGCGGCCCTCGTTCAGCTGCCGGATCGCCATCAGCGTCGCCTGCATGACGTCGAGCGGCTCAAAGCCTGCGATCACGACAGGCCGCTTATACTCGCGCGCGAAGTATTCGTAGGGCTTGCTGCCGATCACCGAACTCACATGCGAAGGGCCGAGGAAGGCGTCGATAGAGACGCTGCCGCACTCATCCGCGTTTCCGAGAATCGCTTGCAGGGCGGCTGGGGTCAGTACGTGGTTGCAGAAGACGGAGAAGTTTTTGAGGCCGTCGGCTTGCGCCTTCCGGATGGCGACCGCGGTTGGCGGCGTGGTCGTTTCAAAGCCGATGGCGAAGAACACCACCTCGCGGCTTGGGTTCTGGCGCGCGATCTTCAGCGCGTCATCCACGGAATAGACCATGCGGACGTCGGCGCCGTCCGCCTTCGCCTTCAACAGGCTTCGCCGCTTGGATGCGGGCACGCGCAGCATGTCGCCATAGCTGCAAAGGATGACGCCGTGCTCTTCGGCGAGTTCCAGCGCGTTGTCGATACGGCCGATAGGCAGCACGCAGACCGGGCAGCCGGGACCATGCACGAAGCCGACGTTTTCCGGCATCAGATCCTGCACGCCATAGCGGAAAATCGCGTGCGTGTGGCCGCCACAGAATTCCATCACATTGTAGCGGCGCTCGCAGTTCGCTTCCCGGCGGATCGCCTTCGCAAGACCCGACGCCAGTTCGCGGTCGCGAAACTCGTCGACATATTTCATGGCGCCGCGCTCTCCACGAAGGCGGCCACTTCGGGGTCTTCGCCAGCTTCGCGGATCATGGCAAGCGTTCGTTCCGCTTCCTCGGGCGATACCTTGTGGAGGGCGTAGCCGACATGAATGAGCACGTAGTCGCCCGGCGCTACGTCATCGAGGAGCGCGGTCGAAATCTCCTTTTTCACAGGCCCGAGCGCGACGACGGCGGTTTGCAGCGTGTCATCGACGGAAAGGACTTTGGCGGGCAGGGCAAGGCACATATGCGTATACTTTCTAGACTGCGGCCCCGGAGGCGGCGTGTCCGGTCAGCGCGAGCGAGCGGGCGGCTCGGATGAAGCCCGTCCAAGCGTCCATGCCTTCGCCAGTGCGGGCCGAGACTTTCAGGATCTTGATGCCGGGATTGATCTTGCGTGCGTTTGCGGCGAGCGCAGCGACGTCGAAGTCGAGATGAGGGAGAAGATCGACCTTGGTAATCAGCATGAGGTCCGAGCTGCGAACCATATCGGGATATTTCAGCGGCTTGTCCTCGCCCTCGGTGACAGAAATCAGGACGACGCGATGCTCCTCGCCGAGATCGAACATCGCCGGGCAAACGAGATTGCCAACGTTTTCGATGAACAGCACGGACCCGGTCGCAGGCTTCAGATGCTCGAAGGCATGGCCTGTCATATGCGCGTCGAGATGGCAGCCCTTGCCGGTGTTGATCTGGATCGCCGGCGCGCTCGTGGCGCGAATGCGCTCCGCATCCATCGAAGTTTGCTGATCGCCCTCGATCACTGCAACAGGGACGTCACCCTTGAGCCGGTTGATGGTCTCGACGAGCAGCGAGGTTTTGCCGGAGCCTGGGCTTGAGACGAGATTGAGCGCAAGCACGCCCGCATTGTTGAAACTGGCCCGATTGGCGGCGGCGTAAGCATCATTTTTGGCGAGCAGATCCTGCTCGATCTTCACGATGCGGGACTGACCCTCGTCGTGGCTGTGATCGTCGTCATGATGATGGTGATGATCGTGATGGCCATCCTCGTGATGATGATGGTCGTGAGCATGGCTGTCTCCATGATCATGGGGCTCGCCATTCACCTTCTTGCCATCGCCGGCCTCGATGCGCGTCTCGCCCTTTCCGCATCCGCAAACTCCGCACATCAGTCCACCTCCAGTTCCTTGATCCGCAACCCGTCCCCGCCCGTGACCTGCAGCTGATAGCTGCCGCAGCTCGGGCAGACGCCGTTACGCTCCGATATTGTGACGGTTTCTCCGCAGGAGAAGCACCAGGCTGACGCAGCGGTGGTGATGATGTCGAGCTTCGCGTTCTCCGCCAGAGTGCCGCGCGTTGCGGCATCGAAGCAGAAACGCAGCGCTTCCGGTTCAACGGTCGCGAGCGGCCCGATTTCGAGGCGCACGGTTTTCACCCGCGTGTAGGCGCGCGCCTTGGCCTGCTCTTCGAGGATCTGAACCATGCCCTGGCAAAGCGACATTTCGTGCATCAGTGGACCCTCACATCGACGCCGACGCAAGGGTCGACGGCGGTCACGAACAGCCGCGCGAGGGTGGCGCAGTCTCCTCCGCCAGCTGGCAGCGATCTTCGCAAGACCCTGAGCTGCGGCTCCTTCCGGGTGGAAGTTCCACTCGGTGGGCGCGAGAATACGATAACGCTTGACCGTGTCGCCGCCCATCTCGACGGCATGCACCAGCCGTCCCCGTGCCGCCTCGATTTGTGCGACGCCTATCCCGTGCCCAAGCGCGGCTCGTTCAGCGGGATCGGCATTGTCATCGCTATCCAGGATTGCAAGCATTTGCGCCGGGATTTGCGAAAGCTCGGCAAGGCAAGCAATGAGCCGCGCGCCGAGGCCAAAGCCTTCCGCCGCTTTCACGCCCTCGACCAGCGGATGGTCCGCAGTTCGGGTCAGGGGCGAGGTTTCGCGAGGCAGCCCGTCCCATTCGGGCTTCGCAATGAACCGCTCCGCATCTTCCGCGAAAAGCCGTTCGGCAAGAGCGGCCGGCTTGAGTTGCGGAAGCGGTGAGACCTGCGCCGCGCCAGCGGTTGTAAGGCCGTCATCGAAAAGCTGATGGAGCAGCCGCTGTGCCAATGTGCGGCCCGTGCTGGCCCATTGTTTGAAGTCCTGCAGGCTGCTGCTTGTCTGCCAGCGATGCAAATCCCCGGAAAAAATCGCCTGCTCCAGAAATGCCTTCAGCTTTGCAAGAGCTGAATTCACGCTGTCTTTCTCGATTGTGCACACACCGCCGATGCTGATGGCGCCGCCACGCTCGGCCAATGAATGGCGTAAATCCCGGTCGACTTGCATCAGCCTTTGAAGGCGTGGGGCTTGCGGCTCCCCGGGCGCGCGAAGAAACTGCGGCCAATCCATCAGGATGCGCAGCGCGTGTTCGCGCGCGGTTTCGGCGAAAACCAGCAGGGCTCGCGCTTTCCTGGAGCGTCCGGGCAGTTCAAGGCCAAGGGCTTGTTCGAAGGCTTCAGCCGAAGCTATGGATTGCGCGGCCCGGCAGGTCGCGAACAGGAGTGAAACGTTGCGGAGAACCTCTCCGGGGCGCTGGCCGGAGAACTGGCGCGTGATCGTGAGCGGCCGGCTGGACGCGATTTTCGCTTCACCGCCGGCGGGGAAGAGGTCAACCGTGATCCCGCCCTCGGTCATGGCCGCGCGGCCTTTCTGCCCAGGAAAAGAGTGCGGCGGCTCACTTGCGCGGTCTCCTTTTTTGGAGGAGCGGCCGGCGCTTCGGGCTCGGCATGATCGAGGTTTTCGTTGAAAAGCGCCGCAAGCGCGGCTTCCCCCGTCGCGAGCGCCGCCTCCTGGTTCTCGAACTGGAGCACCGGCGAGAACAGCGAGCACATCCGATAGGGGCCAAGTTCATCCTCGGCGCCGCAGATGAACTCGAAAGTCCCGGCCGGGAAGTCGTGCCCCACCTTTGTGCCAATGCCATCGCGGCTCCAGGCTTCGGCGGCTTCCGGCGTCCTGGGGAGCAGCATGAGGTCGATGAACCAGGGGGTTACGAGAGCGCAGACCCACACGTCACCGAAGGGACGCATGCCGATTGCGGCAACGCGTAAGGACGGGTTGAGGATGGGGATATCGCGCATGCGCTCGCGTTCGATCATCCCGAACACAGCCTCAAGCTTATGCGTCAGCTCAGAAGCGAGGACGAGTTCTTCCGGGTTCACTGGAGAGACGTCAGTCACGCTTCTCCTCCAGCACCATGAAGCCGTCCTTCGGGGCATCGCAAACGGGGCAGGTCCAATGCCCGGGCAATTGCGAAAAGGGCGTCCCCGGCGGGATTTGCCAGTAATCGTCGCCGAGAGCGGGATCGTAGACGTGCCAGCAAATCTTGCATTCGAGCCGCGTCGCGTCGTTAATCTTCTCGACGTCGCCGCCGAAGGAGCCTGCGAAGAAGTGCCCGCTCACCGGTAAACCTCCAGGATTTCCGCAAGCCGCTCCGCGCTGTCTTCGAGGTCTTGCACTGCCGCGCAGGCAACGCCTGGGATGCGGGTAACCTCGATGGTGTTCAGAATGAGCGACTCCCGCGAATTGAAATAGCGCACCCACCAGGCGTTTTTTACGCCGGTCGAGGAAATGCGGCAGTTTCCGTAGCCGCGCGAAAGGATCGTGACCGCGCCCTCACCAAGCCGCTTGTCGAGATAGGCAAGATCGCCTTCGCTGACCGGCAGAAGGGTGAGATTGATTACATGAGGAGCGGCATCCGGCTGGAAGGTGGCAAGCTTATCCGCAAGCTCTGCCGCAAGTGCGGGCGCGTTCATCAGGTCTGTCGCCGCTGCATCCAGGGGACGAAGACCCGCCCCGGCTCCCTTTTGCGCCATCTTCAGGACGCGTTGGGGAAATTCGCCGACCTCAATCGTGTCGCCGATCAGCGCGCCGCTCTCGTCCACCTCAAGGACGCGCCATACGCCTGCGAGCACCGACTCCTGAACCTGGATGGATGGGCCGGCGACGATGCTGACTTCGCCTTCGCCCATCGTCTGGTCGATGAAACTCCGGTTATCAGCATCGAGGTCGCGAAGATCGATCTCGATCGACGCGCCGGATCCTGGCAGCGAGCGAAGCGCGCTCAGGACGGCTTCAAGCTTCTTGAAGGCAGGGCGAAAACCCGCCGAGTCTTCCGGCTCCGGCATCTCGGGCATGGAGTAGGTGTGCATGCCCTTCGGCAGTTCCATGAAGGCGAAATCGCCGTCCTCGTCCGGCGTCGGGCTCCCGGGGCCGGTTAATGGCCTTCCCTTGTTCATTGAAGCTCTCCCGGGTGATGGCCCTCGGCGGCGCCGTTTTGCGGCACGCAGCGTTCGGGAAACTTATAGGGCGGCGGCTCGGAAGGATCGCGCGCCAGGATCGCGCGGACCTCGGAAAGATACTCCTGCCAGCCGAGCAGGCGGGAGATGGCGCCGAGATAGCCCTCTTCGCCCAGGAAGACGAGGGCAGGGAAGGCGTTGAAGCGATACCGGAGCTGCAAGGGGCGCTCCGCGGGCTTTTCGACAAGCGCCGGGGCAAGCATCGGGAACAGCTTCAGGATTTCCGGCAGGATGACCGCGACATCGTCGCTTTCGACGAGCCGTTCGGCATCGCCCGCGAAGAAGAGAACGGAATACTCATTGGCCTTCAGAAACGCGTCCACCGTAGCTTCGTTCACGATGGGAAAACCGTGCTTCGTTGTCAGCGCATCGATCAGGGGCGACGGCATGGGCTACTCCGCAGGCTTGGGCAGCTGGCTTTTGAGATGGGCCGGAAGCTCGGGCTCCCGCCCGACGAGGTCGGCGAAGAGGTGATCGACCGATGTCTCGCCCTGCATCACCAGCGCGAGCGCGCGGAGCGCGTCTGCAGTTTTCGCGGCCTGCTCCTCCGTCATGACTTCGCGCGCCGCGTCGAGAAAGACGAGAACCCACGCGCCGGCGGGTTGATCGCCCACGAGGATCATGTCCACGGTTCGCACTTCGTCGGCGTAGCTGCAAAGCGCGTAACGCCCGCGAGGCTCGATCACCTGCATGGGGAGGCCGATGCACATCAGTTCGGGGCCTCTTCCTTGGCTTGCGACGATGCCGTGTCGAGAAAACGGGCATCCCCGAACCGGCAGGCGACCTCTTCGGCCGGGCGTTCCGCTTCATAGCGCGACATCACCATGCGCTCACAGGCGATCGTCTCCGCTTCCGGCAAGGGCTGCGCGCGGCGTGTCCCTTCGATGCCGAAGCGCGCCAGATAGGTAAGCGCGTGCTCGATTGCGGCGGGGATCTGCTCCTTGACCTCGGGGCGAAGGCTTCCGCCGTAGTCTTCAAGCTCGACGGGCTGCACGCCGATCAGGAAGAGATGCCTGGGGGCCTTGCCGAGAAGCTCGCCAGTTGCGAGCACTTCCTGGAAGCCGGTCTGGTGGAGGCTCATCTTTTTTGCGCCGAGGAACTTCGGCACGTCCTCATCCTCGACAAGCTTCAGCGAGCCGGGCGCGAGACCATAGTCGACGGCGTCGAAAACGATGAGGATGTCTGCAGAAGTCACGTGCTCGATCAGGTAGAGGCCCTGCGTTCCGCCGTCCATGAGCCGGACATTTGGCGGGAATTCATAGTCGCGGTTGAGGGCTTCGACCGCGCGCACCCCGAAGCCTTCATCGGCCCAAAGCAAATTGCCGATGCCGAGAATTAAAACGCGCGGCATTTCTTCTCCCGACGGCGCCTTTGCACGATGTGGCGCTTCAGATTTGGTCAAGCAAGCATTGGGCCATAACGAGCTCAACGGCAGCCTATCCGCTTGAAAGCTGCTCTGCAGGAGTAACAGCTGGCGGCGGGAAAAGCGCAAGAAGATCAGACTGAAGTTGTATCGGATCCGGCTGGTCCGGCTCCCCACTACAGACGCATTGCGGGACGACAGGCAATGTCGCAATCCGCACAGCGACGGCGATCCTGTTCGAAGGACGACATCGCTCGATAAGAAAAGGCGCGGACAAAGCCGCGCCTCGCCTGATGCTGTTGTTGCCGCAGCAGCCTATGTTCGCGGCGGCGCCTCGCCTTCGCCGCGGATTTCTTTCGGCGTGCGATAAAGGTCTTCTGGCAGTCCGGGCGACTTGAAGGTGCGCCAGCCGGAAACGATGGTGCTCATGATGCTCTGATTGCCCAGGAGTTCATCGCGCACCGCTCCGTACACATGGATGATGACGAAGATCAGGATCAGCCACGCGCCGAGGTGGTGGTAGGTGTGGAGGTTTTGGCTGTTGCCGAACAGCGGGATCACCCAGCTCGAAAACAAGGTGTATTGCCACGAGCCCATTCCCTGACCCTCGCCGTACAGCGACAGGCCCGGTGATGGCCATGAACGTGATCACCCACAGGAACAGGAAGTGAATCACGATTGTCGCGACGGGGTTATGGCCGACATATTTCCGCGCGACATCCTCCAGAAAGAGATAGCGCTTCACCTCGTGGAAGACGTCTTCCCGCCATCTCTTGTCGGTAACAGGCAGGAAGAAAATCTCGCGGGCAAACCCGTTCCCGATGAACGCCCAGTAGGTGCGGTGGATGAGGCCGATGATCAGGATGTAGGCCGCCGTAAAGTGTGCGAAGCGGATGTATCCCATCAAGTAATGATCGCTGGCTTCTCCGGACAAAGTGGGGGGCGGGCTTCCGATGAAGTAGCCCGTCAGGAGCAGCACCGCGATGGCGAAGGCATTGGTCAGATGCCAAATCCGCACCGGGAATTGATAGACATAGATAGCGGACTGGAAGCCCTGCTGGTTGACCTGCGTAGGGGTCGGCATTGCGTCTCCTCTCCCCTAAGCAACAAGCAGGCTGATGCCGGCAAGCGCCATCGCGCCGCCAGCGGCCCAGGTCACGGCGTGCAAGTTGACGAGCCCGCGACCCAAGCCGATGCCCGCGAAATGCAGACCTGCGGTGGTGAGCGTGAAGCCGATCATGTAGGCAACGACGCTACCGTCTGCTTCAGCGCCGTGGGCATAGCCGTGCATGATGCCGAACGCTCCGATTACCGCCGCCGCGATGGCAGCTGGAAGCTTGATGCGCGCCGCAATCAAAAGGCCCATCGCGACAACGGATATCGCCATGCCAGCTTCAACCGCGGCGAAGGGAACGCCGGCAACTCCGGCTACTGCGCCAACCAGCATCGCCGCAAGGAAAGCGATGGGCGCCAGCAGGACGCGGTTCGCGGGCATGGCCAGAGCCGACCAGATGCCGACACCGATCATGGCGAGCACGTGATCGATGCCGCAGACGGGGTGCGCAACCCCGTTCAGAAACCCGTGCGTATGGCCGGGAAGGCCCGAATGAGCGAAAGCATGGTTTGCAAGCACCAGCATTGTGAACACGGCGCCGGCGATCGAGATTTTCTTCATGGACGTGTCCTCCTGCTTTAGCGGACTGTAACGCGGGCCAATTCCTGCCCGTCTTCGCTCATAACGT
This sequence comes from uncultured Alphaproteobacteria bacterium, assembly GCA_963833565.1. Taxonomy (GTDB): domain Bacteria; phylum Pseudomonadota; class Alphaproteobacteria; order Rhizobiales; family Rhodomicrobiaceae; genus Rhodomicrobium. Next base: position 60,084 of record CAWHYO010000026.1, read on the forward strand.
GCGTTGAGCAGGCGAGGCAAGGATCGAAGCTGTGCAAGGTCCGAAGGATTTCCACCGGCTCGCTCGCGCGCTCCACCTTGGTGTTCATCAAGGCTGCCTCGAACGCACCAATGTTTCCCTCGTTGTCGCGCGGGCTTCCGTTCCAGGTCGTCGGCACAACACACTGGTAATTGTCTATCTTAGTGTCCTTGATCTTGATCCAATGGGCAAGGGCCCCGCGAGGCGCCTCCGTGAAGCCGACGCCTTTCACCTCGGCCGGCCAGGACTTCGGATCCCACCTGTCGACATTCGCCGTCGCGGTGTCGCCTGCCTTCACGTTCGCTATCAGCTTGTCCATGAAGTAGGCCATCTTGTTCGCGGCCCACTGGCATTCGAGGCCGCGGGCGGCTGTGCGGCCAAGCGTGGAGAACAGCGCGGTTACAGGAACATCCAGGATTTTCAAGACAAAGTTGATTTGCTCTGTGATTTCCTTGTCGCCCTTGGCGTAGCCGACGACATAGCGCGCGAGCGGGCCGACCTCCATGGCATGGCCCTTCCAGCGCGGGGCCTTGATCCAGGAATACTTCGCGCCCTCATCGATTTCCTGGATGTTGGTGCGCGTGCCTTTCGTGTTCGGCCCGAGCTTGAAGTTGGGCTGCGTCACGCCGTCCCAGGGATGCAGGCCCTTCTTTTCGTCATCGTACGAATACCAGGAGTGCGGCACGAATTCCTGGATCTGCGACGGGTCGCGCAGATCGACGTCATGCACTTCCTTGAGATTGCCGTCGATGATCGCGCCGTGCGGCATGAGCAGGCTCGACGGCGAGTAATCGTTAGCGCGGTCCGGTATGTCGCCATAGGACAGAACGTTCTTGCTCGACAGGCCGCCTCCATAGAGCCAGCCCTTGTAGAAGGAAGCGATGGCGATCAGGTCCGGAATGTAGACATTCTCGACGAACGTGATCGTGTCGTCGATGATCGAGCGGACGAAATTCAGCCGCTCCATGTTGATTGCGGCGGCGGCTCCTTCGCCGCTGATATTGATCGCGCAGGGCACGCCGCCGACGAGCCAGTTCGGATGCGGGTCCTTGCCGCCGAAAATGGTGCGGATGCGCATGATGTGAAGCTGGAAATCGAGCGCTTCCAGATAATGCGTCACCGCCAGCAGGTTTGCTTCGGGCGGCAGTAGATAGGCCGGGTTCGTCCAATAGCCGTTCCGGAATGGCCCAAGCTGGCCGCTTTCCACGAACTTCTTCAGCTTGTTCTGCACGTCGCGGAAGTATCCGGGGGACGATTTGGGATGCGTTGACGAGATCTTCTTTTGGAGTTCGCTCGTCTCTTTCGGGTCGGCTTTCAAGGCCGAGACGGGGTTCACCCAGTCAAGCGCATGCAGATGGTAAAAGTGAACCAGGTGATCCTGCGCCTGCAGCGTCAGCTGCATGATATTGCGGATGATATTCGCGTTTTCGGGAATGTTTATCTTGAGCGCATCCTCGACGGCGCGAACCGAGGTCAGTGCGTGCGTACCCGTGCAGACGCCGCAAATGCGCTGGGTGAACGCCCACGCGTCGCGCGGATCGCGGCCCTTCAGGATGACTTCGAGCCCGCGCCACATCGTGCCGGTGGAGACGGCGTTGCGGATGATGTTGTCGTCGTCGAGGTTCACCTCGCAGCGCATATGGCCTTCGATGCGCGTGACGGGATCGACCACGACGCGCTTGCCGCTGTTGTCGAGCGTGAAACCGTTGGGGGTCTGGATCGTCATTATTTCTTTCCTCCGTCTTCACGCGCTTTCTTGATGGCGCTTATCGCAGCATGCCCGGCGACGGCGACGCCAACGGCAGCCGCCGCTGTCGCGCCGATGGTGTCGGCGTTCGACTCGATGCCGAACGCGTTGATATTGGTGAGCCTGTTGTAGAACGAGCCATTATCCCAGAAGCCGTCCTCCGAGCAGCCGATGCAGCCATGCCCCGACTGGATCGGGAAGGAGACGCCGCCATTCCAGCGCGTGGTCGAACAGGCGTTGTAGGTGGTCGGCCCCTTGCAGCCCATCTTGTAAAGGCAGTAGCCCTTGCGCGCGCCTTCGTCGTCCCACGCCTCGACGTATTGGCCGGCGTCGAAGTGCGGCCTGCGGTAGCACTTGTCGTGAATGCGCTGGCTGTAGAACATCTTCGGCCGTCCCTGTCTGTCGAGGTCGGGCAGGCGGTCGAACGTCAGGATGTAGGTGATTATGGCGGTCATGACCTCCGGGATGGGAGGACACCCCGGAACTTTGATGATCGGTTTGTCATGGATCACCTTGTGGATCGGCACTGCCTGCGTCGGGTTTGGCCGCGCCGCCTGCACGCATCCCCAGGAGGCGCAGGAGCCCCAGGAGATGATGGCTTTGCAGTTGCTGGCCGCGTATTTCAGCTGCTCGAGATACGGCTTGCCGCCGATGATGCAGTACATGCCGTCTTCGTTGAGCGGCGGGTTGCCTTCACAGGCGAGGATGTATTGGCCTTTGTATTTATTCACGATTTCGTCGACGATCGCCTCGGCCTGATGGCCGGCGGACGCCATGATGGTGTCGTCGTAGTCGAGAGAGATCATGGACAGGATGACATCGGACGCCAGCGGGTGCGCCGACCGGATGAACGCTTCCGAGCAGCAGGTGCACTCCAATCCGTGCAGCCAGAGCACGGGCGCACGGGGCTTCGTCTCCAGTGCATGCGCCATTTGGGGAGCAAACTCGGGAGCGAGGCCAAGTGCCGCAGCGGTCAGGCTGCAAAATTTCATAAAGCTGCGACGCGAGATCCCCTGCCGTCGCAGCACGTCATAAAATGTTTCCGCCATGACTGGCGCTCCTCCTGCGCAAAATGCTTCTTCCGGTGGACCGGCTGGCCGGCATGCACTCGCTGTTTTTCAGCAAAAGACGTGCCAAGCCTAAGCTAGGCAAACAAATCAGCAACTTAAGTCGTGTTTTAGGCGAGTTCGAGGCGGTTTTGGACCGGATTCTTTCCGGTGCGGCAGTCAGAGCGGAAACCGACCTTCCACCCCTGCCCGGACGAGCGTTGCGCTTTCGCTTGCTGAAAATCCTTTATGCGAAAGGGGGGCTTAACCCGGAATTAAAAAAATTTTAACGGCGGATGCTGCACAAAAAATGTTAAGTTTCAGCCTGCTGGGCCGATATACGCGCTGGCCCTCAACATTTGAAGGCGAACTTTGCACCGAACCATGAGCGAAGAAGATACCTGTCCGAATGGCAATCAGGATTGCGAATTCGCCGAGAACCACGAACTCGCGCTCGCGGGGAAAATCCTGCGCATGATCGAGGGCTACACCAAGGAGAACGAGACCTATCCTTGTCCGAAATGCTTACGAAATTCCATGATGGCCATCGCCGCTCTCTTGCATATCGAGGCAGCAAAGATGGATGAGGGCGTTTGCGAGCAGCTCTCCCCGGATCACGGGTTCGTGGAAGATTTCGCTGAAACGGCTCGGGAGCGGATAATGTCCGTCCTGGACGCGGTCATGGACCTCAATGTCTTTCTGGGCAAGCGGCGGTTGATGTAACCTCTGGCCGCCGGGAATGTCATAAAAGCCAGCACATCCTATTTACCGGCAACGGGTGTCAAGGCCAACAAGCGCGAAGAATTCGTGAGAAAGCTCCCTCAAACTCCGGAGGACAGGGCGAAAGCGCGCGAATTCATAGAACATAAAATACAGATAGTCCGCAGCGACCCAAACTCATGCAGAAAAAGCTGCAGCTATTGAGGAGTTGGAGGCAAAACGCTAGCGAAATATCGCTTCTGAAAGCCGCTAAGCCGATGTGCTCGCCAGCAGCTATCCGCCTTATGTCACGGTTCCGTTAGGCCTTTGCGGGCCGATGCCTTTCCCATGGCCCGCGCTGGCAACTCTGTAATCAAGCCGCCGCCTCGGCGAGCGCCGGGTAATCAGTATAGCCCTTCGGACCCCGCCCAAAAAATGTGCTCGGGTCAGGCTCATTCAATTTCGCCCCCTTCTCAATCCGCGCCGGCAAATCCGGGTTGGCGATAGACAGCCTGCCGAAGGCGACCGCGTCGGCCACGCCGCCGCTGACGATTTTGGCAGCCGTTTCAGGTGTGAAGCCCTCATTGGCGATCCAGACGCCGCCGAATTCTTTCTTCAGGTAGGGGCTGATCCAATCGCCGGCCTCATGTTCGCGCGTACAAATGAAAGCAAGCTTGCGCTTGCCAAGCTCGCCTGCGAGATAGCCAAAAGTGGCTTTCGGATTGCTGTCGCCCATGGAATGCGAGTCACCGCGCGGCGCGAGATGCATACCGACCCGGCCAGGCCCCCAAACGCTCACAACCGCATCGGTAACTTCGAGCATCAAGCGCGCCCGGTTCTCAATCGAGCCGCCGTAAATATCCGTGCGCTTGTTCGTCCGGTCCTGAAGAAATTGATCGAGGAGGTATCCGTTCGCGCCATGAATTTCGACGCCGTCGAAACCTGCCGCCTTCGCGTTCGCGGCTCCTTTTCGATAGGCTTCAACGACGCCTGGGATTTCGGCCAGCTCAAGGGCGCGCGGCGTCGGATGAGCCTGTTTCGGCCGCAACTGCGCAACATGGCCTTCCGCCGCGATAGCGCTTGGAGCAATCGGAAGCTCTCCATCCAAATAGAAGGGATGCGAGATGCGTCCGACATGCCAAAGTTGTAAGACTATGCGGCCGCCCGCCCGATGAACCGCATCGGTAATTTGCCTCCAGCCATCGACCTGCTCGCCCGACCAGATTCCGGGCGTATCGGGATAGCCGACGCCCTTTGCATCAATGGCTGTCGCCTCTGAGATGATCAGCCCCGCGGAGGCGCGCTGCACATAATACTCTTTCATCAAAGCATTCGGGACGCGGCCTTCGTCCGCCCGGCAACGGGTAAGAGGCGCCATGATGATGCGGTTGGGGAGATCAAGATCGCCAAGTTTCAGAGGCGTGAACAAGTCAGGCATAATGTCCTCTTTCGAATAGAACTTGCGGAATTATTGATGCTTTTTCCCGGTAGAGGTCAAGCTGGGGTCCGGGTCACGCTAAGTCTTCGTCCACGCTTCGACCCGCTTTTCGGCGGGACACGCGAACCAGAAATGCCCCTTATGCTGTCTTTAGGCGGATGTGCATATCCCTAGCCGGAGGAGCTTTGCGCACCGGGAAGGCGGACGCTAAAGCTGCAACCTGATGTTCATCCGCTGCAGGATTGCCGCCACTGCGAGCACGGCAACCGCATAGGTCACGGCCCAAAGCAGGCCGGTCAGGCCCGTGGTCAACGGCGCGGGCAGCGTCAGATGCAAGCAGAGCATCAGCGCGGCGACGATATTGGGAATGATATAGATCAGCAGCGGGTTGGCGGCGGCCGGACGGAAGAAGGCAGTCCAGGCGCGCGCGCCTTTCAGGTCGATCAGCCAGTAAAGAAAAGCAAACAGCACGATGCAAATGGCGGCGCTATCGAGGGCCCAGCTCGGCGTGGCCCCTATCTTCGATAGGCCGTAATAAGGCTGCAGGAGAACGCCGGCGACAACGAGGGCGAGCGCGAGAAGAAATGCTGCGCCGAAGCGCTGTGGAATTCCCTCGCCGCGAGCGCCAAAGAACAGGAGCGCCGACAGGACGCCCGCAAGCACGATGGATGTATCAGCCGCATTTTCCGCCTGCCCGGCGAGAGCTTGCAGGATGGGCGATGACTGGAGAACGCCGGATTGCCCCACGCAGGAGTAAATCATGCAGATTGGCAGTGCAAAGAGCAGAAGCTGTGCGCGCCCGCGTCCAACGAGATAAAGGGCGCTCGCGAAGAGGTAGGACCAGCCGATCAGGCCCAGGATGCCCCACCATTGCGGCGAAAGCCACGCGCCGCCGTCCTCGCCGCCGCGAAACAACAGGGCAAGCGCAATCAGCCCCGCCACGCCCGCCACCCGCAATGCAGCAGACAGCTTCTTGTTCTGGAACGGGTAAACGCTCCAGACCATGAGCGCGGAAGCGTAAAACAGGAGCGACCATAAGCCGATCGAAATGGGCATGGCCTTTTCATTGTAGCCGTCCTCGGCGTTCACCATGAAGACGCCGAGCACCAGGAGGCCCAGCGTTCGCGTCAGCACATGGCGCGCGAGTTGCCAGAATGTGTCTCCTGCAGCCAGCCGCTGTGCCGTTGCGAAGGGGATCGACATCCCAACGATGAACAGAAACGCCGGAAAGACAAGGTCCGGCAACGTCAGACCGTCCACATCAGCTGGCGTGTGATAGAGCCAGGACGGCATACCTCGCACGCCGCCCAGCGCGTTGACGAAAATCATGAGAAGGATCGTCAGCCCCCGGAAGGCGTCGATCGCGAGCACGCGCTGCAGCGGCAGCCGGATCGGCAACGATAGCCTTGTGCTTTCGGCTTCAGCTGCAAACGTGACGGAAGTCATGAATACTCCATAACAAAAAAGCAACGCTGTCCTGCTTGCGCAGCGCCGTCGCCTCGTAACGACGGGATCATGATAATGATCCGGGCCTTTCCAAGGCGGCCACGCAACTTGTCGGGAAGCGGCCGCTTCTCCCTGGCGGAAATTTTCAGCAAATCAGACCAGAATGAGCCTTGATTCATCCAAAATGACGCGGTTACGCTTGCGTGATCCTCGTGTATGGTGCCGCCGACGTTTTCTAAGGGGAGATCCGCGTGAGCAGCCAGGTCAAATTCGTACTCGACGAGACGCAAATTCCCAAATTCTGGTACAACCTCACGGCCGATCTGCCGGTCCCGCCGCCCCCGGTTCTGCACCCCGGCACCAAGCAGCCTGCGGGCCCTGGCGACCTGGAGCCGATCTTTCCGATGGCGCTGATCATGCAGGAGGTGTCGACCGAGCGCGAGATCGAGATCCCCGAGCCGATCCGCGATGTTTACCGCATGTGGCGTCCTTCTCCATTGATCCGCGCGCATCGCCTCGAAAAGGCGCTCGGGACGCCAGCCAAGATCTACTATAAGAACGAAGGCGTTTCGCCTGCAGGCTCGCACAAGCCCAACACCGCGGTGCCGCAGGCCTGGTACAACAAGGAAGCGGGCATCACGCGCCTCTCCACCGAGACCGGGGCTGGCCAGTGGGGCTCTTCGCTTGCATTTGCGGGCGCGCTGTTCGGCATCGATGTGACGGTCTTCCAGGTCCGCTGCTCGTACGACCAGAAACCCTATCGCCGCGCCTTGATGGAAACCTACGGCGCGCGCTGCATCCCCTCGCCGTCGAACGAGACCGAGTCCGGCCGCGCCATTCTTGCCGAACATCCCGACAGCCCTGGCTCGCTCGGCATCGCGATTTCAGAAGCCGTCGAGGTTGCGGCGAAAGATCCGGCGGTGAAATATTCGCTGGGTTCGGTGCTGAACCACGTCATGCTGCACCAGAGCGTCATCGGGCAGGAGGCGATCAAGCAGTTCGAGATGGCGGGCGACGATCCCGACGTCATCATCGGGTGCGCGGGTGGCGGCTCCAATTTTGCAGGCATCGCTTTCCCGTTCATCGGGCTGCAGCTTCGCGGCGGACGCAAGCGCCGCATCATCGCGGTCGAACCCGCCTCGTGCCCATCGTTGACGCGTGGCCAATATGCCTACGACTTCGGCGATACGGCCCATCTCACGCCGCTCGTGAAGATGCACACGCTTGGGTCGACCTTCGTCCCGCCGTCCACCCATTCAGGCGGGCTGCGCTATCATGGCATGGGGCCGCTGGTGTCGCATGCGTATGAGCTGGGATTGATCGAGGCGCGCGCTTATCACCAGAAGACCTGCTTCGATGCGGGCGTGCAGTTCGCACGCTGCGAAGGGATTGTACCCGCGCCGGAATCGACGCATGCGGTGCGCTGCGCGATCGACGAGGCGCTGCGCTGCAAGAAGGAAGGAAAGGCCGAGACCATCCTTTTCAACCTGTCCGGCCACGGCCATTTCGACATGGGCGCCTATATCGCCTATTTCGAAGGCAAGCTCGTCGATCAGGACTATGACGAAGGCGAACTCGCCATGGCGCTGGCCGGCCTTCCGAGCGTCGCGGCTTAAAACTTAAAGAGGCCGGCGTCGACCGGCCTCCTCCTCGCGATCAGCGGCGCCTTCTGGACGTGCGCTATTCGCCCGCGATGATTTCGCTGACGCGCCAGTTGCTCTTGCCCGATGCCGTAACGTTATTGATCTTCCAGGCGCCGTCTTCCCGTACGAGTTCATAGCGAAGCACGGTCCGCTCCGTGTCGTCGTGGGACATGAAATCCGCCGCGACAACAGCTTGCCCGGCGCTTTCGCTTTCCGTTTTGATCTTCAGATCGCGCACGTCAGGGTCCTGGCTGTCCGAGACCACGTCGAAGTCGATGTTGGGCACATCGCCCTCGGGCGTGCGCTGGTCCATGTCCGCTAGCGCAGCACGGAGCCGCTTCGAGAGATATTTTTCGCGCAAGGGAGCCTGGGCGAAGATCGCAAGGGGCTCTTGGTAATGGCCTGAAGGCCCGGCAACTCCATAAACCTCATTGACGAGCGCCGCAGGGTTTCCTTCCCCCGCGATAGCCGCTCCGAATGACGCCATGAACAGCGCCGCGATGACGAAAGCGTTTCGAACCATATTGCCTCCCGCGAGCCGGTCGAGCATGTCTCGTGCGAAGTGCAGGTTTGGACGGCGGTTCAGGAGTGGTCAAGTATCCTCGGCTATTTTATCCTCGATAACCACACCCGCTCGAACGGCCGGGCGGTGTTCACCCCTATGGGAGGTTTCGATGGCGTCCTCGCTGACTGACACCTCAACTCGCGAACGCAAGGAAAGATCCTGGTGGCTCTATACCCTGCTCGGAATCGTTTTCCTCATCGCCGGCGTTTTCGTCATCACCAATCTTGTCTTTGGCTCCGCTGTCAGCGCCATTTGGGTTGCTGCCGCTATCGCTGCTGCCGGAGCCTATCAGGTGCTGCAGGCGCTGAGAGCGTGGGGGCATCGGGGCTTTGTCTTCGATATGCTTGTCGGCATTCTCTATGTTGCGGGCGGGATCATTCTCCTGCTCAATCCCCTGCAGGCAATCGCGCAGCCTGACTTTGGTTCTTGGCGTGGTCTGGATCATCTCGGGGCTTGGGCGCGTCTTCCTCTCCGGCAGCATGGGGAAGGGGCGCCGTGTCTTTGTGCTTTCGGGCGCGGTCAGCATCGTCGCTGGGCTTGTCATCCTTTTGCAGTGGCCCGCCTCCGGGCTTTGGGTCTTGGGCCTCTGCCTTGGCGCAGACCTGATCTTCCACGGCGTCGCCTGGACAGTCTATTCGTTCTTGCTTCTTGCCGACCGGGCTCCGCAGCGCGCGTAGAGCATCGTGCGCTCAATCTGACGCGGGCGCCGGATGGTGTTTGCATGCACATTGCACCTCACTCTATCCCCAGACCGGCTTCTCGCTTGCATTTGCGTCCCGGATTTTCTTGAGCCCCGATTTTAAGAAAAAGCGCCTTGCCGACAGGTTAATGGATAAGGTATTGATATTATTATGGAACTTTCGGAGCGGAAGGCGTTCCCGGAGCGCTCGGCGCGCTAACTGCCGCGCCGTCATGGTTAACCGGCGAAGCCGAAAACATATTTAACGGACTTTAGCGCGCCCAGTTAAGGAGAAAATTCCGGCATTCAATTTTATTTAATAGGTAATTGATTAACGATAAAAAGTCGATTATATTCAATGGCTTGGAGCACCTTCTCCGTGTCCGGGCAATGGCGCGGGGGCGCCTCTACTTCCGCCGCGTAAACCAATTGTTAAGCCGCTAATGACCGGAAATAAATCCTTGCGCGCCTGCATTAACTATTTTTGGTTAAAACAAGCGCGCCGCAACGAACTGTTTATCTTTATCGCGAATTTGCGCCTTACGCTTGGCCGTCGAAATGCGCTTTGAGACGCACGGCCTCCCGTTTCCCTCGTTACCGCTCGCAAAGTTTTCTGGCTTGCCCAACATTTCGATGCATTATCAGGGCTTGCAGGTTGCGTCTTAATAATAACGCGTGCAACAGGCCGACAGCGGACCCTGTGGTGTTAAAAACTTCGTTAGATATGTGCTTCTGCTTTCCAGTCGCTTTGCAGACAGAACGGGCTTTCGGCGGGCGTTAAGCATCACAATCAAAGGTTGTTGTGGATCAACGAGTTCTACCCTAGTTTGATTTATCAAACGGGTGTCTGTTATGGATTGCGCTCCACAAAATCATGTTTCCAAAATGTCGGCCAAGTCCGGCGTGGCCGGAATACGGCATAGTCGCCCCCATTTCCATCATCACTTTGGCGCGAAAGCCAAGCATACCACCAGCCCTCTTTCGTCGAGTTGTCCTGCGACTATTGCGTTAACGCGGCGCAGCTTCATTGCGGGGGCAAAACTCGCGTTTGGAGCGGCGTTCGCAGCAGGAGCCGGCTTAGCGGCAGCGAATGTTTCTGCTGCCTCAGGCCAAGATGTGGGCGCGATAGGAGACGGGCATCACGGTGGCGGAGGTGTAGCTTGCTTTCTTGCCGGAACGCGCATTCGCACCACATCGGGGCTTGTTGCTGTGGAGGAATTGCATATTGGAGATACTGTATTCACGGTACTCGGAGACGTTAAGCCTATTAAATGGATTGGAAAGCAGGAAGCTACGTCTACTGCGCCCGTCAAGATCGCCAAATTTGCGATAGATGGCACCGCGCCGCTGCGCGATCTTTACGTAACCCCGAGGCACGCGATCTACATAGATGGCTACTTGGTTCCCGCCATCAACCTCGTCAATGGCACTACAGTCATAGCCAACTCCAAAGCGGAACTCTCAACCTACACATATTATCATATTGAGTTCGAGAACCATGAGGTCATTGAGGCGGAAGGCCTGACAGTTGAGAGTTATCTCGCCGAGGAAGGGGTGGATTTCAGCAATGCGGACGATTACGTGGCCTTATATGGTCATCGTGCCTATTGGATGGTGCCGTTTGCTCCCGTGCTGACGTACAACGGCCTTGCGCATGAATTTGCATCTTATGCGCGAAGTGCATTCGCCTGCATTTACGACATGCGTGCGCCGCTCGACAAGATCCGCGATCGAATTGCAGATCAAGCAGAGCTAGCTAAAGCCGCCTAGTCGAAGTGGCCCGCCGCCGCATGCAGTGTCTGCAGTGATCCTTGCTCGGGTGTCAGCGGCGCAGCGCCGTCATTTCGTCTCTCTCGCTGACACCGCTCATCTGCGCGCGGGCGTCGAGTTAGCGGTGCTGGCGCTCGGCTGGCCCTTGGCTTCGCCAGAAAGCCGCCACGGCGGCTTTCTACTCCGCCGGTCCTGGCGATAGCCGCTCGGGCGCGTGCAAGTCTTTGGCCTTCTCCTGGGGTTCATGCTCTTGCGCCGGGCGTCGCTTCAGCTTCTCCGCAATCCACTGGAAGGTCACATAAAGTGGCGGAATGGCGAAGATGCCGAGGAATGACGCGAAGATCATGCCGCCGAAAACCGGCGTTCCCACGTCGCGCCGCGCGAGTTGCGAAGCGCCCTCCGCGACGACCAGCGGATAGAGCCCCAGGATAAAGGCGAGGGACGTCATCATGACCGGGCGGAACCTGAGCCGCGCGCCTTCGATCGCGCTCTGGAGCAGCGGCTCGCCCTTTTCGCGTTTCTCCTTCGCGAACTCCACGATCAGGATTGCGTTCTTCGCCGCAAGCCCGATGAGCACCACCATGCCGATCTGCGCATAAAGATCGAGCGTCAGCCCGCCGAGCAAAATCGCGGCGAAGGCCCCGAGCACGCCCACCGACACCGAAAGCAGAACCGGCACGGGGATGATCCAGCTTTCATACAGCGCGACGAGGAACAGATAGGCGAACAAGAGTGCAAAACCGAGGATGATGCCCGTCTTGCCTTCGGCGCGCTTCTCCTGGAACGCCGTGTCCGTCCATTCGCCCGCGAAGCCTTGCGGCAGCGTCTTGGCGGCAACCTGCTCCATCGCGGCCAGGGCCTGGCCCGATGAGACGCCCGGGGCAGGCGTGCCCTGCACCGTGACCGCGCGCTTGTTGTTGTAGCGGATCAGCGCTGGCGGCCCGACGATAACGCGCGGCTCGACGAGGCTCCTGAGCGGGATCATCTTGCCTTCGGTGTTGCGGACGTTGATGCGATAGATGTCGTCGATGCTCGTCCGGTCCGAGGCCTCGGCCTGGACCTGAACCTGCCAGGTGCGGCCAAACAGGTTCATGTCGTTGACATAGTAGCCGCCGAGCGAGGCCTGAAGGGCCTGGAACAGCGAGTTCAGCGGTACGCCAAGCACCTGCGCCTTGTCGCGGTCGATGTCGAGATAGATGGACGGGATCCGTTGCCGAGAAGGTGCTGAACACACGGCTCAGCTTCGGGTCCTGGTTGGCGGCCACGAGCAGGCCGCGCAGCACCTGCGCCAGCGTCTTCGGATCGCCGCCCTTCAAGTCTTTCAGAACATAGGTGAAACCGCCGCCCGTGCCGAGGCCGATGATTGGCGGAGGAGGCAGCGGCACGACTGTCCCGCCCTTTATCTCGCGCAGCTTCGCATTGAGCCGCGCCATGATGCCGGTTGCGCTGTCAGCCGCTCCCCGGCGCTCCTCGAACGGCTTCAAGGTCACGACGAAGAAGGCGGAATTCGGCTGCGAATAGTTGTCGATGAAATTCAGGCCGATGATCGAGGTGTAATCCTGAACGGCATGCTCCTGCGCCAGGACCTGCTCTGCCTTTTCGACGATCTCGGAGGTTCGCGCGACGGATGCGCCGCCCGGAAGCTGCGTCACTACGAAGAACGCGCCCTGGTCGTCCTCGGGGAGGAAACCTGTCGGCGTGATCTTCGAAAGGCCGACGACGCCAAGCATGGAAGCGGCGACGAAAACAAGGCCGATGATGGAAATACGGACGAGCCTGGCCACGGCACTGCCATAAGCGTCGCGGATGTAGTCAATGGAGCGCATCACCCATCCGACGATGCCGCGCCTTGGTCCGTGATGCGGCTTCAAGAGGATGGCGCAAAGCGCGGGCGAGAGCGTGAGCGCGTTGATCGCGGACAGGAACATCGCAACCGCGACGGTCACGGCGAACTGCCGGAACAACTCGCCCGAGATGCCCGGTATGAAGGCGACCGGCACGAAGACGGATAACAGCACCAGCGTGATGGCGATGATCGGCGCGGTGATCTCGCGCATCGCGAGCTTGGTGGCATCGGCTGGAGAAAGCTCGGGATGCTCCTCCATGACGCGCTCGACATTCTCCACCACCACGATCGCGTCGTCGACCACGATGCCGATGGCAAGCACAACGGCCAGCAACGACACCGAGTTCGCGGAATAGCCGATGGCATAGAGGACGATGAAAGCGCCTATCAGGCTGACCGGAACCGCGATGGCAGGAATAAGCGTGGCGCGGAGATTTCCCAGGAACAGAAAGACCACGAGAACGACGAGTATGAAGGCTTCGACCAGGGTCTTTTGCACCTCATGGACGGTTTCCTTCACGAAGACGGTCGGGTCGTAGGTGACTTTCCACGCCAGATCGTCAGGAAAGGCTTTCGCAAGGTCCGCCATCTGGGCCTGGATGGCGTTCATGGTGGTGATAGCGTTCGCGCCGGGCGTCTGGTACATGGCCAGCGCCGCCGCCGGCTTGCCGTTGAGCCTTGTCTCGCGGTCGAGATTTGCCGCGCCAAGCTCGACGCGCGCCACATCCTTCAGCCGCAGCACGGACCCGTCGGGATTGGTCCGGATGACGATGTTCTCAAATTCCTCGGGCGAAGACAGGCGGCCTTTCGTCTGAATGTTCAGTTGCAGCCTTTGATCGTCGGAGACCGGGCGAGCGCCGATGCGGCCCACGGCGGCCTGCACGTTCTGGGCCTGGATGGCGCTGATGACATCGCCGGTGGTCAACCCGAGCCCCGTAAGCTTGTCGGTCTGCACCCAGGCGCGCATTGCATAGTCTTGCGGGCCCCAGAGGGAGGCATCGCCGACGCCGGACGTGGCCTTGATCTGGTCGAGAATGTTTATGGTGACGTAGTTTGAAATGAAGAGCGGATCGAGCGTCCCTTTCGGCGAATAAAGCGCAATGACGCCAAGCAAGGCCGAGGACTTCTTCTTGACCGTCACGCCCTGCTTCTGCACGTCCTGCGGCAGCTTCGAAAGAGCCACCTGAACGCGGTTGTTCACGTTGACGGTGTTGATGTCCGGGTCCGTGCCAAGCTCGAACGAAACCGTGAGCGTATAGCTGCCATCGTTGCCGCTCACGCTCTTCATGTAGATCATCTTGTCGACGCCGACGACCTGGGCCTCGATCGGCTGAGCAACGGTCGCATCGACGATAGCGGCGGATGCGCCGGGATAATTCGTCGTGACCGAGACTTGCGGCGGCACGACATCCGGATATTGGGCCACCGGAATTAGGAACAGCGAGAGCGCGCCTGCGATTGTGGTGACGATCGCTATGACGATCGCAAGCCGCGGCCTGTCGACGAAGACGGAGGAAAGCACGGCCTAGCTCCTTGCTTCAGGCATGGGCGAGGCAAAGACCGGAGCGCCGGGCCGGACTCCCTGTATCCCCTCCACGATGACCTGCTCGCCGGGTTTCAGCCCCGAATTCAATGGAAACATTCGCGCCGATCTCACTGCCAACTTTGACACGGCGGATGACGGCCTTTCCATCCTCCACGGCAAAGACATAGGTCCCTTGCTGATCGGCGATCAGGGCTGCTTGCGGAATGACAATTTTCTCCTGCGGCTTGCCTCTGTCGACGTTGACGCGGACAAGCTCGCTGTCCATCAGCACGCCGTCGGGGTTGGGTACAGTCGCACGGACGGTGACGGTGTCCGTCGCCTTGTCGACGCTGACATCGACGAAATTGACGCGCCCCTTTTGGTCATACACGGTGCCATCGGAGAAGCGGATCGTCACCGTGAGACTGCTTCGATCGACAGGCTGTCCCTGCTCGCGAAAGGCGAGGAACTCGCGCCGGCTTACCGGAAAAAGCAGGTACATCGGGTCCTGGCTCACAATGGTCGTCAGCACGCCGCTGTCGGGCGAAACGACGTTTCCTTTTGTGATCTTGGTACGGCCGATCTTGCCCGTGATGGGCGACGTAATCGAGGTGTATCCAAGGTTGATCTCGGCCGTGTCCAGGTCCGCCTGCGCCTTGATGATGTTTGCGGCGGCATTGTCATCCGCCGCTTTTGCCTGATCGCGCTTTTGAGGCGTCCCATAGGTCTTTTCCAGAAGCTGGTTGGCCCGGTCGAGCTCCACCTTGCTCAGCTCCTTCGACGCCTTCGCGCCCTGGAGCGCGCCTTCAGCCTGTTCGACCGCAGCTTGGAATAGACCCGGCTCGATGCGGTAAAGCGGCTGCCCTTCCTTTACGAGTTCGCCTTCCTTGAACAGCACGGCTTCGAGGTAGCCGGTCACGCGGGCTCGCACGTCGACCCGCTCCATGGCTTCGACACGGCCGACGAAATCTTTCGTTTGTGCAACCGGCCGCTCCTGCGCAACGACGGTCGCAACCGGCGCCGCCTGGGGCGCGGGCGCGCTTTTTTGAGCGAAAGAGGGAGTGCTGAGCGCTACCAGAAGCACCGCAAGCCAAAGTGGGTTACGCATATGCGGCCCTTTCCTGATGTAAAGAGCCACCTCTGTCGAGCAAAGGCGTGGCTCCCGGTAGCTCCAAATGACAAGTGGGGCCTCTTTTGCGGACCCACTTGGGGTGAATGAGAAGAAGCTTATAAATTTTTGCAGGCGGGATGCAAAGCCCTTGGCGGTCAAGCTAATTTGAGTTTAGTGCCAGCTGAGGGTAATGCCGATGTCTCCAGGCAACCCGCCGGGAAATTCAAGGATCTGGTAGCGGATCTTGTAGCCTTTTTCGCGCAAGTGATCATGCCAGAGGTGATAGATCTCCTTCGGAATGCCCGTGAGCGTCTTTTCCCAGCCCGGCTCCGCCTGATTGATGGCGCGTCCGTGGTCAGCGCACATGGCGTTGGGGAAGCGGTACACCTGCACTTCCAACAGGCCATTATCGATCGCCCGCTTGATCACCGTGGCGGCCAGCTTGACCTTTTCTTCCTCGGACAGTCCGGAAGGCTGGCTGAGTTTCTTGATCAGCGCGTCCTTCTCGGCGTGCTCCGCGGCCTTTTGCCGGTCGTGTGCCGCCGCCTTTTCAGCCTGGGCTTCCGCAATGCGCATCATAACGTCCGATGCCTTGGGGAGAATATCGTCGACATCCGCGCTCATGCCGAACTCCTTCCTTTTTCCACGCCTCCATCAGAGTACAGGCGATATTGCGCCAGAAGCGCCACCTTTTTGCTTGATATCCGTCAATGATCTTAACATTTCCCTGCTTACAGTGCAGTGAGTTTTACTGTACGCCGTGCGCCAGGGAGTACCGCCATGAGCGATAGCGAGCAGTCCAAACAGGCCCCTATTGGCTGGGCCGCATTTCCCCAGCTGTTCGGTCCCGCAATCGAATACGCCACCGATTTCGTCCAACGGCAAATCCTGTTTTGGGACACGTTGCGCCAGCGCGGAAATCAATACCGTGAACACAGCGCCAAGCTCGCGCCTCATGTCCTCAACTATTCCATCGAGGTGATCGCAGACGGGCGCACCTTCAAAAGGCCCGTCAATTATATCCTGGTGCGCATCATTCCGCCCGCCGGCGTGGAAATCAGCCCGACAGCGAGGCCGTTTGTGATCGTCGATCCGCGCGCAGGGCACGGGCCGGGCATTGGCGGCTTCAAGGCCGATAGCGAGATCGGCGTCGCCATGAAAGCGGGCCATCCCTGTTACTTCGTCGGCTTCCTCCCCGAGCCTATGCAGGACCAGACCATCGAGGATATCGGCCGCGCGGAGGCGATCTTCCTCGAGAAGGTTATCGCGCTCCATCCCGAAGCCGACGGCAAACCGTGCGTGGTTGGAAATTGCCAGGCGGGCTGGGCTGTCATGATGCTGGCGGCGATCAGGCCGGAACTGTTCGGGCCGCTCATCATCGCCGGTTCGCCGCTTTCCTATTGGGCGGGCGTCCGGGGCATCAATCCGATGCGCTACTCGGGCGGGCTGCTCGGCGGAAGCTGGCTGACGGCGCTTACCAGCGACATGGGGGCGGGAAAATTCGACGGCGCGTGGCTCGTGCAGAATTTCGAAAGCCTGAACCCCGCCAACACGCTCTGGTCCAAACAATATAACCTCTATTCGAAGATTGACACGGAGGCTTCGCGCTACCTGGAATTCGAACGCTGGTGGGGCGGGCACGTCAATCTGAATGCGGAAGAAATTCAGATGATCGTCGATGAGCTTTTCATCGGTAACAAGCTCGCCTCAGGCGACGTGAAAATGTCCGACGGCACGGCAATCGATCTGCGCAACATCCGCTCTCCGGTCGTCGTGTTCTGCTCGAAGGGCGATAACATCACCCCGCCGCAACAAGCGCTCGGCTGGATTCTCGACCTCTACAAGGATGTCGATGAGATCCGGTCTTACGGGCAGACCATCGTCTATACCATCCACGAGAAGGTCGGACATCTGGGCATCTTCGTTTCTGGCGGGATCGCGAAGAAAGAGCACAGCGAGTTCTCCAGCAACATCGATCTCATCGACGTGCTGCCTCCCGGCCTTTACGAAGCGAAGTTCGAACGCAAGTCCGAAAGCACCGTCAACGGTGATCTTGTGACCGGCGATTGGGTCATGCGTTGCGAGCCGCGCTCGTTGGACGACATCCGCGCGCTTGGCGGCCACGAGCCGGAAGACGAGCGCTTGTTCGCGACCGTTGCCCATGTTTCCGAGGCCAATCTCGCCCTTTACCGCACGTTCCTTCAGCCGCTCGTGAAAGCCGCTATCACTCCGGCGTTCGCGGAGTGGATGAGCAAAATGCATCCTTTGCGCGTGCAATATGAGATGCTGAGCGACGAAAATCCTTTCGCGAAGATGCTTGCCGAGATCGCCGAAAGGGTCCGGAGCAACAGACGTCAAGTGTCTCCGGACAATCCCTTCCTGAAGGCGCAGGAGGCGGCCTCCGGGCAGATCGTCAACGCTCTGGAAAGTTTTGGGAAAATCCGCGACAGCTTCATGGAGAACCTGTTCCTCTCCATCTACGGGTCGCCCGCGCTCCAGGCTGCGGCGGGCATCGATCCGAAGTCGTCGCAACCGCAGCGCGCAGCGCCGAAATCGGCCCTGCACAGGGAACTCGTTCAGGACCGGATTGCGGAGATCAAATCGCGCATCAGGAAAGGCGGCTTGCAGGAATGCGCCATTCGCGGCCTGATCTATGTGGGCCTGGCTCGGGGCCGGGTCGACGAGCGCGGCGTCAATGCACTGAAGCTCATCAGGCTCGAGCAGGAAGCGCCGCAGATGTCGCTCGCGGAATTCAAGGCAATGGCGCGCGACCAGTTCTTCATGATGCTGCTCGATGCCGAAGCAACATTGGAGGCAATCCCGGCTCTGCTGCCGGCTGATGTTGGGCCGCGCCAGCACGCCTTCGACACAATAAAGAAAGTTCTTGAGGCGAGCGGGGAGCTTACCGGCGAGGCTGTCGAGCGGCTGAACAGGGTCAAGGACTTATTCGGGCTTGGGGAAACCGGGATAAGGCCCGCTTGGGGGGGGAGTCTTTGAAGCTCGTGCCGAAGCCGGACCCTTCCGAAACCTCTCGAAACTCCGCTGCGATTCCGAAACAAGGGGGGAAGTCATGAGCGTGGAGATGGTTGAAGAAAGAGCGCCGCACGAAAAATATGCGCGGCTCATGGCCCGTGCGGCGGTAGTCAAGTCGCCAAAAACGATAGTGGTGTGGCCTTGCGATGAGTTCCTCTCTCTCGGCCGCCGTCGAGGCGGCGGAAGCCGAACTAATCGAGCCGGTGCTTGTGGGGCCAGCGGAGAAAATTAAAGCGGTCGCGCAAAAATTCGGCCTGGATATCAGCCGGTTCCAGATTGTGGAGGCCGGGAACAGCGAGGAGGCCGCGGAGAAGGGCGTTCAGCTCATCCAGGAGGGAAAAGGCGAAGTCCTGATGAAGGGCAGCCTGCATACGGATGAGCTGATGCGGAGCGTCACCTCGAAAACCTCCGGTCTTCGGACGGCGCGCCGCATCAGCCACGCATTCATCATGGACGTGCCAACTTACAAAGAGACTCTCCTGATAACGGATGCGGCGATCAACATATTCCCGGACCTCGAAGCCAAGCGCGACATCGTGCAGAACGCGATCGATCTCTATACGCACATAGGGCAGGGGACGCCCCGGGTTGCGATCCTGTCGGCTGTCGAGACGGTGACGCCGAAAATCCCCTCGACTATCGACGCGGCGGCGCTGTGCAAGATGGCAGACCGCGGCCAGATCACGGGCGGCATTCTCGATGGACCGCTCGCTTTCGATAATGCCATCGACCCGGAAGCGGCGGCGATCAAAGGTATCAAGTCGGAGGTCGCCGGCCGGGCGCAGGTGCTCGTCGTGCCGGATTTGGAAGCCGGCAACATGCTCGCGAAGAATCTCACCTTCCTCCTGAAGGCGGATTCCGCCGGTGTCGTTCTTGGGCGCAAGAGTTCCGATCATTCTGACGTCGCGGGCGGATTCGCTGAGAGCCCGGATGGCGTCGTGCGCGGTCGCGGCCCTTGCTGCCGATGCGCGCCGCCGCGAAACCAGCCTGCCGGCGGCGTGAGCGCCATGGATACGATCCTCGTTGCAAATGCCGGGTCTTCGAGCGTCAAGTTCGAGCTGTTCGGTGTCGATCAGTCAGGCAGCCTTACGAGCCAGCTCGAAGGCAAGATCGAAGGTGTCGGGACCAAGCCGCACCTGACCGCCAAGTCAGCGGAAGGCAAGGTTCTGGTCGAGCGAACCTATACGACCGACACCGTGCCCCACGTTCCAGCGGCCTTGCACGCGGCGGGCTCATGGCTCCGCGATGAACTCAACATCCATCCAATCGCGGTCGGCCACCGCGTCGTGCATGGCGGCCCGGACTTCGATCAGCCCGTTCTCGTGACGGAGGAGATTCTCCACCGCCTCGAACGATACATCCCGCTCGCGCCGCTGCATCAGCCGCATAATCTGGAGCCCATCCGGTCGATCATGATCAACCGGCCGGGGCTTCCGCAGGTCGCCTGCTTCGACACGGCGTTCCATCGGAAACATCCCGCCGTCGCCGATTACTATGCCATCCCCGAGCGCTTCCATGCCGAGGGCATCCGCCGCTACGGCTTTCACGGCCTCTCCTATGAATACATTGCGACCCGCCTGCCGGAGGTCGCGCCTGACCACGCAAACACACGAGTCATCGTGGCGCACCTCGGCAGCGGCGCATCCATGTGCGCGCTGAAAGATGGGCAAAGCATCGAGAGCACCATGGGCTTCACGGCGCTGGACGGGCTGCCGATGGGCACGCGCGCGGGGCAGATCGACCCGGGCGTCGTGCTCTACATGATCGAGCAGGAGGGCATAAGCGCTCGCGAGGTGCTGCATCTGCTCTACCACGATTGCGGGCTGAAGGGCCTGTCCGGCGTCAGCAACGACATGCGCGAGCTTGAAGCGAGCAACGACCCGCGCGCGGCCTTCGCCATCGATTATTTCGTCTACCGGATCGCGCTGTTCACGGGCACGCTCGCGGCGGCGCTCGGCGGGCTCGACGCGTTCGTCTTCACGGCGGGCATCGGCGAGAATTCCGCCTCGATCCGGGCACGGGTTGCGGCAAAGCTGTCCTGGCTCGGCGTGAAGCTCGACGAGGCGGCGAATGGCGGTAGAAAGCCGCTGATCTCGACCCCCGACAGCGCCGTCGCCGTCTATGTCATCCCGACCGATGAAGAACTCATGATCGCTCAACATACGCTGGCGCTGGTGAAGCCTGGCGGCTGATCGGGCGCGGCTTAGCGCTCAGCATTGAAAAAAGGGGGCTAATCATGATCCCGCATTTCCAAGCCAAGCTCCATGAAAGCAAGAGGGGCCTCATCGTCGGCATCGCCAACGAGCATTCCATTGCCTGGGGATGCGCCGCCGCTTTCAGGGGTTTGGGAGCCGAGCTTGCTGTCACTTACCTCAACGAGAAGGCTCGCAAATTTGTCGAGCCGCTTGCCGAGGAACTTGAGGCGAAGATCGTCATGCCTCTGGATGTGGACAAGCCAGGGGAGATGGAGGCGGTTTTCGAGCGCATCGCCAAGGAATGGGGCACGCTCGATTTCGTGGTTCATTCCATCGCATATTCGCCCAAGGAAACGCTTTGCGGCCGCGTCATTGACGTGCCCCAGGAGGGCTTCCTGAAGACCATGGACGTCTCCGTCTGGTCGTTCATCCGCATGGCGCATCTCGCGGAGCCGCTCATGCCGAAGGGCGGCGCGCTCTTCACCATGACCTATTACGGCAGCCAGATGGTCGTGGAGCATTACAACATCATGGGCGTGGCGAAGGCCGCGTTGGAAAGCGCGGTGCGATACATCGCTGCCGAAGTCGGCCCGAAAGGCATTCGCGTTCACGCCATTTCGCCTGGGCCGCTTGCCACGCGCGCCGCCTCGGGCATCCCTGAGTTCGATGAACTCCTCCACAAGGCGCAAGCGAAAGCGCCGACCCGCTGCCTTGTCAGCGTCATGGACGTGGGGCTCGCAACCGCTTTCCTTGCCCACGACGCGGCGCGGCTCATCACCGGCGATACGCTCTTTATCGACGGCGGCTATCACGTGATTGACTGAAGATCGGCACTGTCATCCCGGCCAAGCGAAGTGCAAGCCGGGATCGTAAAGATGTATGCGTTGCAATGTGTTACGATCCCGGATAAGCGCGGGGCGCTTTCCGGGACGACGAAGCGTGGAGCGAGCAACAGGGGCGGCCATGGGCGAAACGACAACGAAACAAGGCCGCTCTCCCGGCGAGCGGCGTCCCATCGTTCAATCCGCCGACGACATTTTCGAGCTCGCGGTCAAGCTCGGCCTTTTCTTCTTTCTCGTGTACTGGTCGATCGTTCTTCTGCGGCCTTTCATGTCGATCGCGCTGTGGAGCCTCATTCTTACCGTCACCCTTTATCCTGCCTTTTCCTGGACCGCCCGTCTCATGGGCGGACGGCGCAAACTCGCCGCGGTTGTTGTGACGGCGATCAGCCTTCTCGTGTTCACCGGGCCGATCATCTGGCTCGGATTGAGCATGATAGAGGGCGTTACGTCGCTTTCTCAGCGTCTCGCCTCCGGTGACATCGCGATCCCCCCCGCTTCTGAAAGCATTAAGAGCTGGCCGTTCATCGGCGAGCGTCTTTTCTATTTCTGGGATCTTGCGTCCACGAATCTGAAGAGCGCGATTACGGAGGCGCTCCCTTATCTCTCGCCGCTGAGGGGCACGGCGCGCAGTATGGCGGAAGGAGCCGCAACGGGGATACCGACGTTTCTGGTCTCGCTCATTATTGCGGGCGTTTTGTTTCCACCGGCTCCTTCGCTTCTGGAGGGCATAAGGAGCGTGTCCCAGCGAATTCTTCCCACGCGCGGCCAGGAACTCGTGAAGCTCGCGGGCGCAACGATCCGCAACGTCTCGCAGGGCGTGATCGGCATCTCTTTCCTGCAAGCGATTCTCGCAGGCCTGGGCTTCCTTGTTGCTGGAATACCGGGCAGCGGTTTTCTTGCCCTTGGCGTGCTCGTCACAGGCATTCTCCAGATCCAGGGGCTTCTATTCATCCCTGTCCTGCTCTGGGTCTGGGTCTCCATGGAGACGACAACAGCCCTGGCGTTGACCGCCTGGCTCGGCCCCGTCGGCGTCCTGAACAACGTGCTGACCCCCTTTGTCATGGCTCACGGCCTGAAAACGCCGATGCTCGTCATTTTCATCGGCCTGATGGGCGGCGTGGTGGCGCACGGCATCATCGGCCTCTTCATCGGCCCGATCGTGCTGGCGGTGACCTGGGAGCTGTTTGCGGCCTGGATGGCGCATGAAGATGCGCCGGCCGCTCCGGAATAAATCGCTCCAGTCGGTGGAAGCTCGCGCGGAGCTTGCGAAAAAAATGCAACGCCTCGGGCAGAAAACGTCGCTCGAAAGCGATTTCGTCTTTCGGGGAGCGGGATTCGCGATTAAGCGTGTAAAAGCTTCGATCCAGCGTTCCGCTTCGTCGATTTGGCCTGTGGGCGGGACTGAAGCTAAAGCTGTGCGTTATGAGCGCGGTTTCTTTTTGCCTCTGCTTTTCATCAGCGAAGAAGTTGGTGTTGTGAGTGATCGTGTTCCCCGTCGGGGTGCGGTGAAAGCTCTCGCTACAACGGAACGCCGATGTTGTCTGAAAAGACTTGCAGCCATTCAGGTATGATGCTGGCAAAAGGTGCGGTCGCGGCCCTTTTCCTCGCTTATAGTGGACCTGTCTGCGCCGAGACCCTCAGAGAAGCGCTCACGGCAGCTTATATTTACAATCCGACTCTGAAATCCGCCCAGGCGCAACTGCGCGCGACCGATAATCAGGTTTCCCTCGCCAAATCCGGGTACAGGCCTACGATCGGCGCGACGTTTCAATACGGTTACGAGAACCTCAATACGAAATTCGCGAATTCTTCGTCCGCGACCGGCTACGTTCCCGTCTGTCCGGGGCCTGTCAGCAGCAACGGCACCTGCCCCAGCGGCAAGGCATCGAGCGCTACGTTGGGGGCGGAGAGCAGCGCTGCCGCGAACGGGACGTCGAACCCGAGGTCTGGCGAGGTCACAGCCCAGCAAAACGTATTCGATGGTTTTCGGACCTATAACAACATCAAGGGCGCAGAGGCGGGTGTCGAGGCCGGGCGCGAAGATCTTCGGGCTTCCGAAGAGAACGTCCTCCTGAACGCGGCGACCGCATATATGAACGTCTTCCGCGATCAGGCCATCGTGGAGTTGCGCAAGAACGCTGTAAAGGTTCTGGCCGAACAGTTGCGCGCGACAGAGGATCGCTTCAAGGTTGGCGAGGTCACCAGGACCGATGTGTCTCAAGCGCAATCGGGGCTTGCCCAGGGGCAGGCCGATTTGAGCATCGCGCAAGGCACTCTCTACACCGATCAGGCGCTCTTTGCACAATACGTCGGCCATCCTCCCCGTGCTCTCAAAGATCCCGGCCCTCCGGAAAGGCTGCTGCCTAAGACCTTGCAAACTGCGATCAAGGTCGCTGAGACGGAGAACCCCGGCATCGTCGGTGCAATTTTCCGGGAGCGGGCGCAGCAGCATCGGGTCGAGCAGCTCAAAGGCCAGCTTTTGCCGAGCGTGACCGCCAATGCAAGCTACAACAGAGCCGCTCAGCCGTTTGGTACGCCCAATGTCACCAACCAGGAGGATACGCGCGTCTTCGGACAGCTGAACGTTCCGATTTATCAGGCTGGTTCCGTTTCCGCGCAGATCCGGCAGGCCACCGAGACGCTGTCGCAGGCTCGCCAGCAAATTGATGTGCAGCGGGAGCTTGCCCGGCAGAATGTCAGTTCGCAATGGGGGCTTATTATTGCGGCGAGGGGCAACATCGCGGCGGGAAAGTCGGCGGTTGAGTCGACCAGCATCGCTCTTGAGGGCGTGCGCGAAGAGGAGCGGGTTGGCCAGCGCACGATTCTGGATGTGCTTACTGCCGAGCAGCAAAATTTGAATGCACAAGTGTTTCTAGTCTCGTTTCAGCGCGATCTCGTCGTCGCCTGCTACGGCGTGCTGGCCTACATGGGGCGGCTGACAGCGTCCGACATCGCCCTTGAAGCCGAGCTTTACGATCCGACGCGCTATTATGGCGAGGTCAAGGATGCGGTGTTCGGCTGGGGGCCGTCGGTTGAAAGCGCGGAAGATCCTCGCGTCGCTCCAGTCGAAGATCCGGGACTTAGCCCTGATCAAAAATCCACCGACGGTCCGGCTTACACCCAGCATCTGCCGCAGATTCCGTAAGAAGTGCTGCGGTCAAGGCCTGAAGGTCTTTGGGTCTTCAAAATCCTCTGACTATGCAAGCGGGTATGCTACAGGCTAAGCTGCCTGCGCTTTGCGGCGGCTATTGCCGCCTCGTCAGTTTGGGGATCGGAGAGCCGCCCGTGTCGGACACAGCGAACTATTCGGCGGTTGCGCGGATGCATGATGGCCGCCTCTTCAAGATCCGCGCGCAAAAACCAGAGGACGTGGCTGACGTGCTGGCCGCCGTTGCCCGCACGAGCCCTCAGTCCCTCTATCGCCGTTTCTTCGGTCCGAAACGCCACTTTTCCGAAGCAGAAATCGCGTATTTCATGAATGCGGACTTCGTGAACCACGTCTGCCTGCTCGCGGTGGTAGAGGAAGATGGGCGGGCTGCTATCGTCGGCGGCGTGCGCTACCTCATCCAGGAGCCGGGCAAAGCCGAGATATCTTTCGCGATCATCGATGAGTATCAAGGGAAAGGGATCGGCACCGAACTCATGCAGCATATCGCGGCCATCGCCCGCGAGGCGGGGCTCAAGGAGTTCACCGCGGAAGTCATTCCCGATAATGTCCCGATGTTGAAAGTTTTCCAGGAGAGCGGATTGCCGATCGATCAGCGCCGAGAATCCGATGCGGTGCATGTCACTCTCAAGATAACCTAAGCAGAAGTTTGCTGGACGCGCCAGTGGATTGCCGCCTCTGTCATCCCGGGAAGGCGAAGCCTTAACCGGGATCGTAACAGGCTGAAGCGCTTGACTTCTTTGCGATCCCGGCTCGCGCTTCGCTGGGCCGGGATGACGAAGTGGAGCAAGCGGCGTCTGCAATGACAATCCGTTGGCCAGGTTGCTTAGCCATTCATCATCGACAGCATTTCAGTACTTCTGGGGGACGACCTTTCTCCCGGCAAGAGTTGCCTGATCATCGTATTTCCGTTTGTTGGATCTTTTCGGCAGATTCACCTTTGCCGGGTCCATTTTCTTGTAGGGGATCAGGTTCAGGATGTGGGCGATGCAGTTCAGCCGCGCGCGCCGCTTGTCGTCTGACGGAACGATGTGCCAGGGCGTGTCCTCGGCGTCCGTCTTTGCGAACATCTCATCGCGTGCGTGCGAGTAGTCGTACCAGCGGCGGTAGGATTCAAGGTCCATGGGGCTGAGCTTCCACTGGCGCATCGGATCGTTGATCCGGGCAAGAAAGCGGCGTTCCTGTTCCTCCTTCCCGACCTCGAGCCACATCTTGATGAGCTGAATGCCGCCTTCGACGATGTATTTCTCGATCTGGGGACACAGCTCCAAAAAGCGCTCGTGCTGTTCAGGCGTGCAGAAGCCCATGACGTATTCCACACCGGCGCGGTTGTACCAGCTACGGTCGAATATGACGATTTCACCGCCCGCGGGGAACCGCTCCACATATCGTTGCATGAACATTTGCGTCTTTTCGCGGTCCGACGGCGCAGGCAAAGCGACGACCCGGAAGACGCGGGGGCTCACCCTTTCCGTCATGGCCCTGATGGTTCCGCCCTTTCCGGCGGCGTCGCGTCCCTCGAAGACGATGATGATCCGGGCGCCGGTGGACTTTACCCAGTCCTGAAGGTGGCAAAGCTCGACTTGCAGGTCGCGCAGCTTCTTTTCGTACTCTTTCCTTTTCAGCTTGGGCATTTTTTCCATCGCTTGCGATCCCATGCTGTCCGCCTCTCCGCCAGACGTGTGCAGGAAC
The DNA here is from genome assembly GCA_963833565.1 of uncultured Alphaproteobacteria bacterium. Classification (GTDB taxonomy): domain Bacteria; phylum Pseudomonadota; class Alphaproteobacteria; order Rhizobiales; family Rhodomicrobiaceae; genus Rhodomicrobium. The sequence goes on from CAWHYO010000026.1 coordinate 86,545, forward strand.
GTCCCGACCCGGCGCCGCTGCGAGCGTCCAAAACCAGCTTAGCACGGCTTCTCACATAGGAAAGACGGCGTGGGTTCCAAACCCGGTCTGGCCCTTACGAGATCCTACGGCGAAACAGCATCTCCCGCTTGCTCTGCCGGGCGGCGCGTCCTACCCTGAAGGGCATGAACACCAGCTCACCGGGCCTTGTCGCGGTTGTCCAGGGCGACATTACCGCAATCGAGGCTGACGCCATCGTCAATGCCGCAAACTCTGCGCTGGAAGCGGGCGGCGGCGTGTGTGGCGCGATCTTCCGTGCGGCGGGCGTCGATGCGCTGAGCCGGGCGTGCAGGGCGATTGGCCATTGCCCCACGGGCCAGGCGGTCATCACTCCCGCCTTCGGCATCAAGACTGCGCGCCACATTATCCACGCCGTCGGCCCGGTTTACAGCGCCTACCCTCCGGACGAAGCCCGGGAGTTGCTTCGCTCCGCTTACCGCGCCTCGATTCGCCTGGCCAAAGAGAATGGCTGCCAGTCGATTGCTTTCCCGGCCATTAGCACAGGCATTTATGGCTACCCGCTCGATGACGCCTGCCGCGAAGCCGCCGGCGTGTGCAGCACTGAAGCCACTGCCCATGGGCTCGCCATTAAGCTCGTCGCGTTCGACGCCAGAACCGCGGCAGGATTACGCAACCGCCTTCCGCCATCCGGACAATAGCCGCTAAGCAGTGCCAACCTTGCCGTAACCGGGAAAGCGAGGTTCCCGGGCCTGGTGGCGATCAGGTGCAGGATCAGCCGCGTCTTCTGAAAGACGCGGCCTTTTTGCTACTACTTTAGGAAAACTCGACCGCCTCCCAACCGAAAAAGATTGTTTTTCGCTGCAGCTGGTAGCCATAATCGAGGCGTCTAGGTTCCTCCCTAGATTTTCCAAGCCGCTGAACATCGTTCGCGGCTTTTTTTTGTCATTTGGCCTGAACTTCACCCTGATGGAAACATCAGCCGCGTTGTATCCTTTGGAAAGCCTCCCCTATCAGGCTGTAGAGTTCCTGCGTGTGTGAGGTGAAGGCCTTCATCCGGTCTTGAGCGAATTGCGTCTGAAGCGCCAAAATTTCCGGCAAGGTTTGTGCGTTGCAGACCTTCGCGGCAAAGCTGAAAGCCGTGTCGGCATTTTCCTTCGCGAAGTCCATGGCACGGGTCTGGACACCTTTGAAGCCCGCGGACACGGGAGTCTCCGGCATCGCGCCCATCAAGTTGTCCATGGCGTGGGTTACAAAATCCGTGAGTTGCTCATAAGCGGCATGCGCTTGTTTCATGTTCTGTTCGGCCATTTCCCGCATGGCCGGCGGGATCTCCATCGTTGGGTAATCAACCATTATGCGTTCCTCCCAATGCTGATTAATGAAACGTAAGTGTAGCGGTGTCCCGCGACATTGAGAAGACCGCGCAGCAACTTTCACGCGATAGGGTTTCTTCTCTGGCCGCGGTTCGTTCGGGGGTGGGGTTGCGTGTCATTGCACAGCCGCCGCCATTATAGCCGGGGCAGAAAAACTACTTCTCCGATGCGGCGATAGCAGCCGCGAGTCCCAGCGTCCGGCGATTGATTTGCTGGGCGCTCAAAACGCGCCAGTCGTGCAGGGCGTCCATTGAAGCGGCGGCTCGCAGGGCTTTGTAATTCTGCGGGGCGGATGTCAACGTCAGCAGGAAGATCACGGACGTGATGCTGAGGATGAGGGAGAGTTCCGCAACGGTTTTGGCTGGCATAAGCATCACCGACAAATAAGCACCAAATGCCTTCTCTGCCGAAACGCCCACGCTTCGGGATTGGTTCCCTCATAGTGCGAAAGAAGTTGCAATTTCATAAATTTCCGGCCGGCAAGGCGCGTTATGCACGCGCCGCTGGCCGATCGTTGCATAAAGTCTGCAGCTTGCGATGAGAAGCCGAACCGAAGTGCGCCAAGCGGCCCCGATCCGGATCCTCCAAACGGACTGAGGGAGATCAGCAGCGATGCGAGCGCCTGGACGGCGCTGATCGGCTCTATTTCGGACGAGGAGAGGTTATCGCGAGGTGCTTTTTATCGCGGCTGCGGCTTTGAGAGTTTGGTGATTGATTTTTGCGGCGAGCCTCGTCTGATCCGGCGCAAGCGCAGGGGCCAGAGCGGCGAATCCAACAAAGATGACGAGCGCGAACCTGACGGCGGATTTCCACTCGTACGGATCGCACATAACCTCGAGCAGTCCGGCGCGTGCGCGGACATTTGCGGCCCTGCTTCGTTTGCGGGCCGCTCCCAAGACGGGAAATGGAATCAAGGCCCCTAACCTTAGATCGGTCATCATGTCACGAATGCTTCTTTCTGATACTCTTCTTCTACAACGTTCGGCTAAGGCGGCTAGTCCTGTTGCTCAACCGCCAACACCTTTTTATTTTCTGACAATTTTCTAAAAAAATTCTTGACTATGGATCGCACGCTACGCCCACGTTAGGGCAAAAAATGCCATTCGCGCAACCCCTCTGGGTTGTGGTGTCATGGCGCAGCCTCTTTTTTTGGCCTTCCACCGCTGCAGGAACTATCCGCTCGCAGACTTCACAGGGGAGCCGGAACTACGGGCGTGGCTGTGTACTGTACGTCAGTAGGCCTGCCTCAAGGATGAACGATGCGAGCACAACCCTGCGATGGAACACAGACAAGGATGGCGATAGCTGCCCATTTTGCCGCCCTTGCAAGCGCACTTGGCGAATTTTCGCCATCACTTGCCAACGGATTCTTTGAAAATTTGCAGCGCATCCAACAAATGGAAATCGAGGCCGGCCACGAGCAGACCCACTTTTACGTGCTGGAAACGCTGGCCTGGACTATAGAGCTCATGGAAAAGCTCAAGGCTTAAGCGCGATCGGAACTTAGCACGTATTATCGCCTGCGTGCTCCACATTTTCTCAGAAGCGTAAGGCTTTACGGCCCATCAAGGGCTAATGTGTCAGCGATGTTCAGCATCCGGCTTCGGAGCAAAAGAAATGCAGCTGATGCGGCCGCGACGAAGTTATCACGGACACCGGTTGTTGGCTTCTGGCTGAAACGAACGAAGTAGTTTATACTTATTTTTCTAAATATGAAGATCAATGACGAAAACAGTTATCAATTGTTTATAACATAGAAAAGCCAGGCTCAAGATATCAGCGAAGGAGCAAGAGCATGAACTACGCTTTATTATTGTGTTCAGGTTTTGCTTCGATGGTTTCGCTGTTGCCCGTAGCGGCATCGGCAGCGCCATCGCGGATCATCGTTCTGCGACACGCGGAGAAACTCAATCGCCATGAGCTCTGCGATCTGGGAGCAGAGCGTGCACAGGCTCTTGCCAGCCAGTTTCTTGGAAAGGGCGCAACGCAGTCGCTGTTTGCCGCCGGACAAAAGCCGGACGCATTTCTTGCCATCACGGTACACACGATCGAGACGATCACACCGGCGGCGCAGAGCTGGGATTTGCCTGTGACGGCTTACAAGGTGTCCGCCAGCAAGGGCGATGAGGAGGCGAAGGACGAGGAGCTGAACCAGCGTACGCAAGAGGCCGCGAACGATGTGCTCACCGATGCGCGCTACACCGGAAAGACCGTCGTCATGACCTGGGAACACAACCACATAGCCAAAGCGAAGCTCGAGAAGGAATATCCGGGCGAACAGGTTACGCTTCGCCAGCTCTTGCATCTCGACCGCATCGCCGATGTGCCGACGACCTGGCCGGATTCGAACTACGATTTCTTCTGGATTGTGGATTACGAGGCAGGCAATCCCGTACCGGTCGCGTTTCACATGGTCCGCCAGACTTTCACCGCTCCCTTCGACAAGCTGCCCGCCAACGGCTGGGACGAACCGGAGCCCGAACACATCGCAGCAGGCTGCAAGAAATAGATCCGGCGGCGTCTCGCACATGGTCCTGCGGCGATCCAGTACCTCGCCGTAGATGCGGCTTCTGGTTGTTCTGCGCTATTTCGTGTATTAAAAGTAGTGCAAACGATTCTTGAAGCTTTGGTGACGCTCTATTCAGCTGAGATGACGTACGAAAATGTCCTCGAAAACAGAGCCATCTCAGTGAATCGCGCGCTAACGGCTCCGGCCGGCGGGGCTCCGCTCGACCCGGCGCGATTTGCAAAGCTCGTGTGGGAGATCTCCGATCCCTCCACGCATGAGGCCATTCGGGAAGCGATCTACGCGCGGACGCTTTTCGAGCTTCAGTGCGAACTCGTCAAACTGCAAAGGTGGGTCCACGCCAAGAAGCTGAAGATCGTTGTACTCTTCGAGGGGCGCGACGCCGCGGGAAAGGGCGGCATGATCAAGCGCATCACCCATCGGCTCGACCCGCGACATTGCCGCGTCGTGGCCCTCGGAACGCCCAATGAGCGCGAACGGGCGCAGTGGTACTTTCAAAGATATGTCGCGCATCTGCCGACGGGCGGGGAGATCGTGTTCTTCGACCGCAGCTGGTACAACCGCGCGGGCGTCGAGCGGGTCATGGGGTTCTGTTCGGACCGCGAATATGAAGAGTTTCTGGAGACCGTTCCTCATTTCGAGACCATGATTACGCGCTCCGGGATTGTTCTTATTAAATACTGGCTCTCCATATCGCTCGCTGAACAGTGCCGGCGCTTGACGGAGCGTCTTCAGAGCCCGTTCAAGGAATGGAAGCTGAGCCCGATGGATATCGAGTCGGTCAAGCGGTGGGATAGTTACACGAGAGCCAAGGAGATGATGTTCCAGCGCACGCACCGTCCCGAGGCGCCTTGGTGGGTCGTCGACGCGGAAGACAAGCGAAGGGCGCGGCTGAATTGCATGCATCATCTCTTGAGTCAGGTGCCGTACCGCGATCTCCCTACACGCAACGTCACGCTGCCGGAGTTACAAAACGCCTCCAATGACGAGCGGAAGCGCGCCTTGAGCGCATTCGATGTTCCTCCGGCCTATTGAATCCGCCTTTCTGTATCACGGCTGGGTCGTAATCCGCACCGCGTAGTCGAGCGCGGACGTTACGCCATCGCCATAAAACCCGCCCTCCACGGGCATGGTTGCGGCCTGGTCCGGCGCCGCGCAGAGCGCCACATGGCCATCCGCAACCGGAAGCCCATGCATCGGGTCGAAGCCGTGCCAGCCCGAGCCTGGCAGAAAGACCTCCGCCCAGGCATGCAGGTGCCGTCGCCCGTCGGGCGTGTCGGCGTGCGCCTGATAGCCGCTGATGAAGCGGGCTGGGATGCCGAGGCTGCGGCAGGCGGTGATGAACAGCACCGCTAGATCGCGGCACGCCCCTTTGCCTGTGGCGAGCGTGTGCGCCGGTGATTGGGCTGCTCCCTGGGGCCGGATATGGCGGTCCATCCGGGTGAACAGCGTCTGATTGAGACGCTCGAGGAAGCCGGGCGCTTCCCATCCGCTTTCGGATGCCACGCCGTTGGCGAAGGCGCGGACGCTCTCGTCGATGTCCGCGGGCGAGAGAAAGTCCGCCATCGCGTCGCCAGCATTCGAAGGCCAGGGCAGCGGCGTCAGCGCGGCGACTGCCGGGGCCGAGTTGGCCCGCGTCTCCAGATCGAAACGGCTCTCGATGCGAAAGTGATCGCAGAGCCCCTCGAATTCCAGCTGCGTGATGAGGTTGCCATAGCGATCCATCACGTCGTGGCGGACGCTCGGCGCGGGGTCGATGATCAGGCTGTGCGCAAGCAGAGCGGCGTTGCCCGGCCGCGGCGTGAGGCGCAGCACATGCGGCGCGAGGGCCACCGGCCCCGAATAGCGGTAATGTGTTTCGTGACAGACCGAGAAGCGCATCTTCGACCCTCCGGGCGATTATATCCCTGGGCGGCGCGCTGACGACTCCGCACCAGATGGTAATGCAGTCTGATTCCGGCTTTTCGGCTCCCTGGTCAAGCTGGAGGTGACGCAGCTCTCACGCGCCACGGATCGTGGGCGGTTGATTGCTTCCGTCGCGGCTCAGGCTTTGCCGGGTCCACCCCGGCGTGAGCTATGCCTTCCAGCCGGGAAAGTGCGGCGATTCCCTGTCGGTGGAGGAACTGTAGGCTAACGGGTGGCAACTACCAGGTGAACCACTTTGAACGGCGTCTCGCCATGTCTTGCATGAGGTAATCCAATTCTGGGTGATAGGTGCTTGTAGTCATCTCAGAGAGATCGGCTATGTGGTCGAATGTATACGGCATCCCGATTTCGTCGTAATCCACTCCATCAATCCGACTCTGATGTAGTTTCCCCTGCATCAGGCCCTGATAGACTTCATAATTGAATTGCTCGCGACGGCCATTTACTGCGTCCGTAGACCAGAAAGCTAGGACAATTGTAGCCTTGTTTATCGCCTTTCGTATATCTTCTTTCCAATCATTTCCGTAAAAAATCCTGTCCGTCGCTACTTTAGCCTCGTATGTTTTGGGCAGCCCGACTCTTTGCGGCTGGTCTATCCAAAGACGAAACCCCTGTTCTATGAGCACCTTCAGGATGGGAGCTAATCTGCGCTTGTCCGCGCTGGCGTGGGCGATAAAAACCCGAGTAGAAGAAGCTCCTTTTGCAGGTGCAAATCCCTGCCCCTGCGCAAAAACCTGCTTGGGGCTGAGGTCAGGTAGGCGAGAGTTACTCCGGATGAGAACGTGTAGCTGTCTTATTACTGCAGCTAACTCGGGATCGTTGGGTGATCCGCTCCAAGAAGATAGGTCCAGGTGCTTATAATGAGAAAAACCGAGTGGTATAGAAACCTTTTCGATTAGAATCTGGAATAACTTACCTCTATCAGCGGCAAGCTGCGCCTTGGCCCTTACCCACTCCGAATGAACAGAAGGGCCCGACCACAGCACAATGACCAATCGAACCTCTTCTATCTGTTCTAGAATAACATCCCGCCAGATAGCCCCTTCGGCCACATCTATGTCTCGCCAGACCGTTAAATCAGCACTCTCAAGCGCAAGAGCAAAGTGATCCACGAACGGGAGATCCTCCCGGGAATGCGCAATAAAGATATCCGAGCCCACGGACGAGCCCCCCCCGCCTTTGCAAATTTTGCTAAACTAACCGATGGCGGGTGAAAAGCCTATATGTCTTCTAGGAGCGCCTCGCAATTCGGCGTCGCACCCTGAAAAAGTAGGGTTGAAAGCACTCTGGGTCTGATCTCTCTGTTCACCTTAGCCCAATCAAAGCCTGAGTTATTCAAGTAGTGACCAGCAACTACTGCAGAAAGTGCGTCGCGCGCACCAGTGGTTGAGATAACGGGTTGCCCTTTCGAGGGTCCATCGAAACTCTGACTTCCCCCGGCCTTATCTAAGATAACCATGCCATCTTCGCTTAGAGTAACAATCACATTAGTAGCGTAGAAATTGTTGCAAATGTCGATAATCGTTTCCTTAGTAAGTTTTCTTGGATCGTCGAAAATTGCCCTGTTACTGCCCAATTTCGCTACTTTCTTACAAAGCGCTCGGAACTCGGCCTTATTTAAAATCAAGACATCAATTGAGTAGGGGTCAAGCTCAGAAAATAGAAGCGAGGGAACTCTACTGTCGGAGGTGCCCAGAATAATGATGCCCAAGCTTTTCTGTTTGGCAGATTTACAAAAAGCGCTTATTTGGGAGGGTGACAGACTGCAATCTAGTACAAGTAGCTTGACACCTTCTAGCGCTTTCTCGATCACCCCAAGAGGGATGTTTACAATCTGGATTACGGTAGAGGTAACAGCCCTTTCTACAACGCTTCCCCTACGATGAGCTACAAATGCTCCCTCCGGCAAGTTATTGCGAAAAAAAACAAAGTCACCAAGAAGACCCTCCTCCTGGAGTTTCTTCCGAAAGAAGCTAGTGGAAAAACTTTTCCCACTCAAATACGTCATTAATCTAGTTCGGCAACCTAGGCTTACTAGGTTATGCGCAACATTATACGCCTTGCCGCCAATACGGTAAGCATCTAAAGTACCAGTTATGTCAATTTGGTTAGGAGGGGTATCTTCCTTGTAGGTCGCAATAACATCTAGCAGTACAGACCCTACAACAAGCACCGTCATTACTCAACCCTCACGCTCTCATTACTTTATAAATATGCCTTTCACATTTCCGAATTCGGAACAGGACGCACTGAGGCAGGAAAATCCAACCGATCGACATAGTGTGACAAGCTCACCCTCTGAGTAAGGGCACATGGCCTCGTGAATATCGTGGTGGGCAGCAAGTTCAGTGGGAAGTTTTGCGTAGCGTTCTTCTATCGAAACCTCGCGATGTGGATGATTTTGTCCAATCTCTGAGTGTAATCCTGAAACAGATAGAAACAATCTGCCATCATTGCGCATGACCTCAAATATTTTGTGCAGTAACATCTTCGCATCATTATAGCGGAGATAATGCAGAAAGCGCTGTGAATAGACTATGTCGGCCGACTGCGGAAACTGGTTTTTCTTGATACCTCTCAGATCCGTTCTGAGAGAGCGTACTTTGCACAAAGGATAGTGAAGATTGACTTCACGAATAACCTGCGGCAATGGCGCAATATCGTAGACATGCGTCACATAACCAAGAAGACCCAGCCTCAGACCTTGTATCCCCAACCCACAGCCCAGGTCTATGGCTATGTTTTTTTTTCGCTTATACTTCAAGCAATCAATGGCGAATTCGATGCAGCTTTTGTCTAGATCATCAAATCGCTGGGAGGAAACATCATGCCCGAATTTAGCTTCTCGAGCGGTCTTCAAGTCGCCGTAGAGGTTGAGTTGTATCGCGTTCCCAGTCTTATCACCCGCTGAAGTCAGGGCTGGGTTCCATTTGCCATTACCCGAGGCCCCGTTTGAGGAGCCAGTTCCTCTCTTTTTACGAGACCTGGGCAATTCCGCCGCTGCTGTTGCGGAATTATCCAAAATTTTGGCGGCCTCAGCCATCTGTATATTCTCCAGCTTCGACTTTCACGGCCCTAAACGCGCGAGAGGCTACGGCTTGCGCGCGACACTAAAGGCTTAATAAGAGCTTGCCAATGGTTTCTTTCTTAGGTGACCGACTCGCACGAAGTGTGCACGTGTTTGATGTCCCTAAACGCAGGAATTAACAACTAAATGCGAACTACGGTTCATTTGGCTCCAAAGGGAGGAGCGCTCGATAAATCATTTCAGAACAATTTGTATAAGTAAGATGCCGCCCATCAGCGTCGGCATGAGGACGCCTGCAGCGCATTCTGAATCCGTCGACTCCCCGGACCACCCAGCAATCCTGTTGTTGGCAAAAGGCAGAGATCGAGGTGAAGCATTAAACGCGCCTGCAACAAGCAGGAAAGCAAGGATCTTGACGTCGGCAATACCATGAGACAGAGCCTTTTGAGGTCACACCGGCAGCTTCCGGCCCGCCACAGCCTTCGCCCGCGTTGGCGAAGCCACAGATGTTTGCTTGGATGTGGAGCGCCACCGCAAGCGCCGGCGTCTCGAACTACTTATATAGATAAATACCTAGTTTTTGCAAAACAAAACCAATCTTAAGCCCGTTTTAACTATCCCAAGGGTTACAGAGTGACCGGCAGGCAGAGGCTTGGACTGTCGCGCGAATGTCCTGCGACGCGTCAGGTTGACGCGTTCAGTCGCACAGCGCATCATGAATTTCGTCAGCCCCTACTTCGGACGTTGGCGGCTGTCTTGCCGGTAAGCGGGCGTTCTCCAATATTCCCAAAGCTTCCCTTGGCAAAAGAACATGCCTCACAATGAATGAGGCCAAAACCGGCGCAGAACCGCGCCAGTAATAAAGGAGGAACCCTAATGTTTCAGCAGGCAATCGAGCAGATATCGAGCAAGGTTCTGATCAGGGACCGGTATGACAACTTCATCGGTGGCAAATGGGTCGCTCCCGTTGAAGGCCGGTACTTCGATAATCCAAGCCCCATCACCGGCCAGAAGCTCTGTGAGGTGGCGCGCTCGTCGGCCACCGACATCGAACGCGCTCTCGACGAGGCTCACAAGGCGAAAGACGCCTGGGGCAGGACGCCCGTTCAGGAGCGGTCCCTTATTCTGAACAGGATCGCCGACAGGGTGGAGTTCGAACCTCAACCTGCTCGCCCTCGTGGAGACGCTGGATAACGGCAAGCCCATCCGCGAAACCACCCATGCCGATCTGCCGCTCGTCGTCGACCATTGGCGCTATTTCGCCAGCGTCGTGCGCGCCCAGGAAGGCGGCATCTCCGAGATCGACCACGACACGGTGGCCTATCACTATCACGAGCCGCTCGGCGTGGTCGGCCAGATCATTCCGTGGAATTTCCCGCTCCTGATGGCGACGTGGAAGCTCGCGCCGGCGCTCGCAGCAGGCAACTGCGTCGTCCTGAAGCCAGCCGAGCAGACGCCGCTCAGCATCATGGTGTTCGTGGAACTCATTGCCGATCTCCTTCCTGCGGGCGTCTTGAACGTGGTCAACGGTTTCGGCGTCGAGGCCGGAAAGCCGCTCGCGCAGAGCAAGCGGATTGCGAAGATCGCTTTCACCGGCGAGACGACGACGGGGCGGCTCATCATGCAGTACGCCTCCGACAATCTCATCCCGGTTACGCTGGAACTCGGCGGCAAATCGCCGAACATCTTCTTCGCCGACGTCGCCGATCACGATGACGACTTCTTCGACAAGGTGATGGAAGGCTTCACAATGTTCGCTCTGAATCAGGGCGAGGTCTGCACATGCCCGAGCCGCGCGCTTGTCCAGGAATCGATCTACGACAAGTTCATGGCGCGGGCGGTGGACCGCGTGAAGAAGATCAAGCAGGGCCACCCGCTCGATCCTTCGACCATGATCGGCGCGCAGGCGTCCAACGATCAGCTCGAGAAAATCCTGTCCTACATCGACATCGGCAAGCAGGAAGGCGCGAAAGTGCTGACCGGCGGCAAGCGCGCCCAGCTCGAAGGCGAACTCGCCCAAGGCTACTATGTCGAGCCGACGATCCTCGAAGGCCACAACAAGATGCGCGTCTTCCAGGAGGAGATTTTCGGGCCGGTGGTCTCGGTGACGACGTTCAAGGATGAGGCGGACGCGCTCCACATCGCCAACGATACGCTTTACGGGCTCGGCGCTGGCGTGTGGACCCGCAACGGAAACCGCGCCTACCGCATGGGCAGGGCGATCCATGCGGGCCGCGTCTGGACGAACTGTTATCACGCCTATCCGGCGCACGCGGCGTTCGGCGGGTATAAGCAATCGGGCATCGGCCGCGAGAACCACAAGATGATGCTCGATCACTACCAGCAGACCAAGAACATCCTGGTCAGCTATTCCACGCAAGCCGCTCGGCTTCTTCTAAGGAGTTCGAGGCAGGGACGCGGATCGCAAGGCCTGCGTCCTTGTTCATGCCTTGGAGCGGAGCGCACAAAATCGGCCCCTGGAGCGACGCAATTCAGAGGCAAGGCCTCGTCATCCCGGAACGACGCCTGCGTCGTATCCGGGATCGTAACAGGCGTTTCGATTTGTGACGGCCCCGGATATGCGTCGAGGCGCATTCCGGGGCGACGATCATCGGGACACTCCGCTTCCGATCAAACGCAGGATGTTTTAGAAGGTGCGTCCATGGTCAATCGCGTTGAGATTACGCCCGAAGCGGCGAGGCTCGTGGAAAGGCTGCGGGCGCAGCATGGGCCGCTGCTCTTCCACCAATCAGGCGGCTGCTGCGATGGCTCCGCGCCGATGTGCTATCCCGCCGGGGATTTTCGCGTCGGCCCTCAGGATGTATTCCTCGGCCGGATTGCCGATTGCAATTTCTATATCGGCGCGGCCCAGTTCGAATATTGGAAGCACACGCAACTCATCATCGATGTCGTGCCGGGGCGCGGGGCGGGGTTTTCGCTCGAAGCGCCGGAAGGGCTGCGGTTCCTGACCCGCAGCCGACTTTTCACCGAGGCAGAATCCGGGGAACTGGAGGCAGCAGGCCCGCCAACGGCCGCTGCCTGATCCGCTGCTCTATTTCAGAGGAACATAGTCCTGCCCGCATCCATTCGGGCCGCACGCGGTTGGAGCGGGGTAGTGCCCCCAATAATGTTCGGAGCCGTAGGTCCAGTTGGGGCTGGACCAGTTGCCTTGTCCCCAATAGGGCTGATACCATCCCCCGTACCAGCCACCTCCCCACTGTGAGGGGTAGCTCCGGGGCTGCCCGGGGGGATCGCCGTACCATCCCGGCCGGCCATACCATCCGCCAGGCAAACCGCCGCGCCAGCCCGGACCCCCAGGCCCCGCATGGCCGCCATTCCAGCCGCCAGGGCGTCCGTAGTCATTATATTGAACGGGCACGATAGGGGTCTGCGCCTCGCCCTCAACGCTTCCTGCCGAGGGATCGGGCATTGCGACCATTGCGCCGGCGGCTCCAGCATGAGCGGTCATGACCACCGAGCCGGCGAGCGCTGCGCAGGTCATAAACCTAACTATTTTCATGACGGCTAAAACCTTTCTACAAAGCGAATCGCAACTCTCCTCGGCACGAACATACCGGAACCGCAACGTGGCGAAAGCGAGAAGAGACCGCGCTGCGATTGCGGCGGATCGCGGGCACAACCAAGGCTCCGGCAGCGGGTGAAGCGCCGGGAAAAACAAGAGTATGCGAAAAAGTCTGAAAGCTTTGTGCACAGCGCTTGGAGATGAGAAACCGGGGCTTGAGCCTCCGAGGCGCGCGGCATCATATAGGGAGCGTGACAGATCAAAGCGGCCAAGCCGGCAAATAGCACTGGTCATCGCGCCGAGCCTCGGATAACAGAACCGCTCATGACAAAACCGATGTTTCAACAAGCGGCGCTGATCGGCGTCGGCCTTATCGGCTCATCGCTGAGCCACGCCATGCGCCGGGCGAACCTTGCTGCGCGGATTACCGCGTGCGCCAGGTCCGAAGCCACGCGCGCCGCCGTTCGCAAACTCGAACTTGCGGACGAGGTCTACGAGCGCCCGGCCGATGCGGTTCGCTGCGCCGATCTCGTCATCCTGTGCACGCCGGTCGGAACTTTCGGAACGCTTGCCGCCGAGATTGCGCCTTACCTGAAGAAGGGTGCGATCCTGACCGACGCCGGTTCGGTCAAGACGGCCGTCATTCGCGATGTCGGCCCGCATGTGCCGGAGCACGTGCACTTCATCCCCGGCCATCCGATCGCGGGCACCGAATTTTCCGGCCCCGAGTCGGGCTTCGCCGAGCTTTTTGACAATCGCTGGACGATCCTGACGCCCTTGCCGGATGCGGATGAGGAAGCGGTCGATAAACTGAAGGCCTATTGGGAAGCCTGCGGAAGCATGGTCGAGATCATGACGCCCGAGCATCATGACCTTGTGCTGGCGGTTACCTCGCATGTGCCGCATCTGATCGCCTACAATATCGTGGGCACGGTATCCGATCTCGAGCGCGTGACCGAGAAAGAGGTGATCAAGTTCTCGGCTTCCGGCTTCCGCGATTTCACCCGCATCGCCGCCTCCGACCCGATCATGTGGCGCGACATCTTCATGAACAACAAGGAGGCGGTGCTGGAAATCCTGGGCCGCTTCACGGAAGATCTCGCGGCCCTGCAGCGGGCCATCCGCTGGGGCGATGGCGATGCGCTTTTCGATCTTTTCGCGCGGACGCGCGCCATCCGCCGGGGCATCATCGATGCGGGCCAGGAGACGCCCGCGCCTGACTTCGGCCGGAAAATTCCACAAAAGAAAACTGCCTAGATCGGGATCGCGCATCCGCTTCGCGTTATTGTCCGGGGAGACGTGCTAGTTCGGGATCATAAAATTGGATTTATGGGTTTTTGCCTATGGGTCGCTGATGTGGCGGCCCGGTTTCCGCTACGAAGAAGCTTCGCACGCGCTCATCGAGGGCGCCCATCGCGGGCTTTGCCTCTATTCGGTGGTGCACCGGGGCGCTCCCGCCGCGCCCGGGCTCGTCTTCGGCCTCGATAAGGGCGGTAAATGCGAAGGCATGGCCTTCCGGGTGGCGGCGCGGCACGCACTCTGTACGCGGATTTACCTGCAGCGGCGGGAAAACGTCACGAATACCTATCATGCCACGATGCGGCCGGTGAAACTGCTGGACGGTAGCGCGCGAAACGTCGACGCCTTGTGTTTCATGGTCGACCGCCGGAATCCGCAATATGCGGGGCGCATCCCGTTGGAGGTGCAGGCCTGGATCGTGCGGCGCAGTTCCGGCGTATCGGGCAGGAACGTCGATTATGTCGTCAACACCATGCTGCATTTGCGCGAGCTTGGCGTGCATGACGCCGACCTTGAGCGCTTGATGGCGATGCTCGGCCACGGTCTCATGAAGCTGCGCTGCTTAAGCAAAAGCCGCTAATATCCGGGCAGCGGATTATCGCGCGCGCCTTTGGGGGGCTCCATGATCTCTCTGTCCATCATCACTCCCACCTTCAAAAGGGAAGCCTTTCTGGCGGAAGCCATCGGCAGTGTGCAAAAAATCGAGGGGATCGAATGGGAGATGCTGATCGGCGACAATTCGCCGGAGGGATCGGCCGAAGCCATCGTTCGTGCTCTCGGCGACGAGCGTATCCGCTATTGGAAAAATCCGCAGCCAACCGGCGGAATTCCCGGCGCTTATCCGCAATCGGCTGGCGAGCGAAGCCAGGGGAAAATACCTTTATTTTCTCGATGACGATGATCGCGTCGTTGCGGAGTCCCTGCTGGCAATGGTCAAGGCACTCGAATTGAGCGGCGCGGCGGTGGCCGTCGCCGATGTCCGGCCATTCGGTGATAACCCAAAGGCGCTGAAGCACGAAGAAGCCTATTTCGCCGGCTCCAAAGCCGTTTGGGCCCACGAGAAAAGGCGGCACGTCATTGTGATGCACCTGTTGTTCATCCGCACGCTGCTTGTGTGCAGCTCTTGTGTCATAAGGAAATCCGCCTTCGAGGCTATTCGGGGTTTTGATGTGAAGATCGCGCTTTGCGAAGACGTCGAAATGTATTTGCGCGCGATCCGCACCTTCGGGTTCCTTTACACTCCCGTGGTGCTGCTGGAACGCCGCTGCGGCGTTTCTTCGCTGATCAACAATGGCGTCGCCGCTCAATTCAAGGAAAGCTACCGGATCATACACGCCAACTATCGCGCCCGCTTCGGCGCGATGGAATTTTTTGCGATGAAGGCCGCCAGCCTGCTGCTGAAAGCCAGAAATAAACTGGTTGGCTCAGTTCCCTCGCCCGTCGAATAGATAGAGCCGAACGATACGGCGCGCCATTCCTCCGCCGCCACAGCGGAGTGGCCGTGATCGGGCTCATGGTGGATCTGCCTCCGAAACACATATCGCGAAGGCCATCGCCAATAAAAAAGCGAGCAACAGAGCCCATTTGCCTTTCAGGCTGCTGTTCATGTTTTCTAATAAATCCGCCGTCCAGTGCTTTAACCAGTATGAGCGGATCGATGCATTTGTTGGGCCCTTCATGTAAAGGGCCGTTATTAGTCGACCGCGCAGCGAACTCCGAACCATTAGATATTGTTTATACGCTTTTTCCCGGGGGGACCACCGTGTCTTCGAGACGTCGCGGCCGAACGACAGGTGGACCTCGCGCTGCCCGTGCGCGATGCTTCGCTTCAGGACCTCGACGACCAATTTGGTCATAATGCTGTATTTTCCGTATTCAAGGTCATACCCGGAATAATACAGATAGGTTCTTTGTGGAGTTTCGAACGCAAGACGCGCCGCAATCACCCGGTCGCCGTCCCTTAATGCGAACATGCGGATACCGGATTTCGCCGGGTCGCTCGTCAGAAGGTCGATGAGCGAACGGGCTTTTTCCGACTGGAAATAATCCGGATGTTCGACCCCGCCCTGTTTTCTCGCACGCTTGGCGTGAAGCCGGTAGAACTCTGGAAGCATGTCCCGAATGCTGGCGGAGTCGCTCAAGCAGATGAAATCGGGATTGAGACCGTCGCGCTTGAGGCTGTTGTGACACTTCCGAATGGCCTCCTTGACGTTGCGCTTGCGCCGGCGATGAAATGCGGTCCAATCGTCCGCCAGCGGGATGATAAAACCCTCGATCACAGGCACCCCAGGGTGCTCGATACACAGCGCGTCGCCGGCGCCGGCCACTTCGGCCGGCATGGCTGGAAGGGTTATGAGTTCCCCTCGACGGCCATGGTGCTTGAAATAACCCACGAGCGCGGAATAGGCGTCCCTCTCGCAACCTTCGCGCACAATGCCCATTTTGACTTCGGTGAGGTTGGGATCGCTCCCCACGGGTTTGACGTGTCTCAGTAACGCGACGCCAAGCACTGACAGCGTCACGCGGATCATCGGGAAAAAAGCGATGATTTCACTATGGCGGCTCAGAACGAAAACGACGGCGTCATTAGCGATCAGACGCGATGACCGCCCAAACACCTCCCACCAAGCTTCATTCCAATACAACGACTGGAACGGCAGGGAGTCGGACTGCTTCTCAAAAAGACCATTCCACACGGAGCGCTCCTCTGCGCTCAATCCGGAGAAGCCTTCAACAACTCGGATATCAACATTGGGTAAAATAAACATCTCAATCTCTGCGTGCGCCGTTAATTTTTTCGCCCCTGCCAACTGAAGCCAAGCAAATAACAAACGAACTGATTTTGTGATCCTACCCGGGATAAACTAGGTGCGAACCTCTATTACGGCACCCCCCGAAAGTTTTTGCCTGGGGTTGCTATGTGAGCACAACGACCATGGCGGCTCCTACGAAATGTTGACAGCAGGATATAAGCCTTCTAACGGCGACATCAGGGTTAGCGGGAGTCCGCTGTTAAAAGGCTGTCAAACTCGTACTAGGTAATGGTGATCTTGTCGTCTGCTGCAAAAGCACTAGGAAAGTCGGACAAGTCCATAGGTGCGGCTTTTTGCGATCCCATGAAGGCGGCTCACCCCCAGCTAGCGGGCACACTCGAAATCGAACCGAATCACGGCCTAGCCCGGGAAGGAAATCGCTCGCACAACTCTCTTTCATCATCTGACGAGACCCTTAGCGCGCAAGGCCCGCATGATGGTAAACAGATCATTGCCGGGCCGAATAAGCGTTAACTCGACAAGGTTAACGGCCGCGCAGGGATTTAGTTCCCACCTGAATTTGCGCCCGGAACTGGTAAACTGGCGGTAAAAGGAGAGCGGACCGCATAGGGCGGGAAGCGGATAAACCACTGAAACTG
The DNA here is from genome assembly GCA_963833565.1 of uncultured Alphaproteobacteria bacterium. Lineage (GTDB taxonomy): Bacteria > Pseudomonadota > Alphaproteobacteria > Rhizobiales > Rhodomicrobiaceae > Rhodomicrobium. The sequence goes on from CAWHYO010000026.1 coordinate 103,633, forward strand.
CTAGACTTTCCAAGACCGTTAAATAGGTTTAATCAAGTGTATTTTTTCCGCAAATGGGACGCAATAAAGTCCGTGCCCATTCAACCCTGAAGCGCAACAAGGCATTCAAGCGGCGGCGAAGAAAACCTCGCTGGGTGTTTTGTAGCCGAGAGCCTTTCTGGGACGGGCGTTGAGTTTGTCCTCGACCCGTTGGACATCGGCGGGGGTGAGGGTAGAGAATTCGGAGCCTTTTGGGAAGTACTGGCGGACGAGGCCGTTGGTGTGTTCGTTGAGGCCCCGCTCCCAGGAATGATAAGGCTTGGCGAAGTAGATTTGCGCGCCAAGCCTGGCTGCTATCTTGGCGTGGCCGGCGAACTCCTTGCCGTTGTCATAAGTGATGGTCTCGATCTTGTGGGCAATGGGAAGAAGCGAGGCGTCGCAGGCCTTTTGGACGGAGGCGGCGCTTCTGTCCGGGAGGATGGCGAGCTTTGTATATTTTGACGTGCGATCCACGTGGGTCAGGATGGCGCCCTTGAGGCTTCGTCCGATGATGGTATCGCCCTCCCAGTCGCCAATGCGGCGTTTTTCTTGGGCGATGGCGGGCCGCTCGGCGATGTCCACGCGGCCGGGGATGAGGCCGCGCCCGGAGGTTTTGCCTTTGCGCCTGTTGTATTTCTTGCCGCTATGGCGCAGATGGCGCCAAAGGCCGCCGCCGTTTCTCTTGTCCTTCCAGATGTGCCGGTAGATGCGTTCGCCGCTGACAAAGACGTGTCCCTGCCTTTTCAACCAGGCGCTGATTTGCTCGGGGCTCCATTGTTCTTGCGTCAGTTTTTCCTCGATCTCGCGGACGAGGCCTGGCTTCATTTTGCGCGGCGCGCCCGAAGCGGCGGCGCGTCTGGCGGACGCTTTCTCCTGCGCCTGGAGGTAGCGATACCCCTTGCCGCCAGTATTGCGTTTGAGTTCATTCGTGATCGTCGAACGATGCACGCCGAGCAGCTGCGCAATCTCGGTTTTGGCGTGTGCGCTTTTCAGGAGCGCGTAGATCTGGCAGCGTTTGTCATAGGTCAGGTGACGATAGCCTTTGGGCATGTGGTCCTCGGGTGAGATGTGGAAGTCCCACGCGAGGATAATCTTCACCTGGCCGCCGGCATACACAGCCTGGCTCAGGGTGGTGGATAAGGCAGGCGGCCTCAAGGGTGCTCGCTTAGCTCGCATCGCTCCCGCGACAAGCCCTTGACCCCGCCTGCCTTACCTCACCGATCGCTCTGCCATGCCGTTTATGCCCCCTTGTTGATTTCGGAGTTGAAACGGCGCCGTTAAATATGTTTCAGCCGGTCATTTTAACCATGCTGACGCCTTTCGCTGTTGCCGCGGTACGCTCTCCTGGTTACATTTTACCAATTAAATCAATGACTTAATGTTATTACCCTCCCGGCAAGGCGCTTCTTCCTAACATCCGGTCTTCGGAATGCAGCCAAGCGCAATTTGGTCCAAGTTGGTCTATCGGAGCCTCCCGTTGAATGCCGCGTCAACGAATTCGATATAGCAAGGGAGGCTTGCAAGGGAGAGCGAACATGCTGGAAGGGACGACGAACCGCGATCGCATCATCTCGGCGGCGCTGCGGCTGGCGGAGACGCGGGGCTGGCGCGATTTGAGCCTGGGCGAGATCGCGGCCGAGGCTGGCGTTCCGCTCGCGGAGTTTCGCAAGGAGTTCCAGAGCAAGGCGCAGATCCTCGCCGCGTTTTCGCGCGCGATCGATATGGCGGTCATCGAGAAGTTCCCGGCTCCCGGCCCCGACGTCGCGCGCGACCGCCTTTTCGACGTGCTGCTCACGCGCTTCGAGGTGATGCAGCCCTACAAGGCCGCGATACGGCGCATTCGCGAGGATGTCGGCTCCAGCCTGGCCGATCGCTTGGACAGATGCGGCCCGCGCTCAAATCGCAATATTGGATGCTGGCCGCGGCCGGCATCAGCGGGGAGGGCGGAACAGGTTTATTGCGTGTACAGGGGCTTTTGTCGATCTACGCGCGCGTATTCTCCATCTGGCTGGAAGACGACGACCCCGGCATGGCGCGAACGATGGCGGCTTTGGACCGCCGGTTGCGGCGTGGCGAGTCGGTGATGCGGGGCATCGAGCGCTTTCGTGACGGTCTGGAGAGCTTGGCCCGCAGCTTCCGGGGGACGCGCAGGACCTCGAAAGAAGAGCCGCCGGCGCCCCCCGCGGAGCCGGACGCTCCTCCAGCAGCTCCTGCGCAGCCTCAGATGTAACGCTCACTACGAGAGCGATTTGAGTGCCGTGGCAAGAGTGTCGATTGTGTAGGGCTTCGTCAGGACTATCGCATCGGAAAGGCGGCCGTCCGGTGCGCCGTCAACGAGGCTGCTGTAGCCTGACGCGAGCACGACCTTGAGGCCGGGGAAGCGGTCGAGAGACTGATGTGCCAGTTCGATGCCTGTCTGGTCTGGAAGGCAAACATCGGTCAGCAACAGATCGACGTTATCCGCATCGAGAACCTTCAGGGCTGAGGCGGCATCCTTCGCCTCGAAGACGGTATGTCCGAGTTCGGCCAAATAATCGGCTGTCGCTGCGCGGATGAGCGGTTCGTCTTCGACCAGCAAAATGCGAAGCGGCCTTTGCTGCGCGTTCTTGATCGCGACCGGCTTATGAGAATGCCCGTCCATGCCATCTTTTTTGACGTGTTCGCCGAGGACATGGCGGATCTTCCGGGCTAGGGCTTCGCGCGTGTAGGGCTTGCTCAACAGGTGAGTGCCTTCGTCGAGGCGGCCGCCATGCACGATGGCGTTGTCGGTGTATCCCGACGTGAACAGGATGGCGATGCCGGGCGCCCGCTCCCGCACTTTCTTGGCGAGTTCCGTGCTGCGGAGCGGCCCCGGCATGACGACGTCTGTGAAGAGCAGGTCGATGGGCACGCCGCTTTCGATCACAACCAGCGCTCCCAGCGCATCCTTGGCCTTGAGGACGCGGTAGCCGAGGTCAGCCAGCATGTCGACGACGGTAAGACGTACGCCCTCATCGTCTTCCACGACGAGGATCGTCTCGGTCCCGCCTGCGATGGCGCTGGCGTCTTTCGGAAGCGCGATGTCTTCCTCCGCGCGGGTGCGCGGCAGATACAGCCGCACGGTCGTGCCCTGGCCCAACTCGCTATAAATTTTCGCGTGACCGCCCGATTGCTTGACGAAGCCGTAGACCATGCTGAGGCCAAGCCCCGTGCCTTCGCCTTCCGGCTTCGTCGTGAAGAAGGGTTCGAAAACCCGTTCGAGGTTTTCGCGCGGGATACCGGTCCCGGTGTCGCTGACCGCGATCATGACATATTGCCCCGGCGTGATGTCCGGGTGATGTGCTGCATATTGGTCATCGAGCGAGGCATTTCCCGCCTCGATCGTGAGCTTGCCATATCCTTTCATCGCATCGCGCGCGTTGATGGCGAGGTTCAGGATCGCATTTTCGAGCTGGGCCAGATCCACGCAGGTGTTCCAAAGACCACCGCCCGCGATAGTCTCAAGTTCGATTTCCTCGCCGATAGCCCTGCGAAGCATCTCATCGAGCCCTCTGAGATAGCGCCCGAGATTGACGACCTTCGGCTCCAGAGGCTGGCGGCGTCCGAAGGCCAGGAGCTGCGATGCGAGCTTCGACCCGCGCGAGACGCCGGTTAAAGCGTTCTGGATGCGCCTTTCTGCGCGCTCGTTTCCGGCCACGTCTTTCGAAAGCAGTTGAAGGTTGCCGCTGATGATTTGGAGGAGATTGTTGAAGTCGTGAGCAACGCCGCCGGTGAGGTTGCCGATGGCCTCCATCTTCTGGGCCTGGCGCAACTGCGCCGAGATCGCTTCGCGCTCTTTTGCCTCCTCAATGAGCCGCTCATGGGCGGCGTCAAGCTCGGCGGTGCGCTCCGCCACCCTCTCCTCCAGCGTTTCATTCATCCGCCGCAGAGCGAGTTCTGCCCGTTTTCTCTCACTAATGTCGACGCAAGCGCCGGTCATGTAGAGCGGACGCCCGGCCTCGTTCTTGAAGGTCACGCCCTTGTCGAGTAGCCAACGTTCTCCGCCTTGCCTCAGCATGACGCGGTATTCCATTTCGAAGTCCGCGCCCTGCGATACGCATTGCTTGCAGCGGTTGCGAACGCCATCCCGGTCTTCCGTGTGTACGAGCGAGATGAAGTTTTCGAGACTAAGGTTCTGCCCGGGCTCGATGTCGAAGAGCCTGTGAAGTTCGTCATCCCAAATCAGCGTATTGTCGCTGAAATTCCAGCGGAAGGTACCGGTGCCCGATGCCGCCAGCGCCGCTTTCAGCCGCTCGCTCGTCTCGCGGATGACTTCGTTCGTTTCACCCCTCAGCCGGGCAAGCGCAAGAGCGGCCTCGACGCGCGCGATCAACTCGCGCGCTGAAAAGGGCTTGACCAGATAATCGTCGGCCCCTGCGGACAGCCCTTCGATGCTGGCCTCTTCGCCGGCCCTGGCGGACAGGACGATGACCGGCAGATCACGCAGACTTTCTTTCGCCCTGATCTCCTTGATCAGCCCGAACCCATCGAGCCGCGGCATCATGATATCCGTCAGGATGAGATCGGGGCGCTGTTCCAGGGCAGCCTCAAGCGCGGCATGTCCGTCTGCTGCGGCTTCTACGTCATGACGCACCGAGAGCAGGCGGGCAACGTAGGCGCGCATGTCCGCATTGTCGTCGGCGAGCAAAATTCTTGCTCGCCTGGCGTTGGCCGATGCGCGAGGTATGTCCGAGAGATCGGTGTCCGACGCAAACTCTTGGCGATCGGAAATGCCCGGCAGCCAGCGAAGCGCTTCCTCGACAAACGCTGTCGTGCGAGCCGTCGGCAGCACGGCCGCGGGGGTATCCGTGGGCGCGCGGGCATTTTCGAGGGGGATCGAGATCACAAACGCAGTGCCTTTGCCTTCCTCACTCTCGACGGCTATGTGGCCGCCATGCATCTTCACGAGTTCCTGAACGAGAGCGAGCCCGATGCCGCTTCCTTCGTGGCTGCGCCCGCGCGCGCCCTGGATGCGATGAAAGCGCTCAAAAAGCCTCGGGATTTCGGATTTTGCAATGCCCGTACCGGTATCGGTCACTGTGAGCCGCGCCTCCTGGCCGTCTGCTTGAAGAGCGACCCTGATCTCCCCCTCGAAGGTGAATTTGAAGGCGTTGGAGAGAAGGTTGAGTACGATCTTCTCCCACATGTCGCGGTCGACATAGGCTTCGCCGGGCAGGGGAGGGCAGTCGATGACAAGGCTCAAGCCTGCCTTTTCACATGCCGAGCGGAAATTGCTGGCGAGGTCGCGGGTGAGCGCGGCGAGGTCGACAGGCTGAAAGTTGGCGGAGGCGCGGCCCGATTCGATGCGGGAAAAATCCAGGAGTGAATTGACCAGCTTCAGAAGCCGCAGGCTGTTGCGATGCACGATCCTGAGTTGACCACGCACTACCGGCTCCAAGCAGTTCACGCGGTCGAGCAGGTCCTCCATTGGCCCCAGCATCAGCGTCAAAGGGGTCCGGAACTCGTGGCTTACATTCGAGAAAAAAACGGTCTTTGCGCGGTCGATCTCAGCCAAAGCCTCTGCGCGCCTGCGCTCTTCCTCATAAGCGCGGGCGTTGTCGAGGCTCGCTGCAATCTGGCCGGCGAGCAGATCGACGAAGCCCGCGTAGGCCGGCGCGTAGCGGCGGAACGGATTGATCGCCGCAATAATGAAGCCGGCGGGCTGCTTCTGCCCTTGCTTCGAAAGGAGGGTCAGCACGCCATCCTGGGGCGCCGAGCCATACAGGCTCGTGGGAAGTGGCTGATCGAAGTATTGCAAGATCTTCTCGAACATCACTGGACCGCCGCTTGCCAGCGCCTCGCCAATCGGCCAGCGGTCCCACGCGGGCAAAGTGCCAACAGGGGCCGGATCCAGACTGCCCGTTGCGCATACGAGCCGCGCCGTGTCTGTCCGGTCCCCTTCAAAAAGGTAGGTGAGGGTAAACGGCAGATCCTTCATATCCCGACCTTGCAGCCGGAATGCCTCGAAGGTTTCTTCCTCCGTGCGCGCGAGCGCGAGCTGGGAGGCGAGATCGCGCAAGAGTTTCAATCGCCGCTCGCCAATCACGCGTTCTGTGTCCTCGGTGACAACGCAAAGCATCCCTGCGATGCTTCCCTCGTCGCCGGCGAGCGGGCTGTACGAAAACGTATGATAGGTTTCTTCGCGAAAACCGCTGCGCTCGAGAAACAAAAGCAGATTTTCGTCGTAGGTCGCGATGCCGGTCTTGAGAACCGCGTCGATCCTCGGGCCAATATCAGGCCAGATCTCCGCCCAGACCGTCCGCGAGGAAGCGCCGAGCGCCCAGCTCTGCTTGACGCCAAGGGTGGGGCGGTAGGCATCGTTGCAGAAAAAGGTGAGGTCCCCGCCCCAGGCCATCCACATGGCATAGCGAGACGTAAGCAGAATGCGAATGACCGTCTTTAGGCTTTGGGGCCAGCGGTCGGGCGCACCAAGGGGAGTAGCCGCCCAATTATGCTCACGCATGAGAGCGCCCATTTCTCCGCCGCCACTCAGGAAGTCAGCTGCCTTGCTTAACTGGATCCGAGCCATACCCGACCTTCGAGGCGCCCTTCACACGCACCAGAGTTATAATTAGTTCAGCCGTATGAAATACTATAGGAAGTAATAACCGGCAACTACGGTTGATTGTGCTGTTATGCTTAAGGTTAGCCCGCACCAAGGCTTGCCAAGCTATTAAGGGGTAGATGAGCTTTCGTGGCTCAGGCTCAATATTTGTATCTCTTCATTTTTAGAAAATGTAGATGTGGCCAAGCTCTTAGCCGAGGCGCAGCCGGACCTATTGTGTGGCTCATGTGTTTACAACGCACGCCCCACCCTAGTTCGGCTTAGGGCGATGCCTTTTGTTGCATAATCTGAAGAAGGTTTCCGATGAAAATCGCTCAAATTGCGCCCCTCGCCGAAAGCTGCCCTCCGCAGCTGTACGGCGGGACCGAAAGAATCGTGTCCTATCTGACGGAGGAACTCGTCGAACAGGGGCATGACGTAACCCTGTTTGCAAGCGGGGACTCAAAGACCCGCGCAGAGCTCGTATCTTGCTGCGAAATTGGTCTTCGCCTGAATCCGCATGTGCATGATCCCATTCCGCACCACATCATGATGCTTGAACAAGTCCGGCGGCGCGCCCACGAGTTCGATGTGCTTCACTTTCATATTCACATTCTCCAGTTTCCAATCATCGACCAATTCGCGGACAAGACCGTAACGACTCTTCACGGCCGCCTGGATCTGCAGGAGCTGATTCCGTTCTATTCCACATTCCCCAATGTGCCGGTGTCTTCGATCTCCTATCATCAGCGCAATCCACTGCCTCGCAACGTGAACTGGGCGGGCAACTCGTATCATGGGCTTCCAAAGGAGCTTTTGAGCTTCTCGCCCGAGCCGAAGGGCGGCTATCTCGCGTTTCTCGGCCGGATATCCCCCGAGAAGAGGCCGGACCGTGCGATTGAAATCGCCGCGCGTACAGGGTTTCCGCTCAAGATTGCGGCCAAGGTCGACAAACATGATCAGGACTACTGGAACGAAAAGATCGAGCCTATGGTCAGGGCCCATCCCAACGTGGAGTACCTGGGTGAAATTGGCGAGCATCAGAAAGCGCGCTTTCTCGGCGATGCGCTGGGGCTTCTGTTTCCCATCGATTGGCCAGAACCCTTCGGTCTTGTCATGATCGAGTCCATGGCCTGCGGAACGCCTGTGATCGCTTTTCGATCGGGGTCTGTGCCCGAGGTCGTCGACAATGGCGTCAGCGGCTTTGTGGTAAACAGCGTCGAGGAGGCCGCAGCTGCTGTCGGGCGCCTTTCCGCAATCGATCGGACGGGGGTACGAAAAGCTTTCGAAAATCGCTTCACGGTGGAGCGCATGGCAAAGGATTACCTGAAAATCTACGCGGCTCTGCCGGGGGTTCGCAGGAACAGCGAGATCCGAACCATGAATGGCGCAGAACTCGGATTCCGCCTGCCGGTTTAGGATGATGCCGGCTGACGCGCACGGGTCACGTACCCTCAGGCGCGGTGGTAAGGGTGCCCTTGCATGATGGTCATCGCGCGATAGAGCTGCTCGGCAAGGACGATGCGGACGAGGCCGTGCGGCAAGGTCATGCGCCCGAGCGAGAGTTGGAGGTGCGCCGCTTTTTTGAGGGCATCGCCATGCCCATCGGGGCCGCCGATCGCAAAGGCCGCATCGAGCGCTTCATCGCGAAGGCGCGAGATCATGGCCATGAATTCGTAGGAGGTCAGCGACTTGCCTTCCTCGTCGAGCGCGATAAGCCGTGAGGCTCCCACCTTCTTCAGAAGCTCCTGAGCCTCCGCATCCTTTCGCTCCGCAACCGAGTCGCTTCGCCCTTCGCCGATCTCGACCACGGTCATAGGCGGCATCTTCAAGCCGCGAGCGGCAGCGTTGAAAAGATCGAAATAGCGATTGAACTGCGCCTGCTCAGCGCCGCTCTTCAACCGGCCAACGGCCAGAACAGATATCTTCATTCTGACCGTCCCGTCTCGCCGCTTCGTCTATTCTACGGCTTCCCGCTTGGGTCTGTCGGAGCCCCACATCTTTTCGAGGTTGTAAAACTCGCGCACCTCAGGGCGGAAGATGTGAACGATCACGTCGCCCGCATCGACGAGCACCCAATCGCATAGGGGCATCCCTTCGACACGTGTATCGCGAACGCCTTCCTCTTTCAACTTCTCGATGAGCTTGTCGGCGATCGCGCCCACATGGCGTTGCGAGCGCCCGGACGCGATGATCATCGTATCGCCGAGCGAGGTCTTGCCCGCCAGGTCGATGCTGACAATGTCGTCAGCCTTGGCGTCCTCGAGCGCGTCGGTGATGAGGTGGGGGAGGGAGGCGGAAGCCGCGGGGGCGCGTTTTGCGCGGCGCGGTTTGAGTTCGGAGAACTCATGATGAAGAACGTTAGGCCTCAGCGTAAAAACCCTTCTTTCTGTATTGCTCCGGTTATGCTTCAGGATCAACACTTCGACAGTGGAAATGTGCATCACAATTATTGAATTTTCAAGACAGTTGGCTGGAGCGGCCAGGGCGCAATTAACAAAGTGCTCAAGTGTATCATTCAATTAGAAGAGGCAGCGTCATGCTGCCTCAGCCTGTCTTAAGCCGTTAGCGGCGGTGTTCCAAGGCCTAATCGTCGAAGTCGCCGAGGCGGTCGAAGCAGCGCTGAAGCTCGCCGGCACGTTCACGTACTTCCGTAATGACCGCCTCGCGCCTGACGTGCCGGCACCAGCGGAAATGCTGCTCGATGCCGTGGTCCCAACGCGGGCCGTTGTAGCCGCAGTTGTATTTGCGGTTGGCGTCCAACTGGACCTCCGAGATCTTCGCGTAGACCTCGCAGGCCGCGCGCTTGCCCTCGACGTTGCCGCGCGCGTCGCCCTCGAAGCGGAACCCGAAGCTTTGCGAGAGTGCCGGAAGCGATGCCGCCACGCATAATCCGGCCGCGAACGCGAGAACCGCACCTGCTCTTTTGCTTATAATCATGACCATAAAAAAATACTCCTGATTTTTGCAGTGGGATTATTCCGCCGGCGCAGCACCGGCGGTACAACCTGTGGTGCACCTAACGCGTATCGGGTGCGAAAATGCGGCGCAGGTCGAGCAAGATTGCGGCGGAAGGAATTGCCAAGGATACAGAATAACATTACATCACTGGAATGATTGGACAGAAGCCTGTATCTTTTCCGCCCCGTAATCACGATCATGGCCTTTGCGTGCATGACGCTCTTAGCCGCGCGAAAACGCGATGCCTGGAGCTTGGTATAAAGTGGACGGCCCTGCGTGAAGAGGTGTTCCGCCATATTGCGCGAAGCCACAAGCCCATCAGGGCCTATGACCTGATCGAAAGCCTGGCGAAAGAGGGCAGACGCCTCGCGCCCGTCTCCGTCTACCGCATCCTCGACGTGCTTCAGGGCGCTGGCCTTGTCCACCGCCTGGAAAGCCGCAATGCGTTTTTCGCCTGCATGACGGAGCACGCTGGCGCCCCGCAAACGATAACCCTTGTTTGTGAGGGTTGCGAGTGCGTCACCGAAACCGCCGCGCCTGATGCTTTTCGCGCCATCGAGCTTTCCTCTCACGCAAGCGGATTTCGCGCACGCAATTTGGTGATCGAGGTCAGCGGCATCTGCGCCGAATGTTATGACTCGAACCGGCGGGGCGGTTCATGCTGATGCGCTCGAAGGCGGATGCTGCCCGCGAGGCGAAGGGCGCCGGAGAAGTTCTCGTAGCGGCCGAGGGCGTTTCAATCGCTTTCCGGGGCAAGCCTGCGGTTCAGAACGTCAGCCTTGCCGTCCATGCTTCCGAAATCGTAACGCTGATCGGGCCGAACGGGGCAGGGAAGACGACGGTCGCGCGCGCTCTGCTGGGGCTTGCGCCGGTCTCGGCGGGGCGCATTCTTCGCGGGCCGGGGCTTCGGATTGGCTATGTGCCCCAGCGCTTTCCGATCGATCGTATTATTCCGCTCTCGGTGCGGCGCTTCATGTCGCTGAGCGAGGCGGTGCCGCGCGAGCGGGCGGCCGCCTGCCTGGCGGAGACCGGGGCGGAGGGCCTGATCGATGCGCAGATGAGCGAGCTGTCGGGGGGTGAATTTCAGCGCGTCCTGCTGGCCCGCGCGCTCGCCCGCGATCCGCAATTGCTCGTATTGGATGAGCCCGCGCAGGCAGTGGATTTCGCCGGGGCCGCGCAGCTTTATGAGCTCATCACCGCGATCCGCGACAAGCGCGGCTGCGGCATCCTCCTCATTTCCCACGACCTGCATGTCGTGCTTGGTGCAAGCGATCGCGTGGTCTGTCTCAACCGGCATGTCTGCTGCGAGGGCAGGCCGGGCACGGTGGCGGGGCATCCCGAATATGTGCGCCTGTTCGGGCCGAAGGCCGCCGCGAGCCTCGGCATCTACGAGCACCACCACGACCACACGCACACGCTTTCCGGCGACGTCGCCTGCGATGGGCACTCCCATGGTTGATCGCTTTTCGTCCTCCCGGAGGCGCTGTAGGCGTCATCCGGGATCGTCCCGAACCGAAGCGTGTGTCACGATCCCGGATAAGCCGCGTTCCGCGCCTTTTCGGGATGACGCCGCAGTTCGCCTGGCGAGGCGCTGCCATGCTCGATGATTTTCTCACACGTGCCGCCATAGCGGGCGTCGGGGCCGCAATCCTCGCCGCGCCTCTCGGCTGCTTCGTGGTCTGGCGGCGCATGGCCTATTTCGGCGAAACGGTCGCCTATTCCGGTCTGCTGGGCGTGGCGCTCGGCTTCCTGCTCGGCATCGACCTGACGCTCGGCGTCATCGCCACCGCCATCGCCATGGCGCTGCTGCTGACCGGCTTCCAGGCGCAGCGCGCGATCCCACAAGATACGCTGCTCGGCATCCTCGCCCATGTCTCGCTCGCGGCTGGCGTCATCGCGGCAAGCTTCGCGGGCGGTGCGCGGCTCGACCTGATGGGCTATCTCTTCGGCGACATCCTCGCCGTGTCGAAGGCCGACATCGCCTGGATCTGGGGCGGCGCTGCGGCGGTGCTGGCCGCGCTGTTCTGGCTCTGGCGGCCGCTGCTGGCGGTGACCGTGAACGAGGAACTCGCCGCCGCCGAGGGCGTGCCCGTGCGCCGCACCGAGACGGCCTTCATCCTCCTCATCGCGGTGACGGTGGCGCTCGCCATGAAGGTGGTCGGCATCCTGCTCATCACCTCGCTGATGATCTTCCCGACGGCGGTCGCGCGGCCCTTCTCGAAAACGCCGGAGCAGATGGCGGCGCTGGCGGGCCTCGCGGCGGCAGCGGCGGTGCTCGGCGGGCTGTACATGTCGCTTAAGCTCGACACGGCGGCGGGGCCGTCCATCGTGCTCGCGCTCGCTGCGCTGTTCTTCTTCGTGGCCGCGCCCGTGCTCGTTTTGCGGGGGCGATAACTCGGCAGGGATCACCTTCGGGACGGGCGCTTATGCGGTCTTCATCCTCGGCCTTATGTATGCGCGCGGAATAACGGGGATCGGCTTTTCGGATGCCTGGCCATTGTCCGAACCGCTGTCTGTTCCCTGGGCGCCGAAGGAGCCGGACTCGGAGGCGCTTGAATCGCCTGAGCCGTCCGAACCGGCATCATTCGTTTCATTATCCGCTCCCTGGCTGGCCCCGTCGCGTCCACGCCGAAATAGGTGCCAACGCCGGCCGAGGCACTGTTCGGCGTGGGGGCCGCGTTCGATGTGTTCGATATGAAAAGGGGGAGGAATGGTTTCGGAACCTGAAGGCCGAACTCAGCCGATTTCTTGACTTCACTTCCTGGCGCATCAGGCATGCTGGCTTGCGCAGCCGCCGGTACGTCCGGCACCGCTGCGGCGCTCCCCGATACGCCGTGTGCCGCCATCGGTACGGCGCTAGAGGCATATGCCGGAGCAGGAGTTATAGATACACCCACAACAGATGTCATCGACGCACCCAATCATTGAACCTTCCCCGGTCTGCCCGGCCGCGGCAGCTTTTTAAGCTAACCTGACTCAGCGGCAGGTGAGACCGGCAGTTTTTCAATATAGAAGCTGTAGCTTAAGCTCAGGCTACCGCTTGACATGGAATTGCAGGCCGGAAGGAAACGCTCCACTAACCGATGTCGCGGATGCGGCTGGCAGCGATGGAGGAAGGTGCGGCAGCGGTCCTCGACGGCCTTTGTCCGGACACGGCGAGGCCTTCAGCCGTGCTCGCGCTTGCCGCCCTGTTCTTCTTTGTCCGCCTTGCGGTGACGTTGACACCTCTCACCTCGACGCTGCTTGAGCCGGGATGTTAGGAAAAAGCGCCTTGCTGTGAGGTTAACGTCAGTAAGTTATTGATATATATACGAAAATAACGAAAAAGGATGCCGCCGCCGCGCTGGGGAACGGCATCGCCATGGTTAATTTCCCCGCCCAAAACATATTTAACGGATGCCCATTCAACGCTGAAGCGCAACAAGGCATTCAAGCGGCGGCGAAGAAAACCTCGCTGGGTGTTTTGTAGCCGAGAGCCTTTCTGGGACGGGCGTTGAGTTTGTCCTCGACCCGTTGGACATCGGCGGGGGTGAGGGTAGAGAATTCGGAGCCTTTTGGGAAGTACTGGCGGACGAGGCCGTTGGTGTGTTCGTTCAGGCCCCGCTCCCAGGAATGATACGGCTTGGCGAAGTAGATTTGCGCGCCAAGCTTGGCTGCGATCCCGGCATGGCCGGCGAACTCCTTGCCATTGTCATAAGTGATGGTCTCGATCTTGTGGGCGATGGGCAAGAGAGCAGGCGTCGCAAGCCTTTTGGACGGAGGCTGCGCTTCTGTCCGGGAGGATGGCGAGCTTTGTATATTTTGACGTGCGGTCGACATGGGTCAGGATCGCGCCCTTGAGGCTTCGGTCGATGATGGTATCGCCCTCCCAGTCGCCGATGCGGCGTTTTTCAGCGACGATGGCGGGCCGCTCGGTGATGTCTACGCGGCCGGGGATCAGGCCGCGGCCGGAGTTTTTGCCTTTGCGCTTGTTGTATTTCTTGCCGCTATGGCGCAGATGGCGCCATAGGCTCGCCGCCGTTTCTCTTGTCCTGCCAGATGTGCCGGTAGATGCGTTCGCGGCTGACGCAGGCCCGTCCCTGCCTTTTCAGCCAGCCGCTGATTTGATCGGGGCTCCATTGTTCTTGCGTCAGTTTTTCCTCGATCTCGCGGACGAGGCCGGGCTTCATTTTGCGCGGCGCGCCCGATGCGGCGGCGCGTCTGGCGGACGCTTTCTCCTGCGCCTGGAGGTAGCGATACCCCTTGCCGCCAGTATTGCGTTTGAGTTCATTGGTGATCGTCGAACGATGCACGCCGAGCAACTGCGCAATCTCGGTTTTGGCGCATCCGCTTTTCAAGAGCGCGTAGATCTGGCAGCGTTTGTCATAGGTCAGGTGACGATAGCCTTTGGGCATGTGGTCCTCGGGTGAGATGTGGAAGTCCCACGCGAGGATAGTCTTCACCTGGCCGCCGGCATACACAGCCTGGCTCAGGGTGGTGGATAAGGCGGGCGGCCTCAAGGGTGCTCGCTGCGCTCCCATCGCCTCCGGCGACAAGCCCTTGACCCCGCCCGCCTTATCCACCGCTCGCTCTGCCATGCCGTTTATGCCCCCTTGTTGCATTTCGGAGTTGAAACGGCGGACTTTATCGCGTCCCATTCCGGCCAAAAATACAATCCGTTAACCTCTCCGATCAAAGCTGGAACGCTTAGTGTTTTCAATATGTTATCAGCTTATCGGCGCCCGATGAACGCGGGCTGCTCTCATTTTCTGGTATTTTGGGATGCAAATTCAGGCCGGAAATAAATCCGTGCGCGCCGAGATTAACCAACCCGGGTTAACGCATAGTTGGCGTGGGCACGATCCGTTTACTATGATTGCGCTTATGGCCGTGCCCGCTCTCGCTCCGCCATGGCGTGAGGTGTACTTAGGACACTCCGAACAATAACCGCTACGAATTTGGCATGAGGCTCGGCTTAACGGTGTAGTTCCATTCGGGATGGAAATCATCGCCTGCGATATTGAGCGTTTCCATCTCGGCGTCGCTGATTTTGATGCCCTTTTCGTAGGTGCGCGTATCGAGCAGACACTCAACTTTCAATCCGGTTTTGGTCGTCGTGGCGCCGATCAGCTCGACGATGGCGAGACGATCCGTCAGCGGGCGGCCACGCCAGTTCTGCGTGATGTGGCAGAACATGCGGTGCTCGATCTTATTCCACTTGGATGTGCCGGGCGGATAGTGGTGGACATGGAGCACAAGCCCTGTCTCGTCGGCGAGCTTCTGCAACTCAACCTTCCAGAGCCGCACGCGCGCGCCGTTCGAGCCGCCGCGGTCCGCTGTGATGGTCAGCTCTTGCGCATTTGGATAGCGTTGGCGTCCCATCCGGCCGAGCCAGCCGCGGATCGCCTCGACGGCAAACTCAGCCGTGTCGCTCGTAATCCCGACACTGACGAACTTCGGCGTTCGCCGCCACGTCGTAGACGCCGTAGGGCACCGCCTTGCCCAGTTCCTTGTCGACGAAATCGTGCACGTTGACCCGCTGCGGATCGCCCTTGGGCCGATAGTCGGAGCTATTATTTTTGTAGTTGCCAACCAGCTCCTTCTTCTTCGTATCGACCGAGATCACAGGTTGCCCGGCTGCCTGCGCCGCGACCACCTTTGTGTTGATGTGCTCGAACTGTGCGTTCCTGTCGGGATGCTTCGAGCCTTCATCGGCCTTGCGATTGTGCTGCCGCGAGAAGCCAAGCTTCACCAGTTCCTTGCGCACGGTATCGGCGCCGATCGGATGGCCCATTCCCGTCAGCGTCTCAGCGAGCTTGTCCATGCTCTTCGACACCCAGATCAAGGGCCTCATGGGATCGCCCAGGATGGCAGGCTCGACGAGGCGCTTGAGCTCGGGCACAAGCTCCGGATTCGTTTCGGCAACGGCCCGGCGCCCGCCACCAGAGCGGCGAATCTTGCCCTTCGCCAGCGGCTCCGCGTCGAGATCGTCCTCACCGCGATTGATCGTCGAACGGGCGAGCCCCGTGATCCGCGCCACAATCCGTTAACCTCTCCGATCAAAGCTGGAACGCTTAGTGTTTTCAATATGTTATCAGCTTATCGGCGCCCGGTGAACGCGGGCTGCTCTCAGTTTCCGGTGTTTTGGGATGCAAATTCAGGCCGGAAATAAATCCGTGCGCGCCGAAATTAACCAACTCGGGTTAACGCATAATCGGCGCGGCCACCATCCGTTTACCATGATTGCGCTTATGGCCGTGCCCGCTCTCGCTTCGCGGTGGCGTTGCGGCTTACCGCGTTCCTTCGTCATGCTGGAAAAGGGCTCGGGCTTTATCCGGCATCGTTGCGGTTTGCAAAGATCGCGGATAAGCGCCAAGGCGCTTTCCGCGATGACGGTGAGGAGGCTACTTGATCTTGAACCTGTTCTTCACCGCGAGCAGGCCGAGGAAAATGAGAATGGCGCTTACCGGAAACTGAAGCAGCGTCTCGACGAAGGTGACGCTGGCTGGAATGTGCGGCTGCCCTGTGGCGCCAGTGCAGAGACACGCGCAGGCTTGGTTTGCGCGCGCATCCGGCGTCCCGGAAAGCAAGGTGGCGGAGGCTTCATTCGAGGCCGGCCGCCACCAGGTTCCTAGTGGATTTCGACCCAGTGGCCTTCATGCCAGTAGCCGCGGCCCTCATGTTCGCGCCAGCGGAACCTGTCGTGCTCGTGATCGGCCCATCTCCAATTATCGGGATGAACGACGACCCCGTGTTCAGGTTGGAAATGATGGGTCTCCGTGACATGCCAGCAATCGCCTTCACGATTGCAAGCGATTTCAGCGGATGCGGTGGATGCCATCAAAGTCAGCCCGCATGTTGCGCCCAAGATTGTGGCGAGGAGAGCTTTCATAAGTAACCTCAAAGTGGTTGTCGGATCCGCTGAACACGTGGGCTGGGCGATATGTTTCGCTCGATGAGGGGCGTTGAATGCCATGCCGATAAGCCTTCGCTTCACGTTTTTGCGTTCGGGGGCGTGGCTTAGCTCACGTCTTTCTTAGTTTTCCGTGATGAGCAAATACCCTAGCTTGGCTGTCAGGAATAGAGCGACGAAGGAGACTGAAAATGGCAATGGTCCGTAACCTCGGCATCATGGAATGGACAGCGATCGCATTAGCTATCGGTATCACACTTGTTCCGCTGGTGCCGTACGGCGTTTAATCCAAGGGGCAGGCTACATATCAAGGGTTCCGGAGCGGCGAGACGCTCCGGGGCCCTTTTTGTTTTGCGGTGTCGGGGATGCAATTGGTGGAGCGGTTTAAGGATCGCGGATAAGCGCGAAGGCGGTTCTCGCGACGACGGTTGAGGGGTCTACTTGATCTTGAACCTGTTCTTCACTGCGAGCAGGCCGAGGAAAATGAGAACGGCGCTTATTGGAAACTGAAGCAGCGTCTCGACGAAGGTAACGCTGGGCGGAATGTGCGGCTGCTCCGGGGAGCCACCGTAGAGACACACATAGGCTTGATTCACGCGCGCATCGCGGGTTCCCGCGAATAGCACGAGCCCGTTCTTCACGGACAGGTAGAGCGCCTGAACAAACGCGCCGCCGCCATCGGCGCACCGGGCTTCGGCTCCTTCCAAGGCTCTGCTCCCATAGAACGCTGCAAACACGATAATCGTGACGGCCCAGGCAATTGCGGGCTGGGTGATGGAGCGGCCGCAATCGGCAATGCCATCGTAAAGGACGCCGAGCCAAGCGCTCGGATGCCACCACTTGTCGATGCGCCACCGCCGTGGACGGCTTCATCGCCGCAACCGCAACTGTTTTCGAGCTTACACTCGTCACGCGCAATATGGCCTATTTCGAAAACACGCCTGCGCCGCTTCTTAATACTTGGCGCAAAGGCCGAAGATAGGCCGCCCGCTCAGATGGGATCCACGGTGACGTCAACCTTGAGGCCGCGGAAGAATTTCAGCCAAAGATCCTTTATTTCTTGCTGGTGTTCCCAATGGCCCTCGCGCCGGATCAAAACCAAGTGCAGCCGAGTGTTGGCCAGAGCCTGTTCATTGCCCTGAACCAACGCCGACATCTTTTCCAGCGTCAGCGCGTTTGCAGATGCGCCGCGGGCGTGCCGGTAGAGCGTTCCATAGGAGGAATTCTCATACAGATCCGTTATCAGAAGCATCCGCTTCTCCCTCGCGGATTGGGTGGCGCTCTTGTTGGACACAGCTCGCAGCAGCGTAGCGATGATGGGCGATGTCGGCGACTCGGGCTCCTTGAGCAGCCGCTCCAGCAGCGGGCGGTATTTCGAGTCGAAATCTCTATCGTAACGATTCTGCATCCGCTTCAAATTCTGATAGGCCGGATTGCCACCATTGCCGCTTCCAGGATTGCAGGCATAGAACAACGGCGGCGCCTCCCTGATCTGCTTGGGGGAGGCGTCTCTGACAAGGTAGATCGCAAAAAGCTCGTGCTCGCTGACGCGCTCTTTCGCGGTATCAATGCGGTTCCTGACGGCGTTAACTTGCTCGGGAGACAACTTATCCGTCTCATCGACGATCACGATCGAGGTTTTTTCGAGCGGTTTGCCGGCCAGGCACAGATCGTCATCGAGCTTCAAGGGTTGTAACGCCACATTGAGATAGATCACCATTCCTAAGATGATGAATCCAAGTAAAAACAGGCCGCTGGCCAGCGCCGACTGACGGTCTACCTTGACGTGTTTTCCAAATGAATTCACAGGTTCTTCCTGTATGATATTCATAAAAGCGATTAGACGATGTTATCTCTTTGAGCTTCTTTTTGCATCCTTTGCAGGATACGTTGCTCTATTCCATCGATGTGGGCCTTCGTCGCGTCGATTTGTCTTTGAAGCTCTTGGACGATCTCAATTTTGGCCTTCCTAGCTCTCTCGGTCAGCTGTTCGGCGTGAACCATGAGCTTGTCAAGCTCTGCCTCGCGCTCCCCAAGTGTGGGAAGGATGGGGCCGACGCCAAGTTGTGAAAATTGCAGGAATGTTTGGGGAGCGGCTTCAGTCCTCACATATTCATTCGCAGACCTGTACGCCGTCAGGGCTTCCTCGCAACGCTCCTGGAAAGATTTCGAGTAATCCTCGATAAAGCTTGTCATATTATGGAATTCGCCGTGATAATTGCGAATATCGACAACAGAGTCCAAGAATTCTTTGAGTTCGCTCTCAATTCTTGTTATGTATTGCGTGAATATATCTTTTATATCATTAATCACTTTTGCTTTCTTGATATCCTTTTTCTCCCTCGCGTCCCTGTATCTTCTGTGTATGGCACCGTATCCGGGAATTAAGTCATCAAAATGATATCCTTCGAATACAGCAAAAGCCGCTATACTCAGCCCAAGGATCAACAGTATAATTGCGCTATAGGACTGGAAGGCGAATGGATTTGACAATATTCTTGTCAGTGTTTCGCTTTCAGTCAGCTCAATGACGCCCTCGGTGGCACCACCGCTTTTGACCTCCTGAACGGCGTGGATGCCCAAGCTTTCAAAAGGGTTCCAGGTTTTAGACGGTGGCTTGTTGTTTCGGGGTCGGGATGCTTCGCCTCCCCTCTTGACACCTGACGTCGGATTGGCCGGCGCCGGGCGGTTCGCCTCCTGAGTTCGAGGTTAACTCTTTGCGCTCCAGGGCTTTTCGCAAGTCTTCCGCTTCTCGTTCTGCTTTCGCCTTCGCTTGCGCGGCTTGCACCTCCTGGGACTTTGCGCTCTCGACGAGATAGTCCCTGTAGTGAGCGACGCCAAAGTTGACGGTCAGGATCAGCGTGAGAGCGACGGCGCAGCCGGCCACAGCCGCCGTCTTGGTGAATGTGTCGCTGCTGTTGAGGCTTCTAAGCACCACGTAACCCGCTCCGAACGCGGTGACGACATTGACCGCGGAAAAGAGAAGCGCTTCAAGAGAGCCGCCAAGCAGGCCCAGGTCATTTCCCTTGGCGAATATGACGGCGTTTGCAAGTCCTTCGATAATGATGACAAGGAATAAGAAAGCTAAACGAAGAAATCGTGAAGACGGATACATCGGTTGCCGATTTATCCCGCGACCCTGGGTAAAATGCTTACAATCACGACGCCATATCTCTTCTTCTTCGATGGCATTTTGCGAAAGAAATTATATTTGTAAAAGTTATATTTGTTGCCTTGAGCCTTATGTTTTCTATCTCGTGGTTGAAAGTAGGCTCCTTGCGCTCAGCTTGTTTCTGATCGATCGCTCTGATTATTTGGAACAAGACAGCTCCGCCTCGTGCTCTGAATCCATTCAATGCCTGACGATATGAATTTACGATACTTAGCTCGACTTCGCTCGATTGTGTCGCATTCGAGGGAGGAAGATTCAGACGGCCGTCATTATTACCCCGTCGTTGGATGGATCTGGTTTGAGGAAGATCGGCTCCATCCAAGCCCCGGTTGAAGGCGTCGATACTCACGCCTGGGATATTTATGCTGATACGGAATTGTTTTTGATAAGACGGATTCGATGCCATTGCATCCTCAAAGACTAAAGCAGTTTTGGATAAGCACTTTTTTACATTTATAGAAGATTTAAGTACCTTGAAGATAAAATTTGGGGCTTTTAAGGCGATGCCATCGGCGTATTTTGTCGCCCCCCGCGCCAATTCGAACGCTGGCGCGCGCCCGCGTTTTTCTCTATGTAGAACCAAAGATCCGGCGACCCTGGAGAGCATCCATGACCGACATGCGCGAGGCGAGGCACATCACCATTCCGGTGAAGGTTGGCGGCGTGACCGTCGGCGGGGGCGCGCCCATCGTCGTGCAGTCGATGACGAACACCGACACCGCCGATGTGGACGCCACCGTGAAGCAGGTTGCCGCGCTCGCGCAGGCGGGTTCGGAGCTGGTGCGCGTCACCGTGGACCGCGAGGAGGCTGCGGCGGCCGTGCCGCATATCCGCGACAGGCTTCTCGCGATGGGCATCGACGTGCCGCTCGTCGGCGATTTCCACTATATCGGCCACAAGCTCTTGGCGGCCTATCCGGACTGCGCCGAGGCGCTCGCGAAATACCGCATCAATCCCGGCAATGTCGGCTTCCGCGACAAGCGCGACAAGCAGTTCTCCGACATCATCGAGATCGCGCTGAAGCACGACAAGCCCGTGCGCATCGGCGTGAACTGGGGCAGCCTCGACCAGGAGCTGCTCGCCCGCATGATGGACGACAACCAGAAGAGCGCGAAGCCGAGCGAGGCGCGCGAGGTGCTGCACGAGGCCATCGTGCATTCCGCCACCGCCAGCGCCGAGCTTGCGCAGAGCCTCGGCATGGGCGCGGACAAGATCATCCTGTCGGCCAAGGCCAGCGCCGTGCAGGATCTCATCAGCATCTATGCCATGCTCGCCGTCGCGCTGCAATTACGCGCTGCATCTCGGGCTGACCGAAGCGGGCATGGGCTCGAAGGGCATCGTCGCTTCGTCGGCGGCGATGGGCATCCTCCTTCAGAAGGGCATCGGCGACACGATCCGCGTCTCGCTCACGCCTGCGCCGGGCGGCGCGCGCACCAAGGAAGTCGAGGTCGCGCAGCAGATCCTGCAGACCATGGGCTTCCGCACCTTCGTGCCGATCGTGGCGGCGTGTCCCGGCTGCGGGCGCACCACGTCCACGCTGTTCCAGGAGATGGCGCAGGACATCCAGAAGCATCTCGTGTCGAACATGGCGGAGTGGCGCAAAACCTATCCCGGCGTCGAGACGCTGCATGTGGCCGTGATGGGCTGCATCGTGAACGGGCCGGGCGAGTTGAAGCAGGCCGATATCGGCATTTCGCTGCCGGGCACGGGCGAGTCGCCCGCCGCGCCGGTGTTCATCGATGGCCAGAAGGTCGCGACGCTGCGCGGCCCGACGCTGGCGCAGGACTTCATGGCCATGGTGCAGGACTATATCGAGAAGCGCTTCGGCCAGGGCCGCGCAACGGACGAGCAGACGCCGCTTCGCGCGGCGGAATAGGCGACCGTACCCCTCATCCTGTCCTTCTCCCGCAAGGGGAGAAGGAACGGAGTTCAGTGAGCACAGCCTACTCCGCTCTCCCCTCGCGGGAGAGGGTAGGGGTGAGGGGAATACGGCTGCCAACAGCGTCAGGGCTTGCAGGTGATCGTGACGCGCTCGGCATACTGGTAGCCGAGGTTGCTCGATGGATCGATGTTTTCGCCAAGCTGGGCGAGCGTCGTTTCCTTGGCTTTGGCCTTGGCCTTCGATGTGCGGTCTCCAACGCTCGCCACGCATGCGACGGGCTTTGCCGATGCAATCCTGACAGGCGTTTTACCGCTGAACGTGAGCGAGACATACATGCCGGGGTCGTAAACGGCGAAACTGAAATCCTTGATCTTCTCGTGAGCGACGGGCTTTTCGAGCGGCAGCGTGAAGGTCAGCGTCAAAAGCTTGTCCTTGTAGTCCAGGCGGTAATCCACCGGCGTCTTCATCGGAAGCTTCGTCTCTCCGAGAAATGGGAAGGTGAAATACTCGAACTCCTTCAGCGCCTCGATATTGGTTTGCGCCAGAGGCTTGAGCTCTTCCTCGCTGTAGATGCCGTCGCCGTTCGCATCGAGCCCGTCGATGGCGAAGTTCGTGTACCCCTCATCGAAGGTCCATGTGTGCCGGAAGCCGGTGATCTCCTTGTTTGCATCGAGCAAGACTTCGGTTTCCATCGTCACCCAGACGTGGGGATGCGCAAAGGCGACCCCTGTCGAAAGCGCGGTCAGCAAAAAGACAAGGCCAAGCTTTAAGAGCTGAAAATATCTCATGGGCATCTGATTTGATACGGGCTTAGCGGAAGGCAATGCTTCAATTCGGGCTTTTTTAGAGCCTCGGCCTCGCCGGCAACAGCTCTCATACTGGCTTTCACTCACAGCTATTGCGCGCTCACGTCTTTCTTCTTTTCCGAAAGCTGCTACAGAGGGACTTGGCGTAGCTTGTACGAGTCGGATCAGCTTTTGCGAGGGAGACGGCTATGACAGGGACGTTGATCAAGGCCGCTATGATCGCCGGTTTGACGAGCGCAGTGGCCGCCATTTCTCCGGCGGGCGCGGGCGAAACCGTGGCTGTAGGGCATCTGGATTGCGGCATCAAGGGCGGCGTCAGCTTTATCTTCGGTTCGACAAAGGAACTGCGATGCGTCTTCCGCTCGCGCCTCAGCACCGAAGGCGAACTTTACGAAGGCCAGATCAAGAAATACGGCCTCGATATCGGCATGACGAACAATGCGCGCCTCGCCTGGGTCGTCCTGGCCCCAACGGATCTCCCCGTCAACGAGGGCGCGCTGATGGGCCAGTATTACGGCGTTGCCGCTGATGCCTCGGTGGGCGTGGGCGGAGGCGCAAATGTGCTGATGGGCGGGTCGAACAACACCATCTCGCTGCAGCCGCTCAGCGTTCAGGGACAAACGGGCCTCAATGCGGCCCTCGCCGTGGCGCAAGTCGAGCTTGTTCCTTTCCACGAAGATCACTGATGATGCGCCCGGTCGCCCGCTCAATGCGAAATATCATAGCCGCCGCCTGCGCAGCCGCGATATGCGGCCTTGCCGGGCCAGCAGCGGCAGACCCTGATTGTGCGGACAGCCGCTGTGCGCAGATCCAGCAGATTCCGCCCCCTAAAGTCAGGCGACATAACAATCGCAAGCAGGTCTGCGGATGCGAGGCGCCTCCCCGGTGGGGATGGTATCTGCGCCACAAGTTTTATCACGATTGCAGCCAGCCTCTTGTCGTCTCCGACGAGCTTGGCGGCAACGTCTCCGTCCACGAAAACTGGTAGGGCCCTCGATCGGCGGCCCTACATGCCTTACAGGGCAGCCCCCGCAAGCGCCGCGGACGGATTCCGCGTATCGCCACGCTTGTTCTGCCGCCTTACGTAGGTGATGGTCGAGTCCGGGTGCTGCGCCTTGGCCTTTAGCGCCGCGATAAGCGCGTCCTCAGCAACGACAGGAATGTGCCCGGTCTTACCCTTGAGCTTCAATCCAACAATATACTGCATAGACGCTCCTCTCATCCCCCCAGCGTTAACCAGTGTAACAAGCCTTCCCCGATGTCCTAAGCGTAAAAACCCGGCATTTTAGATAAACCGGCGCCGTGCTATGCTGGAGGTGACGCTCCAGAGCATTATCGCCTGGAGCGTCACGCTTTTCATCACGCGTAATCGTCGCCTCCGCCTCCGAAATCATCATCGCCTCCGAAGTCGGTGTCGCCACCGTAGTCGGCCTGCTGATAGCCCTGATCGCCGCGGCCGCCTCCCTGATCGTCATAGTAATTGTTCACGACGGTCGTTTCGGTCAGGCTGTCCTGGGGCGTGATGCCGGATAGAGCGCTGCTTGAGAGGCCGTGGTTGCCCGAGAACATCGAATTGATGCCCTGGAACAGGAGAGCTCCGCCCGCAACGCCAAGAGCTGTGCCGGCTGCCCCGCGGAGGAAGCTTCCGGTCTGCGACGGCTGCATGGTCGGGCCTTGCGGCGGCGGGCCATAGCCGTAGCCCTGGCCCTGGCCGGCGCCCTAGCCCGGAGGCGGCGCGTCCGGCTGTCCCCAGGGGTTCACGCGCGGTACGCTGCCGGGAGACGATGTGGATGGCTGCGGCGATTGCGACCTGCCGAACAACCCGCCCAGGAAGCTGCCCGGACGCTCCTGCTGAGGCGGCTGCATCTGGCTCATCTGGCGCTGCATATCTTCGATCTGCGACTGCGCGTTTCTGAGCGCGAAATCCTGCATGATCACGGTCTGCGCGAGCACATAGGCTGTATCGGGGCGTTCCGCCGCGAGTTGGCGGATAAACTGCTCCGCCTCAGGGTCCTTCTGCTGAGGGGGGACGTTCTTGACGCGCTGGGCCAGGGCGCTGAGAAGCTGCCGTTCTTCGGGAGTCATGCAAGTTACCTCCGGTGTAGGCGAAACCAGTCGGATCGGGTGTTCGCCAGCTTCTGGCGCTCGCTCTCGCTCCGCATGCCTCTCATTTGGAGCGGGGATCGAATTTGAAAAGAGGAGCCGTTGCGCGGTGAAGACGGCTGCCGCCCGGCAAGAGGTGAACGAGGGCGCTAAAGATACGCCCGCGCTGGCGGGAAGGACCCCGGCACGTCAGGCTGCGTCGTTTTTATCCAGTCACGCCGCTCGCTGACCGTCCTCGGTCGGCGACCCGTTTTTGCAATCCTGGGTGGACGCTGAAAGGGCAACAAGGTTGCCTGGAAAATAGGCAACTTGTGGCCGCAAGAAACAGCCTGCAGCCGTGTTCCGTGTGAGGCTGACAGAGATTAGTTAAAAGTTAGGCGGAACCTTTTCCCGCCGAGATTGTTGTCGACGGGCCTTCCAACTCTACGGTCTGCGCCGTCACGATTCCGAAAGGAGTAAACGTTTAGACATTAGGGATGCAAATAGTTGAGGACATGTCGCGGCAGCGCCCGAATTGAGGTTGCCTCGGCAGTCGGCGGCCACTATGTTATCCGCATCGATTTGGCCGGACGATTGGGCCGTTTCGCCTTGCCTTTCGCGCTAGGCCGCACGTGTTCCTACCTCTCTCCAAAAATCGAAAGACGCTGCTCCGCTTGCCCGGCGCAGTCACTATCTCTTAGCGAAAGGACTTCCCATGAATATGGGTGTGGTGAAATGGTACAATAGTCAAAAAGGCTATGGCTTCATTCAGCCCGACGACGGCGGCAAGGACGTTTTTGTCCATGTCAGCGCGCTTGAACGCGCAGGCCTTCGCGGCTTGGTTGAGGGTCAGAAAGTCTCCTTCGAGATCCAGACGGATCGCCGGACAGGCAAGACCTCGGCGGGCAATCTTCAGATCGCGTAGTTGGGTTTTCAGGACTTTTCGGAGCGCGGGCAACCGCGCTCTTTTTTTGTTTTCTTTTTCGTTTTTCCCAACCGGCGCAGCTTGCGTTCGGGCTTTGGCCCCATTCGAAAATTCGCGTGTTCGCTGCCCCCTTTTCCCGCATGAAGGGTTTCCAGGGTGACACGGTCGTAACTTGATCTCTCGAAAAGGTTGTGCTTTTCAAGCAAGTCGCCGATGCTTATCATTTAAGCGTTGGCGCCGGTGCGCATGTTTTCGGCACCGGGTTTGCATGGGAATATAAAGTTCCAGATTGGCAACGGGTTTAAGAATTGGATCGACCTTCAAATCAGACGCTTAATTTTCATCCAAGCGAATGGACCCCCTTCCATTGGTCATCCAACGAACGACATAAAACTAAGGCACTCTTCCACGACATATTGATTGGGGAGTATCGGCCGGACGGATTAACCGGTTATACGCATCCTGGCCTTGAGCGGGCAGAGAGAACCCGGAAGAGGTTGCGCGCTCGCACGCCAGGTTTAGGGAGCAACGACGATCAGCGGGGTCGCGATGTCTGACTTGTTTGACACCTATGCGCGCACATTCGAGGCACGGCGCGAGACGGTGATGACCGTGGCGGAGTACCTGAAAGGGTGCAAGTCCGACCCACTCATGTATGCCTCGCCCCACGAGAGGCTGCTTGCCGCGATCGGTGAGCCGCAGATGGTGGATACGTCCAAGGATACTCGCCTTGGTCGCATCTTCATGAACCGCACCATCCGCATGTATCCGGCGTTTGCGGAATTCTACGGGATGGAGGAGACGATCGAGCGCATCGTCGCCTTTTTCCGGCAGGGTGCGCAGGGCTTGGAGGAACGCAAGCAGATCCTTTATCTTCTCGGCCCGGTCGGCGGCGGCAAATCCTCTCTTGCCGAGCGTATCAAGGCGCTGATGGAGTTGAAGCCGATCTATGTCTTGAAGGCGGGCAATGACCTGAGCCCGATCTTCGAGAGCCCGTTGTGCCTGTTCGACCCGGAAGTCATGGGCGAGAGGCTCGAAAGCGAGTATGGCATCCCCATCCGCCGCCTCACCGGGCTGATGAGCCCCTGGTGCCTCAAACGGCTCGATGAGTATGGCGGGGACATCACAAAATTCCGCGTCGCGAAGCTCCTGCCTTCGCGCCTGCGGCAGATCGGCGTGTCGAAGACCGAACCCGGCGACGAGAACAATCAGGACGTGTCCTCGCTTGTCGGCAAGGTGGACATCCGCCGCCTCGAACTTCTCGCGCAGAACGATCCGGACGCCTATTCGTACTCAGGCGGCCTGAACCGCGCGAACCAGGGCGTTCTTGAATTCGTCGAAATGTTCAAGGCGCCGATCAAGATGCTGCATCCGCTTTTGACCGCGACGCAGGACGGGAATTACGTCGGCTCCGAGAACATCGGATCGATCCCGTTCAACGGCATCATCATGGCCCACTCGAACGAAGCGGAATGGCGCAGCTTCAAGAACAACAAGACGAACGAAGCCTTCATCGACCGCATCTACGTGATCAAGGTGCCGTATTGCCTGCGCGTTCATGAAGAAGAGCAGATCTATCAGAAGCTCATTCGCACTTCTGAGCTGTCTACGGCTCCTTGCGCGCCCGGCACGCTGGAAATGCTCGCGCGCTTTTCGGTTCTCTCTCGCCTCCGGGCGCACGAGAACTCGAGCCTCTACGCCAAGATGCGCGTCTATGACGGCGAAAGCCTGAAGGAAGTCGATCCCAAGGCCCGCACCATGCAGGAGTATCGGGACCACGCTGGCGTGGACGAAGGCATGGACGGCATTTCGACGCGCTTCGCGTTCAAGACGCTGTCTGCGACCTACAACCACGACACCCAGGAGGTGGCCGCCGATCCGGTCCATCTCATGTATGTGCTCGAACAGGCCATCCGCCGCGAGCAGTTTCCTGACGACGTGGAAAATACCTACATCGAGTTCATAAAAGCCGACCTTGGGCCTCGCTACGCCGAATTCATCGGCAACGAGATCCAGAAGGCCTATCTCGAGTCCTACCACGATTACGGGCAGAACCTTTTCGACCGCTATGTAGCCTATGCGGATGCCTGGATCGAGGACCAGGATTTCAAGGATTCCGATACCGGGCAGCTCATGAACAGGGAGCTTCTCAATCAGGAACTTTCAAAGATCGAGAAGCCAGCCGGCATCGCCAACCCAAAAGACTTCCGAAACGAGGTCGTTAAGTTTACACTAAGGGCTCGGGCTCAGCGGGGCGGCAGAAATCCGGCCTGGACGAGCTACGAGAAGATCCGCGAGGTGATCGAGCGGCGCATGTTCAGCCAGGTGGAAGACCTCCTGCCTGTGATCAGCTTCGGCTCGAAGAAGGATAGCGAAACTGAGAAGAAGCATAGCGAATTTGTCGAGCGGATGGTGACCCGCGGCTACACTGAGCGGCAGGTCCGAAGACTGGTGGAATGGTACATGCGCGTAAGGCAGGCTGGCTAACGAATCGTGCACATTATCGATCGGCGTCGCGACGCGAGCGGCAAAAGTTTAGGCAATCGGCAGCGGTTCATTCGCAGGGCGAGGGCATTGGTCCGCCATGCGGTTCGTGAAGCGTCGAAAGGCCGCAAGATTACCGACGCCGGGCGGGGAGGGGAGATCACCGTCCCCGCCGATGGGGTGCATGAGCCGACTTTGCGGCGAAGCCACAAAGGCGGCATCCGCGAATATCTTCTGCCCGGCAACAAGAACTACATCGAAGGCGATACCATCGAGCGTCCGCCATCCGGCGGCGGCCGTGGCGGCGCGAGCGCGGATGGCAGTGGCGAGGACGAGTTCCGCTTCGCCCTGTCCGACGAAGAATTCATCGACCTGTTTCTGGAAGACCTCGAACTTCCCGATCTGGCAAAGCGGCAGGTGATGGGCGAGGAAAAGACCCAGCCGCGGCGCGCAGGGTTCCGTTCTTCCGGTCCGCCGGCGATGATCTCGGTGCCGCGCACCATGCGCCACAGCCTTGCCCGCCGCCTTGCCCTGAAACGGCCCAAGCCCCAAGAACTCAAAGATCTCGAAGCCCGGCTGAAAGAACTTGAAGGGCGCGGAGACGCAGCGGATCTCGATGAGATTCAGACGATCAAGGCGGAGATTGCACGCCTCGCCAAGCGTTCCCGCGATATCCCGTTCATCGATCCGGTCGACGTACGCTACCGGCGCTTCGAGCAGGACCCGAAGCCCGTCGCGCAAGCCGTCATGTTCTGCCTGATGGACGTGTCGGGCTCCATGGACGAGCACCTCAAGGATCTCGCAAAGCGTTTTTACAGCCTGCTCTATCTGTTCCTGAGCCGCCGCTATCGCTACGTCGAGGTCGTGTTCATCCGGCATACCCACGAGGCGAAAGAGGTCGACGAGGAGACGTTCTTCAACAGCCGCGAGACCGGCGGCACGGTCGTCTCGACCGCGCTTGAGGAAATGTTTCGCGTCGTGACCGACCGCTTTCCTCCGGCGAACTGGAACATCTACGCGGCGCAGGCGTCGGACGGCGACAATCTTCCCATCGACAACGAAAAGACCGTCGCCCTCTTGAAAAGCTCCATTTTGCCGCTGTGCCAGTATTACGCCTATATCGAGGTCGGCCGCGAACCGGAGGAACGCCGCCGCGGGATAGAGCCGCCAAGCACACTCTGGCGCGCCTACGATCTGATCCTCTCTCCGCAGCTTCCAATGGCCATGCGCAAGGTGCGTGACCGGCGCGATATCTATCCTGTGTTCCGGGAACTCTTCGAGAGGAAAAGCAACGCAGCATCAGTGGGGGCTTGATGACGATTACCGCAGCCGGCGACGGGCTTCTCTTCAAGGGAGCTGACTGGGATTTCGACACCCTTGCCCGCATCTATGACGGCGTTTCCGAAATCGGTCTCGGAGAAATGGGGCTCAACATCTACCGGCCCAGGATCGAGGTGATAACGACCGAGCAGATGCTCGATGCCTACGCCTCGACCGGCATGCCGCTTTTCTACCGCCATTGGTCTTTCGGCAAACAGTTCGTGCGCAACGAAACCCTCTACCGGAAGGGGTGGCAGGGCCTCGCCTACGAAATCGTCATCAATTCGAACCCCTGCGTCGTCTACCTTTTGGAAGAGAACACGGCGACGATGCAGACGCTGGTGCTGGCGCATGCCGCCTTCGGCCATAACCACTTCTTCAAGAACAACTATGTCTTCAAGCAGTGGACCGACGCCGACGGCATTCTCGATTATCTTTCGTTCGCGAAGAATTTCATCGCCGCTTGCGAGGACAAATACGGGGCCGCCGAGGTGGAACGCGTGCTTGATGCGGCCCACGCGCTGCAAAACCAGGGCGTCCACCGTTATCCCGGCAAGCGCCAGATGGATCTACGCTCCGAAGAGAAGCGCGAACGCGAGCGCCGCGAGCATGGGGAGCGCTTGTTCAACGATCTGTGGCGCACGGTGCCCGAACAGGCCAAGAAGGCGAAGCGGCGTTCCGAACGCGATCGCCGTCGCGCCCTTCTCGGTTTGCCGGAGGAGAACATCCTCTACTTCCTTGAAAAGACCTCGCCGCGCCTCAAGCCTTGGCAGCGTGAAATTCTCCGCATCGTCCGCCTGATCGCGCAATATTTCTATCCGCAGCGCCAGACGAAGATGATGAACGAGGGCTGCGCCACATACGTCCATTACGAGATCATGCAGCGCCTTCTCGACAAAGGCCAGATCACCGAGGGCTCGTTTCTGGAGTTCCTGCATTCCCACACCAGCGTGGTCATGCAACCCGATTTCGACGACCGGCGCTATGGTGGGCTGAACCCCTATGCGCTCGGCTTCGCCATGATGAAGGACATCGAGCGCATTTGCGTCGACCCGAAGGAGGAAGACCGGCACTGGTTCCCGGATATCGCCGGCAATGGCGATGCCATGGGCACGCTGAAGGACATCTGGGCGAACTACCGCGACGAAAGCTTCGTTTCGCAATATCTGAGCCCGGCAGTCATCCGCAAGCTGGGCCTCTTCCTCGTGGTCGACGATCACCGCGAGAAGGACCTGAATGTGGGTGCGATCCACAATGAGCGGGGCTATAGCCGCGTTCGGCGCGCGCTCTCCCGCCATTACGACGTCTCGCGTCATGACCCGGACATTCAGATCGTGGACGTCGATCTGGAAGGCGACCGCCGCCTGGAGTTGCGTCATCACGTCGTCGACGGGATCACGCTCGAAGAGGATGACACCGAGCGCGTTCTTCAGCACCTCGCCAACCTCTGGGGCTATGAGGTGCACCTCGTCGAGACGAACGACCAGGGCGACCTCGCGACCAAGCATCACGCCGAGCCCATCCATCCCTTCGTTTAGGCAAAGTTCGCCGCCACCACCGTCATCCCGGAAACGCCAACGGCGTTATCCGGGATCGTCTTAAACCGCGGCGCTTGTAACGATCCCGGATAGCCGCAAGCGGCTTCCGGGATAACAATCCTTGGCCAGACGGCGGGCAGCTATGACTAAGGTTTAGTGCGCGCCGGTTTCGCTTGACCTGGGTCGCGGCCGCCCGTATGAACCGTGGCGGGACACCTCCCCCCACCGGGAGGCAACTATCTGAAAGGGTAGACCGCTATGACGGCTCCGAAGCCTGCTGCGCGCCCCCATGTGGCGCATTTTTCTTCTGGCCCCTGCGCAAAGCGCCCCGGCTATTCCCTCGAAAATCTGAAAGGCGCCGAGCTGGGCCGGTCTCACCGGTCGAAGCCGGGCAAAGCCAAGCTCAAGCTCGCCATCGACAAGACACGCACGGTTCTGGGCGTGCCGGACGATTACCTGATCGGCATCGTCCCCGCTTCCGACACCGGCGCCTTCGAGATGGCCATGTGGTCGATGCTCGGCGCACGCGGCGTGGACGTGCTCGTATGGGAGGCCTTCAGCAAGGACTGGGCGACCGACATTACGAAGCAGCTCAAGATCCCCGGCGCGCGCGTTCTCGAAGCCCCCTACGGCGAACTGCCCGATCTCTCCAAGGTCGATTTCAAGAACGATGTCGTCTTTGCGTGGAACGGCACGACATCCGGCGTGCGCGTCCCTGATGCGAACTGGATTCCGGCCAACCGCGAGGGCCTGACGCTCTGCGATGCGACCTCCGGGGCCTTCGCCCAAGACCTCGACTGGGGGAAGCTCGACGTGGTCACGTTCTCATGGCAGAAGGTGCTCGGCGGCGAGGGGCAACACGGCATCCTCATCCTTTCGCCTCGCGCGGTGGTCCGGCTTGAAAGCTATACGCCATCCTGGCCGATGCCGAAGATTTTCCGCATGACCAAGGGCGGCAAGCTCAACCGCGAAATCTTCGAAGGCTCGACCATCAACACGCCATCCATGCTCTGCGTGGAGGAGTACATCGACGCGCTTCGCTGGGCCGAGGGCCTCGGCGGATGGAAGGCGTTGAAGGCGCGCTCCGACGCGAATTTCAAGGTTATCGCCGATTGGGTCGCGCGCACCCCGTGGGTGGACTTCCTCGCGACCGATCCGAAGACGCGGTCCAACACTTCGGTCTGCCTCAAGTTTGTCGATCCCGGCATTCCCTCAGCTGAAGCACAAGCGGCCGTAGCCAAGCAGATCGCGTCCGCGCTGGAAAAAGAAGGGGCGGCGTTTGATATCGGTGCCTATCGCGATGCGCCAGCGGGATTGCGCATCTGGGCCGGGTCGACCATCGAAAGTTCCGATCTCGAGGCGCTGATGCCCTGGCTCGACTGGGCCTTCTCCAACGCCAAGGCGGGTCTCGCCAAGGCCGCTTAGGTTCGCTCTTTCGTCATGGCCGGACTTGATCCGGCCATCCAGAGCTGGAACCTCCAGAGCCCGCTGCCTGGATTGCCGGATCGAGCCCGGCAATGACATCAAACATTCGTCTCTGGATTTCAGGAGACACGATCATGACAGCCCCTCGCGTTCTTATCGCAGACAAACTTTCGCCCGCCGCCGCCCAGATCTTCAAGGATCGCGGCATCGAGACCGATACCAAGATCGGCCTCGACAAGGAGCAACTCGCGGAAATCATCAACCAGTACGACGGCATCGCGATCCGGTCCGCGACGAAGGTCACCGAGAAGGTTCTCGCCAAGGCGGAACGCCTCAAGGTGATCGGCCGTGCAGGCATCGGCGTCGACAACGTCGACGTTCCCGCCGCGACGGGCCGCGGCATCATCGTGATGAACACGCCCTTCGGCAACTCCATCACCACAGCCGAGCACGCCATCTCGATGATGATGGCGCTCGCCCGCCAGATCTCGGAGGCGGACCGCTCCACCCAGGCCGGCAAGTGGGAGAAGTCGCGCTTCATGGGCGTCGAGGTGACATCCAAGACGCTCGGCATCATCGGCTGCGGCAATATCGGCTCCATCGTCGCCGACCGCGCGCACGGCCTGAGGATGAAGGTCATTGCCTATGACCCGTTCCTGACCGAGGAGCGCGCCGTCGATCTGGGCGTCGAGCGCGTTGAGTTGGCCGAGCTGTTCCGCCGCGCCGACTTCATCACCCTTCACACGCCGCTCACCGACAAGACGAAGAACATCATCAACGCGCAGTCCATCGCGACGATGAAAAAGGGCGTGCGCATCATCAACTGCGCGCGCGGCGGCCTGATCGTCGAGGCGGACCTTGCCGAGGCCATCAAATCGGGCCACGTCGCCGGCGCCGCCCTGGACGTGTTCGAAGTCGAGCCCGCGAAGGAGAACGTGCTGTTCGGCCTGCCGAATGTGATCTGCAGCCCGCACCTTGGCGCGAGCACGAGCGAGGCGCAGGAGAACGTAGCGCTGCAAGTCGCCGAGCAGATGGCGGATTTCCTTCTCACCGGCGCCATCTCGAACGCGGTCAACTTCCCCTCGATCACGGCGGAAGAAGCGCCGAAGCTCAAGCCCTTCGTCAGGCTCGCCGAGCAACTCGGCTCTTTCGCCGGGCAGCTGACCGAGACCGCCCCAAGCTTCATCCGCCTCGAATATGCGGGCGATGTCGCGGACATGAACACGCGCGCGCTAAGCTCCGCTGCGATTTCGGGCGTGCTGCGGCATTTCCTCCACGTCAACATGGTTTCCGGGCCGATCGTCGCCAAGGAACGGGGCATCAAGGTGGAGGAAGTCAAGCGCGGCCAGGAAGGCGCGTATGAGACCTATATCCGGGTCACGCTGAAGACCGAGAGGCAGGAGCGCACCGTTGCCGGCACCGTCTTCTCGGATGGCAAGCCGCGCATCATCCAGATCAACAGGATGCCGGTCGATGCCGAGTTCGCGCCGAACCTGCTCTACACGGAGAATGCCGACAAGCCCGGCCATATCGGCTCGCTCGGCACGCTCCTTGGCGACGAGGGCGTGAACATTGCGACCTTCAACCTCGGGCGCGACGAGCCGGGCGGGAAGGCCATCGCCCTTGTCAGCGTTGACGAGCCTGTTCAGGACTCGACGATTGCCAAGGTGCGTGCGCTCCCGCATGTCGTTCGCGCGGCACGGTTGAGTTTCTAACGCCTTGGTCATCCCGGAACGGCCCGAGCGGCCGTATCCGGGATCGTTAAACTATCGCGTCCATTCTATAATGTCCCGGGTAACTCCTTTGGCGTTTCCGGGACTTGATTACCCGGATGTTTCCGCCAGCAGAAGAAGCCTTGAAAACATTGGCGATTTTTCGCTCCGCTGTCATGGCCGGGCTTGACCCGGCCATCCAGTCATATCATTGAATACCTTGTGTTTTTCTGGATGGCCGGGTCGGAGCCCGGCCATGACGACGGAATTGGCGGAAACATCCGGGTAATCAAGTTCCGGGATGACGAGTTTATGGAAGTGAGCGCAAATCCGGTTCTCATCGAGGTCACTCGGGGCGCGGCCGTGGAGAGCCGCCACCGCGGCGCTTTTGTTGTTGTCGATGCGGCCGGGAAAATCGTGCACAGCGCGGGCGACCCGCACATGCCGATCTACCCGCGCTCGGCTGCGAAGCCGCTGCAGGCGCTTCCCTTGATCGAAACCGGAGCAGCGGACCGGTTCGGCCTTACCGATAAGGAACTGGCGCTTGCCTGCGCGTCGCACAAAGGCGAGCCCGCGCATATCGAAGCGGTCAATGCATGGCTTGTGCGCATCGGACTGAGCGATGCCGCATTGGAGTGCGGACCCCAGCCGCCGCGGACGCCCGAGGCCGCGAAGCGCGCTATCCTCGCCGGTATTTCCCTCACCGCCGCTTATCACAATTGTTCCGGCAAGCATGCGGGCTTTCTCACGGCGTGCGTATGCTGCGGCGACAACCCGTCCGGCTACATCGAACCCGATCACCCGGCGCAGAAGCGGGTCACCCAAGCGCTCGCCGAGATGACGGGCTGCGATCTAAGCGCTGTCCCGATGGGCCGCGACGGCTGCGGCATCCCGACTTATCACATGCCTCTCCAGAGCCTCGCGACCGGAATGGCGCGTCTTGCCGATCCGTCGAAGCTGCCGGGAGCGAGGGCTGAAGCTGCAAAGCGGCTTCTCGCAGCCATGGCCGCGCACCCGTTCTACGTGAATGGCACAGGCGGGTTCACCACCGAAGTCATGGCGGCTGTTCCCTCGGTTCGCGTGAAGGGCGGGGCCGAGGGCGTCTACGCCGCCGCTTTGCCGGAACTCGGTCTCGGCATGGCGCTGAAGATCGACGACGGGGCCGCTCGCGCCGCCGAATGCGCCGCCGCCCACATCCTTCGCGGGCTGAATTGCTTCGGGGCGGCTCAAGAGCAACGGCTGCAGACCTTTCTAAACCCGGTCATCGTCAACGATGCGGGCCGCGACGCAGGAGCGATCCGCCCCACGGCTGCGCTTGCCTTCCCGGCATTGTCTTGACAGGGCGCCGTTTGTTCTACGCGCCCCCGCAAGAATGCTGGCTGTCAGGGAGAGACCAGCGCTCCTTCGTCCGGCCGTTCGTGGCGGAATAGACTTTGCCCCTGTCGTCGCCCGGCGGACAATTGCGCGGGACGGAAACGAGGCAAAGCGTGACCGGATCGCCCACGCGCGAGCGGCGAATGGCTGTGATCACATCGTAGCTTACGCCGGTGACGCCATTGGCATAGGCGATCGCCGAGCCGCTATCCGGAGTTCCTTCCAGCCTCGAACCGAGTTCGCTGATCTCGGTCCGAACGCATTGGCCGGCCTTCCTGGGGACATTTCCCTTTGCGTCTTCTGCGATGGAGGATGCCGTTCCGGCGATCAGAAAGAGAGCGGCGCACGCGCTCTGCAGCGCCGGATGAAAAGCCTTTATCAAACATACCTCCTCTATATGTCTGCCGAATTTGATCCGTATAGGTGCCACAGAAAACCGGGCCAGGGGAAGGGGCTGGTTATGCTACATGCAAAGTTAGACAATTCATTAGAATTAAACCGCCAGGTCTTGCCGAGGCGATCATGATTATAATTGGCTTGATCGGTCTTTACCTCGCCTGGTTTTAGATACGCTTATGCAAACTCAAGCTGGATTTTCCAGCCTTATGTAGCAAACGCACCAATGCCTATGCCAGGACTTTTCTGACTGTCAGTAACAAACTCCTTTTGTGCGGGATTTGTAAGCTTCAACTGACTGTTGCCTTAACTTCCATTGAATACCTTACGCCAGCGGCCAATGCGCATGAGCGCTGAAGGGGAAGCTATGGCTAAGACGATCATGATTGTGGACGATTCCGCGACCATCCTCATGCTCATGGAGGATGTATTGTCGAAAGCCGGTTTCGTTGTTTTCAAGGCCGACAGCGGCGAACAAGCCCTTGCGTCTGTAAAGCGTGGCGCAAAGCCAGATATGGTTATTACCGATCTGAATATGGGAGCTATGAACGGCGTTGAGTTGATCCGTGAAATTCGCAAAATGCCCGATTGCAAGTTTTTGCCGATAGTGATGCTGACGACGGAATCCCAGCAGGCAAAACGAGATGACGCGAGAGCGGCCGGAGCTACCGGATGGATGGTTAAACCGTTTCGCCCTGAGGCGGTGGTGCAATTAGCTCGGCAGCTTTTGCCTTGAGCGCGGCAACCAAGCTCCATACAAGGCATTGATCCGGCTGGAATTTCGTTGGTGCTCTTGCTTTAAGGCCGGGATTTTCTGCTCCGGCTTGAGTTTCAAATTGAGACACTACCGGAATGGGGTTCCGGCGATAAAAAAGAGAGCGGCGCAGGTGCTCTGGAGCGCCGGATGAAAAGCCTTTGTCAAGCATACCTCCTCTATTGTCTGCGGAATTTGCTCCGCGTACGTGCCACAGAAGCGACACCGCGCAAACACGAAAAATCCTAGCTTCGCCTTGCACATAGGGGCGACATTGGAGGACGCCATGACGGATTTGCCCTCATACAAACCGCAAAACCTGCCGAAGCTCCCGGGTCTCTTAGGGGCAGCCAAGCTTTTGATCGCGGTAGGCTTGGTGCTTTTCATCCTCAGCGATTGCTTCTTTATCGTGCAACCGACAGAGATGGCAGGGCGTCAGGCGTCTTGGCACCGTTCTCAGCAAGGACCCGTATCAGCCCGGCTTCCACTTCAAGGCGCCCTTCATCGACAAGGTGGACAAGCTCCAGGTCTCGATCGATGCGTTCCGCATCGATAATCTGCGTGTTTACACGGTCGATAATCAATCCGTGCAGATCAGCGTGGGTGTAACCTACCGCATTCCGCGCGATGCGGTTTTGAAGCTTCTCTATGACGTAGGACGCTCCGGAAACCTCGACATCAATCACAACATCGAACAGATCATCGCCGACCGCACGCTGCGCCTTTTTGCGAGGCGGAACACCGTCAAGATTTCGGAGGAACGCGAACAGATCGCGGGCGATGTTAAAAACACCGTCAGCCAATCCGTGCGTGACCTGTTCGGCATCGAAATATTCGACTTGCAAATCCCGGCAATCAGGTATTCAGATACTTTCGTCGCATCGGTCGAGGCTGCGGTGAAAGCCAAGAACGACGCAATCGCCGCCGAAAACACCGTCAATCGCATCCGCTATGAAGGAGAGCAGAAGGTTGTCACAGCACGCGCCGAAGCCGAAGCGCAGATTGCGCGCGCTCAGGCACAAAAGCAGTCTCAGATCCTTGCCGCGGAGGGCGAGGCTCGTAGCATCGAACTTCGCACGGCGGCGGAGGCGCAGGGTATCCGCGTTCGTGGAGACGCCTTGAAGGAAAACGAGCGCGTGATCGAACTCACGCTGGCGCAACGCTGGTCGGGGCAGCCGCCGCAGACAATTCTTGGTGACCGGGGCGCGGTGCCGTTCTTTAATATCGGAAATGGTGTTAGTAATCAAACACAAGCGGCGCCGCCTCCACGTTAAGGCTATATTGCGCTCCGCCGAAAAAAGCGGCATGCTGCACTGCAAACTCGATAAAAAGTCGGCTGCGCGGCAAGGAGCGGTTTATGAGTGAGGTCGTTGCGTTCAAGCAATCCGCAACCCCGAATTCTGGAGGCGGCTTGAAGGATCTCTATGAAGTCGGAGAGATCCCGCCTCTCGGCCACGTTCCGGAAAAGATGTACGCCTGGTCCATCCGCAAGGAGCGCCACGGCCCGCCAGACGAGGCGATGCAGATCGAGGTGCTGCCGACCTGGAAGCTCGACAGCCATGACGTGCTGATCTTCGTCATGGCGGCAGGCGTCAACTATAACGGCGTCTGGGCTGCTCTTGGCATTCCCATTTCCACGCTCGACGGACACAAGAACCCCTATCACGTTGCCGGGTCCGACGCGTCTGGCATCGTCTGGGCGGTCGGCTCGAGGGTGAAGCGCTGGAAAGTCGGCGACGAAGTGGTTGTGCACTGCAACCAGGATGACGGCGACGACGAGGAGTGCAATGGCGGCGACCCCATGTTCTCGACTTCCCAGCGCATCTGGGGCTACGAGACTCCTGACGGTTCTTTCGCACAGTTCTGCCGCGTGCAGGACCGCCAGCTCATGCCGCGCCCCCAGCACCTGACCTGGGAAGAAAGCGCCTGCTACACGCTGACCTTGGCAACCGCCTATCGCATGCTGTTCGGCCACCGGCCGCACATTCTGCGCCCCGGGCATAACGTGCTCGTTTGGGGCGCCAGCGGCGGCCTCGGCTCGTTTGCGGTGCAGCTTTGCGCGACGTCTGGCGCGAATGCCATCGGCATCGTGTCCGAGGATGACAAACGCGACTTCGTGATGTCGCTCGGTGCGAAGGGCACCATCAACCGCAAAGACTTCAAATGCTGGGGCCAGATGCCGAAGGTCGGCACGCCTGAATATGGCGAATGGTTCAAGGAAGTCCGGAAGTTCGGAGCGGCCATCTGGCAGCATACCGGCAAGGGCGTCAACGTCGACAGCGTGTTCGAGCATCCCGGCGAAGCGACCATCCCGGTCTCGATTTTCGTGGTCAAGCGCGGGGGCATGGTCGTCATCTGCGCCGGCACCACCGGTTACAATCTGACGCTCGACGCCCGGTATCTCTGGATGCACCAGAAGCGCCTTCAGGGCTCGCATTTCGCGAATCTGCTCCAGGCGAGCCAGGCGAACAAACTCGTGATCGAGCGTCGAATTGACCCGTGCATGAGCGAAGTTTTCCCCTGGACCGACATTCCGAAAGCGCATATGCGCATGTGGAAGAACGAGCATCGGCCGGGCAACATGGCGGTTCTCGTCAGCGCGCCGCATACTGGCTTGCGTACATTCGAGGATGCAATCGAGGCATCCAAAGCGCGGTTCGGTTGACGACCCGGCTTCGTTCTGACTCCGCGCAACGCGAAAAGATACGGAGCCCAGCATGACGCGAGCAGAGGATTTATTGCAGGCGCTGAACGGCATCAAGAAGGCGGCTGACAACGAGTTGAGTGGCGAAGCCCATGAGGAGGCTTTGCTTTATGTCGAGGAACTGTTCCGGCTCGCTGGCTTTGACGGCGAAGATGGCGGGGATGGGGGGAGCCAAACCGCGCCGGCGTTTGCCGATGCGATTGCGCAGGTTCGGGCGCAGGCCCAGGGGGAGCTTTCCGGCAGTTCGTTCTATCTCGCATCGCAGATGCTCGACGACCTCGTAAGTTTGTCACCCCAGCCAGCAAGCCCTTCGGTGGAGCATGCCGCGCCGGTAAGCGCTGACGAAGGGGAGGCTGCGCCGCTTGGCGCAAGCTTCGACGAATTGGCCGCTGCCTCGAAGGTTCGCGTCAAGGAGGCTGCCGTAAGCCTTGGCATGGAGATCGTTGATCACTACGCGCCGGTCCTTGACGATCATCACGAAGCTGACGCAGGCGATGATCCGTTTGCGGGGATGGAGTTTGAGAGGCGCAGCTCCGAGCCGTGCTCCATGCCGGAAATTGAAATCATCCCCGCAGAGCCCGCACCGGCGGAGCATGCCGCGCCAGTAAGCTTCACGGGCGCCCCATCACCGGCGGCTGCGGAAGCGGAGGCCGGGCCGTCGGGCGCGAGCTTCGACGACCTGGCTGCTGCGGCGAAGGCGCGCGTCGAGGCGGCTGCCGCAAGTCTCGGCATGGAGATCGTTAATCACTACGCGCCGGTCCTTGACGATCATCACGAAGCTGACGCAGGCGATGATCCGTTTGCGGGGATGGAGTTTGAGAGGCGCAGCTCCGAGCCGTGCTCCATGCCGGAAATTGAACCGATCCCCGAGGAAGCGGTGACGGCGCCCGTAGCCGCGCCCGTTGATGTTGATGCGATCGAAGCAGGGTCTGCGCGCGAGGTTGCGGAGGCAGCGCACGATTTTGGCTCCCTTGCGATGCAAGCCGAGCCAATGGCTGAATATGCCGCCCGTCACGCAAGCCATTCGCGTCAATCGGACGCCAGCGTTCGCTCTGAATCCGAGGAGGCTTTGCGAGAAGCAGAGCCGGCGCATGAAGATGTCGAGGCAGCCAAGCGCGTCACTGCCGCCCCCGAGGCTGCCGCTCAAGAGCCCATCGCTAAGCGGCAGGCCAAGGCTCCGTGGCCTGTGCGGGAGGTCCCGCCCGTGACGGTCATCAAAAAGGTCGAGACCGGTCCCAGGGAGATAGAGAAACATCCGGAGAAGACGTTTTTCAGCCTGTGGCTCGACATGGTGTTCGGCCGGAAGAAATAACGTTGGCTTGGCCGCGCCCGTTGGTATGGCGGGCTCTGCCAATCCAGGAAAATGCAGATCAAACCGGGCATTTCGAGACCCGGTTCCTTAGAAACTCAAAGACTTGCGTGAAAGGAAAAGGCCAGGATGAGCCCTACCGCCCAAATGAGCCACGCCACCGCCTCTCTGTTGGCTCCCGATCTGCTCCGCCTCTGCGATGAGGCTGCGGAGAATGCCGAGAGGCTTATCCGGCGCGCGGTGGTGGCAGTCCGGGCGAAGGTGAGCGCTGGCAATACTCTCAGCAGCGAATTGATGGAACGCGAGCAGCATGCGTGCCACGGC
The DNA here is from genome assembly GCA_963833565.1 of uncultured Alphaproteobacteria bacterium. Lineage (GTDB taxonomy): Bacteria > Pseudomonadota > Alphaproteobacteria > Rhizobiales > Rhodomicrobiaceae > Rhodomicrobium. The sequence continues at coordinate 144,273 of CAWHYO010000026.1, forward strand.
CTTGCGTGGTTCGCAACCTACGCCGAGGGCATCAAGCAGATGGCGGCTTATGCCCGCCGCCTCGCGGAATCTCAGCGCCTTGGCGAGATCGAAGCGCTTCTCACGCAGATCGGCATCGGCGAATATGCGGCGCAGATCCTGGGCGGCATTCCTATGAGCCAGTCCGAGTTCATACGCTCCTACGATCTCGGTCTTGAGCCCGCCGATCGCGAGATGTTCGCGAGCGAGGCGGTGGTCACCCTCATCAAGGCGAACAACCCGGAGTCTCGCAAACGGCTCGTCGAGCTGGTGCAGCATGTGGTCGGCACCGGCCATTTCGGCGACGGCGGCCTCGACGACACGCTGGAGGCGATGCGCGGCGAGATCATCCGCTTCGTGGAAGCCGAGGTGAAGCCGTATGCCCATGAGTGGCATATGAAAAACCAGTACATCCCTCTCGAGACCATCACGAAGATGAACGAGCTGGGCGTGTTCGGCCTGACCATTCCGGAGGAGTATGGCGGGCTTGGCCTCGGCAAGGAGGCGATGTGCGTCGTATCCGAGGAATTGAGCCGCGGCTACATCGGCGTCGGCTCGCTTGGCACGCGCTCGGAAATCGCAGCCGAACTTATCCTTGGCGGCGGCACGCAGGAGCAGAAGGAGAAGTGGCTCCCGAAGATCGCCAGCGGCGAGGTGCTGCCCACGGCGGTCTTCACAGAGCCGAACACGGGCTCGGACCTGGCTTCTCTAAAGACGCGCGCCGTCCGCGAGGGCGATGTTTACAAGATCACCGGCCAGAAGACGTGGATCACGCACCCGGTTCGCGCGGATTTCATGACCGTGCTGGCGCGCACAAACCCGGCCGAGCCCGGCTATCGCGGGCTTTCCATGATGCTGGCGGAGAAGCCTCGCGGCACGGACGCGAACCCGTTCCCGGCTCAAGGGATGAACGGCGGCGAGATCGAGGTGCTCGGCTATCGCGGCATGAAGGAGTACGAGCTGTCGTTCGATGGCTTCGAGGTGCCTGCGTCAGGGCTGCTCGGCGGCGAGGAAGGGCAGGGCTTCAAGCAGCTCATGCAGACCTTCGAGTCCGCGCGCATCCAGACGGCGGCGCGCGCTGTCGGCGTTGCCCAGTCCGCGATGGACATCGGCTTGCGCTATGCCATGGATCGCCAGCAGTTCGGGAAAGCGATCATCAACTTCCCGCGCATCTGCGACAAGGTCGCCATGATGGCCGCCGAAACCATGATCGCCCGCCAGCTCACCTATTATGCGGGCCGGGAGAAGGACCAGGGCCACCGCTGCGACCTCGAAGCGGGAATGGCGAAGCTGCTGGCGGCGCGCGTGGCGTGGTCGTCGGCGGACAATGCGCTGCAAATCCACGGCGGCAACGGCTTCGCGCTCGAATATCAGATCAGCCGCGTGCTCTGCGACGCGCGCATCCTGAGCATCTTCGAGGGCGCCGCCGAAATCCAGGCGCAGGTCATCGCGCGCCGGATCCTTGAAGTGAAGAATTAGCTGGCAGAGCAGGGCGGCTGGGCAATGTCGCAAGACCTTGCCCAGCCTGTGGCTAAGAAGTCTCACTGATCCGCTTTGGGTCGAGGTCGTGTAAAAACGTCGGAGTAAAAAGAGCCTTTAGAATGCTGTTCCCCTCGACTGAGGGGCGCGGGCTCAGATCACGGTAGGTATTCTTTGTAGTATTTGGCTTTTCTTTCCAAATTTAGCTGGATGGGACTGCGATAACTGGCAAGCGGAGTTCCAAAGAAACCCGTGAAGGAAAAAGGTTCTACCAATTTTTCGTCTGTACACGTTTTCACACAAGCTCGGCCGTGAGCGGATATTCAATAATCTCGAACGAAATACTGCATAGCCTCAGTAAGCAGAACTCGGCTTAGCGGCCAACTCCACTGGCCTGGATTGCACAGGCAGCGAGTTGTTCTATAATAGATGTTATAATAAATATGGTGCAGCCTCGATGCGGCACCCAAACGCACGCAAGAGTGCTGCCTGGTAACGCAGGGAGGTACTCATGGCTGCTCTGGTTTATGGAGTACTTTGCTACATCCTTTTCTTGTTGACCTTCTTGTATGCGATCGGCTTCGTCGGCAACTTCGCCGTTCCCAAGTCGATCGATGGCGGTGGCGCCGTAGCCTCAACGACGGAAGCACTGATCATCGATCTCGTGCTGCTCGGTGTGTTCGCTGTTCAACACAGCGTCATGGCGCGGCAGGGCTTCAAGCGCTGGTGGAGCAGATTTGTCCCACGCTACGCCGAGCGCAGCACATATGTGCTTTTCGCCACCCTCATTCTCATTCTATTGTTCTGGCAATGGCACCCGCTGACCGGCGCGGTCTGGTCGGTGAGCAACCCGATAGGTGCCGCAATTCTCCATGCAATATTCTGGATTGGATGGGGAACCGTGTTGGTCAGTACATTCCTCATCGACCATTTTAATTTTTTTGGGCTTCGACAAGTTTACGCGCATTCGCAAGGGAAGATCGCGCAACATCCGAGCTTCAATACTTCGTTGTTCTATCAGTACGTGCGCCACCCGCTCTATTTTGGTTTTTTGCTGGCGTTCTGGGCGACTCCAATGATGACGGCCGGACATTTGCTGTTTGCAATTGCGACCACCGGCTACATTCTCGTTGGTATATTGCTGGAGGAGCGCGATCTCGTCACCTTCCATGGCCAGGCCTATGTCGAGTATCGACGGCGCGTCTCGATGATCATTCCGCTGCCGCCGAGAAAGGCTTAAGATTGAAGAAGTGCGGTCAATACGCGCGTCATCGCTCAGAGACACGCCGGGTTTCGTGGGAACGGAGCGGATACACCTATGGGCCGCTGCACTCGGCCCTGGGCCGAACAAAGATAAAATTGCATTTGGCAACAAAGGTGTTGCCCCGAGCTGCAACTAGGCAAGCGCTTTGCAACCATCTAACTTATATAACTTTACTTCAAACGGAAACAAGAAAATGCAGTTTTTGGAAAGAGCGCTTTTGGCGGCGCCGTAAAATCAGGACTTCAATGCAGAGATACTTGTATACTTACTTATAGGCTGTTTTACAAAACAAAACCAATCTTCACCGGATATTAAGTGAACCTGCCGGAGAAGGCGAAAGAGCTTACGGAGGCAGGCTCACATTCGCTCCGCAGCAAACTGGCGCTCACTTCCCCCAACGCCTCCTGAGAGGTTGAAGGGCGGGTTCCGGCCTCTTGGGTTGGTTCAACCAGGGCATTGGGGGAACCCGGGCAACCATGATAAGAATGCCTCGCCCCAACCCTCAAAGAGAGGACGCCAAGCCGAAATTGTCGCGACGGCGTTCCCTTCCATAGGATAGACAGGATGAGGGATGGCATAGTCTCATCGGCATGGAGAGCAGGATGGACGACGTTCGCGGCCGCACTGTCCTGATCACCGGCGCGTCCGCGGGCATTGGCAAGGCTTTCGCCGAAGTTTTCGCGGCCAAGGGCTGGAACGTGGTGCTCACCGCCCGCAGGCTGGAGCGGCTGCAAGCGTTGGCGGAAGAACTTTCCACGAAGCACAAAATCCAGGCCGAACCCATCGCGGGCGATCTCGCCCAGCCGGACGGCGTCAAGCGGCTTATCGCAGCGGTCAGCGATCGCCGGCTGATGATCGATGGCCTCGTCAACAACGCCGGATATGGCGTTCCCGGTTACTATGCGCGCACGAAATGGGAAGACCAAGAAGCATTCCTGCGCGTGATGGTGGTCGCGCCGTGCGAGCTTGCGCATGTGCTCCTGACGCCGATGGTGCAGCGCCGTTTCGGCCGCATCATCAATGTCGCTTCGCTCGCGGGGCTCGTTCCCGGCTCGGCCGGACATACGCTTTATGCCGCGGCAAAAGCGTTCATGATCAAGTTCTCACAATCGCTTCACCTCGAAAACCGAAAGAACAACGTGCTGACCACGGCGCTTTGCCCCGGCTTCACCTATACGGAGTTCCACGATGTCTTGGGCACGCGGGACAAAGTGTCCAGGTACGGAAAGCATTGGTGGACGAGCGCCGGGCATGTCGCAGAGGCAGGCTATGACGGCGTGATGCGGGGCCGGCCGATGATCATCACCGGCCGGCGCAGCAAGCAGATCGCAGCCCTGATGAAAGTCTTGCCGGATACGCTCGCGCTTGGCATGGTGGAAAGACAGACAAAAAACTTTCGCATAAAATAGCGAGCTCCTATGACCGCCGCCATCGTAATCCCCGCGCGATACGCTTCATCGCGCTTCCCTGGCAAGCCGCTTTGCTTCGTTTCCGGCGTCACCATGCTGGAAAGGGTGTGGCGCATCGCAAAGAGCGTGCATCAGGCGTCGCGCGTCGTGATCGCCACCGAGGACGAGCGCATCCTCGCCCACGCGCGCTCCTTCGACGCGGAGGCCATCATGACCTCGCCCGAATGCACCAACGGCACCGAGCGCGTTTACGACACCTGCAAGCGCGTGGCGATCTCGGAGGACATCATCCTGAACCTGCAGGGGGACGCTCTTCTGACGCCGCCCTGGGTGCTGGAGGCGATGATCGACGAAATGACCATCGACAGGGCGCCGGAAATGGTGACGCCCGCCGTCCGGCTGGAGGGCGCCGCGCTCCATGAGTTCGTGGAGCAGAAGAAGGCGCGGCCCGGCAGCGGGACGACGGTCGTTTTCGATGTGAACAAGAATGCGCTCTACTTCTCGAAGGCGATCATTCCGCACATCCGCAATGCGGGCCACGCGCACATTTATCGCCATATCGGACTTTACGGCTACCGCAAGGCCGCGCTCGAGCGCTATGTGAAGCTGCCGCCTACGCCGCTGGAGCAGGCGGAAGGCCTGGAGCAGCTTCGCGCGCTGGAGCATGGCATGGTGGTTCGCGTGGCGACCGTTGATTATCGCGGGCGGACCCACTGGTCTATCGACGCGCCGGGAGATGCGTCGATCGCCGAAGCGATTATAGAACGCGAGGGCGAACTTCTCGGAGCGCAAAAAGGCGGCAGAGGCTGATGCTGCTCCTGCTCGCGCGCCACGGCAACACCTTTGAAGCGGACGATAAGGTTGTCTGGGTCGGCGCGCGGACTGACCTTCCGCTCACGGCGAAGGGCAGGGAGCAGGCGGCGGCGCTGGGAGCTTGCCTTCAACCTGTCGCCCCTCGCATCAAGCGTATCGTTTCAGGTCCACTCAAGCGCACGCAGGAGCATGCTTCGATCGCTGCCCGCGCGCTCGGCTCCGAATTCGGGGTCGCGATCGATGAGCGGTTGCGTGAGATCGATTACGGCGTTTGGGAAGCGAAGTCTTCGGATGAGATTCGCGCCCTCGGCGGTGAAAACGAGCTGAAAGCCTGGAATGAGCGCAGCGCCTGGCCATTGTCGCCGGGCTGGTCGCCGCCTCAAGAAGCCATTACGGCAAATGTGGCGAAGCTCGCACATGAGCTTTCGGGATCGCCTAAGCGGCAATGACGCGGCCCTGCTCGTCACCAGCAATGGCATTCTGAAATTTTTTCTGAAGCTTGTTCCCGGGGCTTTCGAAGACATGGCGGCAAAGGGCGCGCTCAAAGTCGCGACCGGAAATTGCTGCGCTCTTGCTCATGAAGCTGGCAGGTGGCAGGTCGCCTTCTGGAACCGGCAACCGGCCAGCCTCACTTTCGAACAGGCCTAACTGGCGGCGGTCTTTGCCAACGCTTCCTCGGGCTTGATTGCAATCAGCCTTTGCATGATGCGTATTTTGCGGTTCGCAAAAAGAACGTTCGGGATGTCGATTTCCTGCTTCCTCGCGCCGGTTGTAATCAGGAGAAGGTCCGCCGCGCCGAGCCCGACCGCATGGCGGAAGAAATCGTTGCCGCGCTGCTCGAACAGCATCCCTCTCGTATCGTAGCTTTGCTCACCGCCGCCGATCATGTGCTCCTCGGTGAGCTGGCCGGGCCTCAGCCGCCAGAACACGAGGCGGTCGAAGAAGAAGAACCTCGTAGCCCAAACGGCGAGAAGAAGAGTTGAAAACGTCAGGTAGAAGCCGAAGTTCATATAAACGGTAAGCTGCGGGATGAGCGAGAAAATGCGATCCCACCACCCGAGCCAGGCGAACAACACCGTCACGAATGCAACGGAGAGCAGGCCAACGACCGAATAAATGCCCCGCAACCTTACGTTCGTGAACATCATGATGAGAGCCAGAATAACGATAAAGCTGATTCCCAGCCCCGTATTGGGGTGAACCAGGATCGTGGTTCCATCGGACAAGGCGAGACTTTTTCCGCCGAGGTACGTTATTGCCGCCAGGATGTATCCGCTCACCCAGACCGGCCACCAATAGAAAATCGTGGAGCGGCTATAGATGCGCAGCTCCGGCAAAGCCGACGGGTCGGGCAAATCGGACGGGCGAAGCTCGGATTGCTCGCCGCGATGCTCCGCGGTTTGTACCGGCTCCTCTTCGAACCTGCGGGGCGAGGCGTCCTCCATTGTTTCCTCCGGGACATCGCCGCCTGGATGGCGGCACAAGTCCTTACGCAACACAAGGCTTGGCTTGCAGGTTCCGAGTGCGCGGCCGCGCAGAGTGCGGACTTTCCTAATAACATCTGCGCGACCAGCGGCTCCGCGCCACGGCAAGCGCCCTTACTTTTTAGGAATGTTTCTCTATATTCTGTGCAGGCAGGACGAGGCGTCCACAATCTGATGACGGCTGATCATCGAGAAACCATCTCTGCTATGAAGGCCGAGATTCCACGCCTGCGGCGGTTCGCTCGCTACATGACGCGCGACGCTGATTATTCCGACGACCTCGTCCAGGAATGTCTCACCAGAGCGATCGCGAATATCGGCTCATGGCAGCCGGGCACCAATTTGCGGGCCTGGCTTTTTGTCATCCTCAAAAACGTTTTCCGTAACGACAAACGGCGCGCCCAGCACGATCAGGCCTATCGCAGCGGCCTGGAGAAAGATGCCCCGCTTTACGCGCCGGCCCAGCAGCACAATCATCTCGTGCTGTCGGAGGTTCAAGAGGCTTTTTTGCAGCTGACGGAAGATCACCGCGAGGCGTTGATGCTGATCGCGGTGGAAGGGCTGCGTTACGAGGAGGCGGCGGCGGTTCTCAACATCTCCGTCGGCACGGTGAAGTCGCGGCTATCGCGGGCGCGAACGGCGCTGCGCGCGCTCATCGATATTCCGGGCGAGGCCGAAGGCGAGAAGTAGCAGCTCCTTCGAGCGGATGTGAGCCCTGCGGCCCGCGCTCATACGGCCTCGCCCGGCACGTGGCCGCGGCTGAAGACGACATTCTTCGAGGTCATCACCTGCACGATCTCCCCGTTCTGGTTTGTCGTCGTCGTCTTCAGCGTTGCGATGGCCCGGCCGGGCTTTCTACGACGGTGTTATGTCGATGACTTCCAGATCGACTGACAGGGAGTCGCCGGGGCGGACGGGTCTTGGCCAGGAAACCTCCACGCCCAACCCGATAGAGCCGCCAGCGAAAGGCATCGCGCCAGCGACGAGCATGCGCATGGTCACCGCAGCGGTTTGCCATCCGCTCGCGACGAGGCTCTTGAAGAAAGACGCTTGCGCCGCCTCCGGATCGGTATGGAATGGCTGCGGGTCGTACTCGCTTGCGAAAGCGATGATCTCCTGCTCGGTGAGAGTGACCGGGCCGGCTGTAAAGCGCATGCCGGGCGAAAGATCGTCAAGGTAAAACAATCGCTTGGACATGCAGACAGCACCTCACCGTGGAAACTTCGGGGCCAACTTCCGTTCGAAAATGGTGAACGATGCGCGCGCCACAATAGCGATGCAAACTGCGTTTCGACGCAGATCGATCAGGAGCGGGATTGTCTTGGCGCGCTCGCCCGGCGCAGACGGTCGTTGATGGCTTCTCCGAGCCCGCTTTCAGGAATGGGCATGACCGCAATTCCGGAAGGCTGCCGCGCATCGAGCGCTCGCAGATAAGCGAAGAGGTTGGCAGCGGCTTCGCGCAGGTCGCCGGTTGGGCTCAAATTGAGGGCGGCCTCGGGCGCATGCGGGCCGAACCCCAGCAGGGCCTCGCCTGGGAGAGCCGCCGCCGCGTTGAGCCGCAGCGGCGCTCGCGGCGCGTAATGGCTGAGAAGCTGGCCCGGCGACTGCACCTTGCCTTGCTTGAAATCGACGAGCCGGCAGTCAAGAACCGCTTCGATCTCCTCGCGCGCAATCGCGCCTGGGCGCAACAGCGTGGGTTGCGGTAGAAGCGCCACGATGGTGGATTCGAGGCCAGCTTGCGCAGCGCCGCCGTCGAGGATCATGTCGACGGCGTCGCCGAAGTCCTCCTCCACGTGCTCCGCCCGCGTGGGGCTGACGCGCCCGGATTTGTTGGCGCTGGGAGCGGCGATGGGAACGGCCGCCGCCGCAAGAAGCGCGCGCGCAGCGGGGTGGGCGGGAACGCGAATCGCGACCGTATCGAGGCCCGCGGTGACAAGTTCGCTGATGCGATGCTGAGGGGTCTTCGACAGCGGCAGAACCAGGGAAAGCGGCCCCGGCCAGAAATGGCGGGCGAGCGCGAGCGCCCTATCATCGAAGATTGCAAGACCGCGGGCCGCTTCGAGATCCGCGACATGCACGATCAGCGGATTGAAGCGCGGGCGGCCCTTCGCCTCGAAGATGCGCGCGACGGCCTCGCCCCTGCGTGGCGTCCGCGCCGAGCCCATACACCGTCTCGGTCGGGAACGCGACAAGGCCGCCTGCCCGGATGATCCGCGCGGCCTCCGCAATCGCCGCCTTGTCCGCCTTAACGATCATGTCCGCTCAATGCAGCGCCGCCAAAGGATAGGTTTCCGCATCGCGGCCCTTGAAGAATTGCCGCTCACCGCACCGCAATCCCTGAAAGCAATCATTCCCGCAACCTACTATAAATCCGTAGCGGATCGAATGCGTCCTCTTTGACGCTGTTAACGCAACTTGCCGTCGTGAACGCGTACTCTCAGTTTTGCAGCTGCCATAAAAGTGCCATCGTACAACCTCGATCTAGTTACAATTGCGGCATGGCACTCCACATAGCCTCTAAGAAGCGAGAATGGAGACTCCCAACATGGCAGGCATTCGGTTGTTGAGCGTGGCGTTGGCTTTGATGGCCGCGGTCGCGTTTCAAGTCAGCCAAGCGGATGCGCGCATCGGCGGCGGCAGCAGCTTTGGCAGCCGCGGAAGCCGCACCTTCAGCGCGCCCCCGAGCACTTCCACAGCTCCTGGGCAGGCCGCTCCGATGAATCGGACCTTCTCACAGCCGGGGACACAATCGCCTGTCGGGACGCCGTCGAGATTTGGCGGGTTCGGCTCCATGCTCATGGGCGGTTTGCTCGGGGCGGGCCTTTTCGGCCTTCTGTCCGGCGCGGGTCTGTTCGGCGGATTGACCGGTTTTGCATCGATCATTGGTCTTCTTCTCCAACTTGCGTTGATCGGGGGAGCGATTTGGCTCGTAATGGGTCTTTTCCGCGGGCGCAATCAGCCGCAATACGCAGGTGCGGGCGGCGGAACTCCCTTTGCGACCCGAACGGCGACGCTCGAACCCGATGAAGGCTGGCGACCGGCCTTGGACGGGAGGCGGCGGATCGGCGCAGAATGCATCAGGCCCGCTTGAGATAAAGCCGGAGGATTATCAGGCCTTCGAGAAACTCCTGATCACGATGCAGGCTGCCTATGGCCGCGAGGATATTAATGTACTCGGTGCGCTAACGACACCTGAGATGCTGTCTTATCTCAGCGGTGATCTGGCGGAAAATAAGCGCAATGGCGTCCACAACGAGGTCTCAAACGCCAAATTCATCCAAGGCGACCTGGCAGAAGCCTGGACTGAGAATGGAAGCGATTATGCAACCGTGGCGATGAAATACACCATCATCGACGCCATGGTGGAAATCGGAACGGGACGCGTTGTTTCAGGCGACAGAACCACGCCGCAGGAGGTGGTGGAGCTTTGGACGTTCCGTCGCGATCACCGTTACATAACGCAAGGCTGGCAGCTTTCTGCAATCCAGCAAGCAAGCATGCAGCGCGCTGCCTGAACAGCCCCGATGCCATGAAGTTCCCAGGCTCGCAAACCTCGGTTCGCGGGCCTTTTGTCATAGTAGGCCGGACCTTGGCGCCTGCGTATGCAGTGCAAGCAGGGACGGCCAGCCAACAAACCATATTTCGTCCGGCCGCATTTGGGATTACTGTAGCGTCTCGCCAGAATCCGGAAAGCGAAGCCTGCGAAGGCAGAACCATATCCGGTAGCTCGGCATGCCTGGGAGGATCAATGACCTATCGCGCGCCCGTCGCGGACATCGCCTTCACGCTCAATCACATCGCTGGATTTCCTAAGCTTATCGAGCGGGGCTTGTTCGAGGATCTCGACATGGACACAGCGCTTGCGATCCTCACGGAAGCGGGGCGCTTCGCCAATGAGGAACTCGCGCCCACGAACGCGCGAGCGACGAGCACGGCGCGAAGCTCGTGAACGGCGAGGTCGTGATGCCGGAAGGCTTCGCGGACGCCTATCGAAAGTGGGTCGCGGGCGGATGGGGCAGCGTGTCCGTGCCGCGCGAATATGGCGGGCAGGGGCTTCCGTTCTCGCTCGCCATGGCGCTCACCGAGATGTGGAACAGCGCAAATATGGCCTACGGCCTCAATCCGCTCCTCACCCAGGCGGGCGTGCATGCGATCATCGCGCATGGCTCCCCCGAGTTGAAGCGCAAATATCTGCCGAAGCTCGTGACGGGCGAATGGACGGGCTCAATGCAACTAACCGAGCCGCAGGCGGGCTCGGATTTGCGCTTCGTGAAGACGCGCGCGGCGCCCGCCGGCGACGGCAGCTACAAGATCACGGGTACGAAGATCTTCATCACCTACGGCGATCACCCGATGACGGAGAACATCGTCCATATGGTGCTCGCGCGCCTGCCGGATGCGCCTCCGGGAACGAAGGGGCTTTCCCTCTTCCTCGTTCCTAAATTCTTCGTGAACGACGACGGCTCGATCGGCGCCCGCAACGACGTGACTTGCGCCAAGCTGGAGCACAAGCTCGGCATTCACGGCAGCCCGACGGCGGTCATGAACTTCGGCGACCGCGGCGGCGCAACCGGCTGGCTCGTCGGCGCCCCCCATAACGGCTTGCGCGCCATGTTCACCATGATGATCGAAGCGCGCCTCGGCGTTGGCGCACAGGGCGTGGGCATCGCTGAGCGGGCCTTTCAGCAGGCGCTTGCTTATGCGCGCGAGCGAAAGCAGGGCATGACGGAGAGCACGGGCGCGGACAAGTCCGTCGCCATCATCGAGCACCCCGATGTGAAGCGGATGCTGCTCTCCATGAAAGCGAAGACGAGCGCCGCGCGGGCGATCTGCTATGCGACGGCGGTTGCGATGGACATCGCCCATCACTCAGCCGACGAAAGCGAGCGCAAGCGCGCTCACGCCGAAGCGGCGCTGCTCACACCGGTGGCTAAAGCCTACTCGACAGACATCGGCGTCGAGGTTGCGTCCGAAGGCATCCAGGTGCATGGCGGCATGGGCTATGTCGAGGAGACAGGCGCGGCGCAGCATTATCGCGATGCCCGGATCGGCCCGATCTACGAGGGCACGAACGGCATTCAGGCCATCGACCTCGTGACACGCAAGCTGCCTTCGAACGGCGGTGAGACGGTCTACAGCTTCATCGCAGGGCTGAGCGAGATTGTGCGCGCCATCGACGCGGCGAACGAGCCGGCCTTCGGCCAGACGGGTGAGCGCCTGGAAGCGAGCGTGGCGGCATTGGAAGAAGCCACGGGCTGGCTTCTCGGGCGGCTTCCGGACGACAGGGGCGCGGCGCTCGCGGGCGCGACGCCGTTCCTGCGTCTGTTCGGAATTGCATCCGGCGGCGCCTATCTCGCAAAAGGCGCCCTTTCAGCCATGCGCCAGTCCGACCACGGAACAAACCCGGATGCGTATGTGTTGGAGGCGCGCTATTTTGCGGAAACACTGGCGGGCGAGGCGGAAGGGCTGAAACATGCCGTTATCCGCGCGCACGAAACAGTAAGTCAGGCTGAAGTCAGTTTGGGATTGCGCTAATCATGAGCGAGCACGTCAAAATCGGTCGCGAAGGCGCCGTTCAGACCGTCAGGCTCAATCGGCCGGAGAAGAAAAATGCACTGACGGGCGCGATGTATGCCGCGCTGGCGGAAGCTCTCAACTCGGCAAACGTGGATGACGATATCGCCGTAACGGTGATTCTCGGCCAGCCGGGCATCTTCTGCGCCGGCAACGACATTGTGGACTTTCTGGCCGCAAGCCAGGGCGGGACCATTTTGCACGGCTTCAACTTCCTGAAAGCTCTCGTCGAAAGCGAAAAGCCGCTTATCGCGGCGGCTGACGGCCCCGCCGTCGGCATCGGAACGACGCTGATGTTTCATTGCGATCTCGTTTTCGCGAGCCCGCGCGCCGTGATGCAGACGCCTTTCGTGGATCTCGGCCTCGTGCCCGAAGCGGGGTCGAGCCTGCTCGGCCCTCGTGTTCTGGGCCACGCTCGCGCCTTCGAACTCCTTGTTATGGGCGCGCCCTGGACGGCCGAACAAGCGAAGGAAGCCGGGCTCATCAACGCTATCGTTCCGGAACAGGAACTGGAAAGCGCGGCACTCCAGGCGGCAGACGCGCTTGCCAAGAAACCGCGCGAAGGGGTGCGCCTCGCAAGGCGGCTCCTGCGTGGGGACCCAGCCGCGATCAAAACCCGTATGGAGGAAGAGGGCGCGCTCTTTTTGCAGAGAATCAAGTCGGATGAGGCCGCGGCGGCGTTTGCCGCGTTCTTGAAAAAAAGCGCCCGCCCCGCGCTTTAAAATGGCATAATGCTGGATCTTGACAGATTGCGCGGGGGAGAGAGGCGGATCGCGACTGTCAGAACAGAACAAAAAAAGCAGAGGCAGCAGGTATGGGAACGCTCCATAAGAAGACGCTCTTCATCACGGGCGGAAGCCGAGGCATCGGCCTTGCGATCGCGCTCAGGGCAGCAAAAGACGGCGCGAACATCGCCATTGCGGCAAAAACCTCGGACCCGCACCCGAAACTGCCGGGGACCATCTACACCGCCGCCACGGAGATCGAGCAGGAAGGCGGAAAGGCGCTCCCTATCCTCTGCGACATCCGCTTCGAGGACCAGGTGCAGGCGGCCGTGGAGCAGGCCGCGAACCATTTTGGCGGCATCGACATCTGCATCAACAACGCGAGCGCCATTAGCCTTACGCCGACCGTGCAGACCGACATGAAGCGTTACGACCTGATGCACCAGATCAATGGGCGCGGAACGTTCCTGACCTCGAAAGCGTGCATTCCCTATCTGAAAAAGGCCGAGAATCCTCACATTCTCATGTTGTCACCGCCGCTCGATCTCAATCCGCGGTGGTTCGCGCCTCACGTCGCCTATACAATCTCCAAATATAACATGAGCCTCTGCGTGCTGGGGCTTTCGGCGGAGCTGAAGCGCGACGGAATTGCGGTGAACGCGTTATGGCCGCGCACAACCATCGCAACGGCGGCGGTTGCGAATCTCCTTGGAGGAGATAAGCTTATGCGGGCCAGCCGGAAGGCGGACATTCTGGCGGACGCAGCGCATGTCATCCTCACCAAGCCCTCGCGCGAGTTTACAGGTAACTTCTGCATTGACGACACGCTTCTCTGGGAGAACGGCAGGCGGGAATTCGACCATTACCGGATCGACCCGAGCGAGGACCTTGCGCCCGATTTCTTTGTGCCCGAGGACAGCAAAGCGCCCGTGCCGCTCAAGGCTCTCGTCAGCAAGCAGGCGGGCTAAAGGACTTCCATGACCACGCTGCAGATAACGCACAGCTCCTTCCTCAATCACGACACGGGAGAGTGGCACCCGGAACGGCCCGACCGCATGAAGGCGATCGAGCAGTCGCTTTCAACGGCCAGGTTTCAGAACCTCATTACCGTCGAAGCGCCGCTTGCGACGCCTGAGCAGATCTCGCGGGCGCACCCCAGAGCCTACTTCGACATGCTCGAAAAGAAGCAGCCGAAGACCGAGCTGATCTCACTGGACGAAGGCGACACCATTGTTTCGCCCGGAAGCTGGGAGGCGGCATTGCGCGCGGCTGGCGGGGCGATCTATGCCGTGGATGAAGTGATGCAGGGGCGCGCCAACAACGCCTTCTGCCGAATACGGCCGCCGGGCCATCATGCCGAGATCGCCAAGCCGATGGGCTTTTGCCTGTTCAACAACGCGGCCGTTGCCGCCTTCCACGCGCAGGCGGAACATGGGGCGGAGCGCGTCGCCGTCGTCGATTTCGATGTCCATCACGGAAACGGGACGCAGGCGATCTTCTGGAACAACCCGTCGATGTTCTACGCCTCGACCCATCAGATGCCGCTTTTTCCCGGCACCGGGAGCATCACCGAGCGCGGTGAAAGCAACAACATCGTTAATGCCCCCCTGCGTGCGGGCGACGGCAGCGCGGAATTTCGTGAGGCATTCGAATTGGTGATCCTCCCCAATCTGCGCAGGTACTCTCCCGATCTTGTGATTATCTCGGCGGGCTTCGACGCGCACCGCTCCGATCCCCTTGCAAACCTTAATCTTTCCGACGAAGACTACGCCTGGGTAACGCAAAAGCTGATCGACGTGGCCCGGGAACGCTGCGGCGGGCGTGTGGTTTCTGTGCTCGAAGGCGGTTACGATCTGGCCGCCCTGGGCCGCTCGGTGGCGGCTCACGTTCAGACGCTTTTGGAAGCTTTTTGAGGGACGGCCATGCAGACCGACACAATCCAGGAGGCGGCCTCGCGCCAGCCTCGCATGCCCTTTGCTGACATCAAGGCAATGAGTTTTGAGACCGCTCTGAAGGAGCTGGAGCAAATCGTGACGCGGCTGGAGCGCGGCGACGTCGAGCTTGAGCAGTCCATTGATATCTACGAGCGCGGCGAAGCCTTGCGATCCCACTGCGACCAACTCTTGAAGCGGGCCGAGGCCAAGGTGGAGCGGATCACGCTCGGCGCGCAAGGAGTTCCCTCGGGCGCAGTTCCCTTCGACGCCGAGGTATAACCGCGAACACTGTTTCCAGGTTATAGCCAACCCTCGGGCCGCGTTAAGAAAAAAGTCTCCCTTTCGTCACATTTCTGTCATGCATAGTCGAGAAATGTGCTCCCCAAAATGAGGAGCGCAATTTTTTTGCTATGTTGCCTTGAGGCAATGCGACGCGTTTGTTGCAGGAATGCGACGAAAAAATGCGTGTCATTTCAGAACCGATCGGCATAGGTTATTGACCAAGAGCATCCGAAGGAAACTGTTGACGTGACAATCAGCAACCGTACCCCTCTCCTCGACACCATCAAGACCCCCGAAGACCTTCGCAAACTGGAACCCGATCAGCTTCAGCAAGTCGCCGATGAACTGCGGACTGAGTTGCTCGACGCTGTTTCCGTAACGGGCGGCCACCTGGGGGCGGGTCTCGGCGTTGTCGAGCTTACGGTTGCGCTCCACTATCTCTTCGACACGCCGAACGACCGCCTGATCTGGGACGTCGGACACCAGGCATACCCCCACAAGATCCTCACGGGCCGCAGAGACCGCATCCGCACCTTGCGGCAGCCGGGCGGCCTCTCGGGCTTCACCAAGCGCGCTGAAAGCGAGTACGATCCCTTCGGCGCGGGCCATTCCTCGACATCGATCTCGGCCGGCCTCGGCATGGCGGTTGGCCGCGACCTCATGAACCCCGACGACGGCCGGCACGTGATCGCCGTCATCGGCGACGGCTCCATGAGTGCGGGCATGGCCTACGAAGCCATGAACAACGCCGGCGCCATGGACAGGCGCCTTATCATCATTCTGAACGACAACGACATGTCGATTGCGCCTCCGGTCGGCGCTCTCTCGCAATATCTTGCGCGCATCACGTCGTCGGAGACCTTCCTCAAGGTTCGCGATATCGCGAAATACTTCGCCCACAAGCTCCCGAAGGTGTGGGAGCGCCGCGCTGCCCGCGCCGAGGAATTCACCCGGCATCTTTTCACTGGCGGCGTGCTGTTCGAGGAACTGGGCCTCTACTATGTCGGCCCCATCGATGGGCATAATCTCGATCACTTGCTGCCTGTGCTGCGCAATGTGCGCGACGCTGATGCTGTCGGGCCGGTGCTGATCCACGTCGTCACGAAGAAGGGCAAAGGCTACGAGCCCGCTGAGCAATCAGAGGACAAGTACCATGGCGTGACCAAATTCAACGTCATCACCGGCGCTCAGGACAAGGGCAAAGGCGGGCCGCCGAGCTATACGAAGGTTTTCGCGGAAAGCCTCATCGAAGAGGCGCGCAAGGACGAGAAGATCGTCGCGATCACAGCGGCGATGCCGGCGGGAACCGGGCTCGATCTCTTCGAGAAGGAGTTTCCGGAGCGCTGCTTCGATGTCGGCATCGCGGAGCAGCATGCCGTGACCTTCGCCGCGGGCCTCGCCACCGAGGGGCTGAAGCCTTTCGCTGCCATCTACTCAACCTTCCTGCAACGCGGCTACGATCAGCTCGTGCATGACGTGGTATTGCAGCACTTGCCGGTCCGGTTCGTGCTCGACCGCGCCGGGCTTGTGGGCGCGGACGGGCCTACCCACGCCGGTTCTTTCGACCTCGCCTATCTCTGCTGCCTGCCCGGCATCGTGGTGATGTCGCCTGCCGACGAAGTGGAACTGAAGCACATGGTCGCAACGGCGGCGGCCATCGACGACCTTCCAAGCGCGATCCGATATCCGCGCGGCGAGGGGCATGGCTATGAAATGCCGGCCGAAGGCGCGGTGCTGCCCATCGGCAAGGGCCGCATCATGCGTGAAGGCTCCACGGTGGCGCTCCTCTCGCTCGGCACGCGGCTCCAGGAAAGCATGAAGGCCGCGGACAAGCTCGGTGCGATGGGGCTATCGACCACGGTGGTCGATGCGCGCTTCGCAAAGCCGTTCGACATCGATCTCATCCGCCAGCTGGCGCGGCACCATGAGGTGCTGATCACGGTGGAGGAAGGTTCAGGCGGCGGCTTCGGCTCGCATGTGCTGGAATTCCTGGCGCGCGACGGTCTTTTGGATCACGGCCTCAAGGTGCGTCCGCTCGTGCTTCCCGACATTTTCATGGATCACGGCAAGCCGGAAGCCATGTACGAATCCGCCGGGTTGAATGCGGGCGGGATCGTGAAGGCGGTCATCGGCGCACTTGCCACATCCACGGTCGCATCGCGCGACGAACGCGCTTGAGCGCATAGGGCCACCGACATCCCCGGAAAGGCGAAGCCTTATCCGGGATCGTGGGAAATTGGAGCGCCTACCTTTTTGCGATCCCGGCTCGCGCTTCGCTTGGCCGGAAAGACAATCGAGCGGTAAGTTGCTTAGCACGTCCCCTGCGCGAATTTCCGGGCTACGCGAGTTCGAGCATGATCTCGTTACGGCGGAGCATCGGCAGGGTCCAGGGCGGATTGTAGAAGGCGAGCACGGGCTCGCCGACAGTGGCGAGGCTATGCTTGGCGGCGTACTGCATCAGCTCCTCCGTCCTGCTCTGGATCGAGTCATCGCGGGCCAGACCGGAAAAAGTCACGACCAGGAAGCGCCGGGCCGGTAAGGGCTCCAATTTCACGCGCGGATCGGACGGGACGGGCAAAGTCTGCATGCTCCAGGACTTCGGCATGATGAAGCGCACGGTCCAGGAGTTCTGCTGACCCTGCTGTTCAACCGGCGCGGTCATTGCGATCTTCTGGCTCTTCTGCTGCTCGACCGGGGCAGTCATCGCGATCTTGTCCTGCGGCTTGTTCTTGCCAAAGATGTAGCCCGCGATGAGCCGGAAGCCTTCGTTGATTGCGGCCTTGCGCTCGCCCTCGACTTGCGCCTCCGCCGCGATCATCGGCCCATAGGAGCGGATCTCGATCGGCCCATCCTTTTTCTCCACCTTGTAGTCAGGTTGCTCAACGCGGCTCAGGACCGGTCCTGCTGCGATCCCGGCAACGATGGCGGCGGCGGCTCCGCCAGCAATCCAGAAAAGGGCTCGGGGTAATGTCATGCACTCGGCTCGGTTAATGGGAGACTGTCTCACCTCCGAGATGTCTATGTTCACTCCCGCAGGCAAGGCCGGGAATGGTCACGGTCTTGCCCGCAAAGATCACAGCTGCGCGAAGCCTTTAGCGTTTGCCTCCCAAAAGCTCGCGCGATAACATCCCGCGCGTGTCCCGCCCCTCCAGGTGATCCCATGAAGATCCTGAGAACACGGATCGAACTCGAGACGGTCGAGCCGATCCAGATCCTCGACGTTACCGCTCACGTCCGCGATTGGCTGAAAACGACCAGCGTCCGCGAGGGCCTTCTCACCGTGACATCCTTGCACACGACGGCGCGCGTCAACGTGAACGAGCGGGAGCCGCAACTGCAAAAGGACATGGTGACTTATCTGAAGTGCCTTGTGCCTTGTGATGGCGACTGGCTGCACAATTTAGCCGCCGTAGACGGACGCGATAATGCCCACTCGCACATCCTTGGGCTTTTCATGAATTCATCCGAGAGCATACCGGTCGCGGGCGGCGAAATGGTTCTGGGCGGCTGGCAGTCGATCTTTTTCGTTGAGCTTGACGGTCCGCGGGAGCGGCGCGGGCTTGAGCTGCAAATCATGGGCGAGGTTTGATCCATGACCCCGGACGATATTCAAGGCTTTTACGCCAAGCGGCAGGACCTCAATCTCGAAGAATACATCGAACTCGACTTCACCTTCGAGTGCGCTGGCGATCCGCGCGAAGCTGCCGCGCATCTTTGCAGCGAGCAGTCGACGGCGCAGTGGCGGCGCGTGGGCGTGGATGAAGACTTCCGTCCCCGCTTCGGCGCGAAGGTGCTCAACCTCGAGTCCGAGCCGCGTCCTTCGGGCTTCAGCATTGCAGTGGGGTGCGCGGTGCAGGGGCCGGTGCATGCGGTGCGCGTCACCATCGCCCATCCGCACGGTAATTTCGGCCCGCGCATTCCCAATCTGCTCTCCGCTGTCTGCGGCGAGGGCGTGTTTTTCTCCCCAGGCGTTCCGCTCATCCGGCTGCAGGACATCCGCTTCCCGGACTCCTACCTGGCCGCATTCGAAGGACCGCGTTTTGGCGTGGCCGGTTTGCGCGAGCGACTGCAAGCGTTTGATCGTCCGATTTTTTTCGGCGTAATCAAGCCGAATATCGGGCTGCCCGCCGAACCCTTTGCGGAACTCGGCTATCAAAGCTGGCTTGGCGGCCTCGACATCGCCAAGGACGATGAAATGCTTGCGGATGTGGGCTGGTGCCCGCTCAGCGAGCGCGCCGCCGCCTTGGGTGAAGCACGCCGCCGGGCGGAGAGCGAGACCGGGGTTCCCAAGATTTACCTGGCCAACATCACCGACGAAGTCGACCGGCTGGCCTGCCTTCATGACATCGCGGTCGCGAAGGGCGCCAACGCGCTCCTGATCAACGCCATGCCGGTGGGCTTGAGCGGAGTGCGGATGCTGCGGAAGCACGCCAGCGTGCCGCTTATAGCGCATTTCCCGTTCATTGCCGCCTTCAGTCGCCTTCCGGGCTACGGCATCCACTCGCGGGTGCTCACGCGGCTGCAGCGGCTCGCGGGATTTGACTCTGTCATCATGCCGGGCTTCGGCAGCCGCATGATGACGCCCGAGTACGAGGTTCTTGAGTGCGTTCGCGCCTGCCTGGAGCCGATGGGGCACATCAAGCCGTGCCTGCCCGTGCCGGGCGGCAGCGATTGGGCCGGGACGCTTGAAGGGGTTTACCGAAGGGTCGGCACCATAGATTTCGGTTTTGTCCCGGGCCGGGGCGTGTTCGGGCATCCGATGGGACCGCGCGGCGGCGCGGCCAGCGTCCGGCAGGCCTGGGACGCTATCGCGCAGGGGATACCGCTGGCCGAGTACGCAGCAAGCCATCCCGAGTTGCATGCCGCCTTGGAGGCGTTCGGCGGGCGGGCTTGATCCTTAGGCTCGCCCCTCGTACGCCTACGTTCGCTCTACCTCCGCGGTCCCGGCAGATGGCAGATAACCTATTTTCGCGTTGTGCAGCGTGGGCGTGACTTGAGGTGCGCCGCTGAGCATGTACTCGCAAGAGGGCGTTAAAAACGGTGCGGGGCTGGTGCTAAAAGTGCAGGGCCATTGCGAAACGCTGCGCCGTGCTTGCGCAAACAAGCGGGAACTCGGTGAAGCAGGGGAGGGCAATTGCCGTCGCTATCGGGAAGAATGCGGCGGCCGAAGCGCCAGCGATCGCGCGCACCTGCGTCAGGCTTGTCTCTATAAGGGAGAACGCGGCGAGACCAGGGAAGGCAAGTGTCGTCGCTATCGGGAAGAGTGCAGAGGGTAAAACACGGGCGGTCTCTGGCTCCTCCTGCATCGAAGTGGACTGGGGGCCGCATGAGATGGCTGGCGAAAGCTAGTTCGGAGGCCGCCCCCGCGCTTTCACGAGCTGAGCTTCAATTCAAGTGGCTCTCCAAATGGAATCGCCGTGGTGAAATAGGTGAGGAGCGGCTCGCCCCTCAGCAGCGCCTGAATAACCCGGATCGGGCCTGCGTGGGTGATAGCGAGTGCGGGGCTTTGCCCGGGCTGGAGGCTTTTTAGCCAAGAGTCACATCGCGCCGACATCGCGCTCAAGGTTTCGCCGTTGGGTGGAGCTGAGTCCGGCAAGCCCATGTGCCATGCTTTGATGGCTTCGCGGCCCAGATCCTGCCAGCGCCGCCCCTCCCAATCGCCGAAGTCCAATTCCTGCAGGCGGGGATCGACGACGGCATCCGTGCTCAGCCGGGCGGCAAGATCGCGGGCTCGTCTCGCAGGACTGGAGAAGACGCGCGCGACGACCGCTAGTTCCCGAAGCCTTGCGACGGCTGCATCCACCGCTCCCGGTTCGCATTCAAGGTCGAGGCGGCCATAGCAAATCCCACTCACGCACAGAGGTTTGGGGTGGCGGACCAGGATCAGACGCATGCCGCAGCCGTCAGCAGGAATGCGATCTCGTAGCTTTGCTCGATGGCTCCGAGCACATCGCCGGTGAAGCCGCCGAGGAGACGCTTCGCGCGCCATGCCATGAAGATCGCGGCTGCAAAGGCGACAAAACATGCGGCGAACCCCGCCTGGAGCGGCAAAAGCAAGACGGGTGGCAGGCCGAAGCAGGCGGCTATCACAAGACCGAAGACTGTGATGTTCGTCGCGAGCGGCTTGGCTTTGGCAGTGGACATGTTCCCGGCGTAAGGCAAGAACGGCATCACGCTGATTGCGGCGAAGCGCCCCCCGGCGTGGGCCGCGATGAGCGCCGCAGCGGCGCTGCCGGGAGCGAGCGCCGCTAATGCGAAAACCTTCAGCGCCACGCCGATCCCGAGCGCGAGAACTCCGAATGTCCCGAGGCGACTGTCTTTCATGATCGCGAGCCGGGCCTCGCGGGTGGTTCCTCCCATGGCGTCGAAGAAGTCGGCGAAGCCGTCCTCGTGAAAGGCTCCGGTCGCCGCAATCCCCGCCGCAACCGCGAGAAGGGCGGGTAACATGCCGCTCCACAAGGTGGAGGCAACCGAGAGCACCGCCGCGCAGGTGGCCCCAACGAGGATGCCCGCGAGCGGAAAATACTTCACGCCCCGATCCAGCCATTCCGGCGCGAACCCGTCCAGATGCGGAACGGGCAGGCGAGTGAGAAACTGCACCGCGCCGAGGAAATAGCCGAATTCGGCGCGAAGCATCCGCATTAATTTGGGTGTGCGCCCGGCAGATCAGCCATCGTGGTCAAGAGCCCTTCGGCCATGCGGACAAGCGGGATCGCCAGCGCCGCCCCGGTTCCTTCGCCAAGCCGCATGCCAAGGTCGAGAAGCGGCTTCGCGCCCAGCCATTCGAGCAAGGCCGCATGCCCGGACTCCGGCGAGAGATGAGCGAAGAGCAGATGATCTCGGATGTTCGGCTCGATCGCGACGGCAGCGCAGGCGGCGGCGGTGGCGATGAAGCCATCGACGATTACAATCTGATGGAGGTTCGCGGCGCCGAACATCGCGCCCATCATCATCGCTATTTCGAAGCCGCCAAACTCTTGCATGGCTTCCATGCCTCCAGCTGACAGGCGCGCGGGCATGAGCGCGTGAAAGAACCGCGCGCTTGTGGGAAAGTCCGCCCGGAGGCGCTCCGGCGCCCTGCCCGACAAGCGTTTCGAGCGGCAGTCCGGTAACTGAATGCGCGACAAGAGAGGCTGCGCTCGTATTGCCAATGCCGATCTCTCCCAGTGCAAGGATTCCGAACCCTTGGGATTTGAGACGGCTTGCGACGGCGTGGCCGGCCTTAATGGCGTCCCGGCATTCGCTGTCTGTCATCGCAGGCTCGAGCAAGGAATTTCTGGTCGAGGGGCGGATGCTTTTTGCGATCAGCGCTGGATGAGGCAGGGGCGGCGTTTTCAGGCCTGAATCGATGAGGAAAACCTCTGCGCCCGCAGCTTGGGCCGCGATGTTTGCCCCGGCTTTGCCATCGAGCACCATCTGAGCGATCAATGCCGAAACCTCGGAAGGGTAGGCGGTGACACCTTCCGCCACGATGCCGTGGTCGCCTGCAAAAACGAGAAGCGCCGCCCGTCCGAGGTTTGGCTTCAACGAATTCTGTTATAAGCCCGATATGAACTGCGAGGGCCTCGATGCGTCCAAGCGAGCCTTGCGGTTTCGCCTTCGCATCGATGGCTGCCCGGAGTTTCGGCTCCAGCTCTCGCTCAAGAGGCGTGACAAACGTGATCGGTTCAGCATTATCCATTGAGACACCGGTGGGAGTGAGGGAGAGGCGATGAGCGGACAAGACCACAAGGGGCAGGAGCCAGTCAACCCGCGGATTTTTCCGCTGCCGCCTATCGTGCTTGCGATTTTTCTCGCGGCCGGTTACGGGCTGCAACGGCTTTTTCAAATCGGCAGCGGAAAGCCCGCAGCCGAGAGCGTGATCGCGGGAAACGCGCTCATGGTCATCGGCTTCGTGATAGCACTTCTCGGCGCCTGGGCGATGTTCAGGGCGCGAACAACCATCCATCCGGGCGGCTCGGCATCTGCGCTCGTAACCTCGGGTATCTACCGACGCACGCGCAACCCGATGTATCTGAGCTTTCTTTTTTTCATCATCGGTCTTGGATTGGTCTTCGCGAATCCCTGGATGATTCTTCTTGCGCCACTTTTGGTTTTGTATGTCCAGGAACGCATCATCAAGCGCGAAGAGGCCTATCTCACCGCGCGCTTCGGTCCTGAATACATCGCATACCGGAACCAGGTGCGGCGCTGGTTTTGACCGCCTTTTTCGGGCGGTTCTTCACAGCCCGGTTAACTCGGAGAAACCTGCTTGCCCCTCTCGACATCGTCAGTGTAAGAATGGTCGCCCAAACCCGAGCTAGGGGGTTTTTGACGGTTAAGTGGCAGGCTTTGCCCAATTTTGCGCACGGCTTCGTCATTCATCCGTACCGGAACTTTTGCTTCACCATTGTGTCTTACCCCGTGTCTTTAGAGGCACGGCGAACATGGGAGTTTTGAGCATGAAAACGACGCTTACGGCTGTTGCCGCCTTGATGATCGCGGTGAGCCCTCTTGCCGCGCAAACACCGAATTTCATCCCCGAGCAGAACCAGTCTGAAGTTCTTGGTACGGACTTCGTCGGAACCCAGGTGGTGTCCAAGGACAAGCAACCGCTCGGAAAGATCGCAAATCTTGTCTTCGATCAAAGCGGACACATCGAACTCGCCGTGATCGGAGTTGGCGGCTTCCTCGGTATCGGTGAAAAGGAAGTGGCTGTGGCCTTCGATTCCTTGAAGTCTGAGGATGTCAACAACAAGCACGTCTTCTCCATCGACCTCACAAAGGAGCAACTCAAAGCGGCTCCGGCTTTCAAGACCTTGAACGACCAGGCCCGCCACGAGCTGATCGCGAAATGGCGCGCCAAGGCCGAGCAGAGCTGGGCCGATCTCAAGTCCAAGGCTGGCAAGACTTACGAAGAGGCCAAGGACCGCGTGAACGAAGCGAAGGAAAAGGTCGAGCATAAGATGGAGAAGGCAGAGGAGCCGAAGGCTCAGTAAAAAGCTGCCAAAGCTCGGTGATAAGACGCAAGAAGGGGGCTTCGGCCTCCTTTTTCATTTCCGTGACCCCGCCGCCGCCCAGATTCCCCGATAGTGAGTTCCGACTTGTGACCAATCAGGGAGGGGATATTTGGGATGTTGAAGGAATTCCGGGAGTTCGTCCTTAAGGGAAATGCGTTCGATCTTGCCGTCGGTGTGATAATCGGTGCCGACTTTGGCGGGATCGTCACTTCTCTTGTTAGTGATATCCTTATGCCGCCAATAGGCGTGTTGATCGGCAACTTGAACTTTACCGACTACTTCATTGATTTAACCACCTTAAAAGCGAAAGCATATGGTAAATCAGTTCAGGTTCCTGCTTCGTATGAGGCCGCCAAGCAGGCAGGCCATGCGATCCTCGCCTACGGGAAGTTCTTGACCGCGCTGATCAATCTTCTCATCGTCGGGTTTGTGATTTTTATCCTGGTAAAACAGGTCAATCGTCTCAAGCGGGAACCCGCAGCCGCACCCAAACCGTTGGAGACGCCCGAAGATGTCCGCCTCCTGAAGGAGATTTGGGATCTGCTTGCTTCACGCCCTCCCGCAGCTTAGCCGCCGATCTTAAATCAGGGCGCATAGCCCGAACCCAAAAAGAAAGCCCGCGAGGGGTTCGCGGGCTTCGTGGTTCAGTATGAGGATGGCTTAGTAGTCCATGCCGCCGCCGGGCATCTGCGGCATCGGCGCGTCCTTCTTCGGCTTCTCGGCGACCATCGCCTCGGTCGTGATGAGCAGGCCAGCAACTGACGCAGCATCCTGGAGGGCGATGCGGACCACCTTCACAGGATCAATCACGCCAGCGGCTACGAGGTCGACATACTCGCCCGTCTGCGCGTTGTAGCCGTAGTTGTAGTCCTTCTTCTCAAGGATCTTACCGGCGACGACAGCGCCGTCCTCACCAGCGTTGGAGGCAATGATGCGGGCCGGGGCCTGGATCGCGCGGCGAACGATGTTGATACCCGCCTTCTGATCCTCATTTGCGGGCTTCACGTGGTCAAGCGCATGAATAG
>CAWHYO010000027.1:0-126801 GCA_963833565.1 uncultured Alphaproteobacteria bacterium
CACGCGGCGGCGGATACGGGCCTCACGGCGTCTATGCGAGCCGAGGCGTTTATGCACGCGGCGGCGGATACGGGCCTCACGGCGTCTATGCGACCAGAGGCGTGTACGCGCGCGGCGGCGGATACGGGCCTCACGGCGTCTATGCGAGCCGAGGCGTGTACGCGCGCGGCGGCGGATACGGGCCTCACGGCGTCTATGCGAGCCGAGGCGTTTACTGCACGCAGCGGCGGATACGGATCTCGCGGCGTCTATGCGAGCCGAGGCGTTTATGCGCTGCGGCGGCGGATACGGGTCTCGCGGCGTCTATGCGCATAGAAGCGTTTACGCGCGCCGCAGATACTAGAGCATGGGACCTGAAAGTGGAATTGAAGGGATTCCCATGAGGAGCGAACTGTGATTCACCATCATTGGAGGTGGGTCATGGGCAAAAGCTACTCTTTGGATTTGCGCGAACGGGTTATCGATTTCGTCGGCGCGGGCGGTTCCCGCCGTCAAGCGGCCAGCCATTTCAGCGTATCGCCGAGCTTCGCCGTAAAGCTGTGGCGGCGCCGGGAAAAGACGGGCTCGCCAGTGCCTGCAAAACAGGGCCGGCCCTCGGGCGGCGGCAAATTGGCGAACTGCCACGACTTCTTGATTGCGTGTGTTGAGAAGCGCCCCGACATCACCATGCCGGAACTTGCCGCCCTGCTGGAGACCGAGCGGAACGTGAAGGCAAGCCCGGCTTCGCTGTCGCGGCTGCTTTGCCGGGCGGGTTTTACCTATAAAAAAACGCTTCTGGCGGCGGAGCAAGAACGCGCTGACGTGAAAGAGGCGCGGACCTTGGATTTCGCGCCGCTTGCCTTGGATGCGGATGAGCCGCATCGGCTTGTGTTTATTGATGAAACAGGAACCAACACCAAGATGACCCGGCTGCGAGGCCGGGCTCTGCGTGGCCATCGCCTCCGGGCGACTGCTCCATTCGGGCGATGGGGCACCCAGACGTTCATTGCCGGGTTACGGCGATGGGCCTTACCGCGCCTTGGGTGTCGACCGCCGATGAACCGGCCTCGTTACCTATGTCGAGACCCAGCTCGCGCCCACCCTCCAAGGGCGACGTCGTGATCCTCGACAACCTCGCCAGCCACAAAAGCGAGAAGGCCAAAGACATCCTCAAGGAACGAGGGGCGCCTGGTTCCTGTTCCTGCCGCCCTACAGCCCTGATCTCAATCCAATCGAAATGGCCTTCTCCAAGCTCAAGGCCCACATGAGAGCGGCGCAGGCCAGAACCTGCGATGCGCTCTGGAAGGCTATCGGCGATATCTGCGGCCTCTTTGAGCCCGAGGAATGCTGGAACTTCTTCAAGGCCGCTGGATATGCGTCCGATTGAACGCAGATACTAAGCTGACGGCGGAATGATGCGGCCTTCGGGAGGCCGCCTCAGCGAGCATCGAAATTTGATCAAGCAGGTTCCGTTTTGTCCGCGATGCGTCACCCAGCTTGAAGCAGCGTCGTCAGATGTGCCGCCGCTTCAAGCAGGTTTCCGACATGGGTCTCCGCGCTGACGCCGAGGCTGCTCATCGGCCTGGTGGAAGCGGTTCACATGGACGACGCGAAAGCCGAAGGCGGCGGCGCCCGCACAATCCCAGCCATTGGCGGAAACAAAGGCGATTTCATCGCGCTGAACCCAAACGCGTTGCACGCGAGTTTGTAGACCTCGGGGCTTGGCTTGTAGATACGCACGGCGTCGACGGAGAGAATGCAGTCGAGGGATGCGCCAATTTTTGCGGAGGTCACAGCCGCCGCGAGCATGGAAGGCGAACCGTTGGACAGGATACCGGTTCGGGCGCCGGCATTCTTCAAAGCCTTGAGGCAGGGCGCGGCGTCGGGATAAGCGGCAAGCGACGTATAGAGGGTCAGAAGTTTCTCGCGCACCGGCGAGCCGGATAGACCGTTTGCCGCAAGCACATGATCGAGGGCGTCCGCCGTGACCTGGGCGAAGTCGGCATACCGGCCCATAAGACTCCGAAGCCAAGTATATTCGAGTTGCTTCGTCCGCCATTGCGTCGAGATGGCCCGACCATTGTCCCCGAGTTCAGCAGCAAGAGCCAGGGCGGGGGCGTGAACATCGAACAAGGTTCCATAGGCGTCGAAAACACAGGCTTTAGCCGGCCGAGGCTTTGTCATTCTCGCGTTTCCTGATCAGATACTTGAATACTTAACCTACAAAATCTTGTGCCTCTTGTTTCACAATCCAATAAAAACCCCCAAGATTATGATAGTAGGCTCAACTACATCTTGGCGGTTATTCCAGTCAAATCCCGAATGCTTTCCTTTTTCTGGGCCAAGTGTTATGCGTTCTATTTCTGCCTGCCATGCATTTGGGGAAGTTCCTTATCCAAAAAACAGTCTTGCGCTCATGGCAATTATCGGTTTCGATCTCAAAGAAATGGGTAGCGTATCATGCAATGGGCGATTCGTAGAACAGTAGAGCGGCGGGCAACCCGCATGCATCAAATGATGGATCGTCTTCGGGTCGATGCTCTCGTTCTGATGCGCCTAAGAAATGGCGAGGCCTACACCGAGGCCCGTTGGAGGTGCCTTCAGTGCGAAGATAGCTGCCTGTGCCTGCATTGGCTCGATAAAGGCCCCTTGGATGCCGGGCCAGACTTTTGTCCCAACCTGGAATTCTTCAAAGCCTGCAAGATGCTGTCTCTCCGGCCCATTCCCGTGCGACGCGCAATGCATCGGTCCTGCTGGCGAAGAGCCAAAGCCAGGGGCAGGATCTGAGCCGCCTCAAAGTCCACGCCTGGGTCTCAGGCAAAATCGAGCTTGCCGGACATTCGGCGGGCCTCGCCGACATTAGCGGGCGGCCGTTAGGGTCTTCTGGTTCAGAGCTTCAGTTTGCCGCGCCGGTACAGGCTCTTCAACGCGGAACCATGTGACGTACAGCGCAGGCAGGAAGAGAAGCGTAAGAGCCGTCGCAACCAGAAGTCCACCCATCATCGCGAAAGCCATCGGCCCCCAGAATACGGTGGGCGCAATCGGGATCAGGCCGAGCACCGTCGAGATTGCCGTCAGCATGATCGGCCGGAAGCGGGATTGGCTCGCCTCGACTACAGCGTCCCAGGCGTTGAGCCCTTGCGCCCGCTCGGTCTGGATCTGCTCGATCAGGATAACGGCGTTCCGCGCAATCAAGCCGAGCAAGGCAAGCGTCCCGAGGATGGCCACGAAGCCCAGCGGCTTGCCCACGAGCAACAGCGCCACGATGATGCCGACGAGGCCCATGGGCACGACGCTCAAGACAATGGCCAAG
Organism: uncultured Alphaproteobacteria bacterium; assembly: GCA_963833565.1. Lineage (GTDB taxonomy): Bacteria > Pseudomonadota > Alphaproteobacteria > Rhizobiales > Rhodomicrobiaceae > Rhodomicrobium. The sequence continues at coordinate 3,293 of CAWHYO010000027.1, forward strand.
AGATTGAAGCTCTGCAGCTGGATCATCAGCAACGTGATCATCAGAAACAGCATGAGCGGGATAACCGCCATAACAGAGGCTTGCGATTTCGCGCTTTCCTCAACAGTGCCCCCAACGACGATCTGGTAGCCTTTGGGCAGGCTTGCGTTGATTTCCTTAAGAGCCGGAGAGAGCGCACTGACAGCCGCCTCGGGGAGTTGGCCGGGGCGCATATCGGCTTGCACGGTCAAGGTGGGAACCCTGTCGCGCCGCCAGACCACCGGATATTCCTGCTCGGCTTCGAATGTCGCGATCTGGCTGAGAGGAACGACACCGCCGTTGGGCAAGGGAATTTTCAAGGTCCGCAGCGCCGGCAGAGAAACGCGTTGCTCATCGGTGGCTCTGCTGATGACATCGACGAGATAGATGTCGTCGCGCAGCTGCGTCACGGGCACGCCTTTTACCACGCTGTTGAGCACCGAGGCGATCGCTTGTGAACTCAAGCCCAGCAAACGCGCTTCATTCTGATCGATGTGGATCTTCACCTTTCGCGCGGGCTCGATCCAGTCGAAGTTCACGTCCTTGACGGAAGGATTTGCGGCGACCACCGGAGCCAGACGCAGCGCGATGTTTCTGACTTCGTTCACATCCGGGCCGCTGATCCGGTATTGCACGGGCCACCCCACGGGCGGCCCAAGCTCAAGGGGCGTAACCCGCGACACCGCGCTCGGAAACATCTCGGGCAAAGTCGTTTCGAGCTTCTTCTGAAGCCGGTCCCGCGCTTGCAAATCCTTCGCAATGATGACCGCCTGCGAGAAGAAGTCGTTGGCGAGCTGAACATTCAGCGGCAGGTAAAAGCGGATCGCTCCCCGGCCTACATAAGTGCTCCAGCTTTCGACGTCGGGATTTCCCTTCAAAAGGCCGTCGAATTTCTGGGCGACATCTTCGCTGGCATAGATCGAGGCATTCTGCGGGAGCCTCAAATCGACGAGAAGCTCCGGCCTGTCGGACGGACGGAAAGAACTGGCGCGCGACGAACGGAGACAGAAGAAGCGATCCCACGAAACAGGCGAGCGTTATCCCGATCGTCAGCCAGCGCGCGCGCATCGCTCCGACAAGCAGGCTTCGGAAACCTTGCATGATCCTGCCCGGCTGGTCTGTCTCTTTTTTCTCCGGCGCTTTGAGGAGCCAGAGTCCAAGCAGCGGGGTGTAAAGGACGGCCACAAACCAGGATGCGATCAGCGCGATGCTGACGACCGCAAAGATCGAAAAGGTGTATTCACCCGCCGAGCTTTTGGCGAAACCGATGGGCACAAACCCCGCCGCGGTGACGAAAGATCCTGTCAGCATCGGGAAAGCGAGCGACGTGTAGGCGAAGCTTGCCGCGTCCTCCTTCTTATCCCCTTGCGCGAGCCGGGATGACATGACGTCAACCGTCGTCATTGCGTCGTCGACAAGGAGCCCCAAGGCGATGATCAACGCGCCAAGCGAGATGCGCTGAAGGTCGATGCCGCTCATGGCCATGATCGGGAAGACGAAGGCGAGCGTCAAAGGTATCGAAAGCGCGACAACCGTGCCTGCCCGCACACCGAGCGATATGAAGCTCACAGCCATGACGATCGCGATGGCCTGCCAGAGCGAGGTCATGAAATCGCCGATGGCGATTTTCACGGTTTGCGGCTGGTCTGCGACGAGGAAGGCCTCAACCCCAAGCGGAAGATTGGCCTTGATCTCCTTCATCTCCTTTTCGATGTTCCGGCCGAGCACCAGCACGTTGCCGCCTTCGCGCATGGCAATGGCGAGGCCGATTGCGGGCTCGCCGTTGACACGGAACAGGGGCTGCGGAGGATCGGCGAGGGCGCGGCGAACCGTGGCGATATCGCGAAGCCGGATCAGGCGGCCGTTCACGACGAAGGTTACGTTCTCGAGGTCTTTCTCGGAGTCGAAAGCGCCTGTCGTCCGGAGCGCGAAAGCCTCATTCCCCGTCTGAATGGTTCCGGCCGGAACGACGATGTTCTGCGCTGCAAGTGCGGCGGCCAGCGCAGCCCGGTCGACGCCCAGGCCTGCGAGTTTCTCGGTCGAAAACTCGACAAAGATTTTCTCATCCTGCGCGCCGAGGAGTTCGATCTTCGATACGTCCGGCACTTGCAGGAGTTTCGAGCGGACATCCTCGACATAATCGCGAAGCTCGCGATGGCTGAAACCGTCCGCGGTGAAGCCGTAGATAATTCCGTAGGTATCCCCGAATTCATCGTTGAAGCCGGGGCCTACGACGCCAGCAGGGAGCGTGTGGCGCATATCGGCCACGCTTTTGCGGACGTGATACCAGATGTCTGGAACTTTCGAAGGCGGCGTCTCGCCCTTGAGCGTCACGAAAATCGTGGTGCGCCCTGCCTTCGTATAACTTTCGACATGATCGAGGCTCGGCGTTTCCTGAAGCGTGCGCTCAAGACGCTCGGTCACCTGTTTCAGCGTCTCGTTCAGGTCCGCGCCCGGCCAGGCCGCAAACACGACCATGGTGCGGAAGGTGAACGCCGGGTCTTCATTGCGGCCAAGGCGGAGGTAGGACATCGTGCCCGCAAGCACCAGCGCGATCATGCAGTAGATCGTGAAGGACCGGTGCTTGAGCGCCCATTGCGAGAGATTGAACTGCATCAGGAGGAGGCCCCAAGCAACCGGACCTTGCGGCCCGGGTACAGGGCTTGAACGCCGGCAGTTACCACGATGTCTCCATTGTCGAGCCCATTGGAAATGACGACCGACGAGGGCTCGTGGCGCTTGACCTCCACAGTTCTGATTGCAACGGTCTGGTTCGACTTGTCGAACACCCAGACCGCCGGCTTGTTATCGAATTTCGTAAGCGCGCTGGCGGGCACTGCGATCACCGGAGCGGGAGGCAGATGCGCGGTTCCGGTTACGGTCGAACCGAGCCGCATGTCCGCGGGCGGACTTTGGAGCCCCACCTTCACCTGGAAGTTTCTCGTTACCGGGTCTGCCTGCGGAGCGACTTCGCGCACCCTGCCGATCGCCTGCGTTCTCGGATCGTCGGCGAGGCTGACTGTCACTTCCGTGTCGCTTGGCGCGGCCCGCAGGATGCCCGCAGGCACGTCAAAAACAGCATCGCGTCCGCCATCGCGCGCGACCTGCACGATGGTCCGGCCCGCCTGAACCACCTCCCCAGGCTCGGCAGCGACCGCAGTAATCACGCCCGGAGCATCGGCCTTCAGTTCCGTGAAACTGACCCGGTCCTGAGCGATCCGCAGCTGGGCCTGCGCGTCCTTGACCTTGGATTCGGCTGTTTGCAGTTCCTGCTGCGCCTGATCGAAGCGGGCGCGTGTGGTATGCCCCTGTCTCAGAAGCGTCTGCTGGCGCTCGAAGTCGTTACGCGTGCGAGTCGCGATGCCATTCGCACTGTTCAGATTGGCCTGCGCGGAACGCAGGGCGTTCTGCTCGTCCACGGGGTCCAATCTTGCGAGCGTCTGCCCGGCCTGCACGCGGTCGCCCAGATTGACCCGGCGTTCGATCATGCGCCCGCCGATGCGGAAGGCGAGCGCCGCTTCATCGCGAGCCCGCACATGTCCCGTCAGCGTAACGGTTTCGCCCAGGTCCTGCTTTTCGACGGTAACGGTGCGAACAGGCCGGATGTCCGGAAGAACCGGTTCGGCCTCCCGGCTGCAACCTGCCGCGAGAGCCGCGATAGCGATGGTCAACCCGCAAAGCAGAGGTCTCGTCGCGGACCCTGAGTTCGCGCTCAATCTGGCTTCGCGAGCCCGAACAAAGGAATGCTGAGCTCTTCCGCGTAAAAAGCATAACGGCAACATTTGCCACCCTCAATTCCCCGATCGATCCCGTCTGCGGGTCTGGGTCCGTTCGATGTTTCCCGGCAAATAACGATAGGCAAGACTTACATATTATTCTATATGATCACTGAGCTTTATCAAGCTTCAGCGTTCGAAAAGACCTCTCACAACCTAGTCCAGCAGCCGGTAGCATTGGCATCAGAGTTTGTGCGTGGAGCGGCAGGCCGAACAAGATAAAAAGGGTCCAGCCTGGCGGGCCGTCATGGCCAGGGTGCTGTGGTTCATCGCTCTCTGGTTCGCGCTTTCCGGCTTTCGTCTGGCTGACTTTCCGGCAGCGCTGGTTGCGATTGCCGCCGCGACCTGGGTAAGCTTGCGCCTTCTGCCACCCGGTCATGCGCGACCCTCGGCCCTTGCGCTCGGGCAGACTTGCGCTGCGGTTTGCGCGGCAATCGCTCGCGGCAGGCCTGGACGTCGCGTGGCGGGCGCTCGATCCGCGGCTGCGGTTGCGGCCTGGTTTCGTTACCTATGAAGCGCGGCTGCCTCAAGGTCCGGCGCGGAGCGCTTTCTTGACGCTCATGAGCCTGCTTCCGGGGTCTTTGCCAGCCTGGCAGCACGAGGACGGCAAGATCACCATTCACTGTCTCGACGTCGATCAGCCCGTTGCGGCTCAGATGGCCGAGGAGGAGAAGCTCTTTGTTCGAGCACTGGGAGTTGTTCCCGCCGATGACTGAATTCCTTCAATTCTCCTCCGGCTTCGTGTTCGCAATGGTCGCGCTCGGCATGGTTCGCATCGTTCGCGGACCGACCAGGGCCGACCGGATGATGGCCGCACAGTTGCTCGGCACAGGCGGCATCGCGGCGCTGCTTTTGCGGTCGAACGTGACCGAGACGCCCGCCGTTGTCGATGTCGCGCTGGTGCTGGCGCTGCTGGCAGCCTTCGCCTCGGCGGTCTTTGTCGTCAAAGGTTCTCGCGCCGCTGGCAAGGCGGAGGCATCGAATGATTAGCGTGGCCGACTATTCACGGTGGTTGCCGTCACCGCTGGGGCATTCTTCTTCATGGCGGGCTCAGTCGGGCTCCTGCGCTTCCCCGATGCGCTGACCCGACTGCACGCGCTGACGAAGGCCGACAATCTGGGTCTCGGCCTCGTGGTGCTCGGATTGATGCCGCGCGCAGGCAGCCTGCTCGCTGCGCTCAAGCTGGCCAGCATATGGCTGCTCGTGCTGTTCACCGGCGCGGCGGTTTCCCAGTTGATCGCAAAAGCGGCGAGAGACGGTGACAAGGATGACGATTGACACCGTTCTCGATGGCGGCTTGGCGGCGCTGGTGCTTGCCATGGGATGCTGGATCATCGTCGCGCGCAATTCCTTCGCCGCAGCCGTCGGCTTTGTCGCCTATGGATTGTTGCTGACGCTCGTCTGGGTGCGCCTCGATGCCATCGACGTGGCGTTGATGGAAGGCGCGATCGGCAGCGGCCTGACCGGCGCATTGCTGCTCCGAGCCTCCTCCCGTCTGCGGAGCACCGAGGCCTCGGTCGCGGTGGAACGTCCCCCTTTCATTTTGCGGGCAGGCGCGGCGCTTCTTTCCGCGACTGTCGCAGCGATGCTCGCAGCCGCCGTCCTGTATCTGCCCGACCCGGCGCCCACGCTCGCGCCGGAAGCCGCAGCGAACGCTGGCGCAACCGGCATGGGTAATGCCGTCACCAACGTGCTGATGGCCTTTCGCGCGATGGACACCATGCTGGAAAAGGTCGTCCTGCTGGTCGCCTTGGCGGGGATATGGTCGCTTGCGCGCGACCGTTTGTGGGGCGGGCGTCCAGGCCCGCTTTACCGCGCCGATCCGAAAGCTCCGCTCACCTTCCTCGCGCAGGTGCTGCCGCCGATCGGCATCGTAACCGGCATCTATATGCTCTGGGTGGGCGCCGATGCTCCGGGCGGCGCATTCCAGGGCGGAACGATCATCGCCGCCATGTGGCTGCTTGTCATGATGGCGGGGCTTACGGACGCCCCGCCGGTCAGCAACCGCCGGATGAGGCTCGCGCTGATTGCCGGCCCACTGCTCTTCCTCATCGTCGGTTTTGGCGGCCTCTGGCTCGGCGACGCGTTCCTCGCCTATCCCGTCGCCTATGCCAAGCCGTTGATCCTTGTCATCGAGTTCGCGATGACGCTGACGGTTGCCGTGACGCTCGGCCTTCTGATTGCCGGTCCGCCTGAAAGGGAGCCCACACCATGACGACGGCGACCGTGTTCGGCATTTGCGGCGCATTGGCAGCGGGTCTCGGCTTGTATGGCGTGATCGCGAATCCGCAGCCCTTGCGCAAAATTCTCGCCTTCAATCTGCTCAGCAGCGGCGTGTTCCTCCTGTTCGGCGTCGTTGCGCGCAGGGGGGCCGCGGCTGCGTTCAGCGGCGATCCGGTGCCGCAGGCGCTGGTCATCACGGGCATTGTCGTAGCGGCGGCAGGGACGGCGCTGGCGGTTGCGCTGCTGCTGCGCCTCTTGCAGACATCCGGCTCCGCGACGCTCACGGCTGACGCCGCCGTCACCGGCGACACCGCCGAATGATGCCGATCCCGGCCCAGGCTCTGGACGCGGCGACGGCAGGCGGCACCCTGCTTGTGCTGTCGATCTTCGTCCCGGTGGCGTCGGTGCTGCTGGCCTTCGTGAGCGGTGGCCGAAACGTCGAGCGGATTGCGCTTGCCACCCTGCCCGCCGGCCTTGCGATTGCCGTTGCGATCGCGGCCGCGAAAGCCAAGACCACTGCCTCCATCGTCTATCTCGTCGGCGGGTGGGCTCCTCCGCTGGGCGTTGCACTCCGCGCCGACGGACTGTCCGTGGTCATGATGGTCATCGCCGCGGTCGTGATCTGCGCCGTCGGCGTTTATGCGCGCGCGGACTTCCGAACGCCTTCGGAACTGTCCGAGGCGCGTGCGCCGTTCACGTTCTGGATTTTGCTGCTCTCGATCTGGAGCGCGCTGAACCTCATCTTCGTCGCTGGCGATCTCTTCACGCTCTACGTCGGGCTGGAACTCCTGACCTTTGCCGCCGTGCCGCTCGTCTGCCTCGATGGACGCGCAGAGACGTTTCAGGCGGCGCTCCGCTATCTGCTTTTCGCGCTCCTCGGGTCGGTTCTTTATCTGGCCGGAACGGTGCTGATTTACGGCGCCTACGGGACGCTCGACATCGCGCTCCTTTCCCAGCGCCTTCGCCCCGAGCCTGTGACGATCATAGCGGCGGCGCTGATGACGGCGGGGCTGCTTGCGAAGACGGCGCTCTTCCCGCTGCATCTGTGGCTGCCGCCCGCCCACGCTTCCGCGCCAGCAGCCGCGAGCGCGGTGTTGTCGGCGCTCGTGGTGAAGGGGCCGTTCTTTATCGCGGTGCGGCTCTGGTTCGATGTGATGCCGAACCTTCCCGCTCCAACCGCAAGGCAGCTGCTCGCGGGGCTCGGCGCGGCGGCGATCGTGTTCGGCAGCATACTCGCGCTGCGCCAGGCGAGACTGAAGCTCCTCATCGCCTACTCGACGCTCGCGCAGATCGGCTATCTGTTTCTGATGTTTCCGCTCGCTTTCGGATCGGGATCGGCGTCCCACAACGGCATCGCTTTATCCGGCGGCATGCTTCAGGCGATGTCGCACGCCACGGCGAAGGCCGCCATGTTCATGTCGGCGGGGCTCATCTACGCGGCGCTGGGGCACGACCGGATCGCGGGGCTTTCCGGCGCGGCGCGAGCGTTGCCCATTACCGTGCTTGCCTTTGCGCTGGGCGGTGTAGCGCTGATGGGCGTGCCTTCCAGCGGCGCCTATCTCGCGAAGGATCTTCTGCTTCAAGCTTCGGACGAGACGGGTCAATGGTGGTGGGCGGTGGTCATCCAGGCTGGCGGCATTTTCACGGGCGCATATCTCGTTTTCGTGCTCGCAAACGCGTTGGCGCCGCGCGAGCGAACCGGTGAAATTGCGCGCGAGCGTTCCTCGCATCCAGGAAACTGCGGCCCTGGCGCTGGCGCTGTGTTCCTTGTTTCTCGGGTTTTTTCCCTGGGAGACTTACCTGGCCATGCCGGCCGGCAATCCGCCGAACCCTTTCACGCTGAAGGCGCTGGTGACGGTCGTTTCAACGCTCCTGGCAGGAGGCATGCTCGCGATCTTCCTCGCGCGCTGGGGACATCCGCTGGAACATCTGCCCTGGGCTGGAGGCTTTTTTCGTTTGGCAAGCCCCCTCCGGCGCGCGACACTTGGCTTGAGCAAGATATTCGAGCAGATCGACAGCGTCACCGGGCATTGGCTGGCGGCTGGGCTATCTCTGCTGGCGTTGGCGGCCCTGTTCGCCGGCGCGATCGGAGCGCACGCTGCCGGGCTTTCAGATGCGTCACGGGCTGGGATTTTCTATCAGCATGATGAGGGCCGGCCTTCAGACGGCTATACTGCCTGTCTCGTGACGAAAACGGTGGTGCGCTCTCATCTTCTGGGAATTCGACGGGCCTAAGAGCTGCGAAGCGATAGGGAGTTAAGATGAGTAGAACGGAAACGATGAGACCTCAAAGAAGGTCTGGAGTAGAGGAATCAATCAGTATTTGGCTGGCGGCGATATTCATCATCGCGAACCTCGCCTACTTCCTGCTCATTCCTGCGTTGGGGCTGAGGGGGCAACCATCGCAAGGCTGGATGTGGGCGATCGTTCCGGTGATCGACATGCTTTACATCGCTATCCAAGCCTTCTGCCTCATCTTGTCGGGGGCGCGGAGCCATCAGTTCGGCTTTACGGATATAGCGGTTTCCTGGGCGTCGGCCGTGATCATGGGGGTCCTGGCGTCCTGGGCGGTCTTCTCGCCAGATGTGACCCTATCGCCGTTCCAGACGATGGTATTGGTTTGCAACCTCATGGCGGCTGTCGCGGAGAGCGGCCTCACCCAGTTTGGCCGCATGGCCTTCTCGAAGCGAATTATCGGCTTCGGAGGCTGACCGGGAAACCGCGCTTCCGGGCCGCCGCTCACTCCATGCTTCGTCATCCAGGCCTTGCGAAGCGCGAGCCGTGATCGCAAAAGCGCAGGCGCTTCGATTTGTTACGATCCCGGATAAGGCGCTTGCTTTTGGGATGACGCGGCGCGATCCGCTGGTGCAATGATACGGAACAAGTCTCTCAGCGGGCCTGCACGAGGCCCGCTGATGGCATGTCGGCAGCTACGCCGTTTGAGGCGCATTGGATGGGATCGACATCGAATAGCCGATCCAGGCGAAGCCGTGGAAGATGAGGTCAATGCCGAGGCAAAGGCCCAACACCCAGAGCCCGGACTGTGGCCACTCGGAGAGGATGACGCCTCCCGCCAGCGCGCCGATGATGCCCGAAAGCAGGAGGCTCCAGCCCGCTTGCCGCCAAAGAATGGTGGAGAGCACAATCCGGAACAGCCCTGAGGCAATCCAGATGATGCCGATCAGAAGCGTGAGCTTGATCGTTCCTGCAAGCGGGTTGGTCAGAAGGATGGCTCCGGCTGCGATGTAAAGCGCCCCAAGCAGGAGATCGAGAACGAAGCCTTTCCACCCCACCGCGCTGAACGCGTGGACGATCTGGAAGGCCCCCACGAAAACGAGGGCCCAAGCTATGAAGATAGTGCTGATGACGGAAGCAAGCACCACGTCGCCAAGAACGAAGACGCCGCCGATGAGAAGAACGATGCCGAGAAGCAGATAAAGCCACCAGGATTTAGGAGACGGTTCGCCGCCTGTTGTCGGCTCCGCTGTAGGGGAAATTGCCATCTGAGACCTCTTGGAAAGTATAGGTGCCGGCGCAACGGCTTGCCGCTGCGAGATTTTCTGTGGTCTGCCTTTTGGAGATGCAGGGCCAGATAATAAGGGCCTTGTACTGAGCTGTCGAGATAGGAGTACGAGAGAAAAAGGAGATCACCATTTCTTTAACAAATGGTGCGTAAGGCGCTTAGAACGTGCCGACCGTCGAGCCCAAAAGGACAACCGCGACAAGGGCCAGCAAGCCTCCCACGATGGCGACCATGACGATATCGAAATAGCTGTCGCGATGCGTGGTGCCGCAAACGGCGAGAAGCGTCACGACTGCCCCGTTATGCGGCAGGCTGTCGAGGGTGCCCGCACCGATCACCGCAACGCGATGCATGACGGCCGGATCGATGCCGGCCTCGGCCGCGATGCGCATGTAGGTTGCCCCTAAGGCGTCGAGCGCGATGGTAAGCCCGCCCGAGGCCGAGCCTGTGAGCGCGGCAAGCACGTTCGTTGCGACCGCGAGCGAAACCAAAGGCCCGCCGCCGATCGAGAGCACCCAATCGCGAACCATGCCAAAGGCCGGAAGAGCGGCAACGACAGCGCCGAAGCCGACGAGGCTCGCAACGCTGAAGGCCGGTAATACGGATGCGTTGGCGCCCGCGTCGATGCTTTTGCGCAAGGACGGGAGGCGCCGGTAGTTGACAGCGACGAGGACGGCAATCGCCACGGCCAGCGCAACGATCACGGCCCAGACACCGCCCACAGCCGTGAGCGAGGTTTTTCCCCAGCGTTCCTCGGCGAGAAACGAAACATCGAGCCGCGGCAGCACCCAGAACGACATCAGAAGATTGACGGCGATGACAACGATAAGGGGCAGTAAGGCAAGCGCGATCGGCGGAGCGCTGCGGGCGAAGCCGCCGTGAGAGATTTCGGCCGGGTCGAAGCTTTGCGCGACGGTAGCGCGTTCGCGAACGAGTTCATCGTCAACGGCCGCGGCTGGGGCTGCATCCGTTCCGAAACCCTCTCCGGCTTTACGCGCCGCTTTTTCCGCGCGTGCGAGCCACCACAGCCCGAACCCCAGCATGATAACGGCAGCGATGACCCCAAGGCCGGGAGCGGCAAAAGGCGTCGTGCCGAAGAACGGCATGGGGATCGCGTTCTAAATCGCGGGCGAGCCGGGCAAGGCCGACATGGTGAAGGTCGCGCTGCCGAGGAAGATCGCCGCAGGCATCAATCTCCGGGGTATATCGGCGGCCTTGAACATGGCCAGCGCCATCGGAGCGAGCACAAAGAAGGCGACGAACAGGCTGACGCCGCCATAGGTGACAAGCGCGCCCGCAAGCACCACGGCGAGCGACGCCCGCTTGGGTCCGAGCTTCTCCGTCATGAAGCGCGCGATGGCCTCGACCGACCCGCTGTCCTCCATCAGCTTTCCGAACAGCGCGCCGAGCAGGAAAATCGGGAAGAATTGCATCACGAATTGAGCGGCGCTGCCCATGAAGGTCTGCGTCCAATGGGCGAGAAGCGGCTCTTGCGAGAAGGCAGCGGCAGCGAGCGCAGCAGCAGGAGCAAGCACCAGCACGCTCCAGCCGCGATAGGCGAGCCAGATGAGAAGCCCGAGCGCTATCAGGATGCCGAGGAGCCCCATGGCGGTCAGACCTGATCGAGAAGCACGTTCAGGTTCAAGGTCGAGCGCTGGCCGAGTTCAGCCCCCTGGTTCTTGAGGAACTTCTCCATGGTGCGGCGGCCTTCCTCCTTCAGCATGGTGAGAAACGCCCACTCCGCATTGAGCTTCGACGAGTATCCGAGGCTCGTCATGATCGGGCTCGAGACAAGATGGACGCGCATCCCCGCCCACTTCGCTCCTTCCTCATGTCCGGGGTCTGCTGCCTGGCGCAATAGCGCGATCATGCGCAGTTCCTTCAGGAGCGTAGAGTTGAAGGAAATTTCGTTGAGGCGGTTCATGATCTCCGCGGCGGAGCGCGGCGTGCCCGGACGCTCGACCGGATTGATAGCCACGATCAGCGTGTCCTGAGAGGTGCATTCGCGGACGAGCGGCGTCATGGTCGGATTGCCGGAGTAGCCACCATCCCAATAGGGCTCGCCGTCGATCTCGATCGCCTGAAACAGCGTCGGCAGGCAGGCAGAGGCGAGGAGCACGTCCGGCGTGAGCTCCGGGTTGCGGAATACGCGGCCCCGCCCTGTCCTGACGTTGGTGGCCGTCACGAACAGCTTGATCGAGGACTTTCTTAAGCTCGTCGGCGTCGACAGAGGCCGCCAGGATATCGCGAAGAGGATTGAGCCCCGCCGGGTTGAGATCGTAGGGCGAGAACAGCCGCGCCGCCATGTCGAAGGCGAGGAAGGCGGGCGACATATCCATGGTCCATCGCCCCATCAGCATGTCGAGCGGCGTACGCTTGAACGGGCTCAAAAGAGCGCCATCCGAGACGCGGCGCCAGAAGTCCTCAAGCGCCTTTCGCGCTTCCCCGGCGCCGCCTTTCGTATAACCGGAGGCCAGCACGGCGGCGTTCATTGCGCCGGCCGAAGTGCCGGAAATGCCGTCGATTTTGAGCCAGGGCTCTTCAAGAAGCCGGTCCAGGACGCCCCACGTGAAAGCGCCGTGAGAGCCGCCGCCCTGAAGCGCAAGATCAACCAAAACTGGATCGCGATTTAAACTCATGGGGCTGATCCGGATATTACGTTGCCAAAAGCATCGAGCAAGGACGGCAAAAATCTGAAAGGGGCTGGTCGGAACTTTCGCGTCCACCTAGCCCTGAATGCGGCCAAGCGCACCAACTTTATAGTGCCAAGCGGCTCGTTAGGGTAAGCACTTGTAGAGCACTAGGTCAAGAGCAGTGCGAGTTGGCGCTACCCTGTGAGACCATTGTTTTTTCTGTCTTCTCGATGTCATGGGGGTGGGGCAAGCTAGCCGGTCACAAGGTCGCAAAGCGGGCAAGCATCGCGCCGGGCGTGCCCGTGCATTTCGTTGCCCACGACCTTCAGCATGGGTGATGACGCTTGGAGGTTTGGGATGGATGACACCTCGAGACTTGATGAAATGCAGAGCGCCTACAAGGCTGCAGTCGAGAAATGGATCGCAGCAATCAGGGAAGAGGAGGCCCTCGCCTCGGTGAATCATTCGGTCGCTGAGGTCGATAAATGGGAGGCAGCAAACTTCAAGGAAGACGACATCCGCAAAGAGGTGAAGGCTGCCAAGAAGCAATACGAGGACGCGTTGCGGCAGAAATTCTTTAGGTTCTAACTTCTGTTCACTTATATTGCATGCATCTTCCGCCCGCATGATGAGGCGGCTTGCCTTCTTTAAAAGCCAGCCGCCGACACTTCCTTGCATGCGCTTGACGAGAGGGAAATCATCGCCGGTCGTACCGACATGTGCCGGAGAAGTAAGGCGTCACCTAATTGCCGCCGTGCCTTCCAACATCACCTCCTTACGCTTCAAGCACCCTGCCCTGAACTTCATGATTTACTCCAGATAATTGAGATAGGCCGCGACGGCTGCAATTTGTCCCTTGGTCAAGGTGTGCGCAATTGGCTGCATGATGGCCGATGTATCCGGGTTCGCGAGATCCTGCCCGCGCTCATTGCTCCAGTTCAGTAGTTTATTTTGGATGTACTCATCGAGTTGACCCGCGAGACGTGGAAACGCCCCGTTCCCTTTCGCCTCTGGACCGTGACAGGAAGCGCACGGAGGAATATTGGCATCGGGAACACCCTCTTCGTAGATTTGCTTGCCGCCCGCCACGAGTTCCTTCGGAGCCCCGCCGACGGGCTTAGGATTGAGATCCCGAAAGTGCTCAGCGATCCCTCTTCGCATTGCCGGACTGAGGTTGTGCGCTACGTTTTCCATAACAGAATGCAGTCGACGGTGCTCGATGAAGGCTTGCAACTGGTTCTCAAAGTATTCGACCTGTTGTCCCGCCAGCCGCGGGATGGGAGAAGCCGCACGAATGCCTTGCCCTGTCTGCTGGTGGCAACGTTGGCAATACTCTATCTTGGTTTGCAGGTCTTTCGCCGAAAGAGACGTGTCCTTCTCCTCCGCGCGACCCGCTGCGGCAAAAACAACTGCCAGGATTGCCGTTTGTAACGCCAATTGAAAGCTAACAAACTTCATAATTTACCCTCTGTTGTAACGTCGCGCCGTGAAGTTTAATTGAGGATGGGCCTTCTGTCTTCAGGAGCCTTTAAGCACCCGTCCGTCCAGTTCTTTCACTGCGAACAGTCTCTGTGAGCCTTCGACTTGCGCGCCGATTTGGCCCCCGGTGTCGAACCAGAGACGCGCCGCGCCGTAAGCTCATCCCTTATGGCTGGCGCGGATCGCCCTGTCGGGGAAAAACCGCTTCCAGATGACGCGCAAAGTCGAGCTTGACCCGCGCTTCATCTTTACACATCATTCCGCGCATGAAGCCATCAAATTTGCCGACGCCGATCGTCCGCGGGGCGATGCATGTCACGCCGCCGTTCGTCCTGGCGCGCGCGGTTGGCGCTCTCTTGCGCGGAATGCAGCGCGCCCACCCCAAGCTTTTTCAAAATCTCGCCCGGCTGAAGCCTGCCATCATCCACGTCGATCCCACCGATCTTCCGCACCGCTTCGAGCTGAAGTACGGCGGAGACGAGAAGCCGGCGGTGCGTGTCCGGGAGAAGACGGGTCAGGGAGCAGCTGACGCCTATGTCAAAGGCAGTCTCGACATTCTCTTGAACCTCTTGGAAGGCCGCATCGACGGCGACGCGCTGTTCTTCACGCGCGGCCTCGTCATCACGGGCGACACCGCTGCAATCGTCGCCCTGCGGAACACGCTCGACCGCGAAGAGATCGACCTTTTCAGCGATATCACCGGCATGTTCGGCCCGTTCGCGAAGCCGGTTGGACGTGCACTGACAGCGCTTGGCCGCGTTCGTGAGACTGCGAAAAACCGCGTTGCCGCCGTCCACGAGTCCTTCCACGAAGAAGAATCTGGCGCGGCCGACTGGAAGGCCGAGCGCGAAAACCTTCAGGCCGAGATCAAGACCCTCAAGACCCAACTCGCCAAACTGGAAGTCCGGGAGAAGAAAAAAGCTACCGAACATGACCCAGTATCTTGAACTCGTCTGTCCCGCTGGTTCGCCCGCAGCCTTGCGGGCCGCAATCGAGGCAGGCGCAGACACGGTTTACTGCGCCTACAACGATCGCACCAACGCCCGCAATTATCCCGGCCTGAACTTCGACGTCGAGGAGATGGCCGAAGGCGTGGCCTATGCGCACAAGAAGGGCTGCAAGGTTCTCGTTGCGATCAATACGTTTCCGCCCGCAGGGCAAATGAAGGATTGGCACGCCGCCGTCGATAACGCGGCCGCGGCCGGCGCCGACGCCGTGATCCTCGCCGATCTTGGCGTGCTCGATTACGCCATGCGCAATCATCCCAATTTGCGCCGCCATCTCTCGGTTCAGGGGTCGGCCGCCAGTTCGCTGTCGATCAACTTCTTCCGCGACCAGTTCGACGTAAAGCGCGTTGTGCTTCCGCGCGTGCTCTCGGTCGAGGAAGTTGCAAAGGTCGTCGAAGAGACCGGCCTTGAGATCGAGGTGTTTGCTTACGGCAGCGTCGGCCCGATGTCGGAGGGGCGCTGCTTTCTTTCTTCCTATATGTGCGGTCTCTCGCCGACGAGCGAAGGCGCATGTGCGCCTGCAAGCCACGTCACCTACAAGGAGGACGGCGACCATGTCCTCTCCTGCCTCGGCAATGTAGTGCTGAACCGGGTGAGCAAGAACGAGCCCGCGGCCTATCCGACGCCCTGCAAGGCGCGCTATGTGACCCGCGGCACGCCCTCCTATCTTTTCGAGGAACCGGTCGCGCTGAACGCGATGGACATCCTGACCGAACTGAAGAAGGCAGGCGTTGCGGCGCTCAAGATCGAGGGCCGCCAGCGCAGCCGCGCCTATGTGAGCGAAGTTGTGGGCGCTTTCCGCAAGGCGGTCGATGCGTTGGCCGAAGGCGAGCGCGCGACAACGGATCTCTCCGGCCTTTCCGAAGGCAAGCGGCAAACAACGGGTGCATATAAGAAGGGCTGGCGCTGATGGAAGCCGGAACTGCAAAAACGGCCAAGGCGCAACTGACCTTGGGGCCGCTCCTCTATCATTGGGAGGCCGAGAAGCGCCGCGATTTCTACTTCAAGATCGCCGATGAAGCGCCTGTCGATTGCGTCTATCTCGGCGAGGTCATCTGCTCGAAGCGGGAGCCGTATTTCGAGGACTATTTCTATCAGGTGGCCGACCGGCTCCGCAGCGCCGGCAAGCAGGTCGTCATCTCTACGCTGGGGCTCGTCACCTCGGCGCGCGAGATGAACGATATCAGAAAGCACGCCAGCGAAGATGCCGTAGTCGAAGTGAACGACGTCGCCTGCCTCCAGTCGCTCCACGGCAAGCCGCATGTCATCGGCCCCCTCGTCAACGTATTCAACGAGGGCGCGCGCGAGTTCGTGCTGCGCAACGGCGCGTTCCGCATCGTGCTGCCGGTCGAGGCTCCCGGCACCTCCATCAAGGTGCTGGCCAATACACCGGCCGAAATCGAGGTCATGGTATTCGGACGCGAGACGCTCTCGATCGCAATGCGCTGCTATCACGCGCGAAGCCATGGCCTCACCAAGGATTCCTGCAATTACGTGTGCGGCCTCGATCCGAATGGCTTGTCAGCGACGACTGTTTCCGGCGAAGACCTGCTGACGATCAGCGGCACGTCGACCCAGTCGCACGGCTATGTCGTGCTGCTGAAAGAGCTCCAAGCGATGCGCAACATGGGTGTCACGCACTTCCGCGTATCGCCGCAGTACATGGACATGGTCGCCGTCACGTCGATCTATCGCGACACTCTGGACGGCAAATGCTCGCCCGAGGAAGCCGAGTCCCGCTTGCAGGGGATCTCGGACGATATCCCGTTCGTCAACGGCTTCTATTACGCGCGTGAAGGCCTGATCTGGAACCAGCACCACGCCGCATAGCCTCTGTCCAAGACCGGCCTCATGGCCGGGCTTGACCCGGCCATCCACATCTACTTTGTGCCTGGAGTTTAATATCCCCTGGATGGCCGCCTCAAGGGCGGCCTGACGGTAAGCTTACGCAAGCCCATCGAAGAGCGCGGTCGACAGATAGCGCTCGGCGAACGATGGGACGATGATCACGATGTTCTTGCCTGCGGACGACGGGCGCAGGCCGACTTCAATGCCTGCGGCGATAGCGGCGCCGGAAGAGATGCCGACCGGAATGCCTTCGAGCCGTGCGAGGTGCCGCGCCGTCTCAAGCGCCGTGGCGCTGTTCACCTTAACCACTTCGTCGATGACGCTGCGGTCGAGCACACCCGGCACGAAGCCCGCGCCAATGCCCTGGATTTTGTGCGGCCCGGGCGCGCCGCCCGACAGCACAGGCAACTCTTCCGGCTCGACGGCGATGACCTTCAGGCTCGGCTTGCGTGGTTTCAGAACCTGTCCGACGCCAGTGATGGTGCCGCCAGTGCCCACGCCGGAAATGATGATATCGACCGTGTGCGCAGTATCGTTCCAGATTTCCTCGGCCGTGGTGCGGCGATGGATGTCGGGATTCGCCGGGTTCTCGAACTGCTGCGGAATGATGGCGTTCGGATGCTCCGCGAGAAGCTCATTCGCTTTTGCAATGGCCCCCTTCATGCCGAGCGGCCCCGGCGTCAGCACGAGTTCAGCGCCAAGAAGCGCGAGCAGCTTGCGGCGTTCGATCGACATGGTCTCCGGCATGGTCAGGATGAGGCGATAGCCCTTCTGCGCCGCGACGAAGGCAAGCGCGATGCCGGTATTCCCCGAGGTCGGCTCGATGAGGACGGTCTTGCCGGGCGCGATTTTCCCTGCCTGCTCAAGAGCATCAATCATGGCGACGCCGATACGGTCTTTTACGCTTGCGATCGGATTGAAGAATTCGAGCTTGGCCAGGAGGTTGGCCTTGACGCCCTTCTCCTTGGCGAGCTTGTCCAGGCGCACAATGGGCGTGTCGCCGATGGTTTCGAGGATGGAACCGTAGATGCGGCCCCGGCCTGGAGCGCGATTGGTTATTTGGTCGTTCTCAGCCATACAGCCTCCGGGATCTTGTTGCTGGGTCCGGCCGGCGCCGGAAAATCACGGGATGCGATCAAACGCTATCCAGCGGACATGCGAACACGCGCGTGCTTCCTAAATACTTACGCTGCGGCTGACCAATGCGCTAGGTGGCACGGCCCTTTCGGCAACGAAAAGAATAAGTGCGTTTGCAGTGTGGCTTCGGGGAGAAGCCTTACTCTAGCCACTGCTCAAGCGAAGAATTAATTTCCCTTAGACCAGCTATTTTTGGTTCTTAATTCCGGACGAGGCCCCCAGATTTAATCGTTGGACAGAAAAACTTTACCTAGGCAGTGAGGCGGCGCACCTCGCAGACGTGCGGTTTCCGCCGAACCGAGGCGGTGCCGGCTGATGTGCCTAAGCACCCGGCACGCGCCATCGATTTTTGTTCCGCGAAGCTGGGGCGCGCCGCTTAGACGCGTGCGCCGTAAAGCCAGTCGTTTCGGTGGAGGAGGCTCGATGCAGAAGCGTTCTTGATTGCGAGATCGCGAACCGCGTCGAAGGGCTGCGGGCAGTGATAGATCCGGCCCATGAGCGCCGACCGCTCGGCGACCTGCCACACCCGCGGTCCGCGCTTCTCCCGGAAGCGTTTCAGCCCTTCTTCGATCTTGGCTCCATCCAGGTAAGACGCAAGCGCAGCTGCATCTTCGATGGCCATGACGCCGCCCGAGGCCAGGAACGGCCGCATGGCGTGCCACGCATCGCCAATGGTCTGGACGCGGCCATGGCCGCCATCCCATTTCTCGACGCCAAAGAGCGGCCAGGGCTGCCAGGCATTGCTCAAGCCGACAACCTTTCGCGGCAGTTCGGCCCAGTTGCTCAGCCGATCGAGAAGCTGGGGACGCTGATCGGGCGCCGCGCCGTTGACTGCGTACTTATAGTCGTCATCGAGCGCGAGCACACAATTGAGGGCGGAGCCGCCCGAAACAGGGTAGTGGACGAGATGGCCGCCCGAAGCCATCCAAAGGACGACGTTGGTCCTGAGTTCCGGCGGCACCGAGGTGATTGGCACAATACCGCGCCAAACCACAGTCTGGGTCGCGAATGGAGCCGTCGTGCACCACGCCAGCTTCCGCACGGCCGAATTGATGCCGTCGGCACCGATGAGAGCCCCTGCCGTGAAGGTCCTCCCTCCGGCCGTGATCTGAAGGCCGTCCGGTTGTTTCACCGCTTCCGTTACCGGGCAGCCATACCGGATCGGTATGCCGAGGTCGCGTGCACGGTTGAGCAGGGCGGTCTGCAAGTCCTTGCGCAGAAGTGTTATGTAAGGCGCGCCATAGCGCGCGCGAACAGTCGCGCCAAGCGGAATTGAATTGAGCAGAGCGCCGCTTCGCGCGTTGTGAAGCTCGATCGCCTCGGGCTCGAACGCCGCCCCGGCGAACGAAAGTTTCCAGCTCTCCAGGATGCGGCTTGCGTTCGGCCCGAGCTGGATGCCCGCACCAACTGGCTGGAGATTCTGCTCCCGCTCAAAAATCTCGACGGGAAAGCCAGTGAGCTTCAAAGCTATGGCAGCGCCCAAGCCGGCGAGGCCAGCGCCTGCAATCGCGATAATTTCTTTCGGTGCGCCGTTTTTCATCGCGCGTCGGCCTCCTGTGGCTCGAAAAGGCAATAGGGTGGATCGGTTTGGTCGGGCCGCAAATTCGCGTCGTAAATGAAGAGGGTCGAACAGTAGGGGCAAACGATCTGATCGTCGGCGCCCATGTCGAGATAGACATGGGGGTGATCCATCGGAGGCCTTGCGCCCATACATTGAAACTCTTTGACGCCGATGTGTATCTTTTCGACCCCAATATCGTTGTGAAAATGGGGAACGCCGATTTTCGCCATACAAGTCCGCCTGTCTACTGCGCGCCGGAACGATACCCTAAAGAACGCGCCGTGCAAGTGTTGACTTGCGTGCCCCGGCAAAACGCCGCGCCCTCGCCTATCTTCTTCGAACGCAATAAGCTTTTCGAGATTGGGCGGATGCGCCGCATCCCGCCGCGCCTGCGCTTGCGCACGCATTGTCTCCCCCTCCCCAATGGCAATCTTCTTATTTTCCGGCCCGGCGTTTCTGCCGGATTGATAAGGTATAAAACCAGAGAAATCGCACGCGGTCTAGCTTTGCACACAATCGGGCGGCGAGCGCGCTGTGGCCTTGCCTACGGCGGCACTTCTTAGTGAAGCTTGCCGGCGATCTTGAAGACGTAGAAGGCTGCGATCGTCAGCCCGCTCCCGGCAAGGAGCAAGGAGACAACACGCACCAAGCTTCCAAGCGCCAGCCAGAAATTGCCGCGCACACGCACCTTGATCGTCTGATCCGGCAAGGCAGCTAAGCCCCCTGGGCCATGTGCGTCCACCTCTCGCGCCGACATCGCAAGTTTGAGGCAGCAGGACCCGCTCTCGCTCGGAACAACCGTCCAGGCCCAGATTCCCGAGGATTCCTGGCCGGGGCGGTCGATAAGCCATTGGGTTTCGGGAGTGAGCGTTTCGACGAAGAACACTCGCTCGGGCGCGGTCAAGCGCACCGTGACAGCCCGGCAGCCCGCCTCGCCTCCCGCTGGCGGTTGCGGCCCCCGCCGCGCAAACCGGCCGAAGATAAGTCCCGCTTCTTCCCTGCCGAGCGAGATTTGAATTTTTTGCGGAGTGCCGACGCGCGCCTTGCGCGGGATGGCCTCAAGGACCTTCGCCAACAGAGCGAGGTTCCCTGGCCTGCCGCGCGAGGCTGGCCTTTGCGGTGCGGCCCGTTTTTCCGGCTTGGGCGTCTTCTCAAGATCGAATGCGGGCCCCGGGTGTTCGGCAAATCCGCTCATGGCGGGGACGCCATCCGGGGAAAGCCGCTTCGGCTGCGATGGCCCAATCCGCGGCTCCAGGCGGCCAGCCCCCTCCAGGGCGCGCTCGCCCGGGTTGAATGCGCCGCCATTGGCTTTTGATTGCGGCTCCAGGCGCGGCGCAGGCGAGAGCCTTTGAGTTTGCTCCCGATCTTTGAGTTCCTCAGCCTTCAGGATGTTGCGGACGCTCGCAATCATGTCGTCCATAGTGTCATCGCCGTTTGCGAGGCTGGCCGCCTGCGCCGCCTTTGGCGGCCTCGATGCCTCGGCGTTGGCGGATTTCTGGTCCTGGCCTTTGAGGCTGCGAGCGGGTGCCTCCTGCGCGGAAACGGATTTTGCCTGCCTTGGTTTTTGCGGCGAACCGCTGGTTTGCGCCGCTCTTCTGAGCACCTCCAAAGCAGCCTGGGCGATGAAACCGTTTGCAGCCAGGATGCCGGATGCATTGCTTTCCGCGTCTTTTGCGATTGCGATCAGGGCGAGCGCCCCGTCGATCTCGCGGCGTCCCAGCCGTTTTGCATCCCCGGCCGCAGAAACGAACAGCGGATCAAACCGGTAGCTGAAACTTGGCGCCCGCGCGTCCGGCACGACCAGGGAAGCCATGCGGTTGTTCACTGCATCGGACAAGGTGCTATGGATCACGGCGACATCCGCGCCCGTAGTTTGCAGAAGCCTTGCCGCATCCGGATCATCCAGCAGAGCCAAAAGCAAATGCTCAAGCGTGACATAACCATGGGACCGTTGCTCGGCTGCGGTTCTCGCACGCCTTAACGTATGATCCAGATATGCGGTACGAGGCAGTTCCTCCTCATGACCTGCAGACTGCTCGTTCATGGCCCCACCACCTGCGTTTTGGGCGCAAGTCATTTCGTGCCGCGAATCTTATGCGGCACTTAATTTTCTTAAAGCTATAGCTTAGTCAGCATCTCTTACGAAAGAGCAATGCTCTTTTGCCTATGCACACTTTTCCCTCAAGCAGAGTTCCCCGGTTCGCCTTACCGGCTGGGCTTTGATCGGCTGTTGAGCGAATGCGGAAGCCGGCGATCGACACGGCGCGGCCACGCCGAGCCTCTAAAATGAATATTCCAATCCGGCAGTAAATCCTTGGAAAAGCACACTTGAACCGAAGGTGACGCCAAGTGCATGCACAGGCACGCGCGACTGAGTTGTAAGGGTGTCCTGAATCTGGCCGGCCGCCAAGGCAACACCGTCGAGCCATAGCGCTTCGTAACCTGCCTTCAGCGCCAACCCGTCCATGAGTTGATATTTCAACTGCAGGCCGGCTTCGCCAACGAAAGCGGCGCGGTTAGCCGTGGCGCTCGCCGGGTAGACCACCTTCTCAAGGCTTACCCCCGTCGACTGCTCCGCGTTGTTGTCGAAAAGCCCGATCTTGACCTGCCCATCAACTGAAAAGCGGCCGAGTTCGAATATCTTTCCATCCACGCCGATTTGGAAGCCATAGAGGTTGTTCGCCGTGTTTGTATTCCAGAAGGGGGGATAATTTCCTGCCGCCCCGCTCAGTGGGGCCTGGGCAACATCAATAAGAGTGCAGTTGGAGGCATTACAACCTTGTTTCCAGGCCGGTGCGGTTCGATCTGCGGGGCTCAATGTCCCCTGCAGAGTGTCATTCAGCTGGAGCCAGCGGAAGCCCGCCAGCACGGTTACCCGGCTGGAAAGAGTCAGCCGGCCGTTGGCCTCGGCGCTATAGAGATTCGTTGTGTCGCTCCAGACCATTGCCTGGTATGGGAAATCCTGCGTTTGCCAGAAAATGCCAGGAGCCTTCATCACGAGCCAGTCCGCCGGTGTGTCAGGACCCGTGGCGTTCGTAGCGCTCTGGTTGAAGATATTAAAATAGGACAGCTCCACGCCGTAGCCGGAGCCGCCGCGGTAGATCAGGTCAATTTTCGGGCCGGCGGAAAACCCCTGCTGAAACTGGTTGCTGTTGAAGGCTTCGGAGCCTTTGTCAGTAAACGTTCCGTAGAATGGTTCGGTGCCCGGCACGCGTTCAACGAGGGTACGGTTTACACCGCCTATGCGTTCCAAGGCGAGAGCCTCGACTGAAACAGTCCATTTCGAGACGCCTTCCGGCTGGTCAACAGCGGGTTTGCCGGTTGCGTTCTCAAGGTCTGCGGCCCCCGTCACCGGTGGGAATAGCGTGGCAAGCAAAGTGGAGAGAAAACAGGTAGCCGCATTCCTCGCGAAAACGCGTCTCGCCTCAGGAAAGGTCATGGGTGGGTGTCCCCGTCAGAGGAAGCCTACGCTGGACCAGAGCTTCTGTGTGTGCGAATCCTGCACAGCTTTAGGTAGCAGCGTTAGACCTTACTCGCAACGGGAGTTATCGGCAGCGCAATGAGTTGCTAAACCGCAACCAAGCGCAGTGCTATTTACATCCCGGAATAATTCGGGCCGCCGCCGCCCTCGGGAGGCTGCCAGTTGATGTTCTGGGCGGGATCCTTGATGTCGCAGGTCTTGCAGTGAATGCAATTCTGCGCGTTGATCTGGAAGCGCGGCTTGCCCTCGGCGTTGGCGACCACCTCATAAACTGCCGCGGGACAATAGCGCTGCGCGGGTTCCGCGAAGGTCGGCAGATTATCCCTGACCGGCACCTCGGGGTCGGCCAGGACCAGGTGAACCGGCTGGTCTTCCTCGTGGTTCGTGCCGGAGAGGAACAGCGAAGACGGTATATCGAAGGTGAGCTTGCCGTCGGGCTTCAGATACTGGATCGGCTTGCATTCCTTGGCAGGCTTCAGCATCGCGTAGTCGGGCTTGTGATGCTTGAGCGTCGGCGATAGCGAGGTCGAGATCGTGTTCAGCCACATGTCGAGCCCCGAGAGCAGCGTGCCCTTGACCGTCCCAAAATGTGACAGATACGGCTTGACGTTGCGGACAGGTTTGAGATCGCGTGCAATCGGCCCGCTGCGAACGCTCTCCTCGTAGGCGACCAGCTCATCGCCGCTCCGGCCGGCCTGGATGGCTGCGAAAGCGCTCTCGGCGGCTGCGACGCCGGACAGGATGGCGTTGTGCGAGCCCTTGATGCGGGGGACGTTCACAAATCCCGCGCTGCATCCGATCAGCGCGCCGCCCGGGAAGGTCAGCTTCGGAATGGCCTGCCAGCCGCCCTCCACGATGGCCCGAGCGCCATAGCCGATGCGCTTGCCGCCTTCCAGCACCGGCGCGATCAGCGGGTGCGTCTTGAGGCGCTGGAATTCGTGGAACGGGCTCGTGTAAGGATTCACGTAGTTGAGATGCACGACGAAGCCCAGCGCGACGAGATTCTCGCCGTAGTGATACATGAACGAGCCGCCGCCCGTGCGGTCTTCCAGCGGCCAGCCCATCGTATGCTGAACCAGTCCGGGCTGGTGCTTTTCCGGTTTGACCTGCCACAGCTCTTTCAGGCCGATGCCGTATTTCTGGGGCGTGCAATTCGCCTCCAGGCTGAAATCGCGGATGAGTTTCTTCGCCAGCGACCCGCGTGCGCCTTCCGCGATCAGCGTGTATTTCCCGAGAAGCGCCATGCCGCGCGCAAATTCATCTTTCGGCTTGCCGTCGCGGCCGATGCCGAGATCGCCGGTGGCGACGCCAATGACCCGGCCTTCGCTATCCTTCAGCACTTCCGCCGCCGGGAAGCCCGGATAGATTTCCACGCCGAGCGCCTCGGCCTGTTCGCCCAGCCAGCGCACCACATTGCCGAGGCTGACGATATAGGCGCCCTTGTTCGACATCAGCGGCGGCATCAGAAAATGCGGGATGCTCGTCGAGCCGCGCTCGCCGAGAAAGTAGAACTTGTCCTGCGTCACATGCTGGGTGACCGGAGCGCCTTTCTCTTTCCAGTCGGGGAACAAGGCGTTCAGACCCACCGGATCGATGACCGCGCCGGAGAGAATGTGCGCGCCGACCTCCGAGCCCTTTTCAAGCACGACCACGGAAATGTCGGTGCCCTTCGCCGCCGCGAGTTCCTTCAGCCGGATCGCGGCCGAAAGCCCGGCAGGCCCCGCGCCCACGATGACGACGTCGAATTCCATCGTCTCGCGCTCCGGAAGCTCCTGCTCCTGGGCGATCACGGCTGCACCATTTGCTTCCATATCGTTTCCCCCCTGCTCCGGACGTTACGCGGCTGGCAACTCGTATGTACCTGCAAAAGCACGATTTCGCCAACTTGATTAATTCGCGCACCGTGGCATTGTGCCTGCGATGAGCGCGCTTCAAGATAATGCTTTGGTCTTGCTCGAATGGTACCGGGCGATGGGCGTCGACGAGGCCATCGCAGACGCGCCGCAGGATTGGTTTGCCCGCGAGCATCAAGCGGACGCCAGCCCCGCCCCTTTAAGTGGGGCGCCCGAGCCGGAGATCAAACGGAAAACCTTTGGAGCGGACCAGGACGCCGCCGCCGCAACTTCCGCCGCAAACCTCGCTCGAAACCTCCGGCGGCGTGATGAGCGCCCGCGAGGTTGCGAGAAGCGCCGCAAGCCTCGGCGAACTGCGGGCGCTCCTGGAGACTTTCGACGGCTGCGCGCTGAAAAAGACGGCCTCGCGCCTGTGTCTCTCGCGGGGCTCTCCGAATGCGCGCCTGATGCTGATCGGAGAAGCGCCGGGAAGGGACGAGGACATCCAGGGCGAGCCTTTCGTTGGCCGCGCCGGGCAGCTTCTCGACCGCATGCTCGCCGCGATCAACCTGACCGAGGCCGATGTCTACATCACCAATCTCGTGTTCTGGCGTCCGCCCGGCAACCGCACGCCCTCGCCGGAAGAGGTGCAGGTCTGCCAGCCCTTCGTCGAGCGGCAGATCGAGCTTCTGAACCCGAAAGTGCTCGTCTTCCTCGGCAACGCCGCCGCCAAGCAACTCACAGGCGCGACCGAGGGCATCATGAAGCTGCGCGGCAAATGGCTGACCTATTCCGGCATCCGCGCCATGGCGACGCTGCACCCCGCCTACCTCCTCCGCACGCCCATCGCGAAGCGGCTTGCGTGGCGCGACCTGCTGGCCATCCGCGACGCGCTCGACGGTTAGCGCTGGGAAGCGGTCAGCTCCCTGTCAGGGTTAAAGAAGGGCTAGATTGGGTTTGTTTTGTAAAAATCATGCTTTTAAGTTAGTAAATAGTTTTACTGGTCGTATCTGCGGATGCCCTTGGGTTCGGTGCCCGGAGACTATTCCAAGGCTTGTTCGAGAGCTTTCTGGAGCGCCGTAACCTGACGGTAACGCGCCATGATCCGGTAATGTGCGGCAACGGCCATCTACTGGATCGATCAGTGGCTCGGCGATTAAAGAAAGAGGGAAAAGCATTTACTTTCTGCAACGACTGTGGCGAAAAACTTTCGCTGCCCAAGGCAGCGGAGCCAATTCAGCTCAGCCGGGGCGACCAAGCTGAGGTGGATGCTCAAAGGCAAGCCGCGGAGCAACGAACGCAATTTGAGCAAGCCATTTTCCAAGTGCAGGCCTATGTGGCCGAGCAGAAGATGAAGTCGCCCGAGACATTCATCAGCTACGCGTGGGGTGTCGCTGAGCAGGAGCGCTGGGTTGAAAAGCGGCTCGCGACGGACCTGCAAAAGGCTGGGATCAAGGTCATCCTGGACCGGTGGCACGCAACAATCGGCGCGAACCTGGCTCGTTTCGTGAGTCGGATCGAGAAGAGCAACAAGATTGTCGTTGTCGGCACGCCTGCTTACCACCGCAAATACGAGAACAGGGACAGCAAGACCGGCTACGTGGTGGCGGCCGAGGTCGATCTCATCAGCAACCGTCTTCTCGGCACGCAAAAACAGAAGGAAAGCGTACTGCCTATTTTGCTGGAAGGAGATAAGGCGACGTCCTTGCCCCCACTGTTGCAGGGCCAAGTGCTTGCCGATTTTCGCGATGAACGCGCTTACTTCGCAATCGCCTTCGATTTGATCCTGAGCATCTACCGGCTGCCGGTGACCGATCTCGCCGTCGCGGATCTGCGCGAGACTTTGCGCGGGCGCAACTTGAGATAGCTTCGGGCTCGGCAAGCATTGACTTCGAATGGTTCCGCCCGGACGGGTGATGCGCGGCCCCTTTTGGCGATGCCACAGCAGCCCTTCAGGTCTCAAACCATTGGCCAACTTGCACAGGATTGAGTTAGCCATTGCTATATGTTAACATGAAAGGCCATGCGCTGATCTTATCCAGGAAAATCGGAAGTACATGCCCTTGTTATCGCAGCATCAGCCTAATTGAGCGTGTATCGAAGAGTATAGGCATCCCAAGAGCCGGCTAAAAAATGTTCATTCACGACGTTCCACGACGCCTGCTCCACAACTCGAAGATATATTTGCATCCAACTTTACGGTCTCCACTAGGTATTGCAGCTGGAAAACAGCTTAATGTATCAGTTCGTTCCCGCGGCACATGGAGCAGCCCAGAGCTGACTATTACGCCGTACGATTATGAGATATGGCCTGATATTTGGAACCTCAATCTACATCTTATTGATAAGCCCGGTCAGCTTGAGCGTCTATTCCGGATACTGGAAGACTGCTCTATTTCTATTCTACACTATGCTGCAAGAACTTCTTACAAATCTCGCTATCACTCTAAATACTTGGTTTTGGACTGCTCAGCATATGACAACAGCGAGGTTGACAAGCGCCCAGCGGAACGGCATCGGAATCCAGATTCCACGCTCTGGGGACTTTATTACAACGTACTCATAGAGTTTATGCACGAGATCAGGATAAATTTCGATAACACTCCTCGCATAGATCTCTACCGAAATGTAATACATTTAAATATGTGGCAAGACACTTTACACAAAAATTCGGACGGTGTAACCAATACTCTCGAAATGCCAGTCAAAATAGTTTGTCAGGAAGATGGCATTTTATTACCGATTGATATCATTGAAAAACTCAATATAAATCGAGACTCATACTGTGTATTATCCGTACATGCAAACTATCACGTTTTATATTGTGCGATATTGAATGCAGAAAATGCTCATCTTGTTCACTTCGTTATTTATTTCAACAAGGAGGCAATTCAACTTTCATCAATAATGAATATCTTGTATGACTTGAACCTGAATATAGTCAGGAGTTCAACTCGCATCGGGCGTATTGGGTTCGCCCAAAAACCTTCCCCCTGCGCTTAGGGACTGTTCGACGATTGCGACACTCAATGTCATGGCGATTGCCCCGGTCCCGGTCCGAAGGGAAGAGCTTATTTCCAAACTCAATGCCGACAGCTTTTCCGAGCGCGCGCGCGACGGCGCTCTCTATGTCGAACTGGTTTCGCCCTTCCACCGGAACTCCTTTCACAAAAAGAGAAAAGGCTGGAATGTATGGTAAAACAGGTACCGGAAAACATCGGGGTCGGCTTAAGCTACGAGGAGATCCAGGCAGCACTTGCCCGGCGCGTCTACGAGCTGCAGTCGAAATGGAAGAACCGGGACGCCAAAGAATACAGAGATGAGTATGATTTAGAGAAAAGAGTTAAGATGGCCTGGCTGACCCGGCAGGAGATCCGGAAAAAGCTAGGTCAAAAGGAAGCTCCCTCGCCAGAGGATGGAATTCAACTTGCTCCTCCGGTTTTTGCCTATTCCATGTTTCTTTCTCGCCACATAGACTACGAGCGGGCTGATGACATCAAATCTGTCGTATTTTCTCAGTGCCGGAAGCTGAACATCAACGTTATGGGGTGTGGAGGCGGCCTTGAACCTCCAATCAGCGGTTATGTATTGTCCGACGTAAAGGAAGGCATTCGCTCTTGCGAAACGCTCCTGGCCGTCCTTACGCCACGAACGGACGAAGATTTAAATATTTGGCTCGTATCCGAGGTTGCGATGGCTCTCGCGTTGAATATACCCGTTTACATTGCGAGCCACAAAAGCGCCCGATTGGAGCAGTGGGAGCGCCTTGGCGGCGGCTATCGTGAAATCATGTGGGACGAGGATGACTTTGAAAGCAAAATCTCGCAGGCAGTCTGTGAGCTTGATACCTGGCTGATGAATAAAATCGCCCACGGCTACTGATAGCCCGGCCCGACGCGGAGCTAACGCTCGGATCACCCTCTTGACCGTAAATCTCGCAACCGAGCGCCGCCCCCGGAATGCGGTCGAGCTTCTCCACCACCACGCGCACCTCAACGGCGCGCCGGTGCGACAGGCAATGCTCCGCGATGCTGTTCGGCGATGGTCTCGGTCAAGAGAACATGGCCCTCCGCGATGGCTTCCTTGATGCCGTCGATGATGTAATCATACGAAACAACGCTACTCAGATCCCCAGGCCGGTGGCCTTCGGGGTGAACCGAAAGCTCCACGGTAAACCTGACGCGCTGTGTGATGCCCTGCTCTTCACTCCATATGCCGATGCGGGCCGGCAAGATGAGGTCGCGCACGCAGACCTTGTCATATAGAACAGCTTTGGCTCTCGGCTCCCACTGTTCAACTACCTTTCGTTCCGGCCGGATCGCCATCTCACGCTCTCACTGTTGCAACGCGGAGCGCTTCGCTGCCGCGCAGATGACATCGCCCTTATTCGGTCATTGCGCAACAGTTGGAGCCATGACAGCGGCTCTCGGCCTCAGGTTTCTTCCTTCTTCGAGGGTTCGTCCTGCTGTTGCGAGACATCCTCCTGATGGGTGGCATGCTCGGCCAGGATTTCGAGCGCCTCCGCCACCGACATTTCATGCCAATCGAGGATCGAGCCGAACAAGGGCCAGCGCTTCTTGACGGGGTTCTCCTGATTTTTGCGGATGATCTGAGCCGCCTGCCGCAAGCTCACCCGAAGCTGATCCTCGGTGAACCCTGTGGCAGAAGCGGCGTTGCCCAAGCCTTCGGCCGCGGCAAGTTTATCCAGCAATTCCAGAATTCGCGCTGTTGCTTGTTCTGGCTGCGCGCGCTCCGCAGCCGGTTGCTTTTCGTCCGAAGTGATCATGGCCCTCACGCATTACTCAGTACAGCCGGACTTGATTTTATCCCAAAAATGGAACAAAACAAGAACAAAAAGAGTCCCGATTGCAACTTCCGGCCCCACCCGAGGAAGTAGCGATTCTGGCCTTTCAGGCAGAACTGTTTAACATCTATACACCATGGCGAAGCACCGGCCCATCCAGAATTTGCGCGTCCCCCTGCCGTCCTATGTGGAGCGATGGTTTTCAAGCCGCGGCTGGCAGCCACACCCCTACCAGAGAGAGCTGGCGGCGGCTTTCATGGAGCGACGGTCGACACTTCTGATTGCACCAACGGGAGGCGGCAAGACCCTCTCCGGCTTCCTGCCGAGCCTGATCGAATGCCACGAAACTAAGCCGCACGGCATTCACACGCTTTATGTCTCGCCGCTAAAGGCGCTCACGAACGATATCGAGCGCAACCTCGTCCGGCCGATCGCAGAGATGGGGCTCGGCGTCACCGTCGAGAGCCGCACCGGCGATACGCCGCAGGGCAAGCGCGCGCGGCAGCGGCGATCGCCGCCCAACATTTTCCTCACGACGCCGGAAAGCCTCATGCTGATGCTGTCGTCGCCCGATGCCGCGAAGCTTTTCTCGCAAGCCCGCGCCGTGATCGTGGACGAGGTTCACAGCTTCGCCTCGACGAAGCGCGGCGACTTCACGGCGCTGGCGCTGGCGCGGCTTTCGGCGCTGTCGCCGCATCACGTCCGCATCGGCCTGTCGGCCACCGTTGCCGACCCGCATGCGCTCGCGGCATGGCTGGGGCACGCCGGCGAGCCCGCGCATCTTCTGCAATCCGGCCTGCCAACGAAGCCTGACATTCGCATCCTGGAGCCTGCCGCGGCCATGCCCTATGGCGGCTTCATGGCGCGCTACGCGGTGCCGGAAATCTACGATGCGATCCGCAATGCGGGGACGTCGATTGTCTTCGTGAACACGCGCGCCCAGGCCGAACTCATGCTGCAGATGCTTTGGGAGGCGAACGAGGAGAACCTGCCGATCGCGGTCTATCACGGCTCGCTCAGCCGCGAGCAGAGGAGGCGCACCGAGGCCATGATGGCGGCGGGGAAAATCCGCAGCGTGGTCGCGACGGCCGCGCTGGAGCTCGGCATCGACTGGGGCGACGTGGACCTTGTGATCCAGGTCGCCGCGCCGAAGGGCGTCAGCCGCCTCCTGCAACGCGTGGGCCGGTCCAATCACAGGCTCGATGTGCCGAGCCGCGCCTTTCTCGTGCCCGCGAACCGTTTCGAGGCGCTGGAATGCCGCGCCGCGCTGACCGCAATCGCGCAAGGCCAGTTGGACGGCGAGGCGCCGGGGGCAGGCTCGCTCGACGTGGTCGTGCAACACATCCTGAGCTGCGCCTGCAGCGCGCCTGTTCATCCTGATGATTTGTTCGGGGAGATCAGAACCGCCCTGCCCTACGCCGCGCTCGACCGGGCCGTGTTCGACCGGCTGTTTCAATTTGCAATCGACGGCGGGTACGTGCTCCGCGCCTACGACCGCTACAAGCGGCTGATGCCCTTGCCCGATGGCCGCTACCGTATCGCAAACGGTGCGGTCGCCCGCAGGCACCGGCAGAACATCGGCGTTATAGTCGAGGCCGCGCGCCTCAAGGTGAAACGGGTCAGCGGCACAGGCCATGGCGGGCGCGTGCTTGGCGAGGTCGAAGAGTATTTCGCGCAAGGGCTGACGCCGGGCGACACCTTCTTCTTCGCGGGCGAGGTCCTGGCGTTCCAAGGCATTCGCGACATGACGCTGGAAGCCCGGCCTGCCGCGGGCGGCGAGCCCAAGGTTCCCGCCTATTCCGGCGGGCAGATGCCGCTTTCGACATTTCTCGCCGATGGCGTGCGCGCCCTGCTCGCCGAGCCGGAGGGGTGGCGGGCGCTGCCGGAGGATGTTCGCGAGTGGCTCGACCTGCAGGCGCGCTTCTCCACCATTCCGGACAGCGACAGGCTCCTCGTCGAGCACTTTCTGGAGCAGCGTTTTTTCCGCACCGTGTTCTACACCTTCGCAGGCCGCCGCGCGAACCAGACGCTCGGCATGCTCATCACGCGGCGCATGGAGCATCTCGACCTGAAGCCGCTCAGCTTTCAGATCACGGATTACGGCCTCGTCGTTTCCGGTGTGTCGCCGGTCAGCCGCGAGCATATCGCGCAGTTTCTCGCGCCCGACATCCTTGGCGACGAGCTTGAGGAGTGGATCCTCGACAGCCCCATGCTCAAGCGCTCGTTCCGGCACGTCGCCACCGTGACCGGCATCGTGGAGCAGCAGAACAACGCGGCACGCAAGACCCTGCGCCAGATGACGATTTCGACCGACCTTATCTACGATGTGCTTCGGCGTTACGAGCCGGACCACATCCTGTTGCAGGTCACGCGCCGCGACGCCGAGCGCGAACTTCTGGATTTGAAACGGCTCTCGGAGCTTCTGACGCGCTTCCAGGACCGCTGGCTTTTCATGCAACTGAGCCGCGCCTCTCCCTTCTCCATCCCCGTGCTGACCGATGTTCGCACGGAGCAGGTGCGCGGCGCAGGGCTTGAGCATCTCCTGGCGCAGGCGAGCATCCAGCATGAAGCGGAGGAAATGATGGACGAGGTGCGCGCCGCCGTCTCCAAAACGGCCCTGCATTAGCCGCTGATCACCGCATGGCTGCCTAAAACTGCAGCATTCACACTGGCTGTTGATGCGATCATGCAACAAGACGTTGAGACAATGCGCATCACGATCTCATAAGTTGTCCACAAATCGCAACTCTCTCTAAGGTTGCGCCGTCAGCAATGGCTTAGCCTAGGCCCGCGTGGCGACGCCAATTTGAGAGATCGACATGCGCAAACTCACCACATTCACGGCCATGGCTCTGCTCATGGCGAGTTTCGGGACAGCCCTCGCCGATGGATCGCCGAGCCTGAAGGATACACCCGTTGCACCCGTGGCAAGCCCATGGGACGTTGCTTTTGGCGGCGGCATTGCTTCCGACTACATCTTCCGCGGCATCACCCAGTCCAACCACCAGCCATCCGTCAACGCCTACACAGAACTGCGCTACAATATCAATCCGAGCCTGCAGCTTTATGGCGCGGTCTCGGCGGAAAGCATCGACTTCCCGAACCGCGCGGCGAGCGAAATCGACCTTTACGGCGGCATCCGGCCAACTTTCGGCAAGCTGAGCCTCGATTTCGGCTATTGGGCTTATTTGTATCCGGGCGGGCAGCTCTATGATGGCATGACGCCGTCAGGTTGCACCAACGGCTTCTTTGCGGTCGGCGGGAATTGCAACGTTTCTAAAGACGATGACAACTACTGGGAAGTGTTTGGCAAAGGCACATACGCCTTCAACGACACGGTCACTGTAGGCGGGAACGTCTATTATTCGCCGTCCTGGCTGAACACGGGAGCGGACGGGACCTATGCATCCGGTACGCTGAAGCTCACGGCGCCGGCCTCATGGTTCACGAAGGACACAGGTGCATTCCTCTCCGGCGAGTTCGGTCACTACTGGTTCGGCCAGACGGACGCCTTCTACTTCAACACGAACTTGCCAGAATACAACACCTGGAACGTCGGCGCTTCCTTTACCTACAAGGTCTTTACGCTCGATCTCCGCTATTACGATACAGACCTGTCGGCGTCGCAGTGCAACGTTCTCACGGCCGATCAGACAGCCACGTTCAGCCCTGGAAACATCACCACCATCAATCCAAGCGGGCTCGGATCCAACTGGTGCGGATCGACCTTCGTTGCAAAGGTGTCGTTCGACCTGACGGCGAGCCAGAACCTGAAGTAGGCGGGACTGGATCGCAGTTCCGCGGGGCGTTTCGAGCTTGCAGGCCGCCCGGGACGCCCGCTTTTTGTAATAGAAGGCTCGCCCCTTCTATAGCTGACAGCCTGAAATTCCCGTGCAGCCAATTACCCGAACAGCAAAAGACCGCGCGATTGCGCGGTCTTAACTGAGAGCCATCATGGCAGCAGTCGAAAGGCCGAATTGTTGTGGCCGAAGGCTACCAGCCTCCGCCCCATCCGCCTCCACTCCAGCCACCTCCGCCCCAGCCACCGTACCAGGAGCGATTAGGCCACCAGCGATAGCCACAGCCCCAGCCATAATAGCCGCAGGGACGGTAGCAGGGAGTCCAGCAAGGGCGGTAACAGGGACGCCAGCAATTGCAGCCACATCCGCCGCTCCAGCCGCTCCCTCCGCCACCCCAACCGCCGCAGCCGCCACCCCAACAAACTTTCTCAATCGAGCCGGCAGACGTAACAGCCTGCTCGGCCTGCATTAAGAGCGGGGACGTTGGAGCAGCTTGCGCCGTAGCGCCGAACAGCACTCCAACTGCAATAAACGCAGCAACAATATATTTCATAGTTTTTGACCCTAACACTTCCTTTCCTCGGCAATTTAATAAAATGCGGGAAAAGTGCTAAAATAAAATGAATGCGTACATCTGTGTTTGCTCGCGGCTTGCAGAAAAATTGGGCTTGCGCTCTATTGCGCGCCTCTGCGGGTTCGATGCCAAGCTCAACTGATTGCGCACCCACTCACCAGCCTGCTCCCGGTTCGGCAGACAGAAGCAGGAGTTCCGGACCGGAATGAGTTAACCGCCAGATGGATTGCTTGACCCAGCCGGCATTCAATGCGGCAGGCAGTTCGTCAAGAATTGCTGCTCTCGTGCCAGCGGCGGAGCAGCCGGTTGCTGAGGAAAGACAGCGCCGCAAAAATCGCAAGCCCCGTCACTGAAATGAGCACCAGCGCCGCGAAGACACGCGGGATGCGAAGCCGGTAGGCGGATTCAAGAATGCGATAGGCAAGCCCCGATTCCGTTCCACCTGTTCCCGCTACGAATTCAGCCACAACAGCGCCAATCAACGCTAGGCCGCCAGAAATGCGCAGTCCGGCAAGAAAATAGGGCAGCGCGGAAGGAAGACGCAGCCATAGCATGGTTTGCCACTTCGACGCGCCGTAAAGCTTGAACAGGTCGCGGAGATTGGGGTCGATGCTGTTGAGGCCAGTTACGGTGTTGGACACGACCGGAAAGAACGCCACGATCCAGGCGCAAATCAGAAGCGCGAGCGTGGTGTTCTTCGCCCAGATAATGATGAGCGGCGCAATCGCAACGATCGGCGTCACTTGCAGAATGATGGCGTAGGGAAAAAGGCTGCGTTCGAGCAGGCGTGAGGACGTGAGCAGCAGGCTCAAGGCAAGACCGCCGACGGCCGCGCCGAGCAAGGCAAGCGCCGTGATCTTCAGCGTGAACAGCCAACTCGGCAACAGCGTGGGAAAGTCGCTGACAAGGGTTTGCGCGATGAGGAGCGGCGAAGGCAGGACGTAGGGCGGCAGTTCATACCACTGCACCGCGCCTTGCCAAAATGCGATCACCAGAACGCCCACGGCAAAAGGCGCGAGGCGGTCGACGAAGGCTCTCATCAATGGCCCTCGCTCATCGCCTGCGCCAAGACTTGCGAAACCTCGCGGGCATACGCGATGAACGCGGTCGAAGTGCGGAATTCCTCCGTTCGGGGATAAGGCGCGTCGATTTTCAGGTCGGCGGCGATGCGGCCGGGCCGGGGCGTCATCACGATCACCCGGCTCGCGAGAAAGACGGCCTCGAAGACGCTATGGGTAACAAAGACAACAGTGAACCGCGCGGAAAGCCACAGGCCCAGCAAATCGCGCTCGAGTTTTGCCCTTGTGATCTCGTCGAGCGCGGCGAAAGGCTCGTCCATGAGCAGAAGGCGCGGCTCCGTCGCCAGCGCGCGCGCAACCGATGCCCTCATGCGCATCCCGCCCGAAAGTTCCCGGGGATAGGACCACGCGAAATCCTTGAGACCGACGGCGTCCAACATCTCAATGACGCGGCCTGAAACCGCGCTGCCGCTCAATCCCCGGATGCGAAGCGGAAGGCGCACATTGTCGAAGACCGTCGCCCAGGGCATCAAGGTCGGCTCCTGGAAGACGTAGCCCAGGTTCAAGCTGCTTCCATTATCGGCCGTGCGATGGAGCGCCGGCCAGTCGACGCTGCCTTCGCTCGGCGCATCCAGGTTGGCCGCGATCCGAAGCATGGTGCTTTTTCCGCAGCCCGAAGGGCCGACCACGGCAAGAAACTCAGGTTCGCCCGAGAGTGTCAGCGTGATGCCGTCGAGCGCCAGGACGCCGTTCGCGAAGGTTTTGCGCACCTCTCGCATCGCCATGAGAGGCGGCAAAGCCGTTTGCGAGGAAGGCCGGTCCAGCATTTAATTCTTCACGAAGTCCAGCGTGTAGGCCGCTTTATAATCCAGCTTCGGCGAATAGATGCCGGCTGCTGCCATGGTCTCGAAAAAGGATTTCCAGCGCTCGTCCGTCATCGCGCCGATGCCAAGCGTTGCGGCGTCTCCGCCATCGACAAGGCCCCGCTCTTTCATCTCTTTGATCTTGAAATGAAAAAGAGGCTCGCCGTGGTCCGGGTTCATGCTGAGCAGAAGCTTCATGCCCGCCGCATAGTCTCCCGCCATGCATGCCTCAAACCCTTTGCGCGTGGCGTCGACGAAAGCGCGCACCGCATCGCGATGCTTCTCGATGAAACTGCGAAGGCCGAACGCGGTGGTCGTGTAGTTCTCGAAGCCATAGTCGGCCAAGAGAAGGATCACCGGCGGCTTCGGCATCTGCCCCCCGCGCAAGAGTGCGTCTTCCGTCACGTAGCCCTGCTGGATCGCTTTCGGGTCGGCGAGAAACGGCGCGGGCGAGTAGGTGTACGCGCGAAGCTGGTCGTCAGTGAAGCCGAATTTCAGCTTGAGCCATTGCCAGAACTCCTGGCGCGCCTCCGCGGAAATCATGACCGGGCGGCCCTTCACATCGGCCAAAGTGGATATGCCCTGACCGGGATGCGCAACGAGTGTTTGCGGATCTTTCTGGAAGAATGCCGCCACCGTCACGCCGGGGATGCCCTCCGCCACCATGTTCAGCGTGGTGAAGCCGGTGCCGATGGCGAGATCGAGCCGCCCGACGCCGATAAGAAGCGGCACATTCACATCGGGGCCGCCTGGTTTCAGCTCCACGTCAAGCCCGGCCTTGTCGTAAAGTCCGGCCGCTTTTGCCTGAAAAAAACCGCAATGCTCAGCCTCGGGCAGCCAATTTAACCCAAACCTGATCTTTTCCGCAGCGAATAAAGGATTTATTGTAAGGGAGATCGTTACCGCCAAGGTCAAGGCAGACAGCCGCCAAAAAGCATGCGCTGCCGCCTTATGTAGAGGGCGCGCTCCCTCCAGGAGAAGCTGGAAAAGCGCCCGCCTCAGACAAGTTGAGCGTTGTCCGAGAATGTGAGGCTGTGTGATGAAAACGGAAGACGACAGGACGATCGAGGAACACGGCAAAGGCGCCCACGACGCAGGATTCGGCGTCGAGGAAGCGCCCATGACGGCAGACTCCGACGCAGGCGCGGAAAACAGCCCTGGCCATGACATTTCGATGCGGGCCGGGCCGGACCTGATTATGGATGAGCGCCTCACCTCCGCCGCAGCTCCTTTTCTCTATATGCTCTCGGTGGTCTTGATCGCGGTTGCAGGCTATTTTGTCTACCTGTTCTTTTACGGGTAGCAAGCACCTTCGCCGATTGAGCTGAAGAACGATGTTAGCAACGGCTTTAGGCAAGCTAAGCAAATCTCGCGTGTCTCGCCGCTTTCTTCGTCGTCCCGGTCAAGCGAAGCGCGAGCCGGGATCGTGAAAAAAGCAGCCCTTTCAATGTGTTACGATCCCGCATGACTGCGGCGGCGATCCGTTGGGCGTCCGGCAACTGTGCTTAAGCTTATGCCTTGTATCCGCCCATGCGGCAAACCAAGGCCCACTCCTCGTCGGTCACGGGCTGCACGGACAGCCGGGAATACTTGACGAGCGCCATGCTGGCAAGTTTCGGTTCGGCCTTGATCTCCGAGAGGGTAACGGGCCGGGGAAATCCACTGACCGCGGCGACATCGACGCAGTTCCAGCGGCCGGCCGGATCGGTGGAATCGGGGTGGATTTCACGGACCACCTTCACGACCCCGACGATCTGCTTTTCATGAACGGAGTGGTAGAAGAAGCCGAGATCGCCAACCTTCATCGTGCGCATGTTTTTCTGGGCGAGGGCATTGCGCACTCCGCTCCATTCTTCGCCCTTTGGCCCTGCGTTCACCTGATCGTCCCATGAAAAGGTTCCCGGCTCTGTCTTGAACAACCAAAAGGCCATGCAAGAGGCTCCCTCCTGCTACCATCCTCGAGCCGCGCGCGCGGCGCCCACGATCGGACCAAGATCCCCTGTTTGCAGAAAGACGACAAGCCTGTCGCCGTCTTTCGAAAGCGAGTTCAACGGCACCGCATAGGAAACCGGCGAACCGCGCCATTCTCCCGCCTCCGCGAGTTCCCGGACAACATTCGTATAGGTCACCACGTTGCCCGCATTCTCACCGCGAGAGATTTCACTGTCAACGAGCTGATCACTGTCGCGATCCAGACCTTGCCCTTCTGATGCCGCGATCCGGGCGGCGCTCCTCCCGCGTCGATGATAACCTTGTCACCTTCGAGGCGCACGCTGAGCGGCACCGCTTCCTTGCCCAGCAGCGGCTTCGTTGTCTTCACGGCGGTTTCGATGTCGGCCAGGCTGTTGCCAAGGCAATTCTGCATGCCGTTCACGATGGCTTCCGGCGTGTAGACCTCGCCGTCACCGAGGATTTTTGCATAGTTGCGCTGCCGCTCGGTATTCTCAGGCCGCGCAAGCGTATCCTTCCATCCAAGGTAATCCCAATAGCTGACCGGGAAGCTGAGCGCGATCACATCTGGCCGCTGAGCGAGCCGATTCAGCAGTTGATCGGCTTCCGGGCAGGATGCGCATCCTTGGCTGGTATAAAGCTCGATCACCGAGGCAGTCTTCGGTGCGCCCTCTCCCGACGCCTGGGCTGAAGCATTTGCGACTGAGAGCATGGCCGCCAACACCAGAACGCCGAGGGACGAGATCGTGATCAAAAACAGTCTCCAAACACAAGATTTCAACGCTCTGCACTTTGCGAAAAGCTACTTACGACGTCCAGTCACGTCTGCTTGCTTCGGCGTCAAACCCGCGCAATTTTCTGTCATCGCTCATCCGAAATGAGTACCCTTCGCGAGAGGGAAGCCCCGGAGGAACTCGGCGCCGCCTATCGGTCGCCTGCCGGCTCTTTGAACCTGCGTCAGGCGGATGGCCTGGGAGCCGCACGCGACGGTCAGGTGTCCGTCGAGAAGCAGTCCTGGCTCACCTTTCCCGGGGACGACGACGGAACGCAACACCTTGACGCGCTCGGCCTTGCCTCCAAGCAGAGCTTCGAACCATGCGCCGGGATAGGGCGAGAGCCCGCGGATCATGTTGTGGACCTCGGTGGCGGGTTTTTTCCAGTCGATCCGCGTCTCCTCCTTGGAGATCTTCGCGGCGTAGGTGACGCCTTCCTTGGGCTGCGGCGAGAAGGTCAACTCTCCCTTTGCAAGCAGCTTCAGCGCCCGCAGCATGAGCGTTGCGCCCATGAGCGAGAGGTGGTCGTGGATCTCTCCCGCGGTGGCGTCGGGTCCGATCGAGAGCCGGTCGGCAAGAGCAACCGGCCCTGTATCGAGGCCCTCTTCCATCTTCATCACCATGACGCCGGTTTCCTTATCGTCCGCCATGATGGCCCGCTGGATGGGAGCGGCGCCCCGCCAGCGCGGGAGAAGAGAACCATGAAGGTTGAGGCAGCCGAGCCGCGGCACGGCGAGGACAGCTTTCGGCAGGATGAGGCCATAGGCGACAACCACGGCGACGTCGGCTCCAAGGCTTGCGAATTCTCTCTGGACCTCGGCGCGGCGAAGGCTTTTGGGCGTAAATACCGGCAGCCCGGCTTCTTCCGCGAAACTGTGTACGGGGGATTTCTTGGCCTCCATCCCCCGCCCGGCAGGCCGGGGCGGCTGCGTGTAAACGCCCACGACGTCATGCCCCGCGCCTACGATTTCACTGAGCGTCGGGACGGAAAAGTCGGGGGTTCCCATGAAAACAACCCGCAGCGTCATGGATAGGGCCTCCCTGAGCCGGCGACATCGAAGGTTGTGTTAAAGCGCCCGCAAGCCCTTTTTGCAAGCCGGAAACCCGCACGCCCAACGTTTGCTCACGGATGACAGCCGCCTTCGCTGCAAGGCTCATGCCCCGTTTTCGGAGGTGTTTCCATGGATGGGAAAGACTTAATATGGAGGCGATCGGAAATGTGGGAGCCGGAAATGGCATGAGCACGGAACAGAACTGCCCTTTTTGTCAGCCGGACGCGGCCGTGCTTCAGAACCGGCTTGCTTTTGCGCTGTTTGATCGCAGTCCGGTAACTCCGGGGCACATGCTGCTCATCCCTCGGCGTCATGTCGCCGATTGGTTCGAAACAACTGCTGACGAGCGCTTTGATTTGATGGCGCTTGCCGATGAAGCGCGCACCCTGTTGCTAAAGGACCGCCAGCCGGATGGCTTCAACCTCGGCGTGAACGTGGGCATGGCGGCCGGGCAGACGGTATTCCATGTCCATCTTCATCTGATCCCGCGCTATGAGGGGGACGTCGACAATCCGAGAGGCGGCGTTCGCGGCGTCATCCCCGCCAAGCAGAACTATTGAGGCGGGCAACTTTCGGGTTGACCTAGGCGCAAAGCCTATCTACGTCTCTACCGATAAAGGGGATGGAGTTCCCCTTAACCGCCTGCGGGCTGATGACTCCTACCGCGAATTGGACGGTGGGAGTGTGCCCTGATCGAAGCAGCTCTTTCCATTTCACTCGCGCACAGGCTTGGCTTGGAGGTTGCATGGCGCCTCCAAACGGAAGGAGTTCATCATGACAAATGTGTGGCTGGCATCATCGGTATGGATCGCGCTCGCGCTCGCCGCGTCCATTATTTCCATTCGGGTCGCCATATCGGTTGCGCTTGTCGAGATTGTTGTCGGTGCAATTGCGGGCAACACGATCGGCCTCGATCTAACCCCCTGGGTCAACTACCTCGCAGGCTTCGGCGCCATCCTGCTGACGTTTCTCGCAGGCACCGAGATTGAGATGAAAGTGATCCGGAACAATCTCGGTGCCAGCGTCGGGATTGGACTGGTTGGCTTTATTGCTCCCTATCTCGGCGTGCTCGCTTATGTCCATTACGGCCTCGCATGGCCGTGGCCGCAGGCGCAGATCGCAGGCATAGCGCTTTCAACGACCTCGGTTGCGGTCGTTTACGCGGTCATGGTCGAAACCGGGTTCAATAAGACAGAACTTGGTAAGATCATCTTGGCCGCCTGCTTCATCAATGACCTGGGCACAGTTTTGGCCCTCGGCATCGTCTTCGCGCATTACGATCTTTGGCTTGCCTTTTTCGGGGCCGCGACAGCTGTTACGCTTTGGCTTCTGCCAAGGTTTGCGCCCTGGTTTTTCAAGGCCGTAGGACACCGGGTCAGCGAGCCCCAGGCGAAATTCGTTGTTCTTGCCTTGCTGTCGCTCGGCGGCCTTGCCCAAATCTCCGGCAGTGAGGCTGTCCTCCCGGCCTATCTCATCGGCATGGCGCTCGCTCCTGCCTTTATGAACGACGCGGAACTCGGACATCGTTTCCGCATCATTGCTTTCACGATCCTGACGCCCTTCTATTTTCTGAAGGCAGGTTCGCTTGTCGAATTCAACGCTGTCGCCAGCTCTGCAGGGCTCATCGCAATTCTTCTCTTGATTAAGATGGCAACCAAGTTTGTGGGCATTCTGCCTTTGACCAAGGCGTTCAAGTTTGAGCCAAGAGAGGGGATGTACACGACGCTCCTCATGTCGACCGGCCTGACCTTTGGCAGCATTTCCGCGCTTTTTGGGCTGACCAATCATATTATCGATCAGCAGCAATATACGGTCCTGGTAACGGCTGTGATCGGAAGCGCGGTGGTTCCGACCCTTATTGCCCAGAGATGGTTCATGCCGGCGTTTAAGTCCCGGGAAGAGCAAGCATCAGCGTTTGAGCCTGTTGGATGTGAGTGCAGGCGAGATCGAGGAAGGATCGCATGTTTAGGAAGATTCTCATTGCGAATGACGGATCGGAGGGAGCAGCGCGCGCTCTCTCGGCGGCGATCAAACTGGCAAAAGACCAGGGCGTGGAACTGCAGATGATTTCGGTCGAGGAACTGCCGAGTTTTCCGGCTTCTGTCGACGAAATCATCGAAGAAAAGAGCGAGGCCAATCACGTTTATGAGGCCGTCAAAAGCCGGGCGGTGGCGCAGGCGCGAGCCCAAGGAGTGAAGCTCACTCCGCACGTTCTTGTCGGCCACCCCGTTTCCACGATTTGCGATTTCGTTGAGAAGGGCGGGTTCGATTTACTCGTCATCGGTTATATGGGCCATTCGGCGCTCTATAACCGCCTCATCGGCAGCACAACCGACCGGCTGGTCGAACATGCGCCTTCTGCGGTGCTGGTGGTGAAATAAAACAGCGGCCTCATCCGCGGAACGTTGGGCGCATGCCCATATTGATGGTCAGCGCCTCACGCGGCCTGGATTGTGGAGCTATATTTGGGATAACATTCGTTTCACGCTTTAGAATTCAGCATCGATAATGTCAGCTTAACATTCAACAATTTTGAATTTATACTCGCTTTCTGCGATTTTTGAGGGCCGGGATATGGAAATACCTCGGGAGGCAGTTTTGCTTCGTATCTTTGTCGGCGAGGCCGACCGTGCCGGGGGACGCCCCCTTCATCGCGCTATTGTCGAGGCGGCCTTCAAGGCGAAGCTTGCAGGCGCCACCGTTTTCCAAGGGCCGCTGAGCTACGGTCATGGCGACCGGATCAATGACGAATTCAACGTCGATGCGCCGGGCAATCTCCCCGCGATCGTCGAGATCATCGATCTCGAAGAGAAAATCGAAGCGTTCCTGCCGAAGCTCGACGCCATGATCGGCTCCGGCCTCGTGACATTGGAAAAAGTCCAGATGATGCGCGTCGGACGCCGCACGAAAGGCGCCGCCGGCAAGCCCGCTCAGCGCTCAGAGGGGAGAACGTAAGTCATGGACGTTCCGCATGAAGCCGTGCTTCTTCGCATCTTTACCGGCGCTGACGATCGCTTTGGGCTGGAAGAGCCCCTTTACCGGGCCATCGTCAAAAAAGCGCGCGACATGAATCTGGCGGGGGCCACGGTCCTCAAGGGCCCTGTTGGCTATGGCCTGTCGAGCCGCATGCACAAGCCGCATTTCTTCGGCAAGGACGAGCGCCCCATCGTCATCGAGATTCTGCGACTCCGAAGAGAAGATCAACGCCTTTCTCCCCGTCCTGGACGACATGATGGAGAGCGGGCTTGTGACGCTCGAAAAAGCGCGCGTGCTGCAGTATGGCAAGAAGCGATCGAGCTATATGGAGCGTCTCAAAAAGAGCGTGCGCGAGCATCTCCATCTGAATGAGCCGCCCTGGCAAACCGCCTTCCGATCACTGAACTCTTCGCACAACTACATTGCCTCCACTTGACCCACCCGGCAGGTAGGCTCTGACGCTCCTTTCCAACTATCTCAGCTGAAGCCGCCTGACGCGCGGGCGAACTGGTTTAGGGACATAGACGTGAAACCATCGCTTTTATCATGGCAATTCTGGGCTGTTCTATCGGCTGTTTTCGCGGCTCTGACGGCAATCTTTGCAAAAGTCGGCATTCAAAACATCAATTCTGACTTCGCGACATTCATCCGGACGGTCGTCATCATAGCCGTCCTCGGGGCCATTCTCACTCTTACGCAGGAATGGCAACCGCTTGGTACGATTACGACGAAGACCTGGGTGTTCCTGACATTGTCGGGCCTTGCGACCGGCGCCTCATGGCTTTGTTATTTTCGCGCGCTTCAACTGGGCAATGCTTCGCAGGTCGCTCCCATTGATAAGCTGAGCGTCGTGCTTGTTGCGCTTTTCGGCGCGGTGTTCCTGGGCGAGACTCTTCTGCCGATTGGCTGGATGGGTGTGATGTTGATCGCTCTCGGCAGCTTCCTTGTCGCATATCAATGAGAGCTGGCCGATATACTTCGGCAGAGCGCGGGATCTGCTTGCCG
Organism: uncultured Alphaproteobacteria bacterium; assembly: GCA_963833565.1. Lineage (GTDB taxonomy): Bacteria > Pseudomonadota > Alphaproteobacteria > Rhizobiales > Rhodomicrobiaceae > Rhodomicrobium. The sequence continues at coordinate 46,627 of CAWHYO010000027.1, forward strand.
CGGCCCGGCGGCAGGTTGGATTGACCTTCGGGGGAGACTATCGCGTCATCCCCCACCTTTCCGCGCGCGCCGCGCTGGATGCGGTAGCCAAGATCAAAGAAGAAAACGAAGATATCGCCCTAGTCATAGCGGACCAGCGGATGCCCGAGATGGCGGGCCGGGAATTTCTTGCGCGTGTCCGGTCTATCGTGCCAATGGCGAAGCGCGCACTGTTGGTCGGATGGGGCGATCACGATGCATCGCCTACCATCCTGCAGGCTTGTGCGCTGGGCGAACTGGACAATTACCTGTACAAACCCTGGGCTCCCGCTGAGGTGCACCTGTATCCACTGATAAGCGAGTTCTTGGCGGAATGGACGCGGGCTCATCGGCCGGGTATGGAGCTGATCCGCATCGTGGGAGATGAGCAGTCTCCGCGTTCCCATGAGGTCCGCGAGTTGCTCAATCGCAATGGCATCCCCTTTGGCTTCCATCAGGCCGGGTCCGTCCCCGCTAATCGGCTGGTCCAGGAGCGCGGGGCGGAACTGACGTTCCGGCTCTCAAGCGGTTCTTCGTTACGAGCATCTTTTAAGAATTCGGCGAGCCGCGATAGGTACGCGACCTCGATGTGGCGGTGGCAGGAGGCGGAAACTCGGCAGGACAGGCCGCGCTTCACCTTGCTGCATTCGCGCGCCGCGTCACGCTGATTGTACGGGCAAATTCGCTCGAGAAGGGAATGTCCGATTACTTGGTGCAGCAGATCCGCCGCACGCCCAAAATAGAGGTAAGGCTTGAAACTGAGATCGTTGGCGGAGAGGGTAGCGAGAGCCTTGAAAGTCTGGCTGTCCACGAGGAGAGGCGCAATGTCGTTGAGACTATTCCAGCGAAGCTGCTTTTCGCGCTCATTGGAGCGACGCCGCACACAGACTGGCTGGCTGGCATCGCTCAGCGCGATGCCAAGGGTTTTATTGTGACGGGCCATGATGTCGACTTAAGAGCTTGGCCCTTGCAGCGAAGGCCGATGAGCTTCGAAACCAGTGTGCCGGGAATATTCACTGTCGGAGACGTGCGCCTCGGATCGATGAAGCGCGTGGCTTCGGCGGTCGGAGAGGGCGCAGGCGCGGTAGAAAATGTACACCGATACCTGAACGAAGCTGACCAGGCGGCCGCAGACAAGGAACCCCTCGCTGTTGCCGCGGCCATGAATACGGCGTAATCCCGAGCCCGCGCGCGATTCTCGGCAAACCCTGGCCACATCTGTTCGTTGCTGTGCCCGATCATGCGTTAACCCGGGCATGGTTAACGGCGGCGCGCCGGATTTATTTCCGGTCTGAATTTGCGCGCAAAGTGCGTTAATGAAACGGAAAGCGGAGCAGCCCGCGTTCGACTGAATGGGGATAAGACCCGGAAACGCTCAACTTTTCAGAGTTTGAAAAAGAGAGTTAACTGAATCTATTTTTGCCAGGAATGGGACGCGCTAAAGTCCGTTAAATATGTTTCGGGCAGACAAATTAACCATTTGCGCGCCTTTCACAGCTGCGCTGGCGGAAACCCTCTGTCTTTTTTTTCCGTTTCATAACAATGAGTTACACCAATTAACCTCTCAGCAAAGCGTTTTTTCCTAAGATCCGCGTCCAGCAAACGCTGCTTAAAAAACGGCGAAGTGTTATCGTCCCGCATGGCGGGAGTGGAGCTGAAGCGTCATGCAGGTAAAAATCATTCTCACGCGTCATGGTCACGTCGAGGGGATCGAGCCGCGACGGTTTCGCGGCGCCCGCACCGACATTCCGCTAACACCCCTTGGAATCGAGCAGGCAAAACAGATGGCGATCACGACTCCAAAATCTGGCGGCCTTCGATCGTTTATGCAAGTCCGATGGCGCACTGCGTCTTGACGGGCGCTGAGGTGGCTCCGGTTGTTCGGACAGCTTTTCCGCTTCGGTAAGTGGAACGCCTGCCGGAATTAGGAAGCTGTGTGCTCCGTAGTAAGCTTGATCGGGCGTCCCGCGGCAATCCCCAGCACCTGGCGTGACGAGCCCCCTGACCCCGGTGTTGGCTTCCTTATGCATCCGGTCGGCTATCCGCATCGCGAAATTTGCCGAGTAAAGGAACGGACCGTAGGTGCTTTCGCTCCACGCGGTTCGAACCGTTTGCGTTTCCGGTTGCTACCGGGAACAGGGCTACGCCCCCAAACATTGGGCTGAAAGCACACGTATCAAAAGCGCAGTGGAATGCACATCCAGCATCCTCCCGAACTCACCTTTCGCGGAATGATCATCGGCGGGGCAATCACCGTAGTGTTCATGGCCGCCAATGTTTACCTGGGCTTGAGAACGGGCATGACGTTCTCCTCGTCCATTCCGGCGGCCGTCATTTCGATGAGTGCGCTGCGGGCGCTCAGCTCGGGTGGCCCGCCAGCTGGCATTCTGGAAAACAATATCGTCCAGACCCAGGCATCCGCCGCAGGCACGTTATGCAATGTCATTCTCGTTCTTCCCGGCCTTGTTCTGATTGGCTTCTGGCATGATTTCCCGCTCTGGCAGACGATGGCTGTGTGCCTCCTCGGCGGCATTCTCGGCGTGGCTTATTCCGTACCGCTGCGCCGGGTGATGGTGGTGGGCAGCAGTCTGCCTTTCCCCGAGGGCGTGGCCGCGGCAGAGGTGCTTCGCGCTGGCCACAAGAACGAAGACAAGGACGAAAGGAAGACAAGGACGAAAGAAGACGGGAGAAGAAGGCAGCGAAGGCGGGCTAAAGGAACTCGGCCTCAGCGCCTTAACCGCTGCAGCTTTGACCCTGCTGACGAACGGCTTCAAGCTTCTCCCGGATAAGCTTGCGGGCTCGGTCAGCTACGGCGGCGCGGTGTTCCAGATGGGCGGCAGCCTGTCCCTCGCTCTGATCGGGGTGGGTTATCTCGTTCGCATTGGCGCTTGCCTCGCGCTGTTCCTTGGGCTCTTCATCGCCTGGGGCGTTGCCGTTCCGCTCTTGATGACAATGGAGCCGTCTTCGGCTGGCAATCCGGCGGCCGCAGCCGATACAGTCTGGTCGGAGAAAGTCAGGCTCATTGGCGCGGGGATCATCGCCAGCGGCGGCTTCTGGACCGTCATTACGCTCATCAAGCCATTGATCGACAGCGTTCGCCTTGCGCTCCAGGCATCGCAAAAGCGTCATGACGCCAAGACGCCGCGCGAGGAAAACGATATCCCGATTGCCTGGATCGGCGGCGCGATCGCCATACTTTGCATCCTGACGGCAGGTTTGTTTGCCTGGTTCGCCTCCGGCGCAGCGCTCAACGCGAGCCTGGTCTGGGTGACGCCCGCCGTCACGCTCCTGACCGTGTTTCTGGGTCTCCTGATGGCGTCGGCATGCGGCTACATGGCGGCGCTTCTGGGTTCCTCATGCAGTCCCATCTCAGGGATTGGCATTCTCAGCACGATCCTGATCGCGGTCGGGTTCGGCTTCGTCTTTCCGATGAGTGGCGATGGGGAGCGCGCAACGGTGGCGTTGACGCTCTTCATTGCTTCGATCGTCGTAACCGTCTCCTCGATCGCAAACGACAATCTCCAGGATCTCAAGACCGGGAACATGGTCGGCGCCACACCCTGGAGGCAGCAGACAGCCCTCGCCATCGGCGTTGTCGCCGGAGCCATAACAATCGGTCCGGTTCTTCAGCTCCTTTACTCCAATTACGGGTTTGTCGGGTCTCTGCCGCGCGCAGGCATGCAGCCGGCAAACGCAATGCCTGCCCCGCAGGCCGCGCTCATGACGCAGATTGCGAACGGGATCATTCATCATCAGCTCGCCTGGAACATGGTCTTCATCGGCGCCACTCTCGGCGTCGTGCTTGTGGCTGTGGAATCCTGGCTCCGCCGCAGGCGCGGGTTCTCACTCCCTGCCTTGACCGTCGGCATCGGCATCTATCTCCCTTACGAAGTATCGCTGACGATAGCCATCGGAGGCGTAATCGGCTGGTTCGCAGAGAGGGCCGTAGCGAGGCGAGCAGCCAACACGGACGCTCGGGGGAAAGCCGCAGTTGAGGCGAGAGTGCGCCGGCGCGGGGTACTCATCGCGTCAGGATTTCTGGTGGGAGAGAGCATGACGGGAGTCTTGCTCGCCGCAGCCGATGCCTTCGGCGGGCGCAGCGGCGCGCTTGCTTTCTCAGGTCTTGCGGGTTCTCACGTCTCAACTGCCATTGCCGCCCTGCTCTTCGCTTGCGCTTGCGCCGTCTTTTACAGGTCCGCGGCGCGGCCAGTATAAGCCCGAGTTTAATACCCTTTTTCATGGTTGTTCATTGAGCCGCAGTGAAGCGTGACTCCGCATTGGTAGCCTCCTGCGGCGCTTACCCGCAGGTCGATGGGAGCCAATTCATATCATCAAAATCGGAAATGCCTTTGAAAAGGCACATTAGAAGGCGAGCAACAACTTCGAGTGCAACGTACAATCGAAGAGTAGAGCATGCGCGTGACAGTCTTAGGCTTAGTCTTATTTTTCTATACAATAACCGCAAACGCTGCACCCGTTACTCCTGAAGCGCACGTCACTAAAGCATCTCTCCGCGCCGGTTCGCTCAGCGGAACCATGCTACGCCCGGAAACGAGCGCCTCTGCCGTGCTGATTATCCCCGGCTCGGGCCCCACCGACCGCGACGGCAATAATCGGCTCGGTGTGAAGGGTTCTCCGTATAAGCTCCTTGCCGAAGGCCTTGCAAAAAAGGGCGTTACCACCGTCCAGATCGACAAACGCGGCATGTTTGGCAGTTCACGCGCGGCCGCCGATCCCAACGCGGTGACGATAAACGACTATGCCAGCGACGTTCACGCCTGGGTCAAGGTTATTCGCGAACAGACGAGTGTACCTTGTGTGTGGGTGGCAGGGCATAGCGAAGGCGGCCTCGTCGCGCTCGCATCGAGCCAAAATCCCGACGGCCTTTGCGGTCTGATTTTGCTGGCCTCGCCGGGACGGCGGGTCGGGGACGTCCTGCGGGAACAACTGCAGCAGTCGATGGGCCGTGGGCCGCTCCTTCAGCAAGCGAGCTCAGCAATTAAAACGCTCGAAGCCGGCCGCCATCCAAATGTCTATTCCTTGCATCCCCAACTCCAGCAGTTGTTTGCTCCTCCCATCCAGGGCTATTTCATCAGCTTGTTTTCCTATGACCCTGCACGGCTGATAGCGGACTTCCACAAGCCGGTGCTCATCTTGCAGGGCGAGCGGGATCTCCAGGTCAGCGTAGCCGACGCAAAGCGGCTTAAAGAGGCGGCACCTTCGGCGAAGCTCGTCCTCGTGCCGGATGCCAATCATTTCTTCAAACTGGTGAAGTCCGCGGATATGGCTGCCAACGCTGCTACCTACTCCAAGGTGGTTCCCTTGGTTCCGCAGGTGGCGGATGAAATAGTCGATTTCGTTGCGGCTGCAAATAACACGAAATAGCCGTCGCAGTTTCGCTCCGCTGCGCTGGTTGACTTCTGACTTCCAGGAAAGCCCGTAAACACGGGACCCCGGCGACGAAAACTCGCCTGCCGGGGATTGTTTCAGCCTCACCAGCCGCCGCAGCTGCAGCCGCCGCCGTAGTAACCACCGTAGCCGGGATAGTAGCCTCCATAATAAGGATAGGTCGTGGCGGCGGCTAGGCCGAGCCCGAGGCCGAGCGGCCATCCCCATCCTAAACCATTACCACCCCATCCTCCGTAGCCGCCGCGCCAACCTGCGCCACGCCAACCACCGCCACCCCAGCCGAAACCGCGGCCAAATCCAATGCCATGGCCGCCCCAGCGCCGCCGAAATGTCCACCTCGCCACGCTAACAGGGATCGACGCGTTGCCGGATACGGTTTGAGTGTAAACTTTTCCTGTGCCGGTAGCCGCCGGGAAAGCGGATGCAGCTTCCGGGCTTGCGAGTGAAAGACCGAGAGCCGCCATTGCACAAACGGCTACGTAAGTTCTGGTTTGCATATCGAGACCTGCACTACTGTTTCATGAGACAAGTGAGTTCATGCACCGCCCTTTTGTTCCGCCGGCTCATATAGTGCGATCGGCTGAACAAGAATCCCGCTTGTCTCTTTGCCCGCCGGCCTGCTTGGGTTTAAATCTGCACGAAGCCCTCTGGAGCCCTCAAAGTCCAACGCACGCCGTCTGGATCGAACCTGTAATCCACTTCGCCTTGCACCGCTTCAGCAGCCATCCGCTCGATGACTTTTCGTCCAAATCCGCGATGAGAGCTGGGCGTAACCGGTGGGCCGTCTATCTCAGTCCAATTCATTTCGAAGTATTTCCCGCCGTCGTCTTGCACCGTAGCCCATCGAACGGCGATCTTTCCGTGTTCATTCGAAAGAGCTCCGTATTTGATGGCGTTTGTTGCGAGTTCATGCACTGCCATCCCTATGCCCTGGGCCGCTTCGGGTTTCAGAACGATAGGATCCCCGCAAATCATGAGCCGGTCTTCCGTCACTCCGAAAGGTGCGAGCTGCGATTTCACGAGATCCGCAATTGGGACATGCACCCAATTGCCCGACACAATGAGATCCTGGGACGCTGATAGACTTTGCAGGCGGCGTGTTAGATTTTCTGCAAATGTTTGCGGATGCACGCTTTTCGCTGACTGGTGAGCGATGGCCTGGACAACTGTCAGCAGGTTTTTGGCGCGATGGTTTACCTCGCGCATAAGCAAATGAACTCGCTCTTCGGCGATTTTGCGTTCGCTAATATCGCGAATGATGGCGGACGCTCCTAAGATAGAACCGTCGGACGCTCTGAGAGGGGCAAGGTTCACGGAAACATCGATAACCCGTCCGCTCTTCGTTCGCGACTGAGCATCAAAGCTTGGGATATCCCCATTGAGCGCGGACCGGATCGCATCGGGCTCTTCGCTGCCTTGGCGCTCCCCTAAAATAAGGGCAGCCGTTTGCCCCGCGGCTTCATGCTCGGAGTACCCAAAAAGCTGCGTCGCGCCCGGATTCCAAGAGCGGATTTTTTCGTCGCGGCCGAAACTGACAATGGCGTCTTGCGACTGTTCAACAATGGCTGCGAGCCGATTGGCGGCAGCGCTCGCCCGCTTCTGCTCGGTTATATCCCGGGCGGTTGCTACGAGTTGGCTGATTGATCCCTTTTGGGTTCGAACGGGGCTGATGGTAACATCCCAGCAATTTTTTTCGGCCGTTGCAGTCGCGCTATGAATTTGAAGATTGTGCGTTTTTCCTTGCAGAGCCGCGCGAAAGGCTTGCTCGATCGCAGGCCACGCGTCTTTAGGCCATAAATGAGACCAACGGCGCCCGCGAAGTTCGTTGAGGCTCGAAGCACCCAAAAGTATCAGGCCATTCGGATTCACATATTCAAGGTGGCCAGCAGGATCGACAACCATGATGCAATCGGCGCTTGCTTCGAGGACGCTTCTTGCAAACTCTTCGCTATGCCGAAGGTTCGCCTCGCTCTGCCGCAGGCGCAACAATGAGCGTACAGCGGCGACAAGAACGATGGGCTCGACCGGCTCGACAAGATAGGAGTCCGCGCCATGATCGAAGGCCGCCGCCTTGAACTCGCCGGTTACGAATGTCGCCGACATCTGCAAGACCGAAACCGAAGGATATGAAACCTTGATCCGCCTGCACACCTCGATCCCCGAGATATCGGGCAACTTGACATCGAGCAACACGACAGACGGATTGATTTCCCCCACAAGAGTTAGGGCCTCGCTTCCCGTTGCAGCTTCCCGCACTTCAAAGCCGGCTTGCCGTAGGATGCGCGTTTTTGCGTAGCGGAGCGCCTCCGTATCATCGACGTTAAGCAGGATGCCGCTTCTATGCATGGCTGGCTGCACCCTGAACGCTGGCGCTTTCGAGAGCATCCAAGATCACATCGCGCGTCAAATTGCTCTTCGAGATGATATGATGGAGACCTCTATACGAGAAGATGCTCGCGTTCTCGAGGGAGGCGGACGTGACGACAATGGTTGGCAGCAAAGGCTCGTCTTGTGACGCAAGGCTTTCGAGCACTGCGAAGCCGTCGACCACGGGCATCGTGAGGTCGAGCACCATGACATCGGGCAGCTCTTCCGCGATGAGTTGCAAGGCTTCCTCGCCGTTCGATGCCTCCGTGATGGCGTAGGTGCCTGCGCCACCGATCCATTGGCGCAGGACATAACGGAAGGTGTCGTCATCGTCTACGACGAGAACCCGTCTCTTGGTAGATGGCTCGATAGGCGTAGCCGCCGTAACAAATCCGTAAATTAAAGGCAGCGTCAGAGTGAAGGTGGACCCCGTGACCCAGCTCGCTTCGAACGGTAATGTCGCCGCCAAGCATGCGGGCGAGTTGCCGGGATAAGGGCAGGCCAAGCCCGGTCCCTTTTTGCCTCGTCTGCAGGCGATTTTGGATCTGCGTAAATTCCTCAAAAATAATGTCCTGGTGTTCAGGGGCAATACCGATGCCGGTATCCTGCACCTCGATTGTCAGCAAATCGCTGGATGCGCTGCCGGACACGCAGATGCTGCCAGACTCGGTGTACTTGAGGGCATTCGAGATCAGGTTGCGAAGGATCTGCGTAACCTTGGACTCATCATTGTGTATCTCTGGCAGCTTCTCAGACGTCGTAAAAGAAAGTGTGACTGCACTTTGCGTTTGCAGAGGCCTGAGTGTGCCGCGCAGACCCGCGAAGACTTCTTCGATCGAAAACGTGGATGGTGTCACCTCCATTCGGCCCGCTTCGACCTTGGCGAGATCGAGAAGGTCGTTGACGATCTCAAGCAGGTTTTCGGCCGACCTGCGGATCAAGCCAACCTGTTTCATTTGCTCCGTGGTGAGCGTGCCATCAACTTGATCGGCAAGAAGCCTTGCCAATGCCAGAACCGAATTGAGGGGCGTACGGAGTTCGTGGCTGATATTGGAGATAAAGCGAGTTTTCAGGTCGCTCACTTGCTTCAACTGTTCGGCGCGATGGTCGAGCTCCGCGTAAAGAGCCACCACCCCCCGATTGGTTTCGTCAAGCTCACGGCTGAACTGTTCAAGGCTGAGGAGCAGTTCGCGATTTTGATCGCGCAACGCCGTCAACGGGTCGTGGTCCTTCTCGCGTCCGAGAACCGCCGCGATATTGGCGAGCGTGCCCGTCTGAATAGGGAAGCACGCCGCAGGCAGCCGCTTGCGCAGCTCGACGATCGTTCCCTCTGTCAATGTTGAGCTGATATCAAAGCGGTCGACAAGGCGTTTGGCGCCAATGAGCCCCCGGCCGGAGCCGGGCAAATGCAAATAGCGTCCTTCCAGGATAGCATCCAGATCGGCAATGCCAGGGCCTTTGTCCACCACCCGGACAAGCAAATGCGGAGGACGCGCCGTTTTCTTCGACGCTGATCTCGATCTTTCCGCCGTGGCCATAGGCGAATGCGTTGCGCGCAATCTCGGAAACCGCCGTAGCCACCCGCGTTTGATCTTGAGTATCGAAGCCGAGCAATTCGGCTACTCGCCTGGTGCGCTGGCGGGCGCTGACGACATCCGCTTCGATCTCAACCGCCAGCGTGGCGATAGGGCGGATCATGCGTCCTCTCCCGCGGCCACGAATATCGTTGTGTCATCGCGTCCGCGCTCGAAGTCGCGGAATATGACGCCGGCGGCCAGCGCCGGGCTCGCGCGCAGAAGCCCGGGATATTTGAGAATAGACCAGCCGGAGCTGACCCCATCCGACGCGAGAACGACGCGAGAGCCCTTGGGAAAAGGATAATCGAAAGCCTGAATATGGCGCACGGCCAGTCCGGCTGTCCCATTCAGCGATACCATCCGGCGAACAGAGTCTTCCGCGAAAATCGCCCCCGCCACGTTGCCGATTCCGGCATAGGTCACCAAGCCTCGTTCGTGGTCGAGACGGGCGATGGAAATGGCTGCGCCGCGCGTCTTCTTAAGGCCGGCATTGATGGCCGCGACAATTTCTGCGACCGGCGTGCGCGCTTGCTGCCGGAAAATCCGGACGGCTTCTTGCGCTGCCTCGAAAGCTCCGTGACCATGTCCCAATCCGTCCGCGACAAGCACCGTGGTCTGGCTGCCTTCCGAAACCTCGGCCCAAGCGTCCCCACAGACCTCCTCGCCTTGTCTTGGGAACCGATACGGCACCCCATTTTGGGCGTCTTCCGTGATCGGGGGTGCGGCTGTGCATAAAGCACAGCGAGCATCGCGGTACCCTCGCCGGGCAGCGTCGAAACTTGAAAGATGTCGCTGAGCCGTCGCAATGCTCCAAGCCCTGTGCCGGGACTGCCCGCAGTCGAGAAGCCGTCGCGAGTAGCTGCCGCCAGGTCCGGGATTCCAGCGCCCTTATCCAGCGAGAGAATTTGCACGCCATGGCCAGAATCGGACTCGATCAAGCCCGCGATCAAAAACCCTCTCGTTGCGTGTTTCAGCAGGTTTGTCGCAAGTTCGGTCACTACAATGCCGACACGCCCTGCGTCGGTCTCGTTGAAACCGGCCCGCTCTGCGATCCGGATGCACTGACGCCTTGCCTCTGCGACATGGCTAGCGTCCTCGACGGGTAGTTTCAGCTGCATCCTATTTCCAGCGAGCTATCGAAACGCGCGTCCCCTGTCCAACCGTAGATTCAATGGTAAACTCATTGCTGAGGCGCTTTGCTCCGCCCAAGCCCAATCCCATGCCCTTATTTGTTGTGAAGCCGTCCGTCATGGCGCGCTCGATGTCCGGAATTCCGGGACCCGCATCTTCGAAGGTCAGGCGCACGCCCTTTCTGACCCCATTTTGGAGGAGTTCCATGACGACATGACCACCCTTTCCATGAATTATGGTATTGCGAGCAAGCTCGCTTGCAGCGGTGATGATTTTGGTTTGTTCGACGAGCGACAAGCCCGCCGCGGTCGCAAGGTTGCGGACGCTTTGGCGAACCGCAACAACTTGCTCATCGGCGAGGAGCGGCAATGTCTCACTCTTCAAGACCTGCATATATCTCTCCCTCGCCGTTCAGGCGGCTACGGATGAGGTCCATGCCCCGCTCGACATTGAGAGCCGTCTTTACGCCTGAGAGCGAAAGGCCAAGTTCGACAAGAGTGATTGCCACAGCGGGTCTCATGCCGCAAACCACGGTTTCAGCATCGAGAATCCGCGAGACGCCGGCAATGTTGTCGAGCATGCGTCCGATGAAACTATCGACGATTTCCAGTGATGAAATGTCGATGAGCACGCCTCTCGCCCCTGTCTGGGCGATCTTTGCCGTCAGGTCTTCTTCAAGGGCGCTTGCTATCTTGTCGTGCATGTCAACTTGAATTGTGACGAGAAGCGTCTGGCCCATCTTCAGGATAGGTATGCGCTCCATTCCACGATCCTCCTAAACGGCAGATGTTGAAGCGTCCGCCGCGCGGCTTTTCTGGACGGAAACGCCACGGCCTGTCCTTAAGAGCGCAAGCTTGAATGCGTCGGCGAGCGTCGCCTTCGAATGCACATTCAACTCGACGCCGAGATGCACCATGGTTTGGGCGATCTGCGGCCGAATGCCAGAGATGATGCAATCGGCCCCCATGAGCCGCATCGCTGCCACTGTTTTCAACAAATGTTGAGCAACCAGGGTATCGACGGTGGGCACGCCTGTTATGTCTATGATCGCGATTTGGGCGCTCTGCTGAACGGTTGCCTCGAGCAACGTCTCCATCACGACCTGGGTGCGGGCGCTATCGAGGGTTCCGATCAACGGGAGGGCGAGAATTCCATCCCAGAGTTTTACGACGGGGGTTGAAAGCTCTGCAATCTCCCGGCTTTGCCGGTTGATGATTTCCTCTCGCGCTTTGACGAAGGTTTCGAAGGTGAACAAGCCGAGCCTGTCGATGATGAGGGTTGCGTCCGAAACCCCCCGGCTCACTTGAGCCGCGTCGCGCCCGTAAGCGGCATTCAGTTTATTGAATAATGGCTCCTTTAGCGAAAAGATGAACGTTGCTGTTTCGCTTGGAGAATAACCCTGGAGGGCTCGGGAGCGGGAGATGTGATCAAGCAGCGCACGGATTTCGGAATAGGCATCGCCGTTGATGTCGGTCCCCGAGGGGAGCGCAGCCTTTAATGCTTTCAAGAACTGGTGACATTGAGCGGTGAGGTCCTGCACGGACATGCGCCCGGCGCTCGTTGCCCCCGCTTCTTTTAGTTTTCCCAGCCACTCGTTAAGGATTTCGTTTTCGCTGGTTTCTACGATCTGCGCGAGCCCGTTAGAGCGCATAGTCGGAGTTCCCTCGTAATGGTTCTAAAGTTTCCTAGATGATTAACGGCGTTAGCTTGAGAGCAAGAAAGGCAAAGTGTTTGACTCCCGAATTTATATGTATCGGGAAGACCGAATGCCTAGATGCCGGCTGTAACGAGTATATGAAGTGCTTGCTGGCGCGGGCTTGCAGCGGCTGCGGACGCAGGATCTTGATTGGCGGGAAGAAGCGGCCGGTGAGCCTGGCGAATATGCTCCCGCCTGACAAATCCTGCTCCAAATAACAAATTGCTTACGAGGGATCATTTCCAACTCGAGTGGCGTTTGGACCTTGGGCGTGACGACCTACTAACATTTGGCAGGGAGCTAGAAGTTGGATCGGCTTAAATATTTCTTACGTGGAAAACAGAGCGCGGCAAGGCTAAGGGCCGGCAATTTCCAGATCAAGGAAGGCTCGCCCTTCCCGCGCGGGGCGAGCTGGGACGGCAAGGGCACCAATTTCGCACTCTTCTCCGCCAACGCCACAAAAGTCGAGGTCTGCCTCTTCGATAGCGCCGGCGACAAGGAGATCGCGCGGGTCGAGCTGCCCGAATACACCAACCAGGTCTTCCACGGGTACCTGCCCGAGGTCGGGCCTGGCACCTTGTATGGCTACCGCGTCCACGGACCCTACGAGCCGGATCTAGGCCACCGCTTCAATCCCAACAAGCTGGTGCTCGACCCTTATGCCCGCGCTCATGCCCGCGAGCTCAAGTGGGATTCCGCGGTCTTCGGCTATCAAATGGAGTCGATGGACGACCTCACCTTCGACGAGCGGGACAGCGCGCCCTTCATGCCCAAATGCGTGGTGGTCGATCCCAATTTCGACTGGAAAGGCGAGCCCAACCGCCAGTTCGTGCCCTGGGACCACACCATCCTCTACGAGACGCACGTCAAGGGCTTCACCAAGCGCCATCCGAAGGTGCCCGAGACTCTGCGCGGCACTTATGCCGGCTTCGGCACCCGAAAGGTGATCGAGTATGTGAAGTCGCTTGGCGTCACGTCGGTCGAGCTTCTGCCAGTGCACACCTTCATCAATGACAATCATCTCATCGAGAAGGGACTTACCAATTACTGGGGGTACAACACCATCGGCTTTTTCGCGCCCGACCCCCGCTACGCCGCCGACGTCGCCAACTCGTTGCGCGAATTCAAGGAGATGGTGGCGCGGTTTCACGATGCCGGGCTCGAGGTCATCCTGGACGTGGTCTACAACCACACGGCAGAGGGCAATGAACGCGGCCCGACCCTCTCCTTCAAGGGCATCGACAACGCCTCCTATTATCGCCTGCTGCCCGACCAGAAGCGCTACTACATCAATGACACCGGCACTGGAAACACAGTCAATCTGAGCCATGCCTGCGTCATCCAGATGGTCACCGACAGCCTCCGCTATTGGGTGGAGGAGATGCATGTCGACGGGTTCCGCTTCGATCTTGGCACCATCCTCGCCCGCGAGCCGCATGGCTTCGACCAGCAGAGCGGCTTTCTGAAGGCCGTGGGCCAGGACCCGGTGCTCAACACCGTCAAGCTCATTGCCGAGCCCTGGGATTGCGGCCCCGGCGGCTACCAGGTCGGCGGTTTCCCGGCGGGCTGGGCGGAGTGGAACGACAAATATCGCGACACGGTGCGCGACTACTGGCGCGGCGAGGCATCGGCTGCGGAGTTCGCGCCGCGTCTCACGGCGTCGAGCGACGTGTTCAACCACAGTGGCCGGCGCGCCTGGGCCTCGGTAAATTTCGTCACCGCCCATGATGGCTTCACCCTCAACGACATGGTAACTTACAACGAGAAGCACAACGAGGCGAATGGCGAGGACAACAACGACGGCAGCTCCGACAACCGGTCCTGGAATTGCGGGCACGAAGGGTCGACGGTCGATCCCGCCATCAACGCCCTGCGCGAGCGGCAAATTCGTAACGTGCTGGCCACCCTGCTCCTGTCGCAGGGCACGCCGATGATCCTGGCCGGCGACGAGTTCGGCCGGACCCAGCAGGGCAACAACAACGCCTATTGCCAGGACAGCGAAATCAGCTGGCTCGACTGGGATATCAAGGAGAGGGGCCAGGCGCTGATCCGCTTCGCCAAGAGGCTGACGAAGCTCCGCCATGAATATCCGATGCTCCGGCGCACCCGCTTCCTCACCGGCGAGTACGTTGAGGAACTCGGCGTCAAGGATGTGACGTGGGTCAACGCCAACGGGTCGGAGATGCAGCAGGACGACTGGCAGGACGGCAATATGAAATGCTTCGGCATGCTGATGGATGGGCGTGCCCAGGTCAGCGGCATCCGCAAGCGCGGCCAGGATGCAACCCTGTTGATGATCCTCAACAGCTTCCATGACGTGGTCAACTTCGCCCTGCCGGAAAGCCCAGGCGGCAGCGGCTGGGAACTGCTGGTCGACACCAATGCGCCGGATGAGGATAAGCAGCCGCCTTTCAAGTTCGGCGCTCCCTACCAGGTCACGGGTCGCTCGCTGCTCCTCTTCCTGATGCGGCCCAAGCGCGCTGGCTCCGCACGGGAAGGCGGCGATGACCGGCGACAGTTCCGGTGCAGGCGATACCAGCCGCGTGTTCCGCCGCTTCACGGCGCCGAGATCAGGCCCGAGGGCGGCGTCCGCTTCCGTCTCTGGGCGCCCGCCCATCAGCGGATTTCGCTGTCGATCGAGCCGGAAGGCCGTCTCCTGCCCATGGCCAGCACCGGCGAGGGCTGGCACGAGCTCGCTCTCGACGAAGCCGCCGCCGGTACGCGCTATCGCTTCGCGCTGCCGGACGGGCTAAAGGTGCCGGATCCGGCCTCGCGCTTCCAGCCGCAGGATGTGCATGGGCCGAGCGAGGTGGTCGATCCCGCCGCCTATCGCTGGGCCGACCAGGGTTGGCGCGGACGGCCCTGGCACGAGGCAGTAGCTCTACGAGCTCCATGTCGGCGCCTTCACAGAGGAAGGCACATTTCGCGCCGCGGTCGGACGGCTCGATCATCTGGCGAGGCTCGGCGTTACCGCGCTCGCAGATCATGCCGATCGCCGATTTCCCCGGCCGGTGGAACTGGGGCTATGACGGCGTTTTGCCCTACGCGCCCGATTCCAGCTATGGCCGCCCGGAGGATTTCAAGGCGCTGATCGAGGCCGCCCACCATCGCGGGCTGATGGTCCTCCTCGACGTGGTCTATAATCACTTTGGTCCCGACGGGAATTACCTCTCCACCTACGCCCCGGGCTTCTTCACCAAGCGCCACAAGACACCCTGGGGCGACGCCATCAATTACGACGGCAAGCACTCAAAGCCGGTGCGCGAGTTCGTCATCGAGAACGCGCTCTACTGGATCAAGGAGTTCAATCTGGACGGCCTGCGGCTCGACGCCGTGCATGCGATCTTCGACGACAGCCCGAAGCATATTCTGGACGAACTGGCTGAACGCGTGCGCGCCGAGGCTGGAGACCGCCATGTGCATCTGGTGCTGGAGAATGAGGAGAACGAGGCGAAGAAGGCTCGCCCGTGGCGCGGACGGCAAGCCACTGCACTATACGGCGCAATGGAACGACGATGTCCATCACGTGCTTCGCACGGCGGCGACCGGCGAGGACAAGGGGTATTACGCCGAGTATCTTGGCGACACCGAAAAGCTCGGCCGCGCGCTGGCGGAGGGCTTCGCCTTCCAGGGCGAGATGATGGAGTATCGCGGCGAACCGCGCGGCGAGCCCAGCGCCGGTCTGCCCCCCACCGCCTTTATCGCCTTCATCCAAAATCACGACCAGGTCGGCAACCGCGCCTTCGGCGAGCGCATCACCGCCATCGCCAAGCCTGCGGCGGTGCGCGCCATCGCTGCGGTGTATCTCCTGCTCCCGCAGGTGCCGATGCTTGTTCATGGGCGAGGAATGGGCCGCCTCGCAGCCCTTCCCCTTCTTCTGCGATTTCAGCGGCGATCTCGCCGACGCCGTGCGCAAGGGACGGCGCAAGGAGTTCGCCAGGTTCCCGGAGTTCAAGGACGAAAAGGTCCGGGAGCGCATCCCCGACCCGCAGGCCGAGGCCACCTTCGCCTCGGCCAAGCTGCGTTGGGACGAGACGGCCACGGAGCCCCATGCCGGCTGGCTCGAATGGTATCGCGGCCTGCTTAGCGTCCGCCGCGCCGAGATCGTGCCGAGGCTCGCTGGCATCGGCGGCAATGCGGCTCGCTTCGAGATCATCGGCGAGGAGGCGGTGCTCGTGCGCTGGCGCCTCGGCAGCGGAGAGGAGCTGACGCTCGCCGCAAATCTCTCGGCGACGCCACGGGAGGGCTTCCCCGCCGCGTCTCGGCCGCATCCTCTGGCAGGAAGGCGCCGCCAAGGGCGGCAGCTTCGGCCCCTGGGCCGTGCGCTGGTCGCATCGACCAAGCATGATGGCGTCCGCGGCTAAGCAAACTCCTCTGATCTGGCCAATGGATCGTCATCCCGGCCAAGCAAGCGCGCGCCGGGATCGCACCAAATTCAGGTGAGTGTTTTTCACGATCCCGTGTCTGCAGCGCATCGCCCGCACTCCACTGCGCACGGGATGCCGCTGCGGCGCAAGGCGGGGCGCATTCGCAGGGTTAACAAGGAATTGAAATTGGTTTCGTTTTGTAAAAGCGGGCTATGTAATAATATAAGTAATTATTAACCTCCGATCATTGCGGGCAAACCCCGCAACGCCCGTCCCGGAAGAAAGACAGTGAGATGCCGCCCGTCATTCCCCGCGCCACCTACCGCCTTCAATTCCACAAGCATTTCGGCTTCGATCACGCCACCGAGCTGGCGCCCTATCCTGGCCCGGCTCGGCGTCAGCCATCTCTATTCCTCCTCCTATCTCAAGGCGCGGGCGGGCAGCACTCACGGCTACGACATCGTCGATCATGACGCGCTCAACCCCGAGCTGGGGGACGAGGCTTCGTTCGACCGCATGAACGCGGCGCTCGCCCAAAACGGGCTGGGGCAGGTGCTGGATTTCGTCCCGAACCATATGGGGGTCGGCGGCGCGGACAATCCGCTCTGGCTCGACGTGCTGGAATGGGGACCCGATTCGGCTCACGCTGGATGGTTCGACATCGACTGGGACCCGGACCGCCGCTACCTCCGCGACAAGCTCCTCGTTCCCTTTCTCGGCGACCAGTACGGCGCCGTGCTCGAGGCGGGGCAGCTCTCCCTCAAATTCGACGAGCAGGAAGGCAGCTTCGCGGTCTGGGCCTACGACACCCACAAGCTGCCGATCTGCCCGCTGCACTACGCGCGCATCCTCGGCGACGCGCATCCCGAGCTGGAGCGGCTCGGCGACGCCTTCTCGGGCCTCCCCGAATGGCGGCCGCAGGTCGGACGGCGCGCCGCCGAGCTCAAGGCGGAGCTCGCCACGCTCTGCCGCGAACGGGCCGATGTGCGGGAGGCGGTGGCGGCCGCGGTCGGGCGGCTCAATGGCGCGCCCGGCCGCCTCGACAGCTGGCGCGGCCTCGACGCGCTGGTCCAGGAGCAATATTGGCGCGCCGCGCATTTCCGCGTCGCCGCCGACGACATCAACTATCGCCGCTTCTTCAACATCAACGACCTCGCCGGCATCAGGATGGAACTGCCGGAGGTGTTCGACCATGCGCACCGTCTCGTGTTCCGGCTCTTGAAAAGCGGCGTCCTCGACGGTCTGCGCATCGACCATATCGACGGGCTGCTCGATCCCAAGGGTTATCTGAAGCGGCTGCGCGAGAAGGCGGGGAACGACTTCTATCTCGTGGTCGAGAAGATCCTGGCGCCGCATGAATCGCTTCGCGAGGACTGGCCTGTCCAGGGCACCACCGGCTACGGCTTCACGAACCTCGTTCTCGCGCTGCTGGTTGATCCGGCGGGCGAGGAAAGCTTCAGCCGCTTTTACACGGGCTTGATCGGCCGCAGCGAGCCCTTCGAGGACACGGTGCGCGACTGCAAGCTCCGCATCATGCGGAACGAGATGGCGAGCGAGCTCAACGTGCTCGCACGCGATGCCGCGCGCGTGGCGCGGCAAAATCCGCGTACTGCCGATTTTACCCGCAACATTCTCCACCGCGCCATCCGCGAGATCGTCGCCTGCTTTCCGGTCTACCGCACCTACGTGGACGCGGCCGACGCGCCGACCGCGGACGACAAGCGCGATCTCGACTGGGCGATGGCGCGCGCGCGACGCAACGAGACCGAAATCGATCCGAGCGTCTTCGACTTCCTTGCCAAGCTCCTCTCCGGCGAGCTGGTGGCGACGCCGCGCAGCGGCTTCAGCCGCCATGCGGTGCTGCGCTGCGCAATGAAGCTGCAGCAATATAGCGGGCCAGTTATGGCGAAGGGGCTCGAGGACACCGCCTTCTACCGCTATAACCGCTTCATCGCGCTCAACGAGGTGGGCGGCAATCCCGAGAAGTTCGGGTTGACGCTCGCCGCCTTCCACAAGGCGAACAGCCAGCGCTGCGAGCGCTGGCCGCACGCCATGCTCGGCACCTCGACCCACGACACCAAGCGCGGCGAGGATACGCGGGCGCGCCTTGCGGTGCTGTCCGAGCTGCCGGAGGACTGGGCGAAGCAGGTGGCGATTTGGAGCCGCATCCTGCGCGCCGCGCGCGGCGACGTTGAAGGCACCGCGCCGCCCGACCCCAATGACGAGTACATGCTCTACCAGATGCTGGTCGGCTCCTGGCCGGTCGAGTTGCTCGACGCCTCCCCCGATGCGAAGGGCCTCGCCGCATATGCCGAACGCATCAAGGGGGCGCTCACCAAGTCGCTGCGCGAAGCCAAGGTGCGCTCCACCTGGGCGGCGCCCGACACTGCGTACGAGGAGGCGATGCTCGGCGTCGCCTCGCTTGCCCTCGACCCGCGCCGCTCGGCTGCATTTCTCGACGCCTTCCTGCCTTTCGCCGAGCGCATCGCCCGGCTCGGCGCTGAGAACAGCCTGGCGCAGACCGTGTTGAAGCTGACATTGCCGGGCGTCCCCGACATCTATCAGGGCACCGAGCTCTGGGATCTCAGTCTGGTCGATCCCGACAATCGCCGGCCGGTCGATTATGCCTTGCGCGGGCGGCTGTTGGACGAAATCCTCCAGTCGCTCGCGGACGATTGGCAGGGCGCCATGGCGCGCTATCTGCGGTCGTGGCAGGACGCGCGGTTCAAACTGGCCGCCACGGCGGCCATCCTTAGCTTTCGCCGTGATGCCCCCCTCCTCTTCGCCGAGGGCGATTACGAGGGGCTCTTCGCGGAGGGCAACGGGGCGGATGAGGTCTGCGCTTTCTCGCGCCAGCATGGGGATGCAGCCATGTTGGTGGCGGTGGCTCGCTTCCCGGCGCGGCGGGCTATTCGCGGCACGCCGCCCGACGCAACACTGCCGGTGCCCGAACCGCTGCGCGGCAGGCATTGGCGCGAACTCCTGACTGGACGGGTGGCCGAGTTCGGCGCAGAACTCCACGCCGAGACGCTGTTCCGTGATGCGCCCGCTGTGGTTTTCGTTCGCACCGGGTGACGCTGCCTGCCAGCCATCAAGCGGAGAATGTCGCTTGTCGAACCGGCCGCCATTGCTAATAAGGCAAATAGGCAGCCAGCGGCGCTGCGACCGCGATGAGCAGCGCAAGCGAGATCCCTGCGGTCAACCTTGAGATCGTTTCTCAACGGCAAGGAGATCCGGTCTTGGATTGCGCGAGCGCAAGGCATCGAACTTGGTGACTAAGTCACAGATACCCTCCTCTGCCCCGGTTAATCTCTCTAAAGTCACCAGGGCGGCGTCGCAGAAGAGAATTAACTAAATGGCCGGCAAGCTAGACATCGGTGCTGTCAGGAGCCTCAAGATCGATGTTCTGACCGAAACCGGCTGGTTCGATGACGCTCGCTTCAAGCAGAACATGGCCGATCATGGCGGTGCCGGGCAAAGCCAATATCGTGTCGCCTGGGATCCCGAAAACGCCGGCGGCTACGCGGCCCTTCTGACCATCACTTCGCTGGACGGCGAGACACGCAAAATCCTGCTCGATACCGGCTGGAGCAACGATTGGATGGACTATGTCTTCGCCCGCCATCGCGTCGATCAGATGCTGGAGCGCGGCGAAATCGACTTGATGGTGCTCTCGCATTGGCACCTCGATCACTTCTGGGGCATCGAGTCGACGCTGAAGCACAACCCGCGCCTCACGCTCTACGCTCCCGCCACATGGTCCGAACAGGATCGCTTCCTGCTGGCCGGCAATGGAAGCATCGAGACACCAGACCGCGAGGGCAAGACGGTCGCCATCTGCCGCAACAGCGTGCACCATGAGGGCGATCTCATGCTCACCGTCGCGGAGGGCGAAGACGGAAGCGGCATCTACCGGCTGATGCCGGGGATCGCGCTTAGGATGTTTGACGCATCGATGCTCTTGCAGGTGCGCGGCGAGAACGTGCTCTACGTCAATGTCGAGGGCAAAGGGATCGTCACCGTCACAGGCTGCGGCCACCCTGGGATCATGAACCTGCTCGGCTTTGCGAGGGACCGCCTCGCCGGACCCGGCCTCTATGGCTGCTATGGCGGCCTGCATTTGAGCGTATTCGATTGCTGGAAGCTGAGTTCGATACGATTATCGATGACGTCAGGCAGCTTGCCATGGCCAAGATGGGCTGCAACCACTGCACCGGCTGGATGTGGGCGGAGAAGGCGGCAACTCACGGCGTGCCGATCATCAAGGGGACCGATGCCTATCTGAGTTACCCGAAGCGTTCGGTGCATGCTAAGGGCAGCCATGCATTCCTTGGCGATGGCGACAGCGTTGTCTTCTGAGGCGGACGCGGGCAAAATACAGAAATCGATGCTGGATGATCGCTGCCTGTTTGACATCGAGCAGCCAAATTTGAACGCGTGTCCGAAAAGAAAGAGAGCTTAATCCGGTTTGGATTAAGCTCTCTTCTCTTGTGCTTGAAAGGAATGAGGAACGAGGAATGACGATTGACAGAGCGGTCTTTCAGCTTCGCAGGCTTCATGGTGCTCCTGAGCCTGTCGCTGGGCTATTTCTATAGCGAGTACTGGTATCTGCTGACGGCCTTTGCGGGCCTCAATCTTCTGCAATCGGGATTTACCGGCTTCTGCCCCGCCGCCATGCTCTTCAAGCGGCTTGGTCTTCCTGCCGGTCCGGCATTCCGGTAGGAGGCATTCAAAAGCTGCAAGCACGCCGGGGCTGCTTCAGGGGCCAGCCCCGTCCACAGGACCAAATCAAGTGACAACTGCTGGACGGCATCCGGAGGGCGTAAGTCCCACAGCAATCAGCGCTATCCGTTGGGCATGGTATTCAATAGCGGCTGGTTTCTGCTCGTTGTTCTCCTCGGCATCATCGCGGCCTTCTCTGGAAGCTTGGCCGTCATCGCGGAGCTGATCCATAACGCCGTCGATCTGGTTGCGGCGGGCGCCTTGCTGATCGGCCTGAAGATAGCGGCGCGCAAGGCTGAAGCTTTTCCCTACGGTCTCTATAAGGTTGGGAACCTCGTGGCCGCAGCAATCGGCGGCATGATTTTCTTCACCGCCTATGAGATCGTGCACAGCGTCTTCTTCGGCACAAGCCTCGAACTCCGCGTGGACGGCTGGATGTTCGCTGCCCTGGCCGTGACCTTGGCGATCCCGCTTATCTTCAGCCATTTCGAACTCCGGGCTGCAATCGCAATGGATTCCCCGGCGCTTATCGCGCAGGCGCGAGAGTTCCGCATTCATGCCTACACGACCGGGCTGGCTTTTGCAGCGCTCCTGGCATCCTGGTTCGGCTTTGCCTTCGACCGCGCCGCGGCGCTTATTATCGTGGCAGCGGTCGTCAAGACCGGATGGGACCTGTTCGCCAGCGCTTTGAGGGTTTTACTCGATGCCTCGCTCGATGCAGACCGGTTGAACGAGATCAGGCAGATCGTCTTGGCCGATCCTGCTGTTGCAGAGGTCAGATGGGTTACCGGCCGCAATGCGGGCCGCTTCCGGTTTCGTAGAAGCGGGCGTCGCGCTGAGGACCAGCGAGGGCCGGAAGGCCGAGGCCGCCCTGGAGCGCATCGAGAAGTCGGTGCGGGCGGCGATCCCACAAATGGAACGGGTGCTTCTGCATCTTGAAGCCCGGGCGTCTGCGCATACGACTTACGCCATCCCTCTCGGCAGCCTTTCCGGCACGATCAGCGGGCATTTCGGCGAGGCCGCGTTCTTCGCTTTCGTTACGTTGGACTGGGCAAGCCAAGCCGTCATCGAACAGCGCATACAGCCGAACCCGCACCGTTCCCAGGATAAGGGAAAGGGTATGAAGGTCGCCCAATGGCTGGCGGCGCAGAAGCCCGACATCGTCCTCGCCAAAGTGGATTTCACCGGCCGGGGACCCGACTATGTTTTTCGTGACGCCGGCATCGGGGTGCAGCGAACGGAGAAGGGCAACTTGACGGAGGTACTGAACGGGCTTCTGTCGAGCCCGGCTGCGGCTGCCGCCTGATCGAAGGTCCGGCCCAGCGCGCCTGAGCCTGAACCCTGCCCGCATGGCAACACTCCGTGACACGCCATCCCTTCGTCTCATGAGCAGACACCGATCGCATTGCGCATTCGCAATGATCAGCGAAGCTAATCCCACTATCGTTCTCGCCGTCGGCGTATGAGCGCACCCGGGTGCGAACCGCCTTCCCCACCAAGGAGATCAGGATGAAGATTGGCATCACGAGCCAGAATTTCCGCACCATTACCCCGCACGCTGGAATGGCGCGACGTTTCATGATTTTCGAGACTGTTGCAGACAATCAGATCATTCAAACGGGGCAACTCGATCTGCCGAAAGAAATGGCCATGCACGAGCATTCTTCGCATGCGCCGCACCCGATCGATGGAATCGATGCTTTGATAACCGGCAGCTGCGGGGAAGGCTTGGCCAAGAAACTCGCAGCGCGAGGCATCAGGGTCTTCGTCACGAGTGAGACCGATCCGATGACCGCGGTCACGGCCCTTGTAGCCGGAGCGCCTCTCCCATCGGCACTCGCAGAAGACGGCGATCATGGTGGCTGTGAGTGCCATTGTGAGGGCCACTGCCACTAGCATGCGATTGAGACGCCCACGAGCAGCAAGAGCGAAATGGTCAGGGGCGATAGGAAGCCAGCGCTCGTAACGTCCGTACGTCAAGCAGCCTGTTGAAGGGGCCAGCCTTGGCAAGCACCGCCAGAAATTTATGTTCGCGCCCAGCGTCGCGATTGCCAACTGGGCTTTGCGTAGGGAAAAGGGTTCAATTCGTCACATTCATATAAGGAAATGCGAGGGTAATCTCAAAGGTGGAATTGGACCGGGCCGAAGCCGGCGGCAAAGCCGATTTGGCCCATGTCTGATTAATGTGACCTTGTCGCAGACGCTAGGGGGCTCAGCCCTCAAATCAACTCGAAGCCGCGTATCTCGGAGGATTGACATGCCATACGGAAAGAGTGCGCTTGCAGCCGCTGCTCTATTCTTCGGTTTCACAGCCATTGCCGGAGCAGAAGAGCAAGCTGCATCGCCCGATGCGCTCGCCGCCGCAAGCGCGCGCGATCTCGGCGGCGTTTGCGGGCAAGCTTAAAGGGGAGCTTGTCGGGGCCATGAAGGTGGATGGGCCTGTCAAGGCCATCGAAGTCTGCAACGTTGCGGCGCCCGCCATTGCAGCGGATGCCTCGGCGAATGGATGGGCGGTCGCTCGCACATCGCTCAAGACCCGCAATCCCAAAAACGCCCCCGACGCTTGGGAGAAGCGCGTGCTTGAAGAGTTCGACGCGGCAAAGAGCAAGGGCGCAGAGGCGGCGAAGCTCGAACATTTCGAGGTCGTAGAGAAGAACGGCGCGCGCACTTTCCGCTTCATGAAAGCGATACCGGTTGCCGAGCCGTGCCTCACCTGTCACGGAGAGGCCGTTAAGGAGCCTGTCAAGGCGAGGCTCGCGGAGCTTTATCCAGACGACCGCGCGACGGGCTATAAATTGGGTGATATAAGAGGAGCCTTCACTCTCTCGAAGCCGTTGCAGTAGCCTCGCGTTTGAGGGACAAGAAGACGATTGCCCTCTCGCCGCTGTGAGACCGCAGCCGTCTTCTTGTCCGTGACTTCGGCCTGCGGGGTTCTGCCGTCTCCTTCTTGAGAGTGGCGGTAAATTTCAAGGAGGCCGTAAGCCATGCCGGCAAATCTCGAAAAGCCAGACTTGAAGCAGCAGTTCCGCGGCATGGTGCAGGGCGCGCAGAGCCTGACCGTGGCCTATATCGGCGTGGTCAATGGGCTGTTCGCGGCGCTGAAGCACCTCAATGGCGGCGATGTCGCGGCTATAGCCACAGCTGCCGGGATGGACGAAGGCTATGTGCGACGCTGGTGCGATGCGGCCTTCGCCTTTGGCTATCTCGACGCCGAAGGCGAGGTCTTCCGCTTGAGCGAAACGGGCGCGGCCATGCTCCCCGATGCGCCGAACTCGCTCATGCCTTTGGCGATGACGATGGTCTCCAGTGTGCACATGGGGGTGCGCGCCGCGGGCCTCATGCGCAGCGGCGAGCGCCCCGGCGAGAAGGTCATGGCGGAGGTTGAAACGCTTCTGCCCTGGTTCGGCGCGATGCTGGAAGGTACTTTCGCCCGCTTTTTCGAAGAGAAGATTTGCGCTCGCGTGCCGGTTTTTTCCGAGATCAATGAACGCGGCGGCCTTGTCGCCGATCTTGGCTGCGGCAATGGCTGGTATCTGCGCGCTCTGGCCCGCCGCTGCGGCACTGTCCGGGGGCTCGGTCTCGACGGGTTCGAGGAGAACATCGCGCAAGCAACACGCCTCGCTCAGGAAGAGGGCCTTGGCGGCCGGCTTCGCTTTGTCCAGGGCGATGCGCATGAGTTCAAGCTCGATGAGCCCGCCGATCTCATCGCCATGAACCGCGCTCTGCATCATGTCTGGGAGGGCGGCATCGTCCCGTTTATCAGGAGGATGCGCGAGAATCTTCGCCCAGGCGGAGCCGTGGCGATCTGGGAGCCGGATTGGCCCTCCGATCGCTCGGTTTTGCGAAAGCCTGCAGTGCGCAGCCTGGCGCTGCACAACCTCAATGAGCATGTGCAAGGCAACCATTTGCTTCATGCAGGCGAGATCGCGGATGCCTTCGCCGCAGAAGGGTTCGCTCCCGAGATCTACCGGTTCAGCGACGGCATCGAGGCCATGATCGTGGCGCGGCGCATTTAGCCGCGCAGATTGCAGCGCTGGTTTCAAACTCGCATTAGACCCGGATCACGTCAGTTTAAACCGTAGTTGTCATGGCCGGGCTTGACCCGGCCATCCATATCATTCTGATAAAGTTGAGTTTTGAGCTGGATGGCCGCATCAAGTGCGGCCATGACTGAAGAGGCCAGCTTCCACCTAAGCCGACCCTAGCGGATAGCCTTGCTTGGCTTCATCGGAACAGTTTGGGTCTGTTCAAGATAAGCCTCCTCGACCTCCGACAGTTCGACCTGATCGTAGCCTGTAATCATTGTCCGGATGTAGTGGAAGGCGCTCTTGCCGGTCGTCCACAGCGCAGGGCCGACGATGACCATGAAGGTCATGTAGGCGAGGGACTGGAGCGCATTCTGCTTGCGCTGCAGGCTTTTCTTGTAAGGGTGGGGCTCGCCTCTCAGAATGCCGAATGCATAAAAGCGGATGACTCGCAAGATCTCCTTCTTGAACAGATATTGTTTCCACTGGCCGGTGGTGAAATGCCAGAAGGTGGTGAAGATCCACAGCACGATCAGGGCGATGGCCGTGTAGTCATGGACCGTCACTGCCGTGCGGTAGTCTCGCCGGTCATCAAGTCACGGCGATGCTCGATAACTCCTCACCGTTTGGATCGAGCACATGCACGGCGCAGGCGATGCACGGATCGAAGCTGTGAATCGTACGCTGGATTTCGAGCGGCTGCTTCGGATCGTGCAAGGCATGGCGGTCCATCAGCGCCGCCTCATAGGGGCCGGGCTGGCCCGCCGGATCGCGCGGCCCGGCGTTCCAGGTGCTGGGCACGACGGCCTGATAGTTCGCGATTGTCCCGTCCTCGATCACGATCCAGTGGGCGAGCGCACCGCGCGGCGCCTCCATGAAGCCCACGCCCTTCGCCTGTCTGGGCCAGGTCGACGGCTCCCACAGCGCCGGGTTATGCACGGCGAGATCGCCAGCCTTGATGTTGGCCGTGAGCGCGTCGAGCCAGTTTTGCATCTGGTCCGCCACGATCTTGGTCTCGATGGTGCGCGCCGCCGTGCGCCCCATCGTGGAGAACATCGCCTTCAGCGGCAGATCCAGTTGTTCAAGCACCGAGGCGGCCAGCGCTTTGGTCGGCTCGTGGCCGGTGGCGTAAAGCATCAGCACGCGCGCCAGCGGGCCGACCTCCATGACCTTGCCGCGCCAGCGGGGCGCTTTCAGCCAGGAATAGCTCTCCTCGACATTGAGCTGCTCGAAGGGCGGCTCCGGGCCGGTAAAGTCGAAGCGTGGTCTCGCCGGCGTAAGGATGCAGGCCGGTGTTCTTGCCGCCCGCATAGGCGTACCAGGAATGCGCGGCGAATTCCTGAACCTGCGCCGGGTCGTTCAGGTCGATGGGCTCGATCTTGCTGAGATCGCGGTTCAGAGATCGCCCCGGCCGGGAAGAACGAGCTCTGCTTGCCATCGGCGCCTAGCGTTGGCATGCCGCCGAAGCACAGGAAATTGCCCACGCCCTCGCCGCGCCTGAACCAGTCCTTGTAGTAGCTGGCGATGGCGAGCGTGTCGGGCAGATAGACCTGGTCGACGAAGGCTTGCATCGACTGGATGACTGGCGCGCACCTCCTGCAAGCCGCCGATGTTGAGCGCTGTCGCCGCCGCTCCGCCGCTCTCGCCGGCGGGATCGATGCTGATGGGGCTCGGCATGCCGCCCACGAGGAAGTTCGGATGCGGATTCTTGCCGCCGAAAATGGCGTGCAGCTTCACCACCTCCCGCTGCCAGGAAAGCGCCTCCAGATAGTGCGCCACCGCCATGAGATTGGCCTCCGGCGGCAGCTTGTATCCCGGGTGGCCCCAGAAGCCGCCCGCGAAAATGCCGAGCTGGCCCGCATCCACGAAGCTCTTGAGCTTCTTTTTCACCTCCGCGAAATAGCCGGGGCTCGATTTGGCGTAAGCCGAGATCGATTGCGCAAGGTCCGAGGTTTCCTTGGGATCGGCCTTGAGCGCGGAAATCACATCCACCCAGTCGAGCGCGTGCAGGTGATAGAAGTGCATCACGTGGTCATGCACATATTGCGCGCCGGTCATGAGATTGCGGATGAGCTGCGCATTGGCGGGGATGGTGATAGTTCAGCGCATTCTCCACCGCGCGAACCGAGGCAAGCCCATGCACCAGCGTGCAGACGCCGCAAATGCGCTGGGCGAAAGCCCAGGCGTCGCGCGGGTCGCGGCCCTTGAGGATCAGCTCGAGGCCGCGCACCATGGTGCCGGAGCTATACGCAGCTTTGATACGACCGGAATCGTCCGTCTCGGCCTCGATGCGCAGATGCCCCTCGATGCGGGTGATGGGGTCGACTACGACGCGGTTCGACATTATTCACCCTCCAGATTGTCAGCCACGAGTTCAAGCAGGCTCTCGACTTGTTTGTCCCATTTGAAATGCGTAGCGCCCTTTGCGAGCGTGATGCGGCATTGTCCGCAGCCCGTCACGAAATGCTTGGCGCCCGCATCCTCGACCTGCCGCTTCTTGATTTCAAAAGCGCGGTTGCGTAGGGGATCGGCGCGTGTGCAGGAGACCACGCCGCCGCCGCCTCCGCAGCAGAAGGCGAGCGGGCCATGATCCGCCAGCTCCTTGATTTCGAAGCCGAGCGCGCGGAGCACTTCGCGCGGCTGTTCTTTCAGCGCCGCCCCTGCGGATGACCTGGCAGGGGTCGTGGAACGAGGCCGTGGAGCCGATTTTCTTCACCTTGATGGCGCCGCTGGCGAGGGATGCCGCCAGAAACTCCATCATATGAATGATATGCACGGGCGGCTGATAGCCATACCAGCGCGGAGCCTCCCAGCGTGCCGCGCCATAGGCATGGCCGCATTCCGGCAGGAGCAGCGTGTGCGCGCCAATCTCGATGGCGGTGTCGATGATCTGCCGCGTCATCTTCTCCTGCAGCTCGACGTCGCCGTTGATGAAGCCGATGTTCGAGGCTTCGAAACCCTTGGAGCTGTAGGTCCAGCTCACGCCCATCCGGTTCAGGATTTTGGCAATATCGGCGAGCGCCTTGGTATGCTCGGTCAGCTCGGCGGGCGCGACGGTTACAAGGATATCGGCCTTGGGCAGATCGACATTGATCGTGACGCCATGCTCCTCGCCCGCCTCGTTGACGATATCCGCGAAGTCCTCCGCCGGCGTTGCCGGGCTGCCCCATTTTTTGGTGGTGCGGTCCATCAGCTCCAGCCGGTCGGGAACGAGCCCCGCGGCATACATGCCGTGCCGCGCCTCTTTCACAAGCTCTGCGATGTCGATGCCCATCGGGCATGCCAGCGTGCAGCGCCCGCACATATTGCAGGAGTCGTAGAGAAGCTGCTGCCATTCCTCCAGCTCTTCGATCGTCACGCGGGGCGTGATGCCGAAAAACCGGTAGAGCGGCGCGAACGGCCCGAAATGCCGGTGATAGTGCTGTTCGAAGGGCCTGAGCTTATGGACCGGCGTATATTTCGGATCCTGCGTGCTGATGTAGAAGTGGCAGGCATGGGCACAGATTCCGCAGCGTACGCAAGCTTCCATGTGGATCGCGGCCGTCGCGCCGAATTCGCGCAGGAAGGTATGCATCGCGCGGGAGAGGCGTTCCTTCTCGGGCATATCGCCCTGTATTTCAACGGAAATGCCATTCGCGGTGATGCGCGCGGTCATAGCTCGGCCCCCCTGTGTTTGAACCGGATGCCGGTTGCGCCTCTGGAGAAGAAGAACAGGAAGGCGTGCATGAGCTTGCCGAACGGGAACCAGATCAAGAACACGCAGACGCTGAGGATGTGGAGCGCGAGCAGCGTCTCGTAGCGCGCGCCAACCTGGATGATGACGAGGAGGCCCGTCAGCACCGGAAGCAGCGTCAGGAGCCAGCTTATATAGTCGTCGGTGCGGGAGACGAGCTGCAACACGGGATTCGTCATCCGGTGCACGAGTCCTGCGACGATGGAGAAGGCCGTGATCGCGCCAACCGCGAAGACGAGGTTCGACGGCAGGCCGGGCCAGCTCACCCCGAACAAGCTCTTGATGAAGAGAATGTGCGGGACATACAGGAACACCACGATCGCCAGCCCGACATGGAACACATAGCCGTTGACGAATTGAAAGACGGAGGCGCGCATGAAGGTCTTGTGCGGCCACTGCTTGCGCACATTGGCGAGGAGCACGGACATCCAAGCCGATGGCGCGCCTTTGCGCGGCGCCGAATGGTCCTTGCGCCAGGGAAGCAGGAAAAGGCCAAGAAGCCGCCAGCTCACGCCGAATACAAAAATCGCAAGCGAGATCTGAAGGGCGGGGCCGCGTGAAAACTCAAGAAGGTCCATGGCTCAAGCCTCCTCTGGCTTGTTTGCGCTGCCGCCGTCCGGGGTAGTTGAGCGCGAGTTTTCTGCGCTAACGGGCTCCGCACTGCTTGAGGGTGAGTTGTTTGCGCTAACGGGCTCTGCGCTGCTTGAGCGCGAGCTGTTTGCGCTGACGGACTCCGTGCTGCTTGCGGTCGGAGGCTTGCTGGCTTTCTGCTGCTCGCGTGCGAGGGCTGCCGCGCCTGCGCCGAGCAAAGCGCCTCCCGCGGCGGCGGCTGCCGCGGACCCGCCTATGCTCGCCACCGGAGTGGGCAGCGGACGGTAGAAGCTGCCCTTGTCCCAGAAATTGGGTTCCGAGCAGCCAAGGCAGCCATGGCCCGATTGGATCGGGAACGAAGTGCCAGCGTTCCATTTGAGCGTGGCGCAGGCATTGTAGGCGATGGGGCCTTTGCACCCCAGCTCGTAGAGGCACCAGCCCTTGCGCGCGCCCTCGTCGTCGAAACTTTTCGCGAACAGTCCGCGCTGATAGAACGGCCGGCGGTAGCAGCGGTCGTGGATGGTCTCCCCGAAGAAGGCCTTCGGCCGGTTCAGCGCGTCGAGCTCCGGCAGCTTCCCGAAGGACAGCAGATGCGCCACCGTGCCCGTCATGGCTTCCGGCAGCGGCGGACAGCCCGGAATGTTGACGATGGGCTTGTCTTTCACGATCTCCGAAATCGCAACCGCGCCGGTTGGGTTGGGGGCCGCATGCGGAAGCCCGCCGAATGCCGCGCAGGTTCCAACCGAGATGATGGCGAACGCATCCTTCGCGGTTTCCTCCAGCGTTTGCAGATTGCTGCGGCCCGCGATGGTGGAATAGGCCCCGCCATGCTTCGTGGGCACCGAGCCATCCACGACAAGGATGTATTTGCCCTTGTTCTCCGCCATGGATTGGAGGCGCGCATTTTCGGCCGCCTCGCCCGATGCCGCCATCAAGGTATGATGGTAGTCGAGCGAGATGAAATTGAAGATCAGATCCTCAAGCGTGGGGCTGAAGGCGCGGGTAAGCAACTCCGTGCAGCCCGTGCATTCCTGGAAGGAGAGCCAGATCACGGCCTGCCGCCGCGCCTTGGCCAGCCCTTCCGCCATCGCATTGGCGGCCCCCGGCGGCAGCGCCAGCAGCATCGCGAGATAGGTCGAGTATTTCAGGAGCGCGCGCCGCGAGACGCCGCGCTCGATCAAGAGCTCACCGAGTGTCCGGCTGTCTGGCATTCCAAGCCTCCTCATGTGTTGGCGCTATGGCGCTCCGCGCTCCTTGAGCGCAGGTGCTTCCTCTGCGGCATCGTCATCCCGGCCAAGCGAAGCCCGAGCCGGGATCGCAAAGAGGGAGGCGCTTTCATATGTTGCGATCCCGGACAAGGCTTCGCCTTTCCGGGATGAAGATCCGTTGGCGCGTCCGGCAAACTTTGCCTGGCATTGTGCTCGACCGCCGTCATGGCTTTGCCTCCCATTCAGCAAGGAGAGCGGAAACAGCTTCGCAGGCCGCGGGGATTGCGGCGGCAACCGCAGGCGACAGGCTCGTGCCCCATCCGGCTGTGGCGGGCTGGATGGCGACCAGTGCGCGTCGATTGGGAAGAATTCCTGCCAGGGCGGCGGCGGAAAACAGGCTTAAGACCGATACTTCGTGGACGGTGCGTTTGCCGCCGGCGAGTTCAGCGTCCATCGCTTCGCCTTCGAAAACGCGGATCGTGCCTGGCTCGGCGTTGAGCTGGGCGGCGTCGATGGCGATGAAGCCGGTCGCATCCTCGATTGCGGGAAGCAAAGCCAGGCCGATGGTGCCCCCATCCTGGAAAATCGCGCGGGATTTAAGGGCGGGATCGCATGCGAGTTTATCGATGGCGGCAGCGCCTGCCCCATCGTCGCTCAGAAGCCGATTGCCGATGCCCAGCACGAGAATCATATCGCCGTTCTACAGATTGCTACATATGAATATGTATTATTATTCTTCGCAATGAATGTTTATTGATCAATGTCAATGTTTGGACGCTTAGGGCCGCGGCGGATGGCCTCCGCCAGCCGCCGTCAATCCGCCGTGCTGAGAACCCCACGCCACAATACACAGATCGAGCGCTGCGCTTTCACGGACTTCTCTTGTCCGTGAAAGCGGGCGCTGAGCCGCTCTAATCAGAAATCGTAATTCAGGATGTCACTCGTGCGCCGCGCGAGTTCACGGCCGTAATCGGTCCAGATCCCGCTGCCCCAGTAGCGGTAGCAACTCGTCTGGGTGGTCAAGAGATAGAACAGCGCATTGCGGTACCTGGGATCGGACGCAGGCACGCCCCGCGTCTTTTCCGCGAACAGCGCACTCACCTCTTCCATCGGGCCAAGCACGCTTTCGTACCCGTGCACCCAGGACAGATCGTTCGTCCAGCTTCCGCCTTCCATGTGGAAGCGGCCGTCCTCTTTTCGCAGGTCCACGATCACCTTCTCGAGCGCCTCAGGCCCGGCCGGTTCTGGAAATCGCTCCCAGATGCGCTTTTGCATGACAGGTTGGATTTGCGGGAGGTGCTCCTTGCGAACTCCTATGGCATCCAGGTACTCCAGATATTCGCTCACATTGACCGCCGGAGTGTCCGACCCGGAAGATTCCCGCATGACCTCCATGTACTTGGGCGGGAACTCGTTCATCATCACGCCGCCGTTCTCACCATCTGCAACCTGGGTCACGAGCGGCGGTACGAAGTGGCCGTCGACATCCATTCGCGAAAGGCCCTTCGCTTCGTAATACGGCTGCATCTGCCCGACGAGCTTGGTGTCGCTGCCCTTGGTCTTGATGATCGCGATGATCGATTGCGTCTCTCCGCGCGAGTTACGCGCCACCAGCAGGTGCGGAACATGCGGGCGGCGGATGCCCGAACCGTCCGGATTCTCCACCGAATGCTCCTGGACCATCACCCAGCGAAAGCCGCAATCCTTCAGCGTCCGCACGAACTCGTAGGCGACATCCGGATGATTCGGCAGCGCCATCTCCGGAGGCGAAAAACCACGCACGCGGGCAAGCGCGTCGAGTCCAAAAATCGCCGCGAAATGATGCTGCCACGCCCTCACATGCAGCCTGAAGTCCTGCGCCGGGGTGGATGGCGCCACCGCGTGCCCCCATGCGGTGCCAAGCCACTCCACCGCGCCGCGATACTGAGGCTCGAGCGTAATCCGCTTCAGATTGTCGAAGACGTCGTCGAGGCCCATCGCCCGGAGCCCATGAAAAAGCTCGCCCGAGTAATCCAGCATCACTCGCGGCTGTTTTCCTTCTCCGATCAACTGCGGGATGAACTCGCCCATCCGCTTGTAGCACCAGTGGAACACGCCCGCGTTGTGATTATCGCCGATGCCCGGATTGTCCATCATGTGCTTCAGATTGCTGATGACGGCGGCGGTGCTAAGATCGCCGCCGCCCGCCGGGATCAGCGGCTGGTGCACGTGGAGCGCGATCGCAAACGCGCTGCGAACCCTTCCGAAATCGATAGCAGATTCGGGCAGGTAAAAGGGGCCGCTTCGGGCCATTGCCTCAGCGACAAGTTCCTCGGAGCCGCTGATGTTTGGCAGTCCTTCGACGTATTCGGAAAGGGGTTGCTGGCTCATAATCGGCTCCGGTGTTGACCTCAAGGGCAAATTCGAGCACGAATGGGGCCGTTTAACAAGCGGTACTCGAGCCACGAAAATTGCTAAACAGCGGATTTCCGGACCGAAGCCCGATGCGCATCAGTGCATGAGACGGCTAGTTCTTCAGCTTTGTAGACTTATACTGGCGCCAGGACTTGTATCTCACCTGCTTTTACAAGAACAGGCAACGCAGCCGCGGGAGCCGTCGAGACATCGTTTCCTTGGAAGAAGCGGGCTGTAGAAATTTGCCGGACTGTTCCCGTGCCGTTGTTATTCATGTTGCTGAAGACCACGTGCATTTGCCGCGGAGTCGCGTTCAGATCTCGATCGACCAACACGAACCCCGAGAAGTCATCCGTGGTGCTGGTATTGGCCACAACGAGCACCTCGCTGTCGGCCAGAATGCGCGAGAAGGCGAGAACGCCGCCCTTTCCAAACGAGTGGCCGAAATCTGTTCCATTGCCGGAAATTTCCCGGAAGTAGAAGCGGCCGTACAAGAGGGCCGGCTCTGTTTGGCGGAGCGCCGACAGCGCCTTGATCATTGCGTAGCGGGGATGCGTCTGGTCGAACGCGACCGGCGTCTTGCCCCAAAGCGCCTCGCGCGTGGATTCGTTTGAGTTCAGGTCAGGTTTACCATGCTCATCAACGGTTCCCGACAGGCCTTGCTCGGTTCCGTAGTAGACACATGGAATGCCCTGCAGCGTGAAAAGCAGGCCGAGCGCGAGCGTGACCTGATTACCCGGGGTCAGGGGATGCTGAATGCGTTCATGCTGATCATGATTGTCAAGGAAGCTGACAAAGTAGCGCCCCGCCTCGCCATGCGAACTGAGCTGGCCCTCTTCTGCGGCCTTGCGCTTGTCAAATACGTTTCGGATCGTCTCCACGGGAGAACTGCATTTCGCAACGGCGGGAAGGTTGTAGAAAAGCGGAAAGTCCAGCGCTGCGTCGATGCCGAATCCGTCTCCGCCATTCGTCCGCCGTCCAACGAAGCCCGCGATCGTCTCCTCCTGGTCGTAGATCTCGCCGAAGGTGAAGAAATTTTTCTTTCCTATGGCGAGGGCGAATTCGCGCATCGCATTGCCGAAGTTGCGCACGCCATCGGGATAGACGTATTTCACGGTGTCGATCCGGTAGCCATCCAAATCGTAGCGCGCCATCAGATATCGATAGGCTCGCACAAGGATCGAGATCACCGGCGCGGCGCCGTATTTGGAGCGCAGGTCTTCCTGCCCGGACGCGTCGTACTCGGCCACAAGCTGGCGCATGTCGCCGAAGTCTCCGGGGGCGAACCCTCCGCTCCCAGGTTTGTCGGTCAGCTTGCTTCCGCGGCGGCGGAAGAAAAAGCGGTTCTGGAGGTCGGAGGGCCAAACCGCGTCGTCCGCCGAAAGGCTTGCGGGGGCGGGCAAATCCCCATCCTTCCAGTCCGAGCGCGGGAAACCGAGGCCGTTCAGCCACTCGATGGAAGGCTCCTTCCCAAGAGGGGCGTTCATGACGTCCGCGTCCGCGAACGTGGAAACCACACCTTCGGGCCTCTCATAGTCGAAAACTCGGCCAGCATGGTTCAGCACGATGTCGAGAACCACGTACATGCCGCGCGCGTGGGCCTCATCGATCAATTCCGTCAGTTCGCGCTCGGCGGTTTCACGCGTGCCGTCCGACGCAAAGCGCTCATCGACATTCAAGAAGTCCTGCGTCGCGTAACCGTGATAGTTGTAGTCGAAATCGGGCTTGGGATTCTTGAGCACCGGGGAGAGCCACAATGCTTTCACTCCGAGATCCGACAGATAGCGAAGCTGCGATTGCACGCCCTTGAAAGTACCGCCCTGGCGGTGGGAAAATACGCGGTTCCAGGGACCGCGGGGCTGCGCGGTGGGATTCGCGAACCGGTCCAGCATAAGAAAGTAAATCCAGCATTCGCGCCAGTCCGCCGGCGAGGGAAACGGGAAGGGTACTTGCACTGCCTGCCCATCGACTACCGCGGCCTTGG
Organism: uncultured Alphaproteobacteria bacterium; assembly: GCA_963833565.1. Taxonomy (GTDB): domain Bacteria; phylum Pseudomonadota; class Alphaproteobacteria; order Rhizobiales; family Rhodomicrobiaceae; genus Rhodomicrobium. The sequence continues at coordinate 81,849 of CAWHYO010000027.1, forward strand.
TTTCCCGGCGCGAGGCTGCACTCATCGCTGACTTTACAGTGTCCAGAAGGTCCGTGCTGTTAAGGTTCGTGGGCACTCGTGCCTCCCATCGCGTTGTTTTTATAATTATTTATCTAAGTGCCTTTCTTTCATTATTCAGCGCCTGGATCAATTCATATTATATAAATTTTCGAAAAGGTGGATAGCAGGTCTAAGTAACTCGTGCATCAGGGCAGACCACAAGCCCGGGCTCCGCTTTAGCCCCATCATGAGAACGTCTGGCCGGTTTCTCGAACTTCGGTTTTCGGCCTGCCGGATGGGGCAACCACTCAAATCGGCATCAGACCACTAACCGAGAAGTTTCTTGTTGGCGATCGCTTGCTCATACGCGGCCTCGTACTGACCGGCACTGCGCTCCCAGGAGAAATCCTCGGCCATTGCCGCCTGGACCATCATCTGCATGTGGTGCGGCCGATCGAAGTAGGTGCTGACCGCCCAGCCGAGGGTATCGTAGACGGCCTGGGCCGTCGGCTCGAAGAACTTGAAGCCGGTGCCATCGCCCGTTGCCTCGTCGTACTGGCGGACCGTGTCATTGAGCCCGCCGGTGGCGCGGACGATCGGCAGCGTGCCGTATTTGAGCGAATAAATCTGGTTCAGGCCGCACGGCTCGTAGCGCGACGGCATCAGGAAGAAATCGGCCCCCGCCTCGATCAAATGGGCGAGTTTGTTATTGTAACCGATAAAGCTGCCGACCCGTCCCGGATACTGCCCAGGCAACGGCCCGAAAAACCATTCGAGGCCCTTGTCGCCCGCGCCGAGGATCGCGAACTGCACGCGCATCGTGTCCAGGATCTTCTCCATGGAGGCGGCGAGCAGGTCGAGCCCTTTCTGCGAGACAAATCGTGCAATGACGCCGACCACGGGGATTCCCGGGTCAACCTCCAGCGCCATGCGTTCCTGCAGCGCCGCCTTGCAGGCGGCCTTACCGGCAAGCGAATGGGCGTCGAAGCACGCTGGGATCAGGGCGTCCGCAACCGGATTCCATTCGTCGGCATCGACGCCGTTGAGGATGCCCCAATAGTTGTCGCCCTTGTCGTTGAGGACCGGAGCGAGCCCCTCGCCGCCTATTTCGTTGCGGGTCTCGACCGCATAGGTGGGGCTCACCGTCGTCACCAGATCGGCATAGACGATGCCGCCCTTAAGCATATTGATGGCGCCGAAGTCCTCGAACCTGGCCGGGACGAAGTTCTCGCGATGCAGCCCGAGATAGTCGTAATCCGACGCCGGATACTTGCCTTGATGGCCGATATTGTGAATGGTCAAGACGCTCGCCGCGCCGCCCAGGAACGGGTCGTTCCAATGCCAGATCTTGAGGTAGGCCGGGGCCAGAGCGGTCTGCCAGTCGTGGGCGTGGACAATGTCGGGTACGAAGCCCATGTCGCGGCAAAGCTGGAGCGCCGCACGGGTGAAGAAGCCGAACCGCCGCGCATTATCCCGATAATCCTCCATCTCGGGATCATGGTAGATGCCGGCGCGATGGAAATACTTATCACATTCTATGAAGTAAAAGCGCACCCCCGCAAATGTCGTCGTCCAGGACGCGCACCATTCTTCGGTGTCGCCCATCCAGACCCCAAGCGGTCTCAAGAACGGTTCGATCTCCCAGCGGTGAACATCGATCGAGTCGTATTTCGGCAGGACGACGACGACCTCGTGACCACGGGCGCTGAGATATTTGGGCAGGGCGCCGACGACATCGGCCAGTCCGCCTGACTTGATGAACGGGACCCCTTCGGATCCGAAGAAAGCAATTTTGAGGGGGGCCATGCGGGTTCCTGCTGGAATGGACGTCGCCGGATCATCTTCTGGTTAGTCTTTGCCGTCTACCTGATTCTCAAGCTCACGTTGCCGCGTCGCCAGGGTCAAGCCGGCAGGGATGAACATGTCCCGCACAAGGGGGTCAAACAGCACCTTCCCGGCGGTAGCCGTTCGCCTTGAACGTGACTTCGGCGATACGCTAGCCTGCCTTGGAGCGCTCAGCAACCGGTGGGCCATGTTCGAGCCGTACCCCCATTCACGGGCATTGGTGACTAAGTTACAGACACATCCTTTCCAGGCGGCTTTTCTCTTCGAGGCGCGGTTATCTCGCGCTCAAATCTCCTCGGATGCATGTTTCGCCATCCCAAGGTACAAGCAGTTAACGTTGCAGGAGGGACGAACTCATGAAAGTCATCATAATCGGCGGAGTGGCTGGTGGAGCCTCCTGTGCGGCGCGCCTGCGCAGGCTCGACGAAAAAGCCGAAATCATGATGGTGGAGCGCGGCCCTTACGTTTCCTACGCGAACTGCGGACTGCCTTATCATGTCGGTGGCGTCATCGAGAAGGAATCGAGCCTCCTGGTTGCCACCGAACAGCTGTTCCGCGAGCGGTTCGCCATCGATGTCCGCACACGCTGCGAGGCCATCGCGATATTCGCCAAAGGAGAAGAAGGTCAAGCTGCTCCAGCGTGGCGACAGGCGAAGTAACCGAGCACGCTTATGACAAGCTGGTTCTGTCGCCGGGCGCGGTATCCATTCGTCCGCCTCTGCCTGGGATCGAGCTTCCCGGCATCTTTCAGGTTCGCACGGTGCCCGACGCCCGTGAGATCAAGGAATGGATCGAGGCGCGCCGCGACACCGGGACGCCGGATGAGCGCCGTTGTCGTGGGCGGCGGGTTTATCGGCCTGGAAATGGCTGAGAATCTCGTTCACCTCGGCATTGAAGTCACGCTGGTGGAGATGGCCAGCCAGGTTCTGCCTCCGGTCGATGAGGAATTCGCCCGCCTCGTGGAGGCGCGCCTCCAAAGCCACGGCGTCCGGCTCGCGCTGGGCGACGGGGTGGCGGCATTCGAGGAAGCCGAAAACGGCGCCATTGATGTGCGCACGAAATCCGGCAAGGCTCATAGAGGAGACCTGGTGATCCTTGCCCTTGGAGTCCGCCCCGATACGACGCTCGCCAAAATGGCCGGTCTTGCGATTGGCGAGCGCGGCGGCATTCGCGTCGACGATCAGATGCGAACCAGCGACCCGGATATCTTCGCCGTCGGAGATGCGATTGAGGTCAAAGACTTTGTAACGGGCGAGCCGAGCCTCATAGCCCTGGCCGGCCCCGCAAACAGGCAAGGCCGGATCGCGGCCGATGTCATCGCGGGCCGCAATTCACGGTTCAGGGGCACGCAGGGAACCGCCATCGTGGGTCTCTTCGGCGCGGCCATCGCCTGGACCGGCGTCAGCGAGAAAACATTGAAGCGGCTCGGCGACAGCGATTATGAGAAAATCTATCTCTACCCGAATTCGCACGCCGGCTATTATCCCGGAGCCAAGCTGATATCGACGAAAGTGCTGTTCCGGAAATCCGATGGGCGAGTCCTCGGAGCACAAGCGTTTGGCGAGGACAATGTCGACAAACGGATCAGCGCCCTCGCGGTGGCGCTGCAGATGGGAGCGACCGTCTACGATCTGGAAGAAACAGAACTCTGCTATGCGCCTCAGTTCGGCAGCGCCAAGGATCCCTTGAACTTGGCAGGGATGGTCGCCGGCAATGCGCTAAGCGGCGACATGCCCCTCCTCCATTGGGACACAGCCGGGCCCGACTTCCTTCTCGATGTCCGCGACCCGGCAGAGTTGGCCGCGCAGCACGGGCCGAAGACCGCCCTCAACATTCCGCTCAGACAGCTTCGCGCGCGTCTTGGCGAACTACCCCGCGACCGCGAGATTCATGTCTTCTGCCGGTCCGGCCAGCGCGCCTATTTCGCAACACGCATCCTTCTGCAGAACGGATTCAAGGTCAAAAACATATCAGGCGGCATGCTTGCGCGGGCGCAACTCGGCGTTGATCCTGCAAAAACATAGGAGGCGGGCTCGCAGGTCTCATCCAAGAAGGCTGCAATCGCCAGCAGTTGCGGTTGCGGACGGGGCCTCCACCAAGACCTGAAAATCGGACTGTGACATGCGTTCTGAAGGCGTTCAAACCAGTAGACATAGCCATATCGATATGTTCGAATGAAAGCTCGGGCTCTGCACTGGGGGAAACCGGAACCCCCGGCGGCGGCCTGAGGGAGGCGAACTCAACCATGGATGGGAAGATGAAAAATATTTTGCGTGCAACCGCGGTCACTGTTGCAGCAATGGGTTTGGCCGTAACGGCAAATGCCGCCGGCATAGCCGACATGGTCGGCAAATGGAAGTGGACCGACTTCACCATCGAATGCAAGGAAGGCGGCGCGAACGGCATGTCGTGCGTCGTCATCGACGGACCCAAGAACAAAGGAATGGAGATGATCCAGTCCAAGCTCGAGCCCAAGGGTGAAGCGTTCGTTGGCGATGTCAAGCATCCGGCCTCGGGCGAAGTCTACAAGGCTAAGATGCAGCTCAAGGATGCCGACAACTGGGCGATGGATGGCTGCACCGCGGGGGGCGTCTGCGCCAGCGGCGTCTTTACACGCCTGAAGTAAAGCGCAGGCAGCGTCCCGGGCGTTGCAAAGCTTGGCGCGCCGGCCCAGCCGGCGCCCGTTTCAAGACCTTAAGCGCAAAGGAGAAAAATAGCGCTCAACGTTGGCATCCCGGCGGCAAAAAAATAAGCGCACTCTTCCGCAAAGCGGCTCGCAGGCGCACACAACAAGGGAGCAGCGTCTATGAGCGACGATGAGGCGAAAGAACGACGCAATGTATCAACCGGCAAGGCGAGTTCAGAGCCCTTTTCGCCGGCAAGTTGCGGCCTTGCTACAGAGGCTGTAAGTGCTGTGTTTCCGGCGGATGCGCTAGACCGCTTTTCCAGCACTTTCGAGCGGAGCGCGCGGCGATGGGAGATGATTGTCTACCCTTCAGTCGTTGCGCTGATCGCAATGGTGGGTGGCGCCTTCTTTTTCATATACACGCTCACGCGCGACATGCGCGAGTTGGCGTTGCAAATTCAACCGCAGCTCGGCTACAACATCGACAAGGTTGCAGCATCGGTTTATCAGTTGTCGTCGAGTCTCGACCAGATGAGCCACAACATCGACACGATGCGGATCAAGATGGAAACAATGTCGGCGGACATGGGCGCGATCGCGGGCCAAATGGTCTACATGAAGACCATGACCGAGCAGATGACCGCGATGAACGGCTCCATGATTGCCATGACGGCGCAAACCGACGCCATACGCTGGAGCATGCAGTCGATGAACCATTCGATAGGCAAGCCGATGTCGATGTTCAACAGCTTCATGCCGTGGTAGCGCCGCGCGAGCACTCTTTGACGTGAGCAACCCGCTCGGCCGGTTGTCTATTGAATTGCGCTTCAGCTAAGGACTGCATGAGCGCTACGAGTAAATCGAGCCGTTCGGAACACTTATAAGGAAGTGGCGCCATGACACGCTTTTGCGACAACATGCCTTGCAAGAGGTGCCCTGAACTGCTGCTTCAAATCGTGCTGCTGCTTCTCATTTTTGGCCTGACAGTCGCCGCTAAAATTCTGCCGCTTATTTCCGGCTGATCACCGGTTCAAGGCGACAGCATTGCTGGCCAAGGCAACTGCCTCAGCCTGGACGAGCAAGACCGCAAAATCGAGCAACTTTCCGCCTTAAATCGTTCCGATCAAAGGCGATCTCAGCTGCGATGCAAATGCCAGATTTTCAGGTGTTTCGCGGTCAAGGCCGTGGTGCCCGGTTCAGGCGCCGGCGCTTGCCCCTCAGGTCGCGAAGTCTGCGGGCTGGGTCCCAACCCGTACGGCGGGAACGCAGGCGGAGCATTGAAAGGAGCAGCAGCCGTGACAGGCTGGCTGCTTGCCTGGGTTGGGGCAGATGGAAACCCAACGGGCATTGGGGGCTGTGTTGCCTGAGGCTGAGGCATCGTCATGGGACCCATCTGGCCCATAGGCAGGTTAGGCTGCCAGATCGGAATAGGCTGAGCCGCGGAGGAAGGTTCCCCGTTCCGCCCCGGCAGCGGGCCGGCTGGGGGAGTTACGGCCGGAGGCGCAACATCCACTTTCTTATATCCCTCGGGCACCTCGAAAAGCTTTGCATCCGGCTCGCCGGGCTGAATATTCCGAAGCTCGCGCGAAATTCCGCCCGGTTGCTTCTCGGCGACTGCGAAACCAAGATCGGGCGAGTACAGAGAAAAGCCGCGTTGGTAAGTGCCGTTCGGCAACAGGTAGAGAAATTCCCAGTTTTCGACGGTGCGGTTGTCGAGCGGCATGGTTCCGAGCATATTGGCTTGCATCACCCGGCCATCGCGAAATTCCTCCCGCACGATAAACTTCCGCTGAGTATCCCACCATAGATGCACTCCAGCGGGTTCGGCCATGCTGGTAACGGTCCACCGCTCTATGTTTTGCGCACCATGGCTTTCGGGGGTGTCAGCCTCCTTTTTGCACTCGACGGCAGGAGAGGGCTGACAGGCAACCATAGGACGAAACCCGGCAGGCACCGCACCCAATGCGCCTTTGCTCTCCAGGTAGGTCCGGGTTAATGGAAACAGCGTCAGCGCTATTCCCTCGCCGGGCTTCACGATTTGAACGACCGGCTGACCGGAGACCTGATATTCATATCGCGATCCCTTCTCTCCGAAGTACAGCCGGACATATCTCATGTCGTGACCCGGCTCGGTTTCGACCGCGTCGGCTGTGAACTGTGGCGCGGCATGCGCGGTTCCACTTACGGCAACGGATAGGAGAACCGCTGCGATTGCTGCTGCTCTCATGGAGCATCTCCTCTCAAAGGGGCTTCTTCGGTGGCCTTGAAAGGCCGCTGCTTGTTCTTTTGTCATGCCCATCGTGACAGTTCTTCTCGCACGCATTTCCGTTGCCTTACCAGGGGGTGTAACCCCATGGAGGCGGAGGGAAGGGATAAGCATAGGGGATCCGCTGTACGTTGGGCGGCCCATATCCCGTGTTGAACAAATTTGGAGAAGGCGCACCAGGATAGGTCGGGTAGCCGCCTGCCCATGGGGCTGCGCCATAAGCGTATGGATAAGCGCCGCCGATGCAAAACTGAGCCTGAAACGACATTTGGCTGTTGTATGGCCCGGACCGGTTCCATGTGCCTGCGAAGCATCGGCTGCCGTTCGGACCGGGCCACGAACTGATCCAAGGGCCTTCGTTCCAAAACGCCTGTGCCCGTGCGGCGCCAGCCAATGCCAGAGCCACGGAAAAACCCAGCACACAGGCCAAGGCAAGCCTTACGAAGCTTCTTCTCATGCCTAAAATTCCACGTCGTCTGTAATCGGCGAGCCAAGTTGCGCTGGGGCAAGCTGCTTTCCTGGCGCAGCCCGGCTCGCCGGTGCGTGTGTTCAGAGGCGGAAGCGTAAAGACTGACGCGCTTTGTGCGCTAAGTCTCGATGCTGATAGATGCCGGCGTTTCGCCCTCCGATCTCATGAAGGGACGAGCCGCGCCGTATCTGCACCGCTTCCGCCAATGTGCGCCGTTAGGCTACTTGCTCTGGGCGGGAGCGGCCGGAGCGGCCGGAGCAGCCGGAGGAGCATAGCCATACGGTGCATAAGGAGCGCCGCCGTAGCCGTAAGGCGCGCCGTACCGGTGAGCCGGGATAGGCGCCGCGGATAGCCGTACCCTGCGGCGCCGGGATAGCCGCCGCCATAGCCATACCCATACCCCGGATACCGCCGCCGCCCCAAGGACCGTTTCCGCCCCAGGGACCGCCGCCCCAACCGTTGTTACCCCAGCCGTTGTTACCCCAGCCGTTGCCGTTGCCCCAGCCATTGCCGTTGCCCCAGCCGCCGCCGCCCATGCTGAAGTTCATGCCGCCGTTGCCATTGCCCCAGCCGTTAGCGCCGTTACCCCAGCCGTTGTTCCAGCCGTTGTTACCCCAACCACCGTTGTCCCAAGGGCCCCAGCCCCAAGCGTTGGCGCTGCCGGCTGTGAGCGCAGCCGCGCTGACGCCGAGAAGGCATGCAACGGCCGCACCTTTGATCAGCTTTCGCATTTTCTTACTCCCTTTCATTGGCCCCCTCGAAGGCCGTTTGATTTGCCTTCGTACTATTTGAGATGCTTCGCGGCCGAAGGCATGCCGCAAAGCTTCCGTCCCCTTATCCCCATCTCACCACCCGTACAGACCTGGGACGCCAATCCCGTACGGTATTCCGTAAATGCTATTGCCTGGCACACCCCAAGGGCTCGTGAGAGTGCTCGGCCCTCCAAGCGGCGTGCCGTATGCGCCGCCGTACCCGTATGCTGGAGGCGCAGTTTGCTGGTTAGGCGGTGCACCGTAACCGTAAGCGCCCGGCGCTTGCCGTGCAGCAGGGCTGCCGTATGCTGGAGGCGCAGTCTGCTGGTTAGGCGGGCACCATAGCCGGAAGCGACCGGTGCTTGCCGTGGAGGCGGCGCTTGAGAAGGAAGGCTTTCGGCGCCTGGTGTCCGCTCCTTCCCTTCCAGCGGCGGAAACTCGCCAAACTGGCGGCCGTAAAGGTAAGGGGGCTGAACAGTGGATGGCATAGTGTAGCCGGGATTGGCATAGTTGCCGTTTGTATCCGGATAGCCATACCGCCCCGGGGATTGATCCCAGTAGGGGGCCGAAGGCGTGGCGCCGTAGCCGCCTGCGCCGGGTCTGCCAACAGCGGCCTGCTGATCGCTTCCGCTTGGCTGCCGCGCATCGCGGCTCGAATTCCATCCTTCTCCGGGGGTAAGCTTGAGCATCAGCCTCGGGCCGTCTGCCCCCGTAGCCGCCTCCTTGATTGGGGGGCTGAGCGGACCCGGGCGGATAACCGCCATTCCAGCTATCACTTCGGGGCGGGGACGATTGCCATGCATCACTGCGGCCATATCCTGGCACGCGCCACGGATTGTCTTGCGCGAGACCAGGAATGGGTCCCAGGCAAAGCAAAATCGCGGCGATGGGGCGGAGGCTAAGCATGGCCTTGGCATATCCTAGCTAGGGCCTCCCGCTCGCACCGGCCGAGGCTCCACCCTGCACGACGCCTCCCCACCAGGGCGGTGTCTGGCCATAAGGGCTCGGCCCCCAGGGGGCGCCAGGAGGCGGCATCTGACCGGCCCAAGGGCCAGGAAATGGCTGCTGCTGTGCTTGTGCCATCGCAGGACCCTGTCCCTGTGGACCGGGATATGGCTGCTGCGGGGCTTGCGCCATCGCAGGACCCTGCTGGCCTGGATTGGGCGGGGTTTGCGCCATCGCGGGACCTGCGAGCCGGGATTGGACTGCTGCGGAGCTTGCCCCATCGGACCCTGCGGGCCTGGATAAGGCTGCTGCGGAGCTTGCCCCATCGAACCCTGCGGGCCTGGATAGGGCTGCTGCGGAGCTTGCCCCATCGGACCCTGCGGGCCTGGATAGGGCTGCTGCGGAGCTTGCCCCATCGGACCCTGCGGGCCAGGATAGGGCTGCTGCGGAGCTTGCCCCATCGAACCCTGCGGGCCAGGATAGGGCTGCTGTGGAGCTTGCCCCATCGGACCCTGCGGGCCAGGATAGGGCTGCTGCGGAGCTTGCCCCATCGAACCCTGCGGGCCGGGATAGGGCTGCTGCGGAGCTTGCCCCATCGGACCCTGCGGGCCAGGATAGGGCTGCTGTGGAGCTTGCCCCATCGGACCCTGCGGGCCAGGATAGGGCTGCTGCGGAGCTTGCCCCATCGAACCCTGCGGGCCAGGATAGGGCTGCTGCGGAGCTTGCCCCATCGGACCCTGCGGGCCGGGATAGGGCTGCTGCGGAGCTTGCCCCATCGGACCCTGCGGGCCGGGGTAAGGCTGCTGAGGGGCTTGCGCCGTCATAGGACCCTGCGGACCAGGAAATGGCTGCTGCGAGAAGTTCGGGATTTGATGGCTGATTACCGTTCCACGGCCCAGACGACGCGGGTCCCTGCCCTGTTCCATAAGAGGGAGCAGGCACAGTCGCAGGCGTGCCCGCGTCCGCGGCTTGCGGGCGAGCCGGTGCGTTTGGAGCCTGATTTGGCGCGGTGGGGTCATAACCCATCGGCGGAAAGAGATTCGAGCCGCCGCCCCAGGAGGGAGCGCCTTGCGCCAGGTCGAAGCGGCCGGCTGAACCGTTGTCCGCATGCCGTTGTTCCAGACCCGGTCTCTCTCCTGCGCTTCTTGCCACTGCTGTATCAGCCATGGCGTTCGTCGCGCCCTGCCCCAGGACGCCCCCGATGGCAGCCAGCAGGACGGGCCGCATTATGTGAACGAGCATTTCTTTTCTCCCCATGGCTCAATGGCCCTCGCGGCTATCCCCGGGTTTGCCGGGTTTATGAGTGATTTCATCGGTGTTCCCCTCCGCAGGCGGGGCAGCAGTAAAGGCCGGCTTACCTGTCGTAAAAGCGGAAGCAGCTTCAGACGGGGCGTCGATGAGCGTCCCCACTACGACGGGCTCTGTCTGCGCCGCTGTCGCAGACAGGGCGCTTTTTTGGGACGCCGATGGAGCTGCAGGCGCTGGAGACCTGGAAGCCGCAGGGGCATTGGCTGCGGTTGCCGCCTTAGCGCGATCGCGAGGCGCGGCACCTTCTGAGGAAGGCGAGGCTGCCAACTCTGCGGGGACGCGGCCGAAGAGAGCTCGCCAGCCCTTGATCGTGAAGACCAACGCAAAAAGCATAAGGCGCAGCACGAAGGTAAAGGGCTTTAGAGGGGCATCGCCGAAAAGGCTTCGGATCGATTGTCCCACCAGATGGAACGGCTTGGCGACGACCGTGGAGGCCGCTTCCTCGCGCTGGCCGTCCCGCACCGCACTCTCTTGTGGCGCTGCGTGCGCCGGGCTTTGCACCGCTGCGGCTTCAAGCTCCTTATCAAAGTCGGCGGCGCGGTTCGAGTAGGCGCCTTGCGCGCGGGCGCAGGCCAACGGGATGACAACAAGTGTCAGCGCGGTCGAAACCGCCGCCCCGAACAGGAGAGAGATCGCCATCCCCTGGAAGATCGGATCGGTAATGATGGACGCCGATCCTGCCATAAGTGCGAGCGAGGTGATGATGATTGGCCGTGTTCTCGCGCGGCAGGACTGGATCACAGCCTCCCGAACCGGCATTCCGGCCAGGATTGCGTGTTTGGAGAAATCGACAAGCAGGATCGAGTTGCGAACGATAATTCCCGCAAGAGCGATCCAGCCGATCATCGAGGTCGCTGTGAACTCCGCGCCAAGCAGCCAGTGCCCCGGAATGATGCCAATCAGCGTCAGAGGAATCGGCGCCATGATGATGCCGGGCAGCGCGAAGTTACCGAACTCGAGCACCACCAGCATGTAGATGAGGACAATGGCGGCGGCGAACGCGAGCCCCATGTCGCGGAACGTCTCGTAGGTTACAGTCCATTCCCCGGTCCATTCAAAGCCGGAATGGTTGCTATCGGACGGCGGGCCGACGAGCGTTCCCGCGATGGTCACGCCGTCAGGCGTCTTATAGCTGGCAAGCAGCCGGTCCACTTCGATCATGGCGTAAATGGGCGCCGCTAATCTTCCCACTGCCTCGCCCGTTACGTATTCGATGGCGCGCAAGTCTTTATGGTAGACGATCTCGTCCTGGGGCTGGTGCACGAACGAGCCTAATTCAGCGAGCGGAACAAAGGTGTTCAGGCCTGTCTTGATCGGCAACTCGCCGAGTCTGGCGACGTTGCCACGGACTTCGAGAGGGGCCTGAATGACGATCGAACGCGGCTCAAGCTCGTAGCCCAGTTTTGCATCGCCGAGGCGCGCGCCGCCCATGATGAAGCCGAGCTGGCGCGAGATATCGCCCATCGTCACGTTGTAGTGCTCGGCCTTCTGCTGATCGACGGAAAAGACCAGTGTGTCATGGGGATGCTGCAGGTAGTTGTCGGCATCGCCGACGCTGCTGGCCTTCTCGAAAACCTTGGTGACGTCGCGGGCCACTTGGCGGCGTGTGGTGGCGTCGGGACCGTAGATCTCGGCGACCACGGTCTGAAGCACCGGTGGTCCGGGGGGCATCTCGACGACGGCGATGCGAGCCCCGAGCGAACGGGCCAAAGGTGTAAGCGCCTCGCGCGCGGCGACTGCGATGGCGTGGCTCGAACGCTTGCGTTCGGACTTATCCAGGAGCTGGACCTGGACATCGCCCTGCCAGGGATTAGTCCGCAAGTAATAGTGGCGCACAAGCCCGTTGAAATTATAGGGTGAGGCAGTACCCGAGTAGGTTTGGATAGCCGCAACCTCTGGAATCTCTTTGACTTTTGCGACGATTTGCTGGAGTGCGTTCGCCGTAATTGGAAGAGCCGTTCCCTCCGGCATGTTCACAACGACGTTGAACTCCGGCTTGTTGTCCATCGGAAGCATCTTGACGGACACATTTTCGGTGTAGAACAGTGCGCAGCACGCCAGGAACGCGACCCAGATGCCGAGCCGGAACACCCTCGCCTTCCAAGGCTGGTCGATCATGGGACCGAGAAGCGCGCGATAAAAGCGGTCAAGGCGGTTTACGAGCTTGTGCTCGCGCTTCTCCATCTTGTCCAGTTCCGCCATGCTGGGCCTGATCCGCATGGCGAGCCAGGGCGTGAACATGAAGGCGGCAAAGAGCGAGAGGAGCATCGCCACCGATCCGAGCACCGGGATCGGGCGCATATAGGGGCCCATCATGCCGGACACGAACCCCATGGGGAGGAGTGCTGCAATGACGGTGAAGGTTGCGAGGATCGTGGGGTTTCCCACTTCGCGGACCGCGTCGATTGTCGTGGGCGTGTCGATGCGGCCCTGCATCAACCATCGCCGGTAGATGTTCTCAATGACGACGGTCGCGTCGTCGACCAGGATGCCAATCGAGAAGATGAGCGCGAAGAGGCTGACGCGGTCGATCGTGTAGCCTATCAGGAGCGCCGCAAACACCGTCAGCAGGATCACGACCGGAATGATGACGCCCACCACAAGCATCGGCCTCAGTCCAAGGAAAAGATAGATCAACCCGGACACCGCGACGGTCGCGACGGTAAGCTTGAAAAACAGCTCATTGACCTTGTCGTTTGCCGTCTTGCCGTAGTCGCGCGTGATGGCGACATTGATGTTATCAGGGATAATCCGGCCCTTGAGGGTGTTGACCTTTTCCAGCACCTCATTCGCGACGGTGACGCCGTTCGTGCCGCCTTTCTTGGCAATAGCGATCGTTACCGCCGCCGCGCCCTCCGCCTTTACGACCTTCTCTCCGTGTGCAGCTTCTTGTGCCGCCGGTCCTGTGAAATATTGAACGAGGCTCGAGCCTTCGCCTGGCCCTTCGATGACGCGGGCCACATCGCGAACATAGACGGGGGCGCTGTTTCGCACGCCGACGACCAGGCGCTCGAGGTCTTGCGCGTGGCGCAGGAAACTGCCCGTGTAAACGTCCATGGATTGCCCGGAGGTTTCCACATTTCCGACGTCGCGCCTCTCATTGGCCGCGCGAATGACGCCTGCCAGTTGATCGATGCCGATGCCGAAGCCCCGAAGGCGCTCGGGCGCGACCTCGACACGAAGCTGCTCCGGCCTTCCGCCTACGATGAAACTTTGCGAGGTGCTCTTCACCTCTTTGAGGTGTTGCATCACTTCCAGAGCAACCAGGCGAAGGCTGGCGTCGTCGACGCTGTCCGACCAGAGCGTCAGAGTGACGACGGGGACGTCATCGACGGCTTTCGGCTTGACGAGGGGCTGCGAGACGCCGGGCGGGATCTTGTCCTGATTGGATGAGAGCTTGTCATAGAGGCGAACGAGCGAGGGCTCCATTTTCTGCCCGACGTCGAACTCGACCGTCACCATGCCAGCCCCGCGCTGCGAAGCGGAGTAGACGTGCTTGACGCCCTGGATCTCGCTCATCATGCGCTCGAGAGGATCGGTCGCGAGCGAGGCGACCTGCTCGGCCGATGCGCCAGGAAATTGGAAGAAGACGTCGACCATCGGCACGTCGATCTGAGGATCTTCCTGCCGGGGTGTAAAAATGAAGCCGATGACGCCGAGGACGAGACAGGCGATCAGGAATAGCAGTGTAAGGGGCGAGTGGATGAACGCCTTCGTCATGGCGCCCGCAAGACCGAGCCCTTCTCCGGCGTTCGGCGCGCCGATCGGAATGTTGTTTTCAGGACCCGACACTGAACTACCCTTACTTATGCTTCCTGCTTCATGAGGAGATGGAATTTCGTTTGAGGCCGGATTATTTTCACTCGGCCTTTTAACGCAGGCTGAATATTCCCAACTCACGCCTCCCCACTCCCAAATCCCGTCATCGTGTCCTAAGCTGCTCGCCGATTGGCATCGTCGCCAATGCGCTCGGATTTGCCACCACGACCTGCTCCACGTCTTCAAGCCCGGAAAGCACGCCCACCCGGCCGTTTCCGATCGGCCCGCCCACGCGGACAAGACGCAGCGACGTCTTGCCATCCTTCACTGCTATGACAGCCGGCAGGCTCCCTCTCTGGAAAACGGCCGCCGCCGGTACGCTTGCGAGCCGATAGGCTTGCGCGTTCAGATCGGGAAGTTGCACCTCGGCATACATGCCGGGTCCGCCCGGCACGCCCTTCTGCAGGTCGAACTTCACCGTGACCGTGTGACGTTGCTCGTCGGCGACCGGGAAGATTTGAGCGACCCGCGCCGAGACATCGATGCCGCCGCCCACATCGATGCGAGCGGGCACGACCATGCCAGCGGAGAGTGAAGAGACGAGCCTGACCGGAACCTCGGCCTGAATTCGGAGGAAGGCGACGTATGCAAATTTCATGAGCGGCTGGCCAGGCTGCACGGTCGTGCCGATTTCGACCAGTCGCTGAGCGATCACGCCATCGAAAGGCGCAGTCAGCTCAGCGTCGCGAATCTTGGTATCGATCTCCTGGATTTGCGCTTGCGATGCCAATAACTGGCTTCTGGCCTCGTCGATCTGACGGGCGCGCCCGTACAGGTCGGCGCTCCGCTCAACCCACGGATTGCTTGGGCCAGCATACTGGCCGGTAAATGGACTCATGAACTGGTCCATCATGCCCGGCATGCCCATGCCCGTCGGTTTTCCGGTGCGGGGCGCCCACATCTCGCGCGAGTATTGGACATTGGCGTCGCGCAAAACCGCCTCCGCGGACATGGCCGCAGCTACGGCTGCCTCCCGCTTCGCCCTGATCCCCGTATCGTCGATCTTTACGAGGGATTGACCGGATTGAAAAGATTCTCCCTCCCGCCCCGCAAGGAATGTTACCGCGCCAGGAATTTGCGCAGAGAGGACAACTTCCTTGTAAGGAACCACGGTTCCTGAGACGGTCGATGCCGAACCGCTTTGCTCAATTGTAACTGGAGCCAGTTCGTAATCGGCGGCGTGAGCCGAAGCTGCCGCCGCGCAAAGCCAGAAGGCCACTGACAACAGGCCCGATCTCTTGAAGTCCATTTCCTCCCCTGTCCCTTTTGCGGCCGCGCTTGAGCGCTGTCTCCAGGGTTCAACCTTGAATTAGTTCAGGCGTGCACGACCAACCTCAAAGAAGTGAGCCGAACCGCCCTTTGTAAGAAGGCTCCGACTGCTCCCACAACCGACGCTCCTGCTGCCCCCAACCTTATACTGGACCGGACGTGTCACCATAGGCAAGAATGTTTGCTTCGTATATTCGAATATGATTAACACGTTGATGTCAAGACCTTATTGCGCTTAATGCGCGGCGGTGCATTCGGAGAACCTCCTCCGAGCTACAAGTCCATAGGTTTGCTGTTTTAGTCTCGGCGCGCCCTCAAGCGCTTGCGAGGCGATTCCTTGCCTGCGAGAGACTGTTACCGATGATCAGCCCGCAGACGAACAGCGCCAGGCCCGGCTGCCAGAAGGGCACCATCCAGAATTCGAACTTACTGGAGTCGCCGAGATTGAATTGCGGGGCAGCCCCGAGGATCGCGCCCATCCCCTCGCAGGCCAAGAAGAACAACCCAACAATAGTGGCGATGCGTCCACCCCAAAGGAGCCCGCCGAGCCTGACCCGGCTCATTCCCAGGATTGGCTTTGCAAGAGCCAGGAGGAAGCCCAATGCTGCCGCAGCCGCTCCAACGTAAAGGATTGGCTTCATATACGGCATCATCATAACCATCACATCCAACAGAAACGCTTTCACCTCTTCCCTCCCTGGCCCGGTGTTGATGCGCCGACGTTATCACTGTTTGAGGTAATTCGGAAACACTCTGGTAAGGTCACCTTCACGATTACAATGACAAATTGCATTGAATCAAAAGGTTTAACTGATTACCCCGATATTTCCTGCAAACTAGATTAATACGTTGCCATCCGAATTGAAGACACGGCTCGGCGACATCAAGGGCGCCATCACCGGGCCATGCCGCACACTATCGGGCTGCTATGAATATCCGCTTAAGCTGTATTTAGGGCGCGCCAAGACGCTCGACGTTTTGCCGGAGCCATAGCAAGAACGGCGACGCAACGTCGCAGCATTATATCTCAAGCGGTTAGATCGGCCGCCACCAATCTCGGGCGGGCGGTTGGCTTAACGGCGCCTTATCTCGCCCGCACATATGTCGTCCCACTCGACCGGGCTTGCCGCACGCCTGAGGTGCGGCGCCGTCATCGAATCCCGTAACGCTTCAGCTTGCCGATGCCCATCATCTGCAGCGCAATTTTCTCGTAGAAAGGCTCGCTCTCGCCGCGACGCATCTTGCGCAGGAAGTAGCCCTCGAACGCGATCTTGGCGCGGTGCACCCACTTGCCGGAAGACGACCAGTTTACATTGCGCGGCGGGATCTGCGGCTGGGCGACGAAGGCCACGCCCAAATCGCCAAAGTCCGCAAGGCACACTGCGTCCCAGGTCGCCTGCTGCTGCGCGTCTTTGCCGCGAAGCAGCGCGCCGACATTGTGCGCCGCCGCTGTCACCATGGATTCGATCATGTAGCCCGTCTTCGGCACTCCGCAGGGCAGAGGCGTGGGCCCCACGGGTGGGATCGCCACGCAAACGCCGACCGAGAAGACATTCCGGAAGGTCGGATTGCGCTGGGTCTTGTCGATGAGGATGAAGCCGCGCGGGTTCACGAGGCCCTCGACGCCGCGGACAGCCCCGATGCCGCGGAACGCGGGCAGCATCATGGAATAGGCGAAGGGCAGTTCGTGAACCTTCTTGACGGTTCCGTCGTCGTTCAACTCCTCGGCGATCAACTTGCCCGGCTCGACCTTCAAAGTGCGGGCGTTGGTGATCCATTTAATGTGATGGTCGCGCATCTCGCTTTCGAGAATGCCCTTGGTGTCGCCGACGCCGTCGACGCCGAGATGACCGACATAAGGCTCCGCCGTCACGAAGGTCATCGGCACGCGGTCGCGGATGCGCCTGCGGCAGAGTTCGGTGTCGAGAATGAAAGTGTATTCATAGGCCGGGCCGAAGCAGGATGCGCCTTGTACGGCGCCGGTGACGATGGGGCCGGGATTCTCGCAAAAAGCTTTGAAGGCTTCGGCGGCCTTCAGCGCGTGATCCACATGGCAGACGGACTGAGTGTGCCCTTCGGGGCCGAGCCCTTCGATCTCGTCGAACGCGAGCTCGGGGCCTGTACAGATGATGAGAAAATCGTAGTCGATCCTTCGGCCGTCTGCCAGCTCGAGGCAGTTTTCCGCGGCATGCACGCGCGTCGCTGCGACCGGAATGAAGTTGATTTTCCGTTTCGCGAAGGTGCGCGTGAGGTCGATCTCCACCTCTTCCCGGCTCCGCCAGCCCACCGCCACCCATGGGTTGGATGGGACGAAGTGATACTTCGCCTCCTTGCTCACGACGGTCAGCTTATCGCCTTTGCGCAGCTGATCGCGCATTTCATAAGCCATGATGACGCCGCCCAGCCCGGCGCCGAGCACGACTATGTGCGCCATTACTTCCTCCCTTGGTTGTTTCTTTGTGTTTGATTTTTATCAAACTTATCTTATTAATACATCATGATCTATAGCGCAGCAGCGCGCAAGAGCTTTCCAAGTATTAGGTGGACTAGACAGCGACGCAAACCACGCGCTAGTTGCGAGTGTCCCGACCGGTTGCAGCGAGAACCCGCCGATCAGGCGCATTCCATTGTCGATGATGGGCGGATTTTCCTGCGCATCGTTGGGGGCGGTCCGGCGTGTCCGCCTAAGCCGTTAAGCCGATAATTCCGGCTCGACGATTTGCTGAAGCCGGGCCATGTCGCAGGTAAAGTGGTTGTGGCTATATTCCTCGATCAGACCCTGACGCTTGAGTTCGGCCATTACCCGGCTCGCGGTTTCGGTGGTCAGGCCGAGAACCGCGCCCAAATCCTCACGGCTGAACAATGTACAGGAAGCGCCCGATTCGATCTTCGATAGCCAAAGGAGAAGCCGGATGACACGTTCGCGGGCCGTTCCCGTCGAAAGTTCGGTGATCCAGCGCTCGGCGTCGCAAAGAGTGCGACACCAATGGGTCATGAGCATATGAAAAACGCGCTGATCGCTCATCAATGAGCGCTTCACGCAGCTGATTGGCAGGCGGCAGACTTCGGTTGGCTGGAGAGCCACGGCGGTATGCAGGTAAGCGTCCGTAGCCAGGCACTCCAGCCCCAAAACATCGCTTGCGCGCGAAAGCCGGACAATGCGCTGGCCGCCATCAGGAAGGTCGCAGGACAGCTTCACAAGCCCTTTGCGGATGGTAAAGAGCGAGACGCCATTCTCGCCAGCTTTGTAAATCGGCGCACCGGCCGGATAATTATGTCGATCGAACGGTCCATGAATGTCGTTGCAATTACGATCCTTGAACCCAATGACGAGCGCCGAGCGGTCGATATTGCAGTTGAAGCAATTGACGACGTTTGTCCAAGCCTCGGTTAATGCAACAGGGGTCAAATTGATGGCCCTTCGAGCTCGCCAAAAAATCAATTACGCGTGAACGCTTATTTTGCAACGATTATTGCGCATTCGCAATGACGGGAGAGTAAACATGGGTTAATATTTTTGTGAAGGTGAGCCGTCACAAGAGCCCGCCTGAGTGAAAACACTCAATATATAAGAAACTAACAGAGGAAACGCCATGCTACAGACTATAGCCAATACGGCGTCCTATGCGACGCCGCTAGCAGAGCCGCTCACCTATGCGGGAGTGGCTCTGCTGCTCCTTGGATTAGCCGGGTTCGTCGTTTGGGTTTTTTGCTGCTGGGGCACTGGCCTCATGCGCGCGTGTGGCCGCTCACTCGTCGTGATCGGCGCGCTGTTTCTCATGTTTGAGGCTGCGTGGCTGTTCTTCGGCGTGGAGCCCAGCGTGAAATATGCCGGCGGCTTGCCCCTTTGGGCTCTCGGGTTCGCCTTCGTCGTGCCCGGATTCTTGATGCGCCTTGTGGGCGCCATTCGCCCCACTCATTAGGCGCTTGATCGCTCCGCGATAAGTGGACTGCCTGGACGCGAGTTCAGGCAGTCCGCGGCTGTCAAGTTTCATCTTTCGCTATTCCGCCGGCGCCCACCATAACAGAGACGAGAAGAACGGCAGACGGTGCTGCGCGTAGCTATGCTCATAAATCGCGCCCGTGGTTTCATAGGTTCTGATCCAAGCGGAAAAGGCGTCATGACAAAGGAAGCAGCCATCCCCGAAAACTATGAGACTGAGCCGGCAGCGGCAGATGAGGAGTCCCGAAACTTTGATGACATGCTGCAGCGTGCCAAGGTCACGAGCGATTTCCTGAAAGCTCTGTCTCATGAAACGAGGCTGCTTCTCCTTTGCCTCCTTTCCGATGGGGAGCGCTCGGTCACAGAACTTGAAAACGCGCTGTCACTTCGCCGGCCGG
This sequence comes from uncultured Alphaproteobacteria bacterium, assembly GCA_963833565.1. Classification (GTDB taxonomy): domain Bacteria; phylum Pseudomonadota; class Alphaproteobacteria; order Rhizobiales; family Rhodomicrobiaceae; genus Rhodomicrobium. The sequence goes on from CAWHYO010000027.1 coordinate 101,489, forward strand.
CCATCTCGCAGCAACTGGCGCGTCTTCGGCTCGACGGTCTTGTGACGCCTAGAAGAGATGGGAAGACCATCTACTACAGCATCGCCGATGATGACATCAAACGCGTGATCGCCGTCCTTTATGAAACCTTCTGCAAAAAAGACAGCAGCACCCAATGCAAAGGCCCTCGCGCTTGGCGTTAACAGGGGCGTTGCTCTAAAGAACTCAAGTCCCGCAAGATATCCTGCACGTTGAGAAAAACTCGAACCAGCGGATTGCCGGGCTTGGTCTGCCCTTCTACGGCTTCATAGGGCCCGAACAGTAGATTGCATAGAGTGTCTCCAGCAAATGTCGAGCCGGATCGCTGGCAATAGCGTAGAAGATGGTTTGCCCCTCTCGCCTTCTTGTCACGACGCGATCCTTCCTCAACAGAGCGAGGTGCTGGGATACCGTAGACTCGCGCGCCTCCAGCAGCTCGGCGAGCTGTCCCACTGACTTTTCTCCATCCAGGAGCTGGCAGAGAATCATCAATCGGGACTTGTGCCCGAGCGATTGCAGGAGCCCCACCGCCAGATCGGCGGTAATAGACATTTTATCAGCGTCAAATTTCATTTTCTCGTAGATATGAAGCCTTTGCAACATCTTATAGCGCCCGCAAAAAATGAAAAGCGCAAAAGTGCGACCGGGCGCTTTCCGAGTATGCTATGAAGGATTTTAACAAGGGGAGATAAGGTCATGCCTGGCGGCGTGATGCTTGAAATCGTCGACGGGAGCGATACCGTGATTGGCGTCCGAAGCCGTGTGGAGATCCACACCCTCGGCCTTCGTCACCGCGAGATTCATCTCTGGCTTGTCACGCCCAAAAATGAAATCGTCTTCCAGCGCCGCAGCCCCACCAAGGATACGTTTCCCGACCTCCTCGATGCATCCGTCGGGGGCCACGTCGAAGTCGGGCAGACCTACGAAGAGGCTGCGGTTGTCGAGGCTCAGGAAGAGGCCGGACTTCTGATAGCGCCGGGCCAGCTTCGGCCTCTTGTCAAGCTCCACAATTACGCGGTCGACGAACGGCTCAACAAACGCAACCTCACCTTCCGGCAAACCTACTGGCTGCCCTATGCCGGGAGGCTCGATGACTTGTGTGTCGAACCCGGAGAAGCCGTAGGCTTTGTCACGCTGCCCGCTGCGACCGTTTTCTCGTTGACGCCAAAGAGTGCCGCCGGCTTCATACCATGGCTTTTCCACGAGGATTATCAGCCCTGCTGGCAGGCTCTTCGTCACGCCCTGGATGGGAGGGCGTCTTGAACTGACGCCGGACCCCCTACATAAATCGGTATCCTGAACAGCTCGAAAAAAAGGCAGGCCGATGAACACTTAGGGTGTGCGATGCGAGGGCGCTTCTCAAACTCGACGGCACAATGGTCATGGCCGGGACGCCCTAGAAAACACGCGGTCACATAAATTGCTTCGCTTGATGCGAGATTGCAGTATCGTTCTTGATTGGGGAGGAACAACAGGGAGCAGCTCTCGATGACAGGCCAGAGGCAAGTGGCGGCCTTGCCGCTCCGTCTAGCCAAGAACGGCGCTATCGAAATCTTGCTTGTCACATCGCGGGAGACGGGCCGCTGGATCATCCCGAAGGGCTGGCCGTCGAAGCGCCTCAAGGATTCCGAGGCGGCGGCAAGGGAGGCACGGGAGGAAGCGGGCGTTAAGGGCAAAATCTTCCGCAAGGCGATCGGCAGCTACCGCTATATCAAGCGCGAACTCGGCAATGGCGCTCTTATCGAGGTCCGGGTCTTTCTTCTCAAGGTCAGCAAACACTATAAGCGCTGGCCCGAAAAACACGAGCGGCGGCGGGCCTGGTTTGAGATCGAAGATGCCGCGCGCATGGTGAGCGATCCCGAACTCTCCATGCTGATTGGCCTGCTCCACGAGAAAAATGGCGATGCCGGCCGATCCCCACGCGAGATCTTGAACATACCGCGCTCTAGTGAGGACCAGGCGGAGGCCTCTCCGCCAATGGTCATCAGGCGCAGCTCCTGAGTTTTTTCGGCCGTCTCATATGAGGTGTATGCGGGCAGCAACAGAAAGCGCCCTGCTCCTCAAAAAGTTAGACTGTCACAATTGGGCGCGTCGACAGAGGGCGGCCAATGTGCTCTCCAAACGTTCACGGCTGCGGCCTGATCGATTGGAGCTCTGCAATGAGAAAGACCATCCAAGGCGCCTTGGCGAACCTGTTCGGGCCATCGCGCAACGACCAGTATGCCGCCCTCCTCAAGCGTCTTGCCGATATTGGACAGGAATGTGCTGCTCACTTTAGCAACACCAACGGTCAGGATGCCGAAGGGATCATCGCCTTCGAGCATCAGGCCGACGGGGTCGTCGCCGAGGTCCATGAGCTGCTCGACAACTCGTTCATCATGCGCTTCGACATTCCCGATGCGATGCGGCTCACCGATGCTCTCGACGACGTCATCGACGGAATGCGGAAAGTGGCGCTGCACATCCAAGCCTACAAACCCTACCTGTCTGAGCTGAGGCCCGAAGCCCACGAACTCATGGAACTCGCCGCCGACATGCTCGTCCATGTCGATAAGCTCGTCATGATGCTGGCGGAACCGCGTTTGTCACTCTCGCTGGTCCGTGCGGAAGCCGACATCATCGATGAGTTTGAAAGCAAGGCGGATCGGCTCGTTTCCGGCTACGAGAGAAACCTCGTCGACGAGTTCGGCGGCGCGGGCAAGGACGTCCTCGGGTTCATCGCCTGGCACCAGCTGTTCCACCTCCTGGAGCAGATAACGGACGACGCCAATCACTGCGCACGACAAATTCTTTCGCTGGCCCGCAAGGAGGCGTGAGGTGGACGCGCTTACGATTGGTCTGGCGATCGCCCTGTTCGGTGTGCTCGCTGCGGAGTTCGTCAACGGGTGGACGGATGCGCCCAACGCGATCGCGACCGTTGTCTCGACGGGCGTGATGACAGCCCGGCAAGCCATCGCCATGGCGGTGGTGATGAACACGGTCGGCGCCATGGCCGGAACAGCCGTCGCCGCTACGGTTGGCAAAGGCATCGTGGCCCCATCAGCGTTGACGGTGCCCGCCATCGCGGCAACGATGATCTCGATTATCGGATGGGGCACGCTGGCCGCCCGGCTCGGCATTCCCGTGTCCAAGTCGCACGCCCTTCTGGCGGGTCTTGCCGGGGCCGGTTTTGCCGGCGGCGGCTGGGAGGCCCTGCAATGGGCTGGCTGGGAGAAGGTCATCATCGGTCTTGTCGCCTCGCTTTTCGTTGGTTTCGCTGGCGCCTTCGCGCTTGGCCGGATCATCATCGCGCTCGCGGCCAAGGCTGCCCCGACGCGCGCAAAGCGCAACTTCGATCGTGCGCAGATGGCCTCAGCCGCCTTCCTGGCCTTCAATCACGGCCTCAACGACGGCCAGAAGTTCATGGGCGTGTTCGCGATGACGCTGCTGGCTGGCGGCGTCATTCCCGAATTTCAAATTTCCTGGTGGGTCATACTTATCTGCGCCTCAACGATGGGGATCGGCACGAGCTTCGGCGGCTGGCGCATCATCAAGACGGTTGGCGCAAAGATGACGCGGCTGACCTCCTGGCAGGGTTTCGCCGCGACCATGGCGGCGTCAACCACGATCTATGCAGCCTCGTCATATGGCATTCCTCTGTCGACAACGCACACGATCACGAGCGCCGTGGTCGGCGTCGCGGCGAGCAAACGCCTGTACGACGTGCGCTGGACAGTTTTGCGCCGCATCATGCTGGCCTGGGTAGCAACTTTCCCGGCCTGCGCCGTGCTCGCTTTCGCCGCGGCAACCATCGCCAACCACCTCTGGAAATGAGGGTGTGTACGGTGCGCGGCCTGTCCCACGCACCTTGCCTCATTAACTTGAGATGTGAATTACGCTATATCTGCTCATATATAGCATGCCGCTCCAGCGGAAAAACGTTGCAGCGTCTACCTTTTGCACTCCATCGGAACGCAAGGAGAGCTGGTGTTGTCTTCATCGAATGCGCGCCTTGGAAATTACTTTCTCGCTGTCGCCGTTATAGCCGCCTTACCGTTTGCAACGGCAAAACCAGCGGTAGCTCAAGACCTTGCCGCTTGTGATCAATTCGCATGGCCGGTCAAACGCGAACAGGCGCTGTTCGCTTCGAACGGGCTGCAGCATGTCGCGTCCGGGGCCACGCTGGCCTCGTTTCCAGATCGCGGCATCGCTCTTGAGCTTCAGCCGCATGACGCGGTGCCTTACAAGCTGCCACCTGGGCGGCCACCAAAAATCGCGGACAGCTCCGGCGGGCTGGTTGTGATTTCGCATGTCCCAAAGGCTGGGCCGTATCAAATTACCGCGTCCACCGAAGGGTGGATCGACGTCATCCAGGACGGCAAGCCGCTCGCCTCCAAAGCCCATAGCGGCAGGCGCGATTGCCTCGATGTGCGCAAAAGCGTCAGGTTCGACCTTCAATCCGGGGCTCTCACCATCCAGGTGAGCGGTGTTGAATCAAATCTCATCAAACTCGCCATGCTGCCCGCAGAGTGAGTAACCCCGGCTGCGGCTCCTGAATCGCACGCGAACGTCCGGTGCCAAACATCTGATCAAACTGCATAGCTGATAATCACTCAGCCGGCTTGCCGCGTGCGGCGCGGCACAATATGTTGCATTGCAATATGCGGATGTGCTGATGTTCTCCCGTCGAACGGAGAGTTGAGGCATCTGCCCGGATGACAAAAGGGCCAACGCGAGGTCCTTTGTTGTTCTTTTCGTTGTGCAACAAGGAGCACGATTGAAGTAATGACAGTAGTTCTCCATCATCCAGAAGCGAGTTTACGGATCGAAGAACTCGGCAGAAGCCGCCGCTTGGCCGTCGAGCCCACCGACGAGATTTTTATTCCCTTCTCGACTTGGGAGACCTCCTACCCTGTCGACCGCATAGCAAAAATTTTCAAGGCAAAGGGAGCCTTCGTCCTCGATGAAATCATGCGGGATGAAAGCCCCGGTTATGCCCAGTATGAAATATACTGGGAAATGCTCAGACGTGGCGCGCCGCGTTTGGTCTGACGTAACTTTGCGTGGCTGTCTGTCGCGGCGATGACGCCGGTTGCAGAAAAATTCCATTTCAGAAAACCAAACGTGCGTCTCTCGAAGGCTATATCGAGAGACGCACGAGCTTAGTCTGGAGCCTGAGAGCTTCCACACCCCTTCGATTTCCCTAAAAGCATTCCTCCTCAAGTTTCTTGAGCGCGTTGAGCGCCTCGGCGTCGTCGTGCTCTTCAAAAAGCTCCACCATGTAATAGACATGGGAATGCAGGAGAAGAAGCTTGTCCGCTGTACCGGATTCGCCTGTGTTGCATTGCTGAAGGCGTTGCTTGAACCGGTCCCAGAATGCGTTTCCCTTGCCGGGATCGTCGATGTAGCGGCGCAAATGACCGAGAACGGCCGCGATATTGCCTTCGAAATCGATGTCGAGAAAGCTCACATAGCGATCGCCCGCCGAAGCGCCATCCGGTTTCGAAGACGATGCCGATCCCTTGTCCATATCACCCCCAGGCTGCGTGTGGAAATGCTGCGAACATGACATGCCCACGGAACGAGTGAGCCAAGCAAGACGCACGCCAGACCGCGTCAGAGCCTTCGAAGGCGTGGCCTGCCGGTAGCCTCTGCTGAAGAGGCAATTCCTATTTTTCGGCCGGGGGCAGCGAACAAGCCGCCTCGCCCTCTTCACAGTCCAGGTATCTTTTGAGCTGGTTCGTCCGCGCCTTCGTCACCTTGTCGAGGCAGCCGAAATAGACCAGCGGGAAGATGCTGCCGCCTTGGTTGTCCGCTGCGCCATACTCACACTCCGCATCGCGGAATGCGACCCAGGCGCGCTCGGCGGCGATCAAGAGCTTGCTCGCGCGGTCGTCTTCCTTGTTCCGGCTCTGCAGTTTTTTGTAGACCGCGTTAAGCTCCGCGTCGGCCTTCTTCCAGGCGTCTTCGGCGCAACGGTTCATGGTTCCCTGGTCCATGGCGTTGTCGCAATCGTCTGCGCGCGCCGCGGATGTGAACGCCGTAATCAGGATCAGCCCAAGGAATAACCGCATGGAATCTCGCCTTAAAGATTTTGAAAGCAGCCTTCAGTGCCTGCGCATTTGCCCGGAATTATGGCCGCAAGATTGTCGGCTGCGTTATCTGCTGGGGCCGAGGATGACGCTCCGATAGCGAGCGTTTCGTAATTCGCTTTTCTTCCCGCCCGGCATTTGCCACTCTTGCTCCATGCTGACGCTATCCGACTTACAGCCCTATGCCCGTTACGTTCTCGAAGCAGCCGAGATACCGGAGCTTCCCAACTACTATCGCGGCAAGGTGCGCGACAATTACGATCTGCCCGACGGGCGGCGGCTCTTGATCGCCTCCGACCGCATCAGCGCCTTCGATCAAAACCTCGCCGCAATACCCTTGAAAGGGCAGGTGCTGACCCAGACGGCGCGCTTCTGGTTCGAGGCGACTGAGGACATCTGCCCCAATCATGTCCTGGATTATCCCGACCCCAACGTCCTCGTCTGCCGCAGGCTCACCATGATGCCGGTGGAGATCGTTGTGCGGAATTATCTGGCGGGCACAACGTCCACCTCGATTTTGCAAATGTATAAAAACGGCGCGCGGCGTCTTTACGGTCATGATTTTCCCGAAGGCATGAAGGATCATCAGAAGCTGCCGCGAGCCATCCTCACGCCCACGACAAAGGCCGCTCACGGCGCGCACGACGAGCCTCTTTCCGGAGACGAGGTTGTATCGCGCGGATTGCTGACGGAGCCGCAATGGCGTGAGGTTTCGCGCGTGGCACTGGCGCTTTTTGAACGCGGAACCGAGCTTGCGGCAAAACGCGGGCTTATTCTTGCCGACACCAAGTATGAATTCGGATTCGATGACAAAGGCGGCATTGTTCTTGGCGACGAAATCCACACGCCTGACAGCAGCCGCTACTGGCTCGCCGAAACGTACCTCACGAAGTTCGCCGCCAGCGAGGCTCCCGATACATTCGATAAGGATTTCGTCCGCCGCTGGGTCGCAGCGCGTTGCGATCCCTATAAAGACCCAATTCCCGAAATCCCACAGGATGTGCTATTGCAAGCCGCGCTGACCTATATCCAGGCGTTCGAGAAAATTACGGGACAGGCTTTCGCCCTGCCCGATCTTTCCGTGCCGCCTCTGGAGCGTATCCGGGCGAATTTGCGGAAATTTATTTAGATAGAAGCAGCGGCTGAAGGTCATGCTCGGACAGGGTGCGCTTTTGCCGCCGTTCTTAAGTTTACGCTTCGAGGAATGAAAATCAGGATGATGGCAGCACCCAGAAGCAGAAGGACGGCGATGGCGTAGAGCGGCGCCGATGGATCGTTGGACAAGGGTTTTATCCAGATCGCCACGTTGGGGCCCACATAGCCGCCGAGATTTCCGACAGAATTGACAAGGCCGATCCCGGCAGCGGCAGCCGTTCCCGTGAGAAAGGCCGAGGGAATCGGCCAGAAGAGAGGCATCGAGCCGATCACCCCGAGGGTTCCGACGGAGAGGAAAGCAAGCGACAGCACCGGGTCTGCCGTGAACACGCCGCTCAGGATCACTCCTATGGCGCCAGCCGAGATGGTGACCACGTAATGGAGACGCCGCTCTCCCGTCCGGTCGGAGTTCCAGCTCAGGGCCAGCATGCCAACGACGGCGACACTGTAAGGAATTGCCGATAGCAGCCCGACACGGATGTACCCGTCGCCACCGAATGCCTCGACAATCGTTGGCAGCCAGAAGGCGATCCCGTAGAGGCCAATTGTCAGGGTGAAGTAGACGGCACAGAGCGCGTACACTTTGCCGCTTCTGAAAGCATCGATCAGCCGCGTCTCAACCTTATGCTTTTCCTCGGCATCCAGTTTTTTGGCCAGCAACGCTTTTTCCTCTTCGGTCAACCATTTCGCTTCTGCGATGCTGCTGTCCAGATAGCTGAGCACCCAGAAGCCCACGATGACGGGAGGGATGCCCTCGACCAGGAAGAGCCACTGCCATCCCGCAAGACCCAAGGCGCCCGATACCTGGTCCATCATAAAGCCGGAGACGGGGTTGCCGATCACTCCGGCTGCCGCGATGGCCGAGATGAACAAAGCAGTCCTGCTTGAGCGTTTGTGCGACGGATACCACAACGTGAGATAGAAGATAACGCCGGGGAAGAAGCCTGCTTCGGCTACCCCCAGGATGAAGCGCATGACATAGAACGTGGTCTCGCCGGTAACGAACGTCATCGCCGAGGAAACCATTCCCCAGCTGATCATAATGCGGGCAATCCAGACGCGTGCTCCAAATTTCTTCAAAAGAACATTGCTTGGAACTTCGAAGAAAAAATAACCGATGAAGAAAAGCCCTGCGCCAGTCGCATAGGCGGCGTCGCTCAAGGATAAATCCTGTGACATCTGAAGCTTGGCAAAGCTTACATTAACGCGGTCAAGGTAGGCAAGGATATAGCACAAGAACAGAAATGGAATAATTTTTCGGTCAACCTTTGAATAAGTTTCCGCTTCGAACTTTGAACTGTCGCCCATTCGAGGCCTCCAGCAAGTGCTATCCGCTCTGTTATTGGACTGGAACTCCGGTAAGACGAATATTCCCTTTAAGTTACAGCTTGGTTTCAGGGATCACAGACATCAGCCGTCGCCGAGTGCGTCCCGGAACCAAAGGCGGGAATATGCCGCCTTTGCGGATCGATGGCGCAAGGGTATCTGTCCTCATCGGACAGGAACTCGACGCGGTTGGAACGTCATGGCGGAAAACTATATCTTGGTGGCCGGAAGAGGCGGAAGCGCAAACGCCATGTTCCAGAACCATCTGGCGCGCTATCTCATCTCGGCTGATGACTTCAGCACTGAACTCGTTCTGGGCAATGGGCGAGACGGGCAGGACATCCAGGATGAGTGGGGCGCGCTTTGGAGCGAGGGCAAGCTTCCTAAAGGGGCCGGCCAGCCGAAACACTGCGCATATAGGGTCCAGCCGCTCGGCAAACACAAGGACAAGCCGGCGCTCAACTTTGCCTTTCGCGAAATCTCCGGGGCGGATTTAGACGCCCTTCTGGCGACAGAGGCGGGGCCGGCTTCCGCGCTGTCGAAAGAGTTGACGGCGTTGCTCGGCAACCCCAAGCTGAATTTCGTTCTCATCCTCCTGTACGACCGAGGCGAAAAAGCCGGCCAGGATGCCGACGCTTCAAATCAGGATGCGTCACTCGCCAGCTTTGTCGCTTATCTGAAAAGCAAGTGTGACGAAGAGTTTGCATCGCGATCCCCGGTTCTTCTGCTTGCGTCCAAATCGCCGGAGGATGCCGAGGACAGCCAGGGCGCCTTCGTAGGAGACAATCTGCCGAACACGCTCGCCGCCCTGCAGGATTGGGAGGGGCGCTACACGCTTGGCGACCTCGACGTGGGCGAGTTCGAGTATGCCGAGGATGGTGAGCCGCTTCTATACTCGCCGAAGTTCGAAGATACGGCCAAGATCTTCCGCTGGATTTACTTCCAGTTCACGCGATATCCCGTGGTCGAACCGTTCATCACAAGGCTCTGGAAGAGCGTCCGCAAGTCCGTTTCTTAAGCCTGCCCTCATGTTCGCTGGCAATGGTTCCTATTGTCAATTGAGTGCAATCCGGTACTGTCCGCCATCATGCGCCGGTGGCTTCACTCCGTTTTCGTGGCTGTTAGGCCCGCGGGCTGGGTCGCCCAGGCTCTGCCGCGCCATCGGCTTTACCTTTTGGCTCTTCCTTCTTTTTCCCGACGCTGTCGTTCTCAGCCTCTTTCGGCCTGATGGTAGAGCTTGCGGATCTCTTCGATGTCCGCCGCCGGGCTTGCCTGCCGAGCTGTTCTCCTGTTGGGGAGGAGCGGGAGGCGGACGAACCCCTTCCGGTGCGATTTTGCGGATTGCTGCTTCGCCGATTTTTTAGCCTACGGTCGTGAAGAGATGATCCTTAAGCAAATGCTTGGAATCCACTTAAATCAGAAGTTATTCCTTCCTACTTCAGGCTTGATTCTTAATAGACATGGTTTTGCTACAAAGTTTGAGGTTCACCGCATCCCGATTAAGGTATTTATTGCCGTCGCGTTTCGATCTTACTCGACATCAGTCTAAGGCGAGGCAGCATGAGCGCTGCTCATGATCGCATTAGCCAATGACCAAGTTATCGCCCATGACCACACAGGACTAATCATAACCTCAAATAAATCTCGGCATTCCGACGCGCGATCCAAATCGAGCTCTTGCCTTTGATAAAGCCGATCACCTCGGCAACCGAATATTTCGGCGGGGTCGAGACCAGCATGTGGACATGATCGGGCATCAAATGGCCCTCCTCGAGCCGGCTTTTCCGCCGCCTGGCCAAGTCGTAGAACACGGCGCCGAGGTTCTTTTTGATCTTCCCGAAGACCGCTTTCTTCCGGTACTTCGGTATGAAAATCACATGAAATTTGCAATCCCATGTGGCATGGTTCAGGTGATGCTGCTGCGGAGCATCTCATTGTGGGAATAACGGCTCCCCTTGAACTGCCTTTAGTCGCTCCGGCAGAGCTGGAGGCTTAGCGCTCGGGTTAATCAGGGTCAGCGTCCGCATTACAACTTTCGAGGCCTGCTCGGAGTTCACTCGCGTCACGGCCCGCAAGCTTGCGCGACCGCCGTCACTCCCCCTTCCCCTGCAGGACAGCCCTTAATTCGCGCACAAGCCCCTGTAGCGGTATCCGCCGTTTTCAAGCTCGTCGAACAGTTCCCCCAACTGCGGATGCCGGAGCGGCTCGTCGCTATCGTCCGGCAAAAGATTCTGCTCGGAGACATAGGCTACGTATTCCGTTTCCTCGTTTTCCGCGAGCAGATGATAGAAGGGCTGGTCTTTCGCCGGGCGGATCTCCTCCGGGATCGAGAGCCACCACTCCTCGGTGTTGTTGAACTCGGGGTCGACGTCGAAGATGATCCCGCGGAATGGGAAAAAGCGATGTTTGACAACGTCCCCGATGGCATATCTTGCCGTCCGCTGTCTTATTATGGCGTTCTGAAGATCGTTCCGCATGTTTATACAAGGGTCCGCGCTAAAGCAGCAACCAGACGCCACCATCACGCCGCAGGACCATCCTTTGCCGTGACCATATCAACCAAGTCAACCATGACTTTGGCCTGTTTCCAAGTGGCGTCGTCCTGCATCTTTCCATCGACCATGACCGCGCCTGTGCCGTCGGGCATCGCCTCAAGGATTCGCCGCGCGAATGCCACCTCCGCCAGATCGGGCGTGAAGACCCGGCGCGCAATCTCGATCTGCGACGGATGCAGCGTCCAGGCTCCCGCGCAGCCTTGGATAAAGGCATTGCGGAACTGCGATTCGCAGGCCGCCGGGTCCGAGAAGTCGCCAAACGGCCCGTAAAAAGGCTTGATGCCGTAGGTTGCGCACGCATCCACCATGCGCCCAAGGGTATAGTGCCACAGATCCTGTTGATAGAAGGAGCGTGGCGTGGTGTCGCCCGCCTTTGCGTCGGCCAGCACGCCGTAGGAAGGATGCCCGCCGCCGACTCGGGTTGTCTTCATAGCGCGGCTCGCCGAAAGATCGGCCGGGCCGAGGCTCATGCCGTGCATGCGCGGGCTGGCCCCCGCTATCTCCGAGACGTTGTTGACGCCTTCGGCCGTCTCGAGCAAAGCATGGATCATTATAGGTTTCTTGATGCCGTGCTTTGCCTCAAGCTGCGCGAGCAGCTGATCGAGATAGTGGATGTCCCAAGGCCCCTCCACCTTCGGCATCATCATCACGTCGAGCTTGTCGCCAACCTCGCCCACGAGTTCCACGATGTCATCGAGAACCCAAGGGCTGTTCAGCGCGTTGATGCGCGTCCAAAGCCCGGTGCTGCCGAAATCGTTCTTGCGCGCCATTTCGATGAAGCCACGCCGCGCCGCCTCTTTATCCTGCGCCGGGATCGCGTCTTCGAGGTTTCCGCAGATCACGTCCACCTGCTTGATCAGCTCCGGAATTTTGGCGCGGATCTTCTCCACTTGCGGCGCGACGAAATGGATCATGCGCTCGAGCCGCACAGGTTTTTCGACAAACGGAGCCGGAGCGCCCGCCGCGAGCGCCTTAAAAAACTTCGAGGGTGTTCGTGTCTGAGCCATCGCTACCTTCGCCTCAATGCATCAATTGCCTGTAAATCCTGCCAGCCTGTCGAGAAGACGGTCAAGGCGCGCCCGGAGGCCCGCGCAATGATCGAGACCGGCCCGGATGGCGTCCGGCTTCTGCTGGAAAGGCCCATCGCCAATCTCGTCTGCCGCATTCTCAATTAGCGCGTTCACGCTTTCCGTCGTGGCCTCCATGTGAAATTGCAGGCCAAGAACCCTCTTTCCCACCGCGAAAGCCTGGTTTGCCGTTACCGGCGTCGATGCAAGGCGCTCAGCATTTGCAGGAAGATCGAACGTCTCGCCGTGCCAATGAAAGGCCATGAACTGCGCCGGGAGCTCATCGAACAGCTCGTGTCTGCCTTCGGTGCGGACCGGAAACCACCCGATCTCCTTTTGCTTGCCTGCGTAAACCTTCGCGCCGAGCGCCTTCGCGATGATCTGCGCTCCAAGGCACACGCCTAGAACGATCTTCTGCGATGCGATCGCATCCCGCACCAGCGCGATCTCCGGCGCCAGCCAGGATAAGACCGTCTCGTCGTTCGCACTCATCGGTCCGCCCATTACGATCAGCATGTCGAATTCCGGCAGATCCGGCAAGGGATCGCCCCGATAAAGATGTCGCACCGTAATGGTCACACCGCGAACCTCGGCCCAGTCCGCGATAGCGGCAGGCCCCTCGAACGGAACGTGCTGCAACACCGCCATCTTCATTGCCGTGCGCCCCTGCCCCCTGCTCTCGTTTGCCGCGGCATTATTTGCCCTCGCAAGGAAGGCCGGTCAAGTTCAGGCGCACCTCGTCGCATGTTCTCTTTCCGGATGTGTCGATCATGCCGGACAGGTCTGTAGTATCTTGCGGAAGGCGGCTGCCGGAAATGCAAGGGCTTAGATTGAAAGATATTTAACGAGAAACTTATAAAGATCGCCTCATTCGAATAAAGGCGATTCTAATATGCTCAAAAAAGAGCAGTGGCTTGATATCGCGGCGGGCTCCGTTATAGCGCTTGCTCTGGCCCTAATAGCAACGAGTACCGATCCATCAGTCCCAGCCCAATATCATAAAATTGAACGAACACCACCAATCTCCGTACTTCGCCAGCACGAAACTTAGGCCACCTCAAGCCAAGACGTTCGACCAGGAGCGAACAGGAACTCTCCCTTGTATATACAGGCCGAATGCGAACACGGCTGCGGATATAATGAGGACAACAAGACCTCGTTCGAAAAGCTTAGAGGCGATCCTAACGCATTTTTTGCTCTCGCAGTTGCTATTTTCACTCTTGGGCAAGTATTTGTTGGCCATCGGCAATGGCAAGCTATTAGCCATGCCAACCGGATAGCCAAAGACGCAGCCGATGCAACCAAGCTGCAAGCGATGAAGAGCAGGGCGTTTGATTAAGGAAGGCAGGAGTTACGAGATTATAGCTCGTTCCCCAAAACAACTATCCAGCCAAGAAATTGCCGATCTCTTGAACGGTAAGGCTTTTCTTTGGCTCTTTGGCTACGTCGCATACTTGGATTTTGTAAACGATAAGCACACTAGGCGCTTTTGTGCACAGCTCTATTTCCCTCAGGGAATCGCCAAAGGCTCTTGGCTCCAAGATGGATTCAAACCGGCCCAGATCAATACACGGAGAATTACTAAGGCAGCCCAAATCGCGCGCCACCTCACTGAAAACTGGGGTGGCGTTTGCGCCAATATACCGGCTACAAAAAGCTGTAGGGGTCGACATCCACATGCAGATTGAGGCTGCCGCGCGGAGGATCGACGCGCGAGAGCCATTCCTTGAGGTAGCCCTGCAGATCCGCCTCGCGGGCGGCCTTCACCAGCAGGCGCTGGCGGTGGCGGGCGCGGATGATGGCAAGCGGCGCTTCGACTGGCCCCAGGACCTGGATCAGGCGCGCTTCGGGCGCGGCAAGCGCGAGCGCACGCGCATAGGACTCGGCCTCCGGCTTTGTTTTCGCCGAGACGATGAGCGCGGCGAGACGGCCGAAAGGCGGCAGCCCGGCCTGTTCCCGCATGGCGATCTCGGCCTCGTAGAACGCCTCGCGGTCGCCGGTGACGAGCGCGCGCATTACCGGGTGCTCCGGGAAATGCGTCTGGATCAGGCCGCTGCCCGGCGCGCCGAAGCGCCCTGCCCGGCCCGTCACCTGATGCAGGAGCTGGAACGTGCGCTCGCCCGCACGCGGGTCGGCGGTGGCCAAGCTCAGATCGCCATCGACCACGCCGACGAAGGAAAGCTTTGGGAAGTTGTGGCCCTTTGAGACAAGCTGTGTGCCGACGATGATGTCGGCGTCCCCAGCGGTGATACGGCTCAAGAGTTCGCGCAACGCTGAAGTGGACGGAACGAGATCACTCGATAAAACGATCATGCGCGCTGCGGGCCAGCGGTTTGCGGCTTCTTCCATCACGCGCTCGACGCCGGGGCCAGAAGCGGCCAGCATGCCTTCGCGGTGGCAGGATGGGCACGTCTTGGGAAACGGCAGCGTGAAGCCGCAATGGTGGCAGATCAGCCGACCGCGCAGGCGATGCTCGACGAGATAGGCAGTGCATTGCGGGCAGGTGAAGCGGTGGCCGCAGGCGCGGCAGAGCGTGAGCGGCGCATAGCCCCGCCGGTTGAGGAAGAGAAGCGCCTGTTCACCCCGGCCGAGCGCTTCGTTCACCGCGTCGACGACGGGCGGGCTGATCCACGTCCCTTTTTCGGGTGGCGTCACTTTCAGGTCGACCGCCTGTACATCGGGAAGGCTGTTCCCGGAGAAACGGCTCGGCAAAACAGCGTGTGCATAGCGCCCGCGTTGGACATTCACGACGCTTTCGACCGCGGGCGTCGCGGAACTGAGAACGATGGGGATTTTGCCAAGCGAGGCTCGGACCACGGCCATGTCGCGCGCCTGATAGGTGACGCGGTCGTCCTGCTTGAAGGAGGAGTCGTGCTCCTCGTCCACCACGATGAGGCCGAGATCGGCGAAGGGCAGGAACAGCGCGGAGCGCGCGCCGCAGACCACGCGCACATCGCCCTCGGCCACGCCGCGCCATGTGCGCGCGCGTTCCTTCGCTGAGACGGCGGAGTGCCACTCGCCGGGGCGGCATCCAAAACGCGCCTGGAAACGCTCAAGGAACTGGTTCGTCAGCGCAATTTCGGGCAAAAGAATAAGAACCTGCTCTCGGCCGCGCCGAAGCGCCTCCGCGACCGCTTCGAAATAGACCTCGGTTTTTCCCGACCCCGTCACGCCATCCAGCAGCGTGGTCGAGAAGCCGCCCTTGGCGATGGCCGCGCACAACACCTCCGCCGCCTTCGCTTGCCCCTCAGACAGGCTGGCGAATGCGAAATCCGGCCTGGGGAACAGCGGGCGCGCCCGGGGAAGCTCGGCGCGGATCAATGCGCCCGCTTCGGCAAGGCCGTCGATCACCGCCGCACTCACGCCCGCCGCGTCCATGAGCTTCTTCTTCGCCCACACCTCGCCATCCTGAAGCGCGGCCAGCGCCTTCTTGCGCGCCTCGGTGAGACGCAGCTCGGCTGCGCCGCCAAGCCGAAAGCCCCAGCGCGGCTCCTCCGCCTCGAAGACGAGCCGCGCGCTCATCATCATCTGAAGCACCATGCCTTTGGGCGCGAGCGTGTAGTGCGCAACCCAGTCCGCGAAAGCGAGGTTGATGGCAGGCAGCGGCGGCACGTCGAGCTTCTCGATCACCGCTTTCAGCTTCTTCGGATCGACGGGCTTGCGGCTGCCTTCCGCCTCGCGCCAGACCACGCCGATGCGCTTCATCGGACCGAGAGGCACGACCACGAAGTCGCCCGGATTGAGCTCGCCCTCCGGCGCCAGATAGGTGTAAGCCTCATTGAGCGCCAGCGGCATCAGCACGGGCGCAGTCCGCGCGCTCTGCCGCTGAGGCGCGCCGCATTCGGGCGCATCCGCGTCAAACAGAAGAAGGTCGGGCGTCGGCATTGCGCGACCTTGGCCGATGCGCCGTGCAAACGCAACGCCCTCGTGCGGCCGGGGAGAATTCCGCCCGGTTTGCTGCGAGGGCTCAGGCCTCGCAAGCTCTCTCGCCTGATCCGGGAGGCGTTGCTTACTTGCGGCCTGCCTTCGATGACCGCCGGAGAAAGTCAGGGTTTGTTTTGTAGAATGGCTATAAAGTAAGCATATAACTATCTCTCTCGAAACCCTGAATTTATGGCGTCGCCTTTTCGCTGCTTTTGCGAAAATTGCTCTATATCGACTACAATCGAAACAACATTACAAAAAGCAAGTGGTTAATTTTGATGGAATGCGTTGGCCTAAGAAAAAGTCCTTGTAGCGCCTAGGCTTGGCGTGGGCCGGGCCGTTCGCCTCAACTTGTCCATGGGAGTCCGAGGCGGCGGAACACCAGCGAGTAAAACACGACCGACACCGAAAGCGCATCGCGAAAGGGTTTATTGCTCGGCGAGCATGTCCGCTATTTTGTCCAGCTTGCTCCTGAAGTCGCCAAGCCGCGTGTCCATGACGTTTGCGAGCTTGAGCACCGCATTAACGAGTTGTTCCGGTGGGTCCATGCCCTCTTCCACGGCCATCTTGGACGAAAAAGTGTCGGTCGTATCCATGGTTACACCTCAAAGCTTACACGGTGGCCGCTGAGGTCATAGGCTTGCACAACCCCGCTGGCATAGCTGTCAATCGTGAAGGCCACATCACTATGCGCGACCGTCACGCCGGGAAAGAGAAGCAACTCCATTGGCGCCGGGTCGGCGCCGGTCACGATGTTGGAGGGCAAGGCCAACTGCAACAAGTCCGGGATCACCATTTCTTTCCGCATTCCTTGCCCTCCTTGCTGACTACACACTGACCATATCACCGTTGAAGCGAGGGCGTGAGAGTGACTGTCTTTTTACCCTAAAGCCTAAAGTTTGAGTAGATTGCTCGGCTGGCAGGCTCGAACCGCCAGGCGATGGGGCAGACGGAATGAAACCGGCTCAAATACTAGAAAGGAGGCGCAAAGCGGCCCTGCAACTGCTGACCCCGGGCGCTGCGAACGCCCTCCTTGGGACCCGGCGCGAAAAGGGTGGCGACCTGTAAAGGCGAAGGCAGTTCAAGACCGGGTGCGGAAATTGCGGGTTTCGAGAAATCCTCAAGCGGCGATGCTTGCTTTGCCGCAAGCCCCCCTTCATGCAGCGAAGGCTGTCCAATGATGGAGGACTGCCATGGGAACGTGCCGTTAGTCCCTGGGAGCGAGTGGGCAACGGTTGACTGTTGGTAACGGGTCAGTGGATCTAAATGTCGTGATCTGATACCTGATCGACGAGAGCATTGACTGGCATTGCAACCGGGGTATGGCATGGCAATTCGATTTGGGATGGCGCATTCCGCCGTGACAATCCGGCGTTGGAGGCGCCCTGTCACAGTAACGTTCGCGGTCCTTGCCGCGCTGGCGGCGCTGCCTGCCGGCGCCGAAGCGAGACAGGCGCGCCCTGCGCCCCCAACGGAGGCGGTGGCGCCGCGCCATGCAGGCGAGCCGATCATGGCAATCGTGTCGATCAAGGCCCAGCAAGTCACTTTCTATGACGGGGACGGATGGATCCTGCGCGCGCCGGTGTCGACCGGCACCAAGGGACGCGAGACGCCAGCCGGCGTCTTTGCCGTCCTGGAGAAGGACTTGGACCACCATTCCAGCCTCTATGATGATGCCAGCATGCCGCACATGCAGCGCATCACCTGGAACGGCATCGCCCTGCACGGCGGCCCGCTGCCCGGGTATGCGGCCTCGCACGGCTGCGTGCGGATGCCCTACGACTTTGCGGAGAGGCTGTTCGACAAAACGCGGATCGGGATGCGGGTGATCATCTCGCCGGACGACGCAGCCCCGGCCGAGTTTTCTCACCCGGCGCTGTTCATGCCGAACAAAGAGGCAGTCGCCGCTGCGCCGGCGCGTGCCGAGAAGCTCGTCCGCGAGGCCGAGGAGGCCGCCATGACGGCTGATGAGACGAAGAAAGCCGCCGCGAAATCGGCGCGCGAGACGGCATCGCTCAAGGCGTCGCTGCGCAAGCTGGAAACGCTCAAGAGCCGTGCCGACGCCGAACTCGCCTACGCCGAAAAGGCGCTTGCCGCCGCAAGGACGGACATGGCTAAGGCGCGTGCCGAGGATCTAAGGCTCAAGGCGGCTGCCAGGGCTGCGGAAGCGGGGACCCGGTTCGACACCGCAAGAGCCGATGCGAAATCGAAGCTCGACGCCGACGCCGGCGCACAGGACGCCGCCAAGGCGGCCGCGAAGAGGAAGGCTGACGCGGCAAAGGCGGCGAGCGACGCGAGGCTCGCGCTCGAGCCAGTCTCGGTCTACATCAGCCGCGCGACGCAGAAGCTCTACGTTAAGCGCAACACGCATAAGCCGTGGGCGGACGGGGGCGAGGTGTTCGATTCGACCATTGAGGTTCCGGTCACGATCCGCAATCCCGACAAGCCGATCGGCACGCATGTGTTCACGGCGATGGCGAAGAGCGACGCGGGCTTGCGATGGGCCGCGGTGACGATCGACAACGGGGACGACGCCAAGAGCGCGCTCGACCGCATCACCATCCCGCAGGATGTGCTCGATCGCATCGCGCCGACTGCTTTGCCGCGATCCTCGATCATCATCTCGGACGAGCCGCTGAGCCGCGAAACCAACTTTCGTACGGAGTTCGTCGCAGTGCTGAACAACCAGCCCCAGGGCGGCTTCGCGACGCGCCGGCCTACGCCCTCAGTCCCGAGAGGCGCCGGGTGGGGCGACGGCGGCTTCTTCGACTTCTTTGGGAGCGATCAAAGACCGCAAACTCGCGGCGGCCGGTACTATCGTCAGGCGCCACAGGGCTGGTGGTGGTAAGACGCGGCGCGCCGCCATGTTTTGTCGAGAGCGAGCCGTTTAGTCTGTCACGCTTCGGTAACTTTAGGCCGTAAGCAGAAGATCCCGGGTC
Source organism: uncultured Alphaproteobacteria bacterium (assembly GCA_963833565.1). Taxonomy (GTDB): domain Bacteria; phylum Pseudomonadota; class Alphaproteobacteria; order Rhizobiales; family Rhodomicrobiaceae; genus Rhodomicrobium. The sequence goes on from CAWHYO010000027.1 coordinate 120,544, forward strand.
TCAAAAAACGCCCAAGCGGCCAAGCCGGCTTTCGGATCTCAGAGCGGTTGATCCGCAGGAGGGGCAGCTTCGGGGAAAGAGGGCCAGGACCTGACGTGTGGCTGCCGACTAAGCAGGGTGACCTTATTGTACGGTCCTTTGTTTCCGGGCGGTGCCCGGAATCCGTGGCTACCGTTCGTGGTACAGGCGCTCGCAAGCTTCAACCCGCTCACAGAAGGCGATGGCCGCTGGCGTCAACGAGCGATTGCGCAGACTGAGGATGCCGTAGTTCGTTCGCAGCCAGGGCGGCTGAAATGGCACCAGCGCGATGCCGTCATGCTCGTTCAGTTCCTCCAGCTTCGCTAGCGGCGCGATACCGATTGCATCACAGGCGCGAACGATGCGCAGGCAAGCATCCAAGTTCTGGCATTCTATTTGCGGCTCGAAGTATTTTCCGTTCTCCGCGAGCCTCCCGATTGCTCTTGTGCCCGCCAAGAACTCGCCGGCGCGTTTGGGAAGCTTTGGCGCCACCAGCGCATACTCGCCGATCTGTTGGACGGTCAGCCCCTTGGCGCGCGCCAGGGGATGCCCCGCCTGGCAGTAGAACCGAAGCGGGCGGTGGGGCAGCGGATTGATAACGATGTCCGGTTCGTCCGAGATGGAGTCCAGTTCTCCAATTCCGATATCGATGCGCCGTTCCCGCAGAGCCGGGACCAGATCCCACCAGTCCTGGGTTACGATCCGCACCCTCAGATGCGGATGACTGATGAGAAGTCCGGCCACCGCATTCGGCATCCATGTCTGTGCAACGATAGGTCCGATGCCAAGATGGAGTTCGCCAACATCCAGCCCTTTGAGCAAGGCTATGTCGCGCTTCAAGTCGTCGATGTCCAAGGCGACGCGCCGCGCGCTCTCAAGCACCAGAGCGCCGAAAACAGTGGGGACGGAGCCGCGGCTAGTCCGGTCGAAGAGCGTCACCGAAAACAGCCGCTCCAGCTCCTGAATGGCACGGGTGACGGTCGGCTGCGAAACACGCAGATGCCGAGCCGCCCGCCGGTAATTGCCATGTTTTTCGAGCGCCAGCGCGCATTCCAGCAGGTGGAACATTATTCCTCTTCTGCATCGCTGTCAGACAAAGGTAAACTAGATATTACCATGGAAACGAGGTAATAATAGTCGGCCGCCTGATCAATATAACTTCGGCGTAGCAATAACATAGCTTCATCTTGGCCATTAAGGAGTGGGCGGGCGGAGCTTTATCTTGGCCATTAGCAGTAAACAGAGGTTGGGTAACGGAGTGGTAAGTTCATGAGCCCTCATTCGAAAGTCCCCAGATACGCGTTCGGCCTCATAGCCGGCGCGCTGCTGTCGGCGACAATGCTAGCCACCGTCGCGCAGGCGCAGGATCGTCGAGACGAGCGCAGGGAAGAGCGGGCGATACAAGCGGAAGCGGAAAAAGCGAAAGGCAAGCAGCCCAACATTCTCTTTATCATGGGCGACGATATCGGCTGGATGCAGCCCGGCATCTATCATCGCGGCCTCATGGTCGGAGAGACGCCGAACATCGACCGCATCGGCCAGGAAGGCGCTGTCTTCATGGATTATGTCGCCATGCAGAGCTGTACCTCCGGGCGCAATGCGTTCTTTACTGGCATGTATCCATTGCGGACCGGCATGATACCGCCGCAACTGCCAGGCAGCCCGTCCTATCTGCGGCCCGGTACGCCGGCGATCGCCAAATTCCTGCACGATCTCGGCTATACCACAGGCGAGTTCGGCAAGAACCATCTGGGCGACCATACCGCCGCGCTGCCGACGGCGCACGGCTTCGAGGAATATTGGGGCTATCTCTATCACCTCGATGCCATGCAGCAGGTGAGCTTCCCCGACATTAACAAGACGCCGACCGAGCAAGTTATTGCGCCGCCGTGCAAGAACACGCCGATCCCCGGCCTTCCCGAGGTTCCCGGAGCCGTCGACCCCAAAACAGCGACATGCATGACGCCGCCGCGCCCGGTCATCTGGTGCCATTCCTCTGATGGAACGGAAAAGAATCAGTCCTGCAAGGACGAAGGGCCGCTGACGCTGGATCGGTCGAGAACGGTGGACGAGGAAATCTCGAAACACGTCATCGACTTCCTCGACAGCCACGACCCGAAGAAGACCAACAAGCCCTTCTTCGTCTGGTACAACCCGGCGCGCATGCATGTGACGACGATGCTGTCACCGAAGTACGAGGCCATGCTGGGTACCCAGGGCGGCAAGGACTGGGGCATCAACGAAGCCGGCATGAAGCAGCTCGACGACAATATCGGCGAGGTGCTTAAAAAGCTCGAAGACATGGGCCAGCTCGACAATACGGTCGTAGTCTTCACGACTGACAATGGTGCTGAGCAGATCACCTTCCCCGATGGCGGCGTCACGCCGTTCAAGGGCCAGAAGGGCGAGGCCTGGGAAGGCGGATATCGTGCTCCGCTCGTGGTCCGCTGGCCGGGCCACATCAAACCCGGCACGGTGCATAGCCAGCTCTTCGCTGCGCTCGACTGGCTGCCGACGTTGGTCGACATCGCCGGCGGCCCCAAGGGCGACGAGTTGAAAAAGCAGATCGAGAAGGGTGAATATCCTGGCATAGTGAAGACCACGCTCGACGGCTTCGACCAGCGCGAATATCTGGAGGGCAAATCAAAAACTTCCGCGCGCGATGTGTTCTTCTACTTCTCAGGATCGACGCCGTCGGCGGTGCGCTACAAGAACTGGAAGATGTATTACAACATGTCGCAGCCTGGGGCGACGGGCTGGATTCTGCCGCTTGATTCCGTTCCACTTCACCTTAGTGCAGAACATCAAGCGCGATCCGTTCGAGCAGGCTGTCGGCGAAAGCCAGAAGACGGCGCTCGGCCTTGGCGGCGCGCTGGCGGCTCCAAGCACGGCCTTCCTGTATGACTGGAACATGCTGCCTATCGGCCAGTTGCTGTGGCTGAAAGAACTCGAGTCGTACAAGCAGTTTCCGCCGATGCAGGCGCCGGAGACCTGGAACCTCGATCAGGTCATGAAGCAGGTCCAGGCCGGTAGTGGTCACCCCAGCGACTGATCGCTGAAAGCGGCCAAAACGAAAGGCGCGGGCGCCTCGAATGCGGCGCCCGCTGTTCAACCGCCGGGCCGGGCGGACCGGCCCATCTCCATCGACTGACCGGAGACGATCATGCCATCCTCCTCATCCGGCCCGAACCGGCGCGCTGTGCTCGCCGGGCTTGCGGCGCTGCCGCTCTTGTCGGGATCATTTCTGTCGACCCCCGCGCGGGCACAAGCAGCGCCCGGCGATCCCTTGCCCTCATGGAACGATGGTCCGGCTAAAGCCGCCATTATCGGCCTCGTCAAATCGACCACCGACGCGGCGAGCCCCAACTTCGTGCCGCGGGACGCGCGCATCGCCACCTTCGACCAGGACGGCACAACCTGGGTCGAGCATCCGGTCTATACGCAGGTGGTCTACATCCTGGACCGCGTCCCGGCGGTGGTGAAGGAAAAGCCGCATCTGAAAGAGGTCGAGGCGTTCAAGACCGTGTTGTCTCGCGATCGCGAGGCGATCGCCAGGCTCTCCCTCAAGGAGCTGGAAGAACTCGCCGTGGCGACCCTCACCGGGATCAGGGTTGATGAGTTTCAGACGCTAGTGGCGGAATGGATCGAAACGGCCAAGCATCCGCGCTGGAACCGGCTTTACACCGATTTGACCTACCAGCCGATGCTCGAGGTCATGCAATACCTCCGGGATAATGGCTACCGCACCTTCATCGTGACAGGCGGCGGCCAGGATTTCGTGCGAGTCTATTCGCAGCGGGTCTATGGCATCCCACCCTGGCAGGTCGTCGGCACGGCGGGCGGCGTGAAATACGCCTACGACAAGGATGGAAAGCCGTTCCTGACCAAGGAGCCAAAGCTGCTACTGAATGACAACAATGCAGGCAAGGCTGAAGGTATTCACCTTGAGATAGGGGTGCGCCCGGTCATCGCATTTGGCAATTCGACCGGCGACCGCGAAATGCTGGAATACAGCACCGCAGGTAATGGCGCGCGGCTGGGTCTCTTAGTCCTGCACGACGACGCGGCCCGTGAATATGCCTATGGACCAGCGCGAGGACTGCCCGACACGAGGGTCGGGACCTTTACCGAGGCGCTGTACGATGAAGCGAAGAAGGAAGGCTGGCAGATCATCAGTATGAAAAACGATTGGAAACGTATATTCGCGTTCGAGTAAACGTCCTACCGTGACGGCGACCGCTGGGTCTGCTCAGTGTCAAAGGCGAGATTGTGTTGGCCTTCTCGAAGAGGACCGCATTAGGATCTCGAAGCGGCCTTGACCTGCATGGGATCGCAAGAAATACCGGCACGTCGGCTCGCGACCCCATGCCGCCATGCCGCCATGCCCGGCAGCGTGCGCACAATGGAGAGACACTTCCAACACAGGACTTCGCCGCCGAATGCTGAGGGCTTTCGAGGCAGAGATGTTCGTCGCGCACGCCGTAGCTGGCCATTTGACCAAAAACGAGTTTCGTCAAAGCGGCAGGGTCAGCCATCGTTTGCCGGATGCAATGCCGTCAAAATCAAACCCGGCGCCTCCCTCAGCCGTGGCACAACCACCATCCGTTTGATCTGCCCTTTCTTGAAGGCGGCTAGAAACCGTTGGTAGTCCTTGAACACGACGCATCCGTTCGAGTCGCCCGGTCTTCTGAGCATATAGGTGTGCGCCAGGAAACCGTCCCGCCCAAAGACGGCGGTGTCACCTCCGACAGGCGTCAGGCGGATCGCCTGCACACCGAGGAAGGGTCTCTCTCGGAGCGTCAGATCATAGATATGAGGCGGCGTCGGCCCCCTATTGCGCCGGTTCACGAAAGCGGGGTTGTCTCGCATCGGCCCGATACCGGAATGGGCTTCGAGCGTCTCGCCGTTCGGCAAGTAAACCCTGCCCCTTTCAATATCGTAGATCGCAACACCATCCCCTCGTTGCTGATCCTCAACGGACGGCGACGCTCTCCCGGCTTCTTCGTCCGCTTTCGCAAAATGAGGCGCGACCGCGAGCTTTTGCGGCTGGACGTCGTCCGAAACCGCCGCGCTCACGGGCTGCGCCTGCACCGCGCCGCCTGCCTTCAAATTTACAATGAGCGGCTGAACGGCAATTTTGCGTTCGGCTGGTGTCGCTTCAGGCAAGACTGCAGCAAACGGCGCGACCTCCGCCCCGCGAACGGTCTTGTAATGAATGGACACGTTCTGGACTTGCCCGAGCTTAGTTTTGGCGAACGAGGACTCGTTTCGTGCGATCTCATCCGCGTGGGCCGCCGTCGCGAGCAACAGCGTTAACACGCACCCCAGGAAAGCTCGTGGTGCTGATTGAACTCTCGGAGCCGAGCCCTGCTCCCACATTGGTACTGACATCAACTCTTCCAAACTCTACACCACATGGAGACACAAAAATTCTGACGCGAACAAGGCAGGCGAATGCTTGCCGTCTCCTCCGCGCTACTACTCGAGGCTGTCAGGGCGGTGCCGTACTTTGGCGTGCCTTAACAAAGTCTTGCCATCCGTGGCCGGCGAAAAACGACCGTCCGCTACTTATGAATAAAGATGCTTTACACTTTCTAAAGCGTGGGCGGGGCGGAGCACCTTCTAACCTCGATGCCGTCGAAACCATTGCTGTGGAGGTTCTTCGCCAAGCGCATGCGCGTTCGCCGGCGGGGACCACGTTCATTTCTTTTGGGTGGAGAGCAAAAAACTCGTCTCCGAGCTTGCGATGCCCTTCATTTCGCGGATGCGGCGCAGCGCCTTGTCGAACGTATCCAGGCTCGCGGTCCGAAGTTCGACCACCAGATCCCAACGGCCATTGGTCGTGTGGATCGCCGAAACTTCGGGAAAGCCGCGCAGCGCCTTCAAGATGTGCTCCGAGCGCTCGCCCTCGATCTCGATCATCATGATGGCATTGATGGCTGCGGGCTCAGCATCGGGCCTCAGCTTGATCGTGAAGCCGGTGATGGTGCCGTCCCTGATGAGGCGGTCGATCCTGTTCTGCACCGTGGCCCGGGAAATGCCGAGAATCGCGGCGATCGAGGCAACCGGAAGCCTCGCATTATCACGCAAAAGTGAAACGAGCCTCCTGTCAGTATCATCCATGTGCACCGCACGACAATTTGCCAATTCCAATGAGCAAATTGATAAGCGTTTTGCGCATTTCAAGCAACTTGCTGGGTGTCGGATTGAACAATTCTCAGCAATTATTGGAAGGTGTAA
>CAWHYO010000028.1:0-77219 GCA_963833565.1 uncultured Alphaproteobacteria bacterium
CGCGCAAGAATTGGGGCTGGTAGTGCAATACCCCTTCCGAAAGTCGCAGCTCACGCCGCATTGAATCCCTTAGCAAATAATTGCCGCACAATGCTGCAGTCACCGCAATCAAATGGCGATGGCGGCCCAAAGCGCTTCAAGGGTTCGGGCTGCGCCTTCAACTTCGAAGAGCCTTCTCAATGGGATTGAGATCGGGACTGTGCAGCGGCAGGTAAGAGAGGCGTGCGTCCGCGGCCTCGATGGCATCGCGAACGCGAAACCGGTGCGTTTGCGCGAGCCGCTCTGCGATCTCATGCAGGGCGTTGTCTTTTGCGCTGCGATCAGTCCCAGGAAAAAGTCCTCATAGGCGTCGAGCTGCCGATGTTACGGGGATTCGTCGTATGATAGTGCTAATGCTACTGAGCTAATGCTACTGAGCTGATTCTAAAGCACTTTCGAAGATTTTTTGTTAAGTCCTTGGTTGCATTTAAATCAAAGCCAACGCTTCCATCGAAAGTACATATACAGTAAAAATGATGACGACACCATCAGAAAGAGAGCCAAAGGATACCCAAAACGCCAATCCAACTCGGGCATATACTTAAAGTTCATACCATAGATTGAAGCAATGACCGTAGGCGGCATGAAAATAACGGCCAAAACAGAGAAGAGCTTGATGATATGGCTCTGTTCCAAGTTGATCAGGCCGAGGGTGGTATCGAGGAGGAACTGGAGCTTTTGCGATTGAAACGTTGCGTGTTCTTCGAGCGATTGAAGATCGCGAAGCGTTGCGCGCACGTCATCGCGAAGTTGGACTGGGATACGGGCACTCTGATACTCAGGCAAGAGAAACAGCAAGACGCGCTCCAAGGAAACAAGACTTTCTCTAATATTCGAGATGCGTTGGCTCTGTTTACCAAGCGCTCGTAACACCTTTTTAAAAAGCTTATCGTGATTTTCAGCAGTCTCATTGATTCCGAATATAGAGGTCGAGAGCGCTTCCAGGCTTTGATCCGTCTTTTCTATGTTGTGCGCGATGCGATCTACGATTGTATTTATCAACCCAGCTAGGATTGTTTCGGGTGGGATGGCTTCAGCATCAGAATTAGCAAGCCGCCGCGAAAACAATTCGAAAGCATCAGATCGCTGGTAACGAACGCTGATGATGCTGGTGCCGGTCAAAATGAACGTCACACGAGCCAAGCTGGCCGGCCCATCGGCGTTGGGAATGATTTGCGCAGTAAGGTAGCGGGCTCCTTTTGCCGCATACAGAGACTCCGTTGGCTCCACATAGTTTATATCTAAATGAGTTGGAACATCGATGCCGAAACGAAGTTCGATCTTGCGCTCCTCCTCCTCGGTAGGATCGAGAACGTCAACCCAGACAGCATTCGGAGGAATTTTCTCGGTCGCTCCGAGCCCATGGAAGGGGATGGGAGAAGGCAGTAGTCCGTTGGCAGACACGACTTCCGCAGCTTTGATAGAGAACACAGAAATCATATCGACCCCACCTATCGGATTGGAACTCTCTACCCGCGCAACCACTGTTGCTACAAGTGCACTTCGAATGCAAATCTTGGGCTTGGTGCGCCGCCGCGAATAGCATATCGGAGTTAGATGGCGAAGTTGCGCCCCGCTGGCAGCGATTTAGAATTCCTGAGACTTTGCCCCTCAGCTTCTGCAGTAGTTGCTGGCTTCGTCAACCTGGGTCCGCGAGCCGAAGTTCATAGGACCAGAAGTAGTAGTAGTCGACTACTGTACACTCAGCCGGCGCAGTGATCTGTCACTTGAGGGTCGCCTGCGGGAGCGGTTCGCTCGTGCCCGGCGAAGCAGTCACTTTGTCGAGAACAACACTGGCCTTCCCAGAAGCTGATGCCTGGCTGACAGCAAATCGTGCAAGGGCAGCTTTAGCCTGATCCACTACGGCCTCGGGCAGCGGAAGATACCCGAAATAGGGTGCATAGCTTTGTCCCTCATCGAAGGCAAAGTTCAGAAAGGATGCTAAGTTACGAGCCTTTTCAGGAGGATAGCCGGGATAAAGGAGAATCCAGCTATAAGTGACGATTGGATACGCGTTCAATGCCGGGGGATTCGTCGTTGACGCATCAAGCGCATCAAGACTTATCTCCATTGTTGGGGTCAGAGCGGCGGTTCCCGATCGCGGCGTCGGTGCAACGAACTGCCCAGCTTTGTTCTCAAGCACGGCCATTTGCAGCCCAAGCTGAAGGGCAAAGCCGTACTCAATGTAGCCTATCGCGCCTTGGCTGATTTTGATCTTTGAAGCGACACCTTCGTTTCCATGAGCAAGCATCGCGACATTCGGCCACTCGATCATCTTGCCAACGCCCGGCCCTACCGCCCAAGACGAACTAACCGCCGCAAGATGGTTTGTGAAGGCGTAGGTGGTTCCACTGGATTCCTGCCGGGCAACCACGGCGATATTAATGGAGGGCAACTTGAGGTCCTTATTCGCGGCGCGAATTCGTGGATCGTTCCAGGATCGGATTTTCCCTTGGAAGATATCGGCGTAAACGTCCTGAGGTAGATTAAGCCGCCCCTTGATGCCTGGAAGATTATAGGCGAGCACGATCATTCCGGCTGCGCTTGGCACTTGAACGACACCGCCGTCGATCTTTTTCGCGTCGTCTGGCAAAAGGAAGTTGTCGGTGGCCGCGAAATCCACAGAGCCGGACAGAAAACGGGAGACCCCTTCGCCGGAGCCGACGGCATCGTAGCGGATGCCAACATCGGGATTGGAGTTTTGGAAGTAGGGGATCCAACCGTGCTTCAGGAGCGGGGCCACGAAGGTCGAGCCGGCCCCTTGAAGTTCCATCCCGGCGGCCGAAGCAGGTGCTGCCAGGGTCGCGGTAACCATCGAGAGCATTCCGGCGAGTGTTGCTATCAAAGCCGCCAGCATTTTCATAGTACCATCCTTAACAATCAGTTCGCTTGCAATGCTTTCGTTTTTTTGGCAATGGGCTCGTACGCTTTCGACCTCGCCATCTCAAGCTGCCGCATCGCCGCTGTTCCGCACAGCGACCTTTGATCGTAGTCAAAAAGTTACTTGATAGAAATCAAAAAGAGCGTGGCCCCCACTATCGCTAGGTCGCTCCGCCAAACTCCAGCTAACGGCTTTAAGTATCAAAAATTTATCGGCCCGCCATTGCCGGCATGATCCTGAAATCCCGGAAGTCCAAATGTTGGCGACGCCAGAGAATGCCTAGAAATCGATCTTGGTGCGAACGCCGATCACAAGAGCGTTCTTCGAGATCGTCGTGATACCGGCATCCTGCGGCGGAAGGGATGCGCCAGGATTGAACACATACTGGATATCCGGCTGAAACGTCCACCAGGGTGCGGCTTGGTAAAGGTATGTAGCCTCGATGATTGTCTCGTTGTTCGCGTATAACGCTCCGCTTCCTGTCAAGGCAATGCTTTCCTCTCCCAGGCGCCGAAACGCATTGCTTGTGTGCGCATAGGCGAAGGCGACACCGAACACGTCCTGCGGGCGGCCTTCGACGATACCCTTCCAGTTGAATCCGCCTTCGGCGTACAAGTCCTCGGCATTTCTATCCTCCGGCGCTCCCATGACGAGACCGAAAAGGGTGACGCCCTCATCCTTCGTTCCCGGCTTCCGCCAAACCATTTGATCGGCGAGGGCATAGACGGAAAAGCTCCCCCGATAAAGAGGGGCTGGAATGGTGAAGGGCAGCGGTAATCCGGTGTAATTGTTTTTCGACAAACCAAAACTGCCTGTGTGAACCCAAGCGCCTATCTTGTAGATCCCCGGCAAAGGCGCTGATGGCTTATCTTCGCCGACGCTGTACCACAATTCATTGACGATGAGCGGAGGATCCTGAAGTCTGAACGCGGTCCCGGACGCATCCCTGATCTGCGGGTCCTCTTCTTCAGGTCCAGTGCCTCGTCCAGGTCCAGCGGGATCACCGTTAAAGATCGCGCCTATGTAGGAAAACTGGTCCGTGATCTTAACCTTGGCTCTGACCATAGGCGTGGCGAGCGGATAGTTTGGACCGCTGGAGGGCAAATCGCGTTCGTTGAGGTCGGGATATCCGAAGCTCCCGTTGAGGAAGACCTCACTCGCCTGGGACGTCATGAATTCGTCATTCATTCCCTCCTGGCCAATGCGAATACTGACCCGGTCATTGAACAGGGATTGCTCAAGCCAGAGATTGTAAAGCTTCGTGGAAGGCGTGGCCTCGATATTAGTGACAAATTGCTGATTTCCGACAAAGTTTGCCGAAGGTCCGAACCCGTGGATTTGGTAGGCATTAACGAAAAAAAGTCGCTCCTTGCCAGCTCATGAGCTTGGCCAAATCCAGCTTGAGCGACGAGGTGGTCAGCCCGGCATAAGTGCCGCCAGTCCTTAGCCCCCCCGTGAGATTGGCCCACAATTCGCTTTGCTCGTTGACTGAGAAAGTCACTCCGGCGTCTTCCAGCGATTTACGAACACCCCCCCAGTTTCCGGTGAGCGTATCCCGCTTCCGTATGTCTTCCGATGATGATTCGGCGTCGCTCTTAGTTGCCTCATCCGAAGCGGCTACCATAGGAACTCGAAGACATACGACAAGAGCAAGCGCAAGCCTCACAGAGAACATCGTTGCCATGCGAACATACCCCATTTTCAAACAGAGCGGGCAGCAGGAACGCAAAGACAACCGAATGCTAAACAAATCGCTTTGGATCTGACACCAACGCAAATCCTTCATGACATATTATTATGACCGTGCGGGTTGAGTACTCAGGCCAAGAGGGTTGGAGAAGCCGCTTTCGCGCCCGGAGTTGCAAGCGGCTATTGAGAATATGCCGCAACGGAAATGTTCCAGGGTTCTGAGTGTCTGAAGAGGTTTGGGATGCTAGCCTCTGTGAAACCTCGAGACAGCCCCGACGAGCCGGCATCCGAAAACCGCCAGGGAGGAACGCCCAAGCACGGCCACCATCGCGCGCGGCCTTTTGATCCGCCGCACCGTCGCAGATCAAGACCTGTCCTTTTTCTCCACCTGGGCTCCAGTTGGAACCTCGATCGAGAAACTGGTGCGTGTGGAGGGCTGCCGCTGGGCCATCGAGGACAGTTTCGAGACGGCGAAAAATGAGCTTGGCCTTGATCATAACGAGACCCGCTCCTGGCATGGATGGAATCGCCATGTCTCACTCATCATGCTGGCCTTCGCCATGACGGCGACGATCCGGCATCGGGCCAACAAGCCTCGGCCAAACCCAAACGGCGGTTGAAGATCCCGCCGATCCGCCGCTTATCCGCTGGTCCAATCAGGAAATCCGCCGCATAGCCACAAAGCTCGCGCAAAGGCGCATCGAGCCAGCGCGCATCATCGCCTGGTCCCTCTGGCGAAGAACGCATCAGGCAGCCGCCAGGAAGGCCCATCTCCAGGTGAAATTGCAACTGTAATGCTAACCCGATCTAGCGGGGCGTTCCCAGAGGCAAATACCAGTAGATCAGGCCAAGCGCGATCAGGATCAGGACCGTGGTCAACGCAAAAACGGTAATTTTCTTCGTGAGGGAGGCTTCCGCGTAGTACGATTTGTCGAGCTTCTCGGGGTCTTGCGCTTCTTGAGACACGGGCTTCGTCTCCTCCTTTATCGCCGCTTCGACTTCCTGCGAAGTTGGAGTGTGGCCGCCCGCCTCCGCGTCCGTGCCAAGTGGAACCGCCGCTGGATCGGAAGCAACGGCTTTATCGGCGCCTTCTCCTTCATCGATCTTGTGACGAAGTTCCTCGGGGTAATGCTTTTCCTTGCCTTCCTGGCCATTTTCGAGGGGCATGGGTGACCTTCTTGATTTTGGGTTTAGCGCTGTCTTCGCGGCAATCTACCATAAAGACGGCGCAATTCATCCTTCGCCTTCTCGAGGATTTTTTTGCGGCGTTCAGGAAGGTTTTTGCCGGCGCGATTGATATAAAATGTCAGCATCGACATTGCCGAGCGAAACGGCCCTCCCTTTCGGCGCGTGCTTTCCTCGGCGGATTCGCTAAGAGAGCGCGCGATCATGGCGGGGTCGTCGAGGGTGAACACCTCCGGCTCGAGGCTTAACGCATCGCTTGTTTCAGTGACATGTTGCGACCAGCGCTTTTTTTTCGGCGCAGCCATGGTTCAACTCTCGTATCGACGTCTTATGAGGGGGCGTCGCTTGCGACAAGCGCTCCTTTGTCTGCACAATGCTCCTCACGCAATTATGTTCGATCGGGAGGCCGCGCCGCCACCCGCCTCGCGGAACGGAGCCCCACGCGCAGCATTCTGCGTGCGTGGAACACGACGAGTCGCCGCGATCGATACCACCCTATCTCCTTACGCATTGCGTCTTGGGATGCGTCACCGGCTTGGTGTGGGGGGCGCTCATCCTGGCCACGGACACAGCCGGCCTGCGTGGACTGTTGACTTCCTCTTCCTATCCCGTTGCAAGCGTTCTTCTCTTCCTGCTTGGGTCGATTATCGCCATTTTGCCAGTCGTTGTTGCCACTGCAATCTGGAGGCTCGCTGACTAAGGCGATGCGCTTCTATCGCGATGCTGCTCTTTCGAGCGCGCTTGTTTACGTGTCCCGGCAGTCATGGTATTTCAGTTCGCATGCGGACACTGAGCACCTGCCATATATGCGCTTTCGCGCACCGACGATGGATCGAGCCGCGATAGCGGCTGCGTTGGCAGGGGGCATGTCACTTAGGCGACGCGAGCCTCCTTTAATATTATTTCCCCATAGAAACAGGTTCGCGATGACGATGCCAACCGCCTTGATCCGGCTGCAAACGCCGGACGATCATAATGCCCTGCTCTCCCTAAATGAAAAGGCCTTCGGGCCGGGCCGTTTCGCCCGCACCGCATACCGCGTGCGCGAAGGCGGGATGTGCGAACCCTCGCTCAATCTCTGCGCTGTTCTCGAAGGCGAAATCATCGGCTCGGTGGACTTCACGCCGGTCGCCATCGGAGGCGTCCCGCAAGCCCTGCTGCTCGGCCCCCTGATCATCGCCGACAATCACAAAAACCAGGGCCATGGCCTTCGGCTCATGCTGCACGGACTCGGGCGTGCGCGCGACCTTGACTATCGGCTGGTGATCCTTGTGGGCGACTTGCCCTACTATGCACGCGCTGGATTTCGTGCGCCGCCGCTGGGACGGATCGTGTTCCCCGGGCCGGTCGACCCGGCGCGCATTCTCTACGCCGAGCTTGTTCCTGAAGCGCTTGAGGCCTATCGCGGTTTAGTCAGGGGAATCCCTTCCAACTAGAATCGCGGTCTCCGGTACGGATTTCAACGCCCCTCGCGATACCACGTCAGAGACAGAAGCCCGAGCGCGATGCCGAGCGCGGCGAACCCGGCGATGAGCGGTGTGTAGGAGATCGCCGTCACCTCGAACGCGTCGCGCGCCTTCAGCCCGAGCCAGGACGCGCCGCCGAAGCGGTGGCCGGACCGGACCATCGAAATCGATGGCGTGCTGGAGGCGGGCGCCCCCGCAGTCCCTCCGAGGAAGAAGGCTCCGCCACCCGTGTTGTCCAGGATCGGCCGCAGCGGCTCGTCGGTCGCAACGACGCGCTGGAACTCAGGCGCGTTCATCTCACCGGCGATGGCGATCGCGTTCAAACCATCCATGGCGATTCGGTGTACGCCGGGTTCATCAGTCGATACTGTCTTGGCGAAGCGCCCGGGCGCCTGCTGATCGAGGGTGAATTTCACCTCGCGGCCCGATGGCGTCGTCATTGTCGCTTCGCCGACCTGCGCTTTCACGGTGCGCCGCTCGATGGTGATCTCGTGGCGGCCCGCCCGCGCCGATAACGCCTCTTCTTCGAGGTCGGGCTCTTTCATCAGCCAATGCGCGAGGCGGCGTAAGAGATCCACATGCGGGCCGCCGCCTTCGTAGCCCCGCGCCCAAAGCCAGGCGTGATCGGACAGGAGCAGCGCGACTCTGCCGCTCCCCCTCCGGTCGAGGATGAGGAGCGGCTTGTTTTCCGCGCCGCTCATGACAACTTCGCCGCGCTCGGCTTGCGAGTCGACCACGCGGAACCAGTGGCCCCAGCTCGGCTCCTGGCCTTCCTTGCGCGGCGCGCCCGGAAGGCCAGCCGTGACCGGATGTTTCTCGCCTTCTTTCGTGATCGCGGGCCGGAACGGCGCCTCGACAATGCGCCCTGTCGGCCGGGCCGGCAGAATGGTGCCCAGAGGCGTGCGCGCAAGGCTGACTGGAGAGGCGTAATCCGCACCCGCAGCGACAAGCACAGCTCCGCCCTGCTCGACATAGCGCGCCACGTTATCGAGGTAGATCATTGGCAGCACAGCGCGGCGCTGATAGCGGTCGAAGATGATCAGATCGAACTGGCTGAGCTTCTCGGAGAAGAGTTCACGCGTTGGGAAAGCGATCAGCGAAAGCTGATCGATGGGCGTGCCGTCGTGCTTTTCTGGTGGCCGCAGAATGGTGAAATGCACGAGATCAACGGCTGCGTCGGAACGCAGCAGGTTGCGCCAGGTGCGCTCGCCGGCGTGCGGTTCGCCCGAGACAAGCAAGACGCGCAGGTTTTCGCGCACGCCTTGCGCCTGGATCACCGTCTTGTTGTTGATGGTGGTCAACTCGCCCGGCTCGGGCTTCAGCTCAACTTCTACGATGTTCGGGCCAGCCCTGTCGAAGCGCAGGCGTATGGGAACCGGCTTGCCATAGGGGGCCTGCACAATTTCGGAAGCGCCCGAGGCGCGGCGTATAATGAATGTGGCGGGCTGGCCATCGGTGCTTTTCCCGCTGCGCTCCGCCTTCACCTCGGCCGTCTGCTCGGAGCCGACCAGCCCGAAGCGCGGCGCGGAGACAACCTGTATGCGATTGTCCTTTTCGTCCGGCGATCCGGTGATCAGCGCATGCAGCGGCGCGTCGAAGCCGAGGCGGCCATGCTCCTGCGGCACATCGTGAACCTGGCCGTCGGTGATGAAAATCGCACCCGCCATGCGGCCCTGCGGAATGTCGGCCATAGCGGTGTCGAGTGCGCTGAAAAGATTTGTGGCTTCGCCACCGGGCTGATCCGTACCCCCCGCATGGACCCAGCGGACTTCCAGATTGGGGATTTTCGTAAGCTTATCTTTCAGCTCGGCCTCGATCTGACGAGCGCGCTCACCCCTCCCTGCAAGCTGCATGCTTGAGCTGGCATCGGCGACGACGACAGCGATGTTGGGGAGCGGCTTTCTATCTTCACTCTTCAGGTTCGGGTTGGCCAAGGCGAGAAGCAGGCACGCAAGGCTTAACGTGCGCAGCGCGACGCCCCTGCGGTTGCGCCAGGCCGAGAGCCCGATCACCGCCACGCAAAGAAGGGCGCAAGCCGCAAGCAGCTCGGGCGAAAAGAATGGGAAAAACTCAACGGACCAGTTCATGAGGCCTGTGCTGCTCTTCTTGTGCGGTTAATGCCCGAGGCGCTCCAGGATCGCGGGCACATGCACTTGATCCGCTTTGTAGTTTCCGGTCAGCGCATACATAACGATGTTTACGCCGACGCGATACGACATTTCCCTCTGATCCTCGCCTCCGGGGACGACGGCGAACATAGGCCGGTCGTTATCGTCGAGCGCCCAGGCGGCCGCGAGATCGTTGGAGGACACAATGATGGAACTCACGCCGTCGGATTTGACTGCCTTCTTGGTCACGTCTGCGGTATCGGAGCGCGCCTCTACCCAGGGATCGCCATTATCCCAGCGGCCGGGGAAAGATTGCAGCAGATAAAAGGATTTCGTCAGAACGTGATCGTCCGGCAAGCGCTGCAGCGGCGGCAGATCGAGTTTGCCCAGAAGCTGCGACAGCGGAGTCGTAACGCCCGACGACAAGAGGCTGCCTGGATTGGAGTCGTCGTTCTTAGTATCGAAGACGATCAGTCCGCCCTGCTTCATATAAGCGTCCACCTTAGCGAGCACGGCATCCGACAAAGGCTCAGCATTTGGCAGCACGGGCCAATAGATCAGCGGGAAGAATACAAGCTCATCGCGGGCGGGATCGATCGCCATCGGATCGCCCGGCTCGACGGCCGTCCGGGCTGTCAGGATTTTCGACAAGCCCGAAAGACCGGCCTGGCTAACGCGGTCGGCCTCCGCGTTTCCAGTCATCACGTAGGCGAGATGAGTTTCCAGCGACGCCTGCAGCGCGAAGGCCGCCGCATCTTTGGCTGACTTCGTTTCGGCGCGCGCGCCAATCAGGCGCCAGCCCAAGGAACAGCCCGAGCGCCAGCATCGCAGCCGCTCCTCTCCGCCACGGGATGGAGCCCGGCCCGAGGAAAAGAGCGCAAGCCACGCCGTCCACCAGGAAAAGCCCCAGCGCCAGAAGGAAAAGCCATGGCGAAAGCGCTATGGTTTTCGCTTCCGAAAACACCACGACATGCGCGTTGCTGGGCGTCTTCAGCGCCACCAGCGTCTCTCCTTCTCCGACGACGTTGATCGCTCTCAAAGCATTTTGCGTGCCATAGAGCCCCGCGGGATTGGCCGCATTCGCGTGCGCCTTTTCGATCTTTGCGGCGGGAATTGCCTGCACCCTTTCGCCGGGCTCGGAGAGCTTGCCGAAACCATCCAGGATCCGCCATGGCTTCAAGGATGCATCCTGGCTGACATCGACGCGCGACGCCTCCCCGGAGGGAGCGGACGCATTTCCGCCTTGCGAGACCTGCAACGGCGCAAGCTCCAGAGTTTTCCGCATCATCTCCACGAACAGGCCCGAGATGGGGAGGTTAGACCAATCCGGGTTGGCGGTAATATGGAAAAATACAAGCGTTCCCGAGCTACGCTTTGCCGCCGTGACAAGGGGCGTGCCGTCTGAAAGCCGTGCCCAGACCTCCGTCTCTCTTGGCATGGCGGCCGGGTCGGCCAACACTTGGCGCGAGATGGTGACATCCTTCGGCACGGCCAGCCCTTCGAATGGAGAGCCCTGCTCGAAGGCCGCAGGTGCTTGCGGGGAGGCCCAGGTCATGGCTCCGCCGAGCGTGCGCCCCCCTTCGCGCAACGGCGCAGGCAGAAGTTTATCGCCGCCCTGCTCAAGCCTTGGCCCCGCGAAGCGGATCAACATGCCGCCCTTTTCCACGAAGCTTCGAAGCCTATCGGCCACATTGCTTGAGAGGCGCCCCACGTCGCTAAGAATGATCACCGAAGGAGAGGTATTGATAAGGTCCGCTGTAGCTTGGTCGAGGTTGGCGGTTTGGGCCTTCGTGACCTCTGCAAAAGGCGTCAGCGCCCGCTCAAGATAGTAGGTTGGAGAGAGAAGCGGCTGAGCCTCGTCCGTGCCCTCGCTCGCAACGAGCCCGACGCGCCGCCGTTGCGACCGCCCGTCGAGAAGATAAACGCCGCCCGCCGAGGACTCGCCCACGATTTCGAGCCGGGCAACCTGGTTTCGAAGCTCAAGGGGAAGATCCAGCGATACGTCCGCAGTCCTCTTTGCGCTTGCGATGTCGAAGGGAACAGCGGCCAGCCTGTCGCCACGCGTGGTAACCGCAGCCACCAGCCCGGCCCGCGGTCCAGGCTCGGCTTTCAAGACCTGGGCGCGGATCGGACCAGCGGCGTTTGCCGCCGGCTGGGTAAGGGCGAGCGGTCCCGATCCCGCCGTGTCGCTGTAGACATCGATAGTTCCGTCGGCGGCGAGCCCGCTGAGAGCCTTGCCGAGCGCATCAGCGCCAGCATCGTCAACGCCGTCTGCAAGCCACGCCACGCGAATGTTTCCGCGACGCGAACCAAGTTCTTTTTCGATCTGCTGAGCAAGTGCGGAGCGATCGCTTGGATAGGGCTGCGGCAGAAGCGACGCGAAACGCTCGCGGAACTCCGCTGGCGTCAGCGGTTGAATTGGTGCCGAAGGCCCGGCTGTCTGCGCGAGGATGAGCGTCTGATTGTTGTCTTCTGCCAAATCTGCAATCTGATCCGCGAATGCTTTGCGGGCAGCCCACCGGCTTCCCGCTGCCCAGCCATTATCGACAACCACAAGAAGCGGCCCTCCCAGCGCCGCCGAAGCGCTTGCCGGGGGCTTGATGAAGGGGCCAGCCAAAGCGCCGATCACCGCGGCGGCGACAAGCATGCGAAGGACTGTAAGCCACCAGGGGCTACGCACAGGCGTTCTTTCCTTGGCCTTGAGGCCAAGAAGCAGCGAGGTCGGCGGGAAGGCCACCGTTTCCGGCCGCGGCGGCATCAACCGTAAGAGCCACCAGATGACCGGCAGCGCGGCCAGCCCTGCAAGCATCCAGGGCGCGGCGAAGCTCAAAGGTCCAAGAAGCCCCGGCATCATGACAGGCCATTCCTTGCAGCGGTTTGGCCTTTGAGGAGGCCTTTGGCGCGATAGGCTTTTTCGAGCCCGGAAAGATGCATGTGCAGCGGCAGGAGCGCCTCGACCGCGGGATGATCGGTGTGATGCAGGAAAGGCGTCCAAGCCACGTTTGCCGCATGGAGCGCAATGGCTGCCTTATGCGCGGCAAGCTTCTGCTGGTAATCGGCCCTCAGCGTTTCGGCGCGCTCGGCCACATAGCGCGCACCGTTCTCGGCGTCGATGAACTCAACGCGGCCCTGATAGGGCAGGCTTTCCTCCGCGGGATCCAGGATTTGCATGAGGTGCCCGCGAACGCCTTGCATGGCGAACCCATTGAAGAGCTCGGCCAAAGTTGATTCCGGTTCGAGAAAGTCGCTGAAAATGACCATTTCGGAATGGCGGCTCAGGCGGCTTTTTGCATTTGGAAAGCCCTGGAAGCTGGACATGGAGCGGGCCAGCGTCTCCATCATCTCCGTTGCGGTATTGTGCCGCGCTTTCGGTTCCATGAGCGCCGGGATGCCGACGCGCTCGCCGGCTTCCGACAGAAGGGTCGCCAGAGCGAGGGCTAGAACGATGGCTCGCTCCGCTTTCGAGGTTGGCGACAGGCGCGAGCGGAAATGCATGGATTGAGACAGGTCGATCCAGATCCATACTGTGTGAGCCGCCTCCCACTCGCGTTCGCGCACGAAAAGATGGCTTGAGCTCGCTGACCGCCGCCAATCGATGGACGCGGAGGAGTCGCCCGCTTCGAAATTGCGATACTGCCAAAACGTCTCGCCAGGACCCGCGCGACGCCTCCCATGCGTGCCTTGCGCCACGGTCACCGCAACCCTTCGCGCTTCCAGAAGGAGCGCGGGCAACTTTCCAACCAAATCCTGGGAGGCGCCTTCAAGGGCGAGAGCCGAGGGCCGGGATAGCAGGTCTGATGACATGAATGGGTTCACGGCCCTATTGCAAGCGATCGATAAGCCCGTCGATCACCTGATCGACGGCGATGTTTTCGGTGCGCGCCGTAAATGTGAGCGCCATGCGGTGCCGAAGCACGGGCTTCGCCAGCGCGATCACGTCGTCGATGGAAGGCGCGAAGCGGCCGTCGAGAAGGGCGCGGGCGCGCACCGTCAGCATCAGCGCCTGGCTTGCGCGCGGGCCTGGTCCCCAGGCCACCAGTTCGTCAACGCGCGGGGCGGCTTCGGCCGTCTGGGGGCGGGCGGATCGAACGAGTTTCAGGATCGCATCGACGACGCTGTCGCCGGTCGGAATTTGCCGCACGAGGCGTTGGGCGGCCATCACCTCCGAGGCGTTTAGGACAGGCTTTACAGTTCTGTCCTCGACGCCCGTCGTGGAGTAGAGCATGCGGCGCTCGGCAGCAGCGTCCGGGTAGGTTACATCCACCTGTAGAAGAAAACGGTCGAGCTGCGCCTCGGGCAGCGGATACGTCCCCTCCTGTTCAAGCGGGTTCTGCGTCGCGAGAACGAAGAACGGCGCGGGCAGCGCATAGGTTTGGCCGGCATAGGTGATCTGATGCTCCTGCATGGCCTGCAAAAGAGCGGACTGCGTCTTCGGGCTCGCCCGGTTGATCTCGTCCGCCATGAGGAGCTGCGCGAAAACAGGCCCTTCGATGAAGCGGAAGGAGCGTGACCCCGCCTTTTCTTCGAGCACTTCCGTGCCTACAATATCGGAGGGCATGAGGTCCGGCGTGAACTGGATGCGCTTCGCATTCAGCCCTAGCGCTCCGCCCAGGGCCTCGACAAGGGAGGTCTTGGCGAGTCCCGGTACGCCGATCAGAAGTGCATGGCCACCCGAAAGGATGTTAACAAGGACGAGCTCGATGACCGTATCTTGTCCGAAGATGACCCTGGATATGGACTCTTTGACGCGAGCCACCTTCGTCCGGATGTCATCGACACGGCTTACAATGTCCGGCTCAGCGGGGTGGTGCATCTCTAAGCAACCTTTTGATAGCGGGGCTGATTTTAATCCGAGTATATGCTGATGCTTTCCGGTGATACAACGTCGCTCAGGCAAGGTTCATGCCTGATTCTTGGTTCCATTTACGCGGCCCGGGCTACCGCAACAACTGCTGCAATCTTTGTCAGCATTGTGGAGATATGCGTATGCAGAAACTTCTTAAGCTGACGGAGGAGGAGGCGCTAAACCCTTTTTCTCCAGAGGGTTTTGCGGCTCGCGCGCGTCTTCACGGCGTTCCGCTTGAAAAAGCCGGGTGGATGGTGACGCAGCCGCCTTCCTACGGGATCGATGCCGGGCACAAACTCGACGAGGACGGGAATACTAACGAAAATTTAAGGCTTGAAGACCTCGTGGCGCTGGAAGCTTGGAGGAATGCAGCCGTGCTTGTGCCGGTGGTCGCGCGCGAACCGGAGGCGACGGTGCTTCTGACGCTTAGAACCGCGCATCTCTCTGCGCATAGCGGGCAGATAGCATTCCCGGGCGGGAAGATCGAAGAGGGGGATGCAACGCCGATCGAGACCGCGCTCAGGGAAGCTGAAGAGGAGATCGGACTATCGAGGTATTTGGTAACTCCTTTGAGCCTTCTCGATCTGCATAACACCGGCACCGGCTTTCGCATCGTCCCCGTTCTCGCGCTCGTCGATCCATCCTTCGTGCCGTCGCCTGATCCGAACGAGGTGGCCGATGTCTTCGAGGTGCCGCTCTCCTTTCTTATGGAAGAAGAAAATCACATGCGGCACTTACGTGAGTGGAATGACCGGCGCATCCTGTTCTATGCCATGGAGTACGAGCAGCGCTTCATCTGGGGCGCTACCGCCGCCATGCTGCGCAACCTTTATGAGAGGCTCTACGCGCCGGAAGTGAACTGACCCGATGCGCCCATGACAGGCTTGAGCGTTGCACACGCTGAGTGGTTTATGAAACCGGAGACGCAAGCCGTCTTCGCGTGCCTCAACCGCGAGGGGTTCGAGGCGCGCGTAGTCGGCGGTGCGGTGCGAAACACCCTCCTCGATGAGCCGGTGAGAGAGGTTGATTTTGCAACGACGGCGCGGCCGGAGGATACGCTTCGTCTCGCGGCGCGGGCGGGCATCAAGACCGTGCCCACCGGCATCAGCCATGGCACCGTGACGCTGATTGTGCATGGCGTCCCGTTCGAGGTTACGACGCTCCGGCAGGATGTTGAGACGCACGGGCGGCACGCGACGGTAGAGTTCGGCGAAGATTGGGCCGAGGACGCCTGCCGGCGCGACTTCACTATGAATGCGCTCTACGCGGGCAGCAAAGGCGAGGTCTACGATCCGCTGGGGGGAGCCTCGGATCTGTTGGCGCGCCGCGTCCGGTTTGTGGGTGACGCTCGCACCAGGATCCAGGAAGACTATTTGCGCATCCTGCGCTTCTTCCGGTTCAGCGCCCAATACGGGCATGGTGAGTTCGACCGCGGGGGTGTAGCCGCCGCGATTCGGGAGCGGCTCGGATTGCAGCGTCTTTCACGCGAGCGCATCCGCGCTGAACTGCTCCACATTTTCGTTGCGCGGCGCGCGCTGGACGCCATCGAGGTCATGGACGACATCGGTGTCCTCATTCTTCTTCTTGGAGGAGTGTCGCGGCGCGAGCGCTTCAATCGCCTGTGCCGGATCGAGGATGCGCTGGGCTTGCGCCCGGATCCGATCTACCGTTTGGCGGCGCTTGGCGTATTCGTCCAGGAGGATTCGGCGCGTCTTGCGGCGAAGTTGCGCCTTTCCTCGCACGAGGCGAACGATCTCTTGAACTTTGCGATAGCGCCTCCCTTTGCCGAACCTCGCGCGCGCGATTTGAAAGCGGCGCTCTACAGGCTCGGCCCACGCCTTTACCTCGGCCATGTTTTGCTCGCCTGGGCTTCTCAAGGCGCATCCCCGAGCGATACCGCATGGACATCCGCGGTCGGGCTTCTTTGCTCATGGCAGCGGCCGAAATTTCCGATCGGGGGCGCCGATCTGATCGAAAGGGGATGGAAGTCGGGCGCAGCGCTGGGAGAGCGCCTCAAACGACTCGAAGAGGCCTGGATCGGAAGCGGGTTTATCCTCAGCCGGGAGGAACTTCTTGAACTCGCGGATGATCGCCAATAGGTGGACACGGCCTCCTTAACATTGACGCTCATTCCTGTCGAAGGTATATGCATCGAAGGTTGCTGCCTACGGGCATACGGGCATCTTTCCATCCCAGTTGAAGCTTGGATCGCGGGTCGCCCGCCCGCGAAAGGATTTTTTACATGGCAAATACGAAATCGGCAAAGAAGGCCGCCCGCCAGGCGGAGCGCCGGACACTCATCAATAAGGCTCGCCGCAGCCGGGTCAGGACTTACGTCCGCAAGGTCGAGGAGGCAATCGCATCCGGCGACAAGGAAGCGGCTGCCGTCGCCCTTCGTGAAGCGCAACCCGAGATCATGCGTTCGGCCTTGAAAGGCATCGTTCATAGGAACACAGCGTCGCGGAAAATCTCCCGCCTGTCTGCTCGTATCAAGGCTCTGGGCGCTGCGGCATAGATTTTTAGTTGCTGGTGCGAATTTGCATCACAGCGTTGCTGCCGTCTGATATGCATCAGACACCGAACTAAAAAATCCTGATATATCAAGGTCCTGGGGAACAAAAAGCTCTGGGCCTTTTGGGCTGTGCACAAGGTGCTGTGCCATTTATGTCAAAGTCCGCAAGTTTTGCGAGTGCAAGCGGGAGACACAAGCTCGGATAGAGCGGCGTTAAAAAATTAATAAATCGTTAATTTTTACAACGCCTTACGGTCGATAGCTCGCTTGTTCCGACGCCCGTGGCTGCCAAGGGTGCCTAAATCAACCAATTTTCGCGACATTCCTCCGCTCTTGCGCGCTTTCGGCGCCCTTTGTATGTTGAGACATCCGAACGGGGAAGTTCCCCTCCTGATAGTGTAACCTTGTAATGCGTACCAGAGCTCGCGAAGTGGGGTGGCCCCTGCGTGCGGGTTGTTGTCCATGATCAGGCGATGGATAGATGATGGTGCGCGCCGAGACTCACGTCTCGGTTCACCTCTCTGTTCTCGATGCATTGGGCAGGAGGAAAATGAATGCGAAGTAAATGCATAACGGCAGTGCCGCAATCCACATGCTCCTACACATGGAAGTCGCCGGTAGCGCTTCAAGCGCGCCCGGTGCTCGTTGACCAAGCGCATTACACAATGTCGCGGGCCGGAACACGGTCGCGGCATGAAGCGCCTAGAGAGGAGCACTCTTCCATCCCATGGAAGACGTATCTTGCCTCAAGAGAGTTCAAAAATTTAGCATCGAATATAGCGGACGCCGTTTTTTCGCCGTCTTCCACAGCCCTTTCCTCCGCTGAGACTGAGCGTCCTTCCAGCTTGCATGCACACGCTCTCACGCGGGCAGCTGGACAGCCAACCGTTGGGTCGCTCCTGGCTTCTGTTTTGCCGGACGCTGGTGACGCTCCGCGCAGCAAAGCGGAGAAGCAGGCTCCGGGACTCGCACTGGCAGCGTAGCCCCGGGATTTTTTCGGCAGAATAAAAACTTTTTCCGATGAAACGCTGAAGCCCATGGGGCGGCGAAGGATTTTGAAATGGAAGCGTTGGATCTCTCATCCTCATCTTCGATTGAACATAAATGGCGGCGCATTCAAAGTCGCCTCCGCGCTGAACTCGGCGAGGATGTATTCACAAGCTGGTTCGGACGCGTTGAGCTGGAAGGTTATGACGGCCGCGTGGTGCAGGTGTCCGTTCCAACCAAGTTTCTGCGCAACTGGCTGCAATCCCACTATTCAGAAAAGCTTCTTGCCTGCTGTGGCACCGAGCTTGGCGGCGTAAACAGGCTGGAATTCAGGGTTCGCCAGCCCCACCTCGCTCCGGTTGAGAAGCTCAAGCCCGTTGCGCAAATGAACGATGCGGTCGCCACCCGGCCTCTGCCTGCGGCAAGCGTGACCCCGCTTCGCGTCGTCAACATGCCCACACGCGATGGGCGGACGGGGCTTGAGGGGTTTGAGGGATCGCCCCTCGATCCGCGGTACACGTTTCACTCCTTTGTTGTCGGTGCGCCGAACCGGCTGGCTCACGCCGCTGCGCTGCAAGTCGCAGAAAGCTCCTCCGACCAGCCTCTGAAATATAACCCGCTTTACATTCATGCACGCGTCGGCATGGGCAAAACCCACTTGCTGCACGCCATTGCATGGGAGATGAAGCAGCGAAATCCGAATGCGAAGGTGCTGTATCTCACCGCCGAGCGGTTTATGTACAGCTTCGCGGAGGCGCTCCAAACCCGCGACGCTCCGGCTTTCAAAGAGAAGCTTCGCACCATCGACCTTTTGCTCATCGACGATATGGAGTTCCTCCAGGGCCGCACCTTCCAGCAGGAGTTTTGCCATACGCTGAACTCCCTGATCGACGGGGGCAAACAGGTAGTGGTAGCGGCAGATTGCGCTCCGCTGCTTCTTGAAAGCTTCGACGCGAGGATGCGTTCTCGTCTTTCCGGCGGACTCGTCGCGGAACTGGGGATGCTCGATTACGAGCTTCGCTTAAAAATCCTTCATAGGCGGGCTTCAGAAAAAGCCGCTGCCTCGCCAGGCTTCGACGTTCCATCAGATGTCCTGGAATATCTTGCGACGCAGCTGACGGAAAATGGCCGAGAACTGGAAGGCGCCATCACACGCTTGCATGCGACCTATCAGCTCACAGGCGAGCGCGTCTCCGTCGACGCTGCCGAAGGAACCATCGGAGACTTGATCCGCTCGAAAGAGCCAAAACGCGTCAAGATCGACGACATCCTTCGAATTGTTGCCAAGCATTATGGCGTCCAGCGCGGGGACCTTCTCTCCAGCCGCCGCAATCAATCGATTGTTCGGCCGCGGCAGATCGGGATGTACCTCGCGAAGACGCTGACCGCGCGGTCGTTGCCGGAGATCGGGCGGCGTTTTGGCGGCCGCGACCACACCACCGTGCTTCACGCCATTCGCAAGATCGAAGCGCTGAAGCAGAACGATGGGACGTTGAAGGAAGAGCTCGAACTCGCTGTCGCGCATGCTGAAAGACGGCACAATCTAAGCAGATTTATAAGGCCGCTTTGTGCGGCTGGACTTGACAGATGTTGTCCAGCCGTGAAACTGGCGTTTCAAAATCAAAACACCGCACAAGCGGGTTGGTTGTCATTATGCGCTTTGTTGTTGACCGGAATGCGCTTCTCCGTGCTCTCGGACATATCACGGGGATCGTCGAACGCCGTAACACCATCCCAATTCTCTCGAATATCCTTATCGGCGCCGATGGCAGCGGCAGTCTTACGCTGAAGGCGACGGACCTCGACATGGAGGCCGTGGAAAGCGTACCCGCAAAGGTCGAGACCGCGGGCGCGGTGACAGTCCCGGCGCATACGCTTCACGATATCGTTCGCAAGCTCCCCGAAGGGGCGGAAATCAAGATCGAACGCAAAGGCGGCGAGGGGCGGCTGAAAGTCGCTGCCGGTCGCGCAAGTTTCGAGCTTTCGATTCTGCCCGCCGATGACTTCCCGGACATGGGCCAAGCGGAGATGCCGCATCGGTTCACGCTGGAAAGTGGCGAGTTGAAGCGGCTTTTCGAAAAGGCGCGCTTTGCGATTTCGACGGAAGAAACGCGGTATTACCTCAACGGCATCTATCTGCATTCCATCGAAAGCGATGGCGGGATGAAGCTTCGCGCCGTGGCGACCGATGGTCATCGGCTGGCGCAGGTGCAGACCGAGTGCCCCGCTGGCGCGGAAGGAATGCCGGGCGTCATCGTCCCGCGAAAGGCGGTCGGCGAAGTCATCAAGCTTCTCGAAAGCGATCAGACACCGGTTGAGATCTCGCTTTCGCAAGCGAAAATAAAGTTCACGGTTGGCGAGGTGGTCCTCACCTCGAAACTGATCGACGGCTCCTTCCCCGACTACGCCAGGGTCATCCCCACGACCAACAAGAAGAATCTGCTGCTTGAAAACGCGGATTTGGTGAAGGCGGTGGATCGCGTTTCGACGCTTTCCTCGGAAAAGGGACGCGCGGTCAAGCTCAACGCCAGCGAAGGGCGGCTGGTCGTGTCGGCCAACAACCCCGAATCGGGCTCGGCCACGGAGGAAATCTCCGCCGACTATAGCAATGAGCCCATCGAAATTGGCTTCAATGCGCGCTATCTGCTCGACATCACCGCGCAGATCGATGGTTCGCAGACGCTGTTCAAGCTTGCCGATGCTTCGTCTCCGACCTTGATCTCGGATGAGCACGATCCGTCTGCATTGTATGTGCTGATGCCGATGCGCGTTTAGCCCTGGCTTTTGCTTCGATAAGACGATTGCATTCCGCCCCACAGGTCTTGGAGACATCATCCCGAATTTGGATCGGAAAGCTGACGCTCACCGATTTTCGGAATTACCGCGCCGCAACCATGATGGTGCAACCCGGCCCGGTTGTCCTCGTCGGCCCCAACGGTGCAGGCAAAACGAATTGCCTTGAGGCTGTTTCGCTTCTGGCCGCCGGGCGCGGTCTGAGGTCGCTGCCATTTTCCGAACTTGCGCGAAGCGGTGGCGCTGGCGGCTGGGCGATTGCCGCCCGCGTTTCGATCGCGGGCGAAGACATTGAGATCGGGACCGGCGTTCAGCCCTCACCGGACGGAACCGTGAGCGCTCGCGCCGCGCGCATCGTCAAAATCGATCACGCCCTTGCGAAAGGTTCCGGCGCGCTCGCCTCCGTGCGGATGTTATGGCTCACGCCCGCCATGGACGGCCTCTTCACCGGACCGGCGAGCGACCGCCGCCGATTTCTCGACCGGCTGGTCCTCAGCCTCGAGCCCTCCTATGCCAGCGCCGCCGCCATTTTTGACCGCGCAATGCGGCAGCGGAACAAAGCGCTCGAGTCCTTGAGCCCGCCGCAGCTCCTGACTGCGATCGAGGCCCAAATGGCGGATGCGGCGGTAAGCATGGCCGCAGCCCGGAGGCGCGCCACCGAAAGCCTGGCCGCCGAAATCGTTGAGGAACGCGGACGTGATCCCGACTCGGTCTTTCCGTGGGCCGCGCTGGCGCTCCAGGGCCCTCTCGAAGAGCAGGCCGGCACAATGGACGAAGGCGAGATGAGCGATGCATATCGCCAGCTTCTCGCCAGCGCGCGCGATCGCGACCGCGCGGCAGGACGTACACTGACGGGTCCGCACCGGAGCGACCTCGAGGTTACGCATGGCCCCAAGAACACACTCGGCAAAATGTGCTCGACGGGCGAGCAGAAGGCTCTGCTCATCGGTCTCGTCCTCGCTCACGCCCGCCTTATCAAGAGAACATCCGGCGGCGTATCGCCTCTGATTTTGCTCGATGAAATCGCGGCGCATCTCGATCTTGGCCGCCGGCTTGCGCTGTTTTCCTCCATCGCGAGCTTGAACGCCCAGGTTTGGATGACCGGGACGGATGCGGACATCTTTTCGCCCCTCCGGAATGTCACAGAAACGCAGCTTTTTCTTGTGTCAAACGGGGCTATTGTGCCCGCAAACGATGCAGAATCCGCTCCGGAACACTAAATAATAGAAAAGCAAATACGCGTAATCCGCGGTTGATCAGGTGCAATTTATGGAAGCAGCAACACGCATGGAAATGGCGGCGGAAGCCTATGGCGCCGACAGCATCAAGGTTCTGAAGGGCCTCGATGCAGTGCGCAAGCGCCCCGGCATGTATATAGGCGATACGGACGACGGCTCCGGCCTCCATCACATGGTCTATGAAGTCGTCGATAACGCCATCGACGAGGCGCTTGCGGGCTACGCTGATCTTGTAACCGTGGCGTTGAACGCGGACGGTTCCGTGACCGTGGAAGATAACGGGCGCGGCATTCCGACGGAAATCCATCAGAGGAAGGTGTCTCCGCCGCCGAAGTGATCATGACGCAGCTCCATGCGGGCGGAAAGTTCGACCAGAATTCATACAAGGTTTCAGGCGGCCTGCACGGCGTCGGCGTCTCGGTTGTGAATGCGCTTTCGACGCGGCTCGAGCTGACGGTTTGGCGGGGCGGGCAAGAGCATTTCATGGCCTTTGCCGATGGCGTCGCCTGAGGAACCGCTGAAGATCGTGGCCAAAACGCCGGGCAAGTCCGGCACGCGCGTCACCTTCACGCCGAGCCCCGCAACCTTCACCATGGTGGAGTTCGATTACGCGACGCTGGAGCATCGGATTCGCGAATTGGCGTTCCTGAACTCCGGGGTCAACATCAACCTTTTGGATCTGCGCGGCGTCGAGCCGGTGAAGAGCGAGTTCAAATATGACGGCGGCCTCAGGGAGTTCGTCCAATATCTCGACCGGGCGCGCACACCCTTGCTCGCCGAGCCTATCGCCATCAAGGCCGAGCGGTTGCTGGACGGCTCCCCGATAACCAAGGACACCGATCCGAGCGAGCCACGGATCACAATCGAGGCGGCGCTGTGGTGGAACGATGGCTACCACGAAGGCGTATTCTGCTTCACGAACAACATCCCGCAGCGGGACGGCGGAACGCATCTGGCCGGTTTCCGCGCGGCGCTTACGCGCACGGTCAACACCTTCGCCACCTCCTCCGGCATTGCCAAGAAGGAGAAGGTGCAACTGACCGGCGACGACGCGCGCGAGGGGCTGACCTGCGTCCTGTCGGTTAAAGTGCCCGATCCGAAATTCTCGAGCCAGACCAAGGACAAGCTGGTGTCGTCGGAAGTGCGGCCTGCGGTCGAAGGCATCATGACGGAGGCGCTTGGCGCGTGGTTCGAGGAGCACCCCGTCGAATGCAAGCTTATCATCCTGAAAGTGGCCGAGGCGGCGGCAGCGCGCGAGGCGGCGCGGAAGGCACGCGAACTGACGCGGCGCAAGGGCGTGCTCGATGTCGCGAACCTTCCTGGCAAGCTCGCCGACTGTCAGGAGCGCGATCCGGCAAAGTCCGAACTGTTCCTCGTCGAGGGCGACAGCGCGGGCGGCTCGGCCAAGCAGGGCCGCGACAGGTCCAATCAGGCTGTGCTTCCCCTGCGCGGCAAAATCCTGAACGTCGAGCGGGCGCGCTTCGACAAGATGCTCTCAAGCCAGGAGATCGGGACGCTGATCACGGCGCTTGGCACCGGCATCGGCCGCGACGACTTCGATATTTCGAAGCTTCGCTACCACCGCATTATCATCATGACGGACGCCGATGTGGACGGCAAACATATCCGCACGCTGCTTCTGACGTTTTTCTATCGCCAGATGCCGCAACTCTTGGAAAACGGCCATCTCTATATCGCGCAGCCGCCGCTGTATAAGGTTAAGCGCGGGAACTCCGAGAGCTATCTCAAGGATGACACTGCGTTCCAAGACTTCCTGATCGACGGCGGCCTCGACGGAGCCGTTCTGAAATCGGAAGCCGGTGAGCGGCGCTCGGGGCGCGACCTTCGTTCAAATGTCGAGCGGGCGCGGTCCTTCTTGCATGTGCTGGATGGGCTGCACATGCGTTATTTCCGCGACGTGGTGGAACAGGCCGCCGTTGGCGGGCTTCTCAACCCGAAGCTCGTCAATGATGAAGAAGAGGCGGAGCGCCTCGCCGGCACGGTGGTGGACCGCATGAAGGCCATTTCGGAGGAGACGGAGCAGGGCTGGACCTGGAGCCGAGGCGCCGATGGCGGTTTTGTCTTTTCCCGCGAGGTGCGCGGCGTGAGGGAGGCCCACAACGTCGATTGGGCACTTATTCAGTCCGCGGATGCCCGAAAGCTGCACACCTATCATGCTGAGTTCTCCGCCTTGTTTTCAGGCAAGGTCGTGCTGGAACGCAAAGCGACCGAAACACCGGTCTTCGGGCCTCGCACCCTCCTGAATGCCGTGTTCGCGGCGGGCCGCGCCGGAGTCACCATGCAGCGCTACAAAGGTTTGGGCGAGATGAACCCCGGGCAGCTTCACGAGACGACGCTCGATCCGAATGTGCGCACCTTGCTGCAGGTGAAGCTCGGCGAACTGAACGACGCCGATGAGATCTTCTCAAAGCTCATGGGCGATGTGGTCGAACCCCGGCGCGAGTTCATTCAGCAAAACGCGCTTTCGGTTTCCAACCTTGATATTTGAGACGCGCCCCAGATCCAGGTTATGGTACATATTAGGGATACGCTATGTTGCAGTGCAACATAAACTGCGCTATCCTCAATAATCAGGCATAAAGCCAACCCAAGGGGCACCCATGTTTTTCTGGTCTCCATTTTACACCGAGAGCAAGTCATTCTCGAATGGCAGCGGCTCTTCGCACGCCAAAACACTGCCCCTCCTGCCCGCGCCCGGCAGCGCGCGGACAAATTCGCGTAGCAGGCGATTTTGGAGATTTCGCCGTGGATCTCCTGCGGCAGGCGATAGCGGCCTTCACCTCATCGCTGACTGCGCTTGGAAACCGCGCCAATGCGCTTTTCGCTCAAATAGCTGCGGTGCTCGCCTTCGACCGGGTTGCCCGCGACGGCATGACTTTCCTTAATAACGCGTGGAGCGGATTTGGCTTCCCAAAAGTAGGCTCAACACCCTTCGGATTGTATCAAGGCCAAGACCCGATGTCGTTTTCCCCATTCATGATGGGAAATGTCAATCCCTTGGCCTTCAATCCATGGGCCGCCTTCACAGAGGGCATGAACTTCTGGACCAACTTGTTGATGCCGGCCGCAGCGCAACGCAACCCCTACTCGTTCGGCGGCAACACTGCCTCGCCATTCATGGCCAAAGTTTCGACACCGGGCGGGCTCACCTGGGGTTTCTCCTGGGGCCAGTAACGCATGATGGCCGCCCTTGCGGCGGCCATCGTGACACTACTAGGTGGTTTTCGGCTTGGGAGCCGTCTTGCATTTGCCCTTGGCGTCGCCCGGCTTGGACCAGCCGCAACGCGGTGTCGGGCAAGAAGTCTCATCTTTGAATTTCGTGCAAGCCTTCTCTTTGGCGGGCGTGGCAGCAGTCTGTGCAACCGCTGACAGCGTCCCGGCTGCGAGCGAGGCCGCTAGAGCGGCGGCTAAGAGAATACGCATAGATCCATGTCTCCTAAAAGATCCGTGTCGACCCCTTTTTGGGATCGAAGCGCACCCTAGAACATCTTTTTGACCGAACTGCAAGTGAAGTGATTAATTTATTCGGCTGCTCCACAGAAGAGCATGTTCGAGCCGGTCGTCTCCCCAAAACAGCTCCCCGCTTTCGGTTGTAAAACTTGGGGCGCCGAAGATTCCTCGGGCCTGCGCCTCCTCGGTGTTGGCGCGTAGCTTGTCTTTGACTTCGGGCGATTGGGCTCGCTCAAAGGCATGGTTCTGGGGTGCTCCCGCAGCCGCAAGCGCTGTCGCAAGCGTCGATTGCTCGGCGATATTCTGATGCTCCGCAAATTCCAGTGTGAAGACGGATCGAATGAACGCCGATCCCCAGCCCTCCTCCAGACCGACAAGCGTAAGACGGGCGGCAAGAAGCCCATTCTGCGGGAAGGGATCGGGTAGCCGGAAGACCAAGCCCCGAGCTTCGGCAATGCGCTCGATGTCGCGCACCATGTAGCGTCCCTTGGCGGGATAGATATTGAAGGGCGATGTGTCCCAATTCTGCGCTTTGAAAATCGGGCCGAGCAGAAACGGCTTCCAAATCACCTCCACATCGGCTTTTCTAGCCATCTCCTCTATCCGCATTGCCGACAGGTAACTGTATGTCGATGCGAACTCGAACCAAAAGGTGAGACGGGCCATCCCTTCGTCCTCTTGCCGCTAAGCGCAGCCTCCGCTATGCGAACGCAAATCCCATTTACCATGAGCCTGTCATGTCCGAGAAAAAAAGCATCAAGAAAGTCGTCCTCGCCTATTCCGGCGGCCTCGATACGTCGATAATTCTGAAGTGGCTGCAAGTCACCTACGGTTGCGAGGTGGTGACCTTCACCGCGGACCTCGGTCAGGGCGAGGAGCTTGAGCCCGCTCGCAGGAAAGCGGAGTTGCTTGGCATCAAGCAGATTTATATCGAGGATCTGCGCGAGGATTTCGTGCGCGACTATGTGTTCCCGATGTTCCGGGCGAACGCCGTTTATGAGGGGCTTTATCTGCTCGGCACTTCGATCGCGCGGCCGCTCATCGCCAAGCGCCAGATCGAGATCGCGCATGAAACCGGCGCGGATGCGGTTTGCCACGGGGCAACCGGCAAGGGCAACGATCAGGTTCGTTTCGAACTGAGCTACTATGCGCTGGACCCGAACATCACGGTGATCGCGCCCTGGCGCGAGTGGGAGTTCAAGTCGCGGCAAGCGCTTCTCGATTTCGCGGAGAAAAACCAGATCCTCGTCACGAAAGACAAGCGCGGGGAAGCGCCGTTCTCGGTGGATGGGAACCTGCTGCATACGTCGTCGGAGGGAAAGCTCCTTGAAGACCCGGCGGTGGAAGCTCCGGACTACGTCTATCAGCGGACCGTTGCGCCGGAGGATGCACCTGACCAGCCTGAGATCATCGAAATCGGCTTCGAGCGCGGCGATGCGGTCTCGATCAACGGCGAGGCATTGTCTCCCGCGACGCTGCTCACGCGGCTCAACGACTATGGCCGCAAACACGGCATCGGCCGGCTCGACCTCGTCGAGAACCGCTTCGTCGGCATGAAGTCGCGCGGCATCTATGAAACGCCGGGCGGCACGATCCTGCTCGCGGCGCATCGCGGAATCGAAAGCATCACGCTTGATCGCGGCGCGGCGCACCTTAAGGATGAGCTCATGCCGCGCTATGCGGAGATGATCTATAACGGCTTCTGGTTCGCCCCCGAGCGCGAGATGCTCCAGGCGCTCATCGACAAGAGCCAGGAATTCGTGACGGGCACAGTGCGCGTGAAGCTGTACAAAGGCAGCGCCCACGTCATCGGGCGGGAAAGTCCGTTCTCGCTTTACAACCAGGAACTGGTGACATTCGAGGAAGGCGCGGTCGCTTACGACCAGCGCGACGCGGCTGGCTTCATCAAGCTGAACGCGCTGCGGTTGCGGCTCACTGGCGCACGGAAGCAGCACCTTTCCGGCAAACGGTAAGGTTTTTGCCTCTCATCCTGTCCTTCGGCGAACTCGCCTTGGCGAGTTCGCAACCTTAAGATGACTGCATCCGCAACCGGATGCGGTGGGAGGAGAAGCAACGGTGTTGCGAGGCGAAAGCAGTCTCTCTCCCTTTGTAGGAGAAGGGCTGGGGTGAGGGCCTAAGCTGCGACTACAACGCGACCTTCCCCATCCGCCCCAGAATTGCCGCCTGACTCAGGATGCCATTCTTCAGGCACTTCAGCTCGAACTTCTCGTTGGGACTATGGATGCGGTCATCGGACAGGCCGAACCCGACGAGGATCGAAGTCCAGGCCGAGCTGTTTTTGCAGGTGCCCGACAACGGGGATCGATCCGCCGCAGCCGACCAATGCTGCTTGCTTCTTATAGATGTCTTTGAGCCCGGCTCGCGCCGCCTGCATGAAGGGGCCCTCGGCCGGGACGAGGATGCCTTCCGATCCGCCGAACTGCTCGACGCGCCATTTGCAGTCGGGCGGGGTTCGGGCATCAAGAAACTGCTGCAGGCCCTGTATGATCTTGGCCGGCTTCTGGTTCGGCACAGTGCGGAAGCTGAGCTTTGCCGAGGCATGGTCCGCGATTACCGTTTTCGCGCCTGGCCCCGTATAGCCGCCCCAGATGCCGTGCAAATCGCATGTTGGGCGCGCCCAAAGACGCTCCAGAAGCGTGTAATGCGCTTCCCCGAAGGATTCGGTCAGACCTGCTTCTCCCAGGAACTCGGCCTCGTCAAAATTCAGGGCTGCCCAGGCTTTGCGCTCGCGCAACTGAAAGCTCCTGAACATCGTCGTAGAAGCCTGGAATCTGAACGCGGCCATCCCGGCCGTGAAGCTGGCC
The DNA here is from genome assembly GCA_963833565.1 of uncultured Alphaproteobacteria bacterium. Taxonomy (GTDB): domain Bacteria; phylum Pseudomonadota; class Alphaproteobacteria; order Rhizobiales; family Rhodomicrobiaceae; genus Rhodomicrobium. The sequence goes on from CAWHYO010000028.1 coordinate 28,041, forward strand.
GAGGACTTCCGTCAGCGCATTCAGAGGGTTGACCACCGCGCCGCCATAAAGGCCCGAATGAAGGTCGCGGGAGGGGCCGCTGAGGGTGACTTCGACATAAACATTCCCTCGCAGCCGGTAGGTGATGGCGGGTGTGTCGATGTCCCAGGCGTTCGTGTCGGTGATGATGGCGGCGGACGCCTCCCGCAGCGTTCCTGCATGCTCGTCCAGAAAGCCGGGCAGAGATTCGCTTCCGCTTTCCTCCTCGCCTTCGAGAAGAACGGTGACCTCGGCGGGCAGAGCGCCATGCACCGCCTTCCAGGCGCGGAATGCTTCCAGGAATGTCATTACCTGGCCCTTGTCATCGACTGCCCCGCGCGCGACCACGCGCTTGCCGTGTGGCCCATCCACGATCGCTGGCTCGAACGGGGGGCTTTCCCAAAGGTCCAGGGGTTCTGGCGGCTGAACGTCGTAATGCCCGTAATAGAGGAGGTGGGGCGCGCCCGCCTTCGGCCCTTCGTGATGCGCAAGAAGGATCGGATGGCCGGGCGTCTCGTGCAGCGTTGCCTCGAACCCGAGCGAGCGGAGTTCATCCTTCAGCCATGCGCCCGCGCGCCTCACCTCATCCTTGTAAGCGGGATCGGTCGATATCGAAGGGATACGCAGAAACGCCAGATAGCGAGAAACAGCATTTTCGAAGTCGCTTTCGGCGTGTTCAAGAACGGGTTCAAGTCTGGCCATTGCCTTCTCCTCATCGCTCATTCGCCGTAATTGCGCCAGCCCAGCGAAAAATGTGGATCACCGAATCCGGACCGTCGAATCAAGCTAAATTGCACATGGCTGGTATTTTCGCTATACCCTGCTCCACAGCTTGTTTTGACAGAGGTTGCTATGTCGAGATTCCTGAGACTTGAATTTTGGCTCTTCGCCATACCGGGGCTCGTCACTATAGCCGCGTTCCTTGCAGGTCCCGAAGGCATTAAATACGCAGGGAAAGCCATCGTCTTTATGGCTGTCATATGGATGGTTCTTGCTATCGCATGGATGTTCAAGGTGATCCTGCGCCGCGTACGCGAAGAATAGCTTCCATAAACAAAATGGCCGCCTCCAGAGGCGGCCATTCGAGGTCTTGGCAAGATAGGATCAGGTCGACGGCTGCGGTTCCATGCCGCCGAGATCTGGGTCCTTGCGCGGCGCGCGGCCACCGGTTGAAGGTACGGCGGAGCGGCGTTTGGGCTGATCCTCCTTCATCGTGAACTCGCGCACGGGTGGCTTGCCCTGCAGCAAATCCTTGACCTCCTGGCCCAGACAAGCGTCTCAAATTCAAGCAAGCCCTTCGCAAGCGTATGCAGATCGTCGATGTGATCGGTAAGGAACTTGCGCGCTCTTTGCTCGCCCTCGTCCACCAAACGCCTGACCTCGGAGTCTATCAGCTGCGCAGTCTCCGCGGACATGTTCTGCGAACGCGTTACCGAGTGGCCAAGGAACACTTCTTCCTGATTGTCGCGATAGCGGATGCGGCCAAGCTTGTCGCTCATGCCGTATTCCGTCACCATCGAACGCGCCATGTTCGTGGCTTGCTTGATGTCGTTCGCCGCGCCGGTCGTGACATTATCGGGCCCGAACACAAGCTCCTCCGCGACCCGGCCTCCGAAGACCATCGCGAGGTAAGCCTCCATCTCCATCTTCTTCATGCTGTACCGGTCGCGCTCGGGCAGATTGTACGTCACGCCAAGCGCCCGGCCGCGGGGAATGATCGTCACCTTGTGGAGCGGATCGTTCCCCGGGATGAACACGCTGACAAGAGCGTGGCCCGCTTCGTGGTAGGCGGTAAGACGCTTCTCCTCCTCGGTCATGGCCATGGAGCGGCGCTCCGCACCCATCATGACGCGGTCTTTTGCATCCTCGAACTCATGCTGCGTGACGACGCGCTTGGACCTGCGCGCGGCCAGCAAGGCAGCTTCGTTCACGAGGTTGGCGAGATCCGCACCCGAAAATCCGGGAGTGCCGCGAGCGATGACCTTCAGGTCGACATCCGGAGCCAAAGGCACCTTCCGCACATGGACCTTGAGAACCTTCTCGCGTCCAACGATGTCCGGCGCCGGCACGACAACCTGCCTGTCGAAGCGGCCCGGCCGCAGCAGCGCGGGATCGAGGACGTCGGGGCGGTTCGTCGCGGCGATCAGGATGATGCCTTCGTTCGCCTCGAATCCGTCCATTTCGACAAGGAGCTGGTTTAGGGTCTGCTCGCGCTCGTCGTTGCCGCCGCCGAGGCCAGCGCCACGATGGCGGCCGACCGCGTCGATTTCGTCGATGAAGATGATGCAAGGCGCATTCTTCTTCGCCTGGTCGAACATATCGCGGACACGGCTTGCGCCGACGCCGACGAACATTTCAACAAAGTCCGAACCCGAGATCGTGAAGAACGGCACATTCGCTTCGCCTGCGATGGCGCGAGCGAGCAGCGTCTTGCCTGTGCCGGGAGGGCCGACCAGCAGTGCGCCGCGCGGAATGCGTCCGCCGAGCCGCTGGAACTTCTGCGGGTCGCGAAGGAACTCGACGATCTCCTGAAGGTCCTCTTTCGCCTCGTCGACGCCGGCCACGTCATCAAAGGTGACGCGGCCCTGCTTTTCGGTCAGGAGCTTCGCCTTCGACTTTCCAAAGCCAAGCGCGCGGCCTCCGCCCGATTGCATCTGGCGCATGAAGAAGACCCAGACCGCGATCAGGAGCAGCATCGGGAACCAATTCACGAGAACGCCAAGAAGCGATGGTACATCCTCAGACGCGGGCTTTACAGTTATCCCTGCGCCCTTGGAATACAGACGCTCGATAAGCTGCGGATCGTTGGGAGCAATCGTTTGGAACGTCTGCCCGTTGTTCAACGTGCCGCCGATCTGGTTGCCGGACAGCGTCACCGACCGAACGTTCCTGTTCTCGACCTCGTTCAGGAACTGCGAATAATTCATATCATTCGCGCGCGAGCTGCGAGGATTGTTCTGAACCAGGTTGAACAGTGCTACGAGTAGCAGAGCGATGATGATCCAGATCGCTAAATTACGGAAGTTTGAGTTCATATGGGCTTTTGTTTCCCCTGGTGCCGCATCGAAGATGCATAAAGGCGAAGCCTAAGCGGCTGCAGCCTACGCGCTTACAAAGCGAAGATAAGTGAGCCAATTAGATCAAAGATAGGGTATGGGTGTGTCTTTGCCAAGCACGCTTGCGCCCTCGGCTGGGGCGCCGGTCAAAAAGCGAGCAAGACTTGGTGAAAGCGCCGCTTCAACCGGCTTTGCCTCTTCGTGAGAAAAACTCAATATAGGCGAGCACATGAGGCGGTTTCCTTTCCAGAGCGCGGGCGTTGTGAGCGCGGCGAGGCGGTTTGCTTCAAGGAGCAAACCCTTCTCTTTCATTGTTTTTCTTAAGGAAAGCCAGCCGTCCGCGCCAAGTTGCCTCACCGTCATGCTTCTGTCGCCGATGGACGCAAATGCCAAGAGGAAGCGGCCATCCCAAACGCTTTTCGCGCCGGGTTCGAACGGCATCGGCTTCACACGCAGCCGTCCCGGTTCGCGATAAAAATTAAGTGTTCCAGAAGCTGCGATCATCATGCAACCTCCGAGTGTTATCCTCTTCTTTCTTAATTTCAGGTTAGCAAGAAGGAGTTCCAGTCTTGCGAGGCGAGGCGGGTCCTGAGTGCCTCCAGCGAGAGCCAGGATGCGAGCAAGGGCGCGCAGCGCAATGTCATCAGGGAGCGCGTCGAATGCCTCGCGGTCGATTTTCCCCTGCGCGAGAGGGGTGACGTGGAAATGACGGTCGAGAAAGTCATCGGTGATCCTGGCGAGTGTCTCCCGGCTTCTGCCAAGCCGGGCGGCGGACATAGCGAGGGCAGACCGCGTGATGCCTGTGGAAGCGAGCGCCTTTGCTGCGTGCCGGAGGCGGACGCGTTCGAAGGCGACATTCTCGTTGCTGGGATCCCGGAGAAATGGAACTGACGAAGCGCGGAGGTACGCTATCAGTCTTGCTTTTGAGAAGCCGAGAAGGGGGCGCACGATCGCGACACCACTTCGTTCGGAAACCGGGGCCATGGCCGCCAGTCCGTCGACCCCGCTCCCGCGCCGCAGCCGCATGAGCAGCGTTTCGGCCTGATCGTCCTCTGTGTGGGCGGTGACGATGCAGACGCTGCGGCATGAGCGGGCAGCCGAGGCGAGCAGATCGTATCGAGCCTGCCTTGCCGCCGCCTGAATGCCGGTTTTCGGCTTTTCGGCCGTCCACTCGATCGTGGTATGGGCGAACCCCAGCGGGCGGGCATGATCAGCGACGAAGGATGCTTCTTCTTTACTTTCGGCTCTTAAGCCATGATCGATGGTAGCGACGGTGATCGTGGCAGAGTTGCGGCCCTTGATATCCAGCCAACGCCGCGCGAGATGCATCAACGCCATGCTGTCCGGCCCCCCGGAAACCGCCAGGAGGGCCGATGGGAATGGCTCCAGACAGGAAAATGCGCGCAACAACGCCGCATCGCCGATGATGCTTGGCACGATACTCAACCACGTTCGGCGAACTTTACGAGCAGTTCGCCCTTCTCTTCTCGACATCCGCTCTCTGGAGGACCGACTTTGGTCCTTGCGGGTAGCGGCGCTGTAATTCGGCAAAGGAATCGCAAGCGGCTGCATTCTCGCCGAGGCGCCGAAGCGAAATCGCCAGCTTCAAAAGCGCTTCCGGAGCGCGATCATTACTCGGGTAATTCGTGAACGTCTTCAGGAATCGGTCCGCAGCCTTTCTGTATTCACCGCTCGAAAAAGCGGCTTCCCCACTCCCATACTGGGCGCTTCCAGCCATCAGGTCGCTCGGATATTGATCCAGGAATTGCTGGAAATAGGTCTCGGCTAGTGAATATTCGTGGCGGCCGAGCGCACCGTAGGCTTGGTCAATAAGAGCGCGCGGCGATGAGGCAGCCGGCGCCGTGGCTGGAGTTGGCCGGGGAGCAACGGGAGCCGATGGATACGCGTCGGTGCCATAAGGGCGCGGCTGCGCAATGGATTGGCCTGCGCTGGCCGTCTGTTGAGAGGGAGGATTGTACGCTTGGGAGGGAGCATTGTTTGCCGGCCGCGAGGCGTAGCGATCAGGCTCGGCCTGCGGCGTGCTCAGTGGCGGGAGCTCTTCCTTGTCCTCGAAACCGCTGGCGGGCGCAATTGTGTTGTATCCCGTCTGTTCCCGCGGCGGCTCTCCGGCAGGGGGCGTGTTTGAACCGAACCGAGCCTCGAGCCTTTGCAGGCGCTGGGTGAGTTCAGCAATCTGCTCGGATAATTGGCGGACCTGTTCCGAGCTTGCGCCTCCGCCGCTTGCCGATGCGGAGTATGCGCCTCCGCCACCGGTGTTCTTCGCGAGCGTCTCAACAGCCGCAACGACGCCATGCAAATTCGCCACTTGCTCTTCCAGACGCTCAAGGCGTCCGGCCAATGCCGAACCGTTGTCAGCGGCGCCTCGCGGTGTCTGCGCAAATGCAGGAGTGAGCGCGGCGCTCATGGCGAGAAAAATCACGGGTGCGGCAATGCTTCTCATGTTTGCGCCCTATCTTCAGATTCGCCTCCTTCTCGGACGCCCATGCTTTGCTGTCAACCGCTTTGGCCGCAAGCCTGCACAGGTGTCTTAATAAGAAGCGACGGCGCCGCCCGCATCGATAACGGTCACGGTCCGCCTGTTCTGGGACCAGCAGGTTATATTGTCGCAAACGGCTACGGGGCGCTCCTTGCCATAGGAGATCGTGCGAATTCTTGCCGGGCTGATGCCTTGCGCGATGAGGAAGTTCTTCGTTGTCTCGGCCCGGCGCGCCCCAAGCGCAATGTTGTATTCACGCGTGCCGCGTTCGTCGGCATGCCCCTCGATGGTGATCGGATAGCTTGAATACTGCCTGAGCCAGACGGCCTGACCGTTCAAGATCGTGCGGCCTTCGGGCGATAGGTCCGAGCTGTCCACCTCATAGCGCACCGTGTCCCCGATCCTCCCATTGAACTCCTGTTTGCTGCCGGGAGGGAAGTTTCCGGCGCCAGCGCCCGGGGCGAGGCCGAGATTCGCAGCCGGCGCATTCTTGTCGCAGCCGCCAAGACCGGACATGACTGCGAGGAGAAAGGCGGCGAGCAGGAAGAGACCATGGCGTCGCATTGAAATTGTCCTCCTATCGCGCACAACTTATACGCGAACTTTGGTCAGGAAAACGTAAGGGAATGCTTACCACAAGTCTGCTTCTCGGGCCGATTTATGGCTTTTGCACATAGCACAGACGGTCAAAGCGCGCATGGCAGGCATTCATCGCGCATCGATGCGCAAAAGACACTTTCACCGTCGGGCTATTTCAAAAGGGGAGACCAGGCCGGGTCGGAACCGAAGGCCGGCGTAGTAAGCTGCCGCTCATTATATCCCGTCAGGTCGATGCTATAGAGCTTTGGCCCTCCATTGGAACCCTGGCTTTCGCGGAAGAAAAGGATGACGCGGCCATTGGGCGACCAGGTCGGCCCCTCATTGTGATAGCCTTCCGTCAGGAGACGCTCGCCTGAGCCGTCGGGCCGGATGACGCCGATCGCAAAACCCCCGTGGACCTGCTTCGTGAAGGCGATGAGGTCGCCCCGCGGCGACCAGACTGGCGTTGAATAGCTTCCATCGCCAAAGGTGATGCGCCGTTGGCCTGATCCATCGCTGTTCATGACGAAGAGTTGTTGTTTGCCCTGCCGGTCGGACTCGAAAACGATGGAGCGGCCATCAGGCGAATAGCAGGGCGCTGTGTCGATAGCGGAAGATTGCGTCAGGCGAACAAGCTGGCGGCTTCGCAAATCCATCTGAAAGATGCTGGAATTGCCGCCTTCCTGAAGGCTCATCACAATGCGGTCGCCTTGCGGAGAGAAACGCGGCGCGAAAGACATGTTGGGGAAGTCGCCGAGCAGCTGCTCCTCCCCCGTCACGATATCGCGCAGCACAACACGGGGCTCGCCATTGCGATAGGCCGTATAGGTGATCTCCTGCGAGAGCGGATGGAAGCGCGGCGTCAGCACGAGTTCCCGGCCCTGAGTCAGAAGCCGCAGGTTAGCGCCATCCTGGTCCATGATGGCGAGGCGCTTGACCCGTTCGTTCTTCGGGCCGGTCTCGTCAACGAAAACGATGCGGCTGTCGAAATAGCCCTTCTCGCCTGTCAGGCGCTCGTAAACCGCATCCGCGATGATGTGCGCGAGCCGCCGCGACGTGTTCGCCTGGATATAGAATTGCTCGCCCGCGATCTGGCGGCCCGAGTAGACATCCCAGAGGCGGTATTCACCTCTGAGCCGGCCATCGCCCGTGTCCGTGACGCGTCCTACGACAAGCGCTTGCGCGTTGAGCACCCTCCAATTCTGGAACTGAGGCGCGACATCGACGCTGGCGACGCGTTCGATGAAGGATGCGGGGTTGATCGGCTTGAAGAGGCCGGAGCGATCCAGGTCCGCCGAGATGATCTGCGTGATCTCGCCCGCAAAGCCGCCGCCCGCGAACTCTGCAATGGCGATGGGGATCGCCCGCACCTGTCCGCGCCGGATCTCGACCTCGACCTGCGCCGAGGCCTTGAGTGGGATTATTGCGACAGCCAAGAGGCAGGCCGCAGCGAAAAGAATGAAACCGCGCCACCTCATATCAGCCGCCATACATGTCGCGCGGATTGAAACGGAGAACCATGTCCCGGCAGCGCTCATATTGCTCCGGCGGAACGAGGTAGGGCTGGCCGCGGATCGCGGCGCGAACGGCCGCATCGGCCATGGCCTGGTAGGAGGGCGACATAGAAGCATCCATTATGGTCGGCGGCCTTAAGAGGGTGCCGTCGCGGTTCAATTCGATTCGGAGGCGTACGATCGTGGTCTCGGCCGACAGCGCGCCGATGGGCAAATCCCAGTTCTGCTCGATGCGGCTTTGCACGAGATCGGCGCATGTGCCGGCGTTCATAGCACCTCGCGCTTGCGGCAGGCCCATTGCCTGGTCCTGAAGCGAACTCGCCGGACGCCAGGGTTTGCCCGGATCATAATCACCGGACGGCGCGCCTGCGTTGGGATCGCGGTTCAGCACGGCAGCTCTGTCGATCCGCGTAGACTTTGGACGGCGGCGTCTCCATTGTGGAAACCGAAGTTTGCGGGCGGTCGCGCGGCGCATCCTTCTTCAAGAGCGACTCGATCCTGTTTGGATCGAAGGGGCGCTCTGGAGCGGGTTTCGCCTCCACAATCTTCGGCTTCGGCGCGGGTTTCGGGGCCGGATCCTTCTTCACGACCGGTTTTGGAACCGGCTTCGGCGCCGGGGGCTCGACCTTGGCCTGCTCCACAGGTTTCGGCGCAGGAGCCGGCGGCGCTTCAGCAGCCTTCGGGGCCGGAGGCGGAAGCGCCTCTTTTTCCACGGGCTTCGGGGAAGGCTTCTGCTCCACTTCCTTCTTCGCGCTCGCTTGCGCATCCGGCGCTTTCACCTGCGCGGGCGTCGCGGGCTGATCCGCCTTGCCGTCCGTCTTTCCGGCCTGGCGCTCGCTGTAATCCTTTGGCGACATGATTTCGACCGAGACAGGCAAAGGAGGTGGCGCATCATCCTTTCCCCGGCTCGCGAAGTTGAAGATCACGAAGCCGAAAACCAGGATGTGGAGCAGAATGGAGCCTATGAGGCCATACCGCACAATCAGCCCTTCCGTCAGCGTTTGTCGTCGAGTTCCGTCACCAGTGAAAGACGCTTATATCCGGCCCCGGCGATTCGTCCCATCACGCGCATCAGCTCTCCATAGTTTGTGGATTTGTCTCCACGCACGAAGATCGCTTCGTCGAGGCCTTTGCGCGCCTGTGTAATAGCCTCCAATTTTGGCTGAAGCTCGTTAAAGGGTATTTCAACTTCCTGGATAAAAATTTTCCCTTGTGGGTCGACGGTCACCGTGAGCGGCTCGCTGTCGGCTTGCAGCGCGGAGCCCTCGCTTTTCGGCAGGTCCACTGGCACACCGACGGTCAGGAGCGGCGCTGCAACCATAAAGATAATGAGAAGCACGAGCATCACGTCGACGAAGGGCGTGACGTTGATCTCCGCCATAGGCTTATGCCGCCGCCCCCGCCTGCGTCTTGCCCCGCTCGGAGCGCTGGTGCCAACCTGAAGTGATGCGCCCATAATACTCCCCTCCAGAACTAAGCCGCTGTCCTCACCCCTCGTCATCCCGGCCAAGCGAAGCGCGAGCCGGGATCGCACAAGGGAGGCGTTTTGATGTGTTACGATCCCGGATAAGACTTCGCCTTTCCGGGACGACGTTGACCCGTTCGATGAAGCCCCCTTAGGTTTTCAGATCAAGCTGGCGCGAGACTATCGCCGAAAACTCGTCGGCGAAGGCTTCCAGCCGCTGCGAAATCCGCGTCGCGGACTGCGAGAACGCGTTGTAGAAAATAACGGCCGGAATCGCCGCGAGCAGGCCGAGCGCGGTGGCGAACAGCGCTTCCGCGATGCCGGGCGCAACCACGGCGAGATTGGTGTTCTTGCTGGCCGCGATTCCCTGGAAGGCCGTCATGATGCCCCAGACGGTGCCGAACAGGCCGACGAAGGGAGCGACCGCGCCGACGGTGGCGAGGAAAAGAAGCCTTCGCTCGAGACGCTCCATCTCGCGGGTGATGGTCACCTCCATGACGCGCTCGATCCGCATTTGCACGCCGGCCAGCGGCTTCGCCGTGCCCTCGATGGATCGCCGCCATTCGCGCATCGCCGCCACGAACAGCGCCTGCATCGCGCTCGCCGGCTTCTGCGAGACAGCTTGATAAAGCTCATCCAGCGATTGCCCCGACCAAAAAATGCGCTCGAACTCCTCCGTTTGGCTTCTCGCTCGCGCGAAGGCAAAACTTTTCTCGATCACGATGGACCAGCACCAGACGGAGGCAAGCACCAGCCCGACCATGACGAACTGCACAACGGGATGCGCTTGCAGGAACAGACCTAGAAATGAAAAATCGCTCATTGTGAATTTTGAATCCGGGCTCGCGCAGGGCACACGCTTGCATCGGGCGCCAACCCTGCCGTGGAGTTGCGGCAAGGGTTTGCGCGCAAGAATGTCCAAAGTGAGGTTTTCCTGACACAAAAGTGCGTAATGTCTCCCGAGGACAACTTGGCTGCTTGCCCACTCTCCTCAATTCTTGATTTCTGACCGTGAAGCGCATGCAGTATCATCTCCAGGGTCTCTGAGAAGAGTTCGGAGTAGAGCTTGGCTGTTCAGAAGCGTGTGTGTGTGATTGGAGCCGGTCCTTCAGGCATCGCAGCAGGAAAAAACTGCGTTCAGGCTGGGCTGGACTTCGTCATATTCGAGAAAAACGACAAGGTTGGCGGCAATTGGGTTTTCAATTCCGAGACTGGTCATTCCAGCGTCTATGAAAACACTCACATCATAAGCTCGAAGACCTGGTCGGAGTACGAAGACTTTCCAATGCCGGCCGGCTACCCGGATTATCCCAATCATCGGCAGCTTCAGGCCTATTTCGAAAGCTACGCGAGGCACTTCGGGGTCTACCCGCATATCCGGTTCAATCACACGGTTCAAACCGTCGAGCCAGCCGAGCCGCCGTCATGGCGCGTGACCTATCTCGATTCGGATGGCCGTCAGCATGTCGAGACCTTCGACGCCGTGATGGTCGCCAACGGCCATCACTGGAACCCGAAATATCCTCGAGTTCGAAGGCCATTTCGACGGCAAGCTCATGCACTCGCACGACTTCAAAGGCGTGACCGACGAGTGGCGGAGCAAGAGCGTCCTGATCGTCGGCGCTGGAAACTCCGCCTGCGACGTCGCCGTCGAAGCCGCTCGCGTCGCGGAAAAGGTCTGCATGTCGATGCGCAGCCCGCAACGGTTCGTGCCGAAGTTCATTTTCGGGATGCCGGCAGACGTTTACGCCGCGCAATTCTCCTGGATGCCAAGGTGGCTGAAGCAGCGCACCTTCGCCCTTCTGATGCAAGTCCTTCAGGGGCCGTATAGCCGCTACGGTTTGCCCCCGAACGAAGACCTGCCCCTGACCCAGCACCCGACGATGAACTCCGATGTGCTGGATTTCATCCGCCACGGCCGCATCCATCCCCGGCCCGCCATCAAGCGCCTGCTTGGCCCCGAGGTCGAATTCACTGACGGGCGGCGGGAGGCATTCGACATCATCTGCGCCTGCACAGGCTTCTGGATCAGCTTCCCCTTCTTCGACAAATCCTTCATCGATTTTCAGCACGCCGAACGGGTGCCGCTGTTTCGTATGATGATGCATCCCGATCACGCGACGCTGTATTTCATCGGCCTCTTCCAGCCGATCGGCTGCATATGGCCGCTCGCGGATTACCAGGCGCGGCTCGCCTGCGAGGAGCTTCTCGGACATTACCAGCGCCCGGCGGACATGCGCGCGGCGATCAAGTTCGAGATGGAGCATCCGCACTTCAAGTTCAGGCGGGAGCTGCGCCATTCGACCGAGGTCGATTATCATCTCTTTCGCGGAGAGTTACGGCGGGAGCTGAAGAAGGCAGGCGTCGAGATCGGCGCGCCGCCCAAGGGCATCCCGTCGCGTTATAAGCGTGCGGCGCTGCCGAAGGCTTCAGTCCGCAGCCCCCAGGAAGCCGCCTGAGCAAAGCTTCGCCGCCCAGCCAACGAATGGACGGCATTGTCTTTCAGTCGCCCGTTCTCCCGAGCCAGTTAGGACTTGCCACACAACGGGTAGCACAATGGCTGTCAAGAGCGCATTTGTGCCGAGTGCGAGACCCGAAAAGGCGCCTGAGACCTCGTTTTCCTGAAATGCTCGGGTGGTCCCGATCATGTGCGAGGCCGTGCCGAGGGCCAGACCACGGGCCATGTAGCAGTTAACTTGAAGACGATCGAGGATAGTTGGGCCAATTATAAAGCCTATGAGGCCCGTTAAAATGACAAGGATTGCTGTCAGCGGGGGCATTCCGCCAATGCCTTCGGAGATCGCCATTCCGACTGGGGTTGTGACCGACTTTGGAGCAATGGAGAGCATGAAGTCATAGCTCCCACCAAGCCAAAATACGATGGCGACGGCCGAAGTTGCTCCAGCCACAGATCCCGCCAGAATGCTCAGGAATACCGAAACCATTCGTCCTCGCATTTTCGGTAGTTGCTGGAACAACGGAACAGCCAGCGCCACCGTCGCAGGTCCAAGCAAAAAACTCAGCGGGCTCGTGTTGCGGTAATAGACGTCATAAGGCGTATGCGTCGCAGCGAGAGTCGCAACCACCACGCCAACCGAAATCAGAAGCGGATTGAGCAACGCAATGCAGCCAGCCATTCGATAGGCGTTCAAGGCAAAAAGGTAGGCGCTAAGCGTCAGGAGAACATGAAAGGCGGGAGTTCGAATTAAGCTCTGCCGCCAGCCGGTTTCGGTAAGCTGCTTGCTCAGCTGTTGAGCTGGATGCACTCCGATGATTCCCGATGCGGCTTCGTCGGAGATCTTTAGCTGGGTTGCCGCCGAGGCCGTTCCCCCCTTCGGATGTGTGAACCTCCCCGCGGCAGCTACCGCGCAAAGGACGAGAAGGCTTACGGCAAGTCCCGTTCGAAGCGACCGAAAGCCGCCCACGACATTCCTTCCGAGGGTTTGCATCACAATTGCGGTGGTGGCAATGCCGAACGCAGTGCTTATGAGCAACGCAGCGCTAAGAGGAATGAAGTCGTCGATTAGCAACCCCGCGAGAGAGCCAATTCCAACGCCAGCTGGAACAAGGAGAAGAGCAAGGTTCGAAATAAGAGCGCTCGCCGCCAGATTGATCACGTCAAAGAGGCCTTTGTGAATCAGCATCGCGATTAGCAACATAGCCATGCCCATCACGGCGCCCGGAATGGGAAGACTGAAGGCCGTCTTGATGATTTCCCCCGCGAACTGAAAGGCTAACAGAAGAGCAAATCCGGAGATCATCATGCCATCTCCTTGGAAAGTGACATGCGTAGCGCTGAGACTGTTTGCCTACGACACGCGAAGAGCGCAGAAACGATCGTTGGCGCGAACTTGTGTTTGAAGATCAACCTGTTTACGTAATCTGGCATAACGGCGATCCCACGCCGACGAAGTCACCCAGCTGGGCGGTCGTGATGTTGGAAACAACACCAGCAGAAGGTGCGTAAATCTCAGACGCCGCTTTTGTGCTCTCAATCTCGAAAAGAAGATCCTGAGAGCTAACATGTGAGCCTTCCTTCACATGAACGCCGACGAGCTTGTATTCGTCCTCATTGGCGTTGAGGCGCGGAACGGTAACGGTCGTTTGCATGGCGGTGGACCTGGCTAAAAGAGCTGCTTAACGGTTTCAACGACGTTGCGGGCAGAAGGAATAGCTTTGTCCTCAAGGTCGCGCGCAGCTGGAATGGGGTGGTACGCCGCGGCGAACATGAGCGAACTTGACGGCGGTATTGGCCAAACGATAGGCGCATTCGGCCCCGAACCCCCAGCCGCCAGGCGCCTCTTCTACAGCAACAACCCGATTGCAGCGTTTCGCTGCTCCCTCGATGGCCTCATCCGCAAAAGGAGAAAGCTGTTCGATCGGCAAAATTTCGACCGCGAGTTCGTCCTCCTCCCTAAGGGTCTTGGCCGCATTAGCGCACACATCCACCATGGCGCCATAAGCAACCAGAATGACATCCGGCTTTCCGTGAGGGTGGAGACCGTCGGCGGTCTTTATGGGCATCGCATAGAGAACCTTGCTTTCAATAATCAGAGTGGGATGCCGGTCACGTGCGGCTTTTTCATAAAGCTCGGACGGATTCATGTAACGATGGAGGGCATACACATTCAGGCCCGGAATGCCGCAAAAATGCTTTTCGAGAGATTGCGAATGGGTAGGGCCATACCCGCGGCCGCCACCCATTGGGGCACGGACGATAAGGGGGAGGGAAATGCGATTGCCGGAGATCCACTCAAATTTGGCAGCGTGATTCAGGAGTTGATCCATGCCAAGGGCGAGAAAGTCGCCAAACATCACCTCGATTATCGCCATGCAGCCGCGCGACGCCAAGCCGATGCCGAAACCGATCATAGCGGCTTCGCTTATGGGCGACGATAGGACCCGCTGCGGAAAGCGCGTCGATAAACCTTTGCTGGCTTTGAACGCACCGCCATAAGGATCGAGAATGTCTTGACCGATGAAATAGGCGCAAGGATCGTTGTCCATCAAACCGTGCAGCGACTGATTGATTGCCTCCACGGTGCGCATGATCAAGCCAACCCCTCAATGTTTCGAAGGGCATTGTCCAGAATGGATTGGCATAAATCATCGAACTGCCCGGCATCCGGCACGCGCTGCCTGTGAATGGAGAGGGGGTCGCGGACACGAAGCCCTTCGATTTCATTCTGGGGGCGTAAATCGTCGCCCTTGCTGTGGGGACCCAAACGAGCGCAGGCGATATGCAGCCACACCGGTTTCGCATGCGTGCGCGCATAGTTCACAGCTTCCTTGGCCACAGGAAGGATGTCCATAACGTCAGAGCTGTCTATGGAGAGGCTGCGCACCCCGAAGTGGTCCGCGCGCTTGGCAATGCTGCCGCTGACCGCCATCCAACGCGGCGTCGTTTGGGCGATGCCATTGTCCTCGATGACAAAAATTACTGGCAGCGACCAGAGCGCCGCAAGATTGAGGCATTCGTATACGATGCCTTGGCCCATCGTGCCGTCGCCGAGAAACACCACCGAAATAGCCCCATTCGCCGCCTCTGCTTTCGCAGCCCCCAAGGCGCATGGGATCAGGCCGCCCTGGATGCCGTTGGAGGTAAAATTATGCCAATGCAAATGCTGACTACCGCCCCTGCCGCCGCAAACACCCTCTGGCTTGCCCATTATTTCTGCCAGCAGTTTCTCGACGTGACCGCAATACGCTAGGAAATGGCCGTGACAACGATGGTTGCTAAAAATCATGTCGCGTTTGCGATCGAGCACCTCCATCAAGGCGACGGCATTTGCTTCCTGGCCAATGCAGGTGTGCGTGGTGCCGAACAGCTTGTTCTTGGAAAATAACTCCAGCAGCAGTTTTTCAAAAGCCCGAATAAGGCTCATCTTAAAGTATAGTTCTCTGGATTTGTGGGAAATTGACGCCTAAATTGACGAAGTCGAAAAAGGTGTTATCGAGGCGCAGATGTAATATCTAATTGGAAGTTTATAGCTCCTGGGTGTGTGGAACAGCTGGGCTCAGGAGAGGGTCCGCTTGGTATACTTTCCAATATGGTTGTTGGCATGACGTTACCTCCATCACTATTATGGATTGGCGCATGTCTCAAGCGCTCACAGCAAAAACCACATTTTCGGAATATATCTAATATACTAAAGTAGAAGCCGTACATCCCTCAAACGGGTGAGGTCGCACCAGAGGACGGACATAATTGCAGAATCGCCGTCAACTTTCGGTGATCACAAGAGGTGCTTATCAGGATTTCCTAAGCTGATGCTCCCCCCAAATCGCCCGCTAATGAGATCCGAAAGCAGGCATAGCCGTTTGAGCATTTCTCGAGACCCTCCTCTTCCGCAACCGCAGCTGTCATCTGTCGCTCACTCAGCAGTCTTTTGCGCTGCTACGCCTCATAGGAACCGCCATAAGTCGCGACCTTTTCCAAGAGCCGATCCATGTGGCATAAAAAATGCCATATGGGCCTCAAAACAAGGAGCCGGCCTCCAGTCTATCCTAAATTGCAATAACTCTACCTTAGATTGCAGAAAATGGCATTTTTTACGAAACGAACCCAATAGAGTTAATCGACCGTTGCGCCGGATATGGGCCGAATGGTCTAACGATTGGTATCACCGGGCCGCAGGTACCGCAGGAGATCGGACCGCTTCAGCTTGCCGTTCGGTGTGCGCGGCAGGGTTTGAACGATGACGTATTCCTTCGGCCGCTTGTAAGCCGCGAGCGTCGTGGCGGCGAAAGAAGCCAGGTCCGCTGCGATATCGCTTCCTGTCTTGTCGTGGGGTACAACGAAAGCTGCGATGACGGAGACACCGTCGCGGACAGCGACCTCGGCAACCGCCACCTCGGCAACAGCGGGATGCTTCGCGAGTTCCTGTTCGACCTCGGCCGGGGAAACGCGAAAGCCGCCCGCGTTCATCAGCTCGTTGCGGCGTCCGAGATGGGTCACGTACCCTTCCTCGTCCATGATGCCGGCGTCGCCGCCGACGAACCATTCACCCCGATAGATCTCTGCCTGCTCCTCGGGCCTCTTCCAATAGCCGAGCATGAGGCCCGGATCGCTTCGGTGGACTGCGATGAGCCCCTCCGAGCCTGCCGGAAGCGGTTCTTCGCCGCGAACGTCGTCCAGGATTGCGACGCAGCGGCCCGGCTGCGGCCTTCCCACAGTGCCCGGCTTTCGCGGCACGCCGGGCGCGCTCGAAAGGTAGGTCGAAAGCTCGCTCTGGCCGAGGGCCTCATAGAGTGGCGTGCCTGCCCAGTCTCGCCATTCGTCCGCGACCGCATTCGGCAGCGCCTCGCCCGCGGTCAGCCCGTGGCGCAGGGCCGTCAAGCTTGAGCGGCTGGGATCGCCGTATTTGAGGATCTGACGGTAGACGCCGGGGACTGCGGCGAAGATGGTGACATCGAAAGCCTGCAGGAGTCGCGGCCACAGCGCCGGGTCTTTCTCTCCCGTATAAACGATGGAGGTCGCCCCGTTGGCCCAGGGGTCGGTCAGGCCCGTGCCCATTGTGTAGGTCCAGTTGAAGCTGCCGGCGTGCATCAGCCTGTCGGCAGGTGTGATCCCGTACCACCCCTGATACATGGGCCGCCGCCCCCAGGCGCTTCGATGGGCGTGCAGAACGCCTTTCGGGTCTGCAGTCGTGCCGGAGGTGTAGATCAGGAAAGCCGGATCGTTGGCGGCGGTATCGGCGTATCGGGCGGGAGGCCCGCTTTCGATGGCGGCCACGAACGCTTTCTTGGGGATGATGACGAGATCGGGAGGGAAGGGGCCGTGCGGCAGGCTGTCGTCGAGGACGATGGCGGCGGCTTCGCTGTCGTCCAGCATGAAAGAGAGTTCGCGCTCGGTGAGGTCCGGCGATGCGGGAATGGGGATGAAGCCGCCCGCGATGGCTCCGAAAAACGCGAGTGCATAGGCGGTGCGATTGCGCAGGCGGATGAGAATGCGGCTGCCGCTTTTCAGCTTGTATTTGGCGCGAAAAGTATAGGCAGCCCTAAGCACCGCCTGCTCCACGGCGGCGTATGACCAGTGTTCAACGTCGCGACCGCCCGGATCGTGAACCACGAGCAAGGCGGTTTTGTCGCCCGCAGGGTTCGACCCCCGAAGGCAATACTGCGCCAGATTGAAGGCTTGCGGCGGAAGCTCGCCTCGATAACCGATCTTAGCGCTGTTCACTGCCTTGCTTAAGCTCCCGCGAAGCTGCGCTTTTCGCGTTTTCCGTCCACCATGTTTCGATCCTCGCGCCGTAGAGCGTCGATAGCTGCGGCTGCCGCAGGAAGGACCACGCTGCGATCCACTGCTTCGGCGCATGATATAAGGGAATACCGTAGCGGCCGGAGAGCAAAATCCTGTCAAGCGCCCGAACCGATGACACGAATTCCGCGCGCGTCTTAGCCGCCAGCATGGCCGCGATCATGGCATCGGCGCCGGCACTCTGAACACCGGCATAGTTGAAACTTCCTTCCTGGGACGCCGATTTGCGTGACCAGCGGAAGCTTTGCTCATTGCCCGGCGAGAGCGAGGAAGACCAGTTCGTCTGCATCATGTCGAAGTCGAAGGTCGTGCTGCGCCGCTGGAATTGCGCCGAGTTCGATCATCCTGACCTGCGCCGTGATCCCGATCTGCCGCAGGAAGCGGGAATAGGCGAGCATCAGGCGCTCCTGCTCGTGGGTCGCGCAGATCATCTCGAAGGTGAAGGGCCGCCCCGTCGCCTTGCTCGTCATGACGCCATCCCGAACCTCGTAACCGGCTTCCTCCAGCAGCGCGATGGCGCGCTTTCGGCCTTCGCGGTTGGTGCCGGAACCGTCGGTGACGGGCTGGCTGAATGCGCCTTCCATCATGCCCGGCTCAAGCTCGGTTGCGAAAGGCGCCAGCAGTTCCCGCTCGCGATCATCCGCTGGATGGCCGTGCGACGAAAGCTCGGACCGGTCGAAAAAGCTCTCAGTGCGGGCATAGAGACTGCGGAACAGCGTTCTGTTCAGCCATTCGTAATCGAAAACGAGCGTCAGCGCCTCGCGAACGCGCTTATCCGCGAACAGAGGCCGGCGCGTGTTGAACACGAGCGCGGACATTGGCGCAGGCACCCCCAGATCGAAAGAAAGCTTCTTGACGAGGCCATCCCTGACTGCGGGAAAATCATAAGCTTCCGCCCACTTCACCGCGTCGATCGGATCGCTGTCCCCTTGCACGTCGAACAGTCCCTTGCGGAAAGCCTCCATCATGGCCGTGCCGTCGCGATAGTAATCGATGCGAATGGTGTCGAAATTGAACAGCCCGCGCGTGACGGGGAGATCGCGGCCCCAATAGTTCGGATTGCGGCGGAAGGTGATGCTTGCCCCTGGCTCGACGTCTTCCACGATATAGGGGCCGCTCGCTAGGGGCTTCTCGAAGCTTGTCTTCTCGAAGTTTTCGGCGGTGATTGCGTGATGGGGCAGCACCGGCATGAGGCCGATGATGAGGGGCATCTCGCGGTCGCCGCCACCCTCGAAGGTGAACTTCACGCCGCGTTCGCCGACCTTTTCAGCAGTCGCAACCTTTGCGTAATAGAGCCGATGGTTGGGGCGGCCCTTGCTTTTCAGGAGCGACCAGGAAAACAGCACATCGTCCGCCGTGATCGGCGTCCCGTCCGCAAAACGGGCCTCGGGGCGAAGCTTAAACGTGACCCAGCTCCGGTCTTCCGGCGTCTCGACGCTTTCCGCAATGAGTTCCATAAAGCGAGAAGGGTTCGTCATAGCTGCGAGCAAGAAGGGTCTCGTAGACGTAGTCCCTCATGCCCGCGACCGGGGCGCCCTTCACGATGAACGGGTTGAGGCTGTCGAACGAGCCAAGCACGCCGAGCCGCAACGCCCCGCCCTTCGGAGCGTCTGGGTTGACATAATCAAAATGTGTAAACGCCGGGCCGTATTTCGGCTCGTCGTGCATTGCAATCCCTGCTTGCGGAGTGGCGTTGGCCGGGCTTGCAGCCACCATCGCAGCCAGAGCCGCGGCTTTGGCCAGAATTGCGATTCGGCCGAGCGTTTGATTGTTGACCGTAAAAAACATGGGTGTCTTGAGCTCCAAGGGAGCCTTCATACTTCGCTGAGCGTGGTTGTAGGCCCGGAAACCTCCAAAATCATGGCAAACGGGCAACGGCCCTCGGGAAAGGTTAACAATGGCTGGTTGAGTGTTTCACAGCCACGTGAAACTGTCACGGGAAAGCCGCATTCCGGCTATTGAAGCAACAGTGACGGTCCGGGGTATGGGCCAGGGGAGTACGACAGCCAACCGATTTGGTGAAAGGTTCAGTTTAATGGTTTTCACGAGGCTTGTGAAAGCGGCAGCCTTTGGCGGGTTCGTCGCAGCGATTGCGCTCATACTCGGCCTGACCGGGGCGATGGCGCAAAGTAAGGACAAGGGGGCGGCCAAGGCTCCTGCGGCTGCGGGAACTCCGGCGGTGCCCGGTGCTCAGGCTGCTGCTGGCCAGAAACCGGCTGACGTCTGGTACAAGCTTTGTATCGACGTGCCGGTTCAGGACCCTCCTAAGAAGGGCGAGCAGCCTAAGCAGCAAAAGCCCGAAGACATGAAAAAGGTGAACGTGTGCCTGACGCAGGTTGACGTTCGCGACAATGCTACCGCCATCCTGATCGGCAAGATCGCCGTTCGCCAGGTGGCTGGTCAAGATAAGCCGCAGATGCTTGCCATGCTGCCGCTCGGCTCCGCTCTGCCGCCCGGTGCGCTCGTGAAGATCGACGACAAGGAGCCCATCAAGCTCCAGTACACGACGTGCGATCAGGCGGGATGCTATGCTGAGGCCAACATTGAGCCGACCCTCATCGACCAGATGAAGTCTGGCAAGCAGATCGCCTATCTCGGTATCGACGTCACGGGCCGTGCCCTGAGCATTCCTTTGCCGCTTGAAGGCTTTGCCAAGGCGATCGAAGGGCAGCCGGTTCCTGTCGAGAAATATAATGAGGATCAGCGCAAGATTGCCGATGTCATCCGTCAGCGCCTTGCCGATCTAAAGAAGCAGCAGGAAGAGAAGAACGCCCAGGCGGCGGCCGCTGCTGCGACTCAGCCAGCCAAGAAGTAAGACTCTCACTCCAGGCCGCCATATGGCGGCCTCCAGCAGATCAAAGCCCTCGCTTTCGCGAGGGCTTTTTTGCGTCGCGTTGGGCCGGGAGGATCCGGGACCGCGGCTGTCTTTCGGAAGCATCGTCCTCGATCTGCTTTTGCGGCCCTTGGGGGAAAACCGCCTGCCCGCGAGTGAGGCGGATCAGGATCTCGGATGATCTCCGGCTATCAGCTTGGCCGGGCAGACTGCTGGCCCGAACATCTGAGGTTTCGCTGGGGGTCAGGCATGCGCGGCGGATCCGATGCGATGACAGTTGGCTGTCAGTCAGTTGCAGCATAGAAGGTCGATGATTGCTGAAGTCTGCTGCCATAACTGGAGACTCACATTAGCGAAGCCGGAAGAACTCGAACTCACGCCCAGGAGACGGGAACCGCCGGACTTGACTGAGCATCAAACGCTGTTCGAGCAGCAATTAGCGCAAGCGTCAGCTAATCAGCTTGCCATCCTCATGCGAAACAATCAGAACTCCATTATCTGCGGTGTTGCGATGCCCGACCAATCGCTGGATTGCTGAACGAGTTCGTCTGGACCGGCTCGGCGAAGAGCAAGGATATGCATTGGCAACGGAGTGCTCGGAATAGGCAACGCAGACTTTTCTTTTGAGGAGCCTGTGGCTGCCGTCAATTTCAGGCTGCGCCACTTCGCCCGTCTCAGGACCCCTGACACAGAAATAGGCGACTGTCAGAGTCACTTGAAGGGGGTTTGGGACTTCCCTCTTGGGAGGGCTTCCAGACTAGCGCCACCCGCTGACACGCATAAACAAAGACGACGCCCGCAGGCGCCGTCTTGATCACATTTAAAGCAACTACTACTTGTAGATCGGACGTGTCCGTCTCTACTTCAGCGGGACGTAGCCGCTTGTCAGATGATAGTTCAAGCCGAGCTTGACGGTGTTGACCGTAAGGTCGTTGTTGAATGCCCTCCAGCCGGTGCCGTAAGTGCTGCAGGCAGCGCCGCTAACTGGGCAATAGGTTGCATTCCACGTGTCGTTGAGGCCGAAATCATAGTACAGATATTCAACCTTAACCGACCAGTTTGGATTCAGCAGCCACTCGACGCCTCCGCCGATAGTCCATCCGGTTAGTGTCGTGCTATTGTCCCAGCCTCCAATGGCGGCGATCGGCACTCCGGCCTTATCGTAAGCTGTGGCTTTAGCTGAAAGCTGAGGGTTGAACCAGGCAAAACCACCCTTTGCGTAGAGCATCCAGTTGCCCCAGGCGTAGCCAAGCCGGCCGGTGACATCCCCGGCGAAACCGCCATTCTCCTTGAAAGTTGCAGTGAAGGGAGTTCCTACCGGTGCTATATAAGGTGTGTGTGTTACCCCGAAGTACGAGCGCTCGTTGCCGCCGCCGACTCCCTCCAGGTCCACTTCAATACCAGCTACGAAGTTGCCCCAGCCCTGCCAGTTATAGCCGAGCTGGCCCCCGCCAAAGGCGTTCGTGGAGTTCAGATGATCGCCACCGAGGCAGTATCCGGCACTCGTGGTCACTCCTGAGGCTACACAATACGGTAAATAGCCAGTCGAAGTAGGCTCATAAAGCCGGTTGACGTTCAGATTGGACCAAGCAGCGCCCATATTGACACCAGCATAAAAGCCAGTCCACATCGGAGGCGGCGGAGCAATCATTGGCACATCCTTGTAGCCGCCACCCATTGGGGCATACATGTCGGCTGCATCTGCCTGTGCAGAAATGGCAAGCGCGCCGAGCGCGGCCACGCCAGTACTGATGTATTTAAAGGTCGCCGGCCTCAGGCCCAGAATGCCAGAAAGTTTCATTTCTCAGGTCCCCATCTAGTCTAATCGTACAACCACTCAGGACACGAGCCCTTGGCGGTGCCTATCGTTCATCGATGGAAGGATATTAGCCCTGGGCCTAACGAGGCGCAAGAAGCACATCAAACGCGCCAACAGCAAGCTGTGCGCGGTGCATTAGTCAAACTTGAACAGGAAACTCTCGACAGACCAACGCACTAGCGATCCGTGCAGGGAATAACTGGCCAACTGGCTGAGTTGCAAATAGGCAACAAAGAGCACGAATCTGCACTTAGTACATACTTAACGCGATGGGAGACCTGAATAGGATGAACTGATTCGGGCGGTTCTTGCAAACTGAAGTTCGAGTCTTTGACAATGCGGCGCGAGAGGCCCGCCCGATGGCCCGGCCGCGATTTCGCCCGATTTTCCAATGCACGCGACCGACAAATGGATTATCTTGCACACCTCACCGGGATGACCCCAAACAAGGATGGCGGATGGAACGGCGATACGCGATTTGGGACGTTTTCACCAGCACGCCTCTTGCGGGAAACCCGCTTGCGGTTGTTCTTGACGCGAAGGGCCTGACCACCGAGGCCATGCAGGCGATCGCGCGGGAGTTCAATATCTCGGAGACGGTGTTCGTGCTGCCCCCGCGCCTTCCCGCGCACACGGCGCATGTCCGCATCTTCACGCCATCGACAGAGCTGCAGTTCGCCGGCCATCCGACGGTGGGCGCCGCCATCCAGCTTGCCAATGACAGGATTTCCGGGGCCGCGGCCGATTGCGATGCCCTTATCGTGCTGGAGGAAGGCATCGGCAGCATCCGCGTTGGCGTGGTTGGCCGCAGCGGGCATGCGCCCTATGCCGAGTTCGACGTTCCGAAGCTGCCCGAGCTTGCCGGGGCGCCCGCCCATGAGGACAGGATCGCCGCCGCCCTCGGCCTTGCGCCCCAGGAGATCGGCTTCGCCAACCATAAGCCGTCGCAATATGACGCCGGCACCCCCTTCACCTTCGTTCCCCTGCGGGATCTGGACGCGATGACCCGCGCGCAGATCGTGGCTGCCCATTGGGATGAGGCTTTCCACGGGAGCAATGGCAAAGTCTTCCTCTATTGCCGCGAAACGATCCACCATCACGCATCCTTCCACGCCCGGATGTTCGCTCCAGGGGTTGGCGTGCCGGAAGATCCGGCCACGGGTTCGGCTGCGGCGGCGTTTCCGGCCGTGATCCATCGCTTCGACCAATTGCCCGAAGGCACATCGGAGTTCGTCATCGAGCAGGGGATCGAGATGGGGCGTCCGAGCGAGGTCAAGCTCGAAATCGAGGTGGCGGCGCGGCGCATCAAGCGCGTCCGCATCGGCGGATATGCCTGTCTCGTCATGCGAGGCAAGCTATTCGTTTAGGATGATCAAGTTGTCACCCTGGAAGGCCAACGGCGCTTACTCGCCTTCCTCATCCTCATAGCCGAGAAGCGAGAGGGCGCGAGCTTCAAGGCCCGCCTTCCGGCAGTGATGAACTAGCGCCTCCTCGCGGCCATGCGTGACCCAAATCTCCTCGGCTCCCGTTTCGTTGATGGTCTCGATGAGTTCGGTCCAATCGCAATGGTCGGAGATAATGAGCGGCAGCTCAACGCGCTGCTGCTTGGCGCGGGCACGGATTTGCATCCATCCGGAAGCTGCCGCGGGGATGACGTCCGGCAGCGACCGCGACCAGCGGTCTGCCAATTGGGAGGGCGGGCAGAGGACGATTTCACCGGCCAGGCTTTTGCGATTGTCCTTAGCCACGGGCGCGTAGGGGCCAAGCGCAACGCCGCGCTGTTCGTAAAGCTCGGTTGTCTTCATGAGCGCGCCGTGGAGGTAGATCGTCTTGTCATATCCGGCGCGCCGCAGCTCCGACATGATCCGCTGCGTCTTGCCGAGCGTGTAGCATCCCGCGACGTGGCAGCTGCCTGGAAAGATCGCGAGCGACGTCAAAAGCTTCTCGATCTCCTTCTGCGGATCGGGGTGGCAGAAAACCGGCAGGCCGAATGTCGCCTCGGTCACAAACACATCGCACGGCACAAGCTCGAACTCGCGCGCTGTGAGGTCGGCGGTTCGCTTGTAGTCGCCGGACACCACGAGGCGCGCGCCGCCATGTTCGATCAGCACTTGCGCCGAGCCAAGGATGTGTCCCGCGGGGTAAAGCGTGATGCGCGCTTCACCGCGATGCATCGCCTGCGCATAGGGCAACTCCACGCATTCTCTCGCGAAGCCCTCGCCGAACCGGCAGGCCATGATCGCGGCGGTGTCAGGCGTGGCGATCACCTTGGCATGGCCGGCCCTCGCATGATCGGAATGTCCGTGGGTGATGACGGCCGCTGGAACGGACCGGACGGGATCGACGAAGAAATCTCCGGCCTTGCAGAACAGACCTTCTGGCCGGACTTCCATCCATTCGCGCGGATAACTCATCGAGGTGTACGAATGCTTAAGATTGGGTTCGTTTTGTAAAACCGCTATAAGTAAGCCTATAAGTAGTTTTGCTCAGCATGGGCGGCAAAGGTGTCGCCTTGTATCGTATCACGAGTGGGGGCTCAAGAGGCAGCGGCTTGATCGGCGTCCGGGCGAAGGACCCGGCGAACCGCCTCAACGAGGAGCCTCGCGGGGGTCGGCTTCGTGAGCACCTCCGCACCGGGCCAATCCCGCTTAAGTTGCTCGACGGCCGCGTAACCCGTATAGAACACGATCCCAACGCCTCGCCCCTTCAGCGTATGCGCTGCCGGGAAAACGTCTTCGTCGCGCAGGCTGACGTCAAGCACAGCAGCGGAAAGGGGGGCGGTCTGGGCCAAGGTGAGCGTGTGGGCCAGCGTGAGCGTGGGGCCGAGTATTTTTGCTCCCGCCTTCTGAAGCGTGATGCCCAAATCGAAGGCAAGGATCGCATCGTCTTCCGCGACGAGGATCCGGGTCCCCTGCAATGGCTGGTCAGCAGTCGAGTTCATTCTCTCCGCACAGACTTGGCCGGTAGGATCACAGTATAAAGTAAGCCTTCCGGTGGAAAATCCAGCGCCACCTTTGCTTCAGGCAGCCCATTTTGAATCAGGTAGCTGCCGAAGCCGTCCCTCGAAGGAGGCTGCACCCGCGGGCCATCAGCCTCGCGCCAGCGGAACTGGAATTCAGGCTCCGCCCCATCGCCCTCAAATCCCCAGTGAAGGGAGATGGTTCCGTCCTTGGACGAAAGCGCGCCGTATTTAAGCGCATTGGCCGCAAGTTCATGTAAAATAAGGGCAAGAGGCGTGGCGAGGTCTGGCGGGAGGAAAGCATCCGGGCCGTCTAATGCGATGCGTTTGCCCTCGATCTCGAAAGGGGCAAGCTGTTTCTCGGCCAAATCTTTCAAGGCGGCTCCACGCCAATCGCTTTTGACGAGGAGGTCATGAGCAGCCGAAAGGGCGCTCAACCTGGCCGCAAATGCTTCCACAGCCTCTTGCCGTGGCGTATCGTCCATGAAAGAGAGCCGCGCCATGGCCTGGACCACAGCCAGGGTATTTTTCACGCGGTGCGAAAGCTCTTTCAACAGGAGCCGTAGATGCTCTTCGTTCGATTTCAGCGCTCTCGCTGTTTTCAGCTGCTCGGTGATGTCTACGAACGTGCCGACCACGCCATCGATGCGGTCGTCCACCGTGCGGTATGGCCGGAAGCGCGTCAGAAACCAGCGCCCGTCACTCGATATTTCGCGCTCGATCATGCTCAGGTCTTTGAGGACAGCCTGCGCATCCTTGGTGAAGTCCGGGTAATCGAGCCGATGGGTAAAATCGGTGATAGACCTGCCTTCGTCGGCAGCCTGGATGTTGAAAAGGTCTGAGATCTTGGGCGTAAATCGCTTGATGCGCAGTTGGCTGTCGAGAAACAAAGTTCCAACGTCGGTTGACGCCATGAGGTTTTGCAAATCGTTATTGGCGCGGGAAACGCTGTCGAGCTTGATCTTCAGCTCCGAATTGACAGTTTGCAGTTCCTCATTGATGGATTGCAGCTCTTCCTTGCTCGTCTCCAGCTCTTCCGCGGTCGAGCGGTATTCCTCATTGATGGATTGCAGTTCCTCGTTGGCGGCGCGAAGCTCCTCATTGGCGGCCTCGAACTCCTCGCGGCTCGCTCTCAGATGCGAGCGCGTCAGCTCCAGCTCTTCCTTCAGAGCGTTGTCGGAGAATTTATCACGATCGGTGGACTCTTTATTGGCTTCTCCCGGCTCGATCGGCTCGCCTTCGATGAAGAAAACCACGGCTTGCCGGGGGCCATCCTTCTCAAGCGCGACCGGTCTTACCTGCAGAAACACTCTTTTTTGGGCACCGTTGAATTGGACGGGAATGGGCAGGCTCAGGCTCGGCTGATTTCGTTCGAAGGCCCGGTGCAGCGCCGCGCGCAGATCGAACCTCAGTTCGGGCCGCACAAGTTCGGTCACGTCGTTCCGGATCTGCCCGCCAGAGGGCTGTATGAAGCGCCCGGCCTCTTCGGACATATTGACGATCTGGTGGGTGACATCGATAAGCACGCTCGGCGGACCGGATAGCTCAAGAGCGCGCTGATGGGTTGCAGCCGGAGCACGCTCCCCACCGCGGTCTGGTGACCTGAAGACCGGCATGTCTCCTACGCGAGGCGGGATGAACACATGCGGAAAATCCCTCTCGCCGGTCATTCGAATGATGGACTGATAAATCCTTGCGTCGCGATCGACGGTGCGGAAAAGCCCTGCCGGATGCTCCGCTGTCTCCGATGAGCCAAGGAAGAGATAGCCGCCGGGCTTCAAGGCATAATTGAATGTCGAAATAACCTGCTGCTGAAGTTCCTTTTCCAGGTAAATTAATAGGTTACGGCAAGATACAAGATGCAGCTTGGAAAATGGCGGATCTTTGAGAAGGCTATGGGTTGCGAAAAGAACCATGTCCCGGATTTCCCGCCGGATGCGATAATGATCCGCGCCCTTGGTGAAATATTTTCGGATGCGCTCTTCGCCGACATCGGCCTCGATCGCAAGCGGATACCGTCCTTCTCTTGCGATGGCGAGCGCGGCCGCATCCAGGTCCGACGCGAAAATCTGCACTTCGGCGCGAACGTCGCGATCCGACGCCTCATCGGCAACCAGCATGGCGATGGAGTAGGCCTCCTCGCCGCTCGCGCATCCGGGAACCCAGATACGAATCGGACCGGATGTCTCATCATGACGGAAGAGCCTCGGGATCACATCCTGAGCCAAGGCGTCGAAGGCGGCGGGATCGCGAAAGAATGTCGTGACCGAAATGAGGAGGTCGTGGAAGAGGTTTTGCATCTCCTCGGGCTTGCGCTTGATGAAATCGGAATACTCTTCCAGAGTATCCACCTTTTGCACTTGCATGCGCCGGGCGAGCCGCCGGTAGATGGTCGAGCGTTTGTACCGCAAAAAGTCGTGGCCGGTGCGCGAGCGCAAATAAGTGAGGATGCGTTTTAAAACTTCCTCATCGTTCGGCGCGAGTTCCTCCGCTGGCCCATGCGCCTTGACCTTGAGAAGCTCGACAAGCTGGCGCGCAAGGTCCCGAACCGGCGCCACGACGTCCGCCAGACCCGTTGCGATGGCGCTTCTCGGCATGGACGGGAATTCGGCCTCGTTCGGATCCTGTACGAGAATAAGGCCGCCCGCCTCCTTGATCGCCTTCGCGCCAACCGCCCCGTCCGAGCCTGCGCCCGTCATCACCACGGCAAAGCCGTCACCATGCTGATCGGCCAAGGACCGGAAGAATTGATCGATGGGCGACCGTTTCCCCCGTGGTTCGTCGAACGCGAAGGTCGCGATCTCGTGGTCTGTTATAAGTAACCTGCGGTTCGGCGGGATGACATAAATCTTATTCGGCTCAAGCGGAACCTTGCGGTTCACCTGTAGCACCGGCATCGAGGTCTTTCTGGCGAGAATTTCCGCAAGCTCGCTTGTGTAGTTTGGCTCGAGATGAACGATCACGACAAACGCCGCACCGGTAGTTGATGGGATTTCCTGGAAGAACTGCTGAAGCGCTGTGACGCCGCCCGCAGATGCCCCGATGCCGACAGTCGGAAAGTCGATATCGACCTGCGGGGTGGGAGAATTTTCCTCGCACCGCGTCATGTCTATTGCCATATCGGCCATCCTTTACGCTCTTTCTTATTGGCCACTCATAGGCCTAACCCCGCTGTGGTCAATAAGATTTCTGTTCGCGGAAATAATAGTCACCGTGTAACTGCCAACGAGCCTCGAATGGGATACCTAAAGCAAAATTTGGAGCAGGAACAAGAGGAGGGGTAGGCACTGTTTTACAGTATGCGTGAAATATATGTTCACCACTGAGGGTTTGGTAGTGCGCCGGTTTGACGATACATACGAAGAGATCGAGTTCCGTGTTGGTCTCGCTGTGGCGCAATGGAATCATTGCGGAGAAGGGGAACCTCTTTAAGAGCGAAGTTCAAGAGGCCAAGGAGAAGCTAGCAAGAATTAAAGACGCTCAGATGACGGTGATGCAATCTACCTTTGTTGATGCAAACTCGCCCTGAGAAGGTCTAGCTCGTCAATCTGCTTGGCCATATCGCGATACAGGACCCTTCTGTCGCAAGCGCCGCTTTTTTTTGCGGGTATTCGCCGCCTCCAGAAGCCCCTCTTTGTGAGAGCGGTGACTTCTCATGCATGACCTTTGGTGTCACAAGGTTGCTATGATAGATGAATCAAGCACGAGCTGTTCCGCTTCAACCCAAGTCGCCGTAGATTGGATCTCGTCTTCGCTGATCCCCGATCGCGATGTATCCATAGGCTTAAGCTTGTAAACGCGCTGACGATTTTGGCAACCTATCGAATTCTGGGCAACACATCGACATTCCATTTGTTGAACGTTAAAAGTCCTTTCTGATCCAATGAAAGATCGCGCCATGACGTTGGTGGTGGAAACCTCTCTTTTGATTGCAGATTGCAGGCGCGAGTTGAAGCGCTTGAACGAGCTTGCCGGAGATTTCAGGACGGCCAACGAAATGAGCCGAAATTTGCTGACTGGCACCTTCAAAATGAGGGTGGCAGAGAATGCAGGGGATCGCCACTCAGGTGCGTCCAGCGTTAGGCCCAATCCCCAGGAATGGCGCGCAAGGGCTGAACAAACCCGGACGTTTGCCGAGTTTGTGCTCGAGCCTGGCGCCAAGCGCCTTTTCCTCGAAATCGCCGAGAGCTACGATCAGATGGGACAATAGAGCGCGTAGCTCGCGGCAGTCGTCATAACCGCTGTCAATACATATGCGTGTTGACGCGATTGGTCGGGAAGAACTCGAAGAAGAAGGGCTCCGGCGCGGGGGGCGGCGGCACGAAGCGCGGGCTCCGGTAAACCCAGTAAACAGTCCGCCCATGCCAATGCGGGGCATGATAGGAACCGTAACCTCTCGACCATCGCCCGCCAGCGTCCGCTGCAGAGGCGTTGACCGCGACAAGCGCGGCGAGTAAGGCAAGAGCAGCCGCTTTCTTCATGATTTGTTTCCCTTCTGCGATCAGGGCCGCGTGCAAGGTCCGCGGTGAGTCCATATGATGAAAAATAGATTTGGGGAGTAAAGCGGTTATAAACATGGCTGCGCGTTCGAAGAAAATAACTTTTCCAGGGTCGCAGGGCGCGCCGCTCTCGGCACGGCTCGACTACCCGGAAGGAAAGCCGCGCGCGTTCGCGCTTTTCGCGCACTGCTTCACCTGCTCGAAAGATGTTCTTGCCGCGTCCCGGATCGCGGGCGAACTCACTGAGCGCGGGTTCGCCGTCCTGCGCTTCGATTTCACGGGCCTCGGCATGAGCCAGGGCGAATTCGCGAATACGAACTTCTCCTCCAACGTTCAGGATCTGATCGCCGCTGCCGCCTACCTGCGTGAGACGCTGATGCCTGTTGATGTTCTCATCGGGCACAGCCTTGGCGGCACGGCGGTTCTGGCTGCCGCGAACGACATACCGGAGGCGAAAGCGGTCGCGACCATCGGCGCGCCGTCGGACGCTACGCATGTGACGCGAAGCTTTGAGGCCCATCTGGACGAAATCCGCGAGAAGGGCGAGGCCGCCGTGACGCTCGCCGGGCGGACGTTCAAGATCAAGCGCCAGTTTCTGGAGGATGTCGAAGGCGCCCGGTTGCACGACCGGATCGCGGCTATGAAGAAGGCGCTTTTGATCTTTCAGGCGCCAGCCGACGAGGTCGTGGGAATGGAGAATGCCTCGGCGATCTTCACGGCGGCCCGGCATCCGAAGAGCTTCATCGCCCTGCATGGCGCCGACCATTTGCTTACGAAGCGTGAGGACGCAGCGTACGTGGCCGAAGTCCTGAGCGCCTGGACCTCGCGCTACATCATGGGATCGGTCAACGCGCGTCAGGAACGGGCGATCGAGCCGGGCACGGTTTCGGTGATCGAGACTCGGCAGAGCAAGTTTCAGCAGGATATCGCGGGTGGGGCAGCATCGGCTTATTGCCGACGAACCCGAAGCCCTGGGTGGCGAGGACAGCGGCCCGAGCCCCTACGATCTCCTCGCAGCGGCGCTCGGCGCGTGCACATCGATGACCTTGCGCCTCTACGCCGATTTCAAGAAGTTGCCCCTTCACGGCATTCAGGTTCTCGTCCGCCAACGCAGGCGGCACAGCGAAGACTGCAAAGACTGCGCGGAGGGAAAGGCCGCCAGAATCCTCTATTTCGAGCGTGTCATCCGGTTGGATGGCGATCTGGATGAGGCAACGCGCCAGAAGCTTCTCGCGATCGCGGACAAATGCCCAGTGCACAACACCCTTGAGAAGGGCACGCGAATCATCACGCGGGAGGAAACCAAGCCGCAGCCCAAGCCAGGAACGCCAAAGTAAGGGCATTTTCGGGCTTACGAGAAGCGGCCAATCCGATTATTCTTTCTTCCGGGATTCGGGGCGGATCGCCCCTCAAGATGGTGGGCTTGATCGCATGGCATGGCTGAGAGGTTTCGTACTTTTCGCACTGCTGGTGGCGGTGCCGTTCCTTTTGGAGCGGCTGCTTGGGCGTAACCCTCAAATGCCAGTCGGCGGCGCGAGGGAAGCCCTGAAAGTCAGCGGTTCGTTCTGGCATGATGTCTGGCAGAATGTGCTGTCTTACAGCGGCTTTGGCATCCTTGTGCTCTTGCTTATCGCCTTTCTCCTCTGGCTGCTCATCTTCCTCCCACAGGCTTACCAGATTTCTCAGTATCTTAAGCAGGCGGAGCGGGAAATGAACGGCCTGCTACGCGGTTGGGGCGGAGGGTACGCAAACCGCAAAGATGTGGTCAAGGAACGCGCCGACTGGCTTACAATGATCCCAAGCTCAAACCCCGCCGCCATGGCCGATGTTTACAAAAATTTCTTCGACCTCAATCAGGAGGATCTGAAATCGGGCGGACCTCAAGGGGCGGCGATGGGAAAGGCGCGCATGACGGCTTTCCTCCTCCGCGAAATCTACGAAGGCGATGTTGAAAGTGCTCAAAGGAAGATTTTTGACGAGACTGAAATCAATGATGGCAAGGTCCCGTTTATTGCGCCGGGCCTTCGGCAACTGCTGGTCTCGATAAATTCGAACAAGGACACGGGATTTTCCCGAGGAGCTGGTCGGCCTTGGTTTCCTTTAATGCATTGCTATCAAATTGTATGGGTCATCCGCGGCGAATAATCATGGTTAGGCCCGGCAAGGATGGGCCAAAATATGGGTTTCACAGAGAACTGGACATCAGCTTGAGGCCAACTGACGATCCTTTGGCCGCAAGGTTGAGACGGGGGCGCCTAAACACTCCATCTCAGAGCGAGGTAGGCCCCTTAGTCGGTGACGACCGGAGCGGACGGCACCGAGGCCCATTCCGCCCACGACCCATCGTAAACGGATGCATATTCGTTGCCGAGAACCGCAAGGCCGAGCGCGAGGATGCACGCCGTGATGCCCGAGCCGCAGGTGGTGATGACAGGTTTGTCGGGATTGATCCCTGCGCTCTCGAACGCGGCGCGCAGCTCGGGCTCAGACTTCATGGCACCGCTGGTGTCGATCAGCGTGCCGTACGGCACGTTGCATGCTCCCGGCATATGACCCAGCCGTGGCACGGGCCGGATCTCTATATCCTGCCCCAGAAAGCGCGTTTTCGAGCGAGCATCCACGATCTGCGAACGGCCCGCCGCGACAGCCCGGATCATATCTGAAATCTCGCGTACAAGCTCGGAGTTCTTCCTCGCTGTAAAGTGGCGCTCTGAGCGCAGCCCTGAGGGGCCTTTATCCACGGGGCGCCCCTCGGCAAGCCATTTCTTGAGCCCGCCATTCAACACCGCCACATCCTCGTGGCCCATGACGCGGAACATCCACCACGCGCGGGGCGAACTGAAAATGCCTTTGTTGTCGTAGACAATAACCTTATCCCATCGCCGACGCCCAGCTTGTGCATGCGGGACGAGAATTTCTCGGGCGACGGCAGCATGTGGGGATAGGGGGACGAGGTGTCGGAAAGATCCTCGATATCGAAGAAGAGAGCGCCGGGAATATGCGCTTCGAGAAAGTGGTCGTTGCCGAGTTTCGGCTCGCCCGGCATCGTCCAGGTCGCGTCCATCACGACGAGGCCCGGCGCTCCGAGGTGCTTTTCAAGCCAATCCGTTTCAACAAGCCATTTCGATGAGAAATCGGTCATGCTTACCCCCGAAAATTACGCGCTCTCAAACCTGATGCTGGAAGACCTCGGGCACGGCAGGCGCAGCCTCAAGCCACGGCGGAACCGGAAGCCCTTTTTCTCGCAGGAATTGCGGATTGAACATCTTGGACTGGTAACGCGTCCCGTAATCGCACAAGACCGTTACGATGGTGTGACCGGGACCGAGATCGCGGGCAAGCCGGATTGCGCCGGCAACATTGATGCCGCTTGAACCGCCGAGGCAAAGGCCTTCTTCCGCGAGCAGGCGGAAAACCACGTCGAGCGCCTCCGCATCTGGGATCTGATAGGCCTTGTCCACGGTGACGCCTTCGAGGTTCGCGGTAATGCGGCCCTGGCCGATCCCTTCCGTGATGGATGAGCCTTGCGCTTCCAGCTTGCCCGTCGCGTAATAGCTGTAGATCGCCGAGCCCGCGGGATCGGCGACGCCGATCGTGATCGAGGACCGCTTCGCCTTAAGCCCGAGAGAGACGCCGCCAAGCGTGCCGCCCGTGCCGACCGCGCAAATGAAGCCGTCCACCTTGCCGCCGGTCTGGCTCCAGATTTCCTCGGCCGTCGTCTCGATGTGGCCTTGCCGGTTGGCGGTATTGTCGAACTGGTTGGCCCAGATTGCGCCTTCGGGCCGGCTCGCGTTCAGCGCCTCGGCGAGCCGCGCGGAGTATTTCACATAGTTGTTTGGGTTCTTGTAAGGGACAGCGGGCACCTCAACGAGCGTCGCGCCCATCAGCCGCAGCGTATCCTTCTTTTCTCGCGTTTGCGTTTCCGGGATGACGATCACGCTCTTGAAGCCCATCGCGTTGGCGACAAGCGCAAGGCCGATGCCTGTATTGCCAGCCGTGCCTTCGACGATCGTGCCGCCCGGCCGCAGCGCCCCGCGCCGGATCGCATCCTCCACAATAAAGAGCGCGGCCCGGTCCTTCACCGACTGGCCCGGATTGAGAAACTCCGCCTTGCCCAGAATTTCGCACCCGGTTTCGTCCGAAGCGCGGCGCAGGCGTATAAGGGGGGTATTGCCGATAGCGGCCAAAACGGAAGGCTTAACGCCGGGGGCGTCGGAGGGAAGAACCATAGGGCAGCAACAGCCGTGATGTTCGTTTCTTCTAAGATGGACCGGTTTGCCCGGCCGGGCAACCTTTCATCCCGCGAGATTGAGCCCGGATCAATGGCGTTTGCGTCCGCATTGCCTGGGCGGGAATTATAGGAAAAAGCGTCTTGCAGAGATGTTAATGGAGATAAGTTACTGATATAAAAGGGAAAATTCAGAACGGGATAGCGCCGCCGCCGTGCTCGCCGTCCGACGAAAAGCGTCCGGCTCGTTAACACATTATATTTAACGGACTTTATCGCGTCCCATTTCCGCCAAAAATACACTCCGTTAACCCCGCCAATTAGGGGAAGAAAGTTTTGCAGTTTCAATGAGTTGGTCAGCCTGTTTGAGTACGGCCGGACACGCGCTGCTGTCATTGTTAGGCATTTTTTAACGCGAATGCAGACCGGAAATAAATCCGGCGCGCCGAAATTAACCATATTGGGTTAATAGACTGAGGTGTAAGCTTACTTCGCCCGCGAACTAGACGGTGATCGGAGCGCCGAGCCACTCGGCCACCTTTTCGCACAGCCAAAGCAGGCCGCGGCCTTCATGCGGCATGAGCCAGAATAGCAGCCAAGCAGAACCGCTGTCGCCATCGCGGCGAGGATGACGCTGCACGTCTATGGCGGTCAAGCGCCAGGACATGCCGACGAGTAAAGGGTGGTCGTCCTTGATGTCCTTCGCAGGGTCGATCAGGTTCAGCCAATGTGTCTTCCAGCTATCGGGCAAGCGCCACGTCACGAAGCTGGCGGATGCGACGGTGGCGTGGAACACGGTCGGCAGCATGGTGGAAAAGAGCGTGAAATAGACCCACCAGACAGAGACATCGGAAGGGTTGGTGCGTAGCCGGTGAAGCGTGCCCGCCAGATCGAAAAGCTCAGGGCCGCCTGGCTGTGAGAAAGGCAGATTCATCGTTTGCAGCGCCGCCGTGATCGCGACGGCAAGCCCCGCAGAAGCAGCACGCCCAGAACCAGCCCAGCGAGCGCGTTCCGCGGCCACGAGCAGGGCTGGGGCGATAGTCCGATCGGCCATGCCTTTGAGCAGCGCAGCGCGTGGAGGCAAGGGACAGCCAATCGAAAATGGAGTTGATCAGCGGCAAGAGAACAAGGAAGATAAACACGAAGAATAAAGGGATTGAGCACTCTCATGATTGAGATGGAAACCAACCAGGATGCGAACACGCGAAAGCCAGCAAGCCAAGCATGGAAAGGAGAAAGAGCAAATAAAAAAGGCCTTTGAGACCACGCCCATCCATCTTTTCGGTGAACGAATGAGGACAGTGAAAGCGCAGCGCCAGCGAGAACGACAGCGACAGCGACAGTGAAAACGGCAGCGCCACCAGCGTAGCGGCAGTGACAACGACGCGCCAAAGCAGCGACAGCGGCAGCGACAGCGAAGAAGGCAGCGACAGCGACAGCGCCAGCGTACAGCGACTGGCGACAGCGACAGCGACAGCCAGCGCACAGCGACCAGCGCCGCCAAACTAGCGCGCCAGGCTAACCGGATCGGGAACGGTAGTAAAGAAGGCGTTGGCGCATACAATCTCTAGCGGCGCGGCGGCAAGCGAGGGCGGCCGGAATATGCGGAATAATGTGTCGAAGCAGCGCGCTTGTGGCGCTGGCACGGCGCGCGAACTATGTTATAGAGTGCCGCCATCGGCGGACGTGGCGAAATTGGCAGACGCAGCAGGTTTAGGTCCTGCCGCCTCACGGCGTGGGGGTTCAAGTCCCTCCGTCCGCACCAACAACCCTTATATCAGAGAGCGACCCTTTGGCGCGACGCCGTCATCCCGGAACTTGATTGCCCGGATGTTTCCGCCAGCAGAAGAAGCCTTGAAAACATTGGCGATTTTTTGCTCCACTGTCATGGCCGGGCTTGACCCGGCCATCCAGTCATAACTTGAAATACCTTGTGTTTTTCTGGATGGCCGGGTCGGAGCCCGGCCATGACGACGGAATTGGCGGAAACATCCGTGTAATCAAGTCCCGGAAAGGCGAAGCCTTGTCCGGATCGTAACAAATTGAAACTCTTGATTTTTTCGCGCTCCCGGCTCGCGCTCCGCTTGGCCGGGATGACGCGGCCTCTGCAATGCGCCGGCAAGGCCGCTATTCATGGCCTTGCCTCATCCGCGACTGCCGCATTGCGCGTTCGGCCCGTATCGCAGCAAGGTCATCCTCGAGCAGCGGCGCATATTTCACCCTGAGACGCTCGAACTCTTCTTCAATCTCGTCCAGCTCTTTGTCCGTCATCTTGTCGAGCGAGACGAACCCGGTTCGTGCTCCCTGGACGCCGCGCAGCAGCTCGTCGAGCTTCAGGCGCATGATGCGCGTCTCGCGGTTCTGCGTATTCTGAATGAGAAACACGATCAGAAAAGTGACGATCGTCGTGCCTGTGTTGACCACGAGCTGCCACGTGTTCGAGTAGCCGAAAAGCGGTCCGGATGCGGCCCAGGCTATGATGACGAGGACAGCAGCGATGAACGCCCATGGTGTGCCGACCAGAAGGGCGGTCTGTTCCGCGATACGCCGAAAGAGCCGGTTCATTTGCACCCGCCCTGCGGAGGAGTTTTTGCCTTCGTCTGGCTAAACAACGCTGGAGCAAAATCGGCGCAATCGGCAGAAGCCAAGCTCTTGGTCAAGCTGGACGCTTAATTATAAGCCGGTCAGGCGCAACGCTCGCTGGCTTTCCCCGACAGCTCCGATCTTGTCCACATAAGAATAAAAACATGTCCACAAAGAATAAAAAGGCAATGCGCCCCGATTGACGGGGGAAATCGCGAAAAGTAGATAGGAGTGGGTTCCCCTATAGACCCAAGCCGGACCCCTAGCGGCATAATCCCCTCTCTCGTGCCGCTAGGGTTTCTTCACGCCGATTTCCCGGAACGCGCGAAAAGGCAGCCGCATTCCCGCAAAGGTTCTTTAACCGCTCTCACGGTAAACCTGAGCGCAGCTTTTGGTTGCGTTTTGGGTGTGTGTTTACCATGAGTAGAGAGGGGCATGTCTCACGGGGCGAATGGGCCCAAAAGACTAGGACCGCAGGCCCAAAGCCGCGTTTCGTGCCCAGCATTTGCCCGAATCGGGGTTCCGGATCGCATACGCTGCAGAGTCGGTCTTGGTTGCAGCGCAATGGCAACGTTTTCCCACGCTGGATCATGATCGTAACGGCCCTCGTCGCTTCTCTTTGTGCCTGTTCGGTGCCCAAGACATCGCGCACCGTCGATGAAACCCAGACTTTGAGCCCAAGGGTGATCAGGGTTGGCGATCCTGTTCCCAAGGGCGGCGGCGTCTGGAAGCTCGGCGAGCCGTATCTCGCTGGAGGCAAGTGGTGGACGCCGGTCAACGACCAGGCCTACGACCAGGTCGGCATTGCATCCTGGTATGGGGATTTCTTCCACGGGCGGCGCACCGCGAACGGCGAAATCTACGACATGAACGCCTTGACCGCGGCGCACCCCACTTTGCCGATGCCGACCTATGTAACCGTGACAAACATCGAGAACAACCGGACCGTCGTCGTCCGGATCAACGATCGCGGCCCTTATCACGATGGCCGTATCATCGACCTTTCGCACAAGGCTGCAGAGATCCTCGGCCTCTATCCGAAGGGCTCGGGCGCGGTGCGCGTCCGTTATATGTCGCCTGCGCCTCTCGACGGC
This sequence comes from uncultured Alphaproteobacteria bacterium, assembly GCA_963833565.1. GTDB lineage: Bacteria > Pseudomonadota > Alphaproteobacteria > Rhizobiales > Rhodomicrobiaceae > Rhodomicrobium. Next base: position 65,445 of record CAWHYO010000028.1, read on the forward strand.
GACGATACGTTCGAGCGCACGATGCTCGCCAGGCAGCCCTGGGCCGTGCATGTCGTAAAACAAAAGCAGGCGCGTGCTGCGGCTCCGCAGATCGCGGTCGCTCAGGCGTCGCCGGCGGTCAATCTCCTCTCCGCGGCGGCTGCAACGGCGGATAAACCTCTTGTCCCGCAGAAGGCCGGCTTCGGGAAAGGCCCAAAGGAAATTTCCGGGGCATGGGTAACGAGTGCGCAACCAATTAACAAATGACCTTGCCTTAGAAGTCGCACAATCAGATTATTTAAAGGCTCGCGGCCCTAACTCTTAGCAAAGCGGGGTCCGAGTTGATATATAATGCCAGCGATTCAGCCTGGATTAAGCCGATGCGCCTTGCCATCTTTTTTTTACTCCTTCTTTCATGTCCGCTCTCGGCGGGCGCTCAGCCTTCGGCGACCTTCCAGACCTCTGCCGCAGAAGCGATACTTATCGACATCGATACTGGGACGGTGCTCTTCGAAAAGAACGCCGATAAGCTCTTTTCGCCAGCGAGCATGAGTAAAATCATGACGCTTGAGATTCTGTTCAAGAAGCTCAAGGCGGGCGAGATCTCGCTCGACACCGAGTTTCCGGTGAGCCTGCATGCCTGGAAGACGGGAGGCGCACCCTCGCGGACCACCTCCATGTTCGTTCCGCTCAATCAGACGGCCAAGGTGGGCGAACTGATTCAGGGAATTGTTGTCCAGAACGGCAATGACGCCTGCATCGCCGTTGCCGAGGGCTTGTCCGGCAGCGAAGATGCCTTCGCCCAAGCCATGACCGACGAGGCGCGAGCGCTCGGGCTTGAGAAATCGACATTCGGAAATGCATCGGGGCTGCCAAATCCCGCCAACCAGATGACAGCGCGGGAGCTGGCGAAACTTTCCATATACGTGATCCAGGAATACCCGAACTATTACAGCTATTTCGGGCAGAAAGAGTTCAAGTACAGGTCGCATACCTTCAAGAACCAGAACCCGCTTCTCAATGCGGCCATCCCTTCGGATGGGTTGAAAATGGGGTTCACCGAGGGAGCCGGCTACGGCATTGCCGCCTCGGCCGTGAAAGACGGCAGGCGTCTCGTCGCCGTCATGAATGGGTTCGACTCCGATCGGGAGCGCCGCGAAGAGACCCTCAAGTTCCTGAACTGGGGATTTGTCAATTTCAAAGCCTTCAAGGTCTTCGCGAAGGATGAGACGGTGGGCGAGGCGAGGGTGTGGGGCGGCCAGAAGTGGAGCGTGCCGCTCAAGACGAAAGCCGACGTCATGATCCTTCTGCCCGTCAATGCGAAGGACCACCGCATCAAGGCTCAGATCGCCTACCGCGGCCCGCTCAAGCCGCCCGTCAAGGAGGGCGACAAGGTAGGGGAAGTGCGTATTTCGTCTGAAGCGAACGGGATATCGAATGCGGTGCCTCTCTACGCGGCGGTGGATCTGGAGGCGGGCGGCATGGTTTCGAAAGGCATCGATTCGGTTCTGCTCGGGGTAAACTCGTACGTGTCGCAGGCCGTCACGAAACTCCTCAAGAAGCCGCCGCAGCCGGCGGCATCGGCGACGCCGGCTCTCTCGAAGCCTGCCTCGTGACCCGAGGCAGGTTCATCACCTTCGAAGGCGGCGAGGGCGCCGGGAAATCAACCCAGGCCGCCATTCTTGCCAGGCGCCTGAGGCTCTTCGGGATCGATGTCCTTCATACCCGCGAGCCGGGGGGCACTCCACGCGCCGAAGCCATCCGCGAGGTCCTTCTCTCCGGCAAAGCGAAGAAATTCGGGCCGCTGGCGGAGGCTGTGCTGTTTTACGCGGCGCGTAAATCGCATCTGGAACTCGCGATCAGGCCGGCGCTCGCGCGCGGCGCCTGGGTTATCTGCGACCGGTTCAGCAATTCTACCCGCGCCTATCAGGGCGCGGCGGGCGGGTTGCCCCGTTACGTCATCGAAACCATCGACCGCGCTGTTGTTGGCTTAACCGAGCCCGATCTCACGGTGATTTTCGATTTGCCGCCTGAGCTGGGATTGAAGCGCGCCGCCGAGCGGAAAGCGAAAGATACGCCCGGCGAAGCGGCCGAAAATGTCCCCGACCGGTTCGAGACCATGAACATGGCTTTCCATCGAAACCTTCGTGAGGAATTTCTTTCGATCGCGAAAGCGGAGCCCAGGCGCTGCGTGGTTATCGATGCATCGCAGACACCTGTGGACGTTGAGGATAAGATCTGGGCGATCATCCGGAAGCGTTTTGGCCTCTAATTTCGGATACGCCAACGATGCACCGCAACCGTCATCCCGGAAAGGCGCAGCCTTATCCGGGATCGTAACAAAGTAAAGCGCCGGCCTTTGTGCGATCCCGGCTCGCGCTTCGCTTGGCCGGGATGACGAAGTACGGAGCGGCGGCGTTTTCTTTTGGCGCGTATCACGCTTTCCACTTTGGGCCAATCAGCATGGCAAAGCGCAAATCTGCCGACACCAGCACTTCCGAGGAAACGCCCGACCCGCTCCATCCGCGGCTGACGGACAAGCTCTTCGGCCACGATGCGGCGGAGGACTTCTTCCTCGGCGCGTTCAACGCCGGTTCGCTTCATCACGCCTGGCTGCTCACGGGCGAGCGGGGGATCGGCAAAGCCACCTTCGCTTATCGCGCGGCGCGTTTCCTGCTGAGCCAGGAGCAAGCCGGCCAGGCATCGTCCCTTGCTGTCCCAGCCAGCCACCCTGCCGCTCGCCAGATCGCGGCGGGCGCGCATCCTTCGCTCTTTGTGCTTGACGAAGAGACAAGAGTCTGGCTGGACCCCGACACGAAAGGGGCCGTTGGCGTCAAGGCCGTTCGTAAGCTGCGCGCATTCCTCAGCCTGACAAGCGTGGGCCGCTGGCGCGCGATGATCGTCGATCCGGCGAACGATCTCACAATCGCTTCCGCGAACGCGCTCCTCAAGGCCGTCGAAGAGCCCCCGCCGCGCACCGTCTTTTTTCTCGTCAGCCATGGCGCGTCCACCGTCATGCCGACCATTCGCTCGCGATGCATAAAGCTTGCTTTTCGTCCGCTCGATGTCTCCAGTTTCACGAGCGCCGTTTCCGTTGCCTGCGCTGCGGGCGATCTGCCCGAGCCGGACGAGGCAGCCATGCGAAAGCTCTTTGCGCATTCGGCAGGCTCGCCCGGCCGCGCCGTGGATCTTATTTCGGGCGGCCTCTTATCGCTCGCGGACAAGCTGGACCGGATCATGGACCGCCTGCCGAAGGTCGACCATGCGCTCGTCCATGAACTGATCCAATCGACGAGCGGCGCACGTAATGCGGAGACGTTCAGCCGGTTGTGCGATCTGATCGAGGAGCGCATCGAGGAGAAAGCTAGAAAAGTAGCAAACGAGCCGCATCTTACGGTGCAAGGCGCGTCCTGGGCCGGACTTTGGCAGAGCCTTCGCGAGCGCCGCCTCGCGCTGGAAGCGCTGAATCTCGATAAAGGAGCCTTTCTCGTTTCCGCTTTTTCCGATATGGAACGTATCGCAAGAAAGCAATAGCGCGCTCCTCCCTTCCTTAGCACCGCGCTCACCCCCAAAAGCGATATGACAGAGACTGCAGCAAAACCGCATTTCACAATTTCGACGGCTATTTCCTATCCGAATGCCGAGCCGCATATCGGCCATGCCTATGAGGCGGTGGCGACGGATGCGCTCGCGCGCTTCAAGAGGCTCGACGGCCACCCGGTGTTTTTCGTGACCGGCGTCGATGCGCACGGCCTCAAGATGAAGCAGACCGCCGCAAAGCTTGGGCTGACGCCCGATCAACTGGCGGACCAGAACACGCCGAAGTTCAAGGAGATGCTGTCGGCGCTCGAGGTCAGCTACGACGATTTCATCAGCACGCGGGAGCCTCGCCACTTCGAGTCCGTCTCCGAAATCTGGCGGCGCATGGAGAAGGCGGGCGACATCTATCTCGCAGGCTATAAAGGCTGGTACTCGGTTCGCGATGAGGCCTTCTACGCGGAAAGCGAGACGGTGCTCGGCGCAAATGGCGTGCGCCTTGGCCCGCAGGGCACGCCGGTGGAATGGACGGAAGAGCAGACCTATTTCTTCCGCCTCTCGAAGTACCAGGACAAGCTGTTGAAGCTTTACGAGAACAATCCCGGCTTCATCATGCCCGCCGAGCGGCGCAACGAGGTGGTGAGCTTCGTGAAGCGCGGATTGCAGGATCTGTCGATCTCGCGCACCACGCTCGATTGGGGCATTCCGGTGCCGGACGCGCCGGGGCACATCATTTATGTCTGGGTCGACGCGCTGACGAACTACATTACGGCGGCGGGCTTCCCGAAAACGCGCTCCAAGGCTTGGAAGGAACGCTGGCCCGCGCAAGTCCATGTCATCGGCAAGGACATCACGCGCTTCCACGCCGTGTTTTGGCCCGCCTTCCTGATGTCGGCGAAGATCCCGCTGCCGGAGCGCGTGTTCGGCCACGGCTTCCTCTACAACAAGGGGGAGAAGATGTCGAAGTCGGTTGGCAACGTGGTTGCGCCGCTCGACATGGTGAAGGCGTACGGCGCGGATCAGGTGCGCTACTTCTTCTTGCGGGAGGTGCCGTTCGGGCAGGACGGCAGCTTTACGCATGAGGCGGTGGTGAACCGCATCAATGCCGATCTGGCGAATGACCTCGGCAACCTTGCGCAGCGGTCGCTTTCGATGATTGCGAAGAACTGCGCCAGCCTCATTCCCGAGCCGTCTGCACTCAACGAGGCGGACAAGCCGATCCTCGAAGCTTCCGCCGCTATTCTTGAGGTTTGCAGGGAAGCGATCGACCGGCAGGCGATCCATAAGGCGATCGAAGCCATCTGGCAGGTGGTCGCGGATGCGAACCGCTATTTCGCCGGGCAGGAACCGTGGGCGCTGAAGAAGACGGACCCGGCGCGCATGGGGACGATCCTCTGGGTCACCGCGGAGGTGGTGAGGCGCGTTGCCGTTCTGAGCCAGCCCTATATTCCGGCGGCGGCGGCGAAGTTTCTCGACCAGCTCGGCGTGAGCCCCGAAGACAGGACGTTCGCCGCGCTTTCCCCGGAAGGAGACCTGAAGCCGGGGACCAGCATCGCGACTCCACAACCCGTGTTTCCGCGCTATGTAGAGGATGAAGCGGCGGCAGCGGTGGCGGAATAAGTGCCGTCTCGTCATGGCCGGGCTTGACCCGGCCATCGACCGTCTCAAACCCAAGATCGCGATTCAGCCTTTTGAGCTTCGGCCAAGGCGGAGCGTATGTGGAACATGCGATGTTAGTCGACAGCCATTGCCATCTGGATTTCCCGGACTTCGAGAGCGACCTCAACGGAATTGTGTCGCGCGCGAAGAGTGCCGGCGTGGGGCATATGCTGACCATCTGCACGCGCGTGCGGAGATTCGGCGAGGTGCTTGCCGTCGCGGAGCGCTTCGCCGAAGTGACCTGCTCCGTCGGCACGCATCCGCATTACGCGACCGAAGAGCGCAATGTCGGCGCCGGGGAAATCATCGAGCACACGCGCCATCCCCGGGTCGTCGCAATCGGCGAGGTGGGGCTGGACTATTTTTACCAGAAGAGCAGCCGCGAGGATCAGGAGGCCGGGTTTCGCACTCACATTGCCGCCGCCCGCGAAACCGGCCTTCCGCTTGTGATCCACACCCGCGATGCCGACGAAGACGCGGCGCGCATTCTCCGCGAAGAAATGGCGCGCGGGGCCTTCAAGGCGCTCCTCCATTGCTATACGGGGGGGCGGGAGCTGGCCGAGACCGCCATCGAACTCGGACTGTACATCTCGTTTTCGGGAATCCTCACCTTTCCGAAGTCGGGCGACCTGCGGGAGCTTGCCGCCTCGCTGCCTCTTGACAGACTGCTTGTCGAAACGGATGCGCCCTTCCTCGCGCCCCAGCCGTATCGCGGCAAGCGGAACGAGCCGTCCTATGTGCGGCACACGGCCAAGGTGCTGGCCGATATAAAGGGGGTAAGCGAAGCGGAGGTCGCCAACATCACGACGGCGAATTTCTTCGGGCTCTTTGCGAAGGCGGAAGTGGCGGCGGACGGCGCGCACGTCAGCGGGGCGGCATGAGTTCGGTTCCCCTTGATCGTTTCGCCGCGGCAAGATACTCACCTCGGAACGCGCTTTGGCGCTCACGCCGCTTATGATGGTATGGTGAAGGTCCCGGCTGCGGCCTGAATGCCGGTTCCATCACCGATGCGTCTGGCTGCCTGTTCAAGCGGAGTCACTATGACCCTTCGTATCACGATCCTCGGCTGCGGCTCCTCGACCGGGGTTCCGCGAGTCGGCAACGATTGGGGCGCCTGCAATCCGGACAACCCTAAGAACCGCAGACGGCGGAGTTCCTTGCTTGTCGAGAGGATCGGTCCGGCCGGGCGGACTGTCGTGGTTATTGACACATCGCCGGATCTTCGCGAGCAATTTCTGCAGGCGCATGTGAGCCGTCTCGATGCGGCGATCTACACGCACGACCACGCCGACCACACGCATGGGATCGACGATCTCAGGACGCTTTACTACATGCAGCGCCGCCGCATCGATGTCTGGGCCGATCCGCGCACGATGAGCCTGCTCCGCAAGCGCTTCGACTACTGCTTCGAGACGCAGCCGGGATCGAGCTACCCCGCCATCTTGCAAGGTCACGTGATTGAAAACTGCGCGCCTGTGACCATCAGCGGGCCGGGCGGCGACCTGGTTTTCCAGCCCTTCCGGCAGATACACGGCGACATCGACTCGCTCGGATTGCGCGTCGGGGGCGTCGCCTATTCCTGCGACCTGAACGATCTGCCCGATGAGACGCTGCCTTATCTGCGCGATCTTGATGTCTGGATCCTCAATACGCTGCGCTACACGCCTCACCCGAGCCATCTGACGATGACAAAAGCGCTGGCCTTTATCGGGCAGGTGAGGCCGAAGCGAGCGATCCTCACCCACCTGCACGTGGATATCGATTACGATGAACTCTCGGCGCAGCTTCCCGATGGGGTTGTGCCAGCCTACGACGGCCTGGTTTTGGAGTTCTAACCGGAAAAGGCGAGGTCGACTTTGCGCAGGCTGCCAAGCGCGATGCTGGCGCAAAGGCGATCATGGGGGGGATTGCGAACACGGCAGGCATGCGCGAGCCGTTCGCGGAAGAGGCCGAAAACTGAAGGCATGACGGGGATGTGCGAAGCCGGGACGCAGGATGCAAGTGCGGACTGAATAACTTAATCACGTAGTTTTTAATGAGATGTTATGAACCGAAGGCATGTCCGTGTTGTTTTGCCGATATGTCCAAAAATGAACGCACCGAATACCTACTCGACTGCTTCGTTGACGGTGAAGGCCTTGACACCGTCCTTGCGTCTTTCATCGCGATTGCCGAAAAGAAGGCTCGATACCAGTACGCCGACAAGATCACTGCAAACCAATGGAACCGCACGGTCCGTCGCCTCAAAGAGCTTCGCGAGTGGTGCGCTAAGTTCGGTCCCGGGTCTTCTTGTCGATAATGTGCTATGCACCTGCGACATCGCGTGGAAGTGTAGTAATGTCGCCATTGTAGCCTGCGCTCCCTCGCAAATCGCGATTTCGCGGCGGTGCGGAGCGCAGGCAAATCGCGGCGTTTTTTTTCACGGTGCTTTTTTTTTGAAACTCGCTGAAGGGGTTACCTGCTAAACCCTTGATTTTTTTGGAGCGGGCGACGAGGTTCGAACTCGCGACCCTCAGCTTGGGAATATGTTTTTTTGGCCTTAAGTCATTGTTCTTACTAGCAAAGTGTTTTGCAACTAGCTTCTAAATTTGTCTAAAAAATCAATATGGGACATCTTTAATTGCAAAACGGCTTAGCACTCTCGTTCGCGTCGTCGGCGTCGTAAAGACTGCAGCTCCTTACTTCTTGAGGAGCGCCAAAATTGCGACCATAACACCGCCGATGCCGGTGAGCGCCGGTACCCAGGCTAGCAGCCTGTCGGACTGAGGTGCGGACCGAGGTCACGAATACGGCATCAGGTCATCACTGGCGGATGAACAGTGCTTTCAGGCGGCCTTGAGGGCGAACATGCGCTTCACATTCCAGGCCATGGTGACAAGGCTCCACTCGCCGCGCACACTCTCCAGGCCGCGCAGCAAAAACTGGCGGAATCCCAGCACGGATTTGATGATGCCGAAGACGGGCTCGGGCATGCACTTGCGCTTGGCGTAGAGCGCCTTGCCGTCGGGGGTTTGCAGGCGGTGAGCCATGGCCTCGACAGGCGTTGGGTTTTGCGGCGCAGGCGTCGCCGCGGCGAACCGCTCACTCAAGGATGGATGGTGTCCCTCCCGGCCGAGGGCGATGAGCGGCTCGATCCCAGCCGCCGCGCAAGCTGTCACATTGGCCTCACTGAAATAGCCGGCGTCGGCCAGTAAAATCTCAGCCTCGCCAATCTCTCCCGGCAGGGCGTTCGTCTTCGCCAGCATCGGCTCAAGCTGCTGTTTATCGTTGGGGGCTTGCGTCACATCGCTGGCGACGACCAGCAAGCTGCCTTCCGCCACAACGGCTTGCGCATTATAGCCTTGCTCGAAGCCGCCGCCTGAAACCGGCATGATGCGCGACCCTTCATCGGTCAGGTTGACCTGATCGCTTGGGCGCGGCCCATGCACCGGCGGCGCTGGCGGTTTGCCGCCGGGCTTCTTGCCCGTGGCCTTTTTCTTGGCCTCGCGCGCCGCGAGCTTGGCTCGATGCTCGGCCAACGCGCGCTCGGTGCGCTCTTTGGCGCGCGCTTCGATCTTGGCTTTGGCTTCGGCAATCTTCTTCAGCCGCTCCTCGCGGCGCCCCAGCTCATCCGGGATCGGCATCCCATCTGGAACGTCCGCCTTATCCGCAGCTTCCGCCTTCGCCATCAGGTCAGCAACCTCGGCCTTCAACTGCGCCTCGATCTTGCCGGCGTGCTCATAAGACAGCGCGCTGTGCTTGCTGGCGTTGGCGCGGATCTTCGTCCCGTCCAGCGCCACCGTCCCCATCTTTAAAAGGCCCATCTCGCGCGCCAGCAGCAAAATCTTCACAAACAGCGCCGCGATCTCTCTCAAAAAGCGTTTGCGGAACGCGGCAATCGTGTCGTGATCGGGATGCTCATTGGCTGCGACGAAGCGGAAAGCGACGGAGTCGGACGTCGCCCGCTCCAGCTTGCGGCTGGAAAAGACGCCCGTCGCATAGCCGTAGACCAGAAGCGCAAGCAACAGCCGTGGATGATAGCTCGCCGAACCAGAGCCGCGATAAGCTCCGCTCATCGCTGAGAGGTCCAGCTGATCGATGATCTCCACAACAAACCGCGCCAAATGCCGCTCTGGCAGCCAGTCCTCGACCGAGGGCGGCAGCAAATAGGGAGTTTGCCGGTCGATGGCGCGGAAGTTGTTCATGGGCCGCCCGTCCAAATCTCAAGGGAATCAACAGGCCGATCCTAACCGCTAATGCGCCGCAAGGCTAAGTCCGACAGGCTGCTAGCCGATCTTATTCATGCGGCGGCAGAAGCGGACTGGCGGGAGTAGCGCAAGGGGTTGAATCTGCGTAGGAAATGGGTGTCAAAACCATCCAGCGCACGTCAAACAGCCCGGCCACACCCGCCATGACGGACGATAGCCCGCTTACGTTTTCCTTGCCAGCTGTGTCGCGCAAGAAAGTCACAGCCGCATTCGATGGCGGCCGTCTTTCCTCCAACAGCGGCGTGCTCTTGCTTTCGCTTGCTGAGCGCCGCCGGGCGGTCGCCAGAACGCTTGCTGGTCTGATCGACGATCCGCGCGACCCGGCGCACATCATTCACACGGTCGAGGATGTGCTCAAGTCGCGCATGTTTGCTATTGCCTGCGGCTATCCCGACGGCAATGATTTCCACTTTCTCAGGTCCGATCCAGCCTTCAAGCTCGCCTGCGGACGGCTCCCCGATACGGGCGCGGATTTATGTTCCCAGCCCACGATCTCGCGCTGGGAGAATGGGCCCACGCTGAAAGAGATCGTCCGGCTCACCTATGCGCTGATCGATATCTGGTGCAAAAGCTACTCGAAGCCGCCCGCCTCGGTGGTTCTGGACATCGACGACACGCTCGATATCGTGCATGGCCATCAGAAGCTGGCGGAATGGAACGCTCATTACGACGAGCGCTGCTTTCTGCCGATCCACATCTACGACACGGCCACCGGCCGCCCGGTAGCGGTGATCCTGCGCCCCGGATCGGGCAAGGAAGTCCGCGGTTGGCTGCGCCGCCTCGTCCGCCGCATCCGCCAGCATTGGCCCGACACGCGCATCACCATCCGCGGCGACAGCCATTATGGCCGCGAGGAGGCGATGAGCTGGTGCGAGGCGAACGGCGTCGATTACATCTTCGGGCTTTCCGGCAACGTTGTCCTCGACAGGCTCGTAGAGCCGCCGCCGACGATATCCGTGTGCGCCGGGCCGAAGGCCGGCATGCCGTGCTGCGAGGCTACGCCGAGACGCGCTATGCGGCGAAAAGCTGGGCCAGGGAACGCCGCGCCGTGGCGCGCATCGAGGCCAGCGCGAGCCAGGAAGACGACATGCTTCGCCGGGGCCTCGATATCCGTTACGTTGTCACCTCGCTGACCAAAGGCAGCGCCGAATACATTTACGCGACGCTCTATTGCGCGCGCGGCCAGGCCGAAAATCTGATCAAGCAGCACAAGGCGCAAACCGCTTCGGACCGCACCAGTTGCCGTTCGCCCCTTGCCAACCAGTTCCGCCTCATTCTCCACACCGCCGCCTATTGGCTGCTGCTCGATCTTCGCGATTGCGCGCCGTCTTGGAACCCCGCCCGGCAAAGCGAGTTCGCCACAATCCGCCTGCGGCTCCTGAAAATCGCCGGCCGCATTACTGAAACAGCAAGCCGCATCAGGGTCTCGCTCGCCTCATGCTGCCCGGAAGCGGAGCTGTTCAGCCTCGCTGCGTTCGAATTGCAGAAATCCGGGCCATGACGGACGGGGCGCGAAGCCCCTGGAACCCGGGTCGATAACTTTTAACGCGTTCACAGCGTACTGCTCAAATCGGCCCGCAAGCTACGACCTTCGCTGGAACCGAAGGGCATTGTCCGGTCGCCGCCCCAATATACCGGGCTCTGGGGCGAATAAGATGGGCTAGCGTCGAGGTGCTGAAGCGTTTTGCGCCAGAGTTCGAAGCTCGCCTGATCAAGATCCGGAACAGGGAGCCGGGCAACAAATCGCTTCAGTGTTTCAAGCACGTGTTCTTCCGTGCCGTAATCGCGTCCGAGGGCGCGCTGATGGGAGAGCCATGCCGCAATTGGTTGATCGAACGCTGTCGAAAGAGGGATGCCGTTCATGTGTCCCTCCTCAAACAACGGCGCTGCTTCGCACAGGCAACGCCACGGTGCAAAGCATATCCATATCAATTCTGAGATAAACGCAAGTACTCTCCAGGCTGTGATGTCCAAGGAGGTCTCCGATGGCTTTCACGCCGACGCCACGGCGAAGCAATCGCATGGCGAATGAATGGCGCAGCGCATAAGACGACGCTCCTTGAAGCGGCAAACCGCTTTCCTGGGCGCGTTTTATGAAAATATTGCCAATCCTACAGCGGTTCAGTGCTGCAATAGGACTTCGCGCTCGCAGAAACAATTGTGGTTTATCGCAAGTTGGCCGCCCTGCAATCACATAGCGTCGCAGCAACCTCAGAAGTCCTGGGAGCCAGAGGCAAGACAAGAACGGATTGCGTCTTGCTCTGCTCCACCCGAATGGTTTGAGCATCCCAGTCCACCGAACCCAGATGCAGCGAAGCGATCTCTGACGGGCGCAAGCCGTAATAGGCCATCA
>CAWHYO010000029.1:0-126738 GCA_963833565.1 uncultured Alphaproteobacteria bacterium
ATTCCGCCGTCCGCCGGCCTCAAGTCACCGGTGCTTTGGGGTACAAAATCACGTCTGGCCGAGCTGTTCCCCAGTCATCAGGTATCGATAGCAAAGCGGGTTTTCAACTTTCGCTATCGCTCGGCCGCCCACTGGCTCGATGTCTTCAAGACATACTACGGGCCGCTGCATAAGGCGTTTGCTTCGCTTGATGAGGCAAAGCAAGACGCGTTGAAGACGGACATTCTTGCGCTGATCGAGGGATTCAACCGCGCCGCCAATGGCCTGCTGATTGCACCGAGCGAATATATCGAGGCCGTCATCACCACCCGGTAACCAATCGACAAAACAACCGGAGAGCGGCAAGCGCATCGTCAAAAAAGGAGCGGCTCTCGAACACAAGGAGGAAAATCAAATGCGCGCGGCGACAGCGAAGATCAGCCAATCCCACAGACAGACGCCAGAAACTAGGCGGCGGCACAAAGCCCAAATCACCGTGCCTTTCCCGCCTGCCAGCGACGGACAAGCAACGTCAGGGTCGTGGAATCTCCCCTGAGATGGCGGCTCGCTCTTAAGCTTGTGCTTGCACATCGGCCGTCTGGGGCAGTGGTTGACCAATTCCTTGCAGATGACCCCAAATCTGTGTTTGGACACTGTCTGCGCACCGCTTTGATTGTGCGCGCCGACGAGACAAGTGGACAAGAAAAGCTTAACGCCAGCATTGCCTTCATCCTGAGGGCCTGCCCCGATCCCGATCATTGGGCCCATCGTCACGCCGTTGCTTCTCGAGCCTGGCTCACTGGGAATTATGGCGGCGCGGCCGAGCTTTATAGCGCGATCGTCATCGATTTTCCGCGCGATATTCTCGCACTCATGACCGCACATGCGCTCGACTTTCGCCTGGGCAGACGCCTCTTGCTCCGCGATCGCATCGCGCAGGTCCTGCCGGAGTGGGGGCCTGGCATGCTCGGATATTCGAGTGTGCTCGCCATGTACGCGTTTGGCCTTGAAGAGAATGGCGAATATGGTCCTGCCGAAAGGATAGCGAGGCAAGCGCTGGCCATCGATCCGGGCCATCCGGGCGCGATTCACGTCATTGCTCACGTGATGGAGATGCAAGGACGCGTCAGCGAAGGGTTGACATTTCTTGCCGAGACTAAGCCCGCTTGGTCCGACCATACCGGATTTTCCATTCATCTGGCCTGGCATCAGTCGTTGTTATATTTGGAGGATGATGACCCTGGGTCCGCTCTCACGCTGTATGATACTCAAATGGCCAGCGGAACGGTTGCAGACCTACCGGCGCTCGCCGATGCTTCGGCGCTGCTTTGGCGCCTCGGGCTCCGAAACATGCCGCTCGGCAATCGGTGGGAGGTCTTGGCCAATCGTTGGCAGATGCAGCCTCTGACTACAATGAGGCCGTTCTACCTTGTGCATGCGATGATGGCGTTCGCCGCGGCGCGCCGCACCGCAGCCAAAACGGTGGTCTTGAAGTTGCTGCCGGCAACCCACGAGAGCGATGCGTCGGAAGAAGCGCTCGCGTTCATGGTTTGCAATGCCTTGCTGACCTGCTCGGATTCCAACTATGAAGCATCCCTCGAATGGCTCGCGCGCTTGCGCCCCGTCGCCCATCGCTGCGGGGGCAGCCTCGCGCAGTGCGATGTCTTGCATCTCACTTATACGGAGGCAGCGTTCAGAGGGCATAAGATACCGCTCGCCCGCGCTTTAGTGGCGGAGCGTTTAGCCAAGAAACCAGCCAGCCGTCTGAACCGCATGCTCCTGCAACGCTTGACGATGAATTTGCCCGGATAGGAGCCGCATTTTTGAACGCCGAGGAAGGTCTGTTCCTGGCCCACAACGTCAGATCGAGATTGTCGGGCCTAAGGGGTGCTACGGACAATCTTGGATTGACGTGGACCGCCCGTGAGCCACCTCTGCCATTCCAGGGTGTCAGTCAACCGGCGCGGAGGGGCAGATTGCAGACATCTAATCTGCTCTTCCAAAAAGGCGCGGGTAGGTGCTCATCAAATGTCAATTTTCTTTATGTAATCTGCAATGAACGGCTGGACGCGGCTGTGGATTACGTCCTTGTTACCCATCAATCTTTCTGAGCTCAGAGAGAAATTTCCAGATGCCTTTTTTATATCTGCGCTTTGATCGGAGAATTTAAAAAACAAGACCTGAGTAATTGTCCTGTCTGCGGCCACTCCCACGCAAATGAGGGAAATCGTTGGCTCACCCTCCTTATCGGCATCCACATAACTGACCTGAAGCTTTGCGCCGCTTGCGTGCCGGGCGGTCCGATCGAAGAGGGTGATCCAAGGCTGAGACGTGTCGATCTCTTTCAATGCATTAAGGGCTGAAATAACGATCGATGCGGCAGCCGCCTCCGGCCCGAGCATGGCTGCGATCACCGGGATCAGCGCTTTATGCATTGTAGTGGCAGCGCCCTCGAACGAACGCGCCTGGAAATCGAGATCTTTAACCTCCCAGCCGATGTTCTGCAGGACTTCGATATACTTATGGTACCAGGCAAATACGTCTTGAGATTGATCCGCAGCTTTGTTCGCCGCGAGTTGAGCCAGAAGCATGCTGTCCGAGATGGCAGAGCGCAGCTCCGGTAGTACCAACTTGGTGAATTCCGCCAGTTGGGCGCCAACCGCAACCGCCTCTTTTTCCTCTGAGAATTGAACTGGCGGGGCGGCCTCCAAGGATGACCCAGCTAGAGGCAGATCCAGACCGAGAACATACCCCCGAACCGATTTCATGGGTTTTCTCCGCGTTATTGTGATTGGCATTGGAGCCTAGCCAATCTGGAAAAAATTTCAATGCCATCGAAAATCGAGATACCGAATGCCAGAGGTACACACATCTTTCTTTTTTCCTTGTGTCAGGGTTTGATTGGCCGTTGACCGACGAAACGGACCATGCTCACTTCCTAACTTTGTTATTCTAGGAGCCCGATGGATGGGACACGTCACTTTCGTTCATGGCATTGGAAATAAGCCGCCCCAGGATGAACTGCGGCGGATTTGGGGACGCGCTTTGGCAAACGGTGATGCGCCTTTGCCTCTCGGCGATCTGGGCGTCACAACCCGCATGGTTTACTGGGCTGACCTTCGTTACCCGCAGCCGGACAACAATATCGCCGCTTACGAAAGTCTTCAGGAGAACAACGCGGATGCGATCGACGCGTCAGGCGGCGAAATAACGCCGCCAACCGCTCGCAACGACGAGGAGGCGAAGTTTCTTCAGGCCTTGCGCGACAAGATGACGACGCTTTCGGACGCCGACCTTGGCTCGGATTTGCCGCCCGCAAAAGCGGATATCGGGCTTGAGCGGGTGCCACTGCCCTGGTTCATTAAAAAGCGGTTTCTCGCCGTGTTCCTGCGGGATGTTTACGACTATCTCTTCGACATTGAATTTGCCCCGGGTGGTGGCGCGCCGGTGCATATTCAGCAAGCTGTCCGCAAACGCTTTATTGATGCGCTCAACGCCCCCGAGATCAGCCGGCCGCATGTCGTCGTTTCACACAGTTTAGGAACCGTTATCGCGTACGACTGCTTGAAGCGGGTTCCGGACTGCCCCAAGATCGACGCGCTGCTGACAATCGGGAGCCCGCTCGGCATTGACGAGATCAGGGACAAGCTGCAACCCGGTTGGACCAAGACTGACGGTTTTCCGGGTGACACGGTGAGCGGGCAATGGGCCAATCTATATGACCTATTGGACCCGGTTTGCGGGCTTGTTCCAGGACTGGCCAGGGATTTCCTGAGAAATGGATCGTTGGTTGTCGAGGATGCGGCTGTGACCAACGACGGAGCATGGCGTCACTCGGCGACAAAATATCTTCGCCAACCTGCCTTGCGGGAAAAGCTTCGCCAAATGCTTCAACTTGGGCAAGGATCATGACCACCAGCGACGCTCTCGAAAAGCTCCTTGCCTATACCGACGCCTACCTTCGCTCCAGGGGGGACGCAACCCCAGTTGGGGATCCGATCGTGATTGGGAAGAAACTCGTCAATGAACTGCGCGCCGCACGCCAATTCGACCACATGCTTCAGGTTGCAGAACTCGTCAGTCGCCGGGATCCGAAGGACGTGGAGAACCGGCGCATGTATGCCCAAGCTTTGATCGAAACCGGCAAGGTAACGGCGGCGATTGATGTTCTTCAAGCTGCATCGCAGGGATTGAGCAAGAGCGATCCCGAATGGCCCGAAGTGAAGGGTCTTTTGGGGCGCTGCAACAAACAGATCTTCATCGAGGCGGTCGATAAGACCGGGCCCGAAGCGCGGGAGGCGTTACAACAAGCCATTGTCTCCTATCGTCAACCCTATGAAGAGGCGCCAGCCGCAAATTATTGGCATGGTGTCAACCTGGCCGCATTGCTGACGAAGTCACTCAAGCTTGGCCTTCCCATCCCGCAGGAGCTCGATCCGAAGGCTATCGCACAAAACCTATGCACAACACTCGAAGCCATAACCCCCGCCACGCGGGACATTTGGTCTAAATGCACCCTTGCAGAAGCGAACTTGACACTCGACAATTGGGACGCGTTTGAGCGGTACATTGGCGAGTTCGCTCAGGATCCGGACACTCACGCCTTTGCGGTGGCAAGTTGCTTGCGGCAGCTGACCGAAGTCTGGGATCTTGACAAGGATCGGGGGCGAGGCCGGGGCGTCATAGACGCCCTCAACGCCAGACTGATGCTGCTTCCCGGCGGAAAACTGGTGGTGGGACCGAAGGAGCTTCGTGAATTATCAAATCAAAAAGCGCCCCCGCAAGGTCAACTCGAGGCCATACTCGGTGTCGAGGGAACAAAAACCTACAATTGGTGGCAGACGGGTCTGGCTCGGGCGCGTTCAGTGGCGTCCATCAGGCTCCAGCTCGGCAATCGGCAGGGCACAGGCTTTCTCTTGACGGCTGGTGACCTCGGGCTCGATCCCAAAGAAGACTTGGTTGTCCTGACCAATTTCCATGTGGTCAACGAGCGCGGATCGGGTGGGGGACTGCAACCCGATGCAGTTGAGGTGATTTTCGAGGCAGTCAATCCTTCGATCAAATACTCCGTGGACAGCATTATCTGGGGTTCCGACCAGGATCATCACGATGCAACGCTGCTCAAGCTCAAGCAGCACGTCGAGGGCGTAGAACCGATGGTCTTTGCGAAGCAGTTGCCGATCCTTCAGGATGAGCCGCGGGTGTATATCATTGGGCATGCCGGTGGCCAGGAACTCGCATTTTCTTTCCAGGACAACGAACTCATCGCTCATGAAGGACCGCCCGATGGCAAGCCGGGCATACCCCACGTCTGCCGGCTTCATTACCGCGCGCCGACCGAAGGCGGAAGCTCCGGCAGCCCTGTGTTCAATGCCCTTTGGCAAATTGTAGCGCTGCATCACAAGGGCGGCAAAACGGGGATGCCGAAACTGAACGGGGAGGAAGGCACTTATGCGGCGAATGAAGGGATTTCAATCCAATCCATTCGGGAAGCCATTAAGACCAATCCGAAAGGAATTACGTCATCGTGACGTTGCTCTTGCTTGAGGCAAGACATCGCGCGGTGATTTTGATCGAGAAGGGAAAGCCCGGCGCCTAATCGCCCATGAGAACCGGAGGAACGACCAGTGGTTTGCCCGTGTGTCGTGAAATCCAATAGCTGTGGCAGAGAGGGTTTCTGGAGCGAAAAGAAGTCTCTCATGAATCGGTTGCGAGGCTCTCAGTGGGGTGAGTCTCTCGCCGAAAGTTCTAACCGCCCCTGCAATTTTGACAGCCTCCTGCGCCGTCCTGACGCCGTTACGGCGAACAGCCCGAGGCCGCTTCCAAGCTCGATCAAAATCCCGATCAGGACCGCCAGCGCGTCCCGTATGGTTGACGATTGAAAACCTGTGAGCCGGGCCAGCGCCTCAGACTGCGCATCAGAGCTTTTCATTGCGGCCGTAGGGTCCAGGCCGGACAGATTCTGGGCAAACGCCTCGTCCTTCGCCCGGAGCGTCTCCGCCTCTTGCGCCGTTGCAAGTTCCCCCTGGAGGGTCGCCACACCTTGGCAGAACTCTCTGTCCGCCGTGCGCCATTCCGGCAGCCCCTGCCTTAGCCGCGACGGTGAAGCACCGGCAGGCCGCCTTAGGGTGGTTGCACGCAGGCGCGGACCTCGCTCTTGACGTGTTGCCGGTCATCCAGGCTCGTTCGGCAGGGAAGCCGCCGCGGTCGATAGTTTCGTGGAGATATTTCGACCAAGCCGTCCGAGAGGCCCACCATCGCCGCACCGGCCGCCAGCTCCGAACGGTCGATAACGGCGCGCTTGGACAAGTCGCTCAAAGGCATCTCGCCTTAATGCGCGCGGAGCGGAGGTCCGCAAAAGTCACGCAGATCGACGAGACAGCACTAATCGAGGACACGCCGCCCGGTCCGCCGGGCGGCATTTAGCCGGTTGACAGTATAGGAACAAATAGCGAACATGCGTCCATGCCTTTCGAAACCGAACGTGACGAAATCATTTTCACGGTGAAAATGGCGCTCATGTCCTGCCGGATTTCTCCGAAGCCCGAGCGCCGGGACCATATCCGTCAGGCTCAAGCTGAGCGCATCCTCGAACATCTCGAACGCTGTGGCTATCGGGTCACGAGGACTGACGAGGACCGCGGACAGAAGCCCTCGAACATAGGCGAGTGACGTTAACCGTCAACGCGAAGTAACGCCCGCCGGACCCTCATTTGATACATCGTTTGATACACGGAGCGCCGAAGTACTAACTTAAATATTCGCTAAGCCTCTGATTTTCTGGTGCGCGCGGAGAGTTTCATTTTTCTGGTGCGCGCGGAGAGTTTCGAACTCCCGACCCTCTGGGTGTAAACCAGATGCTCTACCGCTGAGCTACACGCGCATGCGACTGCCTCTATACAAGCGGAGCATCCGCATTCGTCAAGCTTTTTTGGCGAAGAGCGCGCTGAACTCAAGGTCCGAAAAACGTCTCATAGAGGAGCACGGCGTTCAGGAGCAGGATGAGGCCCGCGCTTGCGGTTGCCATAATCCGCGTCAGCCGCGTATTGGCGAAACGGCCCATGATCAGCTTGTCGCCCGACAGGATCACGAGCGCGATCATCGGCACAGGGAGCGTCAGGCTGAGGATCACCTGGCTCACCACCAGCGCTTTGGTTGCGCCGACGCCCATCGCGACCACCACGAACGCCGGCGCCATGGTCACGAGTCTGCGCACCCAGATCGGGATCGACCTGCGGAAAAAGCCCTGGAAGATCACCTGCCCGCCCATGGTCCCGACAACCGAGCTGGAGATTCCCGATGCGATGAGGGAAACGAGAAAGGCCACGGCCGCGCCAGCGCCGAGAAGCGGCGTCAGCGTGTGATAGGCTGTTTCAATCTCGGCCACATCGGGATGACCGGAATTGAAGGCGGCGGCTGCCATAATGACCATCGCCAGGTTGATGCCGCCCGCCACGCAGAGCGCAAGAACCACCTCGCGGTTGGAGAACCGGAGCACACGCGCGCGCTCCTCGTCCGAGAACAGCATCATGCGCGACTGGGTCAGCCCGGAATGCAGATAGATGGCGTGGGGCATGACGGTCGCGCCGACGATGCCGACCGCGATCATCAGCGCGTCGCCATCGGGGATCTGCGGGGTGATCAAACCAACGCCGGCAGCGCTCCAATCGACGGGCACGATGAGCAACTCGATCAGGTAGCAGATGCCGATGATCGGCGACGAAGGCGCCAATCGACAGCTCGATCCTGCGGAAGCTTGCTCCGCCGAACATCAGGATCGCGTAGGTGAGAATCGCCGTGATGGCCATGCCCGACAGCATCGATATCCCGAACAGGAGCGAGAACCCGATCGACCCGCCAAGGAACTCCGCCAGGTCGGTCGCCATGGCTGCAATCTCGCTCGCTATCCACATCAGGATGGGGATAGGCTGTGGAAAATAAGCCCGCGACAGCTCGGCCAGGTTTCGTCCGGTCACGATGCCGAGCTTGGCGGAGAGCGCCTGAAACAGCATGGCGATCAGGTTCGCAGCCAGCACCACCCAAAGCAGCGCATAGCCATATCTCGACCCAGCCTGGATGTTGGTGGCGAAATTGCCCGGATCGATATAGGCGATCGAGGCAACGACAGCCGGGCCGGCAAACAGCCAGGCGCTCGCAATTCGGCTGCGGCGCCCCGCAACCGCTTCCCGCAGAGCCACAGCTGTGCGGCTGTTGAATGTCGGCGCCATATTCACGTGACTGGTTGCTTCGTATGACATCTTGATCTTTGTCAAAAAATCCTATAGCCAATGCTATAATACGTTGCATTCGCTAATCAAGGGGCTCACGTTAAAGTTGATCGCCCTAAAGATTCGATGAGGACCGGCTTGCAATCTGCTAAGCTACGATAGTCGCCAGGACATGGCGTTTCCATCATGGCAGGACATAGACGAACCGAAACGGACACCCTGATCTCCGCCGACATCCAGTCGGAAAGTTTCCGGCAAAACCGGCAGGCTCGGCGGCTGGAGTTGGTGGAGGACTATGTCGAGTTGATTGACGATTTGCTCTCCGCGCATGGCGAAGCGAGGCAGGTCGACATTGCGGAACGCCTCGGCGTCGCTCAGCCGACGGTCGCGAAAATGCTGAAGCGGCTGACCGAGGACGGGCTTGTCATGCAGCAGCCCTATCGCGGCGTGTTCCTGACGCCCCTGGGCCAGCGCCTTGCGGCCGAGGCCCGTGAGCGCCATCGCGTGGTTGAAGCTTTTCTGCTTGCGCTTGGCGTGAGCCCCGACAATGCCCGGCGCGATGCGGAAGGGATCGAACATCATGTCAGCGCCGAGACGCTCGACGCCTTCCGTGAGTTTGCACGCCTTCACGCGAAATAGCTCAGCCTTGCGTTGTATTCGGGGCGCGCGGCTCCATTCGGGGGGATGGAGGACTATTATCGGCGCGGCTGCACGCGGCGTTTGTGAAATGATCTCTCCCACCGGCGGTGGTTCTCGTAGCCTTCCTGGATGTACGGCGTGAACAGGGCCACGTTCAGGATGATCCAGTTGAAGATATTGGCGGGAAAGCGAAGCGGCCTTACAAAATCGACGAAAAGGATGACGCGCGTCTTGTCCGTCCTGTTCCAGGCCTCATGCTCATAGGCATCGTCGAAGATGAGCGCGCGTCCCTCCTCCCAGTGACAAATCCGGTCACCGACGCGGATGGCGATCTGGTCTCGCGGCTCGGGCACGATCAGCCCGAGGTGAAAGCGAAGGACGCCATTATAGAAGCCGCGATGGGGCGGCAGGTGCTTTCCCGGCTCGAAGATGGAAAACATCGCGGTTTTGAGGCCCGGGATCTTTTGCAGCACGCGCCAGGTTTCCGGGCAAAGCGCGATATTCTGCTCCGACTTGAGGCCGTAGCCCATCAGCAGAAAAGTCTTCCATCCCCGATCCTTGCTGATCGAGGCTACATCGGCAGCGATGTCCTGGAAACTTGGGAGATGGTCTTTTCGGATAAGCAAAGCATCCAGCTCGCGGCGAATCACATGCCATTCGCGCTCGATGTGAGCCGCCCAGGGAAAAATCGCGTTCTCGTAGACGCTCGGATTGCCCAATTTCGCATAGCGCACGTTGAGACGCTCGGCCAAGCCCAGGATCGCCAGCAAGAAGCGGATAAGCCAGCTTGTCCGATTGAGAGCCTTGATCTCCTGGGTCGCGACCACTGGGCTGCAGCCGGAATGATTGACAAACGCTGACTAATTAAAAGCTAGGCTGCGGAGATGTTCCTATTTTGCTTGATCAGTTTCCTTTGAAGCTATCCAGATAACGATCGATTGCAACCGGCCAAACGAGCTCGCTTTTGACTCTGAGCTTGGCCGCGGCTCCCAGCCGCTTTCTGAGCGCCTCGTCATCGAGGAGCGAGATCAAGCTGCTCGTGATCTCGGCTCTGGCTGGCGCCGTCGCAGAGGAGACCCGTTTCGCCATCGAGCACCGCGTCGCCTGCACCGCCATCGCGGCCGGCGAGCGCAGGAACGCCAAACCATCCCGCTTCAGAATAACTGATCCCGAACCCTTCAACGGACCGGCCTTCGCGGCGCACCGGCATGGCAAAGACATCCGCCATGGCCAGCAAGGCCGCTTTCTCGGCGCTCGTTACCCGGCCCAGGAAAAGAACCGCCTGGCGGACATTCAGGTCTGCGGCCAGCTGTTCCAGCCGCTCGCGGTCCTCGCCTCCCCCCGCGATCGCATAGATGCAGCCCGGATGGCGGGCCAGCACATCGGGCATCGCGCGGATGACGGCATCGACACCCTTCCTCGGTTCCAGCCGGGCCACTGTGGCTATGACCGGACGGCGCCCGCCGATGCGATCCCGCAAGCCGCTCCACCGCGCTGGCCTCGGGCTCGGCCAATGGGCGCGATGGGCGGATGGATGATCTGAAGTTTTTTCGCGTTGCCATTGAGGTACGGAAGGACGAGACCGGCGGTGTACCGGGAATTGGCGATGACAGCGCTGCATCGCGCAAGCGCGGAAGAGATACGCCGCTTCTTCGCGGGCGTGGCGTCCGGCGGATATTCCATGCCATGCGCGAGCATGGTGACAGGCATCTCGAGGTGAGACGGGAGGGCCTCAACGCTCTTCCATGAATCCACAAAAATGCCAGCGATGCCGTCGCCCCGCCGCCTCACGATACCGTCGAGGCAAGCCCGCTTCCGCCAACGCCGCCATGGCCGGGGCCCACCGAAGCGGAGGATGTCGTAGGGCTTGGGCGGCGCAGGATGGGCAAGCTTGTGCCGGATGCGCTCTGCGAGAACGGTGACAGAACGCCCGCCAGCCGCGCAGTGATCGGCAAGGCCGGTCATCAGCCCTTCGATGCCGCCGACATCCGGATAGAAGCATTGGGTGACGATCAGACATTCGGATTGCATGCGCTCCGCCTCGGGCTCTTTTCTAATCACCTCGCCGGGCAGTCATAGACGGCGGCGTCTTTCGCATCAAGCCGATGAAACAAGCCCCTGTTCTGGAAACTGCTGGCGCGCGGAGCGCCTGGTGGAGGAGCGAGCTCCCTAACAATTTTTAGCCATATTCGTAAGACCGAGCTCAAGTTGCACAACTTGAGAAGATTCCGGGTCGGATCGATGAACGCAAAAATACGGGTGTGCGTTGGAGTTTGCACAATTCGACGCCCCACGATGCTGGAGAGATGTCTTCGATCCCTTGCCGCGCTAAAGAACACGGACGGCTTGGACATCCATATCCTCGTGGTGGACAACGACGCGCCCCTTCAGCCGAAGCCGTGGTGCGAAGGGTCTCGCCGGACTGCCCATTTCCGATCCATTATCATCACGAACCCAGGCGCGGCATCCCGATGGCGAGGAACCGCGTGCTGGAGGAAGCGCTTCTCCTCGACGCCGAATGGCTTGCCTTTATCGATGATGACCAGACCGCATGGCCGTCGTGGCTTGAAAGACACCTTCAAGTCGCCAGCCGCGACAAAGCCGACGTCGTGCAGGCGCGCGTGATCATCACCTACCCCGAACCCGCTCCCTTCTGGTGCATTCCCAGGCCTCAAGACCTCGTCGACGACGCCCCCGATGGGCCGCTCGAAAGCCGCAGGCGCAAGACGGTTGCGACCAACGGCGTGATGATGTCGACAAGACTGATCCGCGCGGACGGCATGGGCTTGCGCTTCAGTGAGAAGCTGGCCTTAAGCGGCGGGGAAGACGGCGAATTCTTCGAAAACGCGGGTCGCCTTGGAGCAGTGCTTGTCGGCTCGCGCCTGCCTGTCGTGACCGAGGAATCGCACCCCGCCCGCAGCTCATACTTACGCTACTCGTTGCGGGGGTTCGCCTATGGCGGATCGTTCGTTACCCGCTACCGGCTTCAGTATGGACTTTGGGCGGCTGTGAAACGATACAGTGCGGTCTCGGCCGCCCGGGCGCTTCGAGGGGTCGGTCAGCTCCTGATTTCGCCCATCTTCGTTCCCCTCGCCATGAACCGTTTCAAGTTCACAGCCCTTGAAGGCGGCCGGAATATTTTCTTCGCGGCAGGCACGATCGGTGGCCTGTTCTCGCTGCAATATGACTGGTACCGTCAAATCGACGGCAACTGATCCAAGCGCCCTCAGCTCGAACCCAACTTGGCTTTAAGTCAGGCAGCATCGCTGCAAAGCAGCGGCTTGCCCCTACTTCGGCCTGTTCGACCATCCGGCACCTGTTATGCCGCCGCGCGCGCCGTGGATCCGCCGCCGAGCATTGAAAAGACGATTTCGGCGGCCTTGCCGCTCGGAGTCCCTTCAGGGAGGAACATCTTCTCGCGGATTTTTGCAAGCGCCGCGACCTGAGCCGCCCGCTCAGGCGCCTCGCTCAAAAGGGGTGCAAGGGCCGCGCTGAGCTTTGCGGGCGTGCAATCTTCCTGAATGAACTCTGGGAATGCGTTTGCGCCCAGTACGAGATTTGCCAGCACCACGGAATGGACTTTCAGAAGAAAGCGCAGGCGGGCGGCGACGGGGTCCACGCGATAGGCGACGACCATCGGCGTTCCCGTTACCCCGAGTTCGAGCGTCACGGTTCCGGAAGCCGCCAGCGCAGCCCGCGCCAGTTTGAACGCCGTGAACTTGTCGCTCTCCCCTTCGACGAGATGCGGTTGTTGCAGCCAGGCCGGAAGCGCCTGCTCGATCAGCGGGCGAACCGAGGGCACCGCCGGAATGATGATCTCGAACGGCCCGGTCTTCTGCTGCAGAGCCGCAACCGCCTCCCCGAAGGGCGCCATGAGGCGGGAGACTTCCGACGGGCGGCTACCCGGAAGCACCGCCAGCACCGGCGGTCCGGCCGTCAGGCCAAGCCGTGAGCGCAGGCCTTCGGTATCGAGTTCGTCGATCCAGGAGGCTCGTTCGATCAGCGGATGGCCGACATAGCTGCAGGCGGGGCCGCCCAAGCGCGCATGCGCCTCAGGCTCGAACGGCAGAAGGGCGAGAAGATGATCGACATAGGGCCGCATCTTGCGCGCCCTGCCCGGCCGCCATGCCCATACGCTGGGGCTGACATAATCGATGATCGGTATCGCGGGGCGGCGCTGGCGGATGCGCTTGGCGATGGGGTGCGTAAACTCGGGGCTGTCGATGATGACGATCGCGTCCGGGTTGAAGGCAAGCGCGGCGTCCACGGTGCGGTAAACCCGGCGCACAAGTTTTGGCAGGCGCGCTAGGATGGCGGCCGGCCCCATGACAGCAACATCGGAGAGCGGGAAGATGGAGGGAAGCCCGGCCGCCTCCATGTGCTCTCCGCCGACGCCCGAGAATGCGAAAGCGTTCGCGCCAGCCCGGTCTTTCAGCGCCTGGATTAGCTTGCCGCCGAGCACGTCGCCGGAATGCTCGCCTGCCACGATAAAGATGCGTTTTCTTTGAGACATGCGCCCCGTCGACCCTTCCCCTTCTTGGACAAAGCAAACTTCGCCGGTCTGGCCAACACATCGTCATCCCGGAAGCCGCTTGCGGCTATCCGGGATCGCAAAAAAAACAAGCGCCTTAACTCGCTACTATCCCGGATAAGGCTGCGCCTTTCCGGGATGACGATAGCCGCGACTTAGCTTCCCATCACGTCCGCTGATGAGGCGCCATAGAGGAAAAGACCGAGCTTGTCCGCTTTTTCCACAAGCTCTTGCTGCTCCGCGAGCAGAACCTTTCCTGCAGCGACGGCAATTCCTGCAAGGCCCGCTTCCGAAGCGAATTCAACCGTGCGAGGACCGATGGCGGGCATATCGAGGCGCAAGTCCTGCCCTGGCTTTGGCGTTTTCACGAGCACGCCCTTGCGCGATTTGAACCCCCAGTTGTTCAGATCGCGGCAGCGGCGCAGCATGGCGTCGGTGCCTTCCGCCGCTTCGACCGCGAGCACGTAGTGCCGCGCAACCACGGCCCCTTGCCCAATGTCGAACGAGCCGAGCGCGCGCGCCACCTTGAAACCGAGCCTCATATCGTCGAGCGCGGCTGCATCCGGAGCCGCGGCCGAAAAAGCGCCCGCTGGAGCCAGGAGCCGAGGCGCCACCTCATGCGCGGCAAGCACTTCAAATCCGCGCCCTTCGAAGAAACGCGCCACGCCGCGGAGCACCGTGTCGTCTCCCCCTTTGAAAAGGCGCAGGAGCTGAGGCAGATGGCGGACAAAGCCTGTATCGACTCGGACTTGAAACAGGTTGGGCCTGCGCAGGCTCCCGACGAGGACGATGCGCTTGCAGCCTTCCCGGCGCAGCGTGCGGAGCGTGAGCCCAACCTGGCCGATACCGGCATAAGCATGAGGGAAGCCTTCGATTTCGGCGGATGCGTTTCCCGCAAGACCGATGATGAAGGGGCTATATCCGCCTTCTTGAGCGGCTTCGGCTACAGCCAGCGGCAGCGACCCGCCCCCGGCGATGATCCCGATCCGCGGGGAATGCGGCGGATCTCCAACGCGCTTTTGGTCCTGAACCTCCCGCGCGGCGACGGAAGTCATGCCTGGTTGCGCGGAACGCAGAAGGACCGGTCCGTTTTCGCCCGCATGAAAGCAACGATACGCTGGACCGGCGCGTCGTTCGGAAACATCTTCTCCACGTCGTCGAGCCGCTCCTGCAACGTCCCCTGCTGGGAAAACAAGAGGCCGTACGCCTTGCGCAGCGCATGGATTTGCTCGCGATCGAAGCCCTGCCGCTTGAGGCCGACGATATTGAGGCCCGCAAGGTTCGCGCGGTTGCCAAGGACCATGCCGAACGGAATCACGTCACTCTCCACGCCGGACATCCCGCCGACAAAAGCATAAGCGCCGACTCGCACAAACTGATGGACCGCGCATAATCCGCCCAGAATGGCGTGATCCTCGACGTTCACGTGCCCGGCGAGCGTCGCGTTATTCACGAGGAGGACGTGATTGCCGATCTGGCAATCGTGCGCGACGTGGGCGCCAGCAAGGAACAGGCCATGGCTGCCGATACGTGTCACATGGCCCCCGCCTTCGGTGCCGCCATTCATGGTGACGTGCTCACGAATGGTGGTGAAAGGACCGACAATGAGTTCGCTGCGTTCGCCCCGGTATTTCATGTCCTGGGGAGTACCGCCGACGACGGCGAAGGGATGGATTTCGCAACCTTCGCCGATCTCGGTTATTCCCGTGATGATAGCGTGCGAATGAACCTTGACGTTCTTGCGAAGCGTAACATTCGGGCCGATCACGGCAAACGGCCCGACCTCAACGCCCTCTTCCAGGATCGCCCGCCGGTCTATCGCCGCCGCCGGATGCACCATCATCTCGGTCATGGTTTGCCTATCCGTTCTCTCGAGACCGGCTCGCATCCTGCGCCGGATCAACGATCATGGCGCTGATCTCAGCCTCCGCCACGAGCTGACCGTTAACCTTGGCCTTGCCCTCGAAACGCCAGACACGCCCGCGATTGCGCTTTTTCGTCATGTGATAATGGACGGTATCGCCCGGCAGCACCGGGCGCCGGAAGCGTGCCCGGTCAATCGACATGAAGTAGACAAGCTGAGGCTCGTAGGAATTGGAAAGGTTCGCCATGCAAAGAGCGCCTGCCGTCTGAGCCATTCCCTCGATCAAAAGCACGCCCGGCATGACGGGGAAGTTGGGGAAGTGGCCTTGAAAGAAAGGCTCGTTGATGGTCACGTTCTTGATGCCGACCGCCGAGCTATCGCCGTCCATGTCGACGATCTTATCGACGAGAAGGAAGGGATAACGATGCGGCAGGAGTTTGAGGATGCGTACAATATCGGCCGTGCCCAGCTCCTTTTTCTCGGGCTGCGCCTCGCCTTCTGTTTTGGTCTCAGATTTCTGCGACATAACCTTAATTTCTAATCGTTGGAATCGCCGGTGCTCTCGACGGTCGATTTACGCTTCGCCAGCCGCTTCAGAAGCGCCACCTCCCGCGCCCACGATACAATAGGCTTGGCGGGATAACCGCCCCACCGCTCGCCGCGCGGGATATTGCAGTGGACTCCGCTTTGGGCGCCGATTTGTGCGCCCGCTCCGATGCGGATATGTCCGACCGTTCCACACTGCCCGCCCATGGCCACGAAGTCTTCCAGAATCGTGCTGCCCGATATGCCCGTTTGCGAAGCGATCACGCAGTGACGGCCAATGACGACGTTATGGGCGATTTGAACGAGGTTGTCGATCTTTGTGCCCTCGCCAATTATGGTATCCTTGAGCGCCCCGCGATCGATGGTGGTGTTGGCCCCGATCTCGACGTCGTCCTGGACGATCACACGCCCGACCTGGCGGACCTTGTAATGCCCGGAAGGCCCCATGGCGAAGCCGAAACCATCCTGACCCAGCCGCGCCCCTGCGTGGATGATGACGCGGTTGCCAATCAAAGCATGCGTAATGGATGCTCCGGGGCCCACGAAGCAATCCCGTCCCACGGTTACCCGGTAGCCGATCACCGCCCCTGCCGCAATCCGCGAGCCTCGTCCAATCTGCGCCTCCGGCCCGACGATGGCGCCTGCCTCGATGACCGCGCCTTCTTCGATCAGCGCACTTTCATCGATTGCTGCTGACCCGCCGGCGACCTTTGGGTGCTGGGCGTCAGGAAAGAACATCTCGAGCGATTTGGCGAACGCGCGATAGGGATCGCGGGAGATCAGCGGAATGGATGTCGCCGGAACCCGCCGTGCAAACTCCCCGGATACAAAAACGGCGGCGGCATGCGTCTCTTTTAGAGCCGAAAGGTACTTGCGGTTATCGAAAAAAGAAACGTCCGAACCGCCAGCTTCGTCCAGCGCCTTGACCGAGCGTACCAATTTGCCCGAGTTCGCGAGCCAAGCCTCCGGTATTTCGGCGCCCGCGTAAGATGCTAGCTCTAAGAGAGAGAATGGCCCCCCTGGAGCCCAAAATCCTGGATGATCCATGATGCGCTTATACAGCGAAAATGCTAAGCGAGCCAGCCCGCTTAGCATTTGTTCACACCCACCTTTGAGGCAGCCGCCTTTCGGCTGAAGCTTGTTTAGAACTTCGTTGCGGCGCCAAATCTGAAGACCTGGGTCTGATCGAAAGACTGCTTCAGCACCGCCCAGCCCAAGTCTGCGCGCAGCGGCCCAATCGGCGAAGCCCAAATCAGGCTTGCGCCAACCGATGCGCGGATCGCATCGGAGTCTTGGACGCTATAAACGCAGGCGTACGTCGAGGTGGCGCAAAAACCGGGGTTCCTTGCGATGTAAGAATTGGCGTAGTGGGCGGCGTCAGTGCCCCAAACCGAGCCGGCATCGGCGAAGATGGCGCCGCTGAAGCCCAGATCGTCAGGAACGAAGGGAATGGGGAAGCGCACTTCCGCAGTGCCCGCATAGAAGTTCTTGCCGCCATAGGGGTCGCCTGAAATGAGGTCCCGCGGCCCAAGACCGGATGGCGCAAATCCGCGGATCGTCTCTCCACCCTTGAAGAAGTCATCCACCGTGCGGATGTCCTGACCATTCCAGCCGGCGATATTGCCACCGATCGCCCGGCCAACAAGCGTAATCTCCTTCGTGAGAGGATAGTAGGCCCTCCCCTCAGCGATCGACCGAACGTAGTCGACATCGCCGCCTACCCCAGCCAAATCCTGCGCCCAGGAGAAGTAGAAGCCGCGCGATGGATTTTTGCGATTGTTACGCGTGTCGTAGATCATGTTGTAGCCGACTGACGACGTAATCCAAACCCCCGCCACATCCCGCACAGCGAGCGGCGCAGTCGCCTCCAGGCCGTAAATATCTTCGTAGATGAAGGTGTAGTTGGTGTTCAGCCAGAGATTGTCGAGCAGCGCGAAGCCGAGGCGAAGGCTGCCGCCAGCTCTCAAGTCTTCATAACCGGCATCGGTGTAGCCGGATGACGCCGTGTAGTTGGAGTTGCGGGCGAAGACGTCGACGCCGAAGGACATGTTGCGGTCCAGGAAGCGAGGCTCGGTCCAACTCACATCCGCGCCGCCGCTCACGAAGCTGCCCGTCACCTTCACTTGCAGATATTGACCGGTGCCAAGGAGATTTCGCTCGGTGTAGGACACCTCCCCAATGACACCCTCAGCCGACGAATAGCCCGCGGCGAACGAAAGCTCACCGGTCGATTGCTCTTCGAGAGCCACATTCAGGACTACGCGATCGGGGGCGGAACCAGGCTCCTTGTTGACCTTCACGTCCTTGAAGAACCCAAGGCCGATGAGCCTCTGACGAGCCTGATCGACCATGATCTTGTTGTAAGCGTCGCCTTCGGCAACACGGAACTCGCGCCGGATGACATAGTCCTCGGTGCGGTAATTGCCGACAATATTGATGCGTTCGATATAGACGCGGGGGCCTTGCTCAACAACGAAGACAATGGAGATGGTTCTCTTCACCGGGTCGCGGTCAATCCTCGGCCGGACCTGACCGAAGGCGTAGCCCTGCTCGGCAACCGCCACCGTGAGCGCCTCCGCCGTCTTATCGACGAGTTCCGCGTTGTAGATATCACCCGCATGCGCAAGCAGACGGCCGCGTACCGAATCCGGGGCGAAGGATGGAAGCGTCGACTCGATGTCTACGCCGCCGAAGTAATACATCGGCCCCTCGTCGATCGTGAATGTGAGGAAGAACCCCTTGCCTTCGCGGTCCACGTCGGCGACCGCCGAGACAACCCGCATATCCGCATAGCCGTTCTTCAGGTAATAGCGGCGCAGGAGTTCGCGATCGAGGTTGAAGCGGTCGGGATCGTAAACAGACGTCGGCTTGAGAAAATCGAGAAAGCTCAATTCGGTCGTTGTTATAATGCCGCGCAACTCGGAGTCGGAGAACGCCTGGTTGCCAATGAAATTGATTCCGACGACTTTGGTCTCAGGACCTTCGCGGATCTCAAAAACCAGATCGATCCGGTTGTTGTCGAGTTCGATGATCTGAGCGTCTACCTGGGTCGCGTAGTAGCCCTGGCGACGGTAAACGTCTAGGATGCGCTGAACGTCGGCCTGCGCCTTGGCGCGGGTATACATCGAGCGGGCCTTCAGCTGAACTTCCTGCGAGAGCGTGTCGCTCTTGACCTCAGTGTTCCCTTCGAAGGCAACCCGATTGATCAGCGGATTCTCGACGACGTTTATGACAATGACGCCCCCCTCCGGATTGATTCGGACGTCTTGGAAAAGCCCTGTCGCAAAAAGAGCCCGCAGGCTTTCATCGGCTCTGTAAGCGTCGTAGCGCTGACCGGCCGTGAATGTCAGATAGGATTTGACAGTTTCCGGCTCGATTCGCTTGTTCCCAACCACCCGGATATCACGGATGACGGCCCCTTGGGCAAACGCCACCGTTGAGTGGATGGTCCCGACCGTGATCGTCACCGTGATCACCGCCGCGAATATTATGAGGGCCGCTTGAACCCTTCGGGATATGCTCGTGCGAAGCATCGATCTAGTTGCCCCTATGTCGCCGGATCCCACCTCAGCATTTCAAACTGCCAGAGACTAGCACTTTGTGACGCCGGGGTGGCCTGTCCCCACCTCTCGGTATATTTCCAGACAGCCTGTTGCCCCCCGGCATCAGGCGATCAGAAGCACTCCTCTTCTTACGCTATCATAATTTTAAGCAGTTTTACGCTTAAATCCGTTGATCTGCTTTACGCTTTCTTACGGCTTATTTGCGGCAGACGCTTTCGGCCCTTTTTGCAGGAGGTTGCCCGCGCGAAATGTCAGCTATGTTATTCCAAGTTACAAAGACCATTAGCATGAGAAGCAAAATGAATCCAAATTGAAAACCGATTTCCTGTGCTCTCTGGTTCAATGGGCGTCCAAGTATGGCTTCCGCACCATAGAACAAAAGGTGGCCGCCATCCAGGACCGGGATCGGAAAAAGGTTGAAAAGCCCGACACTTACCGAAATGAAGGCGATGAGCGGAATGAGGTTGACGAATCCCTCCGACGCAAAACTTTTCGCCACCTCAGCAATCTTGACCGGACCGCCAAGCGAGCTTGCACAAGCATTTCCGCGAATCAACTGATCGAAAAACTGAAATGGGCTCTCTATGATTCGCCATGTCCGCTGCAACCCTATGCCAGTCGCTTGGAACAAGCCGGCGCTGACAACCCTTGCGTCGTCCCTCTTGTTCGTACCCATGACGCCAAGCCGCCCGACGCATTCTCCCTCGTTGAGCTCCGGGATTGCCACCAAGTTCATATATTTGCCTCCGCGATCGACGCCTATGTCGATCGGTGAGCGGGCGTTCAACTTCACGGACATGCTGAAATCCTCGAAGCTTTTGACGGGCTTGCCAGCCACTGAGACAATCCTGTCCCCAGCCTCCAGCCCCGCCTTCGCGGCAGGGGTATCGGGCTCGACACAGGTGATTCGTGCTTCCTGGGAGACGATCCCCGTGGCCAGCGTGATCCCGGCGAAGATGACCACGCCCAAAACGAAATTCGCAAACGGCCCCGCCAGCACGACGAGCACGCGCCGCCAGATAGCCGAGGTATGAAAATTGCCCTTCCGCTCCTCGGGAGTTAGCGTCTCGAGTTCCTCCGCGGATGGCATGCTGGCGATAGTTTCGTCGCCCTTGAATTTGACATAACCTCCAAGGGGGACCCAAGCGAGCCGCCATCGCGTCCCGCTGCGGTCATGAAATCCGGCGATCTCGGGCCCGAAGCCGATCGAAAACGTTTCGACCTTGATCCCCAAGACTCGTGCCGCCCAGAAATGCCCGAGTTCGTGGACGAGGACGACCACGCCCAGCACGACCAGAAATGGAACAGTCCACCAGAAGATCTGGCTGAACGCGAACGACAAGTCCTGAGGCATCATGAGAGTGACCTTTGGGGCAAGCAGGCGCCTTGTGGCGCGCCAGCCTCTCGACGTGGGAGCATGAAACGGGAAGACGCTCGAAGAAGCTCACATAAGGAGCGTCATCGCATACTTAAATAGGAATGGAATGAGCGGAAACCCCCGCACCAGTTCTAGATTGGTCGACAAGAGCGTTCTTTGCAATCTCCCGAGCGCGCTTATCGAGATACATGACCGCTTCCAGGCTGTCGGGAAGCACGCCCGAAAGTTCGGACGCCGCCTTGCTGAGCGTGTGCTCGACCAGAGCGGCAATGCCTGGGAAAGACGTTAACCGGTTGAGAAACGCCTCAACGGCGACTTCATTGGCCGCGTTGAGGATGGTGGGCGCGGCTCCTCCTGCCTTCAGCGAACCTTTTGCAATCCTGAGAGCTGGAAAACGGGCCTCGTCGGGCTTGTCGAACGTCAAGGTGCCCGCGGCGGCGAGGTCGAGCCTCTTGAAATCGGCCTTGAGACGGTGCGGCCACGCCAGGCTGTAGGCTATCGGGGTCCGCATGTCGGGAAGGCTTGCTTGAGCGATGACGGAACCATCGCTGTAATAGACGAGCGCGTGAATGATGGATTGCGGGTGAATCACAGCCGAAAGTTGATCCGCCTCCACGTTGAAGAGATGAAAGGCCTCGATGAGTTCGAGCCCTTTGTTCATCATCGTGGCGCTGTCGATGGTGATTTTCTGGCCCATCGTCCAATTCGGATGCTTGAGAGCGTCCTCCGGGCGCGCGGCAGCGATTTGCTCAATTGTCCAGGTGCGGAAAGGGCCGCCCGAAGCCGTGAGCACGATCCGCTCGACATGCGCGCAATCAAGGTTATCGAGCGACTGGAATACCGCGGAATGCTCGGAATCTACAGGAATGAGCGTCGTGCCGCAGCGCGCCCGTTCTTTCATGAAGAAAGCGCCCGCGGAGACGAGGCATTCCTTGTTCGCGAGTGCGACCGTCGTTCCTTGGTGAAGCGCCGCCAAGGTGGGCGCGAGCCCTGCCGAACCGACAATCGAGGCCATGATAAGGTCGGCGGGCCGTGCGCCTGCCTCCACCAGCGCCGCGCTTCCCGCGCCGCACTCAATTCCCGTTCCCTCGAGGTAGTTGCGCAACTCGTCCGCCAAGCTTTCATCGGCGAGCGCCGCATATTCAGCTTTGAGCGCGATGGCGAGGCCCGCCAGCTTTTTTGCATTGCGATGAGCTGTGAGCGCCACTGCCTGAAAACGGTCCGGGTGGATCGCAAGCAGGTCGCAGGTGTGCTGCCCGATTGTTCCCGTCGCCCCGAGTACGCTGACACGCTTCTTCTCGCCCGTGCCCGCCAAATCTGCGCCGGAGTCCTGCCCGTTCTTTTTCATCTTCGCTCCACTCTCCCCAGTGGTTCTTAGATCAACCCGCCCTTAATCGGAATCGATTGCAGGCGGAAAAGTTGATCGATTTTAAAGAGCTAGAGCACCTTGTCCGCGTCCATATGGACGCGAGCCGCTCTAGTGCTCACCAAACCAAGAGCGCGCGTCCCGGCTTTAATGGATCGGCTGCCGCTGCGATGAGACCGGCTCCGATCGCTGCAAAAACAAGCCCGTCAAGGCGATCAAGCACCCCGCCATGTCCGGGAATGAGACCGCTCGAATCCTTCACCCCGAAAAAGCGCTTGATGAAAAACTCGCCAAGATCGCCTCCCTGCGAGATGAGCGCAAGGAGTATGCTAAGCAGAGCGACCGTGGGAATCGATGTGTGTCCGAGCCATGCGGCAAAAAGCACGCCCGCGATGCAGGCAAAAACCGCGCCGCCGACGAAACCCGACCACGTCTTGTTCGGTGAAATCTTCGGCGCCAGCTTGGGACCGCCGATCAATCTGCCGGTGAAGAAGGCGCCCGTATCCGCTGACCAGACGACAAGAAACAGGTACAGGATGGCGTGAAATCCATAGTCCGGGTCTTGGCGGATCGCGATCAACGCGATCGCGGGAAGGCCTGCATAATAGACCCCCGCGGCAGACCACCAGGGATCGCTTCGGTAATCGAGGTTCTTGTGAAGGCGGAATGCCAGCCAGGTCGCGCAGATGATGACCGCGACAGCGGCTACGGGATAATGATTCAAGGTGAAGTAGCCCGCGGCAACGATCCCGGCGGACTGCAGCGCGAAGATTGCGTCGAGCCCGATGCCCCGAACCACGCGCCCCCACTCCCAGCTCATCAGGGTCGCCGCAAACAGGATCAGCCCTGCGAAGGTTTGCGTCCCCGCATAGGTCAGCGCGAGCGTCAGCGCTACCAAAACGAGCGCTGAATTGACCCGGAGAACCAGCTCTGAACTGATTGGCTTTGCCATTATCCTTCGCCGTTAAGAGGCGCCGCGAAAAACGCGGGCGCTACCCGGCAAGCCCGCCGAAACGGCGTTCACGCTGCTGGTAAGATGCGATCGCGCTTTCCAATGTCTGTCTTGTAAAGTCAGGCCAGAAATTATCAACGAATAAAAACTCGGAGTACGCGCACTGCCACAACAGGAAGTTGCTGATACGCTGCTCTCCACTCGTTCGAATAAGGAGATCGGGGTCGGGAATGCCAGCGGTGTCGAAGTGTTCCTCGAACATCTCCTGGGTTATTGCCTCGGCTGCGACTTCTCCTGATTCCACGCGCTGCGCCAAGCGCTTAGCGGCGCGAACGATCTCATCCCGGGCGCCATAGTTGAAGGCGATGATCAGCTGCAGACCCGTATTGCCGCTTGTCAGGGCAACAGCCTCGCGGAACATGGTGAGAAGGTCAGCCGGCACCCCCTCCTCTGAGCCAATAACACGCACCTTGATGTTGTTCTGATGGAGTTCCGCCAGGTCGCGGCGAATATAACGGCGGAGGAGCCCCATGAGAAAATCGACCTCAAGGGCTGGCCTTCTCCAGTTCTCCGACGAAAAGCTGAAGAGTGTGAGATGGGATATCCCCAGATCGGCTGCGGCGCGCACGCATTCCCGCACGCTCTCAACGCCGCGACGGTGGCCCTCAGCGCGGGGCAACCCCCTTTGCGCCGCCCAGCGGCCATTGCCGTCCATGATTATAGCAATATGCTTTGGGTAAGGACGCTCATTCCCGAGCGCAAAAGCGTGTTCCTGCAATCTCACTCCTGGTCACCCATTATTCCCTCGCAGTCAAGCCGCGGTCTTCAAGACATACAGCGGGACACTAAAGCAATCCTATTTATTGCTGAACGCTTTTTTGCGGCCAGCTTTGGCAATTTGTTAAAGGCCGAAGCCTGTATTGAGCCTGCACCGTGCAATTTTAGCACGCTACACCTGAGTGATTTCCTGCTCTTTACCCGACAGAAGCCCGTCGATCTCCTTGATCAGGCGGTCCGTAAGATCTTGAACCTTGGTGTGAAGCGACCCGCTGTCGTCTTCGCTGATCTTCCCGTCTTTCTCGAGCTTCTTGATCTGCTCCATGCCATCCTTGCGCACGTTCCGGACGGCGACCCGGGCCTGCTCGGTGTACTTTTTCGCAATCTTGACGAGTTCCTGACGGCGTTCCTGGTTGAGTTCCGGGATAGGCAACCGAAGGGTCAGCCCATCGACCACGGGGTTCAGGCCAAGGTTGGATTCGCGAATTGCCTTGTCCACGGCGTGCAAATTGCTCTTATCCCACACCTGGACCGTGATCAGGCGCGGCTCCGGAGCGTTGATCGAAGCCACCTGATTGATCGGCATTTTCGCGCCGTAAGAAGTGTTCACCATCAAAGGATCGAGCAAGGTGGTGCTCGCGCGGCCCGTTCTGAGGCCACCGAACTCCGCCTTGAGCGCGCTCAAGGCGCCTTTCATGCGCTTCTCAATTTCCTTGATGTCGAAACTGCTGGCTGCCATTTCCGTCACCTTTTATTCTTGAGACTACGTAATCCTTGCCCTCATTTATGCTGCGGAACCGCTTCCGACAACGCTGTAGCGGGCTTCACCGCGCATTACTTTTCCAATAGCGCCTTTCTGATGCAGAGAGAACACCACGATTGGGATTGCATTGTCGCGGGCAAGCGCGATAGCGGCGGCGTCCATCACTTTCAGGTCGCGGCCGAGCACCTCTGAAAAACTGAGCCTGTCGTAGCGCTCGGCGCGAGGGTTGATCTTGGGATCCTCGGAATAGATTCCATCCACCTGGGTCGCTTTGAGGATCGCATCACAGCCAAGCTCGGCAGCACGAAGAGCCGCGCTGGTATCCGTGGTGAAAAACGGGTTTCCCGTCCCCCCGGCGATAACCACAACGGTCTCTCGCTCGAGGTCTGCTGTCGCGTCGTCATGAGAGAACGTGCGGCAGACCGTGGGAACGGGCAGGCCCGAATAAAGAGAAACGCCCTGTCCGACGCGCTTGAAAGCTTGTTCCAGGGCGAGGCCGTTCATGACCGTCGCCAGCATGCCCATGTAGTCGGCCTTCACGCGGTCGATGCCGTGGGCCGCGCCCGACATGCCCCGGAAGATATTCCCGCCGCCAACCACAACGGCGACCCGGGCGCCGCGTTTCGCAACGTCCGCGATGTCCATGACGATTTCGGTAAGCGTGTCCGCGTCGATGCCGTGACGGCCGCTGCCCATAAGCGCCTCACCCGAGATTTTGATCAGCGGGCGGGTATAGGGTAGTGGCTGCATCGTCTGTTCCTTTGGCGAGCGGACAGCGGCGGCGAGATGCCGCCGCCTCGATGTGCTTGGCCGCTATTGCTTCCCAGCGGCAGCAGCAACCTCGGCTGCGAAGTCTCCCTTGTCGGCCTTGATGCCTTCGCCAAGCTCGTAGCGAACAAAAGCCTGCACCGCGATCGGAGCGCCCACCGCCGTCTCGGCTTCCTTGAGCGCCTTTTCGACAGTCAGATCGGGATTGATGACGAAAGCCTGCTTGAGAAGCACGACCTCCTGGTAGAACTTCTTGATCCGCCCTTCGATCATCTGCTTGACGACCTTCTCGGGCTTGCCGCTTTCCTTCGCCTGTTCGGCAAAAATGGCGCGCTCACGCTCCAGAACCTCGGGATCGACATCCTCATCCTTCAGGGCGAGCGGATTGGTTGCGGCGACGTGCATCGCCACCTGGCGCCCGATCTCGTTCAGCTTTTCGTGGTCGCCCGTCAACTCGAGCGCAACGAGAACGCCGATCTTGCCCATGCCGGGCGTGGCCTGATTGTGGACGTAGGTTGCAACCACGCCATCCTTCACCTTCAGCGCGGCAGTGCGCCGAAGCGACATGTTCTCACCGATGGTCGCGACAAGCTCCTTCAGGTGGTCGCTTACCGCCGCCTTCGTCTTCGGATATTCCATCGCGGCGAGCTTTGCCACGTCGCCATCCGCCTTGAGCGCAAGCTTCGCGATCTCAGCAACCACCTTCTGGAATTCTGCATTGCGGGCGACAAAGTCGGTCTCGGAATTCACCTCCACAACCGCGGCCGCGTTCGCGGCCGACGCGACGCCAATCAGCCCTTCGGCGGCAACGCGATCGGCTTTTTTCGCGGCCTTGGACAGGCCTTTTGCGCGAAGCCAATCCACGGCAGCTTCCATCTCACCGCCGGACTCCGTGAGCGCGGTCTTGCAGTCCATCATGCCGGCGCCGGTCTTGTCGCGAAGGCTCTTCACCATACCGGCAGTAATCGCAGCCATATGCTACCTCATAAGATTTTGCAGAAGTGCGCCCGCAGGCGCACCGTCATTTATTAGGCCGTAAGCTCGCGCGCCTGGTCTACCCAATCGCCTTTCGCGATCTGGCCGTTGCCATGCAGCATGCGGTCGATCTCGTCGAGGTTGTCCTGAGTAAACGCGGCGACCTGCCAAAAGTGGAAGATTCCGCGCTCATTAAGCTTTTTCTCATTGGCCTTGGTGATTCCGCGGATCTTTTTGAGATCGTCCTTCTCGCCCTGAGGCTCGGCAAGGCCCTCAAGCGTGGAAGTCACCTCATTTTCTGCAACAGCTGGCTCGGGGGCTTTGGCCGTCTTCTTAGGCGCAGCGGCGGCCTCCCCGTTCAGCTTAGCCTCGGGCGCGTGACCGTTCTTGGCCGGTTCAACGACTGCATCGGCAAGAGCGGACTCGGATACCTCCTCGGCCTCTCCGATATCGATGCCCGAAACGCCTTGAGCGCGTTCAATGCCATCGATTGCCGCGCGCGAGATCAGGTCACAGTAAAGCGTGATGGCGCGTCCTGCATCGTCGTTGCCGGGGATCGGAAAGTTGACGCCGTCGGGATTGCTGTTGCTGTCGATAATCGCGATGACCGGGATCTTGAGCTTTTTGGCTTCAGCGATAGCGATGGCCTCTTTGTTCGTGTCGATGACGAACAGAAGATCGGGCACGCCGCCCATGTCCTTGATGCCGCCAAGCTCCTGCTCAAGACGGTCGCGCTCGCGCGTCAGCTGAAGAAGCTCCTTCTTCGTGAAGCCCTGCCCCTCGCCCGAGACGAGATCTTCAAGATAGCGCAGGCGCTTGATGGAATTCGTAATCGTCTTCCAGTTCGTCAGCATTCCGCCGAGCCAGCGGTGGTTGACGTAATATTGCGCGCAACGCTTCGCGGTGTCGGCGATGACGTCGGATGCCTGTCTCTTCGTTCCGACAAAAAGAATGCGCCCGCCTTGCGCCACCACGTCGCTCGTGGCGACAACAGCCTGATGCAACAGCGGCACCGTCTTCGACAGGTCGATGATGTGGATCTTGTTGCGCGTCCCGAAGAGGTAATCCTGCATCTTCGGGTTCCAGCGGTGCGTTTGGTGACCGAAATGCACGCCAGCTTCGAGGAGTTGACGCATCGTGAATTGGGGCAGAGACATAGCTATCCTTTATCCGGTTAAGCCTCCGCGGGTGTTAATGGCGTTGCCATCACCGGATGCCAAAAAGGGCCGCGAACGGCCCAGCGTGACAAAATCCCCGCGTGCGAGATGGGCTCTGTATAGGGCTGAAAGCCTCCATTTGCAAGAGTCGCGCCTGGAAAGCCGGTGCAAATCGGACGCGAAGGTTATTGCTTGTTTGCTAAAACCGGAAGCCGGGGTCACATGTCTGGTAGAACCACGGCCCGCACCGTTGGCCCATAGATGCAGTTATTTAAAATCCTCGGTCTCATTCTTGCTGGCGCTCTTCTTGCCATCGGCGCTGCAGCGCTCTTTTTCGTCAGCCTTTTCGAGGCCCCCAAACTCATGGCCGGTTGGATTCCGGGACCGCTGGCCGACAAAATCGGTCTTGAGGGCGTGGCGCTGTTCGGAGCGGCCACCTCCGAATGCAACGAGGGAGAAGGCGCGGTTGCGCTGCGTCGCATCCTGGACCGTCTGCAGGACGCTTCGTCCTATGGCCGGCGGTTCAAATTGCATCTCGTGAAGGGAGAACAGGAGAACGCCTTCGCGCTGCCGGGCCGTCACATTATTCTGGTATCAGGACTTCTGAAAGGGGCAGAAGCTCCCGAAGAGATTGCTGGCGTGCTCGCGCACGAAATGGGCCATGGCCTGGAAAAAGACCCCGAAGCGCTTTTTCTCCGGAACATCGGCATGAAGGTCATCGTCAAGTTCACGACATGGGCCGAGGATAGCCGGACGGCCTTCCGGGCGATGCTCCTGCAGCTTCGCTATTCCCGCGAAGCTGAGGTTGAGGCCGACGCCCATGCCATAGCCATTCTGAGGCGCGCGCGCATTTCCTCGAAATATGCCGGAGACTTTCTTCTCCGCAGCGCCGCCGAAAGTCCAACAGGGGAAAGCACGCTGAACGACTTTGGCGCTCACCTCTCCGCAGAAGCACGCGCAAAGCTTTTTCTCTCTCAGCCGGCCTACGATGTGGCCCCCATCCTCAGCGAACAAGAATGGGCTGCCGCCAAGGCGGTGTGCGGGGGCAAAAACCTCGAGGGCGGTCAATAGCCCTATTAATGACCGTGCAAGCGCCTCTGCTCAAGGCTTCACCGGCTTCTGGAAAGCCGTCGCAAGAAGTGTGGACAAACTTCGCAGGTGCGCGCGTACGTTTACATTTTATCTATGAAAGTTTTTCAAATCGGCATCGTTTCCTTCGAGGGTAACTCATTCGATAATTTGGGCAGCAGATTTTCATTTCTTTGGGGCAAACATGAAGCGCACACTCGCAGCTACCGCCATCGTCCTTGCCACGGCAGCCGCCGCCAACGCGGCCAGCCCGACAACATGGCAGGGCGATATGTTCATCAATATAGCCCCCGGGAGCACCACGTGCGCCGCCGCGGGGGATCACTACTGGCGATTTCGTTCAAGCGATTTTCATGCCAGTGAATACGCAGAACAACACCCCCACCGACCAGTTGGCTGTCTTTTTTCCGCGTGGTGGCGCACACCAGCTCGTACCAGCGACAGGCACGAAGCTCGCTCAAGCGCCATCCGTTACAATCACCCACATAAATCACAACGGCGGCGTGAAAATCCAGACAAAGCAGTCCTTAGGCCCGATCCAGATTTCTTCCCCGGCCGCCGGGACCCAAGCGGTGACCGTCTCTGTACCGGTCCCCGACATTGGGAACGGGACTCAGGTGTGCAAGGTAACTTTTAATGGGGTTTTGACCCCGCGGCCGGGAACTTTGCCGAACTGAACCGCTTCCGCGGCCATCTCGTTCGTGTTTTGGGTGGCTGCGTGTTTTCCGCTCGGATCTACTTCGACGCTCGCTTGTCAGGCTCGCTCCGCGAAGTGTTAGCGCGTTCGCAAGGGCGAGATGTCATGCAAGAATGGGGTAGGTCCGAACTGAGAACTTTTGGACGGTGCATTCTGCGTCTGGATTTCAGCTCAAGAGCAGGCGCAAAGCTGCCTGAGGGAAGTTCCCCGGCATGTAATGACGGGCGTTTTCTTCACGATATCATGCCGCTGCTCAGGAGCAGGTTTAATGCAGGGAAAATCCATCCTTCTTATTATAGGCGGAGGCATTGCCGCCTATAAGTGCCTGGATTTCATCCGTCGCGCGAAGGAACGCGGCGCGAAAGTTTGTTGCGTCCTGACGCGCGCCGCTCAGCGTTTCGTAACGCCGCTTTCGGCAGCCGTTTTGTCCTAGGAGGCAGACAAGCCGGTGCTCGCCATGAACTGATCCCTATTGATGACCTCGGCGAGCGCTTCTGCTCAACCGACGTGTGGAAAGCCTTCGCGAGAAGATTGGGACAAACTTCCCAGGTCTATTCAGGCGTGTGCAATTGAACTAAGAACTTTTTCGAACGGCCATGCAATTTCTTCGAGGATAGCTCACCCGACAGTTTCGGCTTTATTTTTTTATATCTTGGGGGCAAACATGAAGTGCACACTCGCAGCTACAGCCATCGTCCTTGCCACGGCAGCCGCCGCCAACGCAGCGACCCTTTGGCAGGGGGATCTGTTTATTACGACCGCCTCGAACGGATGCCCCAGCCTTGGGACCAACGTCGGCGACTTTGCTCAAGTCATTTTCGCGCCACAGGGCCTGCCGGGCAACAGCACAGATCAACTCTCCGCCTTTTTCCCGCGTGGCGCAGCAACTCAAATCGAACCGGCTTCAGGAGGCTCGCTCAACAAAGCGACCTCCTACAACCTTACGAACATCGATTTGAACAACGCGAATACCGCTACGGTGCCCCAGTCCGCACTCAACATCAAGGTCACGCCCTACCCTGTTAAGGCAGGCAATGTGGTGACCATCTCATTCTCGATTGCCAATTTTTACAGCAGCAATAACGCTTGCAGCGTGACTTTGTCCGGCACTTTGATCCAGCGCCCAGGGAATTTGCCGTACTTAAATCATCAATTGAGTTGACGTGAAGAGAAATTTCAAAAGATGTCGAGGAGAAGGATGAAATATACGCTTACCACAACCGCCATCGCTCTTGCGATGAGCGCCGCCGCCAACGCGGCCGCCCCGACCGTATGGCAGGGCGCTATATTCATCACAGTGGACCCCAAAAGCACCAACTCGTGTAGCAGCCAGGGGATCAATACTGGCGACTTCGTTCAAGCGATTTTCGCGCCGCAGAATGCGCAGAAAAAAACTCCCGACCAGTTGGCCGTCATTTTTCCGGGTTCGGCCCACCAGTTCGTGCCAGCATCAGGCACGACGCTCAATAAGGCAACGTCCGTTACAGTTACCCACATCAACCACAACGCGGGCGTGACAACCTCCAAGAACACTACATTAGGCCCGATCCAGATTTCTTCCCCGGACCCCGTGACCCAATCGGTGACCATCTCTAAGCCGGTGCCCGATATTGGGAACGGGACTGTGCCGTGCAAG
Organism: uncultured Alphaproteobacteria bacterium; assembly: GCA_963833565.1. Classification (GTDB taxonomy): domain Bacteria; phylum Pseudomonadota; class Alphaproteobacteria; order Rhizobiales; family Rhodomicrobiaceae; genus Rhodomicrobium. The sequence goes on from CAWHYO010000029.1 coordinate 30,909, forward strand.
GTAACTTTTAACGGCGCTTTGACCCCACGGCCGGGAACTTTGCCGAACTGAGCGAAAACCTGAATTAAAGATCATATAATTTCGGAGCAACCACCGCCGTTGTTCTTGCTTTGACCGCCGCCAACGCAGCTGGCGCCACGCTTAGCCCAACCCTTTGGCAGGGCGATATGTTCATCACGACAGACCCCAATAGCACCAGCGCGTGCAACAGCGTGGGGGTAAGAACCGGGGACTTGGTTCAAGCGATTTTCGCGCCGATTGCCAGGCAATTCCAAATCCTCCGATCAGTTCTCCAGTTTTTTCCGCGCGGGACCGCGGGTCAGATCGTGCCAAATTCAGGAACGCTCAGCACGTCAACGGCTCCTACATTTACCATCATCGACGGCACCAACACTCGGACCTGGAACGGCCCCATGGACCCGTTCAAGATTTCGCCCGCCGAGTCGACGATCACGGCCACGACCCCTTCGGTGACCATCTCGTTCCCGGCTGTCAATTTTTTGACGGCCGGTTGCAACTTCACTTATCAAGGCACCTTGTATCTGCGACCAGGTAAATGGCTACAGTTGTAAACTGAGCGAACATTGTCAACGCCGCAGGTGCGCGCCGCAAACCTGACTGAGGATACCTTCCGCCCCTGTAATGACAAGTCCTTCCAATCACGTTATGATGCCGGCGGACGCAGGAGCCGGTTGAATGCAGGGAAAATCCATACTCCTCATTATTGGCGGAGGCATTGCCGCCTATAAATGCCTCGATTTCATCCGGCGCGCCAAAGAACGCGGCGCGAAAGTTCGTTGCATCCTCACGCGCGCCGCCCAGCATTTCGTTACGCCGCTTTCGGCGGCGGTCTTGTCCGAGGAGCCTGCTTTCACGGAATTGTTCGATCTCAAGAACGAAACGGAGATCGGCCACATCCGCCTTTCCCGCGAAGCAGACCTGATCGTCATCGCCCCGGCCACGGCAGACTTCCTCGCCAAGATGGCGCATGGCCTCGCGGACGATCTCGCCAGCACCGTGCTTCTCGCCGCCGACAAGCCGGTGCTAGCCGCGCCCGCCATGAACTGGCGCATGTGGGAGCACCCCGCGACGCGCCGGAACTTCAGCCAGCTCAAGGCCGACGGCGTCTATTTCGTGGGGCCGAACGAGGGGCCGATGGCCTGCGGCGAGACCGGTTTCGGGCGCATGGCGGAAGTGGACGAGATCCTGGCCGCCGCCGAGCGCGTTCTCGAAGGCGAATGCGCCAAGCCCCTGGCTGGCCGCAGTATGCTCGTCACCGCTGGCCCGACCTTCGAGCCGATCGACCCCGTGCGCTTCATCGGCAACCGGTCCAGCGGAAAGCAAGGCTATGCCATCGCGGTTGCGGCGGCCCGCCTCGGCGCGCGTGTGACGCTGATCGCCGGGCCGAACGCTCTTCCCGACCCTCGCGGCGTGGTCACGGTTCATGTCGAGACGGCGCAGAAGATGCTGGAGGCGGCGGAAGGGGCGCTGCCCGCCGATATTGCGGTGTTTAGCGCCGCCGTCGCGGACTGGCGCGCCGCATCCGTTCAGGCGGAGAAGATAAAAAAAGGCGAAAGCACGCCGGAACTTCGGCTGATCGAGAACCCGGACATCCTGAGAACCATCGCGAAGCGCTCCACGAACAGGCCGCGCCTCGTCATCGGCTTCGCTGCGGAGACCGGCAATATCGTTGCTCAGGCTGTCAAGAAGCTCGAAAGCAAGGGCTGCGACTGGATTGTCGCCAACGATGTTTCCCAAGGAGGCGTCTTCGGCCGCGACAGGAATGCCGTGCATGTGATAACGCCTTCGCGGGTGCAGAGCTGGCCGGAAATGTCGAAGGAAGAGGTTGCGGACCGCCTGGTGCGGGCTGCGAGCGACTGGCTTGACCAGCGGAATGGCGACGCGAGTTCTCCACAACGATGACAACCGTGCGCTATATTGTCCTGCCTCATGGCGAGGGCCTTCCCGCGCCACACTACCGGAGCGAGCTGGCCGCAGGGCTCGATCTTTCGGCGGCCCTGCCAGCCGGCGACCCGTTAACACTTTCCCCAGGTAAACGAGCTCTTATTCCAACTGGAATAGCCATTGAAATTCCTGAAGGTTTTGAAGCGCAGGTTCGTCCGCGTTCGGGTCTTGCACTTAAGTATGGGGTCACTGTTCTTAATTCTCCTGGCACCATCGACGCCGATTATAGGGGCGAGATACAAGTTCTGCTCATCAACCTAGGCAACGAATCAGTTATCATAAGTCGTGGGGACAGAATTGCGCAGCTTGTGATCGCCCCTATATTAGTGGTAACCTTGAAGCGTGCAAAATCGCTTGCCACTACCGGGCGTGGCAAAGGTGGGTTCGGCTCGACAGGAGCATCCTAGCGCGATCGTGCACATGATCACCGCTCATGGGTCCTATGCATCCCAGGGGTTGTGAAACACACACAAAAAGCCATATAGCGGTTGTGACCTAGTTAAGGCCAAGCCAATTGGCCTCGAACCATCCAGAGGAGGTTCTCATGCCTGAATCTCATATCTGGGGAGGAACCATTAGGAAGGTGTGGCTGTCGGAAAGCGACAAGTTCCGCGACCACCTTTTAAGGCTTGACCGAGACAGCCGCCGGCTCCGCTTTGGAATGGCTGTAAGCGATGCCTTTATTAAAGATTACGCATCCCGTCTCAACGAGATGAAATGCATCGTTTATGGGTTCTTCGTCGGACACGAACTCCGGGCTGCTGCCGAAATGCGTCAGATCGGAGACTCCTGGTCAACGGATGCGGAAGGTGCATTCTCCGTTGAACACGAGTATCAGAACCGCGGAATCGGCACAGAACTGCTAGGCCGGATCATTCGCGCAGCGCGCAATCGCGGCGTGGCCCGCCTTTATATGAACTGTCTTGCCGAGAACCATAAAATGCAACGCCTTTGCCGCAAATACGAGGCAGAGCTGGTTTTCGATCACGGTGAAGTCATCGGGCGCGTGATCCCGTCGCTTCCGACGTACATCTCTCTTTGGGAAGAAGCGATGGACGACTCGAGCGGCTTCGTTATGGCAGTTCTCGATCTGCCCGTCCCCGAGCCGGTGGCTTAAGAACGCATCGCCCCTCTCTTGGGAGGGGCGATTGGTTTTTCCTGCTAGTTCTTGGTCTTGTCGACCAGCGCCCGCTCAGCAATCCAAGGCATCATTGCCCGCAGCCGCCTGCCGGTCTCCTCGATGGGGTGGGTGTCGCATTTCGCCCGCATCGCCTTGAAGCTCGTCTGGTTGACCTTGTTCTCCAGCATCCAGTCGCGGGTGAACTTGCCGGTCTGGATGTCATCCAGAACCGCTTTCATGGTCTCCTTCACGCGAGCATCCACGACGCGCGGGCCGCTTACATATTCGCCATATTCGGCCGTGTTCGAGACCGAGTAATTCATGTTCGCGATGCCGCCTTCGTAGATCAGGTCGACGATCAGCTTCACCTCATGGACGCACTCGAAATAAGCCATCTCGGGCGCATATCCGGCTTCGATCAGCGTCTCGTAGCCAGCGCGCATCAACTCGACGAGGCCGCCGCACAGAACGCTCTGCTCGCCAAAAAGGTCGGTCTCGCATTCTTCCTTGAAGGTGGTCTCGATAATGCCGGCCCGGCCGCCGCCGATAGCGCTTGCGTAGGAGAGACAGAGTTCGTGGGCGTTGCCACTCGCGTCTTTGGCGACGGCGATCAGGCAGGGAACGCCCGCGCCCTTCAGATACTCGCCGCGAACCGTGTGTCCTGGCCCTTTCGGCGCCACCATGCCGACATCGAGGTCGGCGCGCGGCTCGATAAGATTGAAATGGATGTTCAGCCCATGGGCGAAGAACAAGGCAGCGCCTTCGCGGAGGTTATTGTGAAGGTGATCGCGATAGATGTCGGCCTGCAACTCGTCCGGGGTCAGCATCATGACCACGTCGGCCCATTTCGCCGCGTCGGCCACTTCCATCACGCGGATCTTCTGGGCTTCTGCCTTCTTGGCGGAGTTCGATCCTTTGCGCAGAGCGACGGCGACCTCGGCGACGCCAGAATCGCGCAAGTTGAGCGTGTGGGCATGGCCCTGGCTGCCGTAGCCGACGATGGCGACCTTCTTGCCCTTGATGAGATTGATGTCGGCATCGCGATCGTAATAAACGCGCATGGAGATTCCCTTCTTCAGAGTTTCTTTGGTGGACAATCAGGGCGCGGGCGTTGGTGCTGATGCGTTGATGACGCGAAACGCTCTGAAATTTGCAATCCGGCTTAAGCAGCTAAGCCCGCAAGGTCAACGGAATTACACGTGAACGCAGGGGCTCGTCTGCAAGCCCCGCGCGTTCAAGGCTCCGAGCCTTTGCAAGTCGATGCACCCCGAAACCGCACCTGCGGCAACGATCACATCGCGTCCGGCCCGCGCGAGATGGCTGCGACGCCCGTCCGCGCCACTTCTACAAGCCCGAGTGGCTTCATGAGCGCGATGAAGTTATCGATTTTTGAGACGCGGCCGGTGATCTCGAAGACGAAATGATCCGTGGTCGCATCCACAACCGCTGCGCGAAACGCCTCTGCGAGCCTCAGGCTCTCGACGCGCTTCTCGCCCTTGCCTGCCACCTTGACAAGCGCAAGCTCGCGCTCGATCGGGTCGCCCTTCACCGTCAGGTCGGTCACCCCATGAACGGGGACAAGCCGGCCAAGCTGGCTCTTGATCTGATCGATGATCTCGACCGACCCGGTGGTGACAATCGTGATGCGCGACTCGTTCGCCTCGTGGCTGACCTCGCTCACGGTCAGGCTGTCGATGTTGTATCCGCGCCCTGCAAACAGGCCGATGACGCGCGCGAGCACGCCCGGCTCGTTGTCAACCATCACCGCAATCGTATGTCTTTCAATACGCGAATATGGATCCCCCGACGGCATAGCCGAACCCCACTCGATCTTGTTCATTGCATTCACCTTAGCTCCGATCGCCGCCGCGGCGGCGATCGCGCAAACGGTCCATCAAACCATCATCTTGCCTGCGTCGGAGACCTCGAACGAGATGTCGTCGTTCGCCAACTCGTCGCCGAAGATCATGTTGTTGTGAGCTTCGCCCGACGGGATCATTGGGAAGCAGTTGGCCAGCTTGTGAATTCGGCAGTCGAGGATCACCGGTTTCGGCGTCTCGATCATCTGGATGATGAGATCGTCAAGCTCTTCCGGCTTCTCTGCGCGCAGGCCGACGCCGTGGAACGCTTCTGCGAGCTTCACGAAGTCGGGCAGCGCCTCTGCGTAGGAGTGCGAGTAGCGTCCGCCGTGCAGGAGTTCCTGCCATTGCCGCACCATGCCCATGTACTCGTTGTTCAAGATGAAAATCTTGATGGGCAGATCGTACTGCGCCGCCGTCGACAGCTCCTGTACCGTCATCATCGTGGAGGACTCGCCCGCGATGTCGATGACGAGGCTCTCGGGATGCGCGACCTGCACCCCGACTGCGGCGGGAATGCCGTAACCCATGGTGCCAAGGCCGCCGCTCGTCATCCAGCGGTTCGGCTCGTCGAAATGGTAGTACTGGGCCGCCCACATCTGATGCTGGCCGACCTCGGTCGTGATGTAGGTGTCGCGGTTTTTCGTCAGCTCGTACAGCCGCTGGATCGCGTATTGCGGCATGATCACGTCGTCGCGATTCTTGTATTTCAGGCAATCGCGCTCGCGCCAGGTGTTGATCTGCGTCCACCAGGCTTTGATCGCTTTCTTGTCGACTTGCGGCGACCGCGCACGCCACACACGAAGCATTTCTTCGAGCACGTAACCGCAATCGCCGATGATCGGGATATCGGCCCGCACGTTTTTCGAGATCTGCGAGGGGTCGATGTCGATATGGATCTTCTTCGACCCGGGCGAGAAGGCGTTGAGCCGGCCGGTGATGCGGTCGTCGAAGCGTGCGCCGACGCAAATCATCACGTCGCAGCCATGCATGGCGAGGTTCGCCTCGTAGGTGCCGTGCATGCCGAGCATCCCGAGAAACTGCTGCGACGACGCCGGATAGGCGCCAAGGCCCATAAGGGTCGACGTGATGGGGAACCCGGTCAGATCCACGAACTCGCGCAGGAGCCGCGAGGCGTTCGGCCCCGCATTGATGACGCCGCCACCCGTGTAAAAAATCGGCCGCTTGGCGTTCGCGATCAGATCAACCGCCTCGCGAATGGCCTGGGGGTTGCCCTTCACCTGCGGGCGATAGGTCTTATGAACGACCTTGCTGGGGCCGATATAGTTCCCCTTTCCAAACTGGACGTCCTTTGGAATGTCGATAACAACCGGCCCTGGCCGCCCGTTCTGAGCGACGAAAAATGCCTCATGCAGGACGCGCGCAAGGTCGTTAACGTCTCTCACGAGGTAATTGTGCTTCGTGCATGGCCGCGTGATGCCGACGGTGTCGCATTCCTGGAAGGCGTCGGAGCCAATCAGGGCCGTGGACACCTGCCCTGTGATGCAAACCACCGGAATTGAATCCATCAGCGCATCGGCAAGCCCTGTCACCGCGTTCGTCGCGCCAGGGCCGGAGGTGACGAGCACCACCCCCACCTTGCCGCTGGATCGCGCATAGCCTTCCGCCGCGTGAACCGCGCCCTGCTCGTGGCGCACGAGGAAGTGCTTGATGCCGGTCTGCTTGAAAATCTCGTCGTAAATCGGAAGAACAGCGCCGCCGGGATATCCGAAAATGTGCTCAACGCCCTGATCGGCGAGGGCTTGAATGACGATCTCGGCGCCTGTCATCGCGCGTGCCATGGCGAACTCCAAAGAAATAGCGGCCCCAAGCGGCCGCGTCACCAGTGGGCATTGCGGTACGCCCCTAACGCGCCGAGGTCAAGACATTTTGGAGAAAGATTGTCGCATCACGTTTTGTTCTTTCCTTTTCTTTCTCAAGAAACGGTTTCCACGTTTTAAAATTGCTATTTATCCATGTTATCTGTCGTTTGGCGTAATTTCGTGTGCTCGTTTTGGCGCGCTCCGCAGCTTCTTCGAAAGCAATCTCGCCTCGGATGTATGCAATGAGCGGCGGGAGCCCCACAGCCCGCATCGCGGGCAGCGCGGGATCGAGGCCGAGCGCCGCAATTGCGCGCGCTTCCTCAATCGCCCCTTCCGCGATCATGGCGTCGAAGCGTGCATGGCAGCGGCGGTAAAGCTCGGCGCGGTCCACGCTCATCACGAGAGGGAAGGCGTTGGTGAGCGGCAGGAGCGGCGGCTCTCTCGTCGCCTGCCATTCGGCAAGCGGCCGGCCCGTTGCTTCGAGCACCTCAAGCGCGCGGACGATGCGCTGCGGATCGCTCGGGCGAAGGCGCGCGGCGGTCTTGGGATCGCGGCGGGCGAGCTCGGCGTGCAGCGCCTGCGGCGGCTCGGTTTGCGCGAGAAGCCGGTAGCGGGCGCGAACCTCTTCCGGGATGCCTGGAATCTCGGAAAGCCCTTCCGTCAGCGCCTTGAAATAAAGCCCCGTCCCGCCGACGATGACCGGCAGCCGCTCCTGCCCTTTCGCCTCCTCCAGCGCCGCCTTCACATCCGCGAGCCAAAGCGCCGCAGAATAAGGCTCGCGCGCGGGCCGGACCCCGTAAAGCCGGTGCGGCGCGGCGGCTTCGTCGGCGGGTGTTGGCCGGTTCGTGATGATGCGCAGCTCGGCATAGACCTGCATCGAGTCGGCGTTGATGACGACGCCGCCGAACTCGCGCGCAAGCTCCAGCGCCAGCGCCGACTTTCCGCTCGCCGTCGGCCCGCAGATCAGCACCGCTCTTGTGTCGCTTACCGCTTCATTCATCCCAGCTTTGCCTTCGCCGTCCCGCACGATATAATGCACACACATTCATCTAAGCATCGCGGGGCACGATGTGGACTTGCTGAAAGCGATATGGAATTGGGTGCCTGGCGGCGACGCAACCGAGAAGGCCAAGTTCATTTCGGTGATCCTTGGCATTGTCCTTGGAATCCTCACTTTCATGAAGAAGCTTTGGGATAGCGCGCTACTGAGGAGCATTGACCTTACCACCCGTGAAACCCTAAGCGCTGTTAAAGGCGTTCATTCCAATAAACCACAGCCGTGCGCTAGCGAAACAAAAGCAAATGCCGACGAAGGTTTCAGGACCTTGCGTGCCGAGCCGAAAGAAACAAAGGGCACGGCGAAAGACGCCGAACCGCATTCAAATAGGATGGACGAAATTCCTTATACCGCTTTTTTCCAGCCGCGCGCGCCAGAGAAGAAACCGGAGGAAAGGCAGGCTGCCGCAGCCAGGAAGACCACCCAACCCCCCAGGCAATCTGCCGATCTGACGAAGCAGGCGATTGGTTACAGAGAGCTCGCCAAGAGGCGCGAGGCCGAACTCAAATGGAAAGAAGCGGAAAACTATTACCTTATGGAGGCAGGCATTGCCGAAAAGCTTGGCGATACCAAACGCCAAGCTGAAATCTGTCGGGAGCTGGCCAAGAAATGCGAGGACAAACTCTACTGGAAAGAGGCAGAAAGCTACTACCTTATGGAGGCAGGCATTGCCAAAAAGCTTGGCGATACCAAGCGCCAAGCTGAAATCTACCGCGAGCTGGCCAAGAAATGCGAGGACAAACTCTACTGGAAAGAGGCAGAAAGCTACTACGTAAAGGAGGCGGAGATCGCAGAGAGATCTGGCGATACTCGACGGCAAGCTGAAATTTACCGAGAGCTTTCCGAGAAATGGCAGGCCAAGCTCCGCTCACGGGAGGCCGAATATTACTACCTCAAGGCTCTGGAGATCGACGAATATAACTGAGTGCGCAGCGAAGGCCCGCGCCATGGTAAGCAAAGCGTTGCCGTTCCGAATATGCGTTTACCCAATATGGTAAACGACACTTACTTCCGGCCTGAATTTGCGCCCCCAAAATACCGAAAAATAGGAGCAGCCCGCGTTCGCAGGGCGCAGACGGCGGCACAACCCATTGAAAGCAATCCGCTTTCCGCCTCAAACGGCAGGGTTAACGGATTGTATTTTCGGACGAAAGTGGGCGCGGAAAAGTCCGTTAAATATAATGTGTTAACAAGCCTCGCGTCATTTGCAGCCGCTGTCTCGCCAGCTACCTTGAATTTATCGTGTTATATCAATGACTTGCTTCTGTTAACCTCTAAGTAAGGCGCTTTTTCCTAAGATTCCGCTTTTGCAAATACAGAGGCAAGCCGGTCCATAACAAATTGGTCCAAAGGTTCAAGAAAGATGCCGCCTTTCGCAACCTGCCCATCCCGTGTAGCCCGCACCGTCGCAGGGACGCGCGGGCTTCCCGGGTCAGATCATATGCGAAACGAGCCCATCGGCGAGCTTCGGTTCGAACCAAGTGGACTTTGGCGGCATCACCTCGCCCGCATCCGCCACCGCCATCAGGTCCGCCATGGATGTGGGGTGGAAGGCGAAGGCCACCGCCATCTCGCCCGAATCCACGCGCCGCTCCAACTCGGAGAGACCGCGGATGCCGCCTACGAAATCGATGCGCTTGCTGCGCCGGGGATCGTCGATGCCAAGAATGGGACCGATGAGGTTGTCCTGAAGCAGGCTCACGTCCAGGCGCTTCACCGGGTCATGATGCGGGATCAGCTCCGGCTTGATGGTGAGGCGATACCACTGCCCGCCGAGGTACATGCCGAATTCACCGGCCCTGCCCGGCTTCACCTGGCCCGCCGCCTTTTCCACCGTGAATGCGTTGTGCAGTTTGTCCAGGAACTGCCCGGGGCGGTTGCCGTTGAGGTCCTTGATCAGGCGATTGTAATCGAGGATCTGCATCTGGTTGTCGGGGAAGATCACCGACAGGAAATAATTGTAGGCCTCGTTTCCCGTGTGGCGCGGATTGGCGGCCTTGCGCGAAGCCGCAACGCGCGAGGCGGCGGCGGAGCGGTGATGGCCGTCCGCGATGTAGAGGCCATCCATCGCGTCGAACGTGCGGGTGATGAGGTCGAGCTGCGCCGCGTCGCGCACCACCCAGACGGAGTGGCGCACGCCGGTGTCGGCGACGAGGTCGATTTCGGGCATGGCGGCGGTCACCTTGGCCACCAGCTCATCGATCGCGGCATCATGCTTGTAGGTGAGGAACACCGGCCCGGTCTGGGCGCTCAGCGTGTCCACCTGGCGCACGCGGTCGTCCTCCTTGTCGGGACGGGTGAATTCGTGCTTGCGGATCCGGCCCGCGTCGTAACCGGCCACGCTGGCGGCTGCTACAAGGCCCGTCTGCTCGTGAGCGCCCATGACCAGCCGGTAGAGGTAGTAGCACGGCGCGGTGTCCTGCTTCAGCACGCCTTCCCTGAGCATACGATCGAAGTTTTCCTTGCCCCTGGCGTAGACCGCCGCGTCGTAGGGATCGGTTCCAGGCGGCAGATCGATCTCGGGCTTGGAGACGTGGAGGAAGCTCCAGGGCTTGCCGGCGGCGCGTTCGCGGGCCTCGTTGCTGTCGAGGACGTCATAGGGGGGCGCTGCCACTTCGGCGGCTTTGTCGGAAAGAGGGCGCAGGCCCGGGAAGGGGCGAACGAGCGGCATCGTGCAAATTCCTGGTTGAAGGCTTCAAGGCAGCGTCTTAGAGCCGGGGGGCGGCAGGGTCAAACAAAACCCTCCCCTGGGCCGCCGTGTCGCCGCATGGCCGTAGCGCCGACTTGCCGCGCTTCGCCAATGAGCAAGATCAATCGCGGTTGGCGTTTCCGCTCTCATCGATATGGATGGCATTTGGATACAGCGCCCAGAAAAGCTCGATCCGGTTGGTGGTAAGCTCCTGCCCCATCTTGATCTTCGTCAGAGCCCGGAATTGCCTGCGCTCGGCGACATATTCGATATTCCAGTTTCTTCCCAGGTCCCTCATGTGCAGACTGTGTAATTCCACACCAAAACCATGATCGGCCACCAGAAGCTTATGAGCATACCCATCCTCAACAATGCCTTGATCGAGGACCAGATACTTTTGTGGCTGTACCAGATTTAACTCACGCAAGCGCTCCGTGGAGATGGCGAAGAAATTCGGAAGAGGGTTCCAAAGCCATTCTCCCGGTTTTATTTCACAAAGGGCCTCCACACTTGTCTCGAAACTGCCCTCCAATCCGATTTCTCAGTCGAGTTTTAACTCCCTGCTTCAGGTGATCGAAAAACTCTGCAGAGTTATGAATTTGTAGCATATGACTTCTCCTGCCGGTTGCCGAGGATTTAACTCTGAACCCGAAACTTTCCGAACTGTTTGCAAGATTAATGGAGGGATGTGAATAGCCTTGACATGGAATGAACGTCATTCGAGATTTTGAGCAGTTCATTTTTTGCATTTGGCTACGGTGATGCCGTGGAACTCTGAACTCCTATATTCCCAGGAAGTTTTGGATAAGCTTACGGCGATTCCATGAAGGAGCTGTGACCGAGCGGTTGTACTTTCGGACGCCTCTCGCGCACCATTTGGCGCGGCTCAATTGAATCAATTCATCCTAAAGCGCCGCATTCTAGGGAGTTGGGTTGGATCGGACCTCGAAATTTACCCGCGCCGGATGATCGAGGTTGTTCGCGGCGCAGACTGCCAGACCTTGGTGGCAAGGGTCAAGCTGCCGCAACTTTAAATCAATTTCATGAAACAAATCAACCCGCAGTGAACAGCTGCTTAAGCCCAGACCTGCCAAGACTCACGCTTCTGGCGGCAGCGCCCCCTGGTCCGCGGCTTGAAATAGAGCGGAGCCATGCCATTTTGCTGGCGCACTATCTGGCTTCAGGCTACCTGAGCCAGCGTGTTGCCGCCAATGCCCCTGTCCCCCTCTTCAGCACTAGTTCATCGCCGCTTGAAAGTCGTCATGGAAGTCGCGATTACCGTTACCACCGTCCCTCCGCAGGAGGATTTGCTGCTCGATGTCGCGGCGGCGCTGCAACGCGATTTCAGCGGGGCGCTGGCATTCCGCTGGCTCGCGCCCGGTGAGGCCATGGATTTGATTTTGTCCCCCTCATCCTGTCCGCAGCAACCGGCACAGCCTGCCCCCTCTCCCCTGGCGCGAGAGGGTTGGGGTGAAAGGGACCTGACCTCCATAAGGCAGATAGTGGCGGAGGCGGTCGCAAAGACACCCGTGGACTGGTGCGTGCAGCCCGCCGCGGGGCGCAGAAAACGCATGCTCATCGCCGACATGGATTCCACCACCATCGGCCAGGAAAGCATCGACGAGATGGCAGACCTGAAAGGCATCAAGGCAGAGGTGGCGGCGCTGACCGAGCGGACGATGCACGGCGAACTCGATTTCGAGTCTTCCCTGCGCGAGCGGACGCGGTTGCTTCGCGGGATGACGAAGGCTGACCTGCAGCGCGTGCTCGACGAGCGCGTCACGCTTGATCCAGGGGCGCGGACGTTGGTGCAGACCATGAAGGCGCATGGCGCGCATACGGTTCTTGTATCGGGCGGCTTCACGTTTTTTACAAGCGCGGTTGCTGCCCGGGCCGGGTTTGCAGCGAACCGCGGCAATGTCGTCCTGTGGGAGAATGGCCGCATTTCTGGCGTAACCGAGCCGATCCTTGGACGCGAGGCCAAAGCCGCCGCGCTAAAGGAGGAAGCCGCCGAGCATGGGCTTTCACCGGCGGAGGTGATCGCTGTCGGCGACGGCGCGAACGACCTTGCTATGCTCCATGCTGCCGGACTGGGCGTCGCCTATCGCGCGAAGCCCATCGTCGCCGCCGAGGCCGATGCCCGGGTACAATGTACCGATCTCACCTCGCTTCTCTATTTTCAGGGCTACCGGCGCGCAATGTTTCGCCGCCTAGCCTCAGAGCGCGCCCTCGCCCCATTCCTTCATCTCGGGCATGAATAAAAGCGTCTCCGCATAAGCTGCCGCGGTTCCGCCATCGCCGAAGTGCGCGAGATCGATGCCATAGGTCCGGAACCGCGTCGCAACCGGCGCGTACATTGCGTCGGCGATGGTGAAAGCGCCGAACAGGAAGGGGCCGCCCGCTCCGAATTTTCGACGCGTGTCTCGCCAGATCTCAGTCACGCGCGCCATGTCCTTCCGGGCCAACTCCGACGGGGTGCAGTTGGCGATCCGGGCATGGAAATCCATCGGAAATTCCTTGCGCAGTGCTTGAAAGCTGGAGTGCATTTCGGCCGAGACCGAGCGCGCGACGGCCCGCGCTTCGGCATTCTCAGGCCAAAGGCGAGCGCGCGGAGCGGTTTCGGCCAGATATTCGCAGATGGCGAGGCTGTCCCAGATCGTGAGATCGGCCCGCTTCAGGACCGGCGCGCGACCGGAGGGCGAATGGCGCGCAATCTGTTCCGCCGTATCGGGTTGCCGCAACCGAATCTGCACCTCGCGAAACGGTACTTTTGCCACCTTGGCGGCCAGCCACGGGCGAAGGCTCCAGGAGGACCACGCCTTGTCGCCGATGACGATAGAAATCTCTTCGTTCATGGGCTACTCCTCATTGTTGTTCCAGCACCCAATAATAAAACACAACCCGGCCATTAAACGCGAAAAGCGAGTCCGCGGAGCCGGTTGTTTCCCACCGGCGACTCGGGCGGTCTTGCCCTTGACCCGTCGAATTCGTTAAGACTGCCACCTCATTTTGAAGCGAGGGCGCTTGCCGTGAATATTTGCATGATCGGGGCCGGATATGTCGGCCTGGTTTCCGCCGCCTGTTTCTCCGATTTCGGCTGGAATGTCACCTGCGTCGAGAAGGACGCGAGCAAAGTTGAGAAGCTGAACAGCGGCGAAATCCCGATCTACGAGCCGGGTCTCGACACGCTCGTTGAGAAGAACGTGAAAGCGGGCCGGCTGCATTTCACCACGGAGCTTGCCTCTGCCGCTCAGGCGGCGGATTTGATCTTTCTCGCGGTCGGCACGCCCATGCGGCGCGGCGATGGCTACGCCGATCTCTCCTATGTCTACCAAGCCGTCGAGGAGATCGTGCCGCATTTATCGGGCTTTACCGTCGTCACCACGAAATCGACGGTGCCGGTCGGCACGAGCCGCGAGATCGAGCGGCGGATGAAGCGGATCAGGCCCGACGCCGATTTCGCTGTCTGCTCCAATCCCGAGTTCCTGCGGGAAGGTTCGGCCATCCAGGATTTCACCCACCCCGACCGCGTTCTCGTCGGCGTGGACGACCCGAGGGGGCGCGAGGTCATGGAGCGCCTCTACGAGCCGCTTCGCCTTCGCAACGCGCCAATCATGTTCGTGAGCCGCGAGAGCGCCGAGCTTGCGAAGTACGCCGCAAACGCCTTCCTCGCCATGAAGATCAGCTTCATCAACGAAATCTCCGACCTGTGCGAGGAGGTTGGCGCGAACGTCCAGCAGGTGGCGCACGCCATCGGCTCCGACGGCCGCATCGGCGACAAGTTCCTGCATCCGGGGCCTGGCTATGGCGGCTCCTGCTTCCCAAAGGACGTCTCGGCGCTGGCTCGGACGGCGCGTGAGGCGCGCTCGCCCCTGACCCTCATCGAGCAGGTCGAGAAGGTCAACAACGAGCGCAAAATCGCGATGGCGCATAAGGTCATCCGCGCGGCGGGCGGCGATGTTGCAGGCAAAATTATCGCGGTTTTAGGCGTGACCTTCAAGCAAAACACGGACGACATGCGCGACGCCCCGAGCCTCGTGATCGTGCCCATGCTCCAGGAGCGCGGCGCCACCGTTCGCGTTTACGATCCCCAAGGCCGTACTCAGGCCGAGCCGCTTCTGCCGCATGTCGTCTGGTGCAAGAGCGTGCTTGAGGCCGCGGAGGGCGCCGACGCAGCCGTTGTGCTGACCGAATGGAACGAGTTCCGCGCGGTGAGCCTCTCCACACTTGGCGCCAAAATGCGCGGAAATGTGCTCATCGACCTGCGTAACATCTACAGGCCAGAACACGCACGCCAGGCCGGGCTGAAGTATCTCAGCATCGGCCGCCCCGACAAGGCGCAAGTCGGCGCAGACCCACTTGAAGTCATAATCAGTTTTCCTGGCTTCGCCAGTAAGCAGCCGTGGACTTTGTGGCGCCTTCCGCCAGCCGCGGCTATAAAGAGCGATTCGGTCTTGGGTCCGAAACCCGAAATACTCACGTCGAGCATATCCACGCTGCGATGCGACCCATTGTGCTTGCTCGCCGGCGCGTCTCCCTTTCAGGAGCTGTGGGCATTCTACATTAGCAACCCGCGATCGAAGCAAGAGCCATCGAAGGGCATCCTCGTTGCAACGGCGCAGACGACCCGATCAAAGTCATTAATGTAACGTTCTCGGCAATAAGGAAAAAACACGCCTCAGCTTGAGAAAAGGCAAACTTGCCTAGCCTAAAAAGGTCCTTACGACCAAGGCACAAAGGATTTGCCGACGCGTGTCCTAAACGAAGTTTAAGTTCGTTTAAGTCCCTCTACCACTCTCGGAGGCGGTCGATCAATCGAACGCTCTGTCCCGCAGTGTGTCATTAGATGTGTCTTGGCTCGTTGTGAATTTAACTAGAGCGAGCGGTTACTACTTGTTAACTGCGTGAGACAACACCGTCATGAAGCTTGCGATGTTTGGAAGAGCCGCAAACGACACGACGTACGGGACCTCCGGGGCGGCGGAGCTGCTGGCCGCAATCGTCAACTCGTCCTTCGACGCGATCGTAAGCACGACACTCGACGGAAGGGTCACAAGCTGGAATCCGGCGGCTAGCGAGCTTTTTGGCTACCATTCTGAAGAGATGATTGGCGAGTCCGTCCGCCGTCTCATCCCAAGCGACCGGCAGGATGAAGAAGATCGAATTCTCGCGAGAATCAAAGCTGGAGAGCGAATTCAATCGTATGTGACTGTCCGTCTGGATAAGGAACAGCGGCGCATTGATGTTTCCCTGACGGTCTCGCCCATCTGGGACCAGAACCGGAAAATAATCGGCGCCTCGAAGATCATCCGCACCATCGCCTCGCAAAAAGACGGGCTGGAAGCGTTGCGCTGGCGGCAATTCGTGGATCAAGTACCCGTCCCCATGCTCATGCTCGATCGCAACATGGTCCATCTGGCCTGCAGCCGCCGTTGGGTCGAAGTTCACGGGGTCGATGCGGGAATTGGACGCTACCACTATGACCTTTTCCCCCAGGTACCCGAACACTGGAAAGAAGCGCACCGCAGAGGCATGGCTGGCCAGACCGTGAGCGCGGACGAAGAGGTATTCGTGCGCCCGGACGGCGGCATGCAATGGCTGCGCTGGGAGGTTCGCCCCTGGCTGACGAGCGATGGGACCATTGGCGGCATCACGATCATGACCGAGGACGTGACCGACAGGGTCCTGGCGGTGCGGGCCCTGCGCGAGAGCGAACTCAGGATGCGCCTGGCTCAGGAGGCCGCCAAGGCCGGGGCCTGGGAGTGGGAACTCGGCGACAATTCCCTACGATGCTCCGATTCCCTGTGGAGCTTGTACGGCGTGGAGAAGCCCGCAGGATGGCAGGCTTCTATCGAAGCGTGGGCGGCGATCATTCATCTCGCGGACCGTGAACGGGTCATTGCGGCGGTCATGGCAGCGGCGGCGCTCGGTCATGACTACGAAGTGCCATGGCGTTTGGATGTGCCAGAAGGCGAACCGGAGCGCTGGTTTATCACGAGAGGCAGCCCGATTGTCGGCGCGAATGGAAGCCCGGTTCGCTATTTCGGGGTTGTCATCGATATCACCGAACAAAAGCTCGCGGAGGATGCACTGCGCGAGAGAGAGATGGTGATGCGCCTGGCTCAGGAGGCGGCCAAAGCCGGCGCCTGGGAGTGGAGGCTGGCGGATAATCAAATTCAGTGGTCTGATTCCCTTTGGAGCTTGTACGGGGTCCCGAAACCCGAGCGATGGGAACCCACCTTGGAAGCGTGGAGATCGCTCGTTCATCCTGCCGACCGCGAACGCATCACCATGCAGGTCTGGGAGGCGGTGTCGCTGGGTCAGGATATAGAGGTGCAATGGCGCCTGAAGCTCCCGGAAGGTGAACCCGAGCGCTGGTTCCTCTCCCGGGGCAGGCCGCTTGCGGACGGCAAAGGAAATCTGGATCGTTATTTCGGCGTTATCATCGACATAACCGAGCAGAAGCTGATGGAAGCGGCTTTGCGCGAGAGCAAGGAGCGCGAATCCTTCCTGCTCTCCCTAAACGATGCGCTTCGCTCCATCGATGAGCCGATTGAAGCGATAGCAATTGCTGCCAAAATGCTCGGGCAGAAGCTCAACGCCAACCAGGTTGTTTACGCCAAGACCGGCGAAACGGGAGAGCGCGCGAGCATCACTCACGAATGGAACGACGGCGCGGCTTCTGGCGCCTTTGCGATAGACAGGATTAATGATTTCGCTAGGTCTTTGATTGAAGGTCTCAAAAATGACCAAACCGTCGCTGTGAGCGACGTGCGCTTGGATCCGCGCACGTGTAATCCTGAAGCGATGACAATTTTCGAGCGTGGCTCGATAGCGGCGTTTATCACTGTACCCTTCATCAAGAATCACAGGCTGGCGGGGGGCCTGGCTGTGCACAAGCGCAATCCTCATGCCTGGAAGCCAGAGGAGCTCACGCTAGCGCGAGAGGTCGCCGAACGCACCTGGGAAGCAGTTGAACGGGCGCGGGTCTCGCAGGCTTTGCGTGATAGCGAGGAGCGTCTGAAATTTGCGCTCGAGGCCGGCCAAGTTGGAAGTTGGGAGATGTCGCTTGAAACGAGAATATTTGCGGCATCGGATCTGGCGCTGTTCTTATTCGACTTCCCACCGGAAACGCAGCCGAGCTATGAAGAGCTTATCGCGCGTATCCATCCGGATGACAGCATCGCCGTGGACAAAGCCCTCAAGCGGACCGCCGAAACGGGGCAGCCCCTTAGGATCGAGTTCCGGAGGCTGCATTCAGACGGCTCGGTCGGATGGTTCGACGCACGAGCTGAGCGCCGGTTTGTTTCCGGCAGGCAGTTCATGGGGGGATTGGTTCAAGACATAACCGAGAGAGTAAATCAAAAGGAAGCGGCCGAAAGGGCGGCCAAAGCCAAGTCGGAATTTCTCTCCAACATGTCCCATGAACTCCGAACGCCGATGCATGCAATTCTCGGCTATTCTGAAATTTGCACGACCGCCGTCAGAGAAGGCGAAGGCGAGGACATTGAAAAATATTTGAATAACATCACAACCGCCGGCGAGCGCCTGCTCATTCTCCTGAACGACCTTCTGGATCTGGCTAAGATGGAAGCCGGAAGGATGGAGTATAAATTTGAGTACGTGGATTTAAGGGAAGTCGTCGAGCATGCGCTGATGGAACTCGACCCGCTTATCAAGGCGAAGAAACTTGAGATGAGCGTTAGGCTAGAGGAGCACACAACCGCCCACTTCGATAGAGCCCACCTCATTCAGGTGCTTGTCAACCTTATCTCCAACGCCATCAAATTCTCCACCCCTGGAAGCCAGATTGGCATCGACCTTGCCGAGGATCGTGTAAGCAGCGGCGGGAGGGGTGTTCGATGCAGAGTTGCCGATGAGGGGCCCGGCATTCCCGACGACGAACTTGAGGCCGTGTTCGATAAGTTCGTTCAAAGCAAGAAAACAAAGACAGGCAAGGGCGGGACGGGGTTGGGCCTCGCGATCTGCGATCATATCATCAAAGCGCATGGTGGCGCGATCTGGGCGGAGAACGCCAGGCCTCATGGCGCTGTGTTCACCTTTGTCGTTCCCAAAGATCACGATGCAAGGGGGCATGCTATCAATGTTGCCAAGTCTGGGGAATAATTGATTCGAAATGCGGGTGAAACTCCCGGGCATATGCTGCACCAGATGAGAACGCTGGCAGACACGTAAGAAGTAGGCTTGTCCGTGCGCTGAGCGGCCACGCTGTTCACCGCCATTTTACCAAGTTGAAGTACTGAAACTAGAAAACACAAACGTAACCTGAGATTGCTTTAACTTTGTTCTGTTACATCGCTCCAAAAGAGTGCTGCTTGGAGAGTGGTATGGAGTTCGGGATAAGGGCCAAGCATTACGTGAGCTTTGGAGCGCTTGTTTTGCAAGCAGCAAGACCCAAACCGGTGCTGGGGGAACGGGACTCGACCTACACGGCAGGATCTGAGACGAAAATTGAAGCCGAAGGGCGCAGCCTTTAGCTTTGTCATTTCCGCGAAACAAGGCGTCAAATGAACTGCGGTGGTATTCATGATAAAACCTAAGCTTCTTGCGGTCGATGATGAAGAATTCAATCTCGACATCATGAAACGCCACCTGACCAAGGCTGGCTTTGACGTAGTTCTGGCAGAAGACGGCGTTGCTGCGCTTGAGAAGTTGGAAGAGAACCTTAGCTTCGATGTGATTGTTCTTGATCGCATGATGCCAAGAATGAACGGCATGGAACTCCTGGAGAAACTTAAAAACGACAAACGCTTCCAAGACATCCCGGTCGTTATGCAGACAGCAGCAGCAATGTCTGAACAGGTGCTACAAGGTATTAAGGCGGGGGTGCATTATTACCTGACCAAGCCCTATAAGGCCGCCCTGCTTGTTGGAATGATCAAGTCTGCGCTGGAAGATGCTCAAAACAAGAAAAAGATGAAGGAGGAAGTGAGGAAAGGCCAACTCGTATTTGGCCTAATGCGACAATCAAGTTTTCAATTCCGTACGATGGAGGAGGCAAAAGCTCTTGCATTTTACATAGCAAATTGTTTTCCTGAGCCGCAAAAAGCTGTTTATGGGCTTCATGAATTACTCATTAATGCGATAGAACATGGTAATCTTGGCATAACTTATAATGAAAAGACTAATTTTGTTCTAAATGGAAACTTACTTGAGGAGATAGAGAGAAGATTATCCTGCGATCAGTATAGCAAGAGGATTGCATCGGTCACATTTTTAGCAACAGACGAGGCACTCACTGTTAACATCAGGGATCAAGGTGAAGGATTCGAGTGGCACCGGTACTTAGAATTCGGTTCTGAGCGTATGACAGACCCGCATGGGAGAGGTATCGCGACGTCGCGTCTTTTATCATTTCATGATATCCAATATCTTGGCTCCGGAAATGAAGTCGTGTGCAAATTCAACTTAAAATAATTTTTCGCTGAAGATCAAGAATGCTCCATCATGATGTCAATTCCGAGGGGGGGCGGAGCGCCCGGTCCATCAATTAATTGTCCGTTAATGCGATCCTGATAAGTTTCAGGTTGGGTGGCCGTGCGGGCAGCGCGGCGACGGGCGTTTGTGAGGCGTTGAGTGACCGAGTGGCGTGCGAGGGAGGCCGCAATAATTCTTGCTCGCTTCGGAGCAGCGGCTGCCGGGCACTTACGCTTCCTCGCACTATGCGCCGCTCGCATCGCAAGCGCCCTGTTGCGAACCATCCTCGGAATAATTTGGCGCGCCCTTCGCAGTTCCTTCATATGGGTTGTCACGAAATCGCCGCTGGCCGAGTCGCGGCGCAATGCGCAGAAGCCGCTATTACGCCTGATCCCCTGGCTCCTCGTCGCCTTCGTCTGGCTCGGGCTCACGCTTGCCAGCATCATCGCCTATTACGCCAGCGTTCTGCCCAGTCCAAAGCAGGCCCGGGAGGCCATGATTCTGCGCCTGCCACCGAGCCTCACCATCCTGGCCCGCGGTGGCGAATATATCGGCGAACGCGGCATGCGGCGCGCCTATATTCCCTATGAAGACATCCCGCCCGTGGTGATCAAAGCGGTGCTCGCGACGGAGGACCGCCGGTTCTTCTATCATTTCGGCCTCGATCCGATAGGGCTCCTGCGCGCCGCTGGCAGGAACTGGCGGTCGGGCGAAGTTGTGCAGGGCGGCTCCACGATCACGCAGCAGCTCGTGAAAAACCTGTTCCTCGAGCCGAAGCGAACCTGGAGCCGGAAAGCCGAGGAGTTCATTCTCGCGCTCTGGCTCGAAAGCCGCTTCACAAAGCAGGACATTCTCGAACTTTATCTCAATCGCGTCTATTTCGGCGGAGGCAATTACGGCATCGCAGCCGCAACGCATTCCTATTTTGCGAAAACGCCGCAGGAACTGACGCTCTCGGAAGCTGCCCTGCTCGCGGGACTCATCAAAGCGCCGTCCTATTTCTCTCCCACCGCCAACGTGGACCGCTCGCGAGCGCGTGCGAAAGAGATCCTCCGTATCCTGGCCGAAACCGACCAGATCGACATCAACCAATATGCCGAAGCGCTCGCGCACCCGGCACAGCTCAAAACGCCGACCTCCAAACCGGGCTTTGGTTTCATCGATGACTGGGTCGTCGAGGTGGCCCCGATGCTCGTCGCCGAAACCGACCGCAATCTGATTGTTGAGACGACCATCGACGCAGGGCTTCAGTCTATAGCCCGGACAACCGTGGAAGATGTCATGCGGGCGAAGGGCCGGACCGCGCGCGCGACTGAGGCGGCATTGCTCCTCTTGTCGCCTGACGGCGCCGTCAGGGTGATGGTCGGCGGCCGCAATCACGCCGACAGCCAGTTTAATCGCGCGGTTCGGGCGATGCGTCAGCCGGGCTCGGCGTTCAAGCCGTTCATTTACCTTGCCGCAATCGAAAGCGGTTATACGCCGGACACTCAGATCGACGACAGCCCCATCGAAACGGATGGATGGAAGCCGACCAATTTTGGCGGCACATATCGCGGAAAAATCAGTCTGCGCACCGCGCTTACCCACTCCAGCAATGTGGCTGCCGTCCGTTTGACGGAATCCGTCGGCCCCGACCGCGTAATCGAAGTCGCGAACCGGCTCGGCGTTCGCTCCGCCCATAATGTCGGCCCCACGCTTGCGCTCGGGACATCGGAAACGACGCTTCTCGAAATGACCTCGGCCTTCGCCGTCTTGGCCAACGGCGGATTCGCCGTCGTGCCGAGGGTGGTCGAGCGAATCAGGGACGATCAGGGGCACATCCTCTTCGATCAGGCGAAAGATGAGCCCTCCCACATCGTCAGTGCGCGAGCGATCAGCGCAATGAACGACATGATGAACTCGGTCGTGGCTGGCGGCACGGGCCACGGCGCGTCCCTCGATTATTATCCCGCCGGGGGCAAGACGGGCACGACGCAAAGTTTCAAGGATGCGTGGTTCGTAGGCTACACGGCGCAATGGGTCGGCGGCGTCTGGATGGGGAACGACAATGCGAGCCCCATGCGCAGCGTTACCGGTGGCTCGCTTCCGGCTGAAATATGGAAGGGGGTCATGCTGAAGGCTCAGGAGGGACTGCTGGCGCAGCCGCTTCCAGGCACCGAGATGGACGCCGAGTTGGCGAAGAAAGCGGCGGAAGCTCTCGGGCTCGCCAATCTTCCGCCGCGCAACCCGTTCCGAAGGCGTGAAATCACGGACGCCACGAAAGAGGGGGAGAAGCAGGCCGCCAGCAGCGGCCAAAAGGCCATCGCACCTGAGCTAAGGAAGCCGGAGAAGAAGGGGTAACGCCGACTTGAACGTCAGCCCCTGGACGAGGATCGAGAACAACACCACGATGTAAGCCACTGGCAGGATGATGTCTTTTTGCGGTCCAGCAGGAAGAGACAGGGCCATGGCTATGGAGAGGCCGCCCCTCAGGCCGCCCCAGGTCAGAAGCGCAATAGTCCCCTTCTCCGTCCCCTTCACAAGGCCCACCAGCGCAGCGGGGATCCCAACGCTAAGAAAACGCCCGGTGAGAACAGCAAGGATTGCGAGGATTCCAAGAAGGACGTGCGGAACAGGCACGCTGATCACGACAATCTCCAAACCGATCAGGATGAAAAGAACGGCGTTGAGCACCTCATCGACCAACTCCCAGAAGACGTCCAGGCGCTCCCGGCTTTGCTCGGACATGCCAAAATTACGGCCATGATTGCCTACGATCAGCCCTGCCGTGACCATGAAGATAGGGGCAGACACGTGCACGAGTTCCTCAGCTGCGGCGTAACCGCCCGTCGCAAGGGCAAGCGTGAGGAGAACCTCGACCTTGTAATCGTCTATTGGCCGCAGCAGACGATAGACGATCCAACCGCAAGCAATGCCGAACAGCGCCCCCCCCAGCGCCTCCCGTAGAAAGAGCCAGACAGCTTCGGTGACCTTCAGCTCTTCCGCGCTGTTTGCAAGTTGGAGGATCGTAAGAAACAAGACGACGCCTACGCCGTCGTTGAACAGGCTTTCCGCGCCGATCCTAGTGTAGGCCTCTTTCGAAATTCCGGAATTTTTCAGGATCGCCAGCACGGCTATGGGATCGGTTGGCGAGATGAGTGCGCCAAACAGCAAGGCATAGAGATAGGGCAACTCCAGGCCCACGACACGGGAAGCCTGCCACACCAGGGTTCCGGTGATGAATGTCGCAGCGATGACCCCAACGGTTGCCATAACGCCGACGGACCAGCGAACGTTTTTCAAGTCTTCGAGATTGATATGCATGGCGCCTGCGAACAGCAGGAACGACAGCATGCCGTGCAAGAGCACTTCCGAGAAATCGATTCCCCTGACAAACTCTCCGATGGCCTCGAAATGCGCAATTCCAGTCCGGCTCAGGATGATCGTGATCAAGGAAACGGCGAAAGAGAACGCCATCAATCCGATGGTCTGAGGCAACCTGAAATATCTATTATTGATATAGGCCCCTATCGCGCTGAGCGTGACAACGGCGGCAATGATTTGAAATGGTGTCATGAGGTGGGCCATCAGGTCACTGAAAAATCGGGCGGGTGGGACTGCTTTCAGTTCTGTACCTCAAGTTCTGCAAAGTCTGGCGGAAAACAGCCACCTCCATTCGCCACACCACGTGCTAGCATAGCCTTCCCGCTGCCAAATGTGGCGGCTGCCTAGTGCTTCGCTTTGCACTTTTAGTTCCGCTGCGCAACCGGAAGATCAACATTTTCGCGCGCTTAGTCGTGTTTCTTGAGGGCCCGACCACCGGGGCTCTGGATTTCTGGCGGCGGTATCCGAGAGCTTCGGCCAAGCCAGCCAGTTGCCCAGCCAAGCGGCCTGTCAGCTACTGGAGCTTACCGACAGCGCTCCGGGTGGAGTCTGCCTCCCCTGTTCAATCCGCGCCCTCGTTGCACAGCGGTAAAGTCTGGCAAGAGGCCCGGCCGTGTTAACCATTCTGACCACTCTTGCGACGACGCCTCGCGGGTATGATGCCACCCCTTCTGGAAATTTCACAATAAACACAGATATTTATCACCGTTAACGTCTAGACAAGACGCTTTTCCCTAAAATTTCCGGGCCAAGCAATCCTCATGCATCATGCGAAAAGCGGCATTCATTCTTAGTTTTTTGTACAAATGCGTACAAAAAGCCGATTGGACTGTAAAGCCGGACTTAGTAACGGTGGCGAAGCTACGGGTTCGAGGCTGGACAAGATGGGAAGTGGTGGGCGCGGTAGGACTCGAACCTACAACCAGACGGTTATGAGCCGTCGGCTCTGACCATTGAGCTACACGCCCACGAATCGGCTACCAAACCTTAACGCAAACGTCGCCATTCTGCCGAAGGAATTCACGACGCATTAGAGATTGCTATACTTAGCGAGAAACTGACAATGAGAAAAGACGTCCTTGCGAAGGCTTTGGCCTTTCTCTTCATTTTATCCAGCGAAGCACACTCCCAAATGCAGAATCAGTCCACCTCCGGTTCGAAAGGTCCTACCATCCAGGTCGCCGGAATGGGAAGCGTTCAGGCGAAGCCTGATACGGCTTCGATCAGCATCGGCGTCAGCACGGAGGATGGAAATGCGCAAAACGCCGTAACGCGCAACAGTGCGGCGACGGCGAAAGTCATCTCCGAGCTCGAGACCGCTGCGGTTGAAAAAAAGGATTTGAGAACCTCGAATTTCTCTGTCTATCCCCAATACCGGACTGAGGGGGCGGACAAGCATCCGGTTGTGACATATCGCGCGTCGAATACGGTCACGGTCACTGTCCGCGATCTGGTCAAGGTGGGCGATATCCTGACCAAAGCCGTCGCTGCCGGTTCTAATCAGATCAGCGGGCCGAACTTCTCGATCTCTGACCCCGAGAAATATCTGAGCGAGGCGCGAAAAAAAGCAGTGGAGAACGCGATCGCGAAGGCCACGATCTACGCGAGCGCGGCTGGGCTGAAGCTTGGTTCTATCCTCTCCATGATCGAGGAGGGCGCCTCCGTTCCAACCTATGCTCCACGTTCCGCGCCTTTTGCAGCGGCGGCGGCGGCAGCGCCCGTGCCGGTTGAGTCGGGTGAGGAAAGCCTGCAGGCGCGTATTCTCCTCGTCGTCGAACTGAAGTCTTAAGCGCTATCTTCCGCCGAACAAAAGATGCCATAGCACTGGGACCAGAATCGAGGTCGCTAGCGCATTCAACCCCATGCCGAGCCCTGAAAATGCGCCCGCGATCTCATTGACCTGAAGCGCCCGGGCGGTGCCAATGCCATGAGATGCAACGCCCATGGCGAGCCCCCTGGCTGCCCAATCCTTGATTCCGAGCCTGTTCATGAGTGGCGGGCCGAGCATCGCGCCGATAATGCCGGTCAAGATGACGAGGACGGCTGTGAGCGAAGGCAGGCCTCCAAGCTGCTCGGCGATGCCCATGGCGACGGGCGCGGTCACCGATTTCGGCGCGATCGAACTGATCAATTCGCGACCGCCGCCGAGGAGCCATACAATTCCGATCGCGCTCAGCGCCGCAGTCAATGAGCCGGCGAGAAGGCTCACCAGAACAGCGAGGCCGGATCGCCGCACCCTCTCAACCTGCCGGTAGAGGGGCACGGCCAGCGCCACAGTCGCCGGACCGAGCAGGAAATGCACGAATTGCGCACCCTGGAAATAGGTTTGGTAGCTCGTCCCCGTCACGAGCAGGACCGAGACGACGATCACAACCGCGATAAGGACCGGGTTGAAAAGCGGATTGAACCGCTGCCGCCGATAAATGAGGTAACCCGCCCGATAGGCGACGAGAGTGAGCGCCAAATGCAGGAGCGGGCTCGCCGCCAGATAGACCCAGATGTCCCTGAGATTAGTCACGACCCCGCTCCTCAAAGGTCTGGGCGGGCCTTCTTGAAAGGCGAGCCATCAGCAAAGCCGTCACCGCGATGGTGAGGAGCGTACTCGCGATCAGCGCCGCGCCGAGAGGAAGCCAATCGCCTGCCAGAAGCTTGAAATGCAGCATGACGCCAGCGCCGGCGGGCACGAAAAGCAGCGACAGGTTCGAGAGGAGAGCGTCTGCGGTCTTGCTGAGGCCGTCGGGAAGGCGGCCATTCCAGACGAGAGCGCCGAAAAGCAGAGCCATCCCGAAGACCGGCCCCGGTACCGGCAAATGCGTCAGCACAACAGCGGCCTCGCCCGCCAACTGGCACACAATTAGAACGGTGATCCACTCGACCATGAGCATTCCTTTGTTCGTTTCTTTGCGAAGAAGCGTAAGCACGGTTTTTCACAGGTCTTCAAAAGGAAAATCCGCTAGCACAGTGCGAGCTGCGCTTAAAAAGCCGTTATCGCGGGCGAAAGAGTGTTCCCTCAACGACGCGTGACCGTAGAGGGATTTAGAGTTGCATGAACGGGCAGGAAACGCGGGCGCTCCGGGACATGGGGCGCGATGCCTGGAATGACTGGGCTTCGCAGATTCTGAAGTCGAAGGCGAATTTCCAGGACGCAGGCGCTTTCTCCTTGAATTGGTACGGCGAGGCCGATAACGACGAAACGCGCCTGTGGCTTAAGGTCGCGAACGCGGATTTCTCGAACGAGCATTTCGAAGACGAGATCGACTTCGACGGGTTCGTCTTTCCAGGTTCGGTCAATCTTTCCGGTGCGGTTTTCGATCGGCCGGCTTCCTTTGCCGGAGCCGAATTTCAGCTTCCAGCCAACTTCGGCCGCACGCATTTTCACGCGGACGCGAATTTCAAGTCGGCGAAGTTTTCGGGCCAGGCTGTTTTCGACGATACCGTCTTTGACGGAGTCGCGGACTTCGAGCGCGCCGAGTTCCTCAAGGAGAAAAACGGGCCTCTGACTCATAGCGTGCGTTTCCAGCGGGCGCGCTTCGTCGGCAAGGCGGATTTTCGCTCTTCTGTCATGATCGGCAGCGCCGATTTCTCGAAGGCGCAATTTGCGGGAACGGCGCGCTTCGACGAGACCCGCTTCACGGCGGACTCGGTTTTTGAAGGCGCCGTTTTCTCCGCGCCCGCCGGCTTCAACGCATGTCAGTTCTTCGGCACAGCTGCCTTCCGGGAGACCCAGTTCACAGGCGAAGCGCGTTTTGTCGAGGCGGCGTTCAAGGGCGAGTGCCAGTTTGAGCGCAGCCAGTTTTGGAACGACGTTTCGTTCCGGGAAGCGCGTTTCGATAACAACGCGCTATTTACCGACTTGCGGGTGGAGGGGACATCGCGCTTCAAGGGCGCAAAGTTCGCCGTGGAGGCAAATTTCCTCGATGCCCGCTTCACGGGCAATGCCGACTTCTCGGGCGCGGACTTCGGCGGCGCCACGATTTTCCGCTCCACGCAGTGCGCTCAGGGTTCATCATGGGAATCCTGCCGGTTCTTGAACGGGGCCGACTTTTCTGGCCTGACCTTGGGCAAGGTCTCCAGCTTCAAGGAGAGCCAGTTCGAAGGCGATGCGCTTTTTCCGGAGGCGCATTTCGACGCCTCGGTTTCGTTTGCTGGCGCCCGTTTCAAGGCAAACGCCGACTTTTCCGCTTTGCAAAGCAAAGCCGCATTCGTGCTGGCCAATGCCAGCTTCGCGGTCCTCCCCAATTTCATGGAGGCGAGCCTTCTCGACCCTCCGAGGTTCGACAACATGGTGATCGCCGATCCGGTAAAGCGCTTCCACAAATGGATGGAAGCGACTCTTTCGGATCCAAGGCATTCCCTGAGATTCATGAAAGTTTGCGAAGACCCGGACGCGTCAGCGAAATACCGTTGCCTCAAGAAGCTGGCCTTCGAGGCGCAGGACCTGGCGGGGGAGCAAGAGTTCTTCGCGCAAGGGCTCCGCTGCCGGCGCTTCTGGCTCGACAAGCCGTTCGGGGGCGGTGCGGCGCGCTTCTGGCTCGGCTGGGTCTATGGCGGCGTCTCGGATTTCGGCAGGTCGCTCCTGCGGCCTTTTCTGCTTTGGCTTTCCTCCATTTTCGTATTCGCGATTTACTTCTTCGCCGAGGGGACCAGCGCGGGTTGGACGCGATGCGCGGTTGGATCCTCCGACCGGATTTCGGAGTCGCTCTATCTCTCCTTCCGGAACGCCTTCCTGAAGATAGACTGGAACGATGCGGTCAACGCGAGGCGGGCTCTCGGTTGCCTCTACGGCGTCGAGTTTGGAGCAACACCTGTTCTGCCACCTAGCGTCGCATCCATGTCGCTGGTTCAGGCATTCGTAAGCGCAGGCCTGATTCTTCTTTTTCTGCTCGCGCTTCGCAATCTGCTCAGACTGCGATAGCAAGAGAAAGCCTACGCAAAGCCGTGTGCCGCCCAAGAGTCCCGCAACGCTGCAGCTGTGTGGTATTGTCTATAGCGTGCCGGAACGAGGGATTCCATGAAGATCGCAATCGCTACCAGGAATTGGCAAACCGTGAGCGGGCACGCGGGGAAGGCGCGATATTGGCTGCTTTACGATCTGCAGCCTGGGCAGGCGGTTGACGCGTTGCCGCCCCCTGCGCGCATCGAGCTTACGAATGATCAGGTCCTGCATCATTTCCGCGACGATTGCCCCCACCCACTGGATGGCGTGGAAATCGTGGTTGCAGGTAGCGCCGGGGACGGCTTTGTCCGGCATATGAAAGAGCGGGGCGCTGACGTGCTGCTGACCGGCGAGACCGATCCATCGGCAGCGCTGAAGCGCATCATTGCCGGAGAGCCCTTGCCGGATCAGCGTTTCGACATCACCACAACTTTGTGCAAGCTGCGCGATCTGTTCTCGCAACACTAGCGGGCCGCTGAACGCTGGGCTGATAGGGCCTTCCACCCCGTCGGCATCTTCGCATGGATATTTCAAGATGGAAAAGAAGGTCTTGAAAAGCTGGAAATGCTTGGACAGCAAAGTTCTCTTGGACCACCCACGGATCACCGTTGTGGAAGACACGGTGGAACTGCCCAGTGGACACATCACTTCTTATGTTCATTTAGCACCTGGCAGCGATGCTGTGACGGTCGTTTGTCTGCGAGATAATCGGATATTGCTGCAGCGGGAATACTCCTATCCGGTCGGCGAATTCCTCTTGCAACTTCCAGGTGGAAAGATCGAGGAAGAGGAAACGCCCGAACAGGCCGCCGCTCGCGAATTGAAAGAGGAATCGGGATTTGCCTTTTCGCGGTGTGAAACCCTCGGCTGGTACTACAGCAACAACCGCCGGTCAGATTCAAAAATGTACGTGGTTCTTGCAGAGGACATAACCCCCGTAGCGAAGACGGGCGGCGACATGGAAGAAGATATCGAGTTCGTTTGGATTCCAGTCAGCAAGCTCAAAGAAATGATCGCCGATGGAGAAATAACGAATATCACCGTGCTTGCGGCCTGGGCGCTTCTGGCGAGAGTGTTATCAACTCGATCTTAACTTTCTTATTGTGCTAGCTTGAAGTTTCCTGGATCGCGACGAAGCCGTCGTAAAATTCGACAATTTCGAGTAGGGAATCCTTGGCGCCAATGTTCGCGGTCACCTCAATTAGGGCACGGACCCCTTCAGCTCTTTGACGCTAGATTTCCGAATCGATTTTTCCAGAACCGGTTGCATCCGTAAATCGCGATAGCTCATAGGCGCCTAGCAGCTGAGCCGCAATAACCTTTACCTCTTTACGAAGCGCTTCTCTATTTTCGGAGGAAAGGGCGTGATCGGCAGGAACACTTTTCAGGACTTTGGCCACGAGGCGGAGCCGTTCCGCAAGTTCTACCAGATCGGCCCTTGTGTCAGTGATCGAGGCCATGCCTGCGATCCCACTTTGTTTAGGAAAGGCATAGCCTATATGCGATTTCTGCAATGCTAATAATTACGCGTTCGCGTAAGGCCGCGCGTGCATGCTGGATGTCCGAGGCGTGTGCGGCTGTGCAGGACACGACATCGCCAGCAAGCCGAATGCCATTTCATTTCGATGACAGGTGCAGATGCTGCCACGAGGTCCTCAACTGGCGCGAAACGTGAAGACGGCGGTGGACTTATGCGCAGCGTTATTGGCGCATCCGAAGCGTAGTTGTAGCGAGTTTCTGCGGCTCATAAATGCCCGTAACGGAGTTGATCGCGCCCATTCGAAAATGTGACACGGGCCGTTGCACGAACAACGAGTCTGAGCCATGGTCTGCCGCTTGCAGGGGGCGGTCCTGCAAGCATTTTGCGCCGGCGGACGATTCCCGCCCGCACCGAGGGAAAATGGCAATCCGAAGAGCCGGACCCGCGTTCTGGGACAGGCTTGCGCACGAGATCGAAGGCGACGCCGCAAGCGACCTCTTCACAAGGGGACGCTATGCGACCGACGCATCCATGTACCAGTGCTTCCCTGCCGGCGTGGTCTACCCCAGGAGCGCGAAGGACGTGGCCATCGCCGTCGAGATGGCTCGGGAGGAGGGGCTCAGCGTCATCGCGCGCGGGGCCGGGACGTCGACGGCGGGGCAGGCGCTCGGCGAAGGAATCGTCATCGACTTCTCTAAATACCTGACAGGCATCGTTGAAATCGATGCGGAGAACCGCCGGTGCCTGGTCGAACCCGGATGCTCGCCCGCGGCCTTGAACGCTGCGCTCGAAGCGCATGACCTTGTGTTTCCGGTCGATATCGCATCCGCGGCGCAGGCCACGGTCGGCGGAATGCTGGGGAACAACGCGAGCGGCTTGCGCGCGATGCGCTATGGCTCGATGCGCGATAACGTCCTATCCGCCGATGCCCTTGTCGCAGACGGGCAGCGCGTTCTCTTTCGATCCGTCGCAGAGACCGATGCTCGGTTTCCGGGCCGCGACCGCCTGCTCGACCTTTTGCAATTTGGCGAGGGTCATGAAAAGGCCATTGCGAAGCTTTGGCCGCGGCGCGCTCCAGGCGCGCCGGAGCCAGAAGCCTATGACCTCCGGACTCTACTCCGCTATTCTAAAGATCAGAATTTGGCCCGCCTCCTGGCTGGTTCCGAAGGCACGCTCGCGATCGCGACCACGATAGAACTGAGGCTTACGAAAAAGCCGCTGAACCGGGCTCTCGGCGTGTGCCGCTTCGCCGATCTTGGCCGCGCGCTGCGCGCCGTCCCGAAAATCGCGCACCTCAATCCCTCCGCCATCGAGGTGCTCGACAGGTCCATGCTTGGCTTTGTGGCGCTTCAGGCGAAGTCCGACCTCCAGGCTGCGCGGCTGCTTCGGGGCGAGCCCGCGGCGCTTCTCATCGTCGAGTTCGACGAAGATAATCCGGTGGACAATACAAGGCAGCTGAAAGCGCTTGCCGATCTTGTCGCCGAGACGGACAGGGGAAAGTTCGCCGTCGTTGAAATTCTCGGCGAGAACGTGAGGGCGGCGCTCTGGCGATTGCGCCGGGAGGCGCTGGCGCGGGCGTGGACGCTGAAATCGGGGCCGCAGCCCTTGTCCTTTCTGGAGGATGGCGCCGTTCCGCTTCACCGCCTCGCGGCCTATGGCACCGAGCTTGAGGCGCTTCTTGCGAAGCACGGCATTCAAACTGCGATCTACGGCCAGACCGGGCGGGGCTGTCTTCAGGTCCGGCCCATGCTCGATCTGCGGCACACAGGGGACCGTACACGCATGCGGGCGCTCGCGGACGAGATGTCCGAGTTCTTCGCGCGCATGAGGGTGTGCTGACCACCGGCCATGGGCTCGGCATCGCGCGGAGCGAGGCGCTGGAGCGCGCGCTTGGGCCGGAAGCCATCGCTCTGTTCAGGGATCTCAAGGCGCAGCTCGATCCCGGCTTTGTGCTCAATCCGGGCAAGATCCTGCGCGCGCCTCGCTTCGACGACGAGGCTTTCCTGCGGTCGACGCTGGAAAGCAAACATCCAGCGGCTCCAGCGGCGCTTTCCTGGGGCAACGGCGACGCCCCAGCGCTGGACCATGCGCACCGCTGCTCGGGCCTCGGTCATTGCCGCTCGGCCGAGCATAACTTTACCTGCCCATCCCACGCCATCACCCATGACGAGCGCGACAGCCCGAGGGGCCGCGCCAACATCATGCGGCTCGCGCTTTCCGGACAGCTCGGCGAGGGCGCGCTCGCCTCGCAGCCGATGATCGAGGCGATGAGCCTTTGCGTGTCCTGCAAAGCTTGCAAGGTCGCCTGCCCCTTCGGCGTCGACATCCCGAAATTGAAGGTGGAGGTGATTGCGGCAGCCAGGGCCGCGGGCCTCGGCTCGCGCGCAGCCGACCTTTTTGCCCGGCTGCCGGAATACACGGACCGCGCAGTGCGCTGGCGCTTGTTGCTCGCGATACGCGATCTCGTGCCCGCACTGGCGCGCTGGACCGAGCGCCGTTTCGGGCTGGCCGCGGATCGGCCCTGGCCAAGATGGTCAGGGCGGCGGTTCAAGGCTCCTGAGAAGGCGGAGCCCGGCCCCGCGGGGCTAGTGGCGATTTTCGCCGACACATTCAACCGCTCGTTCGAACCGGCTAACCTTCGGGCGGCGGCGCATGTGCTGAAGGCAGCCGGCTACGGCGTCGTCGCTTTCGCGGATGAGGGCGAGAGGCCGCTCTGTTGCGGGCGGACCTATTACGACGCAGGCTGTATCGACGAAGCGCGCCGCGAAGCTCAGCGCATGACGACGGCTCTCGCGGCATTCGCTGACAAGGGGATCCCGGTGGTCGGCCTTGAACCGTCCTGCGTTCTCATGATGCGCGACGAATACGCTTCGCTCGGTCTGGCTGTGCCGCAAACCCCTCCAGTTTTTCTGTTCGAGGAGTTCCTTGCCGCGCGGATCGCGACGGGCGACGCCCCATTGCTTCTCAAGCCCATAGAAGCAGAGCTTGTGCTCCATTCGCATTGCCATGAGCGCGCGCTCGGGCTTGAGAATGCGGCTGAGACGGCGCTGAAACTGATCCCGCAACTCGCGGTGAGCGCCGCCCCGCCCTCCTGCTGCGGCCTGAACGGCATCACCGGCATGACGCCCGACACGCTCGAAGCCTCGCTCGCCATGGCGGAACTCTCGCTGTTTCCCGCAATCCGCAAGGCAGGCCGCGACGCGCTGGTGGCGGCGACGGCATACTCCTGCCGCAAGCAGATCCACGACGGCCTCGGCCTCACCGCCCGCCATCCCGCCATGCTGTTGGAGTTGGCGCTCAAGGGCGACGCCGAAATTGTGGGCTGAGCGAAGCTGCCTGGCTTCCTCAGGGGCCGTTGGTAAACAAAAGCTTTGGCTTCGTTTTGTAAAAAGGGCTATAGTAACTTTATAAGTAGTTTTTATAGTACTCGTACTACAGCCAATAATTCCCCCTGGTCCTTTGAAATTTTCAGAGTTGCGCCTTGGCCGGCAAAGGGCCTTAAAACCCTTCGCGCGCGCGGGCGGCGGACTGGCGAAGCCTATCATCATCCACGAAGGCACTCGGCGCTTGACCCGCCCGGCCTCACTCTGAAGATCTTGAAAGTGTTTGAGAACCGCTGATGAGCTACTGAGCCGCATGCATCAGGCCGAAGAACGAAACCGCTCTCGCGGTAGGCCGCTGCGGCGTGTGCAGTCTTCCTTCTGAATGGTCAAAGCTAGCCGATGGCTCCGACCGAATTGAGCCTTGCGGCCAAAAGCTGGCATGGCGGCGTCACTCGGAGCCACTTTGGGGCACGATATGTTCCGCGACGATCCGTGTAATTTGGCACAGATTGGCGCGGTGCGCGGGCGTGCCGCTTATCGGATCTCGGTCTGTGGGGTCTACCGTAACATTGAAGTTTGCCCCTTCGGGGCTGAACGGGTCGTAGTATGGCGCGCTGACTTCTTCGCAACCCTGCCACCAACCATGCTCGCCGACCACCACGCGGGGATCGAGGCGATCGTTCACGCGGACACGGGCACGCATGCCGCCAAAGGGAGTTTTCACCGACACCCAATCTCCTGACTCTATGCCGCGTTCCTCGGCGGCAGCCGGGTGCATTTCGACTTCTGGATGAGGTGCGCGCTTGCGGAGGCTTGGCAATGCGCGATGCTGACTTTGACAGAAAAGGGTGGGTTTGGCGCAAGTGAGCACGAGAGGAAAGCGGCGGGCAAACTCAGGCTGTGATACTGGACTGTTTTTCGGTTCAACGAAGGCAGGCAAAGCATCATAACCACATTCGAGTAACGTCTCTGACCAGAATTCGACTTTGCGCGAGGGGGTTCGAAAACCACGCGGATGACCTTGAGCATCCAGTTCGTTGTACTTGGTATGTTTTGTCACAATTGGCGCAGATATGCCGCCCGGCTCGGCGCGGAGTTGCTCCAGGGTTATGCCGCTAGGCTGGAGCTGATGGCGATAGGCGGCTTCAACGGTCCCACCGAAGAACTGCTCCGCCAAGCCCAGACACTTCGCGAGATCGAAGATGATATCCGTGTCCGACCGCGCCGCGCCAGGCGGGGGGACCACGGCTTGGCGGAATTGAACCCGCGACTGTGCCTCCGCGCTGATTTCGAAACCGATCTTTAGGGCCTCGCATTCGAAGCAAGAAGCGACGGGGAGAACGATATCCGCCAGGGCAGCAGTCGGGTTCATGAACAAATCTGCATGTGCAAAAAAGTCCAAGGCTGCGAGAGCAGCGCGCCCACGCACCGGGTCAGATTGCGCGAGCAGCATGTTGTGGCCGAACCCGATCAGCCCTTTGACCGGATAGGGCGTTCCTTCCAGCACGGCTCTATAGAAATCAAGCACCGACACGCTGTTCCATCGTGCTGGTCCAAGCGGGCGCTCATTGGCCCCGATGGCAGGCACCATGGTTTTTGCACTGGGGAGATCCTCGCCAGTCATCGACGCACTTGGAATCCAGGGCATGAGGACATTGCCGCCGGGTGCGTCGAAGCTGCCAGTCAATGCATATAGCAATGCCAAGGCGCGCGCCGTCTGGGTCGTGTTAGCGTGTTGCTCATGCCCGCTCCAGGCGTAGTATGAGACCGGGCGAGCGTGCCAGATTGCACGAGCCGCTTCTTCCAACTGCTCTTGTGGAACCCAGCACGTCGCCTCAACCTTTTCGGGCGACCAAGCGTAGCACAGTTCGGCGTAATGATCGAACACAGGCCGACACGCAACCACGCCGTGGACCCCGGCCACGCGGTGCTCGCCAGTTAGAGCAAGGCGTCCGCTCGGGCCGTCGTAACGTCCTGTAGAAGGGTCGCATGCCATCGGGCGTTCAGTCGCTTCGTTCCAGGCCACATAGTGGCGTGCATCGCCGCCTACCGCCAGGTCGCTGGCCCGCAACAGCTTGCCGTTGTCGGCTCGCACGAGATGAGGGCCGTTGCTCCAGTCGCGGACGAAGTCACGATCATACCAGCCGTGCCGGATCATCACGTTGGCCAAGCCCAGCGCCAAAGCGCCATCCGTGCCGGGTCGCACACGCAGCCAGATATCAGCCTTGCTGGCCAGGCCAGCATGACGCGGATCAATGACGATAAGCTTCATCCCCGCTTAAGGGCGCCGATGATGGCCGTTGCGTGAGTAATGCGCGAATACGAGGGATTATAGCCCCACAAGACCAGCAACCCGGTGCGAGCGATGTCCGGCATGGCCCCGCCGGCGCTGCCCGTGCCCACGCTTCCGACGCCATAGACAAAGCGCGTGGCGTATCCTCGGCTCCAGCCGCAGAGATCGAGCGGCCAAACCAGATTTGGAGTGCCAAACGCATTCATCAACCGGCGCACAAAGGCGGCTGAGTCCGCAATTGCCGTCGTCGAGGCTGAGGATTGGCTGAATGCGACGGCATGCGGCCCGTATCGTGTCGCGATCTTGCGCATGGCCTCCGCTGTCATCTCCAGGGCTTCGTCCCAGGAGATCGGGACCCACCCCGGATCGGCCTCGCCCTTGGGGCGTGTTCGGCGTAATGGCTGAGTCAGACGATCCTTGTGATAAACAAGCTCAGGAGCGGCGCGGCCTTTGGCGCAAAGCGCCTGACCGGTCGGGTGGGACGGATCCGGGTCAAGGCGCCTGAAACGGCCGTTCTCCACAGTTGCGACTGAGCCGCAACGAGCAATGCAAAGGCTGCAATAACCACTTACTTTCAGTACGCCAGTGTCGGACATAGTGACCAGCTCCAAAGCAGGTTGGGGGTTTCTGAGCTGGGTCGTCCGCTTTCGGATACCAATTCAGAGCAACAGAGCGTCAGGGCCCATAAAGTGTCGAGGGGGCCACTTCGATTAAGATGGCGTGCAGTCCAAAGAGAATCTTGGCCAGAGCAGCCGCCACAAAAACCGAAACGACCTCTAGGATGTCGGGTATGGCTTCAGAGAGCGATGCCCGTCATTGTGTTCAATGCGTTTCAGTTCCTGAAGCATTAAAGTCAACGTTATTCGAATCTCAGTTCGCCTTTACCTTTTTGACATACAGTATTTGTCTGAGCCTCCAACAATTAAGAGGGAGGAGAAGTCCATGTAAGAGCCAAACAGGTTCAAGCTCTAACCCGATCCCGTAAGTGAGAAAAGCAAGGTTGCTTAGGATTGCAAGAGCCCGCAAAGAGATAATATCATTCATGCAGAAGGCGGCAATGACAAGCAATGAGGCCGCGTATCCAGCTACGTCCCAGCCCGTTATAAACCGCGAACCGATTTGTTCGCTTGCAAAAGCTAATAATGAACTCATGTGAGGAGCAAAAAAAAACACAATTACTGCTGTAAGCAAAATTAAAATTATCCTGCCAGCGATTTCTAGGCTATCGTCACTGAGAATCTCCATGCGGATAAATGGCTTCAGTGGTAGAGTGAGGTCGCTCTTTTTGAATCCTCCCAACTTACTTTTCATCACCCCCTCCTACGGTCGCGTCTTTGAGCCGCGCTGCGAAGCAATTCACAGAAGCGCGTACTCACTGCGCTCGTGTTGTTGTAGTAGACTTGCAAGATAGCCTGGGTTAATCTTCTATAGAAATGATTTGTTTTGAACGTAGCGTTCTCGATTTGAGAAGGGCTGTTCCCGATGGAACTCCTAGATCTGGCAACCTTCAGCACTGTCGCCAGGTGCGGCAGCATTACGCGCGCCGCGGGTGAGCTCAACACCGTCCAATCGAATGTTACCAATCGGATCAAGGCACTGGAAGCCGAGATTGGCGTGCCGCTGTTCGAGCGGCATGCGCGCGGCATGACTCTTAACTAACGCGGGCAGGCGGCTTTTGCCTTACGCCGAGCGTCTCGCCACGTTATCACGCGAGGCAGTCGACGCCTCGCGTGATGACGGTGTTCCCAAGGGACCTTTGGCGATCGGGTCCATGGAAACAACCGCAGCCGTCAGATTACCTCCACTGCTAACTCGCTTCCATCAGCGGCTTTCCTGCTGTGCAGCTGTCGCTCAGAACGGGTCCAACGGCAACGCTGGTTCAGGCTGTCCTTGACCTCTCGCTGGATGGCGCTTTTGTCGCTGGCCCGATAGATCATCCTGATCTCATTGTTTCGCTCGCCTTCAAGGAGGAACTCGTTCTCGTAACGGCGGCACGCTGGAAAAGCCTCGCCGCGCTCCGAGCAGGAACCGCGGCGTCGGGCCCAACCATCCTTGGTTTTCGCGCAGGCTGCTCCTATCGTCAAAGGCTTGAGCAGGTCGTAGGTCAATTCGGCTGGCGTGAAGCGACGCGTCTCGAATTCGGCACGCTCGACGGTATTATAGGTTGCGTTTCCGCTGACATGGGCGTGACACTCCTTCCTCGGGTGGTCATCGAACGCAGCGAGTTGAGCGGCAGCCTTAAAGCCCACACACTCAATGCGTCCCAAAGCTATGTGGAAACGCTTTTTGTGCAGCGTCGCCTGGAGCATGAGAACAGCGCTCTGAAGAGCTTTGCTGACTGCCTCAAGTCGGAACAGGTTGTTTGTCCGAAGCTAGCCGCAGAATGAAGACAGACGCGAAGACAATCCGGATGACCCCAACTTCGGGAAACTTGGCGAGACCGCTAATCCAGCCACTTCGCGAGGCTCGCCAGCTCATCCGCCTCGCGCTGCGGGCTTATCCCAGCGGATGCGGTTGATGCGCGGGAAGCGCAGCGCCACGCCAGACTTGTGCCGCGTCGAGCGGTGCACTGCGTCGAACGCCACCTCGAACACGAGCGTCTTCTCCACCTCGCGCACCGGCCCGAAGCGGTTCACCGTGTGATGGCGCACCCACTTGTCGAGCTCGCGCAGTTCCTCGTCCGTGAAACCGAAATAGGCCTTGCCGATGGGCGACAGCTCGCCATTGTGCCAGAGGCCGAAGGTGTAATCCGAATAGAACGATGAGCGCCTGCCCGTGCCGCGCTGGGCATACATCACCACTGCGTCGACCAGCATCGGATCGCGCTTCCACTTGTACCACTGGCCTTTGGGGCGGCCAGGGACATAGGAGGAGTCGAGGCGCTTCAACATCAGCCCTTCGATGTGCGGGGATGCGAGTTTCGCGGCTTCGGCTCGGAGCGCCTGCAATTCGCCCGGATTTTGGAACGCAAGCGGCTGGGCAAGCTCGGCGCCGGGCGGCTGCGCAGCCTCGAACCAGCGCGCCATCTCGGCCTTGCGCTCGGTCAGCGGCAGCGGGCGCAGGTCGCGGCCTTCAACCGCGAGCATGTCGTAGAGGATGATATGGGCCGGATATTTCGCCATCAGCTTCGGGTCGGGCGATTTGCGGTTGAGGCGCTGCTGCAGATGATTGAAGCTCGCGATCTCTTCGCCCGACTTCACGATCAGCTCGCCATCAAGCACAGCGTGGAAGTTCACCCGCGCCACGACATCGGGGAACGCGCCGGAAATATCGTCGCCGCTGCGTGAGAAGAGCGCCTTCCCGCCCGGCGTGGAGACGATCTGCACACGGATGCCGTCGAATTTCCATTCCGCCAGGAAGGCGTCCGGCGCGATGCTGGGCAGTTCCGCGTCCTCCAGCGGATGCGCGAGCATGACCGGATGAAACGTCACGGCATCCTTCGAGTTCGGCTTCGGCCCGCGCTTTTCCAGCCAAGCGAAAAGGTCGAGATAAGGCGGCTGCTGCGCGTGCCAGACCTCTTCAATCTCGCCGACACTGACACCGCCGAAATCCGCAAGCACATGCTTCACCGAGCGCGCCGACATGCCAATGCGAAGCGTGCTCGTGCCAAGCTTCAGCAAAGCCCAGCGCTCGGACGCGGTCATGTTGTCGAGGAGCATTGCGAGATAGTCGCGGATTTGCGGCTTGTCGCGGGTTTGGAACTCGTGGATGACCTCGTGCAGCGGCGGCAGGCGGTTCAGGATCACGCCATGCGGGTTGCGCGGCCAGATATGCGCCACCGTCTCCGACATTTCGCCCACATAGTCGTAGGACAGCGCCAGCAGCACCGGATCGACGCGCTCAGCCACGAGATCGCGAACGAGCGCGCGCTTGAACAGCTCGAAAGTGAGCGTGCCCGCGATCACGCCCACCGCGAAGCCTCGATCCGGGTCGGGCGTGCGGCGCAGGTAATTCGTCAGGACCGCGGCTTTGTCGAGATTGGAGTGGGTGTAGTAAAGCCGGTCGAGAAGGGCGGCGAAGGCTTGCATGCGGGGAAATGTAGGTATCTCGGCGCTGGGCAAAAGGTTGGAATGCAGCTCAAGCCTGCGGCGCGCCGCTTAAGCCGAACCGGGTTTTGATGCGCTCGAAGAGCTGGTCGCGAACCGCTCTGTAAGACTGCATGATCTGCTCGCGGTTGCCTGCGGTGGCGGAGGGCTCGAGCGTCGGCCAGTATTCCACGTCCACCGCCATCGTTCGCGTGAGTTCGAGCGCCTGGTGATGGGCCTCCGGAGCCAGCGTCACGATGAGGTCAAAGGACGTGTCTTCCAAGTCCTCGATGGATTTGGGCTGATGGCGCGTCATATCGATCCCGATCTCGTCCATGGCCGCAATCGCAAACGGGTCGATCTCGCCCGGCCGCACCCCCGCCGAACGCACATAAATGCGCGTGCCCACGAGATGGCGCAGGATGGCAGCGGCCATCGGCGACCTTATCGCATTGAATTTGCAAGCAAAGAGGACGGCATGCGGATGATCTGAGGATCGACGCTCCGGCCAAGCTTCATCCCAGACAGGGTTCAGGCCTATCATGGGGGGGCCGGGCCAAAGTCAACCAACGCTCTCGTTTCCAATCAAAGACCGCGTCTACCAACCGGATCGAACGCTAACAGATTTTAAGTTGTATAATGCCGGATGTGCCCCAGGTCACGCAATTGGAACCCCTGCGCGCTTGAGCCGGCGTGCCAACATGAACCACCAGCCCCGCCGAAAGACGGAACTGCGATGCCAGTCGCTAGACTTGGTGCGTCTGCGTGTATCTTCAACGGAAGCAGGCGTGAAGCGCGACGCAGCGGCGGTAACGCCATCCGCCCGCCGAATGCGTCAGCGCTCGCATCGGGCTCCCGCGGGCTTTACAACGCTTGCCTGGGCAGGTGACGCCCCCGGCTGAACCTCGATGCCGGAAGCCGGCACGGCGTCGAACGCAAGCACTGCCGCGATAAACGCCAATCCAACGCACGCCGCTGTTGATGAGTGCATGAAAATTCCCCACTCTTGGACAGTTCCGCCCCGTATTGCCAGGCTGGGGTTGCGTCATGAAAAGACGATGGCGGAATAGCTACGAAATTATGTTCGCGGGGTCTGGCCAAGGCAGCAACCGCGACTGCTTTTCCCACATCGAAGAATGAATCCCTTTACTGCAAACTTGGGTGATATAGACAAGGCGCAAGACGCCGAAACGAATCTGGAGAGTGCCATGATTTCGAGACGAGCCTTCGTGGGGGGAGCCGCCTTGTCTTTCGCTGCGCCAAGTCTCCTGAGGGCGCAAACGGCGCGGACGCTCAAGATATCGCATCAATTTCCAGGCGGCTCGATCGATCAAGGAGACTTCCGCGACCGGCTTTGCCGCAAATTCGCGGCAGGCGTCGAGCAGCACACCGGCGGGACGCTGAAATTCGAGATTTACCCCGGCTCGTCCCTAATGAAGACGAATGCGCAGTTCTCGGCCTTGAGGAAGGGCGCACTCGATCTGTCCCTGTATCCGCTCGCCTACGCTGGAGGGGAAATTCCGGCGATGAACCTCGGCCTCATGCCGTGCCTCGTCACCGCCTACGAGCAGGGCGCGAAGTGGAAAGACGCAGCGGTCGGAAAATCGCTGTCGCGCATCGCCGAAGAGAAAGGCGTCAAGTTCATCAGCTGGATTTGGCAGGCCGGTGGCATTGCTTCCACGGCGGAAGCCATCAAAGTTCCCGGCGACGCGAAGGGTATGAAAATGCGCGGCGGGAGCCGGGAGATGGACCTCATGCTTGCTGCCGCCGGTGCTAAAGTCTCGACAATGCCTTCGAACGAAATCTACCTCGGCATGCAAACGGGCGCGCTTGATGCGGCGATGACCTCGTCGACAAGCCTGATTTCCTTCCGGCTTGAGGAACTGGCCAAGGCGCTCACGACAGCGCGCGGCGGGTCGATCTGGTTCATGTGCGAACCGCTGCTGATGTCCAAGGACGTTTTCGATTCGCTTTCTCCAGACCAGCAAAAGGTCATCACGGATGTCGGACAGGAGATGGAGTGGTTCGGCGCGATCGAGGCCAAGAAGGATGACAGAGGGGTGGCCAAGGTCTACGCCGAGAAGGGAGCGACAGTCGTCGATCTGACCGCCGACGATATCGCAAAATGGCGCGCCATCGCTGAGGACAGCGCCTGGAAGGATTTTGCCTCGAAATCGGCCGAGGCTGCCGAGCTTCTTGAGAGCGCCAAATCCGTCGCCTGATGGGCCGGGAATCGGGGTCCGGGACGGTCACTCAGGACGAAATCGTTGCGGCACCTGCCGGTAGGACGGCCATCGCAAGTGCGTTTCGCCGCCTTGCGGATTTCCTTTTCAATCTCAGCTCCATCGCGCTTGTAATCGCGAGCGCAGTTTTGACGGGCGGCGTAGTTGCAGCCCATCTGCTTGACCGCGGCATCGAGTGGCAAGACGAAATGGAGATTTTCCTCGTCGCCGGAGCGGTTTTCTTATCGGCGGCGGCTGTGCAGGCGCGGCGTGGCCATGCGCGCATTGAGGTTCTTGATTTCCTCTTACCGATAAGCGCGCTGCGATCGTTGACCGTGGCAACCGACACGCTTTCGCTGGTGTTTGTCGCATTCATCTCCTGGAAATCGGGAACGCTGCTGTGGGAGGCCTGGGCCGAGGGACAGGTTTCACAATCCACCTGGGCGCCCCCCTCTGGATTCCGTACGCCGTCATGACCCTTGGGCTCGCTCTTCTCGCCTCCGAACTCGCGCTTCAGGTCGGCGAGAAATCTGCGCTCGCGCTCGCTGCCGCGATTGCCACGGTGGCCGCGCTCCTCATGTGGCAGAGACCCATTGCCCCTCTCCTGTCTGGCCTTACGCCAGCCGAGATCGGAATCGCTTATTGCGCGGCAACTCTTATCGCCATGTTTTCCGGCATGCCGATTGCGTTCGCGCTTGGCGTGGTGGCGACCACCTTCATGATCTTCTTCATGCCGCGCGCCTCGGTCAACACCATCGCGCAGAACGTCTATGAGGAGTTGGCGAACGTCATTCTCCTGGCGATCCCGCTTTTTATCCTGAAAGGCGCGGCAATAGGCCGGTCCGATGCGGGACGCGACCTGTACACCGCAGTGCATGCCTGGCTGCATCGCATCCCCGGCGGCCTCGGCATCGCGAATACCGTGGCCTGCGGCCTTTTCGCAGCGATGGCAGGATCGTCGCCGGCAACCTGCTCGGCAATCGGCTCGGCGGGCATCCCCGAGATGCGCAAGCGGGGCTACTCGCCCGGCCTTGCGTCAGGAATCATAGCAGCCGGCGGCACCCTTGGCATTCTCCTGCCGCCCTCCGTCACGATGCTGCTCTATGCCATTGCCGCCGAAGTTTCGCTCGGCAAACTGT
The DNA here is from genome assembly GCA_963833565.1 of uncultured Alphaproteobacteria bacterium. Taxonomy (GTDB): domain Bacteria; phylum Pseudomonadota; class Alphaproteobacteria; order Rhizobiales; family Rhodomicrobiaceae; genus Rhodomicrobium. The sequence goes on from CAWHYO010000029.1 coordinate 73,641, forward strand.
TTCTCGCCGGCATCGGGCCTGGCTTGCTGCTGATCGCGCTGTTCGCCGCCTATGCCGCTTTTCGCTTCAGCCAGGAGCGCAAAGCGGCGCGGTCCAGCGTGGCGCGCGGCGGCAAGCCGACCGCGATCCTGGAAGTGCATCGCTATACGCTTCGCGAGAAGATCGCCATGCTCATCTGGGTGACGCCCTTCGTGATAATCCTCGCGGGGGTCATGATCGTCCTCTACGCCGGGCTCGCAACGCCCTCGGAGACGGCGGGTGTCGGAGCGATCCTCGCGCTCATCGTCATCGGTGTCATGTATGGCGTCTGGCGTCCCTCCCGGCTCATGCCGATTCTCAACGGCACGATGCGCGAAAGCTCGATGCTGCTCCTCATCGTCGGTTTTTCGCTACTCTACGCCTATGTGATGAGCTATCTGCACATCTCGCAAAGCGCGGCCCTTTGGCTGACCACCCTCGGCCTCTCGAAATGGGGACTGCTCTCGGCCATCCTCCTGCTGATCGTAATGCTCGGCTTTTTCCTCCCGCCGGTCTCAATCATCCTGATGACGGCGCCGATCATTCTGCCGCCGATCAAGGCCGCGGGCTTCGATCTGATCTGGTTCGGCGTGGTCATGACCATCGTGATGGAGATGGGCCTGATCCACCCGCCCGTCGGCCTCAACCTCTTTGTGATCAGAAACATAGCGCCCGACATCCCTCTCTCCGAGGTCATGTGGGGAACGCTGCCGTTCGTGCTTCTGATGGCGGTTGCGATTGTGCTGATCTGCCTGTTTCCGGGGATCGTGATGCTGCTGCCGGGATTGATCGCCTGAAGCAAACCTCCTGCTCCATCGTGCGTTTAATCAGACGCGGGCTTCGAATGTTTGATTGGTGCATCTTCTTTCATCCCCAGATCAGCTTCCCGCTTGCGTTTGCGTCCCGAAATTTCTTGCGCCCGGATCTTAAGAAAAAGCGCGTTGCCGAGAGGTTAACGCAAGCAAGCCATTGATATTACAGCGGAAATTTCAGGGCAGACGGTGTCCCCGGAGCGCGCGCCGCGCTCCTTGCGGGCGCCGGTCTGGTTAACAGCCGAAAGTCGAAACATATTTAACGGACTTTAGCGCGTCCAGTTAAGGAGAAAATTCCCGCATTAATTCTATTGAATGGGGGCTCGGCTGAAGGCAGAAAGCCATTCTTTTCCGCGGGTTAGCTCCGCCACTCCCCGGCTGGCCGAAGGCGCGAGGCGGCTTCGGCTCGCCCGGATAGACGATTTTTTACGCATACATCAGGCGGGAAATAAATCGGCCGCGCCGTCTGTTAACCACGTATGTATTAACGCTCAGGCGCGGCCACAAACAGTTTACCATCAGCCGCGCGCGAGCGCCGTCCACGACGGCGATAGCCAGATGGGCGAAGCCTTCAACCGGACGCGCGCGTCGCCATGATCGGCGACGCGACTGCGCCTCGGCGCAGTCCGTCGTTTAAGACTTGCGTCGCAACCGGTTCCGGTTTTGCGTGACCCGCGTTAGCTGTGTCCCAGGTAGCTATGGAATACGCCGCTCGGGTCATATTGGTTGCGCATTTGCTGCAGGCGTTCCCAGTTCACGGGGCTGAAACATTGCGGGTAGCGTTCGGGATGGCCGCGCGCCTCGATTTCATTCACGTAATGGCCGATGCCGAACGGGTCCATGATCGGCAGGTTTTCCATGAGCCAGGAGAAGTTGGCCGGATCGTCCTTCTCGTCGTCCCAGATGGAGTAGCAGCCGATAAAGCAGTCGGCGACCCAGGAGAAGCAGGAATCCGATCTCAGGCTCAATCCGCAGGTTGAACGCGGCGAGGATATGGGAATCCTTGGCAGGCGCCTTCTTGAAATGGTCAGCCAGCGCGACGAGTGTCTTGCCGCCCGCGTTGGTGAGCACATTGTCGACCGCGTAGCGCGCGCAACGGCCGGGCGGGTCATTGAGGCTGAAATAGCGCGCATAGAGGCCCTCGAAGTCGAAGGGCTGATATTCCATCTTGATCGCCAGCGTGGCGCCTTCCGGCATCGCCTCGAAGGGCTTCAGGGAGGCGCGCGCCTTCTCTTCCGTGTCCTCGAAGGCGAACGCGGTGAAGAAGACGATCTTCGACTTCTCCGGCGGCGCGTCGGCGGGAACCTGGGGATGGTGCATGAGCACCGCGATGGGCTCGACGTTGTCGCAGATGCGGTTCGCCTTGCGGATCGCATCGAGATTGGCCGTCACCTTCTCCACCTCGGAAATCGGGAAGATGTAGGTGCTGGCCAGGATGGATTTGGGGGCCGGATAGAGCTTGAGATCGAGGCGCGTCACGACGCCGAAGAAGCCGGGGCCGACGCCGCGCACCGCCCAGTAAAGGTCCGGGTTCTCATCGGGGGTCGCGCGCAAGAGCTTGCCGTCCGCGGTCACGATCTCGGCGCCGACGATGGAGTGGACCGCCATGCCGCCCCGCCGCGGCCAGTTCCAGCCCATGCCGCCGCCCATGCTGAAGCCGCTAAGGCCCACGGATGGACAATGCGGCACGTTGAAGGCGAGGCCCTTGGCGCGCGTCGCCTGGATGAACGGCAGGCCCCTGACGCCGGGCTGAATGGAGGCGACCTGCTTCGCCTCATCGATCACGATGTCGTCCATGGCCGACAGGTCGATCAGCATGCCGCCATCGCGGAGCGACGGACCGTTCGCGTTGTGGCCGCCAGCTCTGACCGCCACCTTCAGTTTGTTCTCCCGGGCGTAGTTGACGGCGCCGATCACGTCCTCGACCGACTTCGCCTGCACGATCATATCCGGATAGCGCTTCGGCTTCGACATGTGCCAGACCATGGCCTCGCGCCACAGCTCATAGTCCGCGTCCTGGCGGCGGATCACCTTGCCGGCGACGCCTGGGATCGACAGACGCGGGGTCTTGGCCGCGAGCGCTTGCGGAGCGCGCAGCGCCATCACGGCGCCGACGGCGGTCATGCTCGCCAATTGTTTGAGCGCCTCGCGGCGGGACGATGAAAACTCGGTCATATAGTCCTCCCTTGCGGCTGCTACTCCAGGCTTTCGAAATAGGCTGCGATGTCCACGATGTCCTTATCGGACAGAGGCTTGGCCATGGCGCTCATATTGGGATCCTTGCGCTCGTCCGAGCGAAAGGCGCTCAGCTGCTTCTCGATGTACGTCGCCTTCTGGCCCGCGAGATTCGGGTATTGCGGCGCCTTGCCAATGCCGTCGGCGCCGTGGCAGGCGACGCACGGGCCCACCTTGGCGACGATCTCGGGCGTGATCTCCATGGCGCTGGCCGGCAGCGCCTCCATTCCGAGGACAAAAGCTGGCAGCAGCAAGAGCCCCGGCTTAAGCCGATTGAGTATACGCATGACTATGCCCCCCTTCGTTGCGTGTTCGCGCGATTGATTGCCCATGCTCCTATGGCCGCAAGATCGGCTTGACCACGCGCCCGGCTTCCGCGTCGGCGACAGCCTGTTCGATCTCGTCAAGCGCATAGAATTTCACGATCTTTTCCAAGCGGCAGGCTGCCTTGCCGGTAGAGATCGATCAGCTTTGGAATGAAGACATCGGGCACGCTCTGGCCTTCGACGATGCCCATGACGGTGCGGCCGAAGAAGATGCTGTTCATGTCGAGCGTGATCTCCGTGCCGAGCGGCGCGGCACCCAGAAGGCCGCAGAGGCCGGGCACGGCGAGGCAATCGACAGCCTGGCGGAACACCGCCGGAACGCCAACGCATTCGAGGGAGAAATCAGCGCCGCCCAGCTTCTGGATTTCCTCAACGGGGTTGCACCTCTTCGGATCGTAGGCATGGGTCGCGCCGAGTTCGCGCGCAAGCCTGAGCCGGTCGTCGATCAGGTCGATGGCGTAAATCGCTGGTGCAGCCCACCGCCTTCGCCGCCATGACAGCGGACAAGCCCACCGAGCCGCAGCCAAAGATCGCGATGCTCGATCCGGCAGGCGGCTTCAGCGCATTGATTATCGCGCCCGCGCCGGTCTGGATGCCGCAGCCGAGCGGACCCATCAGATCGAGCGGAACATCGTCCGGGATCTTGACGGTGTTGGCCTCGTTCGTCAGCGCATAGGCCGCGAACGACGACTGGCCGAAGAAGTTGCCGAAGATCGGCGTGCCGTGATGATGGATGGTCGGCGAGCCGTCGCCCCGCGCGCCGCCGAAATTGCAGCCGAAGATGTCGGCGCAGTGCGTGGGATCGCCGCGAAGGCATGAGGGACATTGGCCGCAGGCGCGGTAGCTCATGACCACATGGTCGCCGCGCTTGAGCTTGGTGACCTTCGCTCCGACCTTCTCGACAATGCCCGACCCCTCGTGGCCGAACACGGCCGGAAAGCGAACCGGGTAAAGCTCGTCGCGGCAGATGAGATCGGTATGGCAGACGCCGACGCCCGCGATCCTGACCAGCACTTCGTCGTCGCGCAGCGCCGCCAGTTCAACCTCGGAAATCTGGAAGGCGCCCGCTTTCGCGCCGACAACAGCCGCTTTCGTTTTCATGACGCCCCTTTTGCTTTCTTGGCCGGCTTCGGCCGCTTCGCTTCGCCGGTTGGCTTCTTCCAGGCGCCCATGTCCTGCATGAGCGCGATCTGGCGGTCGATGACCTTCTCCTTGTATTCCGCGTGCTTCATCGGCTCGCGGTCCAGGTAGAGGTTCTTCGGATAGATCTCGCGGTCGTAGATGATCTGCGCCAGTTCGGTGCGGACATCCTTCATCCAGTTGGAGACCTGCGCGCTGGCCCGATGATGGCGCAACTGCTCGATGTCGATGACGCCGGCGACATAGGTCGAGCCCGCGCCGTATTCCTGCTTTCCGACGATGGCCCCGCGGTGGTTGACGATGTAGGAACGGCCGCCGAAGGTGTCGATCGGCGTCGTGGAGTCCGGGAACAGGTAGTAGGTGCCCATGTTCGGCGAGAGCACGTACATGTTGTTTTCGAGCGCGCGGGCGCGGGACGAAATTTCGAAGAAATCGTTGCCGGTGCCCGGATGCGGGAAGGACGCGCGGTAGGCGATCTCGCAGCCGTTCATGGCGAGCCCGCGCCCGTTCTCAGGATAGGAGGCCTCGTTCGCCATCATCACACCGAGGCGGCCAATTTCCGTGTCCACCACTGGCCAGAAAGCGTCGAGCGTGCGGCCGTATTTCTCGATCCACCAGTCGAAGACGTCATGCGGCGTCATGCTGTGCTCGACCGGATAGAGCGTCGCCAGCTTGTAGTGCTTGAGAATGACCTCGCCCTTAGGGTCGAGCACGAAGCCGACGTTGAAGAAGCGATCCTTCCAATCGGGATGCTTGGCCTTGGCCTGCGCCATGATGAAGACGTCATACTCGCGCGCGAGCTTGCCCAGTGCCTGCGTCTCAGGGCCGGGTATGTCGATGGCGCAGGTGTTGGCGAACTCGACGTGATCGAGATCCAGCACCTCGTCGTTGAAGCCCTGGAGCCCGCCTTCCGGGATGACCAGCAGCCGCACCGGGATATCCAGGCGCGAGAGCCAGGCGGCGGCCTTGGTCAGGTGGCCCAGGTGCTCGATGTTCTTCATGATGTCGGCGCGGGTGCGGATGCCCCACACGGTGGGGATCAGGCCGACGCAGTTGTAGGGAGCGATCATGGCTGCCTTCGTATGCAATGTCAGAGGATCGGCGTCAGGAGGTCGGGAGCTGGATCGTGACCCACTTCCACTCGGTCAGTGTGTCGATGTCGATGTCGGTCCCTTCGCGCCCCATCCCGCTGTCGCCGACGCCGCCGAAGGGAACGTGCGGCTCGTCGTGGAGCGTCGGGCGCATTGATGTGCACCATGCCCGAGCGGACGCGCTGCATGAACGTCATCGCCTTGCCGATGTCGCGCGTGTAGATCGCGGCGCTGAGCCCGTAGCGCGTATCGTTGGCGCGCGCGATGGCCTCCTCCAGGTCCTCGACTGGGTACACCGAAGTCACCGGGCCGAAGGTTTCCTCCCGGCACACTGTCATCTCTTCGCCTACGCCCGTCAGGATGGTTGGCGCGCAGCGGTTGCCGATCCAGTTTCCGCCGGTAAGCACAGTTGCGCCTTTCGCCTTTGCGTCCTCGATGTGGCTCTTGACCCGCTGGCGCTGGCGTTCGGAAATGATCGGCCCGACCCAGGTGTTCGGATCGCGCAAGTCGCCCATGCCGAGCGCCTCGGCCATGCTCTTGAAGCGGCTGCAGAACTCGGCCTCGATGCTCTTCTCCACATAGATGCGGCTGGAGGCCATGCAGGCCTGCCCCTGGAAGAAGAATTGGCCGAAGGCCGCCCCTTGGACCGCCGCATCGAGATCGGCGTCGGCCAGGACCACGAGCGGGCTTTTGCCGCCAAGCTCCAACACGACGCGGCGCATGAGCGGACCGCAAAGGCCGGCGATGTGTCTGCCGACGCGGCTGGAGCCGGTGAACATGACCACTTTCACCAGAGGATGGGTGGTGAGCGCGTCGCCGATCTGGTCGCCAAAGCCGGTGACGACGTTGAATGCGCCCGCGGGCACGCCAGCCTCCTGATAGACTTCCGCGAGCTTGTTCGCGATGACCGGCGCCTCTTCCGAGGTCAGCATCACGACCGTGTTGCCTGTGGCGAGCGGCGTCGAACTCAGCTTGACGTTTTTCAAGAGCGGAACGTTGAACGGCGTGATGGCGGCTATGACGCCAAGCGGCTCGCGCACGCTCATGCTGAAGCGGCCGGGCATCTCCGAGGGAATGGTCTGCCCGGTGATGCGGCGAGCCACGCCGGATGCCGCCCGAAGGCAGTTGATCGCGTATTGCACTTCGAACTGCGCCTTGCCGAAGGGCGAGCCCACCTCGTCGATCAGAATGTCGACGAACTCGGCGCGGCGCTGTTCGATGAGCGCAGCGGCTCGCGACAGCCAGGCTTCGCGTTCGGATGCCAGCGTCTTCTTGTATGTTGCGAAGGCCGCCTGCGCGCTTTGGACGGCGCGATCGATATCGGCGGCGCTGCCTTCAGCGACTTCAGCGTAAGGCTGGCCGTTGTCGGGGTTGCGGTCGATGAAATAGCGGCCTGTGGACGGCGAGACGCGCGCGCCTCCGATCCATAAATCGACCGGCTGGCTCTTCGCTTCGTTCGTTGCTGGCGTCACCTTATCCCCCGCTGCGTTTCCTTTCCGCCGCCAAGCTGATGCTCAATCGAGCTCGCAAGGTGCGAACGGAGCTTCAGCTTAAGTTCGCGCAACGAGAGCGGCAATCGGGAGCGCCTGTGACAAAGCGCACACGGCCTCGCCCTGCGAAGTGACGGGCGGCGTATCGTCTGTTATCCGCAACAGCAGGCAGATCGTTTCAGCCCTGAGCAAGGCTCGTCCATTACACATTCCAGCGTGCGCGTCTGGTCGCCTGTTCTGGCTGCATGCGTTGCCCGCCTCGCAATCTTTGCTAAGCCCGGGCCTTCCCCGCCGCTTCCATAATGGGGAGATTTTCAAGAGTGTCAGCCCACGACCCCGACCTTTTTTGTTGTCCGCAAACGCTGCCTGTACCCAGCGCGATCGAAATCTCAAGCATATGCCAATCCTATCCCGTCGAGATCGCAAGCCATCATGACCCCGCGGTCGGCCCTGGAGGCGACTTATGGAGCCTCAAGGCTCTCGATGGCGCCAGGCTCCAAATATTCCAGGCCGATTTGTCGGGCCATTGCGAAAACGCAGCCTTTCACGCCTTTTGTCTTCACTATGCCCTTGAAGACAACGCCTTGAGAACGGGCACTCCTGCCCTGTTGCTCGAAGACGCCGATCAGTTCCTGCGGAGGATTCTTGACCCCGGAGAATTTGCCACCGCATTCTGCGCTATCATCGACTTTGCTCAAGGCGAACTGACCTATGCTGCAGCCTGCTCGCCTGCAAACTTGATTTGCAACGGCGGCGGCTGCTTCCCCATAGACGGCAGCGGCTTTCCGCTCAATGTTGTGCGGGATGCGACATACGAGAACCGCACCGTACCCTTTCCGCCCGGCAGCACGCTTTTTGTCTACAGCGACGGACTCGTCGAAACGCCGGAGCCGCCTATGGAGCCGGTCTTTACACCGGCGCGAACTCGTCCAGTTTCTTGACGGCCAACGCTTTCAGCCGGCGGCCCAAATCGTGTCTGCAATCGCCGGGAAGTTTCGGGAATGCGATCCCATTGAACCCAGGGATGATTTGACCTTCGTGTTGTTACGTCATCGAACGCCCAGGGCCGAGAAGCGCATCGGTGAAGGGCGATGTCGATAGCGCGCCCCTCTGCGTCACTCCTGGAATAATAAAGGTTGAGCGCCGCGCCGTGAGGATTTGCATTCTCGGCCCAGATCCGGCCTCCGTGAGCTTGATGATGTGATCGCAGGTCGCGAGGCCCAACCCTGTGCCCTTTCCCGCATTTGCCTTCTTGCCCTGAATGAACGTGCCGCAGCTCACGTGGGGACGCCGGTCCTTCATCGACAACCCTGCCCGGACCCCCGCTCGCCGCCGCCAGACGATCTTCCTGATGAAGATCTGGCCCGGGGGACGGGAATAAGCACGTCCAAAGCCAAACGCTTAGAAATTTCATAAAAACAGACTGTTTTCTTCGTATTTTTTCGAAAGAGATTTTCTGCTTTTGGAATTATTCTGAGTTTGGTGCGACATTTATTGCCGATGAGCCCCCTGCGCTTCCAAAGCAAGAGCTACACGCTGCGCTGTGAACTTAAAGCCGGGATTTAAGATGCCACTTGTGGAATGGAATGAAAAACTTTCGGTTGGTGTACCCAGCGTCGACGTCCAGCACAAAAAACTCGTAGGAATGCTCAACGAACTTTATGACGCCATGCAGGCTAGGCAAAGTCACGGAGCACTGGGCAAAGTGCTCAGCGGGCTGATCGACTACACGGCATACCATTTCCAGCATGAGGAAGCTCTCTTTGCAAAAACCGGCTATCCCGCTGCGTCAGCGCACAAGAAAGAGCATGAAGATCTTATCAAACACTTTCTGGAGGTGAAGCAGAAATATGAGGATGACGCCGTCCGTACCCTGCCTATAGAGGTGTTGAACTTCTTGAGAAAATGGCTGTTGAACCACATAGCGGGCAGCGACAAAGCATTCGGGCCACACCTTGTGGCAAGAGGAATGAAGTAAGCTGTAGCGGCTTTTTTTGCAGCCTCCCGATTTGCCGGCTTTTAGTTCCGAGAGAATATGTGAACCCGTTTTTCGGGATGAGCTTGGTGGAGTTTCGATCTCGCGTTATGTATTTTTGTTGACGCTGTAGAACAATCTATTGTTAAGACAAGCGGCCAAGTTTTCAGAAGCAAACGCCTTAATCGAGATTACTGTCGACCGCTTTGGGCTTGATGAGGCATCAACTCTGCATATCCAGGTTCTAGATGGCGGACCGGGCATCGATTAGGAATTGCTGGAACTATGCATTTTTGCTAGATAGCTAGGAGCTATCTCCTTTTAACTAGATCGATCACCTACCCGTTTGGGTGGTTTTTTTTGACCGATTATGCAACACACAATTTCTCACATTCGTAGTCGCATTGAAGATGCTGCTCTTAATCTTGACCTTTGGACCGACGTTTTCCGCTTGCTCCTTTCCCGCGAAGGAGAGCGTCAGGCGGAGGTGATGTTTTTTCGCCAGTTTTCTGCCGAAGCGAAAAGGAAGATCGTGGTTCGCTTCCGGCAAGGGGCGTGTATTTCATTGGAGGCAGAGCTGATCTCTCTCGACGTGCCCCTTACTCGCCCCCCGGCAATCGAATTCAGCCTTGAGGACGATCTCTACAGCATACAGGTGACAGGCGAAGGACCTGCGGCGGACGTTCTGTGCCAGGAAATCCGAGAGGTAAAAGCTGAGATCATTCGCTCGGTCAAGATTAGCCGCGCCCTCTTATCATCCAAATCCTGCCTTTGTGGAAAGCGTTCGCTTCTCGACCGACTGAAGGACCCAGTCTTTAGGCTGACGCTCGACGGCGTCATTGCTTGGCAGAACGAATCGGCGGCGGGCGATGGCTGGCAGAAGGTTTACAGCTGCGGCGTGGGAAAGCCCTTGACACTGCTTCATGCCTCCGAACAGGCGGCTTTGAGGTCCGCACTCTTAGAACTCACCGAAGACCCCGACATCTCAGCGCGACTTCTGCCAATTTCCGCTCCGGAACAGGCACACAGCGCCATCATGGCGCTGAAGGTTACACAAGCTTGCTACACATTTACGGGTCCTTGGGTCGAACTCTTCAAGCCTGCTCCGCAGGCAATTGCGGTGCTCCGCAGATGGGACAGCAAACCAAACATGTCGCCTTCCGGACTACGCAAGCTTTATGGGTTGACCCCTAAGGAGGCCGACTTGGCCATCGCGCTGGCTCAGGGCATGTCGTTGAAGGACTACGCGGAACGCACCGGCATCAGCTTCGAAACCGCACGCTGGCACTCGAAGCGGGCCATGCAGAAGATGGACTGCACCAAGCAGCAGGATGTGATGTATGCGCTCCTTTACCGGAACGCACTTTTTTCAATCCTGGATTGATCCCGTAGCCGCACAGCACTTGTGTCACCCCAGCAACATAAGAAGATTTTAGGTTAATAATCGGAATAATCCCCCCTAACGGGTGGTGTCTTGCGAAACTGGTCCCGTTAGTAGGCGCCGCACAAGGAAGTGAAATGGTGATTCTTCCTTGTGGGGTACGGGGAGCTGAAAACAGCCGTTTTCCGCTTTCCGTTATTGGCACAAAAACTTAGGAAAATTCTGAAATGAAAAAGCTTGTTCGTGCGCGGCGCTCGCCGCTGGCGCGCTGTAACTGGTATTGCCGGCGTCAACGCAACGACATATGACACAAAGCAGCTGCAGTTCAGGTGAACGTCAGTGGTGCATGCTCAATCTCGCAGCTGAATAACATTCAGTTTCCTGAACTCCAATCGGGTGTGGCGACAGGCTCCGACACGACCACAAACGGATACGTCCAGTTACCTGCTCGGGGTCGTACAATGTGAATGCCGACGAGGGCCAGAACGCAGGGCGGCGATATACCAAGAGGGCGATGAAGTCGGCCCTCAGCAGCGATACGATTGGTTATGAGGTATATACTGACTATTACAATACCATTTGGGGAAGCACTGCCGGAACGAATACATTCTCTGGCCCGGCAACAACGGCTGGAATATCTGGCGAAAACCCTGCGGTGCAGCGCCGAAGGACTCGGCTTCCTATTCCGACATTATCACGGTCACTCTCACAAATTAATCGGGCTTGAGAGACTTTGCCGAGCAAAACTCGGCGGGAGATGGGAAAAGCTAAGGCATCCGTCTTCACTTTCCTATCTCTGCTTGGGCGAAGAAATAAAGGAACTTCTTAAAATGAAAAAGCTTATCTCGTGCGCGGCGCTCGCCGCTGGCGCGCTCGTAATTGGTATTGCCGGCGTCAACGCAAGCACCTACGACACAAAGCAGCTGAATGTGCAGGTGAACGTTAGTGGCGCATGCTCAATCTCGCAGCTGAATAACATTCAGTTTCCTGGACTCCAATCGGGTGTGGCGACAGGCTCCGACACGACCACAACCGGATACGTCCAAGTTACCTGCTCGGGGTCGTACAATGTGAATGCCGATGCAGGCCAGAACGCAGGCGGCGATATTACGAAGCGGGCGATGAAGTCGGCCCTCAGCAGCGATACGATTGTTATGAGGTATATACTGACTATTACAATACCATTTGGGGAAGCACTGCCGGAACGAATACATTCTCTGGCACCGGCAACGTAGGCTGGTATATCTGGGCGAAAATCCCTGCGGGAGCCGCGCGCCGAAGGATCTCGGCTTCCTATTCCGACATTATCACGGTCACTCTCACAAATTAATCGGGCTTGAGAGACTTTGCCGAGCAAAACTCGGCGGGAGATGGGAAAAGCTGAGGCAGCCGTCTTCACTTTCCTCTTCTTTGGGCGAAGAAATAAAGGAACTTCTTAAAATGAAAAAGCTTATCTCGTGCGCAGCGCTGGCCGCTGGCGCGCTTGTAATTGGTATTGCCGGCGTCAACGCAACTACCTACGACACAAAACAGCTGAATGTGCAGGTGAACGTTAGTGGCGCATGCGAGAATCTAGCAGCTGAGTAACATTCAGTTTTCTAACCTCCAATCGGGTGCAGCGACGGGTTCAGAAACTGGCGCATGGGGTTCGATCCAGGTCACCTGCTGGGGGCGTATAATGTGAATGCCGATGCGGGCCAGAACGCAGGCGGCGATATTACGAAGCGGGCGATGAAGTCGTCCCTCAGCAGCGATACGATCGCCTATAACGTGTATTTGAACTGGTACGACCGTTCCGCTATTTGGGGTAATACTCCCGGGGTCAATACATTTTCTGCTAGCGGGAACAATAGCTGGAATATTTTTGCCGCAATCCCAGCAGGAGCCACGCCGAAAAATTCGGCTTCTTATGCCGACATAATCACGGTCACTCTCACAAACTAGGCTAAGAAAATTACGCCGAGCAAAACTCGGTGGAAATGTGGAAAGCCGAAACAACCGTTTCTGCTTTCCACTTCGGGCATGGGAGCAAGGTAACCTGTCGAATGAAAGTCAGTTTGGCGGGACTGAGCCCGGAGATCAAAGCTCTTACTTTGATGTCGTCACCCTCACTAATTAATCAGGACAAGGAAAATGCGTCGAGTACAACTCGCTGTTATCTTTACGCTATTGCCATTTTTGGCAGCTAATCATGGTTACGCGCAATCGTTACGGGCCTCGCCCATATCGATTGATGTGCCGGTGGGCGCACAAAGCTCAGCTATAAATTCATAATGACAGCGACAAACCGATGAAGGTTCAAGCTCGGATATTTCGCTGGTCACAAAAGGACGGCAAGGATGTTTTGGAGAAAACGTCTGACGTCATAGTCAGCCCTCCTATTCTTTCAGTAGCCAAAGGCTCCGACGGCATTGTGAGGATTGCGCGCGTTAGCACCAAGCCGGTCGAAGGGGAAGAGACTTACCGCATTCTCCTCGATGAGGTTCCGAGCCGCGAGAAACTCCAGGGGGGTGGGCTGGCCGTCGTTGTTCGGCAAAGCTTGCCCGTGTTTTTTGCAGGCGTAGACGCAAAGCCAAACTCCGTGAGTTGGAGCGCCGTGCGCTCAAAGACAAGCTCATCCTCAAGGCCGTGAACAGCGGCCAGAAGCGCGCCAGACTTTCACAGGTGAAAGTAACGGATGATAAGAAAGGTGAAATCGCGAAATCGAAGGGTTGGCTGGTTATGTTCTGGGTGGGCAAAGCCGGTCATGGGAGCTTCCGGTCGCCGCGGCCCTGTCAAACTCGGGCGCTGAGATCAATATCGAGGCGGCAATCGGCTCGGAGATGATTAATGCGACCGCTCTTGTTGGCAAGGGTGGCTAATGTCAACGGCACGGCCGCGCTCATTTTTGCCTGCTGTTTGTTGGGGGGAGGAAATGCAGCGTTTGCCGGGTGGGAGGTGGATGGAGCCAGCGCTGATGCCGGCTCCTATTCCCAGTCGTTGTGACGGAGAATGAGGATCTCCTGCTAGCTGTTTTCATCAATGATTACGATACAAAAAAAATCACGCAGTTTCATCGGCATCGCGACGGGTGCATGACAATTTCGCGCGAGGATCTCAAGGAATTCAATCTCAAGGTTCCGCGAATCTAGCTAAGCATTCGACCGGTGGTATTTGTTTGGAGCGGATGCCTGGAGCGTCACCTATCGTTACAATTCCGCAAGCCAGTCCATTCATTTGAAGGTTACTGACGATGCGCGCGTGACGCTTGCTTTCGACGCGCGCAGCCGGCGGCGAGAAGCTTCGGGCGGCGAGAGCACAAATCTAAGCGCTGTGTTCAACTACGCGTTGTTCGCCACCGGCGGCACTCAAGATTACACGACTAGCTATTTGCCACAGTATCAGGGTGCGTCAGCAACCGTCGACGGGCATATGTTCTCCCAGTACGGCGTTTTCAATCAATCGTTCACAACGAACTCGACAGCGACTGAGTTGACGCCCTATTTTCTGCGGCTCGACACGCAGTGGTTTTACGAAGACCCCGACTACGCTGTGACCTACTCTGCTGGGGACTTCATCTCAGGCTCGCTGAACTGGAGCACCTCAATTCGTATGGGAGGTCTCCAGGTTCGACGCGATTTTCCGTTGCGTCCCGATCTCGTTATCGCAGCCGATGCCGCAATTTTCTGGCAGTGCGGCCGTGCCATCACAGTTGAGGTTTTCGCCAATCAAACGCGTCCATTTTCGCAGGAAATCACGGGAGGGCCGTTTAATATCAATAATATCCCCTTTACTACGGGAGCGGGCACAATGCGCATCGTGTTGCGCGACGCGACCGGCAAGGAAACAGTCACTGAATACTCCCTATTATAACGCAACAAATCTTATCGCTCCCGGTATCCTCGATTACTCCGTGGAAACCGGGTTCGCACGCCAATACTATGGCCTTTACTCGGATATGTACGATAGCAATCCTATTGGCTCGGCAAGCTTCCGCTACGGCGTAACGCCGCAATTCACCGTCGAAGGTCATGCGGAGGGGGGCGCAGGGCTGGCCAATCTCGGGGCAGGTGTGGATTTCGGCCTATGGCATTACGGGGTCGCGTCACTAGCGTTTTCTGGGAGCGAGTGGGACGGCGATTTCGGCGGCCAAGTCTACGGCTCGTTTCGAGACCAGCCTTTGGGGCGTCCAACTGATGGCCAGGTCGCTGCAGCAGTCTTGGCGACTATGAAGATCTGGCTTCTGTGACGGCGCCAAAATGTGAGCCATTCTCTCGTGGCATGCACGGCTGGAAATGGCTCGACGTATAAGCGGTATGGATCCAGTCTTACGCTTTCCGTGCCACTTCACTTTCGACGAAAGCTCATTCAACCTAAGCTATGCAAATAGCCTGGATTTCGCCGGCAACGTCCTATAAGATCGGAACACTTTCTTATAGCCGCTCCTTGTTTTGGGATCGAAGCTAGATTTCGTTGAATGTTTATAACGACTTTGAGCATAAGAATAGTTACGGCGCCTATGCTGCTCTTACCTATTCCTGGGATAAATATACAGCCTCAGCGATTGCCGGAGGCGGCCAGCAATTCTTACGAGGGCGGAGGTTCTTTCACGCGTTCCCTCGACCAAGAGGCTGGCAGCTATGGATATTCAATAAACGCGTTGGAAGGGACAACGCCTATCAACTCGGCCTCCGCCAGTTATCGTGCGTCAGCCTTCCAGGTTGAGAGCGGGCGTGATCGAGAATGGCAAAAATGCTCAAGTCATGGCGCAAATGGATGGAGCGATCGCCATCATGAACGGCGTACACTTCGCCAATCGTATCAATAATTCGTTTGCAGTCGTCGATACAGGCATCCCCGACACGCGAGTGCTCGTTGAAAACATTCCAGTCGGCGAAACAGATTCGGATGGAAAGCTTTTGCTTCCTATGTTGATGGCAAGACAGGAAAACTCCATTACCATTGATCCGGCGAGCCTGCCCGTGCAAGCAGACATGCCCGAATTGAAGCAGGTCGTCGTGCCTGCTTCACGCGGCGGTCTGACTATTCGCTTCAAAGGCAACGTTTCGCCCGCCTCGGCAATGGTCAGCTTCAAGGACGACAAAGGCAATTGGCTCCCCGCCGGGTCGGAAGTCTGGGTGAATGGCGGCGAGACCTCCTTCTCTGTTGGCTATGATGGTGAAACGTACCTGACGGGGCTCGCACCTACCAACACGGTGCAGATCAAGGACCCCAAGGGTACGCCTTGCACAGCTTCCTTCGAATTTACGCCCAACCCCAACGGGCAAGTCCAAATTTCCGGTGTAGTTTGCACCTCGGGCGGCACAACCGAAGTCGCCAAGAACAGTGGCGGCACAACGAAAGTCGCCGAGCAGACCGGTGGCGAGGCCTTGGTGGCAAAGCGATGACGAGACGGCGTTCTTCCGCATCGGCGTTTCGAGCCACTCCCAGGGTTTCAAAACCAGTAAGCGGCAGTCAACGAGTTAAGCCCCCGGTAAAAGTAAAAGGCGACGCGCTTGCCGGGGTGACGCAAGCGGAGGCGTTGTCCCGGATGCGGTCTCACCCGCTGCTCCGGGACCTTAAAATGCCGGCGCTTTTCGGGGTGACGATTTTGGCGGAGCAGCGATGAAGCAGTATGTGATTGCAGTCCTGGCGCTTGCAGGCGCGCCGACGGTGGCGAGCGCACAGCTTGCCTGCGTTGCCAACATAACGCCGATTATCTTCGATACCATCACAGCAGCTAGCGCCGGTACCTATGATGCTCGCGGCATGATTAGCGTGACGTGCACCGGCTCGCAAGGCGCCAACATCGCCGCCTGCATCGATCTCGGCCAGGGCAGCGCAGCCAACGCGTCCGGGCAGAGCCTTCTCGCCGGGCCGAAAACCAGCAGCAGCCTGCCGATAAAACTCTTCCAGGACGCGACCATGACGAGGCCCTGGGGCAGCGCCGCGCTGCAGCGCACTGGCGACGGCCCGATGACCGCAATGGTCTATGCTCGCCTTTACGTGCAGCAAGGGACCACCGCGCCAGGGACGTATACGGCCCAGTTTCCCGTC
The DNA here is from genome assembly GCA_963833565.1 of uncultured Alphaproteobacteria bacterium. Taxonomy (GTDB): domain Bacteria; phylum Pseudomonadota; class Alphaproteobacteria; order Rhizobiales; family Rhodomicrobiaceae; genus Rhodomicrobium. The sequence goes on from CAWHYO010000029.1 coordinate 90,145, forward strand.
ACCTTGCGCTATGGAGCGGTTACCGGCGATTTTGCGAATTGCAACACGTTGGGGAACGGTGCGATTTCGCCGGCAAAACCAGCAGTCACTGCCATACCCCGCAAACGTTAGCGCTTTAGAAGCAGCTTGGCAAAGCGGTGAAGGGGTGATCGGCAGCCCGAGATGACCTCACGGCCCAATGCGACGTTCTGCGCTTCAAGCGCGGAAAACGTCATGACAGGCCCACACTTGCCCGTCCGATCACCTATTCGCTCGCCAGCCCGGTCATACGTAGTGACGCCAGAAGACCACCATGACAATTCCCGCATTGAGGCAGGAAATGGCGACCCGCGCGTGAGCCGGGTTGAGCCTGCGGCCAAAAATGCTGGCGAGATAGCCGCCGATCGTCGAAAAGATCAAGAGCACGGCCATCTGCTTCCAATAGATGAGCCCGCCGAGAATGAAGAGAAGCGAGGCCGTGGCGTTCATCGAAGCATTCAATAAATTGCGTGTGGCCTGCATCGTGTTGATCGACGCCGTCGTCAGGACGCTCCACGCCGCCAGCATCATGACCCCGACGCCGCCGCCGAAATAGCCGCCGTAAATGCCCAGAACGAATTGCACCGCCGGTAAGGCGCGGGGATGGACGGACATCCTCTTGCGCAGTTCTTCACCGAGTTTGCGGCCAAAGGCAAAGACCAGCACACCGAACAAGAGCAGGAACGGAAACATCTTATCGAAGAGGCTGTTTGAGGTGTACAGCAGCAGAATGGCGCCGATGACGCCGCCGATAACGCTTACGATCGCCATCGTCGAAAGCCTGACTTCGTCGAACCCCTCAAAATCGTGGCGATATGCAAAAGCCGATGCGAGAGCACTCGGCACGAGGGCAACCGTGCTCGTGGCGTTGGCGTTGAGGGACGGCACACCGGCCGCGACAAGAGCTGGCAGGGTCACAAAGGAGCCGCCGCCAGCCATGGCATTCATGGCGCCGCCTAGCATCCCGGCAGCGGCGATGAGAAGGAGATCATTCATACCATTGCCTCGATCGGGCTTCGGCTCCCTTGTGCGGGGTATGGCGAGAACTCCACTTTACGATTTTTCAAAGGAAGGTACCACTTCGGAGGGATGGCCCTGTGGAGGCCAAAATCGTGGGAGTTCACTGCAGTTCTGAAGACACAAAGGCGACTGCTCTACGAGCGGTTCTGCAACTCGGTGATGTCACGCATGATACCCGCGAAGTAACACTTCCCTGCCATACGCCAGACAGCGACGCAAAATTCGAGGGGGAACTTCGAGCCATCTTTTCGGTGAGCTTCGACCTTGCGGGTGATGCCCTGCCCGATTTTTCCGCCGGCAGCGGCCCCCTGAAACAATTGATGGGCCTCGTCCATGAGAATTGAGACGCTGGCGCCTACCGCCTCATCGCGACGGTAGCCAAAAATACGTTCTGCTGCGTGATTGATGGACTGAATTTTTCCCTCGCTGTCGACGATAACGATAGCCTCGATGACCGTATCGACGATCTTTCCGAACCGCTCTTCGCTTTCGGCCAAAGCCCTGCTCGCTTCGAACCGCTCGTGGGCCAGCACGAGACGCCGCTCGGCCTCCGCGTTCCCGCGTTCCGCCTGCACGAGCTGCGTTATGTCGCTGTGAGCGATGACGATGTCGCTGCCAACTGATGCGCGGGTGGCGCTCATGAGGAACCAGCGTTCCTGCTCCTGTGAATGGCAGGGGTATTTTTGCCCAAAGCTTGGTAGCGCTCCGGCCATTACAGCCTTGATCCCTTCTGCGGCCTCCCGCGCGAACACGTCGCCGGCGCAACTCGCCTTGACGCAGGCATCGATGTAATTATGGCCAAGATATGCATTGGGATCGAGTGAGGCGTTCTCAATCGCGAATTTCGCCCACGCCGAGTTGACGTAGACAATCACTCCAGACCCGTCCAAGATCGCGATTTCCGGAGGAATTCCCTCCAAAGCCGCTGCCATTCTTTCAGCGGAGATTAAGGAGTGCTTCCCAATCACAAGGCATAACCCGACACAAATTGTCCCATGAGACGCTTAGGGCGCCACGTCGACAGTACTATTGGGCTCCAGGAAACTGTCAAGCCGGAAGCTCGAACGGAACCTGGGGCATTGTGTTTCGGGCGACGGGTTGGGGGTCAAAGTTACATTTGAAACAGTGTATTTTTGCGTGAGATTGCGTTGGGCGTCGATATATATACTCTTTATTCCTCGTGGATCCTCAAGTTAACCAGCGCCGCGGCTATCCGTGAATTGCTCAAGGGCACATTTGACAAGCGTCCTGGCGCTATCTTCGCGGCCAAAGGCGTTGCACACCACGTTTTGGCCCTCACGCTTCTTTTCCGCGAGACGCACGAGAGCGGCGACAGCGAGTATCGCGCGTAAACTTGAATGCTTCCTGATGGCCGCTTGGACGGGTGCGGGATCATGACTCTGGGCTCGGGGATCGCGTTTGACTTTTGGAATTGAAGCCTGCTGTCGATCCTATTCATCATTCATCACCGCGCCGGAGCTCGGCAGGCTATCGTGCCTCCGAGAAGCAGAACCTTCGCCCTGTTCTTTTCCTGTTGCGGCCAAATAGACCGGCTATGCATTTTCTATTCGATGACAGGACCGATGATGCAAAAAAACCTGCGCGCAGACGTGGCTGATTTCGTCTGCGCGCAGGTAAAGGCCCGCTAGGAGATCGGGCTCGGAGCACGCAGGCGATGGCTGAGCGACCACGTGCGGTATTACGTTGCCGGGATGTTTCCCGGCGCAAAGGCGAATGCTACTTGACCTGGGGCGCGACCGCTGCGGGCGCTGAGATCGTAACCTTCGCTTTTCCGCCTTCCCAGTATGCGGGGAACCACTTGGTGTGGCCCACCAGCAATGCATGCACGAGCACCGCGATGAGAGCGACGCTGCCAAGAAGCCACATCAATCCGGTCTCCGGCGGGACAACCAACCAGATTCCGTGTTCTCCATCAGTATCGGCCATGAGGGGTTCTCCTCTCTAAAACGTTCTAGTGAAGCCAGGGTGTGAGAGCGTAAGCGAGGAAGTGCGCGAGCACCGCGGCTGCGCCAAACACGCGCGTGCCACTAATAACGTGGCTGTGCAACTCCTCGGCTTCTGCAATCGTGAGGCCACTCGGATAAACTTTCTTTGGGTCTGCCATAATCTTAAGCTCCTCGACGGATGTCGTAAGTCTTCGTGCTGAACCCGCACGCAAGGCGCTTACGCCTCAACACGCGGTATACTGCGTAAGCAAGCTAACAATATAATCAACACCCTCCGTGTCAAATATATTCAGAGTTTAACTAGTGTGTCACTCGGACACAATCAGGAAAAACCCTCATTCTCGTCAGGATTAACCGTAAAGAAACTAAAGTTATAACGCGTAAATCTATTTTGCTTGTTATATGTCGTTAATTTTATTGTATATTACTTTGGAAATTTTTGGCGCGCCGTACTCCAATATGTTCGCGAACTCGCTTTTTTGTCTACGAACAGCCGAGCGCTTGATACCAGAAAATCAAGTACACGAAACGTCAGCAGAAACATCGCAAGAGCGTGCGCGGAAGACCCTGCCTAAGCCAAAAATCCCGCGTACAAACCGCGCATGAGAGGCGGCTGTACGCGGGAAGGTTTGCCTTGGAGGCTATCTCCAAGGCACGAACTTTATGCCCGCAATTACGCGACCGGCGTGACGTGGCTGATCGAAACCTTAGCCTTGCCGCCTTCCCAGTATTTGTTCATCCAGGTCGTATGACCAATCAGAGCCAAATGCACGAGCGCCGCAATTCCGGCGACGGCGCCAAGGAAATGAGGAAGCCCGAGCGAGGGTCTCACATACAGCCAAATCGCGGCTTGTCCATCTACATCTGCCATGTGTCTTTCTCCTTCCTAGAGTGGGTTAGTGCAGCCAGGGGCTGTAGACATAGGCCAGAACGTGAGCGACGACGGCGACGGCGCCGAAAACGCGCGTGCCGTTGATCACGTGGCCATGAAGTTCCTCGGCCTCAGCCAAGGTCAGACCAGTCGGATAAACTTTATTTGGATCCGCCATAATCGTACCTCCAAAAGGATTCCGTGCTAAACCTGCACGTAGGTGTCTTGCTGCAGTCACCTAAGGAGATGGAACCCCATCCCCTATGGTGACATGACAATATAAATTGCTATGCGTACGGAACGACGTGTTCGATCGCTACCTTGCCCTTGCCGCCTTCCCAGTAAGCCGGGAACCACTTCGTGTGGCCCACCAGGAGTGCATGCACGAGCACCGCGATGAGAGCGACGCTGCCAAGAAGCCACATCAATCCGATCTCAGGTTTTACAACCAGCCAGATTCCGTGTTGTCCATCAGTTTCGGCCATTGCCAGTTCTCCTCTTTAATGCAGCCAAGGGGTGAGGACGAAGGCGAGCACATGCGCGACAACCGCGGCGGCGCCGAAAGTCCGTGTTCCGTTAATCACATGAGAATGCAGTTCCTCGGCTTCAGCCAACGTTAGACCCGTCGGATAGACCTTATTTGGATCTGCCATAGATACCTCCTCGTAAGAATTTTCGTGCTGAACCCGCACGTTGGGCTGCTGTGCTAAAGGCCCAAAGCAGAAGCTACGCCTTTAGCAGTGTCAGCATAGGCATACTATTACATGTGTCAATTCGTATTGACATAGTATTCTCTGTGTCAAGGCGACACAATCATGGTTTCCCCAGTAGAATTACAGGGCTTTCCCTTACTATTGTCAGGTATTTGTAGGTGCAATATCTCATTATGTAGGGATGATAGAGCGCCTGTGTAGGTGAATACCCTTACATTAGCGTAAGGATTCCGCAGGATCGTGCAACCGGCGCCCGCCTTATGAAGGTCGGTCCCCCCACGATAGGATGGAGGAATGTTCATGACCTGCGTGGGAAAAGGCGATAGTGTCCTCTAAATTCCCGACGATTGCGGAGGCGGCGGCGTGCGCAGCCAGCGTGCAGACGCTTCGCCCCTGAAATCAAAAGTGCGTTCCAGAAACGAGGCAAAAGCGCGATGAGCGACACCCGCGCTCCCGGCTCGCGCGATGGCACGGCAAACGAGGCTCAATCCTTCGTTGTCGACCTCACCAATTGCGACCGCGAGCCCATTCACATTCCGGGTTCCGTGCAACCGCACGGCGCCCTGCTCGCCATCGATCCGAAGACGCTAAAAGTCGTGCAGGCAGGAGGCGATACCAGCCGCCTATTTGGTCCGGAGCCTTTTGAGCTGATCGGGGAGAGTGTCGTCTGTCTGTTTCCGCCGGACCGGGTTGGGCGGCTTCAAACGATGCTCAACACCGACGACCTGTTGATTCGACCGGTGCATGCCTTCAGCATCGTGAGCAAAGCGGATTGGGCGACCGTCGATACGTTCGTATACCGAAGCGGCGGCCTCCTGGTGCTGGAATTGGAGCCGACTGGCGAAAACCATCCCGAAGACGCACTCGCCCTTGTGCAAAGCATGCTCGCTCGTGTGCAGCAGGCCGACACCACGCCAGCATTCTGTCAAGGACTTGCCGACGAGGTGCGCCGCGTCTCGGGCTTCGATCGCGTCATGGTCTACCGCTTCCTGCCGGATGACAGCGGCGTTGTCGACGCGGAGGCGCGAGGAGAAGGCGTCGAGTCCTTTCTCGGCCTTCATTACCCTGCCTCCGACATTCCCAGGCAGGCCCGCGAGCTCTACCTCCATAATTGGATTCGCCTGATCCCGAACGCTCGCTACACGCCAGCGCCCATTCTCCCTGCCGACGATCCTCGCACCGGCGCTCCGCTCGACCTGAGCCACAGCTTGATCCGCAGCGTCTCGCCCATGCACCTGGAGTATCTGGCGAACATGGGCGTCATAGCGTCGATGTCGCTTTCGATTATCATGAGCGGGAAACTCTGGGGCCTCATCGCGTGTCATCACGGGACGCCGCGCTTTCTCTCGCACCGCCTCCGGATGGCGTGCGAACTGTTTGCGCAGATGGCGTCCGCGAAGCTTGAAACGAGGGTCGGCGCCGATGAGTTCGAGGCTCAGCTGCGCAGCAAGCGTATCCACGAAGAACTCGTCACGCGCATGAGCGGCGAGGCCGATCTGGCCGAGGGGCTTACCCGCTATAAGCCGAACCTGCTCGATTACATCCCCGCGGAAGGCGTGGGATTATGGTTGGATAACCAATTTAGGGGGCTGGGCCAGACGCCACGAGCCAAGCAGGTGGCCGACCTCGTTGCCTGGTTGAACGAAACAGTGGCCGAAGGGGTCTTTCATACAGACAGATTACCCTTGCTGTATCCACCTGCCGCCGGGTTTGCGGATGTCGCGACCGGACTTATAGCACTCTCGGTCTCAAAGACGCCGCGCGATTATGTGCTGTGGTTTCGGCCGGAAGTGATCCGCACGGTCACCTGGGCGGGCGATCCGAGCAAGCCTGTCGAAACCATTGACGACGGCCAACGCCTCTCCCCTCGCAAGAGCTTTTCCGCGTGGCGTGAGTCGGTGAGGCTGCATTCCCATCCCTGGAGCAGCGTGGATGTGCAGGCAGCAAAGACGCTGCGCCTCTCCCTGATGGAAGTGATATTACGGCGGATCGACCAGGTTGCCCGCGAGCGTGAGCAAGCGCGCGCCAAGCAGGCTACACTCTCGGCCGAACTCGACCGGCGGCTTGAACAGTGGCAGGCGGTCGCGGCCGAACTGAAGGAAGAGGCTCAGCGCCGCGCTCTGGTCGAGACGGAGCTTTCCCAGGTGCTGCGCTCAACTGTGGAGGATCAGGAGGCCGAGCGCCATCGGATCGCGCGCGAACTCCATGATAGCCTGGGGCAAACGCTCACTCTGCTGAAGCTTGGCCTTGACGAACTTGGCCACGCCTTGCCGGACAGCGACAAGATAAGAGAGCGGCTCGCGGCTCTCAAAGATCTCGCCAAGGGCGTCGGTTCCGAAGTGAACCGGCTGGCCTGGGAAATCCGCCCCACCGCGCTCGACGACCTCGGCTTGGAAACCGCCATTCGCCACCTGATCGAGACATGGAGCGAGCGATTGAGCCTGCGGTTCGACCTGCGGCTGGCGATTAACGACCGCCGGCTGAACCCGGCGGTAGAGACCACGCTCTACCGCGTGCTGCAGGAGGCAATTACTAATATCGCGAGGCATGCGGACGCGACGCGGGTCGCCGTGCTTCTCGAGGCGCGCGAAAAGGAGGTGAGCATGATCGTGGAGGACAACGGACGGGGATTTTTCCCTGCCGAGGCTGCGCCGGCCGAGTCGCTCTCCAAGCGGCTCGGCTTGCTCGGCATGCGCGAGCGCCTGTCCCTTGTCTCTGGCACCCTGGAAGTCGAGTCCGTCCCGGGCTTGGGCTGCACCCTTTACATTCGGGTTCCGCTATGACCGAGCCTCCCGCCATCCCCCTGCGCGTTTTTATCGCCGACGATCACCCCGTTGTTCTCGCTGGGATTCGTTCGCTGCTCGATGGCGATCCGGAGGTGGAAATCATCGGCGAGGCGCGAGATGGCGAAAACGCCCTTCGAATGGCACTTGAGCTTAAACCCGCCATCATGGTGCTGGACCTTTCCATGCCACTGCTCAATGGCGTGGATGTCACGCGCCAACTCCTCGCCCAACTTCCCGACTGCAAGGTTGTTGTCCTGACCGTCCATGAAGATCGCGCTTACTTGCGCAAGCTGATGGAGGAAGGGGCATCCGGCTATGTGCTCAAGCGGTCGGTGGCGGAGGACCTGCTTCGGGCAATTCACGCCGTCGCCGCGGGCGGCATCTATCTCGATCCGTCAATCGCTGCACACGCCATCGACAGGACGCCCAACAGACCCTCCGAGGCGGCCGCAATCGGCGCCGAACTCAGCGAGCGAGAGGTGGAGGTCCTGCGGCTGACCGCGGTCGGACACAGCAACAAGGCGATCGCGAGTATATTGCAGATCAGCGTCAAGAGCATCGAGACCTACAAGGCCCGCGCGATGGATAAGCTCGGTTTCCACAGCCGGGTCGAACTGGTGGGATATGCGGTCGAGAAGGGCTGGCTGGCTGGGAGCTGAGACGCAATTGCTCATCGCGTCCCAAGAGCCGGTGCGGGCCAGCCTCATAGGCTGCGGCCTTGCTTCCAAGTTACACACGGGGGAAGCCGACAGCCTCGTCCAGCACGCCATCCGGCATTATACTTACGAAAGAAAGATGAATTACAGACAAAGAACCCCAAGTCTGACACGACCAGGGGCTACTTACTTCTGCTCGAAGTAAGCTCTTTGTGAGCCTCTAGCATAACGGCCAGCGCTAGAAGCTTAGATGCAGGAAAACCTTAATTAACTATAGTTTTTCCCAGAAACCCTAACCCGTCAATCTTGACGTAAGCTTTAGGCGATTTTGCCGCAGATGCGAGACGCAGTTGCACAAAAAAGTTGGCATTCCACTATGTGCGCCCGATCCATCTTGGCGATTTTCGCAGGTGCGTTTGCTACAAGGGCCGGAAAATTGCCCCTTTATTTTTCTGAAAAGTTACGATCGAATCCATGCTTCTCACCACCCGCTTCGCTCCGAGCCCTACTGGCTATCTGCATCTCGGCCATGCCTATTCCGCGCTCTTTGCTTGCGGGGCGGCAAGGGCCGAAAGGGGAAAGTTCCTGCTGAGGATCGAGGACATCGATCCCACGCGGTGCAGGCCGGAATTTGCAGAGGCGCTGCTTGAGGATTTGCGCTGGCTCGGCCTCGAATGGGAAGAACCGGTGCGGCGGCAATCCGAGCATATGGAGGATTATGTGGCGGCGCTTTCGAAGCTGCGGACCCTGGGTTTGCTCTACCCCTGCTTTTGCACTCGCCGCGAAATCGAGAATGAGGTGATGGCCTCCGCCGCCGCGCCCCACTTGGCCGTGCAAGGGCCCGACGGGCCGCTCTATGCCGGGACATGCCGCATTCTCGATCCGGACGAGCGCGAGAAAAAGTTGCGCCGCAACGAAGCGGCGAGCTGGCGGCTGGATGTGACCAAGGCGCTTGCTATGACTGGACCTTTATATTGGAACGACCGCACCGCCGGGCGGGTCAGCGCGGCTCCGATGGATTTCGGCGATGTGGTGCTGGCCCGCAAGGATGTGGCGACGAGCTATCATCTCAGCGTGACCGTGGACGATCACCTTCAACACGTCACGCTTGTCACGCGCGGCAAGGATCTTTTCCGAGCCACGGACATTCACCGGCTATTGCAGGCGCTCCTGGGTTTTGCCACGCCGGACTATCATCACCACGAGCTCTTGACGGACGCCACTGGGCGGCGCCTCGCAAAGAGAGACAGGGACATGACGCTGCGAGCCCTCCGCGCTGCCGGAAAGACGGCGGTGGAGGTGAGGGAGATGGTCATAGGCTCTTCCATCGAGACGCGGCCGCGCAGCAGGTAATGGCCTCACAAAAAAGGCATTCGCGCAGACTGATGCGGAGGGCGGCTACCCGGCATCCTCCGTGATCACGCCAACGAACGGAAGCTCCCGGAAACTGTGCGCCACGTCCATTCCATAGCCGACAACGAAGCGATCGGGACACGCGAACCCTACGAACTGGGCTTCGATATCAGACTGCCGGCGCCCGCGCTTGTCGAGCAGAACGGCAATCGAAGCGCTTTTTGCACCCCGGCCTAAGACCAGATTGCGCGTGAATTTCAGCGTGTTCCCGGATTCGAGAATATCGTCGATGATGAGCACATCGCGGCCCTCCACGGCAGCATCGATATCCCGAAGGATTTCAACCGCGCCGCTTTCCGTTCCCGCACCGTAGCTTGAGATGAAAATGAACTCCACTTCCGGTGCGAGGCCGGCGCCGTGCATGCAACGGATGAGATCGGCAGCGAAGATGAACGATCCCTTGAGGATGGCAATGACGAGAAGATCCTGGAACTCCCGCGCGGCGATTTCCTTTGCAAGCTCAAGATTGCGCTGCGCAATCATGTCCGCCGGAAAAAGCACTTCTATGTGTCTGCCTCGGACTATGGGCATCGCTCAAGCTCCAATCGCGGCTGCGAGATCCGCTTAATCTTCTTGAGGGCGTGCTGTGCGAAGCACCTTGCGCGACCTTCAGGCGGTGCTATATCCGTTGCCGTTCCAGTCATGCAACTATTCTAACTTCGAGCAAACAAATGGCAGACGCAGATTCCCTGGTGCAGGACGCCGCGGCGGAGACGCATTCGTTTCAGGCCGAGGTGGCCGAACTGCTTCGGCTGATGGTGCATTCCGTCTACACGGAAACCGACATATTCCTGCGTGAACTCATTTCCAACGCCTCCGATGCTTGCGACCGGCTGCGCTACGAGGCGATCGCCAGCCCGGAACTGACCGCGGGCGACGCTCCTTTTGTCATCCGCATCACGCCCGACAAAGACAAAGGCACGCTTACCATCGCCGACAATGGCATCGGCATGAGCCGGCAGGAGCTCATCGATAATCTTGGCACCGTCGCCCGCTCCGGCACTCGCGCTTTCATGGACAAGCTTTCGGAGGCGAAAGATGGCGCGGGGCTGATCGGGCAATTCGGGGTCGGGTTCTACTCTGCGTTCATGGTGGCGGACCGCATCGAGGTTGTGAGCCGACGCACAGGAACGAAGGAGGCTTGGGCCTGGACCTCTTCTGGAGGCGGCGGCTTCGAGATTGCCCCCGCAAGCGAAGCGCAGGCGGTGGGCGTGCCGCGCGGCACGGAGATCGTGCTGCATCTGAAAGAGAACGCGAAGAAATATCTCGAACCGTACGAGATCAGGCGCGTTGTCTCGACCTATTCGGATCACATTCTGTTCCCGATCGAACTCGTGGACGCGGAAGGAAAGTCCGAGCAGATCAATTCCGCGAGCGCGATCTGGCAGCGGCCGAAATCCGAGCTGAAACCGGAGGAATATAAGGAAGCCTACCGCTCCATCGCGCACGCCTTCGATGAGCCGGCGATGACGCTTCACTACCGGGCGGAGGGCCGGCAATCCTACGCCGTTCTTCTGTTTGCGCCTTCGACAAGGCCTTACGATCTGTTCGATCCGGCGCGACATTCGCATGTGAAGCTTTACGTGCGGCGCGTGTTCATAACGGAGGGCGCGGACCTCCTCCCCTCCTACTTGCGTTTCATGTGCGGCGTCGTCGACAGCGAGGACCTGCCGCTGAACATCTCGCGCGAGATGCTCCAAAACAATCCGCAAGTTGCGCAGATGCGCAAGGCGCTGACCGGCCGCGTCATCTCGGAGCTGGAGAGCCTCGCCGCGAAGGACGCCGACGCCTTCGGGAAGATCTGGGACGCATTCGGCGCAGTCATCAAGGAGGGCCTTTACGAGGATCGCGAAAGGGGCGACGCGCTGCTCAAGCTTGCGCGCTTCACAACGACGGCTGGCGATGCCCGGACGCTCGAACAGTATGTCGCCGATCTCAAACCCAATCAGACCGAGATATACTATCTGGCCGGCGAGAGTACGGAGCGGCTCAAGTCCAATCCCAAACTGGAAGCAGCGCGCAAGCATGGCATCGAGGTGCTGCTGCTGAGCGATCCGATCGATTCATTCTGGACCGCCATGCCGGTCGATTTTGGCGGCAAGCCGTTCAAATCGCTGAGCAAGGGCGACGTCGATTTCGGGCTCATCCCCTTGCTCGAAGAGCCGGCGCAAGAGGAGTCCAAGCTCGATGAGCCTGATACGGAGGCTGTCATCGGAGCGGTCAAGGGCGCGCTTGGAGAACGCGTCTCCGACGTGCAGGCCTCTCAGCGGCTTGCGGACAGTCCCGCCTGCCTTGTGGCGGCGAAACATGGGCCGGATCTGGAAATCGAGCGCCTGCTGGCGCGCCAGGGGCGCGGCGTGGGAGCGAAGCCGATTCTCGAGCTCAATATTCGGCATGCGCTGGTGAAAGCGATCGCCAATGCGTTGAAGGAGACACGCCAGGACGACGTGAACGATCTCTCGGCGCTCCTGCTCGAACAGGCGCAAATCCTGGATGGCGAGTTGCCGGAGGACCCCGCTGCATTTGTCGCAAGACTGAACCGGCTGGTGATGAGAGGAGTTTAGCGGCGTCAGCCGCTGGAGGGTCCCGGATGAGCGCGAGGCGCTTTCCGGGGCGAGATGCAACAAGCCTCTGTCCGCGCCGGTTAAGCCGCTGAGCCCGCTGTGATAGTGACAGCGACATCGGCGGGTTTCGCGGTGTAGGGCCATGACGACACGATCAATCCCGCCCCTGCCCTCACGTAATCCCCGGCGTTCGCTGGCGTGACGCCGCCCGCCACCGCGAGCAGAACGCCGGCTCTCGCTATCTGTTTGACCGCAGCCACGCCATCCGCCGTCATCTTCTCAAGCTGGATGATGTCGAACCCGGCCTCGATCGCATCGCGCGCTTCCGCCAACGTCGTAACCTCGATGGCGAGCTTTTTCTCCGGCGCTTCCCGGCGCAGCCGCGCCGCCATCTCCTTCAAGCTCACGCCGGGCAGGAAAACGCGATGCTCGGCGAAAACGAGGATGGTTTCGGAAAGGCCGAGCCTGTGAGGCACCGCGCCGCCCGCCCGAATGGCGATCATGGAAAGCTGCCGCGCGCCGGGCACGGTCTTGCGCGTGCAGGCGACACGGACATTTGCGTCGACAGCTTCCACAGCATCGACGAGGGCGCGCGTTGCGGTTGCGATACCCGAGAGGATCTCGGTCAGCGTTTGCGCAGCTTTCCAGGAATGGTGCAGCGCGGCGGCAGGCCCCTTCGCGGTCAAAAGCAGCGTCTCCGCCTTCGCTTTCGAACCCGAAGGGATCAATACCGAGGCGTCAGCGCCGACCCGCGCGATCATATCCGCTGCGATCTCCGTTCCCGCCACGATCATGTCGCCGCGCGCGCGGAACTCCATCACGCCCGGAATCGCCCCGATGCCGAGCGCAAGCGTGGTCAAATCGCCGTTCGGCACGTCTTCCGCGAGCAGGCGGTCCAGCAAAGGATGGGGGAAGGGAAGGCATGATGAAGAGGTGTAGCCTGTATAAAGCAATGCCCGCAAGCACCTATTTTGCAGCTTGGCATGGTCATGCCAGACTGGCGAGGGCTTCGGTTGTTAAGAGGCATCATGGAAAAGGCAGATTGCATCATCATCGGAGCTGGCGTTATCGGGCTCGCCGTCGCTCGTGAGCTTGCCCTGGCCGGGCGCGAAGTCATCGTCCTGGAGGCTGCGGGCGCAATCGGGACCGAAACTTCATCGCGCAATTCGGAAGTCATCCACGCGGGCCTCTATTATCCGCCGGGCTCGCTCAAGGCGCGCCTCTGCGTCGAGGGCAAACGGCTGCTCTATGCCTATTGCGCCGAACGCGGGGTCGCGGCTCGTCCGATCGGCAAGCTTCTCGTGGCCGCCAGCGAAGCGCAGGTGCCGAAGCTTTCCGCCATCAACGAGAATGCCGAGCGCAATGGCGTGCGTGATCTTACTTGGCTTTCACCCGAGGAAGCACGCAAGCTCGAACCGGAGGTGCGGTGCATTGCGGCCCTGTTCTCGCCGAGCACCGGCATCCTGGACAGTCACGCCTTCATGCTTGCCCTGCAAGGCGATATGGAGAACGCTGGTGGCGTCATCGCCTTCAATAGCGCGGTGACAAGCGGAAGCGTGCAAGAGGGCGGCATCGTGCTTCGTACGCGAGAGACAGAGGTGAAAGCGAAGCTCGTCATCAATGCTGGCGGGCTTCATGCACCGGCTGTGGCGCATTCCATCGAAGGTATGCCGAAACACCTCATCCCGAAAGCCTATTTCGCCAAGGGCAACTACTTCGGCCTTGAAGGGGCGCAGTCCTTTCAGGCATCTCGTCTATCCGATGCCGGAGGCCGCGGGCATTGGCATCCACGCGACGCTCGACCTTGGCGGAGCGGTCCGGTTCGGCCCGGACGTCGAATGGATCGAGACCATCGACTACACCGTCGATGCAAAGCGCGGACCGCTGTTCGAGGAGGCGATCAGACAATACTGGCCAGCGCTCCCAGACGGCGCGCTCACGCCTTCCTATTGCGGCATTCGGCCCAAGATCGCGGCGCCGGGACAACCCGCAGCGGACTTCCTCATCCAGGGGCCCGGTGAGCACGGCATCGAGGGCTTGTGGAACCTGTTCGGGATCGAGTTGCCCGGCCTGACTTCATCGCTGGCCATGGCAGCGCATGTGTGCCAGCAAGCAATCCGCTGAGACTATGCGCTCCGCCTTCTCCAGGGAAAACGCTGCGGGGCCGGTATCACCCGGGAACTATTTTAATCAAAACTGGCTGTGTCTTCCGAGAGACAGCCTGAGAAACGGCAAATCAAACAGCAACATAACGCCAGACGGCTGGGCGTCATCAACAGCCTTGCACGTAAAGAGCGCAATTTCCGTTAATCACACGCTTGCGTTGCGGGCAAGGTCGTGGCACCTCTGTTCCCGTGTTTCGAGTAAACCTGCCAGTAACCAATGTAAGCGGGAATGTCATGTTAGTAGCGAAGTTTGTTCGAACGGGCGTTGCTGTCCTCGGCGCCTTTCTTATCGCCAACGCGGCCCAAGCGGCGGACGCCTACAACGGCGGCTACGGGGGCGAATATGGCGGCTACAAGGATTCTCCGCCCCCGGCGGCAGTCCCAGTTCCTTTCTGGACAGGGTTCTACGCTGGCGGCAATGTTGGCGCCGATTGGTCCAACATCGCCGCGGCCGACAACGTCGTATTTGTCGTATCCAACACAACTATCCAGTCGAATCAATCCATCAGCTCCACTGGGCTGTTCGGAGGAGTCCAGCTTGGGTACAATATCCAGCCCGGTAATTTCCTTTGGGGCGTCGAGGCCGACATCGGAGGCATGGGTATCGGCCGCACCAGCACATTTACCTTCGGCAATCCTTTGCAGTCCCTGACGGTCGCCAGTACAGGTGGCTGGTACGGCGATATCACCGGCCGCGCCGGCTTTGTCTATGGCAGCGCGCTGCTTTATGCCAAGGGCGGCTTTGCATTTTTTGGCGGCAACGTCACTGTGGCCGACCCGGCTGCGGGGCTCAACCAGAGCAGCAGCACATTCACTGGCTGGACCGTTGGTGCTGGTCTTGAATACATGCTGAGCCCCCGTTGGACAGTAAAGGCGGAGTATCTCTATTTCGACCTTGGCAATAACAACTGCTGTTTTAGCTCGGCTTCCGGTCGCTTCGACAACACCCTGACCATGAGTACCGCCAAAATAGGCTTCAATTTCCTTCTGCACTCCCAGGTTGCTCCTTTGTACTGAAACATCCGCCCGACTTGCCAGCGTTCGCGATTTTTTGATCGCTGGCTTGCCGGAGCTCGGGTTAAGAAGGCCGTTACTTTTGCAACACCGCGTCGAGTTGCGCGGCGGCCACTGGGAGGACTTTATGCTGGACTTGCCGTCTTTGGAGGGAGCGCGCGTTCATGCCAAGCCTTTTCCATTCGTCGTCGTCCCGAATTTTGTAAAGGAAGATAGAATTGAGGAGATCGACAGAGACTATCCGGTCATAACCAAACCCGGCAGCTTCCCGCTGGAAGCCCTTCGTTCCGGCCCGAGTTTCGCAAACCTCGTCCATGAACTCCGTCAGCCGAAATTCCGGAAAATCATGGGGCGAAAGTTCGGGATCAACCTTGAAAAGCGCCCTGTAACGGTCACAGTGCGCGGCCAAGCGCGCAGGACGGATGGGCGCATTCATCTCGATAGCAGAAGCAAGCTTGTGACCGTTCTCCTCTACATGAACGGAGGATGGGAGGCAGACGGCGGGCGGCTCAGGCTTTTAAACTCCCCGGACAACCTCGAAGACCTGGTCATGGAAGTGCCCCAGCCCGAGGTACGCTCCTTGCGTTTCTTAATGCTCCAAATGCTTGGCATGGTCACAAGCCGTTCCATGGAGAACGCCGCGTGGTTCAGCTGAACTGGGTTCGCAATCACTGGGTGGTATGGCGCGAGAAGACTCGTCACAGTGTGTCGGCCTTGGCAAAAAAGCTGAAGGGGTAGGCTGCCCTGTCGCGACTTACTGATTCGCGCCGCACAATTCCTTCAGAACTCTCTCGCAATCAACCACTGGCTGCGGAATTTTGTTGCACGCGGCATCCGGGACAATGTCCTGGGAGACTTATCGTCCGCCGTGAACTTTTGACTTTCAGACTTTTTGCAGTAGGCGTTCGTGGCTGAAGGCTTGCAGCAGCAGGCGCCAAAGAATCCCGAGCCATGCCAGCAGGCGCCGGAAGTTATAGCCGGCGGCGGCAAGCACGGCGTTGATGGCGTCGCCCTCGCGGTGGGCCAGGAAGTTCCTGTCCATGCGGTGGTCTTCTTTGCAGTGGCCGATGACAGGCTCGATGGCGGCGCGGCGTTTGAGCTGGCGTCTGATGGCGTCGGTCATGCCGCGCTTTTGTCCTTGCGTGTAGACCTTGAACTTGTGTTCCTCTGGGGCGTTGTGGCCCTTGTAGCCGGCGTCGGCGAGGATGCGGGAAAGCACAGCGCCGGTCATCGCTTCGATGCCGGGAAGGACGATTTTGAGCGTATGCCCGTCATACGGATTTCCCGGCAGCGCCTTGGCGTGGAGAATGAACTGGCCGCCCTTCGACGGCGCAACGGTTGTTGCGAGGCTGACCTTCACGCCGAACTCGTAAGGCTTGTGCGCCTTGCCCTTTCCAATGCACTCCACTTCGGGCGCGTGAAGCGCGTAAACCTTGGGCGCGTCCTGGCGTTTTTTCTGCGTCAGCAACCGGCAGCCCAAGGATAAGGCGTGAGCAAAGACGGCCTTCAGAGCCTCGTCGCCTGCGATCTTGCGCTGGATGTCGCGGATCACGCGCCGAAGATAAGTCTTGAGCGTCCGTAAGCGCTTGTTCGCGCGCTTGAACTGTTTCGCATGGGCGTAGCGTTGCTGCTTGATGAGCGCGAGCTTGCCCACCCGCGCATAGGATTGGCGCAAGCGAACGCTGTGCTTCCTGGCGAGCCGGACGAGGCGTTCGCGCGCCCGGTTCAGAAGCTTCGCATCTGCCGGATGGGCCACGTTTTTCGGCTGCACGGTCGTGTCCACCACGACGGCGGAAAGCTCGGACGGCTTTAGCGCCCCGGTCTTCGCCGCAACAGCCAGGCTTTCCTGGATCAGCGCATTGAGCCTCTCCTCGCCCATGCGCTGCCGCCAGCGCGTCAAGGACGAGCGATCGAAGACAAGTTCGTGCTGGAAGAACTCCTCGCCGCAGAAATACTGAAAGTACGGGTTCTCGGCCCAGACCTCGCAAAGCCGCTCGTCCGACAGGTTCTCGCTGTATTTCAGGATTTGAAGCCCCGCCATCAGCCGGGTGGGCAAAGGTGGGCTGCCCGGCCCATCCGAGTAAACGGCCCCGAACTTTTGTTCGAGAAAGCCCCAATCGATCCGCCCGGCCAGCCGCACACGCGGGTGGCTCATGTCGATGACCTGGTCGAGCCTCGCCTTGAACAGATCGTTCTGGCCTGTCTCCCGCCGCTCCCTTGGCTTCATCCCCGTCCCCGCATGCGAATCAGCATCGTTTGCGTCGGAGAATGCGGGCTAGATCTTTCCGACTTAGATTGAAGCATAACCGGCATTTCTGAAGTAGGCGGCGCACTCGGCTGGATGGAAGCATTTGAGCAGCGATCCGATCCTTTTCCAGACGGCCTCGACGGTGCGCTCCTCGGCTTTTCTGAGGAGCGTTTTGAGCTTGGCGAAGACCTGTTCGATAGGGTTCAGATCGGGACTGTAGGGCGGCAGAAACACGAGCCGTGCGCCGGCGGCGCGTATGGCTTTGCGGATAGCCCTGTTCTTGTGAGAACCAAGGTTGTCCATGACGACGACGTCGCCCGGCTTGAGCGTGGGCACAAGGATCTGCTCGACATAGGCGAGGAAGGCCTCGCCGTTGATGGGGCCGTCCAGCACGAAAGGCGCGGTGATCGCGTCGTGTCGCAGTGCGGCGAGAAACGTCAACGTCTTCCAATGGCCGTGCGGGACCTTGGCGACAAGCGGCTTGCCGCGTCGGCGCCAACCGCGCGTACGTGTCATGTTGGTTTTGGCCCAGGTCTCATCAATAAAAACGAGACGCGATGGGTCAATCCGGGCCTGATATTTTTTCCAGCGGAGACGGCGCCGGGCGACGTCGGGGCGGTCCTGTTCGGCGGCGAACAAGGTTTTTTTTAAAGCTGATCTCCTGGCGTTTAAGGAAACGCCACAGCGTATCGCAGGAGACTGAAACGCCCCGGTCGCGCAGTTCACCGCGCAGGGCATGGAGCGTCAAGTCGGGCTTCTCATCCAGGCGCGCCAGCAGCCAATCGCGCTCCGCCTCCAAAAGAAATGGACGCTTGCCGCCCATGGGCTTGGCGGCCGCGCTGCCGCTTGCCCTTACGCGTTGCGTCCACTTCACGACGCTCGCCACACTGACATCGAACACGGCTGAGGCCGCCCGTGTAGTCTGACCGCTCGCAACAAACGCCACCACCCGCTCACGAAGGTCCAGAGAATAAGCTCGCGCCATGCATGCTGGCCTCCGCCGAGCATGCAGCATGAATCACTGTTCGCGCCCGATGGGAATCCCCAGCGATTCAATTAATGTCGGAAAGACTCTAATTTTGCAAGAAAATCGACTGCAAACGCCCAAAATCCTGCAAATCCACGCCGGAAAAATCGCCAAAATAGTCTGCGATCTCAGCCGGTTGCGGATAGTTCACGGACGACTTTATCGCATCCACGGCGCATCGCCCATGCCTCTCGGATTGTTCCAGGGATGATCGCCGGCAGAAATTCCGTGCACTTACGATCCGGGGCGCCCTGTCTTGACCGGCCGGCGGCGCTTTCCGCGGCGTTCCGGTTCCTCACCCTCGTCGCCGACAATAATCGTCTTGCCAGCCTTGAAAGTCTTGAGGTCCGGCGCGGTGCGCGATGGCTTCGCCTTTCCACCGGGCATGGGGCGCTCGGCGTGCGGCCCCATCTCATCCAAGGTCGGCTTATGAGGTCGCGATAGCTGTGCGTCGCGAACCGGAACGCTCCACTCGCCGATCTTGCGCTCCTTGCTCGTTTCAGGAGGCGGAGCGATCCGGGAGCCTGAACCCTCCGCATTGCTCTCAGCCGCGATGTCCCATTCCTCCGGATTGTCCGAGTTCTCGCCCGTGTTGAACAGCGGGCTCTTAGCGAGCGCTTCCTGTGAGCGTCTCTTTTCGCCTGGGCTCGCTTTCCGCCGCTTGACGCCCGCGCCGCCGCCGCTGGTCGCGGTCGTATCGATCGCCATCTGCGGCACATAGGAGGTGCGGTTGTCGCCTTCGTAGCGACCTGCGCGCTCTTCCACATTGGACTGCCGGGCGAGCGGATCGTCCATGATGGTCATCTCGACCTCGCGAAGCCGCTTGATCTCGTCGCGAAGGCGCGCCGCGTCTTCGAATTCGAGGTTCGCCGCCGCCTCGCGCATGCGCTTCTCCAGATCGGCGATGACAGCCTGCAGATTATGCCCGACAAGCGGCGACTGCCCGCCCTCGGCGAAGCCCGCATCCACGGTCACATGATCGCGCTCGTAAACGCTCGCGAGAATGTCGCCGATATTCTTCTTCACCGACTGCGGCGTGATGCCATGCTCCTCGTTGTACGCCACCTGCTTCTCGCGGCGCCGGTTGGTCTCGGCGATGGCGCGCTCCATACTGCCTGTGACCGAGTTTGCGTAGAGGATCACCCTGCCGTCCACATTGCGCGCCGCGCGTCCTATCGTCTGAATGAGGGACGTTTCCGAACGCAGGAAGCCTTCCTTGTCCGCGTCGAGGATGGCGACCAGAGCGACCTCGGGAATGTCAAGCCCCTCGCGCAGGAGGTTGATGCCGATGAGCACATCGAATGCGCCGAGCCGAAGGTCGCGAATGATCTCGATGCGCTCCAGCGTGTCGACATCGGAGTGCATGTAGCGCACCTTGAGCCCCTGTTCGTGCGCATATTCGGTCAGGTCCTCCGACATGCGCTTGGTCAGCGTCGTCACCAGCACGCGATAACCCTGCTTGATCACCTTGCGGCATTCGTCGATGAGATCGTCGACTTGCGTTTTGACCGGGCGGATCTCGACCGGCGGGTCGATGAGGCCGGTTGGCCGGATGACCTGCTCCACGAAGACACCGCCTGTCTGCTCTATCTCCCATTTGCCGGGCGTGGCCGAAACGAACGTGGTCTGCGGCCGCATCGCGTCCCATTCTTCAAAGCGCAGCGGCCGGTTGTCGATGCAGGACGGCAGCCGGAAACCGAACTCGGCGAGCGTCGATTTCCGCCGGAAGTCGCCGCGAAACATGCCGCCGATTTGCGGCACGGTCACGTGGCTCTCGTCTACGAAGACGAGCGCGTTGTCGGGCAGGTACTCGAACAGCGTCGGCGGCGGCTCACCTGGCTGGCGTCCTGTCAGCCAGCGCGAATAATTCTCGATGCCGTTGCAGGAGCCGGTCGCCTCGATCATTTCGAGATCGAATTGCGTGCGCTGCTCCAGCCGCTGCGCTTCGAGAAGCCGGCCGGACGCGTTGAAGCGCTGCAACTGCTCCTGCAACTCCTGCTGTATCCCTTTGATGGCTTGGTTCAGCGTCGGCTTTGGCGTCACATAGTGCGAATTCGCGTAGACCTTCACCAGCGCGAGGTCCTGCGTTTTCTCGCCCGTCAGCGGATCGAACTCGGCGATGCTTTCCACCTCGTCGCCGAACATACAGATGCGCCAGGCGCGATCCTCCTGGTGAGCCGGGAAGATCTCGATGGTGTCGCCGCGAACGCGGAAGTCGCCACGGGCGAAGCTGACATTGTTGCGCTTGTACTGAATGGCGACCAGATCGGCCAGAAGCTGGCGTTGCGCCACGCGGTCGCCGACTTGAATAGTGAAGGTCATGGCCGAATAGGTTTCGACCGAACCAATACCGTAGATGCACGAGACCGACGCCACAATAATCACGTCATCACGCTCGAGCAGGGCGCGCGTGGCGGCATGGCGCATCCGGTCGATCTGCTCGTTGATCGAACTGTCTTTTTCGATGTAGGTATCGCTGCGCGGAATGTAGGCTTCGGGCTGGTAGTAATCGTAATAGGACACGAAATATTCGACTGCATTGTCCGGGAAGAATGACTTGAACTCCCCGTAAAGCTGCGCCGCCAGCGTCTTGTTGGGCGCCAGGATCAGGGCGGGCCGCTGCGTTTTCTCGATCACCTTCGCCATGGTGAAGGTCTTGCCGGATCCGGTAACACCGAGAAGCACCTGCTCCCGCTCGAGCTGGCCCACGCCCTCCACCAGTTCGCGAATGGCCTCGGGCTGGTCCCCTTGCGGCTCAAAATCCGACTTGATGACGAAGCGCTTGCCGCCTTCGCTCTTCTCCGGCCGCGGTGGCCGATGCGGCACGAAGAGCGGCATATCGATGCCAGTGAGAAGCGGATGATCCCCGATGGGCGGAAGCTTGCCCTGAAAATGCGACGGCAACGGCATCGCGCCAGCCGGTCTCAAATTCCGAAGCGCCGGTATGAGATGCGCCGTGCTTTCGGAAACATAAGCTTGGGCTTCGAACGCCGCCTGCGGTGCTTCCGCAAACCCGGTCGCGTCACCATCTTGTGTCTGCTTGAAAGCCTGCTTGTTTCGGGCGGATGATTTAGCCACGCGCGGTCGTGCCATAGACAATATATGTCACCGGAATCCGCATTCGGCTACCATATTGCGAAACCGGAAAACGAAAAAGGCCAGCCTTAACGCTAGCCAAGACCGGCCCAAAAAGCATTCACTTGCGAGGTTTTACGCAGCTTCGCTTTGCTCGTCCTCGCCTGCGACCGGGCCTGAATCCAAGCCTTTCGCCGTCTCGTCGCGATCTACAAGCTCAATGACAGCAAGCGGGGCGTTATCGCCATAGCGGAAGCCAGCCTTCAGAACCCGCGTATAGCCTCCAGCGCGGTTCTGATAACGCGGTCCAAGTGTACCAAATAATTTCGCAACCGTGGCCTCATCGCGAAGGCGCGAAGCGACAACCCGGCGGGCATGGAGGTCGCCACGCTTGGCGAGGGTGATCAGCGCCTCAACCACGCTACGAAGGTCCTTCGCCTTGGGCAGGGTTGTAACAATCTGCTCATGTTTTACAAGCGCTGCCGCCATGTTTGCGAACATGGCTTGACGGTGGCTTGCCGTACGGTTGAACTTACGGCCGGATCTGCGGTGACGCATTGTTTCGCCCTCTTAGTCACGGCGCTAAACGCCGCAGGAATCTAACCTCGATCAATAATGATCTTCGAACCGCTTCGCCAGCTCTTCAATATTCTCCGGCGGCCAATTCGGCACTTCCATCCCGAGGTGCAGCCCCATGCCGGCAAGCACCTCTTTGATTTCATTTAGCGACTTGCGCCCGAAATTCGGAGTGCGCAACATTTCTGCTTCGGTCTTCTGAATCAAATCACCGATATAGACGATATTGTCGTTCTTCAGACAGTTCGCCGAGCGGACGGAAAGCTCGAGCTCGTCGACCTTCTTCAGAAGCGCAGCGTTGAACTCTAGCTGCGGAATGCGTTCTTCGGAGACTTCCTTGCGTGGCTCCTCGAAGTTCACAAAAATCGAAAGCTGATCCTGAATGATCCTAGCAGCGAGGGCAACCGCATCCTCTGGCGACACGGCACCATTTGTTTCGACTTCGAGCGTCAGCTTATCGTAGTCGAGAATCTGCCCCTCACGCGTATTGGCGATCTTGTAAGAGACCTTCTTAACCGGGCTGTAGAGGCTATCGACCGGGATGAGCCCTATCGGAGCGTCATCCGGACGGTTGCGCTCGGCAGCCACATAGCCTTTACCGATGTTCGCCGTCAACTCCATGCGAACCGTGGCGCCTTCGTCCAGCGTGCAGATGACCAGATCAGGATTCAGGAGTTCAACATCCGGACCCGCCTCAATGTCCCGGGCGCGAGCAACACCGGGGCCTTCCTTGCGAAGAACCATGCGCTTAACGCCTTCCGAGTGAATCCGAAGGGCAACGTCTTTGATATTAAGAACGATATCCGTCACATCCTCACGAACGCCTGGGATGGACGAAAACTCATGCAGTACGCCGTCGATATGAACCGTCGTCACGGCTCCACCCTGCAGGGACGACAGAAGAACGCGGCGGAGCGCATTACCAAGGGTCAGCCCAAATCCACGCTCCAGCGGCTCCGCTACAATCGACGCCACATATTTGGGATTAGCGCCGGCGATCACGTTGATCTTTCCCGGCTTAATGAGATCCTGCCAATTCTTGTTAAGCACTTTTCTTTCCTTATACAGCGCTTACTTACGCTCTTCGCCGCGATCACTTGCGAACGGGGGTGGCTCGCTGGAGCCGCCTAGACCCGGCGCCGCTTCCGCGGGCGACAGCCATTGTGCGGAATAGGTGTTACATCACGGATCGATGTCACTTGAAACCCGCACGCTTGCAACGCGCGCAATGCGGATTCGCGCCCGGATCCCGGGCCGCTCACCTCAATTTCTATCGTGCGCATGCCATGCTCCTGGGCTTTACGGCCGGCGTCCTCAGCCGCAACCTGGGCGGCATAAGGGGTCGACTTTCTTGAGCCTTTGAAACCCATGGCGCCAGAGGAGGACCAGGAGATCGCATTACCCTGGGCATCCGTGATGGTAATCATGGTGTTATTGAAGCTCGCGTTCACATGTGCAACGCCAGATGCAATGTTCTTCTTCTCGCGGCGCTTAACGCGCGCCTTTTCCTTCGCCATCGTCTAAATCCTAAATCCCGACGTTCAGAGCCAAGTCCTACTTCTTCTTGCCGGCAATTGGCTTGGCCGGGCCCTTACGCGTGCGCGCATTGGTGTGAGTCCGCTGCCCACGCACCGGAAGCCCGCGGCGATGCCTCAGACCGCGATAGCAGCCCAAATCCATAAGCCGTTTGATATTCATCGCGACCTCTCGGCGAAGATCACCTTCGACCACGTAGTCCCGGTCGATAACTTCGCGAATCTGCAAGACCTCGGCGTCAGTCAACTCATTAACCCGCCGAGCCGTCGGGATATTGACCTTTTCGCAAATCTCTTTCGCAAAACGGGGGCCGATCCCGTGAATATAGCGAAGGCCGATCTCAACGCGCTTATTTGAAGGGATGTTTACACCCGCGATACGTGCCACGTGATCCTCGTCGTGTTTAGGCTAAGTTTGAGCGAGTGTCGCCGCTCACACCGGAATAAAGCATCGCGCCCCGGAGGCTTTCCCCTCCAGACCGCCACAGATCTGAGCTGAAGGCTGCAATATAGTCACCCTTTGCAGCCCTGTCCAGCCGACTTATCCCGGCGACCGCGACGAACCTTTGGAAACTGCGGAAAGAAGGCGCATTCATTGCCTTTCCTCCACGATTTCGTTGATTCGCTGGTTAACTTCCTCAATCGGAAGCTCGCCGTCAATAACGTGGAGCTTGCCTCTGCAGCGATAATATTCGATAAGCGGCTTTGTTTGCTTGTGATACACCTGCAGACGCTCGCGAACAGTCTCTGGATTGTCATCCGAACGGCGCTTGAAGTCCGTACTTCCGCAACGCTCGCAGACCCCTTGAGCCTTGGGAATGCGGAAGAAATCGTTGTAGCCTTCCCCACAACTGGCGCACGTAAAGCGCCCAGAGATACGCTTTACGAGTTGATCGTCGCTCACGTCAACGGCAATAACCGCATCGATGATCATGTTCTGGTCTTGTAACAGGTCATCCAATTCAGCCGCCTGCTGAACCGTGCGTGGAAACCCATCCAAAATGAAACCGGGCAGATTAGCCGGTAACGCGTTGATTGTCTCGAAGACGACCCCGACAACGACATCGTCAGGAACCAGGTTGCCGCTCTCCATATAAGGCTTCGCGACAAGACCCACCTTGCTACAGGTCGCAACGGCATGTCGCAGCATATCGCCTGAGGAAAGCTGCCTCAGATGGAAGCGGTCTTCCAGATACTTGGCCTGCGTGCCTTTACCTGCTCCGGGCGGCCCAAGCAGTATAATGTTCATCGCCGCTTCGCTCCTCTGAGCTTCGCTTTTTTGATAAGTCCCTCGTATTGATGAGCAAGCAGATGGCTCTGCACCTGAGCGACCGTATCCATTGTGACGCTTACAACGATCAGGAGTGAGGTGCCGCCGAAATAGAAGGGAGCCTGCATCTGATACGACAAGATTTCAGGAAGTATGCAGACCGCAGACACGTAGGCTGCGCCCACCAAGGTGATCCTATTGAGGATATACTCAATATATTCTGCGGTACGAGGCCCAGGCCGGATGCCAGGTATGAAACCGCCATACTTCTTGAGATTGTCAGCGGTCTCCTGCGGATTGATCACGATCGGGGTATAGAAGAAGCAGAAAAAAACGATAAGCCCGATGTATATGAGGACATGCAAGGGCTGCCCCGGCCCCAACAGTGCCAACACGCGCGTCAGCTCGTCGGAGCCTCTGCCCACAAATTGCTCAACCGTCGCCGGAAGATACAGGAGCGTCGATGCAAAGATGGGCGGGATAACGCCTGAAGCATTTAGCTTAAGAGGCAAGTGGGAGCTATCGCCCTGAGACATGCGATTTCCGACTTGCCGCTTGGGGTATTGAATGGTAAGTCGACGCTGCGCCCGCTCAAAGAATACGACAACCGTCACCACCGCGATCATCATCACGAACAGGCCAAGTATAACTGCAGGGGATAACACGCCACTGCGTCCCTGCTCCAGGATGCGGTAGAGCGCGGTCGGCATTTCCGCCACGATACCTGCGAAAATGATGAGCGATGAGCCGTTGCCAATGCCGCGCGCTGTGATTTGTTCGCCCAGCCATACGAGGAACATTGTGCCGCCCACGAGTGATATCACAGTCGTCATCTGGAAAAACCAGCCCGGCTCAAGAGCGGAGCTGTTCAAACCTTGAGCCGTCAAAGTTGACTGCACCGTGGCGATAAACACCGTGAGATAGCGGGTGTATTGGTTTATCTGCTTGCGCCCCAACTCTCCCTCTTTCTTGAGGTTTTCGAGCGTAGGGACGACCGATGTGAGGAGCTGAATGATAATCGATGCCGTGATGTATGGCATGATATTGAGGAGAAAAATGGCCGACCGGGAGAGCGCACCGCCGGAGAATACGTTCAGCATCCCGAATACCGTGTTCGGGTTGCCTTCAAAAAGTTTCGCAAGTTGTGCAGTATCAATTCCCGGTATCGGTATGAACGTGCCAAGCCGATAAATCAGAAGGGCACCCAACGTGAACAACAGGCGCTGCTTGAGTTCGTCGGCTTTCGCAAACGTTGAGAATTTGAGGTTAGCGGCAAGCTGTTCCGCTGCGGAAACCATGATGACTGCGACTCCGGTCTGCGGCGCTATGCCGACACGCTGGGCGGCGACAGCGTCTGAGCGTGTTTGGCCTCGTTAAAATAAAGTATCTGTAGACACCCAAAGTTGAAACGCACGGCTGCACACCGCGCGCTCTTAAACAGCTTTCGGCTGGCGGCTTTCTCGCTTTGCGTGAGCGGCGCGCCGCCGAACTGCGCGTTTCCCATCTCCAGCCAAGCGATCTTCTCGAGGCATTAGAATCTCGACTGAGCCTCCCGCAGCCTCGACCGCCTTCACCGCTGCGCCAGACGCTTTGGCGACCTTGAAATTCAGCTTCGCCTTTACCTCACCCCGCGCAAGCAACCGCACTCCATCTCCCTCGCGTCGGAGAGCGCCGCATGCGATCAGCGCCTTTGCATCGATCACCGAGTTCGCCTGAAGCCTTCCGGCGTCGACCGCTTCCTGCACTCGATCAAGATTGATGTGCACGAAATTCAGCCGCAGCGGATTGTTGAAGCCACGCTTGGGAAGGCGCATGTGGATCGGCATCTGGCCGCCCTCAAAGCCCTTGATAGCTACGCCCGAGCGCGCTTTTTGTCCCTTGACGCCGCGCCCTGCGGTCTTGCCCTTGCCCGATCCGATACCCCGGCCAACGCGGATGCGGTCCTTCGTTGCGCCTGGATTATCTCTTAACTCGTTCAGCTTCATATTTTTTTCCCCGGGCAGCGCCGAACGCTTCCCTATCGCTTCTTAGCGTCTACCGGTGCGCCGTTCTCTTCGACGATGCGGACCAGATGCGGAATCTTATTGATCATGCCACGAATGGCAGGGTTGTCGACCACCACTCTGCGGCGGTGCATCTTGTTCAAGCCTAGACCAACCAGCGTCTCACGCTGATCGTATGGTCTGCGGATCGGACTTCCAACTTGCTCGATCGTGAGAGTTTTCTTTGTCGATGCTTTCGGCATGGCAATAAGTCCTTACGCTTCAGCGGGCTGAGCCGACACCGTCGCCTCGGCGCCATCGCGCCTGCGGGTCACGATCTCGCTAACCTTCTTGCCGCGGCGCGCGGCAACCCCCCTTGGGCTGTCCTCGTGCTTAAGCGCATCGAATGTCGCCCTCACCATATTATAGGGATTCGACGTACCAATCGATTTTGCTACCACATCTTGAACGCCCAGCGTTTCAAACACGGCGCGCATCGGACCGCCTGCGATGATGCCGGTGCCAGGAGGAGCAGCACGCAGGAACACACGACCAGCGCCATGGTGACCGTGGACATCGTGATGAAGCGTGCGGCCTTCCCGCAGCGGCACCCGTATCATATTCCGCTTCGCTGAATCCGTAGCCTTCTTGATCGCATCCGGAACTTCCCGAGCCTTCCCGTGGCCAAAACCAACGCGCCCCTTTTGATCGCCGACAACGACGAGAGCCGCAAATCCAAAGCGCCGACCACCCTTCACCACCTTAGCGACACGGTTAATATGAACGAGCTTGTCGACGAATTCGCTATCGCGATCCTCGCGGTCCCGTTCTCTGCCTCTTTCGCGTGGATCTCGAGCCACGAGCGTACCCTTTCCTTTGTCTCAAGCTTTGCCCTGAGACCGACCTCAGAAATTCAACCCTGCTTCACGCGCGGCATCAGCAAGCGCTTTGACGCGGCCATGATACATGTAGCCGCCCCGATCGAAGACGACGTCCTTGAGGCCCGCCTTCAAAGCGCGTTGTGCAACGAGCTTTCCGACCTCCGCGGCGGCCGCCACGTTGGTGCCCTTCTCCAGGCTGCCCTTAAGTTCGGTATCGATGCTCGAGGCCGATGCCAAAGTGCGACCTTTGGAATCATCGATGATCTGGGCATAGATATGCTTCGAAGAGCGAAAAACCGACAATCGCGGACGATTGCCTTGCGCGGCCCGCAAGCTGCGACGTACGCGCGCCTTGCGGCGACCAAAACTGGAGAGCGTGGAGGCCATCGTTCGTTCCTACTTCTTCTTGCCTTCTTTGCGCTGGATGAATTCGCCCTGATAGCGGATCCCCTTGCCTTTGTAAGGCTCCGGCCCTCTGAAGCCGCGGATCTCCGCTGCGACCTGGCCAACCTTGTCTTTCTCAATCCCGGAAATCGTAATTTCGGTCGGCTTTGGCACTACGATCGAGATCCCCTCAGGCACAGGATAGAAAACATCGTGGCTATAGCCGAGTTGTAGCTTTAAGGATTTGCCATCCATAGCCGCGCGGTAACCGACGCCGGTGATCTCAAGAGTCCGCGTAAATCCATTCGTCGTCCCTTTCACCAAGTTCTCGACAAGTGAACGAGACATGCCCCACATCGAACGCGCGCGCTTGGTGTCGGTGCGAGGCTCGACGACAACCGCGCCACCCTCTATTTTCACCTCGACGTCATCGACGAGGGTCAGTGAAAGCTGGCCCTTCGGGCCCTTCACCGTCACTGTTTGTCCGTCAACCGTCGCCGTCACGTCTCTCGGGACAGGTATCGGTTTCTTGCCAATCCGGGACATCGTCCAAAAACCCTCTTTTTCACTGCGATGGCCGCCGACAATGGCTGCCATGTTCAGTGCCTAGAACACGCTGCACAAGATCTCACCACCGACGTTCTCTGCTCGCGCACGCGTGTCCGACATGACACCCTTTGGTGTAGAAAGAATGGCGACGCCGAGGCCGTTGGCAATAGTCGGCAGATCTTGGACGCTCGAATACACGCGACGACCAGGCGTAGAAACGCGCTTGATATCGCGAATAACAGGCGCTCCATCGTAATATTTGAGCTCGATTTCAAACTCCGTCTTTCCGCCGCCATACTCGATTTCGGCATAGCCGCGGATATAGCCCTCTTCTCTCAGCACATCGAGGACACGAGCCCGCAATTTGGATGCCGGGGTCGAAACCTTCGGCCTTTTGCGCATCTGCGCATTGCGGATCCGTGTCAGCATATCGCCCAGTGGATCGGACACCGTCATAATCTGTGATCCCTACCAGCTCGATTTCACCAAACCGGGGATAAGCCCCTGATTGCCCAATTCGCGAAGCGCAATACGCGACATTTTCATCTTCCGATAGAAGCCGCGCGGACGGCCTGTAACTTCGCAGCGATTGCGGATGCGCGTCGGGGAGCCATTGCGGGGCTGTTGCGCCAGCTTGAGGCGAGCCGCAAAGCGCTCCTCCATGGGCAAAGTCTTATTATTCGCAATTTCCTTCAGCGCCGCGCGTTTTTCCGCGTCTCTGGCGGAAAGCCGCCGCCGCTTGTTGTTTCGCTCGATCATGCCAGTTTTGGCCATAGTCTCTTCTCCGCCTCACTCGCCCTATTGCCGGAAGGGGAAGTTGAATTTCCTTAAGAGCGCCCGAGATTCATCATCAGTTCTGGCTGAGGTGCATACGATGATATCCATACCCCAAATTTGCTCGACCTTGTCGTAATCGATTTCCGGAAAGATGATGTGCTCCTTAATGCCAAGCGCATAGTTTCCTCTGCCGTCGAAGCTCTTTGGATTGAGCCCGCGGAAGTCCTTCACGCGCGGCAGCGCAACCGTCACAAGGCGATCAAGAAACTCGTACATGCGCGCCTTGCGAAGCGTTACTTTGCAACCAATCGCCATGTTGTCACGCAGCTTGAACCCGGCGATCGATTTGCGGGCTTTGGTCATCACAGGCTTCTGACCCGCAATCAGTGCCATATCCCGCGCGGCTTGCTCGACCTTCTTTCGATCGGCCGTAGCCTCACCAATACCCATATTGAGCACGACTTTCTCGATGTGCGGGACGCGCATCGGGTTCGTGTACTTGAATTCCTTCAGCATCTCCGGCCGCACAACCTCTAGATACTGTGTTTTGAGGCGCGGCACGTAATCGTTCGAACTCTGCGCTATCTTAGTCATCAATCGTCTCGCCCGAGCGCTTCGCGAACCGCACCTTGCGCCCATCATCCGTGAATTTATATCCCACCCGCGACGGCGAACCATCTGCTGGGTCTTCCACCGCGATATTAGAAATGTGTATTGCAGACTCTTTCGAGATGATTCCGCCTTCTTGTTGTGCGGTTTGCTTTTGATGCCGGCGAACAACGTTGACGCCCTGCACTACAGCTCGATTTTCTGCGGGAATTACCTGCAAGATTTCACCGCGCTTCCCTTTGTCTCGGCCCGAAATCACCACCACGCGATCGCCTTTTTTGACCTTGAGCTTCGGCTGCGTCATCAAAGCACCTCAGGAGCGAGCGAAATGATCTTCATGTGCTGCTTGGCACGAAGCTCGCGAGGGACCGGGCCGAAAATACGCGTTCCAATCGGTTCGCGTTGATTGTTAATTAGAACGGCCGCGTTGCTGTCGAATCGGATGACACTTCCGTCTGGGCGGCGCACCGGAAATGAAGTGCGGACGATGACCGCCTTCATCACTTGTCCCTTTTTCACGCGTCCCTTTGGGATGGCTTCCTTTACGCTAACGACAATGACATCGCCCACCGTGGCGGTCCGTCGCATAGAGCCCCCAAGGACCTTGATGCACATGACCCGGCGGGCCCCTGAATTGTCGGCCACATCCAGATTAGTTTGCATCTGTATCATTGCAGTTTACCTTTCAGGCGAAGGAACATGAGCCCACTGCGTTCATTTCATTCGGACGATGCCTGACGAGACACCTGCTCCAAAACCACCCACCGCTTGTTCTTCGAGATCGGAGGACATTCCTGGATGCGTACAATGTCACCCTCATGGAAAGCATTCGCCTCGTCATGCGCATGATATTTCTTCGTACGACGTACGGTCTTCTTTAGAACGGGGTGGGTCAGACGCCGCTCGACCTGGACGACAACGGTTTTATCGTTCTTGTCCGAGACGACCAAACCCTGCAAAACGCGCTTTGGCATCTTCGTTTTCCTTAGCTTTGCGCGTCAGCTACGCGCTTCTCGCGCTCAACCGTCTTAATACGCGCGATAGTGCGCCGGACTTCCCGCACACGTGCCGTATTGGTGAGTTGCGACGTTGCTTTCTGAAACCGCAAATTGAATTGCTCCCGCTTCAGCTTCAGGAGCTCGTCTTCCAGCTGGTCGAGCGTGAAATTGCGAATGTCTTCGATCTTCATGGCCGCCTCTCTACTCCTTGGCCGCCGCAAATTCGCCGAGGCGGGTAACAACGCGGGTCCGAATGGGGAGCTTCGCCGCGCCGAGCCGGAGGGCCTCCCGCGCGGTGTCCTCCCCCACTCCATCGATCTCGAACATGATCTTGCCGGGTTTGACCCGGGCAGCCCAAAATTCAGGCGAACCCTTGCCTTTACCCATGCGCACCTCAGTCGGCTTCTTGGACACCGGTAAATCCGGGAAAACTCGTATCCAAACGCGCCCGGCTCTCTTCATCTGGCGCGTGATCGCACGCCGAGCAGCCTCGATCTGCCGGGCGGTTACACGTTCCGGCTCCAAAGCCTTAAGGCCGAAACTGCCAAAGTTAAGCGACGTGCCGCCTTTGGCATTGCCATTCATCCGGCCTTTGAAAGCCTTCCTGAACTTTGTTTTTTTCGGTTGCAGCATCGCCTATACCTATTCCTTAGCCGCGCCTCCGTCGCCGAAGCCGCTAGACTTTTTCCCTTTCGCGGTCCCTTTCACGGCCACCGCGGTCACGATCCCTATCGCGGTCGCGGCGCGGTGGGCGCGAATCGGGCCGACCTCCCGGGCCGCCGCCTTCCTGGCTCTCCATGGAGAGCCGCTCTTGCGCCATCGGATCATGCTCCAGGATTTCGCCTTTGAATATCCAAACCTTAACACCTATGACACCGTAGGCGGTCTCTGCCACAGCTGTTCCGTAGTCAATGTTGGCGCGCAGAGTGTGCAACGGCACGCGGCCATCCAGATACCATTCCATTCGGGCTATTTCAGCGCCGCCTAGACGGCCCGATACGTAGATGCGTACACCTTGGGCGCCGAGGCGGAGCGCGGATTGGGTAGCTCGCTTCATTGCCCGACGGAAGGCCACCCGGCGCTCTAACTGCTGTGCGATGCCTTCAGCGGCGAGGGTCGCATCGAGTTCAGGCTTACGGACCTCGACGATGTTCAAATAGACTTCCGACGGCGTGAACTTTGCAAGCTGTGTGCGCAACTTCTCGATATCGGCACCCTTCTTGCCGATCAGAATGCCGGGCCGGGCGGTATGCACCGTAACACGGCACTTTTTGTGCGGCCGTTCTATCACTACCTTCGAAATACCAGCCTGGCGTCGCTGCTTGAGAATGAACTCACGCATGCGGAAGTCTTCATGGATCAGCTTGCCATATTCGCCTTTATCGGCGTACCAGCGGCTGTCCCACGTCCGGTTGATCCCGAGCCGTAGCCCGATTGGGTTTACTTTCTGCCCCATTAGGCCTGCTCCTGGACTTCTCTCACGACCACGGTGAGCTGCGAAAACGGCTTTAGGATTTTTCCCATGCGTCCGCGGGCGCGGGTGTGGAAGCGCTTCATAACTAAATTTTTGCCAACATAGGCTTCGGCTACGACGAGTTGATCGACGTCGAGGCTGTGATTGTTTTCCGCGTTCGCGATTGCTGACTGCAGCGTCTTCTTTACGTCCTTGGCGATGCGCTTGCGCGAGAAGGTCAAATCCGCGAGGGCCCTATCTACTTTCTTACCACGGATAAGCTGGGCTACAAGGTTGAGCTTCTGCGGGCTCACGCGAAGCGATTTCGCCACCGCCTGAGCCTCGTTATCCTTCAGCCGCCTTTCGAATTTCGGTTTCGACATAGCTACTTCCTCTTCGCCTTCTTGTCGGCGGCGTGGCCGTAGTAAGTCCGGGTCGGAGCGAACTCACCGAACTTGTGGCCTACCATATCCTCTGAGACCAGCACCGGAATATGCTTCTGGCCATTGTGGACGGCAAAGGTCAGCCCCACGAATTGCGGTAGGATCGTCGAGCGCCGACTCCAGATTTTGATCGGCGCGTTAGACTTCTTATCGCGAGCGGCATCCGCTTTTGCGATTACATAGCCGTCTACGAACGGCCCTTTCCAAACTGAGCGTCCCATCGCTGCCTCTACTTCTTCTTCACGTGCCGCGCGCGGACAATGTATTTATCCGTACGCACGTTCTTGCGAGTGCGTGTTCCTTTGGTGCCTTTGCCCCACGGACTGACGGGATGACGACCGCCTGAGGTTCGACCTTCGCCACCGCCATGCGGATGGTCAATCGGGTTCATGGCAACGCCGCGCACACTAGGCCGCTTGCCAAGCCAACGGCTGCGACCGGCCTTGCCGAGATTTTGGTTGGAATTGTCAGGGTTCGATACCGCGCCCACTGTGGCCATGCAGTCCGCCTGCACCATGCGCATCTCGCCGGAGTTGAGCCGAAGGATCGCCATTCCTTGATCACGGCCTACCAGCTGGGCGTAACACCCGGCGGAACGCGCAATCTGTCCGCCCTTTCCCAGCTTCATCTCCACATTATGGATGATGGTGCCGACCGGCATGTTCGCCATTGGCATCGCATTGCCGGGCTTTACGTCGACCTTCTTCCCAGACACCACTTTATCGCCAACGCTCAAACGCTGAGGCGCAAGGATGTAAGCCAATTCGCCGTCCTCGTATTTAATGAGCGCGATAAAGGCGGTCCGGTTCGGATCGTACTCAAGCCGTTCGACGATAGCGGACATGTCGAATTTCTGCCGCTTAAAATCTACAAGCCGATAGGTGCGCTTATGGCCACCGCCGCGCCGGCGCGCTGTGATGTGTCCGTGCACGTTGCGCCCAGCGCTTTCCGAGCGCCCCTCGGTCAGCGCCTTCACCGGCTTGCCCTTCCACAGCTGCGAGCGATCGACCAGCACCAGCTGGCGAAGGCCCGGCGTTATGGGATTATACGTTCTCAATGCCATGGCGAATGCGCCCTTACCAAAGTCTGCCTTACAGCCTCGACGTTATGTCGATCGTTTGCCCTTCCTCGAGCGTCACGACCGCTTTCTTGAAATCGCTCTGCTGACCTTTCACACCCCGAAACCGCTTGACCTTCCCCTTGCGGATCAGGGTGTTAACGGCTGAAACTTTCACATTGAATAGCCGCTCGACTGCTTCCTTGATGTCCGGTTTCGTCGCAGTCATAGCGACCTTAAACATCACTTGATTGCTTTCCGAAACCATCGTCGATTTCTCGGTCACGATCGGAGAGCGAATCACATCGTAAAGTTCTTCTTCCCTCATTTGAATCGCTCCTCCAGCGCCTCAACCGCGGCGCGGGTGAGCACAAGCTTATCCCGGCGCAGAATGTCGTACACGTTGATGCCCTGAACCGGCAGCACATCGACATTAGGGATGTTACGTGCAGCGAGCGCGAAATTGCCCTGGACCGAGGCGCCATCAACGATGAGCGCATTCATAAGGCCCAACCCGTCGAATTTGCCGCGCAGTTCCGCAGTCTTCGGCTCGGATAGCTCAGCCTTGTCGAGCACAAGAATGGCGTTCGACTTGGCTTTTGCAGACAGCGCATGTTTCAGGGCAAGAGAGCGCACCTTCTTCGGCAAATCGTGTGCGTGGCTCCGGGGAACGGGACCGAACGCCCGACCGCCACCACGAAATTGCGGCGGTTTATCATTTCCGTGGCGAGCTTGACCGGTACCCTTCTGCTTGTAGATTTTCTTGTTAGGGCCGTTTACTTCGCTGCGCCCCTTCGCCTTGTGCGTACCAGCCTGCCGCTTAGAAAGCTGGTAACGGACCATGCGCTGCAGGATATCCGCGCGCGGCTCCAAGGCAAAAACATCGTCACTGAGTTCGACGCTCCCAATGGAAGAAGCATCAAGATTGATAACATCCGCTTTCATTGCGCCCCCGCTTCCACGTCTGAAGTGTTGCTGTTGGACTTGCGGAAAGCACCAGGCCTGGGCGCATCTTTGGGGAGAGGCCGTCTAACCGCATCCCGAAGCATAACCCAGCCGCCCTTCGCACCCGGCACTGCTCCGCGCACGAGGATCAACCCGCGGTCCGCATCGGTGCGGACCACTTGCAAATTCTGAGTTGTGACGCGCTCGACCCCGTAATGCCCCGCCATCTTCTTACCCTTGAAGGTTTTGCCAGGGTCTTGGCGGTTACCGGTTGAACCGTGGCTGCGGTGAGAGATCGAAACGCCGTGGGTCGCACGCAAACCGCCAAAATTCCACCGCTTCATTGCGCCGGTGAAGCCTTTGCCGATGCTTGTCCCTGTAACATCCACGAACTGACCGGGTACGAAGTGATCCGCTGTCAACTCGGCACCCACCTCGATAATATTCTCAGGCGATATGCGGAACTCGACGAGCTTCGCCTTCGGCTCGACCTGAGCTTTCGCAAAATGCCCCCGCTGAGCACGTGTCACGTTTTTAACCTTACGCGAGCCCGAGCCGAGTTGAAGCGCTGTATAGCCGTTCGCCTCCTGCGTCCGGTGCGCAACCACCTGGCACTGATCGATCTTCAACACCGTCACGGGCACGTGCTCGCCCGCATCAGTGAAGATCCGCGTCATGCCAACCTTCTGTGCCAACAATCCCGATCGCATCGGTCTGCCTCAGTTCCAATCTCTTCAAAAAGCCGGCCGAAAACCGGCCATTCCATTCAAAATCAACCACGGAGAAGCACCCCGCAGTTACAGTTTGATCTCCACGTCGACGCCCGCAGCCAAATCGAGCTTCATGAGCGCATCTACCGTTTGTGGCGTCGGATCGACGATGTCGATCAGGCGCTTGTGAGTCCGCATCTCGAACTGCTCACGGCTCTTTTTGTCGATGTGAGGCGAGCGGTTCACCGTGTAACGCTCAATGCGGGTCGGGAGCGGGATTGGCCCGCGCACATCCGCGCCGGTCCGCTTCGCAGTGTTCACGATCTCCTTCGTGGAGGTGTCGAGCACGCGGTGATCGAACGCCTTGAGCCGGATGCGAATCGTTTGGCCTGCCATCTGTCACTCCCAAAAGAAGAGGCGTTCCCATCCTGGAGACGCCCGCTCCCCAATCCCTTGGCTACTTTATGATGCTGGCGACGACGCCCGCACCGACCGTGCGACCACCTTCGCGTATCGCGAAACGAAGCTTCTCTTCCATAGCGATCGGCACGATGAGTTCGACTTCCATGGAGATGTTATCTCCCGGCATCACCATCTCAGTGCCTTCCGGAAGATGAACCACGCCCGTCACGTCCGTGGTGCGAAAATAAAACTGCGGACGGTAGTTTCCGAAGAAGGGCGTGTGGCGGCCGCCTTCCTCCTTGGTCAGAATGTAAGCTTCAGCCCTAAATCTCGTATGCGGCGTTACGGAGCCGGGCTTGCAAAGAACTTGGCCGCGCTCCACAGATTCCCGGTCGATACCGCGCAACAGGCAACCCACGTTGTCGCCTGCCTCACCCTGATCGAGCAGCTTGCGGAACATCTCCACGCCGGTTACCACCGACTTCT
>CAWHYO010000030.1:0-121170 GCA_963833565.1 uncultured Alphaproteobacteria bacterium
TGCTCTGCGCTTGCGTCAGGGCGCTAACGCCCGAGGGTTGTGGTAGCGGCAGCGCCTTACGGGCGCAAGCGCCAACAAGAATCCCGCCTCGGATGTATCCGGCTGGGGCATTTTGCTTCCTGCTTAAGGTTAAGCGCTCGCGCGACGGGAAGCGGCGCGCCCTCCGCTAAAGCACGGACGGCGAAGCTGGAAGCACAAGTGTTGGCGAAGGCGGACAAGAGCGGTTAATCGCACGAGGGTAGGTTCTGCTGTTCGGAGCCCGCAGCAGTTGTTGACGTTTCGGATATTGGCCAGCGCGCGCGTGCCGGCGCATCAAGTCTGTCGGCGTAGCCCGCGGCAAGGCGGCAGGCGCCTGCCCAGGCGATCATGGCGGCGTTGTCGGTGCAAAGGCTTGGCGGCGGCGCATGAAACGTGTAGCCGAATGCCTCGCATTCCCCGAGCAGTGTCTCTCGCAAGGTCCGGTTCGCGGCGACACCACCCGCGGCAACAAGGCGTTTCGGCAAGCCTTCCGCATCGTAGAGCCTGAAGGCGGCGCGGAGCCGGTCGCGGAGCGTTTCAGCAGCGGCCGCCTGGAAGGAGGCGCATAGGTCGGCAACATCCTGGCTGCTGAGCGGCGCGTGGGTCAGCGCGGCTTGGCGGACCGCCGTTTTCAACCCGGAAAAAGAGAAGTCGGGCCGCTCACGGCCAACAAGCGGGGTTGGCAAAGCGAAGCGTCTCGGATCGCCGCTCGCCGCTGCCTTCTCCACAGCGGGGCCACCTGGAAATCCAAGGCGCAGCATCTTGGCGACCTTGTCGAAGGCTTCGCCGAGCGCATCGTCGATCGTGCCGCCAAGCTTTTGATAATCGAAATGCGCCCGCACCTTCAGGAACTCGGTATGGCCCCCCGAAACAAGAAGAAGGAGATACGGTGGGTGCAGACCCTCCGTTAGGCCGACCGTCAGCGCGTGGCCTTCGAGGTGATTGACGGCAGCGAACGGGAGGTTATGGACGAGCGCGATCGCCTTTGCCGTCACAAGACCTGCAAGGACACCGCCGATAAGTCCGGGACCAGCCGTGGCGGCTATGCCGTTCAGATCGCTAAACTTGAGGTTGGCCTCCGCCAGCGCAGCCTCGATCAACGTATCTAAAACCTGCACGTGAGCGCGGGCTGCGATCTCGGGCACAACACCGCCAAAAGGCTCGTGATCCTTGAATTGCGACCGCACAATATTCGAAAGGATTATGCCGTTGCCTGCGAGGTCGCGCCTTACAATTGCGGCGGCAGTTTCGTCGCAGCTTGTCTCAATACCGAGTATGGTTAATTCGCGATTTTTCGTCGCTGCTCTCCCCAAAAGCTCATTATTGATCGCGCGTTGCTGCATGATCCTTTATTCAGACCCTTAAATCGGTTTAGTGCTGTACGTCGCGACCGGGATATGCTTAGTGTCCCCATCTCGATACGCACCTTCATCTCAGCCGGTCAATGGCGGCGCATCCGTACAACCCAAGTGCAGACAACCATGAAAAATCTCTCAGAAGCAAGGCAAATTCGTATTGGCACCAGGGGGAGCGCTCTCGCTCTCGCGCAGGCGCACGAGGTGCGCGACCGGCTGACGGCCATCTACGGCGACAAGGTTTCCTTCGAGATCGTCATCATCAAGACAACCGGCGATAAGATTTTGGACCGCGCGCTCGCTGCCGTCGGCGGCAAGGGGCTCTTCACGAAAGAACTGGAAGAGGCACTTCTCGACAACAGCGTCGACATTGCCGTCCATTCCATGAAGGACATGCAGGCCTTGTTGCCGGATGGGCTGGAGATCGGCTGCGTTCTGCCTCGTGAGGATGTTCGCGACGCCTTCATCTCGCCGGTGGCGAAATCCTTGGCAGATCTGCCTTCGGGCTCGATCGTGGGAACGGCATCCATCCGCCGGGAGTCCTTCATCCGCAACAAGCGGCCCGACCTGAAAATGATCCTGTTCCGTGGCAACGTGCAGACGCGTCTGCGCAAACTCGAGGAAGGAGAAGCGCATGCAACCCTCCTCGCGTCTGCCGGACTGAGGCGCCTCGGGCTAGCGGACCGCATCACACAATTGATCCCGGTCGAGGATATGCTGCCGGCCCCGGCGCAAGGCGCCATCGGCATTGAGCTGCGTTCCAACGATCACGAAACGAAAGATGTCCTTTCCGCCATCAATGACCGCGATACGTTCATCGCGGTGGAAGCCGAGCGCGCATTCCTGAGCCAGCTCGATGGTTCCTGCCGCACTCCGATTGCGGCGCTCGCCCGCGTCGATGGCGATGCGATCTCCTTCAAAGGCATCATTCTCACGCCCGATGGCGCACGCATTTACGAGACCGAGCGGAAAGGTCACGTGAAAGACGCCGCCGCGCTTGGCAAGGATGCCGCGCACGAGTTGTACGAACGGGGCGGCAAGGACGTCTTCCGGGACATCGCCTAGCAGGTCGCTGAAGGGTGATGTTGCCCGCGGTTCGCCAAGCTCATGATGAGGGATAAGCCGCTTACGCCACTCGGCTTCATCCTGAGCCTGTCGTCGAGGGATGAAGCCGGGGATTCGTGCTTCTTTAGCGACCGGCTGGAACGTACTGAAATGGAGGAACCATGCGCCTCCTCGTGACGAGGCCGGAGCCGGATGCCAGCACCTTCGCGGAGGAGCTTCGCGGGCTGGGGCACGAGCCTATCCTCCAACCACTCCTTGAGTTTCGCGTTCTCAAATTCGATTTAGAGCCGTTGCATGTCGCTGAGGTCCTCATCCTCACCAGCGGCAACAGCCTTCGCGCTTTGCGGGAGCGAGGCATTAGTAAGGACATTCTCGGCAAGCCGCTTTACTGCGTTGGCGAACAAACGGCGAAGCGCGCGCTTGAGGCCGGTTTCGAGGCTGTGCTTGAGATTGCCGAAACGGGCGAAGAATTGGCCGGGAATATTATAGCGTCCGGGAGAAGGGATGCCCTGCTTGTTCACATTATGGGAGAGCATATGGCCTTCGACATCGTGGGCGCACTCGCCCGCGAAGGCTTTTCCGTTCAAAGCGTGACCGTTTACAGTATGGACGCTGGCGCCGAGTTTCTGCCGACCGTCGACAAGATGCTCAGGTCTGGCGACGTCGGCGGGGTGATCCTGATGTCGCCGCGCACGGCTGAGATCTACGTTTCATTATGTCACAGGCACGGTATTCTCGATTACGCTAAAACCCCGGTATATTTCTGCATATCGCAAAACGTTGCGGCCAAGCTTGCCTCACTCAAGCCGAATCACGTGCGTGTTCCGGCGAAACCAATTCGGAAGGCGCTTCTGGAACTTCTGCACGCGGATTGATAACGTTGCGCACTCGAGTAAGATAACTGCAACGAGGCCGTAACAAAGGTCCTTGATAACGATGCCCGAAGAGAAACGACCAAGACCGAGGATCAAGATGACTGCCGAGCCCGACGACACTCCGGTCGAGCCAACGATTGCACCGGCCGCCTCCGCGAATGAGCAGCAAGCCCGACCGCGGGGCTTGGTATTCGAGCAGCAACCGGAAGCGCAGCCGCAAGGCATGGGCGGGCTCCTTCGTCCGCTGGCCGCGGGCCTCATCGGCGGCCTTCTCGCCGCGGGGGGCCTGTATCTGATCCTGGCGGGAGGCGGGCCGAAGCCCGACCAGCAAGCGCGGGTGCTGATAAAAGAGCTGCAAGATAAGATCAAAGACCAGCAAGACAAGATCAAGGAGCAGCAGGATAAGGCTGCCCAGCTCAGCGAAACGATTCGCGCAAAGCTTGCCGAGGAGCCTGTGAAGGCGGCCAGCCCCGAAGAATTGAACGAGGTGCGCACACGCCTGGACGAAATGTCGAAGACCGCGAAGGCTGAAGAGGAATTGGTGCAATCGCTGTCGCAGAAGCTTCAGGCCCTGGAACAGAAGCCTGCTCCTCAACCGGATAAAGAGGCCGTCCAAGCCGAAATAGCTTCGCAAATGGCGCCAGTTTCCGAACGCCTGGCGGGTCTCGAGCGTACTCAAAATGAGAAAGCGTCCGAGGTTACGGAACGCTTGACAGGCATTGAGCGCACTCAGAATGAGAGGGCATCCGATGCGCGGACTGCCGCGATCACCATCGCGCTGACAAACCTGGAACGGGCTGTCACCGAGGGCAAGCCGTTTGCCACGGAGTTGACCGCGATCGAGAGCCTCTCCTCTGAAAAGCTGCCCGTTTCCGAACTCTCACCCTACAAGGACGCCGGCGTGCCATCGCTTGCTCAGCTGCAGCGTGAGTTCTTGGAAACGGTGCGCGATGCCATTGTGCAACACTATCATGGCAAAGCTGAATCCTTCTTGGATGAGGTGCTTTCCCGGGCCAGGGGAGCAGTCCAGGTCAAACCCGTTGGCAGCACAGGCGATACCGTTGAGGCTGTTCTGGGGCGTATGGAAAAGGCCCTCAAGGCTGGAGACCTGAAAGGGGCATTGACCGAAAGCGCTGCGCTAGAAGGTCCGGCGAAGGAAGAGCTGAAGACTTGGCTTCAGCATGCTCAAGCCCGCGCCGCAGCGGATGAGGCGGTACGGAAGACCGACCAGGAATTGCTTGCCAGCCTGACGAAGGCATCCGCCACTCACTGACATCCAATAACGGCAACCAAGCGCGAAATCGCGAAACGCTGTGGAAGTTAAGCCATGATCCGCCTTATTGCCTACCTTGTGTTTGTTGTCCTCGCCGCCTGGGGCCTCTCCTGGATCGCGGACAGGCCCGGAAGCCTGACCGTCGAATGGCTCGGCTACGATATTCGCACGAGCGTTTTCATCGGGACCATTGTTCTC
Source organism: uncultured Alphaproteobacteria bacterium (assembly GCA_963833565.1). Lineage (GTDB taxonomy): Bacteria > Pseudomonadota > Alphaproteobacteria > Rhizobiales > Rhodomicrobiaceae > Rhodomicrobium. The sequence goes on from CAWHYO010000030.1 coordinate 4,785, forward strand.
CTTATCACTTTCGCAGCGTTAGCGCTTCTCGGCTGGCTCGGGATACTGACACTCTCCGCACCGAAACGGCTATCTCGCAAAGTGGACCAGCGTCGCAGTCGCGTTGGGCAGGAAGCCGTGCGCCGCGGCATATTCGCGGCCGGGGCCGGTGACAAGCTTGGGGCGTTGAAAGCGACCGCTATTGCCAAGAAGGCGACGCCCGAAGAGCCGCTCACTCTTTTGCTTGAAGCGCAAGCGGCCCAGCTCAACGAAGATACGATCGCGTCTCGCCAGGCTTTCGAGCGCATGCTGGACAAGCCCGAGATGGCTGAACTCGGATCTCAGAGGCCTCTACATCGAGGCGAAAAAGGCGGGGCAAACCGAAGCAGCCAAACAGTTTGCTGAGCGTGCGCTTACAGCCAATCCGGCATTGAGCTGGTCGTCCAGCGCGCTTTTTGAGATGCACATGCCGTGATGGCGATTGGCGCGTCTGCGCTCAAGACACTCCAGATTGCCAAGCAGAACCGCCATCTTGGAAAAGCGGAAGCCGACAAGCGCCGGGCTCTTCTTTTGACGCAGCTCGCCATCGAGCTTGAGGACTCTCAGCAGGCCAAGGCGCTTGCCTATGCAACCGAGGCTTTCGAGCTTTCTCCGTCGCTTGTTCCTGCCGCCGCTGTCGCGGGAAGGATCCTTACGGCACAAGGCCAAACATCGAAAGCGACCAAGATTTTGACCCAGGCTTGGCGAAACACTCAGCACCCTGAAATAGCGCTGATCTTCGCTCATGCCCGCAGAGGCGATGCTCCTCGCGACCGGCTGTCCAGGGTGAAGTCCCTTGTGGCGACGGGGACCATGGGCGTGGAAGGAGCCGTGGCAATCGCAGTGGCGGCAATCGAGGCGAAAGACTGGAAGGCTGCGCGTTCGGCGCTCGAGCCTTACCTTGCCAATACACCACCGGCCCGCGTCTGCCGCCTAATGGCGCGCATCGAGGCCGGACAGAATAGCGATGCCGGCCGGGCCCGCGAATGGCTTGCGAGGGCTGCGCGTGGTGCCCCCGATCCGATCTGGATGGCTCCGGACGGCTCTGTCTCGGCGGAATGGCAGCCGATGTCGCCAGCAACAGGCGCTCTGGGCGTTCTCGAATGGAAAACCCCTCCAGCGGCGGAGTCTCCTGGCGCCGACGATTTCATTGCGGAGATGTCAGCACTCGAACTCTCTTTGATCGAGGCAGAACCCGTGCCTGACTCCCAAAAAAAAGTGATCCCGTCTTCGTCATCGACGCAGGAGACAACGACGGCGGGGCAGACGCATCAGTTAACAGTTCTAAAAAGAGTGCAAACGCCACAATTTGAGTAACGTAAAAAGGTGGCGTTTGAGGGAGCGCCGCTCAGTTTTCCCATCCTTTCAATGGGCACTGAGCAGACTTGACTTGCGCCGCGATGGAGGCCATTGCTATTCATGTTTTGCGGGAGCTTCCCGCAACGCCGCTTTAGCTCAGCCGGTAGAGCACATCATTCGTAATGATGGGGTCGCGTGTTCGAGTCACGCAAGCGGCACCACTTTTCCTGTGGTGCTTCGATAGCTTATACATCCGGTTACGGAGCAATCATTGGAAAACCAAAATCATTCTGTTTTCCAATTGCAGGCTTATCTGGCAAAAAAGCTCCTACGGAACAAAGCATAAGCCTGTCATAATGTTTTCCAATCGTTTCCCAATCGACGGTTTTGAACGCCAAAAACCCTTTCGAAATCAGGCTTCTAAATTAGATAGACGTTTTTCAATCCCTGATTCGGGAGCCAAAGCAATATTGTTGCGTTTTTCGATTTCTGAACAAAAAGAAATTTAATTACATAAGTGTGTGCCGTAGCGCACGAATGAGGAGGTTTCGAATGAGAAGCTGACTTGAGCGTGTACAAGCTGCGTGAGAGATGAAGGCAGGTCCTTCGAAGCCAGCTTCCAAGAGCGGGCTTCAAACCACTCCAAGCTGCTTCGGTCAAAAGCCGCGGTGGTGAGCGTTGGAGGCAAAGTCCGGGGATATAAAATCCGGGCAGGTGCGGTCCGGGGAGACGAGCGCAAGCAAACCCTCGATGACGCGTCGATAAGTATAAATGCTGCCGGAACCAGGGGCGGTCTGCTCCTCTGGGATGAGTGCGCCGGATACTTGGTTACTGGGCGCTCGGCAGCCGGCGTTTAGGGGGCGTGAACCCGGTTCAGGCTCTTGTGCGGAACTACGGGAACCAGGGCTTGGATGCAAAAGTGAACGCTTGCCGCTCACGGTGAACGTTCGCTCAAGGGAGAAGTTCAAGTGGCGAAAGCCATAAGGCGAGAGTACCGGTGACAAGCTCTGGGGCGGACCAGTTCGATCGAGCGATGAAGGCCGGTAATGCGGCTGGAGCAAAGGGGCTGGGTCAAGCGGCAGCATCCTGCGTCCAACCGGCAACGGGAGGAGGCGTATGAGCGCGGCAAAACCGTTCGATATCCCAAAGAAACTGGTTGTGGCGGCTTTCCGCGCTGTGAAGAATAGTGCGGGCGGTGCTGGAATTGATAACGAGACGATTGGGCAGTTTAAATCGAAGCTTAAAGACAACCTCTACAAGACTGGAGCCGCATGTCCTCTGGGACCTACTTCCCGCCCCGCCTGTCAAGGCGGTCGCCATTCCGAAGAAGAGTGGCGGGGAAAGGATACTCGGACTTCCCACGGTGTCGGATCGCGTGGCTCAGATGGTCGTCAAAATGGTGCTTGAGCCGGTTCTGGAGCCTGTCTTTCTTCCGGACTCTTATGGCTACTACCGGCCGGAGAAATCCGCGCCGGACGCCGTGGCGACCACGCGCGAGCGTTGCTGGAAGTATGATTGGGTTTTAGAGTTCGATATCAAAGCTCTGTTTGATAATATCGAGCGTGGTTTGCTGCTGAAGGCACTGGATAAGCATACGGATTGCAAGTGGGTTCGGCTTTATATTCAGAGGTGGTTTAAGGCTCCTCTACAGCTTGCGGACGGAAGACTTGTGCAGCGTGCACGGGGAACTCCGCAAGGCGGAGTTATCAGTCTGCTGCTGGCCAATCTTTTCTTGCATTATACGTTCGACGTCTGGATGACGCGGACCTATCCCAAGGCTCCCTGGTGCCGGTATGCAGACGATGGCCCGTACACTGTAAAAGCGTGAAGTAGGCGCAAGAGATTAAGCTTGCGCTGGAAGCGGGGTTCGCGGAGTGCGGCCTTCAGATGCATCCAGCGAAGACCAAGATTGTCTACTGCAAAGATGAAAGATGGACCGGGACGCATGAACATACCAAGTTTACTTTTCTTGGGTATGAGTTCCGGGGCCGCGGCGTGAAGGCCAGCAAGACAGGCAACCTGTTCACCGGCTTTACGGCGGCGGTCAGCCCGGCGGCTCTCACGGCGATGCGCCAGAAGGGCGCCGCTTGAACTATCGTAATCGCACGGACCTCAGCCTTCAGGACATCGTCTCAAAACTCAATCCAATCCTCCGTGGATGGATTGCTTATCACGGGCGGTTCCAGCCTTCGGCTTTGGCTCCGCTCTACAGGCATATCAATAAATCGCTGGTTGCCTGGGCGAGGAAGAAGTACAAGCGGTTCCGTAGCAAGACGCGGGCGGGAACCTTCTTGCAGGAGGTCTCCCGGAAATGCCCGCAGCTCTTTGCACACTGGAAACTTGGGACGCCAGGCGCGTTTGCTTGATGGGAGCGGTGTGAGTTGAGAGGCTCACGCACCGTTCTGCGAGAGGCTGCGGGTGAAACTCCTGCGGCCTACTCTCCAGTTTGTTGCATTGTCTCCAACAACAACAGGAGGCGACGATGTACACAGTAACCGCTCACAACAAAGAAGGCCAAAAGATCACTAATCTAGGCAAGTTTGTGAACATTGTTGCCGCTCGCCAGTCTATGCTTGACCACTCAAACACGATTGATTTGCCGAATGAGGATCCTTTGTTCCTGCCTGAAGTTGGAGTGCTTGAAGGCTGGTTTATTGGCAAAAACGAATATCTTATCTCCGCATAAATAACGAGGTTCACCTAGGGACAAGTCGCAGAGAAGGTTATCGCATCGAATGCAATCCCGTAACGATGCGGAGGCAGGGTCAGCTTAACAAGCGTAACGCAAGCAGATTGGCTCAAGCGTGACAGACCGGAGAGACGGTAACAGGAATTAAAAGTTCGCAGTCGGTGCGAAGCGCGAGAGAACGCCAAGGCTTGCAATTCAAGTGACCGATAAATTGGCGTGACAGCCGGAGAGACGGCAACTAGCTTTATGCCCCGCGTGACGTGCTATGTCGTCAAATCCATACTTTCGTGTCTAGGGGTGAGGCATGAACGGGAAGATGGCCTGTAGATGAGACCCTAGACGCACAGGGCGGCTACCATCTTGACGCGACGGGCGGAGAGAGTGCCGCACTGCATGCCGCTTCCGACGCCGCCAGACGCCTAAAAACCAACGACTTAAACGGGCAGCATGTAACTTGGGCAGTGGCAGCTGTCGCTTCGCGAACGCCGGTAGCTATAGTTCCAAATCTTTGCCGATATGCATTGGGCGCCTCAACAAAAGCCTTGCATAGGGTCGTTGAAGTCACCTTGGGATGAGGACATAAACGGCTAGGGAGCAGGACCCCCTCATTGCTGGCATGCAAATTGGTCTGGAGGTCCGCGAACGTCATGGAACAAGAAAACCCCGGGTCTGCCGATCTGCTGGCATCGATTGTCAACTCGTCCTTCGACGCGATCGTAAGCCAGACGCTTGAAGGAACGGTCACGAGTTGGAATCCGGCCGCGGCCACGCTTTTCGGCTACGATCCCGGCGAAATGATCGGCGAGTCCATTCGCCGCCTGATTCCTGTCGACCGGCAGGAAGAAGAAGACCGAAATCTCACAAAGATCGGAGCAGGCGAGGGGGTCGAATCCTATGAGGCGGTCCGTCTTCATAAAAACGGCAGTCCCATCGATGTCCGCTTAACAGTCTCGCCCATCTGGGACCCGGACGGGAAAATCGTCGGCGCCTCAAAAATCTACCGCGACTACACCTCGCCAAGAAGAGCGGCGGAGCTCTTGCGTCAAAGCGAGGAGTGCTTGCGCAGGTTCGTGGAACAGGCGCCCGCCGCCATTGCCATGTTTGACCGCGAGATGCGCTACATAGCCTGCAGCGGTCGTTGGATAAAAGATTACTGGCCCAACGAAGTGAGCCTTGTCGGCCGTTCCCATTACGAGGATTTCCCCGAGGTCCCTGAGCGTTGGAAAGAGGTTCATCGGCGAGGGCTGGCCGGCGAGGTCTTGTGTGCCGAGGAAGATCCTTTCGTTCGCGCCGACGGGCGAACACAATGGCTGCGCTGGGAAGTGCGCCCTTGGTTGACGGCCGATCAGACCGTTGGCGGCATCACGATCATGAGCGAAGACGTGACCGAAAGGGTCGAGGCGGTTTGCGCGTTGCGTGAGAGCGAACTCAGAACCCGCCTAGCTCAGGAGGCGGCCAAAGCCGCAACCTGGGAACTGAAGGTGGCTGACAACCTTAGCCGGTGGTCTGACAACGTATGGGCCTTGTACGGCCTGAAACGTGAGCAATCCACGCCCTCATTTGAAGCTTGGGCGTCAGCCGTCCATCCTGAAGATCGCGGACGCGCTACGAAGGCCCTCAGAGATGCGATTGCAACCGGGCAGGAGTACGAAGTCCAATGGCGCGTGAACCTGCCGGAGGGCGAACCCGAGCGCTGGCTCCTTTCGCGCGGCAGGCCGATCAGGGGCGCAAACGGAGAGCCAGAGCGCTATATCGGCGTGGTCATCGACATCACGGAGCGGAAGCGGGCCGAGGAGGTCTTGCAGGAGAGCGAACTGCGGATGCGTCTGGCTCAAGAGGCGGCCAAAGTCGGGACCTGGGAGTGGAAGCTGGCGGATGGCAGCACTCAGTGGTCCGAGAATTTGTGGAGCTTGTGCGGACTACATTCTCGCCAATGCGAGTCCCGTTTCGAAACGTGGGCTTCGTCGATCCACGTTGAAGATCGCGAGAGCATAACAAAGACGGTCAAAGAAGCGGCGGCACTTGGCCGGGAGTATGAAATTCAATGGCGCGTGAACCTGCCGGAAGGCGAACCCGACCGCTGGTTGTTTGCGCGCGGCAAGCCAATTGCGGACGCACACGGATCTCCGGAGCGCTATATCGGCGTGGTGATCGACATCACCGAACGAATACGCATGGAGGAGGCTCTTCGGAATGCCGAAGAGATGCAACGCCAAAAACGCGAGGAATTGGAGGCGATCCTTGCCGCAATCCCAGCCCCCGTGCTCATCGCGAAGGACGCCACTTGCGTAGATATGACCGGCAATCCCGCAGCCTACGAGCTCTGCCGCGTTCCTCCAGGAGCCAACCTTTCCAAATCGGCGCCTGTTGGACGGGCTCCAGCCAAACTTTGAGATCTTCCAAAACGGGCGGCGTCTGCTGCCAGAGGCAACTTCCTATCAAGAAGGCCGCCGCCAAACGCGCATTTTCCAGGGAAGAGATCGAGCTTCGGTTCGTTGAGGGCGACAGCAAGTACCTGCTGGGCAACGCCCTGCCTTTGTTCAATGACGCGGGGGAAGTTCGCGGGGCCGTCGCCGCCTTCGCAGATGTCACAGAGTTGAAGCGCACGGAGGCGGCACTGCGCGAAAGCGAAGAGCTGGAAAGACAAAAGCGCAAAGAGTTGGAAACAATTCTGGCCGCGATACCTGCTGCCGTCCTTATCGCGAGAGATGCTGACTGCTTTGAGGTCACAGGAAACGCGGCAGCCTACGAGTTGTTGCAACTTCCTCCGGGGACGAATCTTTCGAAATCGGGCCCGGCTGACCGATTGGCGAAGAATTTCGATCTCTTTCAAGATGGGCGCCGCCTGGGGCCTTCCGAGACGCCGCTACGCAAGGCTATTGCAAACCGTGCATTCTCCGGGGAGGAGACAGAAGTTCGTTTGGCTGATGGGAGCAGCAAGTTCCTGCTTGGCAATGCCTTGCCTCTTTTGGACGGCGCGGGAAACGTGTGCGGAGCGGTCGCCGCTCATATCGAGATAACGGAACTAAAGCGCACAGAGGCGGCGCTGCGCGAAAGCGAGGAGCGTCTGAAATTTGCCCTTGAAGCGGCGAATGCGGGAACTTGGGAAGTCGAGCTTTCAACAGGAAAGCTTGCCGCCTCCGATAGAGCGCTTTTCTTCCTTGGCATCGCTCCCGGCACGCCTGCTACTCATGAAACAGCTCTCTCCCGCGTGCATCCAGAGGACCAAGCGCGCCTTGAGGAAAGCCTTCGGCATACCCTCAAAACGGGGGAGCCTTTCCGATTGGAGTGGCGAGTCATTGCTTCCGGACGGTTCGAGCCGATGGCAGGAAGCGCATGGAGAGCGCCGATCCGTTTCAGGAAAGCAGGTCGTTGCGGGATTGGTTCAAGACATCACCGAGCGGAAGCAAGCCGAGCAAGCGTTGCGTGACCGTGAAGAGCTTCTGCGCTCCATCATTGAGCACGTGCCGGTTCCCATCATGGTGTCGAGGGAGGATCGTAAAATTCTCCTCATCAACCCGGCCTTGACGGAATTTACCGGCTACACGGCTGCAGACATCCCAACGCGGGACGAGTGGGAGGCACTGGCCTATCGTGACTTGGCGCCGTGGGTGAAAGAGCAAGTGGGCATTGCCTTCGAAAAGGCCATTCCCACGGATCGCGGAGAGCTTCGCATCTATACCAAGTTTGATCAAGAACGGCTCTGGTCGATTAAGACAGCACCATCTGGCCGCGACGCTTCCGGGCAGCGCCTCACGGTCACCGTCGGTCTTGACATAACGGAGCGCAAAAAGAGCGACGAGGAGGCTCTGGCAACCAAATCGAAGTTGGAAGCCGCTCTCGCGGCCATGAGGGACGGTGTTTTCATTTTAGATGCGGAGAGTCGCTTCATTGATTTCAATGACGCTTTTGCCACGGTTCCACAAATTCAAATCGAAAGAGGATTGCGCTCAGACATTTTCCGAGTATCCGGATATTTTAAAGTTGTTCCTACCAAACGGCGAACCGGTGCCGCCGGAGGAATGGCCTTCCCAAAGAGCGCTCCGCGGTGAGACAGCGACAGCAGCTGAATACACCATCAAGCGGCGAGATGGCCAAACCTACATAGGAAGTTACAATTTCGCTCCCATTCGCGACAAGAGCGGCAACATCACCGGAGCTGTTGTCTCAGTTCGCGACATCACCGATGAAAAGCAAGCGGCAAACCGGCTGCGTGAGAGCGAAGCGCGGCTCAGCTCGATTATCGACACGGCGGCCGACAGCATCATTGTCATTGACGAGAAGGGGATCATCCAGTCGGCAAACCGTGCGACGGAGGGCATCTTCGGCTACGGTCTGGAAGACCTTGTCGGGCGCAATATCGCCATCCTGATGCCGCCGCATTTCGCGGCGCAGCATGACCACTACCTCAAAGGATTCTCAGGCAGGGGCAGCGGTCAGGCAGATCGAGGGAGCCGCAAGGATGGCGCGCACGGTTCCGATCGACGTTGCGGTTACGGAATGGCGAGACGGCGAAGGCCGGCGTTTCTTCACCGGCATCATGCGGGACATCACCGAGCGCAAACGCAATGAGCAAGAGCTGGCAAACGCGCGGCGTCTCGAAGCTGTGGGGCAACTCGCAGGCGGCGTCGCGCACGATTTCAACAATCTTCTGCATGCCATATCGGGCAATCTGGAAATCGCCCAGGATCTCATCGGCGATGAAACAACCCGGAGCTTCCTTGAGCGCGCGCGAAACGCCGCCGAAAAGGGAAGCGCCTTGAATAGGCGGCTGTTGTCCCTTGCCCGCAAACGCACGCTCAAGCTAGAGTGCCTTGATCTCAACGGTCGCGTCCAGGAAACCGCAAAACTTCTCGCGAGCACGGTGGGGGAGCACATTTCGGTCACGACCGATCTCGCCGACAACCTTTGGACGACGCTCGCTGACTCGGGCGAGATTGACAGCGCGATGCTAAATCTCGCGGCGAACGCGCGTGATGCGATGCCAAGCGGTGGCAACATCCGGATTTCGACCTCCAATGTCTCCCTCGATACGGCAGCGGCAAAGCTGCATCTGGGGGCTACGCCGGGAAATTATGTCCGGCTCGCGATCGCCGATAATGGCGTCGGTATGCCCCAAGACGTCCTCGATAAGGCGACTGAGGCATTCTTCACCACCAAAGGACCTGGAGCGGGGACCGGACTTGGGCTTACGAGCGTTGCAAGCTTTGCAGGTCAAACGGGTGGGTTCATGTCGATTGAAAGCGCTCCGGGGCATGGGTGCACCGTCATGATCTATTTGCCTCGCGCGACTAAGGGGCCGGTAGCGCAGGGGCTCGGGCCCAGTGGAGTTCCTCTCGGTCGCGGTCAACTCATTCTGGTCGTCGAAGACGATGATGACGTCCGCGAAGTAACGCGTAAGCGGCTCGAAGCGCTAGGGTATACTGCCACAGAAGCAAAAACGGGTCCGGAAGCCCTTGAGCGGCTCAAGTTGCAAGAAGGAGTGCGGCTCGTGCTGAGCGATATCGTCATGCCGGGGGGGATGACAGGCTATGACGTGGCGCGCTGGGTGGCGTCGAACAAGCCGGACGTCAAACTCATCATGTGCTCTGGCTATAACGCGGGGGATCGTGCTATCGACGCTCAACAGGAGTTCGACGGCCTCATCACTCTTGGCAAGCCCTACACGCGGGACCAACTTGCACGCGCTCTCAGTAACGCGCTCGCGCCCTGAGATAAAGTTGGTCCGGGCTGTGTGTTAGAAACCGGTGTTTAGCGAGGCAGTGGGGGCTCGTGCCTCGCCAGGCAGGCTGCGCCTATCCGCCAGTCTGCTACCGATGCAACAAATAAACTAGAAACTTGAAATTGGTGCTTTCCCGGTAAGTGAAATCAAACCGCAAACGCGCATAATGCGCAGGTCAAGCTCCTATTCGGACAACTCAAACATCGGGCCGAGACTGGAGCGGCATTGAAGCGGACCTGAAAATAAGAACAGCTTAGATGAGTTTTGGGAACGGCACGAGCGCTCACCTGAAAATTCTTGCCGTTGATGACGATGAGTTCAACCTCGACCTCATGGAGCATCATTTAGGCCGCGCTGGCTATCAGGTGGTGCGGGCTGAAGACGGCGTCATTGCCCTGCAAAAGCTGGAGGAAGATCCCGGTATTGAATTGATCGTCCTCGACAGGGTGATGCCAAACCTTGGCGGCATGGACGTCGTGCGCCGTACTAAAGCCGATGCTCGCTTTCAGGACATTCCGGTTGTCATGCAAACGGGGGCGTCGGCAACAGACCAAGTCTCGGAGGGAATCAAGGCAGGCGTTTATTACTATCTGACCAAACCCTATGCGAGCGTTACCCTTCTTGGCATCGTAAACGCCGCTTTGGCGGATGCCAGAACCAAGAAGAAATTGAGAGAAAAGGTTAGCGCTTGCGGCCGAGCGCTTGGCCTCATGGAAGAGGCACGGTTCCGTTTCCAAACCCTGGAGGAGGCTGCCGGGCTTGCCTCTTTTGTCTCCAATTGTTTTCCGGAACCCGAAAGCCTGGTGATTGGGTTACACGAGCTTTTGCTTAACGCCGTTGAGCATGGCAATCTCGGCATCACCTACAGCGAAAAAACCAAGCTCCTTCGAAACGACAGCTGGAAGGAGGAGATTGAACGCAGGCTCAGCCTGCCGGAATATAGCAAGAAGTTCGCGACCCTCACGTTCAAGGCAACGCAAGCGGCGCTCACTGTTCACATCAAGGATGCGGGCAGAGGTTTCGACTGGAAGGATTATTTGGACTTCTCGATCAAGCGAGCGACAGATCCCCATGGCCGGGGAATTGCCACCTCGCGCGCGCTATCCTTTAACAGCCTCGAATATCTTGGGGTGGGAAATGAAGTCAGGTGCGCAGTGATGCTCGATCCGGCGGCGGCCTTCCAAACGAAATCAGGCAGCAGTTGAGCCCTGCCGGCGCAAGCCGAGTGAGGTGTAAACTGAGCGGCCCGGGTGGCAAAAATGGCCCAAATGCGGACTTGCTCGCCCGAAGCTTGGGCTGTTACAGTCCGCTCCCAATCCAGAGGGCTTTTCAAAAAAGGAGCTATTTATGCGCTTGCCATCCCGCACCGCTCTTCTCATTGGAGCGGCCTTGGCTGTTTGCTCCGCCGCTTCCGCGTTCGCTCAAACGGAACCGGCGCAAAATCCATTCGGAAGCACGGCGCAAGCAACGACGCCTTCTCCTAGCACCCCCGCGCCCAAGAAGAAGCGCGCTTCAGGGACGACGACGAAGGCAGGCCAGTTCGCCACCGAGGCCGAGGCCAAAGCGAGTTGTCCTGGCGACACGGTTGTTTGGGTCAACACGGGCACGAAAGTGTACCATCACGCCGGCACCGCCACTTACGGGAAGACCAAGCGAGGTGCTTATATGTGCGAGAAAGATACTGCCGCCGCTGGTTATCGTGCCGCCAAGAGAGAAAAGAAAGCATCATAGGATAGCACAGGGTTGGAATAACAAAGTCGGACCGGGCTCGGGCCTATCGGCCAGATACCGGCTCTTTGCTAGGTCCGGAGTTCGTCCTGTTCCCATAGTAGTGACTCTAACCGGGTTTCCTCGCGGTCAATATTTCAAGCGCGATGAAGGCCTCGAAGAAATATTGTTTGGGGCCGACTACCTTCAGTCCGGCGGCCTCCAGCGCGCGCGCATAATCGCTAACGTTTGACTGATCCGCAATGACCGCAATGCCCTGGGGCTTGAGAACCCTGGCGATCTCATGGCATGCTTTTGCGCGCCCGGGGGCATCGTCGATGTAATGCAAAAACAAAAGTGAAAGAACGACGTCGAAGGAATTGTCCACGAACGCGATGTGAAGAGGATCATCGCTCCTCAACTCGACACGGTCATGAACGCGGGCGAGTTCAAGGTTCCGTTGGGTTGCCTCAAGCCTGCTGCCGGCGCCGGCTGCGCTCTGCCAGTCGTCAATGCTTACCACCGTCCCCGTGCGAAGGCGTTTTGCTGCCCCGATGGCAAGAAGCCCGCGCCCGGTTCCAATATCGAGAACGGCTTCGTTGCCGCGCCAGCGCACCATCCCAAGCATGCGTCTGCGGATGTTGAACTTGCCCCAAAGACAGTAGGCCAACTTCGAGGCGCAAACCCCGAGGCTGAGACTGCCAAGGGCGAGCAAAGTGGGGCCGACAAGAGTTACCTGAAAATCGCCCAAACGGAACGGCGGCAATAAAAGGCCACGAGTATCGCGCCAGCGCCCGCTGCAAAAAGCAGCCTCACCCTTACGGGCAAGTCGACCCCGTAGTTCGGCTTGGGCCGTGCCCGTAATCGAGAAGGCTGCTTCATTCTAACCTAAGTTCACGTCGGGTGGCTCCACGCCAACACATAATGATAGCGGACGCTTCAAAACATCAATTCCTCGTGCATTGGATCTTAAAGTTTGGAAGGCTATGACCTCTATAGGTTTGAGTTCTAGGTTGAATTGAACTGCAAGCGCGCGGTGACTTCGCTTCAAGGCTTTCTTGAGTTGAAGACTTGGGCTAGTGGTGATTCTCGAAGCAACTTAGATAGGCAGATTGCCCATGATCGGCACCGATCGAGACAAGAAACCCGCCGGGGGACGAGTCCCTGCCAAGCCAGAGGGCCACTATCGCCTTGTTCTAGGTTTCGAGCGCGTCGGACTCATTGCGCTCCGAGCGCCGATTGTGTCCGCTATTATCGTGGCTGCTGTCTGCGTCTTCGCTGCATTCGGCGTTGCGAAGCTGAAGGTCGACAACTCGCTCAGTTCCCTTTTCCGTTCCGATACGCCCGAGTTCCGGCAGTTCGAGGACCTGTCGCGGCGCTTTCCCTCGCACGAATATGACGTGCTGATGGTTATCGAGGGCGACGGACTTCTCAACCGGGAGAACATCGATAAACTTCGCGATGTTGTAACCGATGTTCAGCTGATAGAAGGCACGCGCGGCGTTCTTTCCATGTTTTCGGCGCGGGAAGTTCCCCAGGCGGGACACTCGCCAGGGCCTCTTTTCCCCGCCGATCTTCCCGAGGGCGACGATTACAAGGCGCTGATCGAGCGTGTTCTCTCCAACGATCTTATTCGAGGCAAGCTGTTATCGGAAGACGGCAAACTCGCGCTCGTCGTAATAGCGCTCGACCCTGAAGTGGCCGATAGCGAGAAGGTGGGCGACGTTGTCGGCTCAATTCGGAAGACGATTGCCGATGATTTACAAGGCTCCGACCTCAAGGCTGAGCTTTCCGGCGTGCCCGTCATGCGCCTCGAGATTCGAAACGCTGTCGAACGCGACCAACTCCTTTACAACGGCATCGGCTTCGCCGCCGGCTGCCTGATCGCGATCATCTTCTTCAGGCGGCTTTCGTTCATGATCATTGCCGCCGCCCCGCCGTTGATGGCGATCCTTCTGGCGCAGGGCGCGCTTGGCTGGCTGGACTTCAAGCTGAACACCTTCCTGAACGTGATGACGCCTCTCATCATGGTCATCAGCTTTTCGGACAGCATGCAACTCACCTTTGCGGCGCGCGACCGGCTCATCCGGGGCGAAAGCAAAGAGAGCGCATTCCGCAATGCGATCCTTGTTGTCGGGCCGGCCTGCGTGCTGACCCATGCGACAGCGGCTTTCTCGTTCATCGCGCTCCTGTTTTCCAGCTCCGAGATGATCAGGAACTTCGGCGAGGCGGGCATCATTTCCACCGTGATTGCGCTTTTCACGGTCATTACGGTTCTGCCGCTTCTCGGGGTGTTGCTCGTCAGGAGGGAGGCCGCCTTCGCGGCCCGGCTCAAAGGCGCGGACTCAGCCATCGACGGGCTGCGAGCGTTCTGTTCCTGGATCGCGTTGCGCGTGGTGGCCCGTCCCGGCATCTACAGCCTGATCAGCCTCTCGATCGTGGCGGCCCTTGCCGGCATCTATTCAAATCTCGATGCACGATACCGGCTTGCAGATCAGGTTCCGGACAAGCAGCAGGCCGTTGCCGCAAGCCATCGCCTCGATACAAAGCTTACCGGCTCCAACCCGATCGACGTGCTTATCGAACTGCCGCGCGGAACTCACTATCTACGACCCGCAAGCGCTCGCCGTGCTGGGCGAGGTGCACAGCATCCTGGAAAAACAGGCTGGCGTTGGCAATGTCTGGTCTCTCGAAACGCTGCGCCGGTGGCTCGCCGAGAAGCTGGGCAAGTCTGACATCGAGACGCTCAAGGAGTATGTCGGCTATCTTCCCGACCATCTCGTTCACCGCTTCCTCGACGCGAAGAAGGATGCGGCGGTTGTTTCCGGGCTCATCCCCGACGAGGACGCGAACCGGTTGCTTCCCCTGATCGACATGCTGGATAAGTCTTTGAATACCGTTCGGGCGGAGCATCCCGGGTATCAAATCGCGGTGACCGGGCTTTCGGCTATTGCAGCCCGGAACAGTTCCGCCATGATTGAGCGGCTCAATAAGGCGTTGACGATTGAGATCGTATTCGTTGCTGCTTTCATTGGGCTAGCTTTCCGCTCCGTGATTGTGATGCTGTCGGCAATCCTGCCCGCGATATTTCCAATCCTCGCCTCGGGCGTGCTGCTTTGGTTTGTCGGAAGCGGACTGCAATTTGCCAGCATCGTCGCTCTGACCGTTTCTTTCGGGCTTGGGCTTAGTGCGACGATCCATTTCCTGAACAGGCTGCGGCTAGAAGACAGGCCGGACCAATCCCCTGGCATCGGCGTCGAGCGGGCGACCGTTCTTGTGGGACCGGCTTTGATCCTGACCACCGTGGTGCTGGCCTGTGGGCTGGCAGTTACGGTATTCTCGGATTTACCCTCTCTCAGGTTGTTCGGATGGCTTTCGGCTTTTGCGATGATAGCCGCGCTCTTCGCGGATCTTCTCGTGCTACGGCCAATAATTATGTTCTTGCTACGATGGCGGCGGCGAAACCGTCAGCCTGCGGCTGGCTCAGAAGTGGAACACGCGCTGTGAAGCCTGAGTTGAGTTACCTTTTGTTTGCACTTCTTGGTTTATGACTGAAGGAAACTAGGAGGAGTACCGTGATGGCGTTGAAAGTGATGCGTGCAAGCTTGATCGGGGCGGCTTTTGTTTCAGCCCTTTCCATCGGAATGCCGTTTGTCGAAGCAAGAGACGAAGGCGGAACCATCGCCGGCTCATGGAGCGGGGGTGGGACTGTTGTCTATGCCTCGGGGCAGCGCGAGAGGGCGCATTGCCGCGCGAGCTATTCCGGCGGCGGCGCCAGCGTTACGATGAGCGGCAACTGCGCAACGCCATCCGGCAGCGTCTTCCAATCGGCGCGGCTGCGCAGGGTCGGCGCAAACAGCTATTCAGGAAGCTTCTTCAACAGCCAGTATAATATCTCTGGCAGCATTTACGTGACGGTTCACGGCAACACCCAGAGCGTGAGCCTCCAAAGCAGCGGCGGATCCGCAAGCCTGACGTTAAGGCACTAGGCGTAAACAGTCCTAAATATCCAGCGCGTCGGGTTCAGCGAACGCGGCGCGCTCTTGGATGAAGCGGAAGCGCGCCTCGGGCTTGTTGCCCATCAGCTGCTCGACGATGTCGGCGGCGGCGGCTTCGTCCGCTTCGAGGTCAAGGCCGTTGAGGTCGCCGCTTCGGCCCGCGATCTCGACACGCAGCAGCGTGCGCTTGCCCGGGTGCATGGTCGTTTCTTTGAGCTGGGCGGGCATCATCTCGCCCAAGCCTTTGAAGCGGCTAACTTCCAGCTTACCCCGGCCATTAAACACGGTCGCCTTCAGTTCGGCGAGGTGGGCGTCGTTGCGCGCATAGGCCGTCTTGCCGCCCTGGCTTAAGCGATAGAGCGGCGGCACGGCCAGGAAGAGATGCCCGTTGCGGATGAGTTCAGGCATCTGCCGATAGAAGAAAGTGATGAGCAGCGAGGCGATATGCGCGCCGTCGACATCGGCGTCGGTCATGATGATGACCCGGTCGTAGCGCAGCTCGGCATCTTTGTAGTGCTTCCCGGTTCCGCAGCCGAGCGCCAGCGTGAGGTCTGCAAGCAGCTGGTTCTGCGCGAGCTTATCCCGTGAGGCGCTCGCGACGTTCAGGATCTTGCCGCGCAAGGGAAGTATGGCCTGCGTGGCGCGGTCGCGCGCCTGCTTCGCCGAGCCGCCAGCCGAGTCGCCCTCAACGATGAAGATTTCGGTGTCGTCTTTCGCGTTCTTGGAGCAGTCGGCGAGCTTGCCCGGCAAGCGAAGCTTCCGCGTCGCGCTCTTCCGGGCCGTCTCTTTCTCGCGCTTGCGGCGAAGGCGCTCTTCAGCGCGCTCGATGACGAAGTCGAGAAGCCCGTTGGCCTGCTGCGGAGAAGCCGCCAGCCAATGATCGAACGCATCCTTGACCGTGCCCTCGACCACGCGAGCCGCTTCTGCGGATGACAGCCTGTCCTTCGTCTGCCCCTGAAATTCAGGTTCACGGATGAACACCGATAGCATCACGCCCGCCGAAACAAAAATGTCGTCCGGCGTAATCTGCGCGGCGCGCTTGTTGTTTGTCAGGTCGCCATGGGCTCGCAGCGATTTCGACAGCGCGGCGCGAAGGCCCTGCTCATGCGTGCCACCATCGGGCGTCGGCACGGTGTTGCAGTAGGACTGGGTGAAGCCGTCCTCATCGGCAAGCCATGCCACCGCCCATTCGACGCTGCCGTGGCCGCCTTCTTTTTGAACGCGCCCGGAGAAGACGTCCTTTGTGACCGGCGTGAACCCTTCGATGCGCGTCGCGAGAAAATCGCGGAGGCCGCCGGGAAAATGGAAGACGGCTTTCTCGGGCACATCCGTGTCGCCGTGCAGAAGCTCGGGGGCACAGGACCAGCGGATCTCCACGCCGCCGAAGAGATAAGCCTTCGCGCGCGCCATCTTGAAAATGCGTAAGGGTTTGAAGTGCGCCCTCTCCTTGAAGATTTCGGGGTCGGGCCGGAAACGAACCGTGGTGCCGCGCCGGTTGCGGACCGTGCCCCGATCTTCGAGGCGCGTCTGCGGCACGCCGCGCGAGAAGGTTTGGCGGTAAAGCTTGCCCCCGCGCGCAACCTCAACTTCGAGATGCTCGGAGAGCGCGTTCACGACGGAGACGCCGACGCCGTGCAAACCGCCGCTTGTCGAATAGACGTTCGAGTTGAATTTGCCGCCGGAGTGCAGCATCGTCATGATGACTTCGAGCGCCGACTTCCCCGGATATTTCGGGTGCGGATCGACCGGTATGCCGCGCCCATTATCGGTGACGCAAAGCGTGCCGTCCGCTTCGAGCGAGACTTCGATGAAGCTCGCGTGGCCCGCGACAGCTTCATCCATGGCGTTGTCGAGCACCTCGGCGAAGAGGTGATGCATCGCCTTTTCGTCGGTGCCGCCGATATACATGCCGGGGCGACGGCGCACGGGCTCCAGCCCTTCCAGCACCTCGATGTCGGCGGCGGTGTAGCTTTCGCCCGGCTTTTGCGGCAAGCGGCTGACCGTCGCCTTCGGCTTCGGGCCTCCTCGCCGAATAGGTCTCGTGTCGAAGCCATATTTTGCTTGCTCATTCCCTACCCTTAACCGCCGCTTGCTCGCATCACGAATCTTCAACCGGATGCGAAAGCCACAAGTTGCAAGCTGCGCGCAATTTGGCAAGTGGCAGCGCCCCGCTACCCACTCTTTCTGTCTTACGGGCAGCGCCCGCGAAGCCGAATAAGGTTGCAATCAAGCCCGCACCTGGCGCATCACTCCCGCATCCCTGAAAGCGAGATCGGTGCAGGCTCATGAGCGATGTCCTTATGCTCGGTGAAGTTCTGGCGCGCCTCGCCGCCGCGCTCGTCGCGGGCGCGGCCATTGGCGTCGAGCGACAATGGCATCAGAAAATGGCGGGCCTTCGAACGAATTCGCTCGTCGCGCTGGGTTCGGCCGGTTTCGTGGCCTTCTCCAGCGTGGTCGGGCCAGGGCGATCCGACACGCGTCGCGGCACAGGTGGTTTCCGGCATCGGCTTTCTTGGCGCGGGCGTGATTTTGCGCGAAGGCATCAATGTGCGCGGACTGAATACAGCCGCTACGCTCTGGTGCTCTGCCATGGTCGGAACTTTCGCGGGCGGCGGCTACTACGCTCTCAGCCTCGGCGCGGCAGTTCTCGTTGTGGTAACGAATATCGCGATGAGATCGGCGATATTGGGCATCAATCGCCGTAAGTTGGCGGCGACCGATGACGGCGAAACGCAATATACCATCGCGGTGACCTGCCGCAGCACAGAGGAAGCGCATGTGCGCTCGCTTTTGCTTCATGCGCTGTCGCAGGGAGGGCTGGGCCTGAGAAAGATCGAAAGCGAGGATCTCCCCGAAAGCGGCAAAGTCTGCGTCACGGTTGACACGGCTCCAGGCTCCCGGAAAGACGCGGCCCTGGAAAATATTGTCGGCCGCTTGAGCCTTGAACCGTTCGTGACCGCGGTCTCCTGGGAGGCAGAGCGGGTAAACGGCGACGTTTGAGCTATATAGGGTTTTTTCAGCAATCTTTGACATTCATCAAACTGTCATGTGGCTGCGAGATAGCTTGCCCGTCAAGCGCTTGGGAGTTTCTACATGTCCGATATCGCAGCGCCGATGCCGGGGCAGGCATCGCCGAAACCAAACCTCGATACAAAAGTCGCGCCTGTCACCGCGATCATCTTCATCTTGCTGTTGGCGACCGGCCTGCTTTTTACCGTCTACGGGGTATACTCCGACGTTCTGGCGTCGGGCGTTCCCGTCACAACATATGTTGCCGTTCCTGCTCTTGGGCGCCGCCCTCCTGATTGCGCTTGGCTTCGAGTTCGTGAACGGTTTTCACGATACCGCCAACGCCGTTGCGACCGTGATATACACCCATTCGCTGCCCGCGCAGTTTGCGGTGGTCTGGTCAGGCTTTTTCAACTTCCTGGGTGTGCTGCTCTCCACTGGCGCGGTTGCTTTCGGCATCATTTCGCTTCTGCCGGTCGAGTTGATCTTGCAGGTCGGCTCTCATAATGGCTTCGCGATGGTGTTCGCTTTGCTGTTCGCCGCCATTGTCTGGAACCTCGGCACTTGGTGGCTTGGCTTGCCCGCCTCATCATCGCACACGCTTATCGGGTCGATCATCGGCGTCGGTATTACAAATGCGCTTCTGGCCGGCAGGGACGGCACATCGGGCGTAGATTGGTCGAAAGCGACCGAGATCGGCTATGCGCTGCTTCTTTCGCCTCTTGTCGGTTTCTTCGCCGCTGCGGGTCTTCTGCTGACGCTTCGGTATCTCGTGCGGAACCCCGCCCTCTATGCGGAGCCAAAGGGAAATCAGCCGCCGCCTTGGTGGATTCGCGGCCTCCTCATCCTGACCTGCACCGGCGTTTCCTTCGCGCATGGCTCCAACGATGGCCAGAAGGGCATGGGTTTGATCATGCTCATCCTCATAGGGACCTTGCCGACGGCTTACGCGCTCAACAAAACGCCGTCAGCCAACCAAATGCCGCTATTCCTGAAAAACTCTGCAGCAATTGAGCAGATCCTCGACAAGAAGACGCATGGACGCCAGGTTGGTGGCAATCCGAGGCCGTTGGTCTCGACCGACATTGCGCTGCACGAGATCGACAACAACACGTTGCCGGCCGTGGCCGAACTCATTCGGCTCATCTCAAACCAGGTTCAACAGTTCGGCTCGATTGCCCACGTTCCGGCGAACGCCGTCGGGAACGTGCGAAACGATATGTATCTCGCGTCCGAGGCGTTGCGCTGGCTTCTTAAAGACAACAAGCTTAATCTTTCGACCGAGGAAATCAGCGTCTTCAAAGCCTACAAGGCGTCCCTCGACGACGCCACACGGTTCATTCCGCTTTGGGTGAAGGTTGCGACCGCCATCGCGCTCGGGCTTGGCACCATGATCGGCTGGAAGCGGATCGTTGTGACGGTCGGTGAGAAGATCGGCAAGCAGCATCTCACTTATGCCCAAGGTGCTTCAGCCGAGCTGGTCGCCATGGGAACCATTTTCGCGGCTGACGGTTTCGGTTTGCCGGTTTCGACGACCCATGTGTTGTCCTCGGGTGTTGCAGGAACCATGGCAGCGAGCGGCTCCGGCCTGCAGATGTCAACCATTCGAAATCTCCTCATGGCATGGGTGCTGACGCTCCCCATGGCCATGCTGATTTCAGGCAGCTTGTTCTATCTGTTCACGCGGATTTTCTAAAGCTTGCTGACCTCCGGGGTCGCGCAAAGACGCGGCCCTGGAAAACATCGCCGGGCGCTCGCTGGCTCGGAACCCAAGCGGCGAACCGGTTTCTTGTATGCACATTCCGAAGGCTCCATCTCTCTTCCCGGCTTGCGCTGGCAGCTGTTTGCTTGAGGCAGAGTTTAGAAAAAAGCGCCTTGTCGAGAGGTTAACAGCTGCAAGCTATTGATATATAGAAATAAAATTGTGGAAGGCGCATGCGCCCAGCAGGCGCAAACGGCGTGCGGATGGTTAACAGGCGAGGCCGAACAGGGCTATGCAGTTGACTCCCGTAGCCCTAGATGTAGTAGTCCTGGGCATGAAGCAGTATCCTGCGGACATGGCCGATTTCATGGATATGTTTCCGACCGAGGACGCCTGCTTGGAGTATCTGAGCCTCGTTCGGTGGCCGGGCGGATATCAATGCTTGCGGTGCGGGAAGGGGGATTGCTGGAAGAAGGCCCGTGGCCTTTTCACCTGCCGCGCCTGCGGGTACGAGGCTTCTGTGCTGGCAGGCACCTTGTTCCAGGACACGCACAAACCGCTGCGCTTATGGTTTCAGGCGATGTGGTACGTGGTGAACCAGAAAAACGGCGTCAGCGCGCTGGGGCTGCAAAAGGCGCTGGGCCTGGGCAGCTATCACACCGCATGGGAATGGTTGCATAAGCTGCGCCGCGCTATGGTTCGTCCCGGCCGCGACAGGCTCTCCGGCATCGTCGAAGTGGATGAGACCTTCCTTGGCGGCAAGCGCCGGGGTCGCGGACGTGGAGCCGAAGGCAAGTCCTTGATTTTCATTGCGGCGGAAGAAGCAAAAGACAACGAGAATGCAATTGGCCGCATTCGCCTTTCCGTGCTGGAAAACGCTCGTGGAGAGACGCTCGTGAAGGCCGTTCAAGCGGCGGTTGAACCCGGAAGCCTTGTCCGCTCGGATGGGTTGAGCAGTTACGGCTTTCTGCCTGACTATGATTACATCCATGTTCCCAGCTTCAACAAGGAGGCCACTCCGGGTGACGCGACGCCATTGGCGCACCGTGTGGCTTCCCTCCTGAAGCGCTGGTGGCTCGGAACGCATCAGGGCGCGATCAGCCCAGCCCACCTCGCTTTTTATCTCGATGAGTTCACCTTCCGGTTCAACCGGCGCACCTCCCGCTCGCGCGGCAAGCTGCTTTATCGCCTTATCGAAGGCGCCCTGCAAACCGATCCGGTCCCAGCCAAGACGCTGACACAACATCTAGACGTACGGGAGTCAACCGCATAGCCCTGAGGCCGAAACGTATTTAACGGACTTTTGCGCGTCCCGGTAAAGGGAGAAATTCCGCCATTAGATTCCATTTAATGGGAAGCTATGGATAGGAAAAATTGTTTGTTTTGCAAATGCATAAAGCAGCTACAGGTGTCTGATTTAACGGCACGATGGTCTTCGTTTTGCGCCGCGTAAACGGATTTATAAGCATCTTCCGGCGGGAAATAAATCCGGCGCGCTCATGTTAACCACGTTCGGATTAAGGCGATGATCGCCTTAGTCGGCGGCAACGGTCTGTTTACTCCGGTGGGCGCGGCCTTGCGCCGTGCGTTCGACGAACCCGCCCGCGTCACCGGCCCGTTGACAAGTGGCGCCTCGCGATGGCCTGCCGCGTTCTCAGGATCTTCCAGCAAGCCTCTTGTTTGATTATGCGCTTGAGGCCGAGAAGAGACATGTTAGGTGTCGACCGATCTATTCATATTGAGGAAAGCGGAAGTGGAAGTACAACTCCCGCGGGGTTGTCCCATAAGCGGTTTTCCTCGGCCTGGGGTTCTGATTAACGACTGCCGTTGATACTCCTTAGCCCCCAGGGGAGGAAGAAATGCAGTCGCGCCGCTACGCGAATCGATGATTAGCGATATCCAAAAAGGCAATACATATATCAGAATATTTCATAAATACGCAGCACGGGTGCCACCACACCTTGAGCTTGAGTTATTGTTCTGTATCGCGAACGTGAATGTACTGCTCAGGATTCTTCTTGACCTGAACTTTATTTTGCTAGAACGTTTCCGAGCTTGTATTGCAACCCTTAAGCAGCCGACTTTCTGCAGAACCTCTTGTCGGTAATGCAAAAATGGCAAAAGCAAAGCGGCATGCGGTTTCGCTCGTTCTTCGGGCTATTCGGTTATTGCAAACCTACTCACCAGCCCGCCGCTGTGCTTGCGGCCATCGTGACCTCATCTTCTGACGCTATCGTAAGCAAAACCTTGGACGGGATTGTAACGAGCTGGAACGCGGCAGCTGAGCGGTTGTTTGGTTACAGTGAGCAGGAAATGATCGGTCAATCCACCGCCCGCCTTTTTCCGCCTGGCCGTGCGCATGAGGAGCGCCTCATCCTGGCTCAGATCGCAGCTGGCAAAAGGGTCGAACCTTACGAAACGATCCGGATTTACAAGAATAGAGAGCTTCTCGGTGTCTCCATAAGCGCCTCACCTGTCGCTGATAGGAAAGGCAGAGTCATCGGCGCGGCCGACATCGTACGCAGCGTTAGCGGGGAGGCGCTGCTAGAACGCGAAGAGCGGTGCCGCTCAATCATCAATACCGCCGCTGACGCAATCATCGTCATCGATGAATTGGGTGCAATCCAAACGATCAACCCCGCAGGCGAGCGTATGCTCGGCTACGCAACGAGTGAACTCGCCGGAAAAAATGTGTCGGTCATTATGCCCGAGCCGTATTGTTCAGCTCATGATCGCTATATCTCCGCCTATCTTGAAACAGGGAATGCCAAGATCATTGGCCGCGGCCGCGAGCTTGAGCATCGGAGAAAGGATGGCTCGACTTTCATTGCGGAGCTTGCCGTCACGGAATGGCGTGCCAGCGGCAAAAGCTATTTCACGGGCATCATACGAGACGTTACGGAGCGTAAGCGCTATGAGGAGCAGATCCGGCTGCTCATGAGCGAAGTTAACCACCGCGCCAAGAACATGCTCGCCCTCGTCCAGGCGGTTGCCAGGCAGACCGCTGCGGCATCTCCGGATGATTTCATCCAGCGCTTTGGAGAGCGAATTCAATCGCTCGCGGCAAGCCAAGACTTGCTCGTCAGGAACGAGTGGAAGGGCGCAGAGGTGGGTGATTTATTTCTATCCCAGCTGGCTCCTTTCAGCGACCTCATTGGTACAAGGATCAAACTGCGTGGCCCCTCTCTTGTGATTTCGGCGCGCGCGGCTCAACCCATCAGCATCGCCTTGCACGAGCTTGCTACAAATGCAGGAAAGTACGGTGCGCTATCCAACGGCAATGGCACCGTCGACATCTGCTGGAGCACGGGTCGTGCGGACACGGGCGAAGAGACCTTTCTAATCAGCTGGCGCGAAAAAGGGGGCCCGACAGTAGCGGAGCCTTCCAAGCAAGGCTTCGGATCGATGGTGCTATCCAATATCGTGACACAAAGCTTAGACGGAGAAGCCGATCTCAATTTCGCGGAACACGGCCTGACTTGGCGGCTGAGTTGCCTGGCCAAAGCGGTCATAGATAACTAAAGCCGGCCTCTCGGCGTCACTTTTGGAGGCGCGGCCGGGGTTTATCTAGAGCTTGCTGCGCCACTCGTGGATTTGACGCTCGGCTTTCTCTTTCGTGATGGCGTAGCGCTCCTGAATTTTGCCGGCCAGCCCCTTCAGCTCGCCTTTCACGTGCTGCAGGTCGTCATGAGTGTGCTTTCCCCAACGCTGCTGCACTTTGCCTTCGAACTGCTTCCAGTCAGCAGCGATTTCATCCCAGTTCATGATTTACTCCTTACTTACTAACCCAGCACCACACACTTAAGCAAGGCAAAGGTTCCGCTCCGTCGGAACGCCGGGGAACAAAGCGCTCGCGAATGATTTTGCCGCGAGGCAGGCAGTTTGCCTGCTCCATCGGCGCATGCCTATCTGGGAAATTTTTGCCCTCGATGATGAGTCGGGTTCTGGAGGTTCAGCCGCCCACATTTGCTCATCACGAGTATTTCAGGTTTCGACCCCGAGCAGAAACTTGGCCGCGGTCACAATGGCTTGCGCTTTGAGACGCAGGGCGGCAAAGCGGCCATTGGTTTCCATTTTAAGAACTTCTTAGCCAAAAACTCAATCTCGTCCAATGTTTATGAAATGCAGCCTTGAGCAGCGACGGTGACTTCTCCTATAAATCCTTACAGTCGCAGAAAGCTTGCCGCTGACCTCAAATAAAGGTCCGAGGCGCTGATATAAAAGCTAACATAGCGCTGCGCTCTTCCGCACAAATATCCGTCATGTCTTGCGAGGTCTTATGAACACCGATCTCGAAGTCTTGCCGGCGCGACGGCGCGGGCGCCCTTCGCGCTATAATGCCGCCTATTGCGATCGCATTCTCGAACTCGCAGCCGAAGGCTGTTGCAAGGCCGAGATTGCCGCCGCCCTTCAGGTGAGCGTCAAGACGCTGAACGCCTGGATGCAGACTTACGACGACTTCCGCGAAGCGATGAGCCGCGCGAAAGAGCTGGAATATGCGTGGTGGCTGGCGGTGGGACGCAAGGGCCAGTTCACGCGGGCATGGAATGCAACCGCCTGGGCGCTGCAGATGCGCAATCGCTTCCGCAAACGCTTCCGCGACCGCGTTCCGGCCAAGGACAAGACCCCGGAGGAGAGCGTGAATGCCGAGCAACTCCGCGCCGAAATGGAACGCAAGCTATCTCGCATCGCTGACGCAGGAGCAGAGGGCGTCGTTCTTTGCGGACCTGACGCCGCAGGAGCTGAAAAGCCTCCAGTATGACTGGAGTTTCTGGGCACGGCCCGAACAGCGCGCTCCGTCGGGAAACTGGAACACATGGCTGATCCTCGCGGGGCGCGGCGCGGGCAAGACGCGAAGCGGCGCGGAATGGATACGGGCCTGCGCTTGCGGGACAACTCCTTTGACCGGCGGCAGCTACCAGCGGATCGCGCTCGTGGCCGAAACGGCGGCGGATGCGCGGGACGTGATGGTCGAAGGCCCGAGTGGGCTTCTGGCAATTCATCCTTTCGCGTTTCGGCCGAAGTTTGAGGCTTCGAAACGCAGGGTGACCTGGCCAAATGGCGCAATCGCGACGCTTTACAACGCGACCGAGCCTGATCAACTCCGCGGTCCGCAGCACGACGCCGCCTGGTGCGACGAACTCGCCAAATGGCGCTACGCCCGCGAAACCTGGGACATGCTGCAATTTGGGCTGCGGCTCGGAGACGATCCGCGGCAGGTCATCACCACAACGCCGCGCCCGATCCCGATCGTCCGGGACCTTCTCGCGCGCGAAGGGCAGGGTGTCGCCTTGACCCGCGGCACCACCTACGACAACCGCGCCAATCTCGCCCGGAACTTCTTCGAGACCATCGTCAAACACTACGAAGGCACACGCCTCGGAAGGCAGGAACTCAATGCAGAACTTGTTGACGACGTTGCAGGCTCTCTATGGACGCGCGCTATCCTGGATCAGCACCGCGTTGCAGGCGGAAATGCGCGTCCCGCTTTTCAGCGCGTCGTCGTCGGCATCGACCCCGCCGCAAAAGCCAGCGCCGACGGAGATCGAACCTCCGAAACTGGAATCGTCGTTGCCGGACTGGGTGACGATGGGCGGGGATACGTGCTTGATGATCTATCGTGCCGTCTGTCGCCCCGAGGCTGGGCAGCCAAAGCCATCGCAGCCTTCGACCGGTACCAGGCGGACGCCCTGGTGGTCGAGATAAACCAGGGCGGCGCCATGGTCGAAACGGTCCTCCGCGCAGAGCGTGCGGGCCTGCCCTTGCGGCAGGTCCGCGCCTCCCGGGGCAAGACCGTGCGCGCCGAGCCCATCGCCGCGTTGTACGAGCAGGGCCGGGTGAGCCATGCGGGCGCCTTCCCGGCGCTGGAGGATCAGATGGTGCTGTTCACGCCGTTCGGCATCGAGGGCGGCGGCGCGGCAGACCGGGTGGATGCGCTGGTGTGGGCGCTGTGGGATCTGTTCCCGCGCATGGTGAAGCCGGTCCCGGATGTGTCGTGGGAGGATGAGAGGGGCAGCGGCGGGAGCTGGCTGCTTTAGCAGTTGATGAAATGAAGCTCCTTCACAGTCAACAGTAGTTGATGAAATAGAGCTCTCATAGTCAACAACGCAGCTATGGCGAGACCGTCACACTCACGCCCGGGAGGGCTTTTGCAGACCTCTCCGCTAACCATTTGGAAACCATAGCGAAACAATATGCTGGTACACAACTCGAAAGGCAGGGACTCAATGCAGAACTCATCGACGATGTTGCTGGCGCTCTTTGGACTGACCGGATTCACGACCTATACCGCCTCGCAAACGCGCAAAGGATCTTCGTCGCCGTCGATCCGGCTGCCAAAGCTGGCAATGAAAGAGATCGAACTTCAGAAACAAGACCCATCGTTGCCGGATTGGGTCGTGTTCAGCGGGGATATGGGCTTGAAGTTCTATCGCGCCGTTTGCTGCCCCGCGGCTACAAGGCACTAGCGGCCCAAGGCCGATATGAAGCGGATGCCCTGGTGGTCGAAATCAACCGGGGCGGCGCCATGGTTGAAGCTGTTCTGCGTGCGGAGCGCGCTGGCCTGCCCCTGCGGCAGGCGCGCGAGTCGCGAAAAGCGACGCGCGCCGAGCCCATCACTGCGCTGTACAAGCAGGGCCGCGTGAGCCATGCGGGCGCATTCCCGGCGCTGGAGGATCAGATGGTGCTGTTCACGCCGTTCGGCATCGAGGGCGGCGGCGCTGCGGACCCGGTGGATGCGCTCGTGTGGGCGCTGTCGGATCTGTTCCCGCGCATGGTGAAGCCGCAGCTTGATGTGACGTGGGACGACGAGAGGGGCGGCGGCGGTACCGGAAGCTGGTTGCTTTGAATGAGCCTCGATCAACAAAGGCTGTGTCGGGAGGCGTTCGTGCTTTTGGCTGCGTTCAGCTATGAAAGGTAACCGAAGAGCGATCTACCACTCTGCGTCCGACGCTATAATCTCGAGATATCTCTGGCAGGCGTCGGAAGATATGTTTCACGCCCTCACCCTGCGCCGGTGGTCACGGTAACCCGCATTATTGGCCTCGAGCTGCCCTCCTCTTCAGTAAAAAGCACGCCAGCCGCTTCGAAGGCTTGGCGCAATGCCTTCTGCGTTGCAGCAATGGGTCTGCTCTGGCCGTTCTCAAACCTCTCGATTGTGTTCACTCTCACGACGCGGGCCTGCTTCGCCAAATCACTCATGTACCAGCCTAGCAATACGCGCGCCACCCTGCACTGCTTTCTCGTCAGCAGGTCGTCACCCTCCAAATTTTGCCACTCGAACCCGCCGCCTTTCGTAAAACGCACGATGCGCACCTCTTCGTAGATATCGAAGGCTCGGCGCAATGCCGCCAGTTTTGCAGGAATGGGCATGTCCCGACCGTTCTCGAAGTCGGCGATTGTGTCCACGCTCACGCTGGCCCGCTCAGCCAAATAATTCCTGTTCCAGTCTAGCGCGGCCCGCGCCATCTTGCACTGTGTTGCCGTCAGTACGGGATCGTTAACCTCATAGACGTCGGGGTCTACGTCAATTGTCGGCGTGAATGTCATAGCAACTTCCTCAAAACAACAACTTGATTATATGGATTTGCTGAACAGCAGTCACAATAGTTCACCGCTCACTCAAAGCAAGTTTATGCGAAGAATCAGCGTTCATCGTAAACGCGGCAACGCCCCAGTTGAGCGCGATGGGAGAAAGTCACCGCAGCCAGTTCTCGCAGCTCAAGCCCTCGATGCTGGCGAACTCGCGTTCATTCGCCGTAACCAAGGTGCAGCCAAGCGTGAGGGGATGCGCGGCGATGAAGAGATCGTTAGCTACAATCAGGCGGCCCGACTTTTATCGGCAGCTGCGAAGAATACCTTAGCTGCTTGGGAGCCGGTTCGATGATGAGCTTGTCGCCTTCTTTGCGTATTATGACGTCTTCGCTGATAAGCTCGAATTGAGATGGGATACAGACAAACTGGCCCTCAGCATCCCTTCGCAGCTTCACCGGGCGTTTCATCGGCAAACATCCATATTGAGCGCTGCGCCTACTCTTGAGGCAATGTCCTCGCTTATTCAGGCTACGCTCAAAAAGTCAGCCCAATTTCTAGTGTGCAATAGCGCCCTAAGAGCGCGCAGAAGAGGTTCCCTTGCCCAAAATTGACATCGTTCAAGAGGCGCAAGAGCGCCTTGAAGCCGCGTGGGTGCAGGATCGCGAAAACCGCGAGGACGCCTTCACCGATCTGAAGTTCCTCGCGGGCGACCAGTGGCCGAACGCCATCCGCCTGCAGCGCGAGGCGCAGAACCGCCCGTGCCTCACCATCAACCGCCTGCCGCAATTCGTGAACCAGGTGGCGAACACGGTGCGGATGAACCCGCCGGCCATCAAGGCGATCCCGGCGGGCGGCGAGGCGACGGCTGAGCTGGCGGAGATTTATTCGGGGCTGTTGCGGCAGATCCAATACCGCTCGAACGCGACGCATGTCTTCGCCAACGCGGTGTATTACGCGGTGGCCTGCGGCATCGGCCATTTCCGGCTCACGACCGAGTATGCGGACGACGACGCGTTCGATCAGGAAATCCTCATCAAGCGCATTCAGTATCCGCTTTCGGTGTTCTGGGACCCGGCCGCGGTTGAGCCAAGCCGGTCCGATGCGGTATATTGCCTGGTCTCCGAGTTGATCGGGCGCAAGGATTTCCAGAAACGCTTCCCCGGCGCGGCCATGACCGATTTCGCCGCGCCTTCGGATCTCAACGCCGAGAGTGGCCTGTTCTGGGCCAATCGCGACGCCGTGCGCGTGTGCGAATACTGGGTAAAGCGCCCGCATGAGCGCACCATTGCACGGCTTGTCACCGGCGAGACCATCGACATCACAGAGGTGGATCTGTCAGCGCCGCTTTCCTCCGTCATCACCGGGCTTGACCCGGTGATCCAGCAAGCGGCTTTATCCCTGGATGGCCGGGTCGGGCCCGGCCATGACGAAACGCTTGGCTCCCAGATCATCGCCGAGCGCAAGATGAAATCGCACAAGGTCGAGCATTACCTCTTGAGCGGCGAGGAGGTGCTGGAAGGGCCGAACGAATGGCCGGGCCGGTATATCCCGATCTTCCCCGTGATCGGCTCGGAGACGGCGCTCGAATCCAAGATAATCCGCAGCGGCCTGATCCGCTTCAGCCGCGACCCGCAGCAGCTCTATAATTTCTGGCGCTCCGCCGCCGCAGAAGCCATCGCGCTCGCGCCGCGCGCGCCGTTCCTGGCCACGCCCGCGATGATCGCGAAGTTCAAGGGACAGTGGGACACGCAGAACACCGTGTCCCGGCCGTACCTGCTCTATGAGCCGGATCCGGAGGCGCCGGGCGGGCGGCCCATGCGCGAGCCGCCGCCGGACATTCCTGCGGCGCTCGTGCAGGAAAGTTCGTTGGCCTCCGACGAGATGAAGGCAACGACCGGCATCTACGACGCGGCGCTCGGCGCGCGTTCGAACGAGATTTCGGGCGTCGCAATCCGCGCGCGCGAAAGCCAGAGCGATGATTCTGCGCTGCATTATCAGGACAACCTGATGGCGACGCTGAACCATCTCGGCAATGCGCTTATCGACCTCGTGCCGAAGATTTACGATAGCGAACGCACCATCCGGATCATGCAAGAGGACGAAAGCCACGAGCCGGTGCGCATCAACGTTCCCGTGATGGGCGTGGACGGCAAACCGATGCTGCTCAACGATCTGAGCGCAGGGCACTTATGATGTGCGCGTGAAAATCGGCCCGTCCTATGCGACGCGCCGTTCCGAGGCCGCAGATAGCATGCTGCAGTTCATCCAGGCCGTCCCCCAGGCCGCTGGCGTGGCTGGCGACCTCGTGGCGCGCAACATGGATTGGCCTGGCGCGGATGAGATCGCGGAGCGGCTTCATCGCATGCTGCCGCCGCAAGTCACCGGCGACGCTCCGCCTCTCGATGTGCAGATCGCGCAGGCTCGTCAGCAGGCTTATCAGGAGGCGCTGGCGCAGGCGCATCTGAACCGGGTGCAGGGCCTCGCCGCAAAGTCGGATGCCGATGCCGCAAAAGCGCATGCCGAGGCGCAGGATGCTGCTTCGCACGCGGCTTCGAATGCGGCCGCAATTCTTTTCGGAACACCGCTCGCACCCGAGGATCAGCTCAAGACCGCGCTCCAGCAAGCCGACCTTCGGGAGCGGCAGGCGAGCGCCGCCAAGGCCGAAGCCGAACTGCAGGGCAAGGTTTTCGACAACGAAGTGAAGCGCGCCCGTTTCGCCGAGCCCTCGCCTTATAAGCTTTAGATACAGTCGTCCCGTGCGCGCTGCGGCGTGAAATGCCGCTGTGCAGACACGGGACCGTTCAAGACCTCTCCGCCCGTTACGATCCCGGATAACGACTGCGTCGTTTCCGGGATGACATTCCCAAAAGCACAGGATCAGAAATGACAGAGCACGACGAGATCTCGTCCGTGGACGATGCCGCTCTTGGCATCGGCCGGGGAAACCGAGCCAACCGGCAATCAGAGCGACGCAGGCGCGCCCGCAGTGTCCCCCCAACCGGAAGTCAGTGCCGGCCGCGTCCAGCAGTTGATCCGTGACAAGCGGACGGCGGAGGCGCTTGCGGCAACCAGCGCAGCGCAAGCCGCGGCCCTTCGCGAGCGCTTCCAGAGCGCTGGCCGTCCCCAGGATTATCGCGCCCCCGAAGATTATACCCGCGCCGTCGCCGAACAGGCCGTGCGCGAGGTCGGGTCCGAAATCCTGGCGCGCCAAGCTAGCCAGGCCCAAGAGATTGCAGCGCGCGCCGCGCAAGACGCCTGGACAGAGACGACCGCTGAGTTCCGCAGCAAGGTGCCGGACTTTGACGCCGTCGCGCACAACCCGAACCTGACCGTCACGCCGGTCATGGCCGACGCGATCCGCGAATCCAGCCGGGGCGCGGAAATCGCCTATTACCTCGGCAAAAACCCCGCCGACGCTGCACGTATCGCTAGCCTCCCGCCCGTTTCGCAGGCCACCGCGATTGCGCGCCTCGAAGCCCGCGTCGGCTCGGCGCAGACCTCCGTCAGCCGCGCGCCTCAGCCCGTCGGCACTTTGTCCGGCCGTTCCGGCAGCGCCGGCAAGCCGCTCGAAGACATGAGTTTCGAAGAGTATCGCCGCGCCCGCGGATTCTGATCCACCCGGATACCCTGATGCCCCTCACCCCACCCGCTCCCAAGAGCGGGCCACAACCTCGCCACGGCTACCTCCCCCCGGCGAGAGAGTGACAGGGTGAGGGGCGCTTCCCCATCCAACAAGGAGACTGCACCAAATGGCCTCAACCCTGCTCACCCCAAGCATCATCGCCAAGGAAGGCTTGATGCAGCTCGAAAACAATCTCGTGGCGGCGAAGACGGTCTATCGCGCCTACGAGTTCGGAATTCGGCGAGACGAAAGTCGGCGATACGCTCACCATCCGCAGGCCGGTCAAATATGCCGTGCGCACCGGCTCCGTCGCCCAGATGCAAGACGCGACCGAAGGCAAGGTGCAGATCCAGATCAACACGCAGCGCGGCGTGGATTTGCGGTTCCCCACCAAAGACCTGACGCTCACCATCGACCGTTTCGCCGAGCGTTACCTGAAGCACCCCATGATCGCGCTCGCAAACCAGGTCGATCTCGACATTCTGTCCCTTTACAAATATGTCTGGAACTGGGTGGGCACGCCCGGTCAGGCGCTTTCAGGCTACAAGTCCTTCATCAAAGGCCCGCAACGGCTGGATGAGATGGCCGTGCCGACGCCGCGGGCCGCCTGCCTTTCGCCCTCCGACTTTTACGGCATGGCTTCCAGCTTCACCGGCCTTTATGTGCCGGATGTCGCAAGAACCGCGCTCGAGAAATCCAAGCTGCCGATGGTCGGCAACACCGACTGCTATTCGTCGCAAAACGTCATCAACTGCACGGTCGGCTCCTATGCCGGAACGCCGGTTATTTCCGCAACAGCGTCCGCGAATGGGATAACCAACACGGGTGTCACGACATATCTGGCGTCCATGAATACGAACCAGACCGCGATCCTGGTCGATGGCCTTACGGCTGGCGCGACGCTGAATCAGGGCGATGTTTTCACGATCGCGGGTGTCTATGCTGTGAATCCAGTCAGCAAGCAGGCCCTGCCTTACCTGCAGCAGTTTGTCGTCAGCACTCCTGTCACAGCAACCGGAAATGCGGACGCGATCACGATTGCACCGGCGATCATCGTTTCCGGCCAGTACCAGACGGTGAGCGCAGCACCTGCCCAGAACGCAGCGCTGACCTTCGTTGGGACCGCCGGGGCCTCCTATCCGCAGAACCTTGTCTTCCACGAGAACGCTTTCGCGCTGTGCATGGTGCCGATGGAACTGCCCGAGGGCGCCGTCAAGAAGGCGCGGCAGAGCTACAATGGCCTGTCGATCCGCGTGATCTGTGATTATGACATCGTGAACGACATCAACATGTGGCGTCTCGATATTCTCTATGGCGTGAAGCCGATCTATCCCGATCTCGCCACCCGCATATCCGGCTCCCAACTAGCCGCCCCGTCATCCCGGAAAGCGCATTGCGCTTATCCGGGATCTTCCAAGACCGAAGCCACAATTCTGAACGATCCCGGATAATGCCTGCGGCATTTCCGGGATGACGCAATTCCTATTCTCGGAGTGATCCCATGCCCGTAAGACAGCTTTCCGACGGCAATCCCGACGGCAACGTGCTCGGCCAAAGCGCAGCCGACCTCATCTCTTTTTATAATGCAAACCCGGTGATCCAGCGTTCAGGCTCCGCACAAGCGGCGGTTCCCACGACCGCGCCGACCAACGTAAGCCCCTACGGCTACAGCCAGGCCCAGGCGACCGCCATCATCACGCTCTTGAACGAGATCCGGGCGACGCTCGTCGGGCTTGGCCTCATGAAAGGCTCGTGATGAGCGGCGACACACGCTTGTGGATGTACCGGAAGGGCGAGGCTCGCCTTTTCGGGCATCCCGATCACGTGCCGAAAAGGGAGGAGTGGCAGCGCTTTCCCGTGAACTGCGGCGATGCCGAAAAATCCGATGCCGAGGTCCAGATCGCGCCCGTAGAAGACGCAGAGCTTTCACAAGAAGAGAAGCTCGAGCAGTTGACACGGCCGCGTCTCATGCAGGTCGCGGCCGATTGCGGCATCCGTTTCGAAATCGGCTGGACCAAAGCCCAGCTCAGACAAGCCATCATCGAGGCCATGAATGACAACGGCGCGTGACATCATCGCTGCCGCCTACCAGCGGCTTGGCCTCCTCCCGCTTGGAGCCGATCTCGATCCCGATCGCGCCGCTGCGGGGCTTGCCACCTACAACGACATGTTGAACGCATGGGCCGCCGATGGCATCTTCCCCGGCGGCCCTTATCCCCCGATCCAGCAAACGGACGGATTCTACGCGAACGGCGGTTTCATCGACGGGAGCATCGAAATCACCGGCGGGGCCTACCCTCCCTACGGTCCAAGCGATACATCGACGCCACCGGGCGGTCTCCGCTCTCTCTTACGGTCTGGACGACGATTTCCCGTTCGTTCCTCAGTTCGTGGAGGGGGCCAAGGCGCTGCTCGCCGTGGAACTCGCGCCGCAAAGCGGAATCGAACCGCAGCCCTCGCTCCAGAAGCGGGCGCAAAAGGCTCGCGATGCCCTGCTAGCCTATTACGTGATCGCCCCGAACGCAGGCCAGGACACCGGCGTCACTTGGATGCCAAGCCTGCGGCGATACGGGTTTCGGTAGCGCCGTTGTCATGGCCGCCCTTGATCCCCGGATCAAGTCCGAGGACATGGGGCGGTCATCCAGCCCGCAACAGCCTTGTTTCGATTTCAGTCTGGATGGCCGGGTCGAGCCCGGCCGTGACCCAACATCGCAGGTCAAATCATGGTCGCAGTTGAGTTCGGGCATACGTCGAATCCCGACAAGAGCGGGTTCGCGAGCGTCCAACGCCTGTTGAACGGCTACTCGGAAGCGTTGGGCCAGGCGGCAAAGTCGCCCCTCCCGATTTATGGGGTGCCGGGCACGTCCCGCTTCGATAACGGCACGTTAGCGCATGAACGGCCCATGCCGTGGAATGCTCTACGTCTACGGCAAGGGCCTTTACGTCGTTTGCGGCGCTTCGGCGGCCCTGTTCGACGATCAGGGCAACGGCACCCCGGTTTCGGGGACGATCGCCGGAACCTCCATGGTCATCATGGCGGCCAATCAGCAAACCAACCCGCAAATCGGCATCGTCGCCGACAACGTCTACTATGTTCTCGACACGGGCACGAATACCATCTCGCAACCCAGCATTTCGAGCCTGCCCGCTCCCAACAGCGTCACATTCCTCGATGGGTATCTCGTTTTCTCGATCCCCGACGGGCGCATCTTCCACACCGCGCTAAACGATGCGCTGACAGTCAATGCGCTCTCCTACGCCACGGCTTCGAGCCGTTCCGATGGACTGCGCCGGATCGTGACACATCGCGGTGCGCTCATCGCGCTTGGTGAAGTCGAGCCTGGAGATCTGGGAGGATGCCGGCACCACGCCTTTCGCCTTCGCGCGGATCCGGGCCGATATCGATATCGGCTGCATCGCCGAGCATACGGTCGCGACGGTTGGTGACGCGCTGATGTGGGTCGATCATAACGGCGTGGTGCGTCAGCTCCTGGCTTCCGAGCCGGTCCGGATTTCAACGCATGCGCTTGAGCGCGCCATTTCGGATTTGACCTGGGATGAGCGCCGGGGGCTTCGCGCCGTCTACACGCATTTCAACGGACACGATTTCTATGCCGTGACAAGCCCCTATTGGACCTGGGAGTTCGACCTTGCCACGGGGCTCTGGCACGAGCGGGCCAGCGGAGACATGCCGAATTGGTTCGCGCAGGGCTTCAAGTCTTTTAACGGGAAGGTCGTGATTGGTTCAAGTCAGGATGCGAGCCTGCATGTGCTCGACGATAGTTCGCAGAGCGAAAGCGGCAAACCTTATCTGTTCCTGGCTCAATCGGCTCCGCTCCATGCGTTCCCGAAGGGGCTGATCATCGATCAGCTCGATGTGGACATCATTCCCGGCGTCGGAATTACCGGATCGAACGACGAGGCGGCGGACCCGAAACTGATGCTCGACTGGTCGGACGATGGAGGAAATACCTGGGTGGGTGGCCGCGTTGCTTCGCTCGGGCGCGTTGGCGAGAGGTTCGCGGTGGCGAGTTTCTATCAGCTGGGCGCGACGCGGAGGGCAGGGCGCACATTCCGGCTCTCATCCTCTTCTCCGGTCATGCGCGGGATTCTCAACGCTGAAGCACGCGTGAGGCCAATTCTGACATGACCGGGCAAGCCAATCTTTTCAGCCGCTTCGGGTTTCAGGTTGGACCGGACGGCAAGATCGACAATTACACGCGCGCCTTTTTTTCGAAATTCAAGGGCCGCGTCGGCCCCTCGATCCCCGATCTGGCGGCAGACGCATCCTGGGCTGATGTCGCAGTCTCGACCAACGCGCTCATCAAGGAGTTTGTTGCGCAGGGCTGGACACAGAAAGGCTTCGATGCCGATGAGACCGCCTTCGCCGATGCGATCCAGGCCGTGACCATGATCCCGGCGGCAACCGAATGGGCCTACGCGCCCTACGAGGTGCTGCGCGATCAAATCACGACAGGGGCGGAGTTTGTCGCGACGGAGAATGCATATAGCGTTTACGACAGCTCGCAATGGCTGGTCCAATACAGCCAAGCGGCGAGAGCGGGCCGGATCGGCGGCGCGGCCTGCGATTGGGCGACTTCCCTCAACAGTCTGCAAAATCAGCTTCAGAACTGCAAGCTCGTCAATCTTTACGTCGCCTGGTATGGCAACGACCTTCGCGCAGGCTCCTGCGCGCTGACGCCTGGGGTGACGCGGACAGGCTCCGGCAATATGCCTCATGACTGGATGTGCAACGGTCTTGGACGGGACCAGGCCCGTCTGATTTCAACCGTGAATGGCGGCGCGGCGTTCGGTGGCACACCAGACGACCAATCCGTGATTGCAGCAATCAAGGACCTGAAGGCGAGAGGCCTCCAGGTTTGCATCACGCCTTTCATTCTTATGGATATTCCGGCCGGAAACATTTTGCCCGATCCCTATGGCGGCGGCATGGGGCAAGCGGTTTATCCATGGCGCGGACGCATCACGAAGCAATACGCGACGGCTGACAAATCTGCCCAAGTCACTGCGGAAGTTGCGGCTTTTGTGAGCCAGTACCGGCAATTCGTCCTTCATTACGCCAATCTCTGCGCGGCAGCAGGGGGAGTTGACACGTTTCTGCTCGGCACGGAGCTGCGCGGCCTGACGTGGCTGCGCGATGCCGAGGGGAGCTATCCGTTCGTTTCCGCTCTCGTGCAACTTGCCGCCGACGTGAAGGCCATTCTGCCGAACGCGCAGCTCAGCTACGCGGCAGACTGGTCGGAGTGGTTCGGGCACCAGCCGCCGGATGGTTCCGGCGACGCGTTCTTCCACCTCGATCCGCTCTGGTCGTCCCCCAACGTCGCGGCAGTCGCCTTCGACAATTACTGGCCGCTTTCCGATTGGCGCGACACGGCTCCGAACATCGACGAGGTGGTGAAACCCGATGGCACGCTCACGGCGATCACGGATTACGACTACCTGATGGGCAATGTCCGCGGAGGCGAGGGCTATGACTGGTATTATGCAAGCCAGGCAGACCGGACCTCGCAGACACGCTCACCGATCACGGACGGTGGCTATGGCAAGCCCTGGATTTACCGTTACAAGGACATCTGGAACTGGTGGGCGAACCAGCATTTCAACAGACTGGGCGGCGTCGAAAGTTCATCGCCGACAGCCTGGGTTCCGCAATCGAAACCCATCTGGTTCACCGAGCTCGGATGCCCTTCGGTCAATAAGGGGTCCAACGAGCCGAACGTCTTCTACGACCCAAAATCGTCGGAAAGCGCGCTTCCCTACTTCTCGGACGGCACGTCCGATTATCTCATTCAGAGGCGCTATCTCAACTCCATGCTGCGCTTCTTCAACCCGAGCGACCCCGAATTTACCGAGGACCGCAATCCGGAAAGCCCGCTCTACGGCGGGCGCATGGTCGATCTCACCCGCGTGATGATCTACACCTGGGATGCGAGGCCCTATCCCTGTTTTCCGCAGTACACCTCCATCTGGAGCGACGGTCCCAACTGGGTCTTCGGCCATTGGATCGGCGGGAAACTTTCCACCTACGCATTGCCGCAGGAGCTCGATAGCATGGCGACAGCAACCACTTACGCGCCTTTGAGCCCGTACATTGTCGACCCGGCGACGGGCAAGCTCGACAAGCAGTACCGCGACTTCTTCCAGGGCATCGAGTTCATTCAGGGCGGCCCGATCGCCACCGTGTCGCTCGATCCGACGCCGACGGAGGCCGCGAATGCGATCAATGCGCTGCTTGCAGTGCTTCGCTCTCAGAACCGGCTCGCGACATGACCAGCGCGATTGTACGGCGCGCGACGCTCGACGATGTTGCGCGGTTTGTCGAGCTTGGCTTGCGCTTTTACGAGGAGGAGGGGGGACGCGCAGCGCGCCCGGAAACGTTGGCGGAGTTTGCCATCTCCCATGTGTGCGATGACAACCGCGTCTACCTTGCTGTGGGTGATCCCGTCGCCGCCTGCCTCTGCGGAATGATCGCTCCGCATTACCTCACCGGAGAGCCGACCGCGTTCAAGACCGCCTGGTACGCGATCCCCGGCGCAAGAGGATATGGCGCGCATCTCCTTCGTGCCTTCGAGGCATGGGCGAAGGAAAAAGGCGCTCGCCGAATCATCGTTGCCGGACGCCAGCCGCGAACGCTGACCCTTCTCGAACGGCTTCATTATCAGCCTCTGGAAACCGTCTATTCAAAGGAACTCCCATGGCAGAAGCAGCCCTTCCCGTCCTCTTAGGAGGCGCAGCATCCGCGCTCGGCAATTATTTCGGCGCCCAGACCGCTGCCAATGCAGCTAAGCAGTCGGCAGCCCTTCAGCAGCAGCGTTTCAACCAAGCCGTCGGTTACGAGCAACCCTTCATGCAGAGCGGCCAGAACGCTTTGAACCTCTATAACAATGCAATTGGCGTAAATGGATCGTCGGCACAGCAAACCTACTACGATAACTTCCAGAATGACCCAGGCTTTCAAGCAGGCGTGAATTACGGCTTGCAGCAAATCCAGGCGCAAAATGCCGCTCAGGGGATGGGTTTATCAGGCAACACACTCGCGGCGCTTCAGAATTACTCTCAGAACGCGCTTTCACAACAATACCAGACAAGGCTGCAGGATCTTTTCCAGGGTGCGCAGCTGGGCGCGAACTCGGCTAATGCGTTGACCTCTGCAAGCACGTCCAGCGCTTCCAATCAGGGCAACTACAATTCCCAGGCCGGCCAATATCAAGGGACAAGCCTTTCCAACACCGGAAACGCGCTCTCAGGCTCGGCGAACAACTACGCCAACTATTATTACGGCACTCAGCAAAGGTCTTCGTAGCATGACGATTTCCCTAGATTTCGCGGATGTCTCACCCCGCCAGCGTTCGCAGCCGCAAAACGCGCTTCTTGCCTCTGCCCCAGCGGCGCGCGCTCCTGCGGGCCTTCACCCAGCGGCCCAGAGCCAGCTTCTAAGAAGCGCCATCGGCCATGCTGCGGTTTTATCGGATACTCCAGAGAAGTGGGCGGCGACTATCGATCTCCTCCAACAGCATGGGATCGATCCCGTTGGCTATGAGGACTTCGAGAAGGGACGTCCCTTGGCGATTGCAGCGTCGGGCGTTGCGCCGTTGTCGGGTGCGAGTCCGGGAGAGGCCGATGCTGCTTAAGTGGCACCAAGGCGCTACAAGTTTGAAACCCAGACAAGAAGCAGAACGAAGCCGGCGATTCCCAGACCGGCGTGCGTGGCAAGCATGAACTCCCCATTCTTGCGTCCCGTAGATTGGGCAAGCAAGGGCGCGGTAAACCCGGAAAAAATCGCAAGCGCGAACAGACCCGCGGCCGTTTTGGCGAGCGAGTCCGACGTGATTACGCCACTCGGGGCGCCGTGAATGAGAAGCACCAGCTGCTCCACGCCGCCCATGCCCATCAGAATGTGGGCGCCAAGCAGGATGCGCTTGGGACGTACGCCTCGCAGATAGAAGATGCCCAGGTAAATGCCCAGCAAAACAGCTCCTGTCACCAGGAGCAATGACGGGAGTGTTATCATTCTTGACCTGTTACTGCGGGTTCGAGCACGAGAGGTTGCGCCAGCTTGGGCGCATCTTTGGCTATTGAACTGGGCAGCGTCGTCCGCGTCAATCGGATATTCGGCTCAACAGTGTTGAAGGTCCGTCTGGCCTTCGTCTTTCGTCCTTAATGCCTGTCAAGACGTGACATGAGCGGGCTTATCGGTCAGGGTGTTTTTTCGGCGGCATCGCCCTGACTTTTCTGCTGACGCGAGTTTGTGATGACAATCGAAAGCCAGGCCCAGGATCTTCTTTTCGACATGGACGGCGGCATCGCCCGGATCACCATCAACCGGCCGGAAGCGCGTAACGCCTGCACCTTCGAAATGTATGAGAAGCTCGCGCATGCTTGCGACGCCGTGAATGCCGACGATTCCGTCAGGGTCCTCATTTTAGCAGGCGCAGGCGAGAAGGCGTTCTCGGCGGGTACCGACATAGCCGTCTTCAAGGACTTCAAGACGCCCGACGACGCCCTCGGCTACGAGGCCTTTATGGATCGCATCATGGGCTCGCTCGAAAACTGCCGAGTGCCGACGATTGCGGTCATAGCAGGGGCTTGCACAGGAGGCGGCGCCGCTCTAGCCGCCTGCTGCGATCTGCGCATTGCAACCGAAAACTCGAAGTTCGGCTTTCCCATTGCGCGCACGCTCGGGAATTGCCTCTCGACAACCAATCTGGCGCGGCTTGCGGGGCTTATCGGCGCATCGCGCGTGAAGGACATGATCTTTACCAGCAGGCTCTTCGACGCAAAGGAAGCACTCCAAATCGGCTTTCTGAACGGAGATAATGAGAGACCGGGCGGCGCTCGATAGCCACATTGCAGAGCTCGCAGCCCAGATAGCGAGTTTCGCCCCCCTGACCTTACGCGCCACAAAGGAGGGGTTCAGGCGGATTCATGCGCGGCAGCGCCAGGAGCAGGACGACGATCTCGTCCTCATGTGCTACATGAGCGACGACTTCCGCGAGGGCATGGCGGCCTTTCTTGAAAAGCGCGCCCCCCAATGGAAGGGGCGATAAGCTCGAAGCCGCAATTGCTGGTGCCCGAAAGCTCTTCTACTATAAAAGGGAGGCGGATCGACGAAAGGCAGTGTGATGGCTGAGGCTCAAAAGCCGGCGCGCGACGCAACGTGGGACATTGCGAGGGGCATCGGCATGATGCTCGTCATCTATGGCCACCTGCTGGAGCCGATTTATCCGGCCAATCGGGCGCTCGGGCAGCCGCTCATGCAGGACGCCGCGGTTCAGTGGCAGACCATCTACTCCTTCCATATGATGCTGTTCTTCCTCGTTTCAGGAGCGGTTAACCTCAAGCTGCCCCAAAAGGCTTGGCCCGATGCCCTTCGTGGATCACTGCGGCTCTTGGCGCTGGCCTGGGTGGTGCAAATCATAGGCGCGATCTTCGCCATGGCGTTCGGTTACGCGCCGGAAGCCACGCATTCCGTCTGGGATGCCATGGTTTACATCGTCGATCCCATCCTTGAGGGCTATTGCTGGTCGGTCGGCGTGCTTTGGTTTCTTACCTCGCTCTGTTTTGTGCAGCTTCTTGCGTACATCCTCCTCCGGCGCATTCCCGCCCTGGCTGTTGCCCTTGGCGCGATGGCAGCAACCGCCGTGGTGGTCTATTTCGATGCCCCGAATTACTTCCTATTCAGGACATGGATGCCGGGGCTGTCGTTTTTCGCAATCGGCTATCTGTTCTCGCAGTGGAAGGTGAAGTGGCCTGTCTGGCTTTTCGTCCCGCTGCTTGCCGCCGTCATCGTGCTGGCGCCTTTGAACAGCGGCTGCTCTTTCTCGTTCAGCGGGCCTTGCGAGCTTTACGGCACGGCTCCATTCGGCATCAGGATGTTCGGAGGAAGCTACGGTTTTCTGCCGCTCTTCTTCCTCTCCTCGCTGCTGGGGTCGGTTGCCGTCGTATGCCTGAGCGCGGGGCTTGCCCGTTTCCGCGCCTCGGAACTCTTCGCCTACACAGGAAGGAGCAGCCTGAACCTCTTCATCATCAACGGGTTCGTGGCTACGTTCTTGCCGCCATACATCCAGCAAATACGCTGGCCTGAGTTTACGCCTTTGGTGTCCATCGTGATGGCGATAGCAGTTATCGCTGCGCATCTCGCAGCGCTGCAAATCCTGAACCCGGTGCTCGCCTGGATCGACAAAACAGCCGTTTCTATAGCCAACGCCCTTTCGCGGCTGATAGCCCGAGCGACGGAAGCGGCCCAGCCAAAAGCCGCTTGAATGAGAACGGGCCATCCCCGCTAGACTAGCGGCAGGGCTGGCTCGGCTTGTCCTCCAGCAAGGAGACCACGCAATTACGCTCAGTCTGGTTGTGGTCCGAATAGATTTCAGCGTCGAGAAACGCCTGCAGCGGCGGAGACAGCCACCAGCTCAATGAGACGCTCTTGTACTGCACTTCCTCCTGCACTTTTCTCCGAATGTGGGCGGCGCGTCTTTCTTCTTTTGCGGAATCATCGGTACCAGTGTACCGCTCGACCTCCTTCACGAAAAAGCTTTCTTTCGGCTGCGGGCAGACATTGATTTGCGCCACGGAGCGTACGCCGCTATTGAGCTGCTTGGCCCGGTCTGGAAGCTCAAGAATTGTCTCGTAGCCTCTGGCGACCCTGGTCGAATTGACGGTCAGAACATCGTCCAAAGTCCCAAGAGGGCGGAAATCGGCCTGATCCGGAATCTTGGGCCTGTCCCCGTTGTTCCCATCAAAGCCGCAGAGCTTGCTGTCCTTGAACCAATCGGGTTCGCTTGAAACCTGAAGAATGAATGGCTTCAGGCGCGCATCAACGGACTTGAGGCCTTGTGCAATTTCGAGCGCCGTGACGACGCCTGAGTTATCGAAATAACCGCCATCGACAACGGCGTCGGCAATCTGTGCCCGCCGGTCCCGGATGTTTCCATGCGGCGACACGAAGGGCGATCTGGAACTCGCTCCCGCGGCGGTGCTGAGGCGAATGTCAATGGATGTCGGCTTCTTGTTATCGCACTTCGCGTGCGCGACCGGGCTGAAACGATAAGGGAGAATCCTTGCAATCCGGTCCAATGTGCTGAGTTCGGGAAAGGCGTTGGTCTTTGGGTCTCGATAGGGTGAGCACAAGATCTCATGAAGATCGTAAGCATCAAGAAACAGGGCGCTGCCGGTGCTCGTCGGCTCCGTCATTTTTACAGGCGTGACGATTATCCGGCGGCCGGTATCATGCGAGGTTGCATTCAGGAAGAGAAGCGGTGTCCAGCCTCCGGGCGCCGGCGCGATCGTCTGCAACGGCGCGGATAAGGGGGAAGTCTCCCTGGTCGTCCCATAGATGTCATTGAACGCATCCTCCCAGGAGGTTTCGAGGATGCCGGCGCGATCATAGACGAACGGAAAGCGCGATAATATCAAAACATCGCGGGCGAGATAGGCAATCGCCACCGGCGATATGAAGTCGTTCGACAACGCC
The DNA here is from genome assembly GCA_963833565.1 of uncultured Alphaproteobacteria bacterium. Taxonomy (GTDB): domain Bacteria; phylum Pseudomonadota; class Alphaproteobacteria; order Rhizobiales; family Rhodomicrobiaceae; genus Rhodomicrobium. The sequence goes on from CAWHYO010000030.1 coordinate 47,578, forward strand.
GCCTGCAGGGCGTCCTTGTAGGTGACGTAATCGGTCAGGAATACCCTCGTGATCCATTGGCCCGCCGGCACATTCTCATTAGCCTTTTCGGGATTGGCGCTCGCCACGTTTGGAAACCAAAGCCGCTGCCTGAACAAGGCCTGCCTCAGCTGGTCGGTCGTTGTGTTCGGCCTTGCTTTTAAAGCACCGATGTAGAAGGCCGCGCCGACTGAGCTTCCGGAAACACTTGAAATCGCGAAGAGCTGTTCGTGGAAGGGACGTGCGGTAGGGTGTTTCGTCTTGTCGAGGCTGTCATCCTCAAGCGAGCCGAGCACACTCGCCAAAAGGAAAGCGGCGCGACTCCCGCCGCCCTCCCCGGCGACGATGATCGGGCGCGGACAATTCGCGAGAGCGGGGGCGTCGGGCGCGAGCCATTCGCAACCCTTCGCATCCCAGCCGCTGGAGATCTTCCATTCCTTCACGGCGTGAGAGAAACCGATGGGTCTCAAAGAAGACTGCTGATCGCCTGAGATTGTGGCTACGCGAATGTCGTGACCGTCGCCGACGAATAACGACAGCCCGATGACAACGGCAATGAGCCCCGCGATGATCGGAAACTGGTAGCGGTTCGAAAGCAGGGCGAGAATTGTGACGAAGGGAAGCCAAGCCCCGAAGACAATGAAAAGAAACGAGGCGCGCTTCAGAGAAAACGTATCCGATAACAAATCAAGCATGTAGGAATTGAACAGGGCGTCGGGCAGCGTAATCAACCGTTGGACGATCTCGGAATAGGACAGGAAATGGATCGCCACGAGGACGAGCAGAAACCAGGTGAGGCGAACCATATAGCGCCACATGAACTCCTTGACCCGCTGGGCGGCAACCCAGGTCTCCATGCTGAGAAAGGCGGGCTTGAGAGCCGTTAAATGGAGATCGAGTTCATCCAGGTTCCGATCTGATTTTCTCGTCCATCTCTCAAATCGAATGAGAGATTTCTTGAAGCCTTTGGGATCGGTCTTCTCGAGACGTTCCATCGAGCGGCCATAGCCTCTAAGAAACATCCCTCGGACAATGACGAGAAGGAGCACAGCCGCCGTCGCTATGAGCAGCGCGACTAAATGCGCTTCTACAAGGCTTCTGATGGGCGCCTCGTACTTGTTTCCGCCATTCTGCAAGGGAACCGGAAGATTGTCCGCGGCGGCAATAACGCCTATGAGAACGGCGGCAAAGGCAAGGACGATAAAGAAGCTGGGAAACCGGAAAATATAGAACTTGAACCGCTCTTCCGTGTCGATGCCGATCAGGTCGAAGTTCTGAAGCAAGAGCAGGCGCGCGGAGAAGACGAGTGGCAGCGCCCATATGAAAATGCCGATCGCGTAAAAGCCTGCCCAGTAAATTGCCTCTTGAATCCAATAGGGGCGAGCGTCGAACAGCAGGTCCTGCACCTGGGGGAGTTCATAGAAAGCATATAACGCGATGCCAACGCTGAGAATGCTGAAGAAGGAGACGCCGAGCGCCCGGATGAACAGCCGGATTCTCGACACGTGTCGCGTCCCATTGTGGGCTGGCGGGTTATACGCCTCGCGGGCTTCTGAACTGTCTGCCAGCGTTTCTGACATTTAGGCCACACTCCCTCAATCGGCTGGAATGCGGGAGCCTTGGGCCACACTCGTGTCCCCATCAAGGCAGCAGAGGACCTTTTCGCACGCAAATTCGACGGGCAATCCCTAAAATCAAGGCTGCGGCCTGATAGGCATCGCGGCCAGCCCGAACAATGCAGCGTCTTCTTTCTCGACGAGCGCAATCGGAACCCGCCTCATCCATTCCTTCATGGCGCCCTTGTCTTCGAAGGTTTGACGGAACCAGGCGTGGTCGGCAACGCGAGCGACACCTTTTGCAACGCTGCCGAAGAGAAACACGCCATCCCAGGCTGCAACCGCCAAAGCCAGATTGCCAAGGACATCGGCTGCAATTTGTGTAAACAGGCTGACCGTGGCAAAGCACTTGGGGTCGGATGGGGCGCGGCTGCAGATGTCCGCCGCCTCGAGTGCGGTCCCGTCCTGATGGACCGCCGCATGAAGGTGTTCAAGCCCGGGGCCGGATAAGATATGTTCCACGGATTTGAACCGCGGACGCAGCACCGTTTCGTGCCCTTCCGGCAGAGGAAGCGACATGTGCCCCGCCTCGCTCGGAGCGGAGAACCATCCGGCGGGCGTCTTGACCAAAGTAGCGGCTCCGAAGCCCGTCCCGATATTGGCCGCAAGAAACCTGTGCGCAGCGTCTAGCTTCGGGGCCGCGTCCCCGATCACGAGAAGCTCGTGGCTTGATAAAGTTGGCAAGCAATAGGACGCGGCCTCGACATCGTTGACGAGCGTGCAAGGAGCGCCGATTTCCTCAGCGACCTCGGATTCGTGAATGAACCACGAAATATTTGTGAGACGGGCAGATCCCATGGCGACGGGGCCGGCGGCACCAATTGCCGCGCCCGAGCATCCGGACAAGCCGCCGTTCGTCTCGCCGGTATAGGCGCGAAGCGCATCCAGGAAACTATCGAACCGGGAAACGAGGTACGAGCAACGGTCAACGACATTCTCTTCGTCGATCACGCGAGCGAAACGGACGTTTGTGCCGCCAACATCGGCGATGAGACGCCACCTCACGAGACAGCCTCCGGCACGCGGGAAGCCAGCACTTCCAGAAAACTCTTGCGCCAGAGGGAAACATCGTGCGCTTTGATGCGGTCGAGCAGCGCCAAGTGCCGTTCTTTGCGCTCCTCGATCGGCATGCAGAGCGCGGTCTGCATCGCGTTCGCCATATCGTCAATGTTATAAGGATTCACGATCAGCGCCTCCTCGAGTTCTTCCGCCGCCCCGGCGAACTTCGAAAGGATCAGAACGCCCGGATCTTCCTCATTCTGAGCCGCGATGTACTCCTTTGCCACCAAATTCATGCCGTCGCGCAGCGGTGTCACGAGCCCGACTTCGCTGCCCCGGAAGAGCGCGGCAAGCGTATCGCGCGGCATGGAACGGTGGACATACCGAACCGGCGTCCAATCGAAGTCGCCGAATTCGCCATTGATTGCACCGGACAGCCCTTCAAGCTCGGTGCGGATATTGACATAGGCCTCCACCTCGATCCGCGTGGGCGGGGCGATCTGCATGAGGGTCACGGTCTTCCAATGCTCGGGGTGCAATTCCAGAAACTTCCGGAAAGCCTTGAACCGCTCGGGCAAGCCTTTGGTGTAATCCAGCCGGTCGACGCCGATGATGTGGGAGCGCACGACAGTGCGGCGGTTGAGCCGTTCGATCTGCGACGCGGCCTCAGGCGTTTGCGCCGCCGCTGCAAAGTCATCCACATCGATGCCGATCGGAAAGGCTCGGGCGATGACTGTTTGGCCGAAGGCGCAGATACGCCCGTCGTCGAAAACCTCGCCGCCGACGTGATCTGTAACGAAACGCCGGAAATTCCCGACGTCAATCGAGGTCTGGAAGCCGATGACGTCGAACTGGAAAAGCGCCTCAATGAGCCAATTATGGGCGGGGATGGCCTGAAGCAGTTCCGGCGGAGGGAATGGAATGTGTAGGAAGAAGCCAAGCCGCTGCCGTGCGCCGAGAGCGCGAAGCTCCTGGCCGAAGGATATGAGGTGATAATCGTGAGCCCATACCATGTCGTCCACCCTTAACAGGGGCGCCAGCGCGTTCGCGAAGCTCTTGTTGACGCGTTTGTAGCCTTCGAAATACGCCGGCTCAAACTGAACAAGGTCTAGGCGGTAGTGGCAGACGGGCCACAGAACCTTATTGGCGAAGCCGAGATAGTATTCTTCGTACTCCCGCTCCGTCATCGGGATTGTTGCAATGGTGACGCCATTCTGGATAGTCCGGCTTACCTGGATAGACGTTCCCTCCTCGACCGTATCCCCGTCCCAGCCGAACCATATGCCGCCTATCGACCGGAGCGCATCCCCAAGCGCGACTGCCAATCCACCCGATTGCACCTGGTTCTCCAGATCCGCGACGCGGTTCGAAACAATGACGAGACGGCTCAAACGAATGCCTCCCAAGGTTTTGAGAGCCTGGTTGCTCCGTTTATGATGCCGACCATCGAGTAGGTTTGGGGGAAGTTGCCCCAAGCCGCCCCTGTGACCGGGTCTGTGTCTTCAGACATAAGTCCCAAGTGGTTGCGAGCGTTCAACAAAGACTGAAATATTTCTCTGGCTTGTTCCCTTTTTCCGATCCGGGCCAGTGCATCCAGCCTCCAGAAGGCGCAAATGTTGAACGCGTTTTCGGGAACGCCGAAGTCATCGGCGGCCTCGTAGCGCATCATGAAAGGCCCGCGCCCCAACACCTTTTCCAGCTGTGTGACCGTGGAGATGAAACGGGGGTCCTGTCCGTCAATAAAGCCAAGCTCGCCCATCAGGAGAACGCTGGCATCCAGATGCTCGCCGCCGAAGCTTTCGACGAAAGCCTTGCGCTTGTCCGACCAGGCAGATGCCAGGATCTTCTCCCGGACAAGCTCTGCTCTTTTGCGCCAGAATGTCACTCGATCATGCTCTCCGACATAGTAGGCGATCTTTGCCAGCCGGTCGCAACCGGCCCAGCACATCACGCTCGATGATGTATGAACCCGCGCCCTCGATCTAAGCTCCCAAATGCCGGCATCCGGTTCGTTATGAAGCTTGAAAGCCTGCTCGCCGACCGCCTCCAATCTGCGAAAGTCGTCGATGCCCGCACCGATCGAGAGCCTTTTGTCTATGAAAGCCTGTGCTGAGCCGAGAATGAGATTGCCGTATGTATCGTGCTGGAAGTGCTCATAAGCTTGGTTGCCAATGCGCACGGGGCTATTACTGACCGGTCCGTCACTTTGGAACCCGGGCAAATGTTCCGCAGTGCCTTCCACAAGCGCTTCCTCGAGAGCAATGCCATACACGGGCTGAATATGGCCATTCGTCTGTGAGACGACATTCATGATCCAGCGGTAATAGTTTTCAAGAGTGCGGCCGGCGGCGAGGCTGGTCAGAGCGCGGATCACGAAGTACGCGTCGCGGACCCAGCAATATCGGTAGTCCCAGTTTCTGCCGGTGCCCGGAGCCTCGGGGATGCTTGTTGTCATCGCTGCGACGATAGCGCCCGTCGGTTCGTACGAGCAGAGCTTGAGCGTGATCGCCGCTCGTATGACGTCGTCCTGCCACTCGGGTTGCAGTGCAAGCCGATGGCTCCAATTCACCCAATAAAGGTGCGTTTGCTCTTCGAATTCGCGCGCAATGTTAAGGGGGCTATCGGTCAGGGTCTCGTCGGGACCGAGAACGAAATTGATCGGGTCGCGGAGGTTGAACGCGGTTTCCTGAAGGATGTAGTCGACCGGGGCATCTGTCGTCAGACGCAGCGTCATGTCCGGTCCGCAATAGCGGATATGGTTGGACGCTGACGTGAGGGCAGGTCTGAACTCGCCATATTTAAAGCGGGGCCTCATCCTGATGCGGATGCGCGGACGGCCTTCTTTGACAGCGACTATTCGGATGAGAGTCTGCGGACGGAAAGGCCGGTTGCGATGGTAGAAGCGTGGAATGAAGTCCGTAACCTCGACCGACCCGCTTTCTCCGTGAAGGACAGTCTTCAGGATTGCTGTATTGGGTTGGTACGCCTGCTCGGAACTCTTGAAACCTACAAGCTCGATGGCGAAAGCACCATCCCCGGAATCTTCGCTCGAGCTTCCAAGAAGTTGGTGAAAAACGGGATCACCGTCGAACCTTGGAAGACAGCACCAAACGATCCGGGCATTCTTGTCGACGAGGGCGCTAATGCTGCAATTGCCGATGAGCCCCAGATCGAGATTACCCATATTGATCAGTTCCTCCGAGAGATTGAGAGGTGGCAAGAAGCCAGGTCAGAAACTCGTCCACGTTTGCGGCCCGCGCATGAGCTTCAGTCTCGCCTGGGCCAACTTTGACCGTGATGCCGTCCAAGGCGTTGACAGCCGTAAACGCATCCTCATCCGTGATGTCATCGCCAGCGAAGAACGGTACGCGGCCCTTGAAAGGATGTTCCTGAAGGAAATCGAATATGGCTGTGCCTTTCGTAGCCGTGTGCAGCCGCATCTCGACAACCATCTTGCCACGCGTCAGGACCACGTCGGATAACAGGTCCATGAGATCTTCCATGAGCGACAGGCAGAATAACCCAAGCTCTGGGCGAAGGCGGTAATGCAGGGCCAGAGCGCCGTGCTTTTTTTCCAAGAGTAGACCGGGATTATGGTTCACAAAGGACGTCAGGATTTTTTCCACTGCGCGGACCGCGCTTTGTTCCGCGCCCGGCGTTGGAGCTGAGATCGTTGTCCCGCCGTTCCGACGCTCATAACCGTGAACGCCCGCCACGGGCAGTTTTAGCGGAGCTAGGAAGCGGTCAATAGACTCGATTTCCCTGCCGGTCACGATAGCGACTGCCCCTGACGCCCTTTCGAAGAGAGTCTCCAACGCTTCCTGAACCCGCTCATCCACAATGACGGCACCGGGTGTGTCGGCAATCTCGGTCAGAGTGCCATCGAAATCGAAAAAGAAACTATATGCGCTTGCGTCACGCAAAATCGGCAAAATAGTCATGGTCAATTTTCGGAAGTCTCTTGATTGCTCAGATTATCAGCTAGGGACGCGCAAACGAGGCTATCAATAGAATGGATGCGCATTTTTTCGTGGGGTCCTGCACTCACATTTAAGTGGCTATATCTTTGTTCTATCCGCCTAAAGATTGCGCACATGGAGATGCTTTTTTGATTAGCTTATGCTACTCTCGGTTGGTCATATTTCCGGCGAGGATTTCCGTATCTTGACCTCGTCAAAGGGAGCATAGGTCTTCCCGTGAGCCCAGTCAGAGAGGATCCCTCGAGTATAAAATGGTTATCTTGATAACTAGAATAGGCTGGGCTTTTATTGCATTCCTTGCATGGCAGACAGCCATAGTTTATGCAAGTGAAATTGAAGCTCAATCCTTTTATTCAAAGGCGCTCGGGCGCGACATGCCGTTCGATATTTACCTGCCTAATGGTTATCAGGGCGGGCGACAGCATTACCCCGTACTTTACCTTCTACACGGCGCGGGTGGCGATGAGCGCTCCTGGTCGGAGCGTGGGCACATCCGGGAGAAGGCAGACAGGCTTATCGCCAGCGGGGCTATTCCGCCCGCGATCATCGTAATGCCGGGCTGCCCTGCCTGCTGGTGGGTCGACGGCGCCAAGGAGAAGGCGGAGACCGCGTTCTGGTCCGATCTCGTTCCGTTCATCGACATGAGGTATCGGACAATCGAGACCCGCGGCGGTCGGCTCGTTGCAGGGCTCTCCGCAGGTGGCTATCGGCGCGGTTCGCTTTGCCCTTCGCTATCCGAACCAAATTGCAGCCGCCGCGGCACTTAGCCCAGCGGTCTACACGGAACCGGTGCCCCGGATTTCCGCAGCGCGGGTGCAGCCGCCATTTCTCGGGCAGGACGGCCAATTCAATCAGGCGTTCTGGGACGCACATAACTATCCAGCCCTCCTTGAGCGTTACTTCGCGCAATCGTTCCGTGTGCCGCTTTACCTGGTATCCGGAGACAATGACAAGTTTGGCGTGGCGTTTGAAACGGCGCTCCTGTTCAAACGAATGTTCGAACGCCAGCCCGATCAGGTGGAGTTGAGGGTCGTCGATGGCGATCATAGCTGGAAAGTCTGGGAGGCGAATATAGACGACGCGATGCGATACGTTTTTAAATTCGCCGACAAGCCGAAACCTGCGCCTCACACGGCCGCGGCAACATCGGTCCTCATGCCTGGTCAGCAAATTTCGGCGCATCCCTAGGAAGGGCCGCGTGCGCTTTGCGTGAACGAAGAACAAGCCAGCTGTTGCAGACAGGCTGAAAACCGAGCTTTGCATAGCAGCGATTTGACGCCGGGTTGCGCAGGTCCGAATAGAGGCAGGCGGCGGAGCGCCCTTCGTTGAAGATCTCGCGTACAACGATTGCCGTGATCGCTTCGCCGAAGCCTCTATTCCGGTGCTCAGGCGGTGTGTAAACTGAATTGATAAAGGCCGCTCTCTTCGTTCGCCGCGCAATTGCCGCCATCGAAACAGGCTTACCCTCGTAAGTCCAAAGCCAATGCCGCCGGGAGCGCAGGTCGCTCATTAGCGCGTCGTCGGAAGGAACCGGATCGGAAGGAATGGCCTCCCTGATGAAGGCGTGGGTCCACGCTTTTAACAGCCGGAAGTCCTTGGGCGAAAGCTGGAGCGGGATGCCGGGTACGCTTGGCACTTGACGGGTCATCAAAAGCGCCTGGATTTGCTGGGGGATTATCTCGGAAAACTCGACGGCGAGTTGGCGCGCCCTCTCTGAAAACCAAAGCGGCGTATCGCCTGTGCCGACAACACCAGGGTATTCCGTATCGCTCATCATTTCTGCGAGGGCGTGGCACTCCGCCCTGGAAAGATTGCCTAGAACGATTGGATAGCCGGGTGTTTGTGCCGCACAAGCTCCGGGGGCGCCAAGCGTCCAGGTCTTGATCCCGCTTTGCCCCGGGTTGGCTCGCAACAGCCGAATTATGCTCAGGAGAAGGCTGTGCCTGATCTCGTCGGCTTCAAGCGCGGCTTCGTGGAAGCCAGCAAAATCTAAGGGCTGCATACGCGAACGGCTTTCTCTCACAAAATGCGATCGCGCCGGGAATGAAGCGCGCCCGCGAGAGGTCCTATTCCAGAAGTTTAGCAAGGACGGACGGCATGGCAATCAAAGACGATAACGACCGGCTGCATAAGGTCTTTTCGACCGGTGCGTTGCGGTTTGACTTGGGCATACAGTTAAGCGCTGTCCTCGAGGAGGTTCGAATTGCGCGCCTCCGGTTGTAATCCATCGTTGCTCCAGAAGAGAGCTGACGAGTCGCCTGCCGTCACCTACCCGAGGCGCGGCAACCCTCTTGGGATTCGGCTCCTTGGGGCAGGTCCTCACGTTGAGCGGCGGCGTGCCTGCTGAGGGCGTCCAGCGGAGATGCCTAGCTAGGTTACCAACCGATTTCCGGGGCGAAAACAGTTGCCTATTCTTGAGCGCTTCTGCGCACCACGTCGACCTCATGGCAGGCGGGCCTCAATGTTAAATTCGCCCCACTAGGTATTTTCTTGAATTACAGCCCTTCCCATGAGGGGCTGCTTACACATCCGGCTCTGGCCCTACGCCTCCGGTAGAGCGTCCATCGCGCTCCCCGCGACCTGTGATCAGTGAATTTCCCTCTAAACAATGAGCTGCAAAGCCAGGAGAGGAGCCAATGGCTTCTGATAATTTCGAGCGCTGCCTCGCCATTACGCTGAAATGGGAAGGCGGATATTCCAATCACCCCGACGATCCAGGCGGCCCCACCATGCGGGGGATCATTCAGCGAGAGTACGACGCCTGGCGCAAGAGGCACGACAGGCGGTTGCGCCCTGTCCGTCAAATCGAGGAAGACGAATTGCTGGCCATCTATCGCACGGAATACTGGGATGTGATGGGCTGCGAGGATCTGCCCTCCGGGTTCGATCTCTGCGTCTTTGACGCCGGGGTGAACTCCGGTGTCGGCCGTGCGACACAATGGCTGCAGGCAACCCCCAACCAAGACATCCAGGCCTATTGCAATGCGCGCCTGGAGTTCCTCCGACGCCTCGGCAGATTATGGCGCGTGTTCGGTGTGGGTTGGCACCGGCGGGTCAACTCTATTTGCCTGGAAGCGCAGGCCATGGCGGGGCAGGTTGTGACGCAGGCTCCGAATGACGGAAGTCTCCATGCTGGCATGACGGGGCAGGCTATCGCCGCTCTTCAAGAGAAGCTTCGAGGCCTCGGCTACCCTTCAGGCGCAGTCGACGGCATTTTTGGCGAACAGACATACAGGGCTGTCATTCTTTTCCAGCATGACCATGATCTCAGTGGCGATTCTGGGATTTGGCAGCCTGCCTACGATCGTGTTCTTGCGGAAGCAGGTCCCATGCTGCCACGCCGCGCGAATGCAACCCACGGCGACCTCGAAGAATGCGGCGATCCGCAGATCAATCGCATGAATTTGCTGCAACGCATTTTCGCTTGGCTTTTTGGCGGGGCCGCCGCCGCACAGACTTTCGGAAGCGACAACGTGCTCGACAGCATTAGCGGCATTCGTGAAGCTCTCGAGCCTCTGCAGCCCTTGTGGCGGTGGGCGGAAACAAACCGATGGCTCTTTTTCTGTGCCGTCTTCGTTGCGGCAATCGCCATGATCCGCTTTTTGCGCAGCGAGCACGTCAAAGCCTACCAAAACTTCGATTACCAGGGCCCCGCACAGGCCCAGATGCAAGTCACTAAAACGGAGACGGTATCATGAGCGCGTTTCTGGCCCTTATTGTCTCGCTGGGGGGACGTTTAGCCGCGGGTGCCGCGAAGTTCGGGCTTTCGACGGCTGGCTTGGCTCTGCTGGGGCCGTTGTCCCCGGTTATCAGCGGAATGGCGCAGTTTGTCGGCGCTGTTGTTACGGCGATCGGCGAAATTCTAGCCTCCCTTTCGAAAAGCGCCGAGGGTCGCGTCGCTCTGGCCTTGGCGACGGCGCTCCTCGGATTCCTGTACCTACGCTTCCATTACATCGAAGAAGGAAAAGCGATCGGGAGAGTTGAAGCAGCAGCAATGCACAAGCCCTGCCCTGCGAAAATTGAAAGGCGCGGCCGATGACTATAATTCCCCCCGCAACGCCTTCGCCAGTTCCCCGCGCAACCGGCGCACATGGTCGCCATGACATCTCGCTGACCCGCATTTATCTGCCCTTTGCCATGGTCATCGGCTTTGGTGTGTTCCTTGCCGTAGCGGGTTATATGGCTGGCGATATCATGTCCGGGATTGCGCGCGACAAGACCGAAACAGAGAAGCGATTGAGTGCCATCGAGAAAGAAGTGATTGCAATCAAGAACATTCTCGCAGAGCGAATAGAACCCCCTCAGGGATGCTTCTCCCGCTCCAAGTAGGTCCAATAAATGAGGCGCGTCAGAAAAAGGGAGGCCAAACCGGCCTTCCTAAATCGCTTCACTAAGATCCTTGGCGGCACGGAAAGCCACTTTCTTGCTGGCTTTGATCTTGATCGCTTCGCCGGTCGCTGGGTTACGGCCCATGCGCGCGGCCCGTTTGCGAACCTCAAGAGTTCCTAGTCCGGCGATGCGAATTCTTGCGCCTTTCTTGAGGTGCTTGCCGATGCTCGTTATGGCTTCGGTTAGGACTTCATTTGCTTGCTTTTGTGAGAGGCCGTGTGTTTCGGCGACTTCTGTCGCCAAGTGGCGAAGGGTGACGATGTCGGCCTTCTCTGGTTTTGCTGCCGTCTTAGGCGCGGCCGCCGCTTGCGTTTTCGTCATCTCAGTTCCTCTTAATCCATGCCTTCCAAGGAGCAATCCGGCGCTCTTTGCGCGATGGCTGTTGTGCAATCCACCCTGCCCTAATCCATGCGGGATGTTATACTTTCGGCCCGTCGGGTCAAGAGCACCACCTGCGTTTACGCCAACAGAATCAGCCAAAATCGGCCTTGTTGACCGGTCAGAACCTTCGAGCCGTGTAACGTCGCCCGTCAATAACCTTTCGCGCGAAGAAGCGAGTTTTGAACGGGAACTTGACTGAATTTATAATGCTGTGTGATTTTTTCGCCCTGAAGTGTTGACAAGGGTACACAGCTTTATGTTTTCCCCGCGTCTGTGGAGCAAGGCCCCTGACTTGACACGTGACAACAGCGTTCCTAGAGCATAACGCGAACAACAAGCTCGGTCGTGTGGAAAACCGGCTGGTGAGGCTGATGCATGACGTCTCTTGATGTACAGTCAAGGGCGAGACAGCGGTTTAGAAAGGAGCTCCCATGGCGGGCTCGGTGAATAAAGTTATCCTCATCGGCAATCTGGGCGCGGACCCGGAAGTCCGGCACACCCAGGATGGCCGGGCAATTTGCAATCTCAGGCTTGCAACGACGGACACTTGGCGCGACCGGCAATCGGGTGAAAGACGCGAGAAGACCGAGTGGCATAGCGTCGTTATTTTCAATGAACAGCTTGGAAAGATCGCTCAGCAATATTTAAAGAAGGGCTCTAAGGTTTACATAGAGGGCCAGCTTCAAACCCGTAAATGGCAGGACAATTCCGGAAACGACCGTTACACCACGGAAGTTGTCCTGCAGAACTACAACGGGCAGCTGACTATGCTCGATGGGCGCAGCGGTGCTTCTGGATTTAACGAGGGCGGAGCTGCCGATTTCGACGGCGGATCCAGCGACGGCGGCCGTGGCAGCGGCTTCAAAGGCGCGGGCAGCGGGAAAGCCCGGGAAAACCCGGCGCCGAAGTCTTTTGAAAAAGATCTCGACGACGAAATCCCTTTCTAGGAGCCCCCCGCCTTGGGTGCTCCACTTCCGCTTTAGCACTTCCCATATATAAGGCTAGTCAGGTTCATACAGGCTTCACGGTCTTCTTTTCTCAGAAGACAAGGGTTCAATTTTGGCAGGCAATTCCGAAGGCAATCACGGCGCGGGTGAGGTTCGTCCAATCCTGATCACCGATGAAATGAAGCGTTCGTATCTCGATTACGCGATGAGCGTGATTGTGTCGCGTGCGCTGCCCGATGTGCGCGACGGTTTGAAGCCCGTTCACCGCCGCATCCTTTATTCGATGCACGAGAACGGCTATCAGTGGAACAAACCCTACCGGAAATCCGCCCGCATCGTCGGCGATGTGATCGGTAAATATCATCCGCACGGCGATCAATCCGTCTACGATGCGCTTGTCCGCATGGTGCAGGATTTCTCCATGCGCGTCCCGCTGATCGACGGTCAGGGCAATTTTGGCTCGGTTGACGGCGATCCGCCCGCGGCCATGCGGTACACCGAAGTCCGGCTCGAGAAGATCTCCGACACGCTCCTGCAGGACTTGGAGAACGATACGGTCGATTTCCAGGACAACTACGACAATTCCGAACGCGAGCCGATGGTTCTTCCGGCCCGCTTTCCCAACCTTCTGGTCAATGGCGCCGGCGGCATCGCGGTCGGCATGGCCACGAATATCCCTCCGCATAATCTGGGCGAGGTCATCAACGCGTGTCTCGCGTATCTGGAGACCCCCAGCATCACCGTCGAACAGCTCATGGAGCATGTGCCCGGCCCCGATTTCCCGACGGGCGGCGTCATCATGGGACGCGCGGGCATCCGAGCCGCCTATCTTAAAGGGCGCGGCTCGATCGTGGTTCGCGGCAAGATCCACGTCGAGACGATCCGGAAGGATCGCGACGCGCTCATCGTGACGGAAATCCCCTATCAGGTGAACAAGGCGGTGCTGCAAGAGCGCATCGCCGAACTCGTGCGCGAAAAGCGCATCGAGGGCATTGCCGATGTGCGCGACGAGTCCGACCGCGACGGCTATCGCGTCGTGATCGAACTGAAGCGCGACGCCATGCCCGATGTCGTGCTGAACCAGCTTTATCGCTTCACGACGCTGCAATCCCCTTTTGCGGCCAACATGGTTGCGCTCAACAGCGGCCGGCCAGAGCAGCACACCCTTCTCGATTTCATCCAGGCTTTTGCGCAGTTCCGCGAAACAGTTGTCACGCGCCGGACGAAGTTTCTGCTGGCGAAGGCGCGCGACCGGGCGCACGTGCTTGTCGGACTTGCCACCGCAGTTGCCAATATCGATGAGGTTATCAAACTGATCCGCACGGCGCCTGATCCGGCGACGGCGCGCGAACAGCTCATGGCGCGGAATTGGCCCGCGGAGGACGTTGCACCGCTGCTTGCCTTGATCGATGATCCCCGGTCCAGGATCCTGGACGGCAACGTCTATCGGCTGTCCATCGATCAGGCCAAAGCCATTCTCGACCTGCGCTTGCAGCGCTTGACCGCGCTTGGACGTGACGAGATCGGCGACGAACTCAAGGGCTTGGCCGACAAGATCCGCGACTATCTCGACATTCTAAGTTCGAGGGCGCGGGTGATCGGCATCGTGCGCGATGAGCTGATTGCCATCAAAGAAGAGTTCGCCACGCCCCGCCGTACCGAGATTCTCGATATCGAGGGCGAGGTTGAGGACGAGGACCTGATCCAGAAAGAGGATATGGTCGTAACCGTCAGCCATCGCGGCTATATCAAGCGCGTCCCGCTATCGACTTATCGCGCACAGCGTCGCGGCGGCAAGGGCCGCGCCGGGATGGCGACCCGTGACGAGGATTTTGTCACCCGGCTTTTCGTCGCCAGCACGCATACACCCGTGCTTTTCCTGTCCTCCCGCGGCATGGCCTACAAGATGAAGGTGTGGCGGCTGCCTCTGTCCGCCCCGCAGGCGCGAGGCAAGGCACTGATCAATCTTCTTCCGCTGCAACAAGATGAGACCATCACATCGATACTGCCGCTGCCCGAAGAAGAGCGCGGTGAGAGCGGCGTCTTTATAATCTTCGCGACCCGGTCGGGAAATGTCCGGAGGAACGAACTCGCGGATTTTGCCGAAGTTCGCCAGAACGGCAAGATCGCCATGAAGCTCGATCAGGGCGATGATATCGCAGGCGCCCAGCTTTGCCGCGAGACGGACGACATTTTGCTCACCACCGCCGATGGCCAGGCGATCCGGTTCCCGGTCACGGATGTGCGCATCTTCAAAGGCCGTAAATCGACCGGCGTCCGGGGGATCAAGCTCGAAGACGAGGACGGCGTCATTTCGCTTGCGATACTCCGGCACATGGACGCGACGCCAGCCGAACGCGCGGCCTATCTCAAACAGGCGAACGCCATGCGGCGCGCCGCCTCTGGCGAGCGTGCCTCTCCCGATAGTGGCGAGGCAGCCGAAGTCGAAAATGGTATGGCGGAAGCCGGTGGCCTCGATGACAGCGAGACTATCGAGGGCGGCGATATTGCCGATCTGACCCCGGCTCGTTACGCAGAAATGGGCGGAGCCGAGCAATATGTGCTGACGGTCTCCGAACGCGGCTTCGGAAAGCGAACTTCCTCCTATGAGTACCGCACTTCCGGGCGCGGCGGCAAAGGCATAATTGCCATGGCTGTGAACGAGCGAAATGGCCGCCTCATCGCTTCCTTCCCTGTCGAAGACACCGATCAGATCATGCTTGTGACCAATGGCGGCAAGCTCATCCGGTGCCCGGTCGAGGGCATCTCCATCACAGGGCGTTCGGCTCAAGGTGTCACGATCTTCAGGACAGACCAGGACGAGCGCGTCGTGTCCGCCGAACTCATCAACGATGACGGAAACGGCAATGGAAGCTCAAATGGCAACGACGCCAGCGATGTTGAGGGCGAGGATGACGCTTCCGATTAGCAGGAATCGTTGAGGGGCGCATGCGGTGCGGTTTTTATCCAGGAAGTTTTGACCCGCCAACACTCGGTCATTTAGACATTATTGGCCGCGGCCTCGCCTTGTTCGATCGGCTTGTCGTCGGCATCGGCGTTCACCCTTCGAAAACGCCGATGTTCACCGAAGCGGAGCGCGTGACGATGCTCAAGGAGGAGTTCGACAGGCTTGGGGCGGGACATCGCGGGGAGGTCATCCTTTTTAGGGGGCTGACCGTCGATGCTGCGCGACAGAACGGCGCCCAATTCATCTTGAGGGGTCTACGGGATGCGGCCGATCTGGGCTACGAAGCGCAACTGTTTGGCATGAACAGGACCATGGCGCCGGCGATCGAAACGGTATTTCTCGCGTCATCGCCTGGCACCGCGCACATAACGGCGACGTTGGTGCGGCAAATCGCAAGCCTGGGAGGAGATATTTCGCCGTTCGTGTCTCCGACCGTTCTTAGGAGGGTTAAGGATAAGGTCCTCAGCTCATGAAGGCGGCCTAAATCCCGCCCCGATACCCAGCTACCCGCTCAATCGGCAAAAACAATTAATAAAGAAAAGGTCACTCATGCTTCGTTCCATCTTTCTCGTGGGGCTGCTTGTAACGGCAGGGCTCTTTTTGGCTGCATCGGGGGCCCATGCCGTAAGCCCCGATAATACGCTCTACATGGACCTCAAAGACGGCCGCGTCGTCATCGAGCTGCGCCCCGATCTAGCCCCCAAGCATGTCCAGCGCATCAAGAAACTCGTCAAGGAGGGCTTTTACGACGGTCATACTTTTCATCGCGTGATAACGGGTTTCATGGCCCAGACGGGCGACCCGAAAGGCGATGGGACCGGCGGCTCGAAATATCCAAACCTTTCGGCTGAGTTCACCCCGACATCTTTCAAGCGCGGAACGGTTGGAGCCGCCCGCTCCGGCGATCCTAATTCCGCCAACAGCCAGTTCTTTATCTGCCTGGAGGACGCGGCTCACCTAAACGGAAACTACACCGTTTGGGGACAGGTGATCGAGGGCATGCAGCTTGTCGACCGCATCAAAAAAGGCACCGGCCCGAACGGCCAAGTTTTCAATCCGGATAAGATTATCAAAATGCAGCTTGCGTCCGACGCCCGTTGATCACCACATTTATGGTCAGATTAGCATGAAGGCGCCTTATTTTCGGTAGAAATTTACCTGTCTAGACGGCGCTAGGGAACAGTTACATATGGCATCTCCAAGTAAAGAGAATACATTGGTCCTGGAAACAACCCAAGGCCGCGTTGTGATCGAGCTTCGGCCCGATCTCGCGCCGAACCATGTCGCTCGCATCAAGGAGCTTGCGAACCAGAAATTTTACGACGGCGTTGTTTTTCATCGCGTGATCGAAGGTTTCATGGCTCAGACGGGCGATCCTACTGGCACGGGACGCGGGGGATCCGGCAAGAACCTCAAAGCGGAATTCAGCAATGAGCCTCATGTCCGCGGGGTAGTATCCATGGCGCGGGCCAATCATCCCGACAGCGCGGACAGCCAGTTCTTTATCTGCTTCGATGATGCCACGTTCCTCGACGGAAAGTATACCGTCTGGGGCAAGGTCATAGAGGGGATGGAAAACATCGACAAAGTGAAGCGCGGGGAGCCGGTCAAGAACCCGGATAAAATCATCACGATGCAAGTTGGCGACTCCGCCGCCTGATAACTTGAAAGTGCTATCTTATTTTGGGCGGCTCGCTGACCGTGCTGTTAAACGACTTCGATTTCGATCTGCCCAAATCGTCTGTGGCGCTAAGACCCGCCTCGCCGAGAGATTCGGCGAGACTACTTTGCGTTGATCCCGCTTCCTATACCCCATTTACAAAGGCGCGGGTGCGGGATCTATCCTCTTTTCTGCGGGCCGGCGACGTGATGGTGTTCAACGACACCAAGGTCCTCGCCGCCGAACTTCGTGGCTATAGGCCATCGCGAAGCTCCGACGCCCCCGCTGTCGAAATCTCCCTCACATTGATTGAGCGGCTTCCCGATGGAAGCTGGAAGGCGTTCGCGCGCCCAGCCCGTCGCCTTCGCCCCGGGGACGCCATCGTTTTTACCCGGAACGGGGAACGAACGCGCCTCCGGGTCGTCGCGAAGGACGAAAAGGGAGCGATCGTGGTCACGGCCTGCTGCGGCGACACTGTCAAAGCGATGATGGCGAGCCACGGCAACATGCCGATACCTCCTTACATAGCCGGCGTTCGCCCCCCCGATGATCGCGACCGCTCGGATTACCAGACCGTGTATGCCAAGACGGAAGGCGCGGTTGCCGCGCCGACCGCGGGCCTTCATTTCACGCCTGAGCTTCTTGACCGGTTGGCGGCCAAAGGTGTTCGCAGCGCTTTTGTTACGCTCCACGTGGGCGCGGGGACATTTCTCCCGGTTAAAACCGAAAACATTGCGGATCACGCGCTTCACGCCGAGTGGTATGAGGTCTCCGAGGACGCCGCTCGGATCATCAACGCGCGCCGAGCCGAGGGCGGGAGGCTTATTGCCGTTGGCACCACTTCACTCCGTGTACTTGAAACGGCCGCGCACGAAGACGGCTTTATCGAGGCTCAACAGGGCTTTACGAAGATTTTCATCAAGCTGGGCCACCACTTTCGCAGTGCCGATCTCCTCATGACGAATTTCCACCTGCCGAAATCGACACTCTTTATGCTCGTTTGCGCCTTTTCCGGCACAGATCTCATGAAGAGCGCTTATGCCCACGCCGTTTCCGAGGGCTTCCGTTTTTACTCCTACGGCGATGCCTGCTTGATTTACCGTGCAGACGGTTCGACGCTGTGACCGGCTTTTCATTTAAGCTTCTGGCCAATGATGGTGGCGCGCGTCTTGGTGAAATCACGACCACTCGCGGTGTCATCCGCACCCCCGCCTTCATGCCGGTCGGCACCGCCGCGACGGTCAAAGCCATGTTCGCCGAAACTGTCAAAGCCGCAGGGGCGGATGTTATTCTAGGCAACACCTATCACCTCATGCTGCGCCCTGGCGCCGAGCGGGTCGCGCGGCTCGGCGGCCTCCATCGTTTCATGCGCTGGGATGGTCCGATCCTGACCGATTCCGGCGGCTATCAGGTCATGTCGCTGAGCCAGATTCGCACAGTTTCCGAACGCGGCGTCACCTTCCGCTCTCATATCGATGGCGCTCTTTATGAACTGACGCCCGAGCGGTCGGTCGAGGTACAAAACCTACTCGGCGCGGATATCCAGATGCAATTCGACGAGTGCACGCCTTATCCCTCCACGCGAGGCGAAGCAGAGCGGTCCATGCACCTTTCGCTGCGCTGGGCCGAACGCTCGCTTGCGACCTTCCAAAAGCACGCCCAACCTGGGAGCGCCCTGTTCGGCATCGTGCAAGGCGGCGTTTATCCTGAGCTTCGCGCGCATTCGGCCGAAGCGCTGACCTCCATGAGCTTTCACGGCTATTCTGTCGGCGGCCTTGCCGTTGGCGAGGGCCAGAAGCTCATGTTTGAGACGCTCTCCTCGACAACGCCGGTCCTTCCCCCCAACAAACCCCGCTACCTCATGGGCGTCGGCACGCCCGCGGACATCGTCGGCGCGGTCGAACGCGGCATCGACATGTTCGATTGCGTGATGCCGACAAGATCCGGCCGCCACGGCCAAGCGTTCACGTGGGCTGGCAAGCTCAACATGCGCAATGCCGCGCATATCGAGGATCCTCGCCCCCTCGACGAAGCGAGCACATGCCCGGCGGCCCGCGACTACTCCCGCGCCTACATTCACCACTTAATCCGCGCTGGCGAATATCTCGCACCGATGATCCTGAGCTGGGCAAATATTGCTTTCTACCAGGATCTCATGGCGGCGATCCGCCAATCGATCCCGGAAGGCAATTTTGCTGACCTCGCGGCCCGCGTCCGAGAAGCCTATCCTTCGATCACGGTTGCGGAGGACGCGGGCCCCTCGGCTCCGGGCGCCTGACGTTCCCGAAAGAGAAGATAAACTCCCGACATGATGATGATCGCCGCCCCCGCGAGCGTCCACCAGCCTGGGACGTCGCCGAAAACGAGAAGTCCGAGCGCGATCATGTAGATGATGCTGATGTAGCCAAAGGGCGCCAAGATGGGGGCGGGCGCGCGCTCATGGGCGAGGATGACAAGCCAGTGCCCAAACCCGCCGAACAGGCCGGTGCTCAAGAGAATCAGCCAAACCCAGATGCCCTTCGGCGTCTGCCAGCTTGCGAGCGCAAAGGGTGCAACGAAGAGAGCCCCCGCCAGTGGCGTGTAAACGAGGGTCGTGCGGGCGTCGTCGAACCTTGCAAGATAGCGTGTCCACAGGATGTAAAGCGCATAGCTCAGCGTCGCGACAAGAGAGAATGATACCGCCCAATGGACGCCGCCGAAGCCGGGCCGGGTCACGAACAAGACGCCGGTGAATCCGACGCAAACGGCAAACATGCGGTGCCAACCGATCCATTCGTTAAGCATCGGTCCTGCTAGCGCGGCCACGATCAACGGTGACAGAAAAAAGATGGTCGCTGTTTGATCGAGCTGGAGGTACTGCAAAGCCTGGAAGTTGAAAGCCGTCGCGCCAATCAGGAAAACGCTTCGGAGAAGCTGGTTCATCAGCTTGTTCGACTGTAACGCGCTCAGAGCAGTGTTCGGGCCGAGCATCACGACGATCAGCAGGGTGTTGACCATGAAGCGAATCCAGATGATCTGCAGCACTGGTACATGCGCAACCGTAGCTAGATACTTCGCGCTTGTATCAAGAAAACCGAATAGAAAGGAAGCTGCACAAGTGAGCGCGATGGCTAAAAGCCTGGATTCGGTGAGTGGGCGCTTCTGCATAAGGTTCCGCTCGGG
Source organism: uncultured Alphaproteobacteria bacterium (assembly GCA_963833565.1). GTDB lineage: Bacteria > Pseudomonadota > Alphaproteobacteria > Rhizobiales > Rhodomicrobiaceae > Rhodomicrobium. The sequence continues at coordinate 67,698 of CAWHYO010000030.1, forward strand.
CGCACAACCGTCAGCTCTCGGAACGGATGTTCGTCCCGATGTCGCAGCGCCGCAACGATGCTAACAGATATCGGACGCCGGTAGAAATCAAGGATGGCGACATCGAGAGAGCTTAGGCAACAGCCCTTTGCCTGTCACAGATGGCCTGAACAAAGGCGGTCGCATGTACCACGTGTGCTGCCAGTGTCATAGGGCGGTAGTTTTGCACAACCTCCGCAGCCTTCGCACGCTGCTGCGACCCGGCTTCTACAAAATCCCTCAATGTCCTCACCCAGGTCAGGCCATCGATTGGGTCTATGAATGTCGCCCATGAACCGCCAACTTCCCGGTGAGCAGGAATGTCGGAGGCTATGACGGGAATACCTAGGGAGAGAGCTTCGGCAACCGGGAGCCCAAAGCCCTCCACGCTTGAAGGTGCCACGACCGCGGTTGCTCCACGGACAAGCGATGCTAGGCCAGCGTCGCTCAGGCCGGACGCCTCGATCAAAAAGGGCGCAAGTCCTCGCGATCGATCAAGGACATCGATAACGTTTTCGTTCTCCCAGCCGCGATGACCCACCAGCACAAGCCGAGGTGTGGCTGGCCCAAGAATTTCGATCAGACGGCGCCATACCGCAAAGAGAAACAGCATGTTCTTTCGTGGCTCGATCGTACTTACGTTAACGAAATATGGCACCGTTGCCTGCGGGGGGGAGAGTTTGCTCTTGTTTAAAAACCAATCGGTTACCCCCAGCGGGATAGTTTCAATCGGCGGTGCTGCAACTTTGTGCGCATCAAAATACGCAGCAACGGACCCCGCGGTGTAGTCCGAGTTGACAATGATACCCGACGCGAGGCGTGATACCGTGTTGAGGCGACCTTCATGGCGGGCAGGAGAACGGGGGGATACGTATTCGGGAAAATCGATTGGGATAAGATCGTGAATAAAGAAGACACTTTTAATAGACGCGGATTCTGTCCATTGGAAGCGTTCTAGCTTTTCAAGCTGAGTGTGGGAACTGTTAAGGTAAATACTTGGCTGATTCTCCCCCGCCGGATCCGGCGCTTCAGCCGCGTAGAGGCTCGTGCAAGTGAGCGCAGCGGGAAGATGGCTTGGTCACGCGTGCGCCGGAGAAGCGGAAGATCGACGATCCGAAAGCTCTGCGTTCGTTGAGGCTGCAAAGGGGTCTCAAGATACTCTTTGAGCTTGAGATATAGGGCATCTTCCTCCGGCGAGCTTCCGATCTTCCAGGCGAGCGCAACCCTCCCGAGCACCTCCTGGATCAGCGGCTTCCTAAGCGCGCCAGTAAACAGCGGCGTCGTTATCACCCCGACACAGTCTACACCGCTGGGATTACAGATGATCTCAGTTGCATAAGCATACTCCACCCGGTCAATGCCTGTCGGAGCCGAACCGATCATACGGGTAGCAACACGAGTGACGTCAAGATACAGCTTCACGAGAGTTTACCACAACGAATCAGTCGCAACATTAGCAATTTGCGTGCCTCGTAAGTCCAATCGCGTCGTCGCGCAAGCCCTAAAATTTATCGCGAAACCGATTTGCGTTGCACGCGCAACAGGAATCAGCGTCCCTGCGTCAATTTTTCGAGGAAATACACAGGCGGCCCGCAATGTACCTATTAGTTTTTCACAGCCATTTCTCTTTTCGGCGGAAACACTGTTCAACTTTCAATTTCTCATGATAGAGGTCCAAACGTGGTCGTAAATGAATTGTATAGAGACGCTGTAGCCTCAAAACAATCAGTCTCCGTAGGTAGTAATGCATTTTTCAGCACAATCTCCGGTAGAATTTCAGGTTAATGGCTGGAGTGGATCTGCTGTGGTCACCATGACAAGCGGTTAGGGTTGAGTTTCCTGACTTCACTTTGACGGGAGACCTCTATGATCCAAGATAGATTGCAATTGTTCGAGCTCTCGCAGAAGGGCGGCAAAGGTGGCTGTCGATATATTTGCGAATGGAGATAACATTGTTACAAAAATTACAAAGAGCTGGTGCGGGGCGAAACGTTTTTATGCTTGTCGGTAGAAGAAACCGTGAAAGCATAGGGTCACGAACCGAGCGTATTATCCAATCTGGCCTATTTGACGCAAACTGGTATATAGAGCGAAACACCCTAACAGTTGTTGCTGGGGAAGAGCAGCGGGGAGCAATCTCCCACTATTTGACCCAAGGTAACGCAGCAGGACTTGCTCCGCATCCCCTTTTCGATGTGCACTGGTATCGCAGAAACAACAAAAGTACTGAAAGCGGCGGTGCAGATCTCGAACATTATATCAATACTGGCGCACGCCGCGGAAGTTCGCCCAGTCCGCTTTTCGATCCGGCATGGTACAGGGCGCAAGTCGGCCATAAACTTCCCCGCCGGCAGGATCCCTTTTGGCATTTTCTGCATCACGGAGCGACCGCCGGAATTTCTCCCCACCCCTTGTTTGATAGCGCGTACTACTATCGCCAAGACCCGCAACTTTCAGTTTCTGCGATCAATCCACTAACTCATTTCATTACGTGTGGGGCGTTGCAAGGGAAGCGCCCTCATAAGTGGTTTGACTCCAGTTGGTATCTCTCAAGTTACCCGGACGTCCATCGCGCTGGCCTGAACCCGCTTGTCCATTTTATCATCGAAGGCGCAGAGGCCGGTTTCAACCCACATCCAGAGATCGATATTGGTAGCTACATTCTCCAGCATAAAGAATTCGCCGGAAACCGGTTGCAGGCGTTTATTCATTTGCTGAATTCAGACGAAGATGTTTCAAAATATAGAGTGTTAGCGAAAGTTCGACCTGAGCTTGCCACGAAGCGGCGACAAGATCGGGTGGTTGAGGAGTTAATCTGGCTCGATTTGAACGGCTTTGATGCTTCCTTGGGTTCTTCTGATCGAGCCCCAATCGTTCAAGCTTTGGGGGCCTATGATAGTCCTTCCATCGATGTCGGAATCGAACTGGTCAGCTTCGACATCTGGGACACTTTACTCCGGCGCGATTGCCATCCTGATGAAATCAAACTGCAATCAGCACGCTATCTACTTATCCGCACTTATGGTGCGCTAAGACCCGGGTTCCGCGATCAACGCTCTGTCTACAATGCACGAATATCGGCTGAAAATGCTAGCGACGCAAATGGCGAGTACGAATACCGCTTCGAGGATGCAATCGATCGCTGGATTGCGACGGTTCTCGATCCGGGTGTAGCCACTAGTGTTAGGGCGAGCTTGAAGGCTGAACTTCTCGCTCATGAGTTCGCGGCTGAAAAGCGCTCAACGAGAGCGGATCAAGCCATGACACGGTTATTGTCCAGTCTCAAAACGCCGGCAATTTTCGCGTCAGACTTCTATATGTCGGCGCGTTTCATAGAGAATTTGCTCGCAGCCCACAATCTCCAGCATTATTTCATTCGAGGCTACGCTTCCTCCGACACCTTCGATACGAAACGGAGTGGGCGGCTATTCGATCGCATTCTAGCGGAAACGACTTCGGAGCCCTCAAAAGTGCTTCATATCGGTGATAATTCGTACGCCGATGTGGACATGTCCAAGTCAAAGGGGCTTTCGGCTATTCATTATTCCGTTGATTGCGAGTCTAAACGGAAGGCTTGGTTTGAGGCGTCGTTTTATTCTTGGCGTAGCGAAGAGCCCGCTGCCCACCATCGCCGACTAGCAGCGTTGGTTGAGGACGAGGCTAGCCGTCACATGAAGACCGGCGCTGACGGCGAACTTGAGGCCGTGGGAGCCAGGCTCGCACCGCTCGCGGTCGGTTATGTGCTTTCAATCATCGAAGACGCAGTTCGCAACCAGTTCGATAAGGTTCATTACTTTACGCGCGAGGGGATATTTTTCCGAAAGGTACACAAAGCCATAGTTGCGGCCGATCCATACAATATGCGGTATCCATCGGGCGAACTGCTTGAAGTGAGCCGCCGTTCGACCTTTGCAGCTTCGCTGAAGGATTTTACACCCTCCTCTCTCATGCGGCTATGGTCCCTTTATTCCAAACAATCGCCTCAAGGGTTAGCAGCATCGCTGAACTTCGATGAAGATGAAGTGGAGGCGATTGCGTCGAAGTTCGATCTCGAGTTCAGAAAGGACATTGTCTATCCATGGCGTAACAAGGAGTTCCTGAGCTTTCTTGAGTGTCCAGAATTTAAGGCATTGGCGGAGGAGGGAATAGCCCGGCAGCGTCGTGAGCTTCTTTCTTATTTACGGTATAAGGGTGTCGCGGATGCTTCTGCCTTGATGATCGCGGATATCGGATGGCGAGGCACAATTCAGGACAATCTCGCCCACCTGTTGCCAGAAACATACTTCGTGGGTCACTACCTCGGGCTCCTTGGCTTCCTGAATGCCCAACGCTCCAATGCGCGCAAATCTGGATGGGTGTTTGACGAGCCAGCCGGATCTCGCTCTGAGTTGGGCGATGTTGCGCCGCTCGAAATGATATTCAATGGACCGGGCGGATCAGTGGTCGGTTACTCCACTGATGGGACAGTGACCGTTCCACGCACGGTCAGGTTTGCGGGAGAGGAGGAGATCATAAACGGCCCTGTCGCAAAGCTGCAGGCTGGATTGCTTGCCGCAGTCGCCCCCACTATAGACTATATCCGGCTTCATGGGTTGATGGCCTCCGATATCAAGCAGCTGGGGACTTTGTTGGCTAGGTCTCTCTCTAAGAGGCCGCCATCTGCGGTTGCCGATACGTTCCAGAGGTTGCGTCACAATGAAACGTTTGGGACAGGTGCCGTTGTAGAGATGTCTTCAGGAGATGGTCTGCTGACGGCGCTATCTACTCAGGGCGGTAGCGCCCTACATGCGGAAGCGTCCAAGGCTATCGCAAGCCAAAGGTGGCCAGAAGGTGCGCTCAGAACTTCGGAAATCGAGGCTTGGTGGCGAAGTGCGCCATATTCGCTCCGCCGCTCATTGCCAATGGTCATGGCGGAAGTTTACGCCCCTGCAAGCATCAAAGCGCGCGGCTCAAAACTCGCCATCTACGCCCCTCCGCCGATCCCAGCTTCGGGCGGCCACCGCACGATCTTTAACATGGTTCGCCGACTCGGAAAGCTTGGTTTTGAGCCCATCGTCTTTCTGGAGGGAGTAGGCGCTGGGGTTCCTGTCGTGGAGGAGTACCTCGCCGAAACGGATGCAACCGTCTACACCCAATGGCATAGCTTCGTGCCGTCCGATGTGGCGTTCGCAACCATAGCGCATTCCGCCCAGTTTGTCGCAGGATTGCGGAACGCCCATTTCCGTGGATATCTGGTCCAGGACTTCGAGGCCGTTTTCAACCCCATGAGCGATGGCTTTGTTCTGGCCGAGAACAGCTATGCTCAGGGACTCCAGCATTTCACCATTGGCAATTGGCTAACGCACGTGATCAACACGCGCTATGCAGCGGCTTCCACGCCGAGCGGGCTGGGCGTTGATACAAAGGTCTATCGCCCCTTAAATACAGGTGAAGAAGAAGTAGAACGAGAGCTGGCCGTATGCTTTCTCTACCAGCCCGACAAACCGCGGCGAACGCCGTTCCTCGGTTCGGAGGCTCTACGTCTGGTCAAAGTGGCGATGCCAGAAGTCAAGATCTATGTTTTTGGCTCAAATCTACCACTCAAGCTCGATTTTGAGGTTGAGAACCTTGGGCTCATCAAGAACCTTGATGAACTGAATGCACTCTACAACCGCTGTACGGTCGGGCTTTGCATCAGCGGATCGAATCCATCTCGTATTCCGTACGAGATGATGGCCGCTGGCTGTGTTCCTGTGGATCTTTACCGCTACAACAACTTGCTCGACCATAAGCGCGGAACAGTACTTCTGGCCTATCAAAACGCCGATTTACTTGCCCAAGCAATGCTGGAACTACTATCTAACCCGGACAAGGCTCGGGGTATGGCGAAAGCCGCTCAAACCTTCGTTTCTTCCCGTACCCTCGACTGGGAGCTGGATGTAATTGCTAATAATGTGCTCGCGTTGATGGACGGGGAGCTTCCGCCATTATCCGAGATCGATTTGTTCTATGATGATGAGCCCATCATTTCCGCAACGAAGGGCGACGAACAGGCTATGAGGCGGTTTTGTGACGCGCAGCGTGCGGCGGCACTTCAGCCGGGGTGGCGGTGATGGCCGATTTCCTCGGATTGGCGCAGCGATGGATCCGCGAGGGAGACGCGCTGCGCGACTCGGGTCAACCAGGCAAAGCCGCTGAAGCTTACAAACGCGCAGTAGCCTTGCAGCCGAACCTTAAGTCCGTGCGCGTGCAGCTTGGTAACATGCTGAAGGACTCCGGCCGTTATCCCGAGGCAGTGGAGGCCTATCGCATTGCCCTTTCTCAAGGCGTGGACGTTGCCGACACAAACCTTCAGCTGGGGCGTGCTTTGCGATTTGCCGGGCGCCGCGAGGAGGCGTTGGAAGCCTTTATCACGGCCCTAAAATCGGACCCGCGCTCGCGTGATGCTGTTCAGGAGTTGATAGCGCTTGGCGAGTTCTGGACAGTCCAAAAGCATCTCGGGTTGGGGGCTCCGGCACTCGTCGAAGTGGTTAGTGCGCTTGAGGGGATCAAGCAGACCCTTTCACGCATTGAGCGGTCATTGCCGGAGGTGGCAAGCTTGGCGGCCATACCGCCGGCACGCTGGGATCTCTGGCGGCGTATGTGGCGAGTGCCTCAAGCCCCTGCGACTGCGACTCCGATTGCGCTGATCGTCATGCCCGATCCTGCGCCGCTCGCTGCGGTTTTGGAGTGTCTCAGCAGTATCGAGCACCAGCGGCACACTCATTTTCTTGCCTCCTTCATTTCTGGCTGACGCGCCTACCGTGGCGGCTGTAGAGAAGCGCGCCAGCCTCGCTCCCGATCGCTTCCTGTCCTGTCCGATGTCGACGAAAGACCCGGGGGTCGGGGCTCTACGAGCTGCACTCGATGTCCCGCAAATAGCCGAGACAGAGTGGATCGCCGTAGCGATCGAACCCGTTGTTCTGGATGCAGAGGCGGCCGCGTGGTTCGCCGCCGCGATAGGGTCGGAAGGGGTTGTTGCCACTTTCGCCGATGAGGACACGATCGTTTCGCCACCAAGCCGGCCATCTACTGAGTCTGTCCACCTATACTGACCCGCACCTTAAGGGGGCGGCGGATCCAGAACTCCTCGATCAGGGCCGTACTCTTGGTAGCTTGATCGTAGCGAGGCGCGCTGCATTGATCGCTGCAATCGACGAATTAACCACAGTTGAGGGACAGGGAGAAGGATTCTGGTGGTCTGAGCTTCATCGCAGGCTGTTTGCAGAAGGCCCTATCGAGCACATTCAGTACGTGCTCTCCAGTCGAATTTCATCAGTCATGAGCGCCCGGGCAGCCAGTTCGCCCCAGCTGCAGTCCGGCCCTGCCCTCAAGTTCCTGCAGCCAACAAAAGCGGATGCCAGTCCAGAGAACGCTCTTAACATAGTCATTCCAACCCGTGATCGCGTTGAACTTCTTCAGACTTGTATTGCCTCATTACGGGCGACCGCCGATATTCCGAATGCCTTCACAGTCACGGTGATCGATAACGGCTCGCGCGAGCCTGCTACCCTGGAATATTTCAACCGCGTAAGACGGGAACGCTCGGTCCACATTTTGGCGCGCGACGAGCCTTTCAATTGGGCGCGCCTTAACAATGGCGCCGTCAGTGAAAGCACCGAGCCACTCCTCGTTTTCTGCAACAACGACATCGAGATGATCAGCGCTGGCTGGGACACAATCCTGCGCAGACATTTAGCCCGACCTGAGGTCGGGGCGGTTGGCGCTCGGCTTCTCTACCCCGACCGTACCGTTCAGCACGCTGGTATTGTCCTAGGCACTGGCGTAGGTGGGACGGAGCATGAGGGGCGGGGAGCACTTGCCTCCGACATGGGGCCTGACAACCGTTGGCACACACGCCGCACTGTTGCTGCCGTCACGGGCGCATTTCTGGCCTGCCGACGCTCTGAATTTGAGAGCGCTGGAGGTTTTGACGCCGACACGTTCGGGATTTGGTTCAATGACGTCGATTTCTGCTTGAAGCTCAGGGGTCGCGCGTCTTCGCGTTCTCTATGAGCCCGCGATCGAGGCATATCATCATGAAAGCAAGTCGTTGGCGGCCGAGTTCGATGATCGCGCTCGCGCGGCCCACTTTCTAGCCGCTGCATCCGCGATGCGCCGGAAGTGGGGCAAAGTGCTCGAGGACGACCCCTATTTCAACGCTCATTACGCACGCTGGGGAACTCCTTTTGCGTTGTTGGGACCTCCAAATTGGAGAAGGCAATGATTGCCCCGGAGGAAGCGCACATTATTCCGCATACGGCTTCGGAGACTTGGCGGGCCATGTCAAGATGCTTCAGCACTCGTTCTCAAGCGGTTAATTTGCCGAAAGTACCAGAGCAGAGTCCTCGCGTTCAGCCCTTTGGCCTGCGAGGGCGGTGCAAATGGCATTTTATCGGAGGTATGCAATGTTTGAGCAAATAAGGTTTGTAATTTGGGATCTGGATGAATGCTTTTGGAGGGGCACGCTTACCGAAGGCGGTATCAAGGAGTATGTTCAAGAAAACCATGATATCGTTATAGAACTGGCAAAGCGCGGAATTATAAGTTCTATTTGTTCAAAAAATGATTTCTCAACTGTTGAGGCTATTTTAAGAGAAAAAGGTATTTTTGATTATTTTGTTTTTCCGAGCATTGAATGGACTGCGAAGGGGTTTCGTATTAAGCAAATCATCGAAAAGGTACAGCTACGTGCGCCGACAGTTCTGTACATTGATGACAACTCCAATAATAGAGCTGAGGCTCTTGCTCTCATACCCGATTTGCAAGTCGCAGATGAAACTTCGATCCCTGGTCTATTGGGCAATCCGCTTCTGAAGGGCAAAGATGACGAGGGGCTAACGCGGTTGGCTCAATATAAGCTTTTGGAAATGCGTAAGGCCGACGAGGCTGCCTCTGGCGGAGAGTAATGACGCATTTTTGCGGAGTTGCAACATCCAGGTTTCAATTGAATACGATGTTGAGAAACATATCGACCGTGCCATTGAGCTTATAAATCGTACCAATCAGCTTAATTTTACTAAAAGGCGGCTTCCAGAAGACACAGAGCAAGCTCGTCGAGAACTTAGAACATATATAAACCAATATTGGAACCAAGCAGGTTTAGTTCGGGTCATTGATGATTATGGCGACTACGGCTTTACGGGGTTCTACCTAACTCACGGGCTATCAGGAAAACAGACCCTTGCGCATTATTGTTTTTCGTGTCGGACGCTTGGGATGGGGGTCGAAAAATGGTTATACGAAAAACTGGGAAGACCTGGGCTTACGCCTGTAGGGGAAGTTCTGACTGATCTCTTTGACGGAAAAATAGTCGACTGGATAAATGTCGGTGCGTCCTCGAATTCTGGCGTTAGGCAGGCAAAACAGCCACTTCAGTTTAGCTCAGTTAAACTTCGTGGAGGCTGCGACCTCGACGCGCTCGCGCACTACTTTCGTAGCGAATTAGGTCAGGTTGAAGCAGAAACCAATTACATCAAGGGTCCACAGTTCGTCCGCATGGACACTACCACCAATTTGATTTTCGCTCTAAAGAAGCAAGCTGAAGCTGTTCAACAGCTCGCGGAATTTGGCTTGGCCGAGGAAGATACCTCGACCCGTTTTTTCAACGACGTAGCTCCTGATACCCTCCTCGTCTTGACAACGTGGGCAGATGTATTTGTTCCAGTCTACCAGAGCAAAAATAATGGCTTTCGATATTCTTTCTCGTTGCCGTATGGGCTATCCGATGATCTGACGCAAACAACCCATGCGGATATTAAAACTCGCCTCGCCAATGTTCCAATAACTGATGAGCGTCGGCAGGAGATCCATGAGATGCGGGATCTCATCATAAATAATTTCCTGTGCCTAGGGACAGTAGATGAAAAAACGATCGAGGATAACTTCCTTGAAATTATGCACCTAGCACCCCATCACACCCGCCTCTGTATTGTTCTCCCGCACGCCCACAGAAGTACCGCCGAAGAAAGAGACAAAGTTTTACTTTATAATTCGAAAGTTAAGGAGCTCCTGTCTCGGTACGAAGATGTGAACCTTCTTGACATGGCTGACTACATGAACGGTTGGAAAGACATCCAAGATTTCTGGAATCACCTGGATCGAATGGCTTACTTCCGCCTTTATCAGGCCGTCAGAAACCTTCAGCCTCCCCTTCTCGAGGAGCAAGCAAATTTCGGAGAAGGTCTCTTTACCGGAAGCGGTGCTGCAACACCCTTAGGTTTGCTGCGCATTGGCGGGTAGCGTTGCCAAAGGAGGTCGACGACAGTGCTGTCGATATATTCCTAGATGGAGATGACGTTGGCTCGGAAGTTACAAACAACTAGTGCGGGGGGGGAAACATGCATTTGCCTTTCAGTAGCGAAAATCGCGAAAGTATTGAGTCACGAATCGAAGGTATAATCCAATCAGGTCTATTTGACGCAAACTGGTATATAGAGCGGAACGCCCTGAAAGTAAGTGGGGCGCGAGGTGAGAGGAAAGCAATCTCCCACTACTTGACCCAGGGTCATGCAGCAGGACTTTCTCCACATCCTCTTTTTGATGTACGCTGGTATCGCAGAAACAATCCGGATATCGGCGAAAGCGTCGGAACAGATCTCGAACATTACGTCAGCTTCGGCGCGCACTGCGGGGGGTCGCCGAGTTCCGCTTTTCGATCCAGCGTGGTATAGGACGCAGGCTGGCGATGCCCTTCCTCCCCATGACGATCCCTTTTGGCATTTTCTACATCAGGGTGCTGCTGCTGGAATTTCTCCACACCCATTGTTCGATAGCTACTACTACTATCGCCAGGACCCGCAACTTTCAGTTTCCGGGATCAATCCGCTAACTCATTTCGTTTTATGTGGGGGGTTGCAAGGGAAGCGCCCTCATAGATGGTTTGACTCCAGTTGGTATCTCTCAAGTTACCCGGACGTCCATCGTGATGGCGTGAACCCGCTAGTCCACTTTATCATCGAAGGCGCGGAAGCCGGGTTCAACCCACATCCAGGGATCGATATCGACAGCTACGTTCTTCAGCATGAAGAATTCACTGGAAACCGTTTGCAGGCTTGTATTCACTTGCTTAATTCAGGTAACGCGTTCTTAAAAGAGCACGCTAGAGCAGTGGGTCGCGCATCGACAAACAATGAAATTTATCAAGGGCAACCCGCCGCGTTCGGGCTCCATATTCCGAAGGTCGCAGGAAGCACTTTACTTGAATCATTTCGTCAGATTGTAACGGAGGATAGAATATATCAAAATACGAGCTTGTTTGACAATATTCGTTTAAATAGACCTGAGTTTTTCGAGCTGAACACCTATGATCATATCGTGCTCTATTGGGGTCATCATATCCACGAGGAGATGCTTCGCGCCGCTTGCTTGGCTCCTTCGTACGGGCGGAAATCGGAGCGTCCCTTTATTCTTTTTACAGGACTCAGAGAGCCGATTGCCCGAACCAGGAGCGATCTCGCCTTCAATATGCGCCTAGCCGCGGATTTCAACAGGAGCTTCGAGCCCGAGGAGTTTATTGGGGAACTCGGGGACAGGATGTGCAAGACGATCGTTGATTGCTTCCCTACGCTTTGCGGCGATCACGGAGAGCTTTGGGAAAGAGCTGCCCGAGGTCTTTCGTACTTCGATTTGGTCTACACTTCGGATACATTAGCCGAGTGCTTCGAGACGGTCTGCAAGTTCATATGGATCAAGCCGGGGCCCCTGAAAACCAGTAACGTAAGCGAAAGCGCTGATGTGGAGGAAGCGGACCGGCTGGTGCGTAAGCTGGGGGATAGCATCGCCGCTCAGATGCCGAACGATATCAAGCTCTTTCAGTGGGCGACTGACAACCTCCCGTTCGCGAAGCAGGTGACAAAACTCAGTGAGGGAGGTGGCTGGGAAAGGACTTTGAGAGCGCTTGGACCGTTCAGGGAATCCTGACCGTCTTCCGCGTTTTCTTGCGCGCCAACTATTTGGCGAATTCACGCATCTTGGGCTGTTAGAACAGCTTGAAGGCGACTTCAAGCGCAAGCGGAATAGTCTGAATGTCTGTGTTCGCGAACTTGAGGCTCTAAAAGGCCCGAAGCCATGCAAAAATGGCGAATCAAAAAGAGCCCTTAAAATTCCATTCCTCTCGGCTCAGGCTAGCCGACTTAGATTGTGGTAGGAATTCTTGGTTTTATTTAATTTTTTTGTTTCAAATCGCTTGATGAGAGCTCATGGCGAGCTCAAGGCGATTTCCGATGCTGCGCCGGACACAGGCGACGAGGCTGCTGACCGCCATCGCGGAGCGCACCCGCCACGCCCGCCAGACCACGTTGAAGGTGGCCTGCTCTCACGCCAAGGCCGGATGAGTGGCCAATGCGCTCCGCGGCATCGCGCTCTTTCTCAATGAGCTGATCCAATCTGCGTAGCAGTCAACGCTACGCGGCGCTCGCGGCGCGCTTAAGCCTGCGGCGAGCTGCCGATGACGGGATGCGGAGCGCTTCGCGGTATTTCGCGACCGTACGCCGCGCGATGTCGATGCCGTCCGCCTTGAGCAGCGTCACGATCCGATCGTCGGACAGGATCTCGGCTGACGATTTATTCAATATGAATTCCTTGATGCGATCCCGCACAGCTTCGGAGGAGTGGGCGTCAACGGAAGCGCCGGAGGCCGCAATCGCCGAGGTGAAAAAGTACTTCATCTCAAAGATGCCGCGCGGCGTTGCGATGGCCTTGTTCGACGTGACCCGGCTCACAGTCGATTTATGCATCCCGATTTTCGCGGCGATCTGCCGTAGGTTCAACGGTTTCAGGTGGCGAACGCCATGATCGAAGAAGGCTGACTGCTCCTCAACAACGGCTGTCGCCACCTTCAGAATTGTCGACAGCCGCTGTTCCAGGCTTTTCACAAGCCAGTTTGCGGAACTGAGCCGGTCGCTGATATAGGAGCGGTCGGCATCCGACCGGCACCGGGCTTTCAGGCTCGCATAATATGCCCTGTCCACGGCAAGCGACGGCGCTGCTCCGGGATTGAGTTCCGCGAGCCACTCCCCGTCTGGCCCCCGTCTCACGATCACGTCGGGGACGAGCGTCTCGACTTCCGTGCGATCGAACGCCCTTCCCGGCCTTGGATCGAGCTGGCGCAGTTCAGCGATCATTTCCCGCAAATCTTCCGAATCCACGCCGCAAACCTTCCGCAGGCGCTGGAAGTCGCAGGCGGCAATCAGATCGAGGTTCGCGAGAAGGCGCTCCATGAAGGGATCGTAGCGATCCTTCTCCTTAAGCTGCAGCGCCAGGCACTCCGCGAGGTCCCGAGCGCAAATTCCCGACGGGTCGAAGGTCTGAAGCGTGAAGAGAATGCGTTCTATTTCCTCCAAGCCTGCGTTAAGCGAGGCGGACACATCTTCAAGAGGGCTGCGGATATAGCCATCGACGTCGACCAGATCGATCAGGTAACGCGCGATCAGGCGGTCTTGCGCCGTGGTGAAAGCAAGCTGCGCCTGTTCGTTGAGGTGATCGGCAAGCGAGATAGCGCTCGCGACTGTCGCATAAGGATCGTAATCGTCGCCTGAGGATAGGTTCGAACCGCTCGCCGCGGGCCATTCGGTAGCGGTAGAAGGTGCTGCGGGTTCGCCTTCAAGAACGCGGTCGCCTGGGGTCTCCGGTTCCCAGTCTGTGCCGATCTCCGTCTTACTGACGTCGCGGGCATCAAAAGCCGGAATGTCGGCATCGCCGTTGGCACTTAGAGCAATTTCGGGGAGCGCTTCCGAAGCGCTTTCGTTATCGGAGCGCTCCTCAGTGGACAGGAGAGGATTTTCCCGGATTTCGTTCTCGATGTAGGACTGAAGCTCAATGGCGGAAAGCTGCAGAAGCTTAATCGCTTGCCGTAATTGCGGCGTTATGACGATCTTCTGTGTTTGCCGTTGCTCAAGCCTTAGTTGGAGCACATGGACCACCGGGGTTGCGGACGCTTGACGCGGCCGTCACCGGGAGAACATATCACCCAGGTAGACGCGCTTCACCTCCTCGTTCGCGACGACCTCGGCGGGAGTACCCTCTATCAGCACACGGCCATCATAGATGATATATGCCCGGTCGATTAAGTCCAGAGTTTCGCGCACATTGTGATCCGTGATGAGGACGCCAATTCCGCGATCGGTTAAGTGTCGTACTAAAGTTCTAATATCGTTGATGGCAAGAGGATCAATTCCCGCGAAAGGTTCGTCGAGAAGCATGTAGGCGGGGTGGCTCGCGAGCGCGCGAGCGATCTCGCACCGCCGCCGCTCTCCGCCCGATAGCGCAATTGCAGGCTGCTTGCGCAAGCGTGCGATTTTGAACTCTTCCAGAAGTTCGTCCAGGCGGCGCTTGCGCTCTTTCTTATTCGGCTCGGTCACCTGCAGGACGGCCATGATATTGTCCTCGACCGAGAGGCCGCGAAAAATTGACGCTTCCTGCGGGAGATAGCCAATTCCCATGCGCGCGCGGCGGTACATGGAAAGCTTTGTGACATCGTAGCCGTCGATGAAGACCGCGCCCTCGTCCGGCTTGATCAGGCCGGTTATCATATAAAAGACGGTCGTCTTGCCGGCGCCGTTCGGGCCGAGAAGGCCAACCGACTCGCCGCGTTTCAGGTTGATGCTGACGCCTTTGACGACCATTCGCTTCTTGAAGGACTTCTTGACCCCATCGACGATGAGTTGCTCCTCCTCGGCGCGCAACAATGAGCGGGGGTCTACATAAGGATCCGGGATAGGCTGGATACGCGGGCGCTGCTGAGGCCGCTGCGGAGCCGGGCCAGGCTGACGTTTATCAAGAAGAATCATGGACCTTTGCCGCCCCGTTTCGAAAATACCTTAGTGACCCGCTGACGGCTTGGGCGCCTCCGCACTCGGGTCCGCGTCCTTTTTCTTGGGGCCAGTCAGCGGACTTTGCGACATTGCCTTGGCGTCATCCTGTGTCAGAATGGCCCGGACGCGCCCATGCTCCGGAATGACAGTAGCCCGTCCGGTGGCGAGGTCGATGTCGATCTGCTTGCCTTTCACAACATTTTTCTTTTGGGTCAGGATCACTTCCTTCCCCGTCATGGTAATTTTTTGACCCTTCACATCGTAAACGACGTCGTCGCCGGTTGCTTCCTCCTCATCGAGCTTGTTTATGACCACAACCTTGCCACCGGTCGCGTGAATGGACTTGATTTGCCCGTTCGAAAGCGGATCTGCGGAAGCATCGCCTGTTGCATTTGCACTCGCCGGCTTTACGGGCTTCGCGCTTTTCGATGCCTGCGCGCCGCCCTGCTCCGGGGGGGTGGCCTCCGCCGCCTTTTCGTAGGTAACCTCAAGACGCGGCGCGCGCAGGTTGAAGTCCCCCTGCGTCGCAGAAACATTGCCGCTGAAGATCGCCACGTGTGTCTTGTCGTCGACTTCGAGCCGGTCAGACTCGATGTCGACGGGCTTTTTGGAATTTGCACCGCCGACGCTGCTGAATCCTGCACCCGGAGTTTGGGCCAGCGCTCGCCCAGGGAGTGGCAAAAGCGTGCCGGCCATCAGCATGGCCGCCGCCTTCCACCGCCAGTTCCTGCCTTGCCAATATGACGCCATTCCAAAATGCTCCGCGGTCTATCGTGCCGGAGCGGCTTCCGCGGCCCAGCCTCCCGCCGGCAGAGGGTACGTTTCAGACTTCTGGGGAGCAGCCTCCTGAGGCTGCCGCTCCAAATGCGTCTTGACATTTCCCTCGAAAATTGCCCGTTGGTCGCCCCAGTGCATCGTCATACTGTCCGCGTGAATCGTGCTCTCATGAAGGCGAACGACGACGGGCGTTTTCGAAATGACGGTCTGCTGCTTGATGAATGCGGTCGCCGTTTGAAACGTGGCCGTCATATCAGCCTCGCGCTGGACGACGACGCCATTGTTGAACGTCATCTGATCGGCCTTGCTGTTGTGAACGCCGTTTGGCGCGGTCAGCGTTGTGATTTTACCATCCTGCCCGGTCATATGGCCGCGAACATTTTCGAGATACATTTCCTCGGCATTCTTGGAAGCCTGCGTCGCCGAGTTGGCCAGAAAATCGTAGGGCTCATTCCTCTCGTTGACGCCTTTGACGTGAGGATCAAGCATTTTCAGGGATCCTGCCTGCAAGGTAACCGTGCGCACGGATGCCGTGCCCCGGCCCTTGTCTATGGAGACCCTGAAAAGCGAGGGAAGCAGATAGAGGCTGAAAATCCCCGCCGCGATTAACGGGAGGAGCACCTTGAGCACCTGGACGAGCACGCTGTGGCGCTTGGCGATACGGAATTCACGGGCCCGGGCGGGATCTCGGCCGCGCGCCTCCCGTGACCGCTGGTTTAGCGGGCTGCGTCCAACGGGCGTTGTTGCAAATGCCATATCGTTCCGCTTTCCGTCCCCCAGGGTTCTCAATCGCTAGTGGTCAAAAACGTCCGAGTCGTCATACCAACCTTTGAGATCGAGTTCAGCCCTGTAAGGAAGGAAGGAGAAGCAGGCGTTCGCCAGTTCTTCACGCCCTTCGCGCTTGAGAAGTGCGTCAAGTTTGCCTCTCAAGGCGTGCAGATGGAGGACATCGGAGGCGGCATAACTCAGCTGCTCCGGCGTAAGCACAGCCTGTCCCCAATCCGAAGTCTGCTGCTGTTTAGAGATTTCGACGCCGAGCAGTTCGCGGCATAGATCCTTCAAGCCGTGACGATCCGTGAAGGTGCGGACAAGCTTGGCGGCGATCTTGGTGCAGTATACCGGACGGGCCGTCACACCGAGATAATGCAGGAGAACCGCTATATCGAACCGTCCGAAGTGGAAAATCTTCGTCACCTGGGGATTGGTCAGAAGCTCCCTCAGGTTCGGAGCATCATAGCGGCCTTTCTCGAATTGCACGAGATGCGCGTTTCCATCGCCTGAGGAAAGTTGCACAACGCAAAGCCTGTCGCGATGAGGCTTCAATCCGAGAGTTTCGGTATCGATCGCAACGGCGCTGCCAAAATCCAGGCCGGGCGGCAGGTCGTTCAAGTAGACGGAGACGGTCATTTGCGCTGCGGTTCACGCCCTTTGAATGGAAGTCCAGTTTGAGGGAGCACAAAGGCGGGGCGCTTGCAACACTTAGATTTCACAATTAGGACGCGGTAGCCGCGTCTTTCACATGGATGCGCGCAAGCTCACCTCTGCCTGCCGACTAAAGGCTAAGCTAACCCTCTCGCGCGAAGCATCCGTTGCCGGCTCACTCGCCAGAACGAAAGCTGTCGTGATCGCACCTCCGCCTGCGCAGCTTGCTAGCCAGCTTTGGGCGATTGGGTTGAGGCGTTGTCTTCCGGCTCTTGTGCAGTCTTGATGCGCGCCATCTCCGACGCAACCCAGCACAAGACTTGGCCCAGAGCCTCCATGGGGGACATGCCGAGACCCAAAGCCTCCTCGAAGCCAGCGATCATGTGTGAATGAAGCGCCTCTTCAGCTTTGCCTCGGAGGGAGTCACAGGGTTGGATTGGGAAAAGGTTATCCATTTGCGGAATTGTTAGCCCAACATTGGTATGCATTAGCATTGGCAGGATTCCTGCGTTTCTATATATGCTTAACCTTACGCTAGACGCCGATATTGACACCAGTCAATCTATTCCAGAAATGCATAATTAATATCCAAATTTGACAAAAGTGCCACAGCGGTGCTGGCTGGCGACAGTATCATCGAGAGGGGACGAGATGGCCTATAATTTCCACCCCCTGATAATCGGGCGGGTTACGCGCTCTCGCCTTGCTCAGCCCTCCGCCCGAAGGCGGTAGCCTACCCCGGTTTCGGTCGTGATGAGGGCCGGGCGCTCGGGGTTCACCTCGATTTTCTGCCGGAGCTGTCGCACGTAAATCCGCAAATACTGAACATCGCAGGCTGCCCCCCAAACCTGCTGCATGATGAAGCGATGGGTGAGCACTTTCCCGGCATGTAAAACCAGGAGGCGAAGGATATCGTACTCCTTGGGCGAAAGCTTCACCTCCTCGCCGTTCACCGTGACGACGCGGCGTACAAGGTCCACCTGAAGCGGCCCGCTTTTGAAGAGCGGCTCGCCGCCCTGTTCCTGAAAGCGGTGGCGCAGCGCCGTGCGAATGCGTGCGACGAGTTCCGCGATGCCGAAAGGCTTCGTCACGTAATCGTCTGCGCCAAGCTCCAGCGCCTCGACCTTGCCGCGCTCATCCCCCCGGCTCGACAGAACCACAATCGGCAGCTTCGATCCGCTTTTTCGAATGCGGCGAATGACATCCAGGCCATCGTGGTCGGGAAGTCCGAGATCGAGAATGACAATTTCGGGCTTTCTCGCTTCGATAGCCGCAAACGCCTTCTCCGCGTTATCGGCCTCGATCACTTCGAAGCCTTCCGCCCCAAGGCTGGTGCGCAAGAGACGCCTGATCGGCGGTTCATCGTCGACCACCAGAAGCGGTGTTCTTTCACTGCCTGCGGTCATGGTTTCACCGCCCCGTTAAGCAACCAGTTCCTTTTCGCGATATGGGAAGGTAATCGTAAATATTGCACCCGACCGGTCAGCTCTGTTCGCCGCTACGACCTTGCCTCCGAGCGCCGTTATAAATCCGCGGCAAATCGCGAGCCCAAGTCCGGTTCCCGCGCGCTGGCGGTCGCCGTGCTTGACGCGATGAAACTTCTCGAACACGCGCTCAAGGCGGTCCTCGGGTATCCCCGGCCCTTCGTCCAGAACCTCGATTGCAACTGCGCCCAGTGTCCGCCGCGAGCGGATGCGGATTTCCGATCCCGGCGGCGCATATTTTGCGGCGTTGTCGAGCAGGTTCACAAGCACCTGCTCGAACAGCATGACATCGAGATTGAGCATGGGGAGGCTCGCCTCAAGATCGACCTCGACCTTGTGGTCGGACACAATGGTAGAAACCCTCTGCAGCGCAGTGGCGACGACGTCGTCGATGTGGACGTGCTCCCGGTCGAGTTCTATCGAACCAGACTCGATTCTGGTCATGTCAAGCAGGTTGGCCACAAAGCGCGAGAGCCGCTCGGCTTCCTCCTGGATTGTCACGACGAGTTCGTCCTGCGCCGGGCTGTCAAGCTGGTCGCGATACTGCTTCAGCGTAGTCACCGCGCCCAGGATCGACGCAAGCGGCGTCTTGAGGTCGTGGGAAAGGGACGTCAAAAGCGCGGCACGCAGCCGCTCGCTCTCGGCGGCCAGGCGAGCCTCATTGATCTGGCCCGCGAGGCGGACGCGCTCGAGCGCAACCGCCGACTGATCCATCAGCGCATCGAGGAGACGCCGCTCGTCTGGAGTAAGGAGCATTTCCGGACGTTGTCCTCTGGCCAGCCCCACAACCCCGATTGCGCCACCCCCGGTCCGAAGAGGCAGGAAAAGCCTCTTGGCGCCCGGCAACGTGTCGGATCCGCGCCCCGCAGCATGATTGTTTTCGAAGGACCACTTTGCCGCCCCGAGTTCCGCCTGGTCGAGGTCGTCTTCCGGCGGGAACCCGGCGCGCACCCGCAAAACGCCGTTGCTATCGGGAAGACCAATCACAACGTCGGTTTTCAGCGAATGCGCGATCTGATAGGCGGCCGCCCAAAGCAGATCGTCGAGGGAAACAATCCCGGCAAGCTTCTTCGAGAAGGCGTAAAGGGCCTCGGTCGTCGCAGCGCGGTTGCGTGCTGTGTAGGCTTGCGCGCGCACCTTGGCGGTCAGGTTACTGACTACGAAGGCTGTAAAGAAGAAGAAAGCGAGCGCGGTGAAGTTCTTAAAGTCGGACAGGCTAGTGTTGTTAATGGGCTCCAACAGGAAGAACTGGTAACAAATCATGCTGAGCACGGCGGCGGCCATGGATGGCCATAAGCCGTACTTGTAAGCGATGCCGATGACGGCCACAAGGAAGACCAGATCCGAGCTTTCGATGCCGATGACCGGCTGCAGAACATAGGCGAAGCCAAGCGCCAGGGCGACTGCCGCCACCGTTGCGAAGTAGGGAATGACATCCCAACCGCTGAAGTCCTGCTCGCTCGTCTTAACCGTTTTCTGGGGGATCGGATCGCCGATGAGTTGCTCGCCCGCGATCACATGGACGGTAATATTGCCCGAGCTGCGCACGAGTTCGTTGACGACGGAGCCATGGACGAGTTCGAACCACCGCGTCCGTCCGGATTTGCCCGCCACGATCTGGGTGACGTTATTGGCGCGGGCATAGGAGAGAAGCTCTTCGGCAACGTTGTTCCCGGGAAGGGTAATGGCCTCGCCCTGCATCTTCTCCGCGAGCCGTAGCGTGTCGGCGATGCGGTCGCGCTCGACTTCACTCAGGTGCTGGCTGCGCCTCGATTCAACGTAGATTGCGGTCCAGGGGGCGTGGAGCCGGTCGGCAAGCCGCTTGGTGTACCGGACTAGCCCGGCGGAGCGATGGTCTTCGCTGATGCAAACGAGCAACCGCTCGCCTGCGGGCCACGGACCGGGGATTGCGTGCGCCCGCATGTGGGTCAGAAGCTGCTCATCGACACGCTGGGCGGTGCGGCGAAGCGCAAGCTCGCGAAGCGCGGTCAGATTGCCGGGCGAGAAATAATGCTTGAGCGCGCGCTCGGCCTGTTTTGGAACGTAGACCTTGCCTTCTTTCAGCCGCTGAATGAGTTCATCGGGTGCGAGGTCGACTACCTCGATGTCGTCTGCCTTGTTCAGAAGAGAATCCGGCACGGTCTCGCGCACGCGGATGCGCGTGATCTGCGCCACAACGTCGTTCAGACTTTCGACATGCTGGATGTTGAGCGTCGTGTAGACGTCGATGCCGGCGGCGAGCAGATCTTCGACATCGAGGTAGCGCTTGGGATGCTTGCTGCCGGGTGCATTCGTATGGGCAAGCTCATCGACGAGGACGATTTGCGGATGGCGCTTGAGGATGGCCTCGAGATCCATCTCCTCAAGAACGTGCCCGTGATAGTCGATCTTGAGCCGCGGAATGATCTCGAAGCCTTCCAGCAGGGCGTGCGTCTCGGAGCGCCCATGCGTTTCAACGACTCCGATGACGATGTCCGCGCCCTCGGTCAGCTTCGCCCGCGCCGACAAAAGCATTTGGTAAGTTTTGCCGACGCCAGGAGCGGCGCCGATGAACACCTTGAGGCGGCCACTGCTGCGGTCTTCGCGCCGAGCTTCCTCAAGCAGCGCGTCCGGCGAGGGTCGTCTTATGGTATCGATTTGGGCCACTTGCCAATTACCCGGCCTTTTCGGCTTGCTTCACAACGACATTATAAATATCCAGTGGCTTCGTTGCTTTGCGCATCGCTGAAGCTCGCTCCTTGTCCCTCAGAAGTCTTGAGACGGCGGCCAAATTCGACAAGGATTCGCTGCCATCTGTCTTGGGATTAGCCGGACTGATGACGGCGCAGACGAGGTCGACCCTTTCGCCGTCTATCGCATCAAAGCCGATCGGCTTGGCAAGGGAACAAAGGAAGGCGTAAGGCCTTTCGAGATCGGGGAAGCAAACATGGGGGAGGGCCACGCCGTGGCCAATTCCGGTTGACCCCAGGGCTTCGCGAGCGGCGAGCGCCTCGCGTATGCGCTCGGGTTTGAGGCCGCTCCTCGAACCGAGCGCCATGGCGGTAAACCTCAGCGCATCGGGTTTGTCGTCGATGTGCACGCGCACCGCGATCGATGCCGGTGTAATCAAATCGGATATACGCATGCTCTTACCCACCCAAGGAGTCCCCATCTGAGAATCGGTGCGGCGGCTCAACTTTCAAGCCGCCACCTCCAGCAGGGTGATCGAAACCGGCCTTCAGGTTAACGGTTTACGCGAAGCAGCCTTCGCCAATCGGCCAACGGATCGTCATCCCGGCCAAGCGCAGCGCGAGCCGGGATCGTTCCAAACTCAGGTCAGTGTGTATTACGATCCCGTGTCTGCAGTGCACCGCTCCGCGCTGCGCCGCGCACGGGATGACGCTGCCGCGATGCGTCGGCGAATCCGGCACAAGCGGGTCAGGATTTCTCGCGGGGCGTACCAGCGGCCTCCGAGTCGAGCCTCATGTTGAGCTTCAGCACGTTCACGCGACGCTCCCCAATAATGCCAAGTGAGCGCCCTTCGATGCTCTGGTTCACAAGCTTGCGCACCTTGTCTTCCGGGAGCCCTCGCGCATGCGCCACACGCGGAACCTGGAAGAGCGCGGCCGCGGGGCTGATGTCCGGATCGAGACCGCTCGCGGATGTCGTTACGAGATCGACGGGGATTGGCGCCGAAGGATTCTCGGCCTTCAACTTATCGGCATCCTGGGTGACACGGTCGATCAGGCCTTTCGAGGTCGGCCCTGCGTTCGATCCGCCGGAGTTGCTGGCGTTGTAAGGCGCGGGCACTGTCTTCGCCGGGTCGTTCGGGTCTGTGTCCGTTGTTGCAGACGGCCTGCCGTGGAAATAGCGCGCATCTGCGAAGTTCTGGCCGATGAGCTCCGAGCCGATCACCTTGCCGTCTTTCTCGATGAGGCTTCCGTTCGCTTGGTGCGGGAAGACGAGCTGCGCGAGCCCGGTCATGCCCAGCGGATAGGCCAGGCCAGTGATGAGGGTGAGGCCGATGATCATCACGATGGCGGGCCGGATGTGTCTCAACATGATTGTACTCCTTAAGCCAGACCGATGGCTGAAACAGCCATGTCGATCAGCTTGATGCCGAGGAATGGGACGATGATGCCGCCGCCGCCATAGAGCAGCAGGTTGCGCGTCAGGATCTTCGACGCTCCGAGAGGCCGGTAGCGTACGCCGCGCAGCGCAAGCGGGATCAGGACGATGATGATCAGCGCGTTGAAGATTATCGCCGACAGGATGGCGCTTTGCGGCGTCGAAAGGCCCATCACATTCAGCGCGTTGAGTTGCGGGTAGAAAGCGACGAACATCGCCGGAATGATCGCGAAATATTTTGCGACGTCGTTGGCGATCGAGAAGGTTGTGAGCGCTCCGCGCGTGATGAGGAGCTGCTTGCCGATCTCCACGATCTCGATCAGCTTCGTCGGGTCGCTGTCGAGGTCGATCATATTTCCGGCTTCGCGCGCCGCCATCGTGCCGGTGTTCATGGCCACGCCGACGTCGGCCTGGGCCAGGGCAGGGGCATCGTTCGTGCCGTCGCCGCACATGGCCACGAGCTTGCCCTTGGCCTGCTCCTCGCGGATCAGGTTGAGCTTGTTCTCGGGTGTCGCCTGAGCGAGGAAATCATCCACCCCGGCTTCGGCCGCGATGGCTGCGGCAGTCAGCGGGTTGTCGCCCGTGATCATGATGGTGCGGATGCCCATGCGCCGCAGTTCGGCGAAGCGCTCGCGGATGCCGCCCTTTACGATGTCCTTCAGATGGACCAACCCAAGCAAGCGCCCGTTTCGCGCGACGGCCAGCGGCGTTCCGCCCGACGTCGAAATCGCTTCCGCGGCACGCTCAAGTTCGCGTGGTGCGGGCATGTTGGCATTGCCGGTCACCTGCCGGACATAGTTGACGACGGCGTCGACAGCGCCCTTTCGGATCTGCTCGCCCTCAAGGTCGATGCCGCTTATGCGCGTTTGCGCCGAGAAGGGGATGAAATGATGGGCGCTGAAGTGAGAGAGGTCGCGGCCCCGGATGCCGTAGCGTTCCTTGGCGAGCACCACGATAGAACGGCCCTCCGGCGTTTCGTCGGATAGCGAGGCGAGCTGCGCCGCATCCGCAAGTTCCTTCTCCGTCACATCCGGCAAAGGAATGAACTCGGACGCCTGCCTGTTGCCGAGCGTGATCGTGCCGGTTTTGTCGAGGAGCAGGGTGTCGACATCGCCCGCTGCCTCCACGGCACGGCCGGACATAGCGAGCACGTTGAAGCGCACGAGCCGGTCCATGCCCGCGATGCCGATGGCGGACAGGAGCGCGCCGATTGTTGTCGGGATCAGCGTCACGAAGAGCGCGACCAGCACGATGACCGAGATGGTGCCTCCGGCATAGGCGGCGAAGCTTGGAATGCTGGCGACGGCGAAAACGAAAATGATCGTCATGCCTGCGAGAAGGATGTTCAGCGCAATCTCGTTCGGCGTCTTCTTCCGTTCCGCGCCTTCCACCAGGGCGATCATCCTGTCGAGGAAGGTCGATCCCTGGCCAGCGGTGATGCGCACCACGATCCAG
Source organism: uncultured Alphaproteobacteria bacterium (assembly GCA_963833565.1). Taxonomy (GTDB): domain Bacteria; phylum Pseudomonadota; class Alphaproteobacteria; order Rhizobiales; family Rhodomicrobiaceae; genus Rhodomicrobium. The sequence continues at coordinate 91,792 of CAWHYO010000030.1, forward strand.
TCCGAGATCACAAGCGTGCCGCCTGTCACCGCCGAGCGGTCGCCGCCGGATTCACGGATCACGGGAGCGGACTCGCCGGTGATGGCCGCCTCGTTGACCGATGCCACGCCTTCGATCACCTCGCCATCGGAAGGGATGAGATCGCCAGCCTCGACAAAGACGATGTCGCCCGGCTTCAATTGCATGGCGGGCACGAGGTCGTAACGCTCGTGGTTCTTGGCGTCCGGCAGCTTCTTGGCGCTGATGTCCGTTTTTGTCGCGCGAAGGCTTGCGGCCTGGGCCTTGCCACGGCCCTCGGCGACGGCTTCGGCGAAGTTCGCAAACAGCACCGTGAACCAGAGCCACAGGATGATCTGGATCGAAAAGCCGTAATTTCCGGCCCCCGTAACAAGGTCCCGGATCAGCAGCACCGTGGTGAGGAGCGCAACCACCTCGACCACGAACATCACCGGGTTCTTGGCGAGAGTCCAAGGGTTAAGCTTCTTGAATGAGGCGCCGATGGCCGGAACCAGGATCTTGGGGTCGGTGATCGTGGCCGTTGGCGTCCGTTTGCTTTTGGCTGTTGGTGCTGGAGCGAGCATGGATTTTTACCTCGTAGCTCAGAAGGTTTGGCCGGCGAGCATGGCGAAATGCTCGACGACTGGCCCGAGCGAAAGCGCGGGGAAGAATGTGAGACCGCCAAGGATGAGGATCACGCCCGAGACCAGCAGCACGAACTGCAGGCCGTGCGTCGGAAACGTCCCGGCCGAGGGCGGCAGAATCCGCTTTTGCGCCAGCGATCCGGCGATGGCGAGCGCGGGGATGACCATCAGGAAGCGCCCAATCAGCATCGCGAAGCCGAGCGTCGTGTTGTAAAACATGGTGTTGGCCGAGAGCCCGGCAAACGCGCTGCCATTGTTGCCGGTCGCGGATGTGAAGGCATATAGAGCCTCGCTGAAGCCGTGCGGGCCTGCGTTCGCCATCCCAGCCAGCCCATCCTTCGCGACGACAGCGATGGCGCTGAAGCCAAGGATCGAGAAAGGCAGGATGAGGATTGCGAGCATCGCCATCTTCACTTCCTTGGCCTCGATCTTTTTGCCGAGATATTCCGGCGTGCGCCCGACCATCAGCCCGGCAATGAAAACCGCCAGGATCGCGAAGAGCAGCATCCCATAGAGGCCCGAGCCGACGCCGCCAAAGATGATCTCGCCCAGCATGATGTTGAGCATGGGGATCATGCCGCCGAGCGGGGTGAGGCTGTCATGCATATTGTTGACCGCGCCGCATGAGGCGTCGGTGGTAATGGTCGTGAAGAGCGCGGAATTCGCGATGCCGAAGCGAAGTTCCTTGCCTTCCATGTTACCGCCCGGCTGAAGCGCACTTGGGCTGGCGTCGATCCCAAGGCTTGCGAAGGCAGGGTTTCCCGCCCCTTCGGACCAATAGCAAACGGCCACGCCAGAAAGGAAAAGGAGACCCATCGCGGCGAAAATCGCCCAACCTTGGCGCTGATCGCCGACCATGCGGCCGAACACGTTTGTGAGCGCGGCGCCGATGGAGAAGATCAGGACGATCTGGATGAAGTTCGTGACGGCGTTCGGGTTCTCATAGGGATGCGCGGAGTTGGCGTTGAAGAAGCCGCCGCCATTCGTTCCGAGCATCTTGATGACTTCCTGGGAGGCAACCGGGCCCTGGGCGATGAGCTGCTTTCCGCCTTCAAGGGTTGCGACGTCGGTGTAGGCGTTCAGGTTCTGCGGCATGCCCTGCCAGACGAAGAACAGGCCGACCACGATCGAAACAGGGAGCAGCACGTATAGCGTGCAGCGGGTCATATCGACCCAGAAATTGCCGACCGTGTTCGAAGTGCGCCGCGAGAAGCCCCGGATCAGCGCCAGGGCGAGGGCGACGCCGGTCGCTGCCGACAGGAAGTTGTGCACCGTGAGCCCGGCCATCTGCACGAGATAGCTCATGGTGGTTTCGGGCGTGTAAGACTGCCAGTTCGTATTGGTGACGAAGCTGACCGACGTGTTGAACGCGAGGTCGGGCGTGACCGCGGCCTGCCCTTGCGGGTTGAACGGCAGCGAAGCCTGAAAGCGCTGCAGGGCGTACAACGTGACAAAGCCCGCTATGCTGAAAAACAGCATAGCGGCTGTATAGGTGACCCAGCTCTGTTCCTGCTTCTCGTCAACGCCGCCCACCCAGTAAAGCGCCTTCTCAACGGGCCGCAAAGGCCGGGTCAGCAGCATGCGCTGCCCATTGAACACGCGGGTCATATACCAGCCGAGCGGCTTGGTGATGAGAACGATCACAAGCGCATAGAGTGCGATCTGCACCCAGCCTAGTACTGTCATGGATATCGCTCCACTCGATCAACCCGCCTTTAATCGGAATTGATCAAAGGCGGATAAGCTGCTCTAGAACCGCTCGGGGCGGACAAGCGCATAGACGAGGTAGCCCAGCAAAAAAGCCGTGACGGCCCCTGCAAGAATGTAATCAAAAAGCATGACGGTCCTCACAGCCGGTCGCAGGCCGTAACATAGGCAAGGGCTATTATGAAGAAGCCGATGCCCATTGCCAGCATTACAATGTCGGTCATTTTGAGCCTCAAATCCTTGCCGCACTCAGCGCTGGGAAGGGAGCACTCCGGTGCGGCATCAGCGGAAATCAGTAATCAGACATAAAAAAACAATTCGAGCGCTCACACGCTCCTATAGGAATTTCATAGTCGCGTGATGAGCGCTCACAACAAGTGCTTGCGCCTGACGGGTAATGAGGAAGGATGACCGAAAGAGGCTTTAGGCTGCCTTTGCGTCCCGAAGAGCCGCGCCATTCCTCTCGACGGACTCCGGCTCGGCTCCATCTCCAGGGGCGGGGAGCAGCAGCGGCTTTTCGGGGGCCGTCAGCGCGAGCTGCTTGAATATGCGAACCTTGTGCAGCCGCCGCGGGCTTGCTTCCATGATCTCGAAGGTTACGCCGGAAGGATGCGGAATGATCTGCCCGCGTTTCGGAACGTTGCCCACCGTCGCCATGATCAGGCCGCCCAATGTCTCGACGTCCTCCGGGATCCCGTTCGCGGTCAACGACAGGCCGAGCACCTCCTCGACATCCTCGATGGGCGTGCGCGCGCTCGCGATGAATGCCTCGTTTTCGACACCGATTGCGAGGGCTTTGCTGTCGTCATGCTCATCGGGGATATCGCCGATGATCGCCTCCACCACATCCTGGAATGTCGCGAGGCCGTCCGTACCGCCGAACTCGTCCACGACGATGGCCAGGTGAATCTGTTTCTGCTTCATCTTCGCGAGCAAGGCCAAGGCAGACATCGAGGATGGCACGAAGAGGGCCTCGCGCACGAGCTTCGCCGAGGCGATGGTGGTCCTGAGAGCCGAGCGGCTGAGGTCGAGGCTTTGCACAGCCTTCTCCAGAGCGGCTTCATCCTGCAGGCTGAGTTTTGCGCCGCGCGTGACCCAGGCGATGGCATCCTTGATGTGCACCATGCCCGTTGGATTATCGAGGCTCTCCCGGAACACCGGCACGCGTGAGTGGCCGATGCGGGCGAAGAGGTTCAAAAGCTCCGCGACAGTCTGGTTCTCTTCCACGGCGACGATGTCGGCGCGAGGGATCATCACCTCCGAAACTTTTGTTTCGCCGAACTCGAGGACGTTGAGCAGCATGAGGCGTTCCTGCTGCGACAGGGACTGATCGTCCTCCGCATCCGTTTCCCGGATTGCGCCTTCGAGCGTCTCACGCAGGCTTACGCTGCTGGTGAACCCCAGATTGGCGGCCATGCGCTGAAGCCAGCTTGGCGATGCTTTTGTTTTCCCCGATTCGTGCCCGAGTTGTGGAGGCATAGCTTTTTATTTTACCGTGTTGAGATCAAAGGGCGGTTGCCAGCGAAGCCGCGTCGTTCCCGTAAGGATCGGGAATGCCGAAGCGGGCGAGAATGGCCCCCTCCGCTGTTTCCATGCGCTCGGCATCGGCGTCGCCGTCATGGTCGTATCCTGCAAGATGCAGAACGCCATGCACCACAAGATGAGCCGCGTGCTGGAAGACTGTCTTATCCTGGGCCGAAGCCTCGCTCACGACTGTTTCGTAGGCCAAAGCCACGTCACCAAGGAAACGGGCCCCTCCCGCATGCACTGCAGCCGACGAGGGAAACGACAGCACATTCGTTGGGGCGTCCTTGCCGCGGAAAGCCTTGTTGAGCGCGCGCACCTCGGCGTCGGAAAGGAGCGCTATGCTGACGTTGTGGCTCTCAGGCGAAAGGTTGGCCGCATGAAGGGTCTCAGCCGCGAGATCGGGGATGAGGTCTTCCAGACCGTCCACGGAAATCCATCGATCATCTTCAATTATAATATCGGTGCACGTTCGGGAGGGTTCGCCCTCGCCGGCCGAAGCGTCATTCTCAGAAGACGCCGCAGGCTCAATGGTCGTGTTCATGCCGCTTGGTATCATAATATTCTTTACTTAGCGCTTTGTTTCGTAGGCTTCAATAATACGGCCCACAAGCGGATGACGAATAACGTCCGCGCGAGTGAACGCAATATGAGCGATACCCTCCACATCGTCGAGGATCGCAAGCGCGTCAACGAGCCCCGATGACTGGCCCATCGGCAAGTCCACCTGCGAGGGATCGCCGGTGATGATCATCTTGCTGCCTTCGCCAAGCCGGGTCAGAAACATCTTCATCTGCATCGCCGTACAATTCTGCGCTTCATCGAGAATTACGATCGAATGAGCCAGCGTCCGGCCGCGCATAAACGCGAGCGGTGCGATTTCGATCATTTTCGTCTCGATGCCGCGCTCCACCTTCTCAGGGGGGAGAACATCATACAGAGCGTCATAAAGCGGGCGCAAGTAAGGATCGACTTTTTCCTTCATATCCCCAGGGAGGAAGCCGAGGCGCTCGCCCGCCTCGACAGCCGGGCGGGACAGGATCAGCCGGTCCACCTCGCCTCTTTCGAGGCAGCCCGCGGCATAGGCGACAGCGAGGTAGGTCTTGCCGGTTCCGGCAGGCCCGGTTCCGAAGACCATCTCGCGGCCTTGAAGCGCCTTGATATAGGCCGATTGAGCTGGTGTGCGCGCAAGGACTGAGCGCCTTCGCGTTTTGAGTTCGCCAACAACGGACACCGGCTGCGGTGTGTCTACGCTGGCCGTGGTCATGTTGGCGCTCCTGGATAAATGACGAATTGCGCCCTCCACATCCCCCTGGGTCAGGGCAGCCCCGCCTCCGACCCGCAGGTATAGCGTCTCCAGCACCTCTTTGCCCTGGAGGCAGCTTTCCTTGTCGCCATCGAGCACGACGACATTGCCATGCGCAACGGCTCTGAGGCCGAGCTTGTTTTCGATGAGGGCGAGATTGACGTCAAACTCCCCCAGCACATCGGCGAGCTTGCGGTTATCGTCGAAGGTGATTTCAATCCGGTAGAGGGACTGTGACGGTTGCGGCTTTGAGCCCGCTCGCAACGCCTGACTACGCGAGCTTCCGGTCATCGTGCGCCAGTTTGGCGGTGTAAAGTATCTCTCCGCATCCCATCCTATCGCCGTGCGAATTACAGTTTATTCTCTGCTTATGTAGCAACGTAGTCCACATTTTTTATGACGCCTGTAAGACTATTTTGGCTGGCGCTCTCAATTTCAACGCCTGTGATTTTTCCGATCAATTGCATTCCGCCTTCGGCATGCACGGCCTGCAGGTAGGGCGAGCGTCCGACGATCTGCCCGGCCTTTTTCCCCGGCGTTTCCCAGAGCACGTCCAACTTGCGGCCTATCGTGCTTGCGTTGAACGCTGCCTGCTGGGCGTTCAGCACGGATTGCAGCCGGGCAAGACGAGCGGCCTTGACCTCGTCGCTGACCTGCTCGCTCCGTTCGGCCGCGGGAGTGCCAGGGCGCGCGCTGTACTTGAACGAATAGGCCTGGGCGAATTTGACGGTCTCGATGACGCTCATCGTCTCCTGGAAATCAGCCTCGCTCTCGCCCGGAAAGCCCACGATGACGTCGGTCGACAGCGCGAGATCCGGCCGCGCGGCCCTGAGCTCGTCCACGATGCGGAAATAATCGGACATCGTGTGTCTGCGATTCATCGCCTTGAGGATACGGTCGGATCCGGCCTGGAACGGCAGATGCAGGTACGGCATCAATTTCGGCAGGTCACGATGGGCGGCGATGAGCGCTTCGTTCATCTCGTTCGGATGGCTCGTCGTGAAGCGCAACCGCTGGATGCCCCCAACCTCCGACAAAGCGCCCAGAAGCTGCGCCAGATCCCAGCTTTTCCCGGAAGGCCCGGCGCCGTGATAGGCGTTCACGTTCTGTCCCAGCAGCGTGATCTCCTTCACGCCTCGCTCGGCAAGCCGCTTGGCGTCATCGAGAATCTGCGCGACGGGGCGGGAATATTCGGCGCCCCTGGTATAGGGCACGACGCAGAAAGTGCAGAACTTGTCGCAGCCTTCCTGCACCGTGAGAAAGGCAGAAGCGTGTGCACGAGGTTTTGGCGCGGGCAGCGTTTCAAACTTCTCCGCGGCGGGAAACTCTGTTTCGATGACGGCAGCCCGGCCCTCGGCTCGCCGCTTCAAAAGATCCGGCAGCCGGTGGTAGCTCTGCGGTCCGACAACGATGTCCACCGAAGGCGCGCGCCGCACCAGTTCCTCGCCTTCCGCCTGCGCTACGCAGCCTGCAACGGCGATGATGCAATCGCTGCCCCGCTTGCGGCGTGCTTCGCGCACGAGCCGGATGCGGCCCAGCTCGGAATAGACCTTTTCCGCGGCTTTCTCGCGGATGTGGCATGTATTGAGAATAATGAGATCGGCATCTTCCTGAACGCTAGTCTCGACGAACCCGGCTGGCGCAAGCGCATCGGCCATCCGTTCGGAGTCATAGACGTTCATCTGGCAGCCGAACGTCTTGATGAAGACCTTCTTGGGCGTCGCAGCCGCCTCTTCACCCGGGTCTTGCACCGAAAGGTCCGCGCAACCCGAAAGCCCATCGGTCATAGCTACGTTGCTTGCCGCTGCCATCGTCTACGCAGCGCGATTGCGCGCTGTAACCTGCTCGATATAGTACTGCCTCACCTGCGCCTCTGAGAAAGCGGCGAGTTGCTTGCGGTCTCGAAGCGATGCAAGCCGGATGGGCTGGCCGAGCCGAATGGTGACATCGAGAGGGCCGCTCTTGAGGACGTTCCAGGCGTGGCTGAGCATGTCCATTTCGCCGTACCAAGCCACCAGGGGCCGCTCATGGCGCAGGATCGGCAGGCCATGCAAGTGCGTATAAGCAATCGCAACGGTCTGAACCACCGCTTCCGGGCCGTTGTCATTCGCAGCCTTCGGCGCCAGTGACGCCGCCGAAAACAAGGAACTGCGGAAAGGCAGGATACGGTTTCCGTCGCTGCTCGTCCCCTCGGCGAACAGAACGATATTATCGCCCTGAGCCAAGCGTTCCGCGATTTCGCCAGCCTTGTCCTTGACCAGCGTGCGCCGTGACCTGTCGATGAACACGCTGCGTTGCAATTTCGCGAGCCAGCTGACGAACGGCCACGTTCCCACCTCCGACTTTGCGACAAAGCTTAAGGGGGCGACGGTGCTCAAGGCCGTAATGTCGAGCCAGGAAACGTGGTTGGAGACCAGAAGAACGGGGCTATTGGGATCAAGCGCGCCGCTGATATGAACCCGAATTCCGAGCAGGCGGCACACGAACTTGTGATAAGCGTGCGGCAGCGTTTTCGCCTGCCGGCGGCCGAATTTCAGAAGCCCGTACTGAACCAGCATCAACGGCAGCGTCACGGAAATAAAAACTGTCAGAAGCGCAGAGGCCCGTAAGCTTCCGAGAAGCCTCATCATTCTCCCATGAAATACGAGAGCGTCCATCCCTGGCCCGAATCGAACTGTTCTATCTGATAATCTCATTAAGTGACGCTTTTCCCCAGGTCAACCGGTGCGGGAAGTTTCGTGTCTCGCCTCATAATAAGGGCTGCTTGAGGCCCGAAATTTGGTGGGCGGTAGTAGTTTTCGCGCCGCCCTATTACGAGGAAGCCGGATTTCTCGTAAAGTTTGAGCGCGGGGCCATTACTTTCCGCCACTTCCAGATAAATGCAAGAGGTTAATCGGCGCTCGCAAGCCCCTATGGCAGCCCGCAGCAAAGATGCCGCATGGCCAAGCCTCCGTCGGCCCTTTTCCACTGCTATTGCCAGGATTTCTGCCTCGTCGGCTGCGAATTGCAGGATGATAAAGCCAGCCAAATGCGCGCCGTCTTTTGCCTTCAATACCGCCCTGTGTGGGTCGCCACAGGAGGAGGCGAGTTCGGCCGCCGGCCAGCCGGGAGGCAGGGCTTCCGCATAGAGAGCCGCGAGATCCTCGGCATCGGCGGCCATCGCCTCTGTAATAGACGCTGCCGGGTCTTCAATCGGCTTTGAGGGCAATGAGATGCCTCGTTTGGGGTTTGGCGTCCGCTTCGCGGACGTAATAGGGCGCGGGACTATCGCGCTCCGGATCAAGGTGCATCGCGAGTTCGGCAAGCGTTACCGCATCAGGGTGTAACTCGGGAGCCGTAACCGGCAACGACACGAATCCCGCTTCGTATAGCGTTGCCGCAGCAGGACCGGTCAAGATCGCGGCTTTGCCTTCGAAGAAGGCCGCACACTCCGCTTGAGGCAAGGCCACGACGTCGGTCACTGGCGTTCCGCCGCGGGCCACGATCTGGCAGTAGACTGCGTTCATCCCGGCCGGAGTGGCAAGACCATAGGTTTCCGGCGCTTCGGCGGCCTTTTCGAATGCCGCCGCCATGATCCTGAAGCTGGTCGCGCCAACGACAGGGACTTGCGCAGCAAGGCCGATGCCACGCCCTGCGGCGACGCCCGTCCTGATGCCGGAGAAGCCGCCCGGTCCAATGCAGACGGCGACGCGGTCCAATGCGGCAAAGGGAAGGTCTGCCTCCTCCATGAGAGAGCCAATGAGAGGAATGAGCTGCTCCGCCTGGCCGCGCCCGGACTCGATGCGTTTCGCAAGCACGGGCTCACCCGCCCGCGCCAGCGCAATCGATGTCCGGCCCATGCTTGTCTCTATTGCCAAGATTTTCACAAGTGCTCATTCCCGAAGCCGGGCATTCCCGATCCAATTCACCACGCCGTCTTCCCGGAAAGGCGACGCCTTATCCGGGAGCGTAACAAGTCGAAGCGCCTGCATTTTTTGCGATCCTGGCTCGCGCTTCGCTGGGCCGGGATGACGATCCGTCAGATGATCTTCGCGATTTCCTCGAAGGAAAAGCGCGGCGATCGCGGGAAAAGGCCAGCCGGGTCGCCATATCCGAGGCTGCACAGGAAGTTCGACTTCACGCTTGTGCCTGCGAAAAATTCGCGGTCGACGCCATCGTTATCGAAGCCCGACATGGGACCGGTGTCGAGCCCCAGCGCGCGCGCCGCGATGATGAAGTACGCGCCTTGGAGAGTCCCGTTGCGAAACGCCGATGTCTCGATGTGCTTTTCGGGCTTTCCCTCGAACCAGCTCTTTGCATCGGTATGCGGGAAGAGCTTCGGCAGATGATCGTAAAATCTCAGGTCATAGCCGATGATCGCGCAAACGGGGGCGCTCATCGTCTTGGCGCGGTTGCCCTCAGACAGATGCGGAGAAAGCCGCTCTTTCGCCTCCGCCGATTTCACGAAGAGAATGCGCGCAGGCGACTGGTTCGCGCTCGTCGGCCCCATTCTCATGATGTCGACAAGCTGCCGGAGCAACTCGTCGGGGACAGGCCTATCCTGCCACTTATTATGGGTGCGGGCTTCGAGGAAGATTTGATTCAAGCATTCGGCAGCGATGCGCCCGGCCATAGGATACCCCCGAACGAGTGTTTCATCTTGGGACGGATATAGGCCGGTGCGCGCAGGATCGCTAGACGGGCTGCACTTCCTCCACCTCGGGAATGAAGTGCTTCAACAGGTTTTCGATGCCATAGCGCAGCGTAGCCGTCGAGGATGGGCAGCCTGAGCATGCGCCATGCATTTTGAGGTAGACAATCCCTGAGCGGAAGCCGTGGAAGATAATGTCGCCGCCGTCGTTCGCCACAGCCGGGCGCACGCGCGTTTCGATCAGCTCCTTGATCGTGGCCACGATCTCCGCGTCCTTCGGATCGAAATCCTCGCCTCCATGGCCAGCCCCGTTTCCGTCGGTGACCACGGGCTCACCGGAGAGGAAGTGCTCCATGATGGCGCCGAGCACGGCGGGCTTCAAAAGCTGCCATTCGCGGTGATCCTTGGTGACGGAAATGAAGTCCGAGCCAAGGAAAACGCCCGTCACGCCATCCACGGCGAACAGCCGCGCAGCCAGCGGCGAGACCGGCTCCGCTTCCGAAGCGTCGCGAAACTCCCGCGTGCCCTCGTCGAGGACGACCTTTCCCGGAAGAAACTTCAGCGTCGCCGGGTTCGGGGTCGCTTCGGTTTGAATGAACATGCTAACTTCCTTTTCCACCCATGCCAGTGCTCTAAATTAGGCAGCCTTCCGCGCCGGTTTCAAGTGAAAATCCGACCCGCCAAGTCAGGCTAGTCCTTTGAGTTCTTCGATCGTGAGATTTCCGGGCACGATGGTCACCGGAATGGGGAATGTCCCGGCCTTCGCGCCTGCGGCGAGAGAGGAAACGAGCGGCCCCGGCCCTTCCGGATCTGTCGCCGCGCCAAGCACCAGAATGCCGAAGTCCAGGTCCTCTTCGATGAGCTTCACGATCTCCTCGGCCTTGTGGCCCTGGCGGATGATTTCCTCATGCGCGATCTCTTCAAAGCCCCAGTGCTTGAGCTTTCGCGCGAGCAGACGAAACACGGCCCGGGCCTTTTGATATTGCTCGTCCCGGAACGTATCTGCGACGCCGAGCCAATGCGTCATCTCAGGGGGATCGATCACGAACAGAAGCGCCAAGCCCGCCGCCCGTCCGGAGAGCGCGGCGGGCCGCGTAATACAACGCCGTTTCCCCCTCGGGAGACTCGTCGACGATCACAAGGAACTTGCGCTTGTGGCCTTCCGTGAAAAGGTCGCGAGGCGTGCGGTCAGCCATGGGCTTTCAGTCGCGCTGCTATTGATGGCTGGCCACCTTAACATGCTTTTTGGCCGCGTGCTCTGCCTGAACGAAGCCCACAATGTTGCGCACGTGTCGAAGTGTTTCGTCCGCGATGACGCGCGCCCGCTCCGCGCCTTCCGCGAGCACACTGTCGATGTAGGCGGGATCGGCGGAAATGCGCTTCATCTCCTCCCCGATCGGCACAAGTTTCTCGACCGCGAGATCGGCCAGCGCATTCTTGAACTGCGAAAACTGCGAGCCGCCGAACTCGCGCAGCACCGCCTCCATGCTCTGCCCGCTGAGCGCCGCGTAAATCCCCGCGAGGTTCTCCGCCTCGGGACGGCCTTCGAAGCCCTTCTTGTCGCCCGGCAGCGGCTCGGGATCGGTCTTCGCCTTCCTGATCTTCCTGGCAATGGTCTCGGCATCGTCCGCGACATTGATCCGGGACAGGTCCGAGGGATCGGACTTCGACATCTTCTTCGTGCCGTCCCGCAGCGACATGATCCGCGTTGCGGGGCCGGAAATCAGCGGCTCGGGCTGCGGGAAGAAGCCATCCGCGAAACCTTCGGCGGCGATGGTCTCCGCGAAATCGACGTTGAATTTCTGCGCGATGTCGCGGGTCAGCTCCAGATGCTGTTTCTGGTCGTCGCCCACCGGCACATGCGTGGCGCGATAGACGAGAATGTCAGCCGCCATCAAGATGGGATAGTCGTAAAGCCCGATGCTCGCGTTCTCGCGGTCCTTGCCCGCCTTCTCCTTGAACTGCGTCATGCGGTTCAGCCAGCCGATGCGCGCCACGCAGTTCAAAATCCAGGCAAGCTCCGCATGCGCGCAAACCTGCGACTGGTTGAAAATGATGTGCTTCTGCGGGTTCACGCCCGCGGCGATGAAGGCCGCGGTGACCTCGCGCGTGGAGCGGCGCAAATCGGCCGGGTCCTGCTTGACCGTGATCGCGTGCATGTCGACGACGCAATAGACGCAATCGTAATGATCCTGCAGCGCCACGAATTTCGTGATCGCGCCCAGGTAGTTGCCGAGATGCAGATTGCCGGTCGGCTGGACGCCGGAGAAAACGAGCTGTTTCATGGTTTTGGATGCCCTGAATGACAAGGCGCTGTTATGGCCTGCGTCGGACGGGAATGCAAGCCTGGGCGGCGCGTTATACGCCGCTATGCTTGAGGCGCCTGTAGACCGCCGCTGTCGTCATCTCGCGCGCGGCGCAGCGCTCGTTTCGTCACCCCGGAAACGCGCTTTTCGCGTTATCCGGGGTCGTAAAACACACCGACCTGAGTTCGAAACGACCCCGGCTCGCGCTTCGCTTGGCCGGGACGACGGAGCGCGAAGCGAGCGGCGTCAGCCATCGAACAGGGCGCGCTTCTCTTTCGCGGCCGATTGCCAAGCTACGGCCTCTCGTCATAAGTTCGCCGCGCTAATATATTGGATATTTAGCAATATTTATCGAGTTGGGACCCCGAACTCATGACACCCGTTATTCCTGCCGATGAATTCCGAGCTAAATTCTATGACGTGTTCGTCAGCTACAAGCGCGAGGATGACGCCGCACGCGCGGTCCTGGTTGCTGCGCTTGAGCGCGAAGGGTTCGATCCCTGGTGGGATGCCAAACTCGGCCAAGGCGATTTCCGCGACCAGCTTCGCGACCAAATCAACCGATGCGACGTGGTGATCGCGCTGTGGTCGCAAAACGCTCACGCCAAGCCCGACGAAGTGAAAATGGAGATGGCCCACGCGTTCGGCGTGGAAAAGCTGCTTCCGCTGAAGCTCGATGGCGCGCCCATCCCGGCACAGTTCGCCAAGGAGAATTTTCTGCCTTTCGATGGCTGGGCGGACGAAAAGCGCGCAGCCAGCCAGATCGGCCACATTCTGGCCGAGGCTCGCAAACTCGGGGCGAAGCCAAAGGGAGCTCCCGCGCGCCCCCTCCCGCCATCCATACCCGTCGAATTTGGCGACATCCCCGGCGCGCCGGACAAGCTCATTGGCCGCGACGCTGAACTCGCCATGCTGCGCGACGCCTGGGCGAGCCGCATCCCGAAGAAGGTCAATGCGGTCGTCTACCACGCGCTCGGCGGGGCAGGGAAATCGGCGCTGCTCCGCACCTTCGCGAACGAACTGCTCGGGGCGGGCGGCGGCGGGGCAAGCCGCATCTATGGCTGGTCGGCCTACAGCCAGGGCTCGGGCGAGCAGAAGCGCGCCGACGCCGACAGCTTCATCTCCAAGGCGCTCGGCGATTTCGGCTGTCAGGGCGACTTGCCGAAAGACCCGGTCGAGCGCGGGCGCGCGCTGGCGAAGCTCATCCAGAAAGAGCGCGTGCTGCTTCTCCTCGACGGGCTGGAGCCGCTGCAGGACGCGCCGAACATCAACAAGGGCAAGTTCAAGGACAAGGGCCTCGCCGAGCTGGTGAGGCTGCTCGCGGCGCATAACCCTGGGCTTGTGGTGCTGACCACGCGGCAAGAAGTTCCGGAGCTTGTGGGCTTCGGCACGGTGGTGATCAATCACGAGCTGGATCAATTGTCAGACCGCGCGGGCGCAGATTTGCTGGTCGAGCTGGGCGTGCAGGGACGCCAGCGAGAGCTGGAAGCGGCCGTCCACGAGGTGCAGGGCCACGCGCTGTCGGTGACGCTGCTCGGCACCTACCTCGCCGAGGTCTGCGGCGGCGACATTCGCCATCGGATCAGTTCGACTTCGCCCATATTGTGTTGTCGCCGGAGGAGCAAAGCGAGCTTCTGACGGACAAGACCATCGTGCCTGCCAAGCGCGCGGCCAAGGTGATGCGCGGCTATCTCGCGCAATTCGAGAAGCTGGCGCAGGACGGCGGGGCGGAGCGGGCGATCCTGAACCTTCTCGGCCTGTTCGACCGGCCTGCGGATGGACCAGCCGTCGATGCGCTGCTGGCAAAGCACATTCCAGGGCTGACGGACGAGCTGTTCTTCGAGAAATCGAGAAGCCGGCTGGTTTTCCAATTCCAAGAGAAGAAGCTCACTTCCGAAGCCGAGCGCTCCGCACGGCTGATCGAGGCGAAAAACCGCTTGCGCAAGCTGCGGCTCCTGTCCAAGGCCAATCCGAAGGACCCGCACGAGCTGGACGCGCATCCCGTCGTGCGCGCCTTCTTCGCCGGCCGTCTCGAGAGACCGCGCCCAAAGCCGCCAAGGCCGCGCACGACATCCTCTACCGCCATTATTCGGCCGCAGCGCCGGACCTGCCCGACACGCTGGAGGAGATGCAGCCGCTGTTTCACGCCGTTCAGCACGGCGTGAAGGCCGGGCTGGCGCAGGAGGCATTCGAAGAAGTTTACTGGCAGCGCATTTATCGCGGGGATAAACGTATACATCGTGCGTGCTTTGGGCTCCTTGAGCTCTGACCTCGCGCGTCATTGGCCACTTTTTTGTGACACCGTGGCGGATACCGCGCCGCGATCTGCGCCACAAATCCAGGCATTGATGCTCGATAACGCTGCATTTGCGCTGGCGGCGTTGGGGCGCTTGAGCGACTCCGTCGAGCCACGTCAGGCTGGCCTCGAAGCAGGCATTGCGCAAGAGAAATTGGGCCAACGCGGCAGTCGACGGCGGCGAACTCACCAACACGCTGCTGATGCTCGGTCGCCTTGCCGAGGCCATTGCGGATAGCCGAGCAGGCCGTTGGTATGCCGACCGCAGCGGCTACAAAGCTCAGCAGCGAGTATATGCACGTGCGCATCCGGCGCCGCGCTCAAACATTGTCGGCGGCAAATTCGCCGCCGCTGATAATTTCGCCAAGGCGGAGAGATGCGGCGTGGACACGAGCCAGAGGGATTGAACAACTTGTCGTCGTTCCAGGGCTACCTATACGGAGACCTGATCCTGGCTACGCGAGATGCGACGAAGCGCTCGAACGCGGTCGTTATCAGCTCAACATCGCTGAGCGCTATTTCGGCAGCGGTCTGGGCCTTGAGACATAGGCTTCGCCCATCTGCTGATCGGCCGCGCGCAGGAAGCACTCGGCGACGTGGGGGCCCCCACCTCGCTCGACGCCGCCGTCGGCGGACTTCGCTTAAAGCGGGCACGAAGGATCATCTCCCCCTCGCGCTCCTCGCCCGCGCGGCGTACCGCCGACGTCGCGCTGCGTCTGGCGAGACGGACCTGATCGAGCACATCCGCGCCGACCTCGCCGAGGTGGAGGACATCGCGGGCGAGGAGATGCGGCTCTACCTCACGGACCTCGCGCTGGAGCGCGCCCGCCTCGCCCTCGACGTTCCCGCCGCCTTCGACAGCCCCGAAGCCGCCCGCGCCGAAGCCGAGGCCCAGAGCCAAGGCCGCCGCCCTCATCGCCGACACCGACTATCACCGCCGCGACGGCGAACTCGCCGAGCTGCAAGCCCGCCTCGCCATCCCCGAGCCAGCTCACTGATGCTGGCTCCATCCTCCAGCATGATGCGGATGCCGTTCGTGGTGATGACATCGCGGGCGAACTGCCCCGCGAACTTGCGGCCGCGCTCAGCTGCTCCCTGATCACGCGCTCGACCATTTTTGGTAAACAAGTGCTTGCCGCGCGGATTATGCGTTAACCCCATATGGTTAATTTTGGCGCGCCGGATTTATTTCCGCTCTGCATATGCATTAAAAACTCCCTAAGAGTGAGAGCAGCCAGTGTCGGCATGAACGCAGACATGCTGTTCAACTCATTGAAAATGAATAACTTTATAGCCTTGGTTTGCAGGGTTAACGGAGTATATTTTTGGCAGAAATGGGACGCGATAAAGTCCGTTAAATATATTCCGTTAACACCCTCGCGCCTTTCACCGCCGCCGCGGCGCAAGCGCTTGCCGACATTTTTTCCTTTGCTGTCAATGGCTTGTGCGAATTAACCTGTCGGCAAGGCGCTTTTTCCTAAGATTGCGGCCCAGGAAACGCAAACGCAAGCTTTCCCCCAGGTCGAGCGAGATGCCGCTTTTCGCAACGAGCACACAAAAAGCCAGCTGCGGTCGGCTGGATGCCGGAGAAAACGAGCTGTTTCATGGTTTTGGATGCCCTGATGACAAGGCGCTGCTATGGACCGCGCCGAGGCGGGCTTGCCAAGCCTGGGCGGCGGCGCACCTGCAGCCTACCGGCCCCTCGGAACCGGACTCGGCACCGTCCGAGCCCTACCCTCCAACGAGCACCGGCGCCGACAGCGCGGTTTCGATCTTGGCCAGCGCGGGGTCGAGCGCCACGGCGGCGAGGCGCGTGTCGTTCGATGTCGCGGTCAGCGCCATTCTCTGGCCGTGCGTCATGAACAGGCGGCACAGCGTGGCCGAATCGGCCGCGTCGCGGACCACGACGGCCAGCGCGCCGCCGCGGCGGGCGGCGAACTGGTCGGCGGCGTCGGTCAGGCGGACGGTGGCCGCGGCCATGGCGTCGAAGTCCGGCGCCCTCCCGGCGGAGGCGACCACGAGGCCGTCCTCGTTGCTGAGGAGAACCGAGTCGAAATTGCCCACGCTCGCGACTTGTTCGAGCAGCGGGGAAAGGTCGCGGCGTTCGCCGGCGCTGCCGACCCGCGCCAGGTCGAGCGCCAGGCGTTCGCGTTCCACCAGCGGCGCCAGCACCTGCTCGATCGACAGGCGTTCGCGTTCCACCAGCGGCGTCAGCACCTGCTCGATGGCGGATTTCAGGCTGCCGTCGCCATCCAGCGCGCTCTTCCAGTGTTGCAGGATCGCGCCCTGTTGTTCGGCCACGCCCCGCAGCCGGGCGCGTTCCCTCGAACCGCGCCGGAGGCCGGCGAGGTAGCCCGCCAGCAAGAGAAGCACCGCGGCGCCAAGGCCGATGAGAAGGGCGGGTATGTTCATGGCTGCTCCGTGGCGCTTTTGCAGGCGGTGAGGCCCGCGATTCCGGCGACGACGCGGCGGTCCCGCGCGTCGATGTTCTGGGCGGCCTCCGCGGCGCCGGCGGCGCGCACGGTCATGCGGCCGGCGGGGATGCCGTTGCGGGCGAGAAGGGAGGCGACGGACTTGGCGCGGGCGAAGCTGAGCACGAGGTTCTTCGCCTCGCTGCCGCGGCTGTCGGCATGGCCTTCGACGACCAGCCTTGCATCCGCATGCTGGACGAGCCAGTCGCGTAGCCGCGCGATGCCGTCATTCGCCCCGGCCAGCGGCACGGTGCTTGCCGGCGCAAACATGAGCGTCACGGGGTCGAAACAGGGCGGCGGCGCGGCGGGCGCAGGCGCGGTCACGGGCGTCCATTCGGGGGCGGGCGGCGGCGCGGGCGCAGGCACCTCGATGATGATGGGCGGCGGCGGCGGCGACTGTTCGCGCACCACGATGGTCACCGGTTCCGGCGGCGTCACGGGCGGGGCCAGCCAGATCGAGGCGGAAACCGCCGCCAGCGCAGCGCCCGCGGCGGCGAGCACGGCGACGAGAAGGGCGGGCGCGCCTTCGCCGGCCAGGGGCGGGGCGGAGGGGAAGGCGTCGGGAAGTTCAGCGTTCACGGAAGCGCTTTCCATCTAAGCAGAGTTCCCAAAAGTGGCCTTCCCGGTTTAAAAAAAACTCTACGAAAACAAACGATTTAAGCAGGCTTGGCCGGCGCGGCCCGGGCGCTTATGCCGGCGCCTTGAACAGCGGCGTGATCAGGTCGATGCCGCAATCGAGGCCGGCGCACCACTCGATGAATTTCTCGACCATCGGCTTGCCCCGGAACAGCGCGCCGTGCTGCGGGGCGATGATGTCGATGTCCAGTTCGCGCACCATGTCCGCCCAGGCGCTCATGACGATTTTGCTGGTCATGTAGCGGCGGTGGAAGCCTTCCATGTATTTCAGGTGCGCGTCGAAATCGGCGACTTCGATGTAGTCCTGGCCGAGCGAGGCGCCGAGGTCGCCGGTGTACAGGATCTTCGCGACCGGGTCGTAGATCTGGAAGTTGCCCTCGCTGTGCAGGAAGTGCGCAGGCAGCGCCACCAGCGTCCCGCCGCCCATTTCGAACGTCATGCCCTCGTCGGGGATGGGCAACAGCCGGTCCTCGAGCAGGTGGTCCAGGCCGAAATGCGGCACGAAGCGCACCCACAGCGCGGAGATGTAGGCCGTGGCGTCGGTGGTCATCAGCCAGCCATTGGTGGCGGCGACGATGTCCGGGTCCTGGTGCGACAGGAACAGATAGCGAAGGTAGCCGCCGCCAAGCGCCGAGAAGGTCTTCGCCATGACCTTGGAATAGACCTTGTGTCCGCCGGGATCGAGCAGCATGGCCTCGCCATTGTGCACGATGAGGTGCTGGTTCGCCTGCACCGAGAGGCCGGCGCCGCCGGAATCCTCGAGCAGGATGTTACGGTGGGCGCCGTTGTCGAACAGCACTGTATCCGCCATGAGCGGCTCCTATAGCCTATCCGCTTCCGATGAAATCAAAAGCGGGCTCTAAGTCTTTATTTTATCGTGCGTCCTGCCGGAAAACCGCTTCGCACTTTTCCGGACGCACTTTGAGAACGATGCGGGAAAGGCGCGGGTTACGTGAAGCGGCTCAAAGGACTTTCTGCAGCGCCCGGATGGCTTCGCGCATGTCGAAGAAGACAAGGCCGAGCTTCGAGGTTTCGTTCGTGACGGCGAGCAGGAGCGCGCCGCGGCCGGCGCTGATCACAACGGCGTAGCCGTATTCGCCGCGCACGATCACTTCCTGCACAGGGCCGCGCGACAGTTCCGCCGCCGCCCGGGTGCCGAGGTTGAGCAGCGTGGCGGTCATGCCGGCGACACGCGTTTCTTCCATGTTCACCGTCTCGGCGCGGGCGATCATCAGCCCGTCCTCGGAAATCAGCGCGCTGGACTCGACCCCGGGGGAATCGGTCTGCAGCTTGCGGAGGATCCTGTTCAGCTCGTCAAGGCGGGCCATGCCGCCCTCTTGCCGGCCATGCTTGGTGAATGACGTGAATTTAGAGTTCGATTTGATTCATGTGAGAGCGCTTGTGCGGTGCCAACGATGGTTGTGCTAATAAACCAACTAGATCAACCGACTGTTGATTTTGATCAAGCTGAGGCGGAAATTTACACAACTTCACGCGGATTGTGCACAGCCTCTGTCACTCTCAGCGCACATACTTGCAGGTTTGTGCGCTTCCGCCACCGGGCAAGGCGGCGATCCTGCCCTGGTCGAGATGGTCTGGCACCGCGTCCAAAGAGAGGTTGGCCGGCTCCAAAGCAGGCCCCCAGGTGCCCTCGGCATTCGGCAACGGTCGCCCGCGGGAGCACGGGGCCAGCCACAGCCCGGTGCGCAGGAGCGGGATGGGCTTGGTTGCGGAGCTTTTGGGTAGGGATGGGCTAAAGACTAGTGATCGCGCCACGGTCGCAGTGCCGGTCTTGGGCGATGATGTTGGAGATGTGGGGCGGGAGTGTAACGGAGCTGGCCATTGGGTGACCGGGTTGTCCCGGTCACCCGTTTGGGCGACACATACTTGGCGAAGCCTGCATTCGATCGAGTCAAGCGGCCTTGGCGGCGCGTTCCGGGGCGGCTGTTTCCATCGCCCTCATGTACAGATCAAGCAGAGTCTCGTGCTCGTCGCGCTCGTCCTTATCCTGCTTCCTCAGCTTGATGATCTCCTTGAGGATTTTTACATCAAGCCCGTCAGCCTTCGCCTCTGCAAAGACTTCCTTTTTCTGCTCGTTCAACTCCTGCAATTCAGTGTCCAGGTGCTCGATCCGCTCCACGAAAGAACGGATCCGTCCGCCGGGAATGCTGGTGTCTGACATGGTGCCTCTTTGCTTAATGAGTTCGTAAAGTTAGACGCAAAGAGATAACCAATGCGTTAACGAAGGCAGCCCGCCGTGGTGACTTCCACAAGAGTTGCTCTTTGATCGTCCACGCCCTCGTGGCGAATTAACCCAGGATGGTTAACGGCGGCGCTCAAGGATTTATTTCCGGCCTGAACATGCTTAATGATCGCTTTATCGGGCGCAAAACGAGGAGCGCCGCGCCTTTGGCTGGACGTAAATGGAGGGCATTAAACAATTGAAAAGAGAACTTTTCTGTCTTCGGTCATGTCCCATTAAATAGAACTTAATGCCGGGAATTTTCTCCTTTACTGGACGCGATAAAGTCCGTTAAATATATTCTGGGTTTCCCGTGTTAACCATGTGAAGCCGTTCTGAGCGGGTCGGCGGCACGATCCCTCACGAATTTTACTAATATATTTCAACGACTTACCGCCATTAACATCTCAGCAAGGCGCTCTTTTCTAAGATCCCGGCCCAAGCAATGCGGACGCAACCGCAAGCCGATCCGAGGAAAAAGCGAGTTGCCGCAATGATACAAAAAGCCGGGTTGGCCAGGAGTTCGTCGCGACGCGCGCGCCCGCTACGACAGTTCGGACGTTTCCCGCCATGCCGAGGTGACATAATTCACGATGAGCGACTTCCGCACCGCGCCGTTGAGCGGCCGCTTGCCGACCGCGTGCCACGTGTTCTTGCCGGGGACGAAGATGAAGCCCAGGTTCCGTCCGTATGGCGCCGAGGCGACATGCCTGAAGTCGGGCGGGCCTTCGTGAACGTCGGTGCCCGCGTTCTTAAGCCGGGGGTCGTCCGACAGATAGACGAGCATCGAGAAGGTCTTGACCGAGATGTCGGTGTGCGGCGCGAGCCAGAACCCTTCCGTGTCCTGACAATATTCGATGCGCAGGCGCGAGCCGGACAAATCGGCGCCGGTTTGCTCTTCGATGGCGCGAAGCACGCGCGGGTCCAGGAAGCCAGCGGCGATGCGGCGGCAGACCGCGAACCGCGCCTGATTCTCGGGGTTAAAGTAGACGCGAACGGCGTTGTTGGCCTCGCGCTTTCCGCTGAAGATCGCGTCCTGCGGCGGCAGGAAAGGCAGCGCTTCGACGGCCGCCAGGTCTTCTTCCGGCAACACCCGGTCCAGCAGCCAATGGTCGTAGGGGGCTGCACTATGCTTCGCGCGGGCAAGGCAATCGAGGAAAGCGTCCGCGACGGGATTGGCTTCGGTGGCGAGCGCAGGCGCCGTCATCTCATTTGCCCCGGTAGAAGAAAGGAATCAGCCGCTTTATCTTCGCGGAAAGCTTATGCCGCCCGAGCTGCCGCGTATGCGCCCCTTCCGAGCGCAGCCAGTTCACCATCACGTAGCGGCGCTCGCCGACGAAGGGCTTATGCCCGTGCCAGGAATTGTGCGAGACCTTGAAGGCGACGAAGGTGCCGCCGTTCGGCGGGATTTCGGTGATGTAGTCCTCCAGATCGCTGCCGTTTCGGAGCAACCGCAGCCGCCCGCCGCTCTCGTCCCACGCGCCATTGAGATAGAGCAGGCAGGTGGCGACCTTGTCCTTCGTATCGGTATGGATGCGGCCATCCTTGGATTGCGCCTGGCCGCGCACGGTGATCATGACGGGCAAGCCCTTCAGATCGACGCCGAGCTTTTCGCCGACGGCTTCGGCAAGTTCCGGCGACTGGATCTCGCTCAGAAGCGAAGCGAAGCCCGGCCCGTACTGCAGCGCGTCGACCGGGTAAACGCCCGGCTTCTCGATTGCTGGGAAGTCCGCGCGGATCTGGTTCAAGTCGTCTTCCGCGAGCACCTGCGCCTGGAAAAAGGAGAAGGGCGCATACGCCGCTTTTGCCTCTTTGATCGCCTGAATGTCCAGCATCGCCCCGTCTCCCCCATTGGCCCCATAAGCGAAGCAGGGCTCTTTTCACGAGATCCATTGCACCTGCCTTTTGATTTTGGTCAAACTGGGGCGGGGTTAATCCGAGTGCACAGCTCAGTTAAGCGCGGCCTTCGCCCCTGGAGGCGACGTCAAGAAAGTCCCGGATGGCGGGGATGACACGGCGCCGGCAGGTATTCCCATGAAAAAGGGAGAAGTGCCCCGAGCCGGGGACGACGACACGATGGTGGAAGCGATCAGGAAGCGAAGAGCACAACGCATGCGCGGCGCTTGTCTGGCCGAGTGCGGCGATGTCATCCAGTTCGCCTTCAATGGTAAGAAGCGCGGTTTGCGTAATTGCGCCAGGATCGACGCGAGTGCCCTCGAAGCAAAGCGCGCCTTCGCGAAGCAGGCACTCCTGAAACACGGCCCTGGTGTTTTCGCGGAAAAACCGCGCGTCCAAATCCATGATCGAGCTGTATAGATCAAGAAACGGGAACCGGCCCGGGTTGGCGCCATCGTCGAAAAAGACCTTGGTCCGCAGCTCTCCGCCTTCGCCGACGCGTCGTGTGAGGTAGATCCAAAGGGGAATCAGGTGGAGAGGCCCGGGGTAGACGCGGCGGCCAGCGCCCGCGTATTTCCCGGGCACTGTTTTGATCAAGTATTCTTCGAACGACGACAGGGGCCGGGAACGTAAGAGCATCGCGACGCCTGTCAAGTTCGCGAGCGGATCGATAGGCGAACCCATCAGCACGAGCGACGCTGGCGTTCGCGTATCGTTATCGCCGGCGAGGAGGGCGGTGGCGGCAAGGGCTGGCACGCCGCCCTGGCAAAGCGAAATCACGTTCAGGCCTGCCGGCAGCGCTCTCATTATATCCAGGAGATACGAAATGTTGGTGTCGAGGCCGAACGACCCGTGATCGGCCGGAACATGCCGGACGTTGATCCAGTCCGTGACGTAAACGCGGGAAAAAGGCAGCAGGCCGATGATCAAATCGCGAAGGAGGACCGGGAAGTGGCCGGATAAGGGCGCGACGAGCAGCACATTCGATTGAGGCGCCACGTCCGTCCTCGCGAGTTCCACAACCGTGCAGAACGGCGTCTTGATAAAATCGATGGCCTGAACGGAAACAATGCGGCCTTCAACGACAATGCTCGTTATGCCAAGGTCCCGGCGAGCGGGCTGGTTGCCGCCTGCGAAGAGCAAGCTGCCCGGCGTTACGCGCACAAAATCTTGGCCAAGCATTGCCCCACACCCACCTTTCCCCGATCCAGCCAGTCACTTTAAATAATGTCAAAGGAGATCGGTGAAGCCTATGAGCGCAATAGTAGCATGCGCGCATGACAAAGGAGAAACTTGCTGCTTTTCTCTTTGGAAAACAGCGCGGCTATAGCGGAATGGGGCCATTCCAGGGAAGTATGACTGCTATGCGATGAATGCCTAGCTGCCGCTTGAGTTGGCCGTCGTGCGAACAGGACAAGTCTTCTACTTGCCAGCTCCGATCGGATGGCTCGCGATATTCCCGATATTAGCGCGGCGGAAGAGGAGACTACCGACCGCATCCTCGCCATTCTGGTCTCGGGCGCTTTCGATGCAATTGGAAGCTACTTCTACCAGGACCGAATTCGCTTAAATTATAAGGCTTGCAAGGCCGATTGAGATTGGCGCGGCCGAACGCGTCGGCTATTACGAAAGGGATGTTCGCATCCAACATCCCGTCTGTTGAAGGTTTCACCATGCAAGTTCCCCTACAAATCGCATTCGACGGCATTCAACATTCCGACGCCGTCGAGGCTCGCATCAAAGAAGAAGTTGAGAAGCTCGAACAATTTTCCGAACGGATCGTCCGCGCGCGCGTCATCGTTGCGCGGCCTCAGCACCGCCACCACAAGGGAGACACCTTTCACATCACGATTCATCTCGTGGTGCCCGAATCTCCCGACGTTGTGGTTAGCCGTGAGCCGGGTGCGGACGGCGCCCATGAAGATGTTTATGTGACCATACGCGATGCGTTTAAGACCGCACGCCGGCAGCTTCAGGACGTCGTGCGGAAACGGGAAGAACACTGAGAGAAGGAGGCCCTGCCGCGTCCCCCGCGGCTGGGATCACGGTTCATCCAGCGCGCCACGGACGCGGCGAATCCCGAGAGCTTCGAAGCAGGTCCATGTTTCGGCAAGCGAATCGGTATCGATCGCCCGGCAGGCATCCTCAAGCACGACAACGCTGAAACCGCTCCTATGGGCGTCCTCGGCGGAGTAGCGAACGCAGAAATCGAGCGCAAGGCCAGCCAGGAAGACGCGGGTAAACTTGCGCTCGCGCAAATAGCCGGCCAGCCCGGTCCGCGTCTTCCGGTCGTTTTCGAGAAAGGCCGAATAGGAATCGATGTGCGGATGATATCCTTTGCGCAGGATCAGCTCGGCGTGAGGGATATCGAGCGCGCCGTGAAATTCCGCGCCGCTTGTGCCCTGGACGCAATGATCGGGCCAAAGAATTTGCGGCCCATAATCGACCTCGATTGTCTCGAAGGGACGCCTGCCTTTGTGCGTCGAGGCGAATGAATGATGGCCGGGCGGATGCCAATCCTGCGTCAGGACCACGTGCTTGAACGAGCGGGCAACGCGATTGACGAGAGGAACGATTTCATCGGCCCCGGGAACGGCGAGCGCGCCTCCTCCGCAGAAGTCATTCTGCATGTCGATGACGAGCAGGACATCGGATTCGCCAATTTCGATATTGCCGCTCATGACACCTTCGCTCCAAGCTGGGCGAGGCGGCGGTCGGTCTCCTCGGTGAGGCGCAACAGAGGCTCCGATATCGTGACAGGGTAAGACGCGCCCGGATCGAGATGGCGCAGCGGATCGGGCAAACTCGCCAATTCGCGCGCAGCACGCGCCCTGATTTCTGGCAGTGTGGGTGCGGGACCGATGCGGCGGCCCGCTTTCATCACCGGCTGAAGGAGTGGCCTGGCGGGCTCACGATAGCCCTCAAGCGTGATGACGTCGCCCGCCATGCGGCCATCCGGTCCGTAACTCCGCCAAACCTGCTTCCGCCCCGGCCACGTCGCCTTGCCGAAAGAGTGTTTCCGGCGGGGCAGCCCGTCATATTCCTGGAGCTTGTAAGCGCAATCGAGCGCGGGAAGGTCGATCGATGTGGTCAGGCTTGTCCCGATCCCGAAGCCATCGATCGGCGCGCCGCTTTCGCGGAAGTGTATGAGTTCCGCCTCATCGATGCCGCCGCTTCCGAATATTTTGACGCCTGCGAGGCCGCCCTCATCCAGGATGCGCCGCACGCTCTTGGAAAGCTGGACGAGATCGCCACTGTCGAGCCTGACAGAGCCTACTGAAATGCCTTTGGCTTCGAGCCGCTTGGCAAGCGCCACGATCTTTCCTGCAGCGGCTTCCGTGTCGTAGGTGTCGATCAGGAGAGTAAGAATTCTTCGGCCGGGATTCCGCAAAAGCCAGGAATGCAGCGGCCTCGTCCTCGAAAGCCTCAATGAAGGAATGAGCCATCGTGCCGTAGAGGGGGATATCGAATAGCTCTCCGGCGAGAACCGTGGCCGTCCCCGCAAAACCCGCAATATAGCTTGCGCGCGCGGCCATCACGCCGGCTTCCGCGCCGTGGCTGCGCCGGAAACCGAAGTCGACGAGCAGCTTTCCGGGGGCGAGCAGGACGTGGCGGGCCGCCTTCGAAGCGATCAGCGACTGAAAGTGCAGGATATTGATGAGCCGCGACTCGGCCATTTGCGCTTCCGGCAGGGGCGCCGTCACCCTGATAATGGGCTCATCGGGAAAGAAGATCGTCCCTTCGGGCATGGCATGCACATCGCCCGTGAAGCGCATGTCCGAGAGGTATTTCAAAGAGATTGCCGTTGAAACGCCCTGTACTGGCGAGCCACTCGATGTCCTCCGGAGAGAACTTGAAATCCTCCAGAAAATCGAGCGCTTGCTCCAGGCCGGCGGCAACGAGGAAACCACGGGCGGGGGGAAGCTTCCGCGCGAAGAACTCAAAGACCGCCGTGCCGGTTTTGCCGTGCTCGATGTAGGCTTGCGTCATGGCAAGCTGGTAGAGGTCGGTCAGGAGCGCGCTTTTCGTGATATCCATCTTCCGATCCCCATCAAATGGCTCCAGCCGCGCACTTGCGCGAAACCCGCGATGCTAGGTTCGCTCAAATCGGATGCAGACCCGAGCGACGCGCCGCGCCGGTTGATGGTTAGATTAAGCTCGCGGCCGCGTGCTTCAAGTCATGGATCGGAGGTCATGGCATGTTCAATTCCAGCTCGATCATGTCTCCATCGACGGCAAACCTTCCGTATCCATGATGATGGATGGTCTTTGCATTTTCCTGCGCGGGGTCGATCCACGCTTTGACGACCTCCAGGATGAAGAGATTGTATTTCTTTACAAGCTTCGTGTCGGTCACTCGGCATTCAAGATTGGCGAGGCACTCCGCCACGAGAGGGGCTGCAACGTGTTCGGCCGGAACCGTGGTCAGCCCGAGGGCAGCGAACTTATCGATGTCGCGGCCCGACGAGTTGCCGACCTTCACAACCTTTAACGCGAGCTTGCGGGCCGGGATGGCGATGACGCATTCCCCGGTGGAGCGCAGCGCCGCGAAGCTGTGGTTGGCGCTGCTGACGATGCAGGCTATGAGCGGCGGTGTGAAATCCACCATCATGTGCCAGGACATCGTCATGACGTTGGAGCGGCCCTTCGCGGCCGTTGTCAGCAGCACGACGGGGCCGGGTTCGATGAGCTGATAAACCTTCGACAGGGGCAGTTCTTCCATGGGCTGAACCCGGAGCAATCGCCAAAGCGCAAGCCTACCACATCCAAGCCCCCACCCGCGAAGGCGATGGTCTCGGCTGCGGCCTGCGTCATCATTGCGTCCTTCCGGTAGCCTGTTTGGCGACGGGTTGCGTCCACAGGCAAAACTAGCGCTTGAGAAGCGCGGCGGCCCGAGTTATGTAAGGGAAGTGGCGACGCCCTTGGCGCACGCCATCCCTATGCGGGGGTGTAGCTCAGTCGGTTAGAGCGCCGGCCTGTCACGCCGGAGGCCGCGGGTTCGAGTCCCGTCACTCCCGCCATCTCTTTTATTTTTTGCTGCGCTTTCAAGCGCTTGCAATGAGAATTGGCTAACGTAACCAGGGGTGTTAGCCAATCCCGATTGGATTTTTGCTAACGCGGCAGCGTCCCGTTGCGCCGATTGCAGGGTAGCCATCGCACTATCCGCCAGCTTCGCCCTGTTGGCCGCTTTCGTATATCGCTCCATTTCCGTCAATGTCACATGGCCACTTATCGACATGATTTCGTGGGGCGAGCATCCTGCCTCAGCCAACCGGCGACAGCACGCTTTTCTCAAACCATGCGGCGAGCGCCCCTGGGGCACCCCCGCCTTCCGAGCCTTTTCAGTAAACCAGTAATAAAATCCCGTGTCCGTAAAAGCGGCCCCGTACTGCGTTTGCACAAAATGCTCTTGAGTCTCCATACGAGGCATCGCTTCGATCGCGGCAGCGAGCTGCGGCAGAAGCGGAATATCGATTTCCGCCCCCGTCTTCTTTTGCTTATAGACCAGCCGGCCGCCACGCACGTTTGGCGGGCCAAGCCTTACCACATCGCTTCGCCGAGGTGCTGCACAGAGCAAAAGTTCGAACGCCAAACGCTCCCGCGTTCCGAGCGGGTAGCATTCCGTAAATATCGCGATTTCGGAGATCCGACCAATCCTTGTACCCTTTCACCTTGTATCGGATCGGCTCAACCTCGGTCATCGGATTAACCGTGATCATCTTCCGCTTCTTGGCGAGCTTCATGATCGCGCGTAGCAAGCGGCGCAAATGATTGGCCGCCGCAGGCGTTGCCGCTCTCTTATCCAGGATCGCCAAAATGTGCTGCTCTTCCAAGAAAGCGACAGGGCGCTCGCCATACTCGGCTCTGAAACGCTCTAAAATCCCTCGGTAAGTCTGGCGCGTCGCATCAGCGAGTTGGAGGAAGGCCGCTGTCTGATAGTAGATCGTAATAAGATCGGCCACGCTTCCAAGCTTGATGTCGCTTTTGCCCGGCTGAATTTTCTCGCCCGACATCGCCGGCTTCATAAGCCGCCATGAATTCCGGGGACCATGGTAGCCCCGAAAGCGGGATGCGCTTAAATCCGGGCCTTCGCAGATACCAGCGCGGCCTGCCTCGGCAGTCGATGTAGCCGTGCACGTATTTCGGGGGTTTTCGCATCAGCGAAGCACGTCGTCCCACGGATTGTGCCCCTCCTCTGGTTCCATCGACGCAACGGCCGGGATCAAGGATTCCGCTTCCTCTTTCATCCGATCCCAATCGCTCGCGAGCGTTAGCGCATCGAACAGGACGACATTTTTGCGGAGACGGTAAGGCTTGCGCACCTTCCCCTCAATCACCCATTGACGCAATTGACTTTCGCTCACCCCGAGCATGGCCGCAGCCTGACTCGCCCGAAGCGCAAGCGGGTAACCTCCCTCGCGAAAGTGAGACATGGAAGCTCCCTCCGCTACCCAGCCAGTCGCTCTAGCTTCACCCCTTGCCGCCGCAAAGCCTCAAATCGCTCGGCGACCATGTCCTCGAACAGCTCGGCTTTGGTCATGCCGAGCGCTTTTGCAATCGCCGCGAAGGCAGCATAGCAATCTTCCGAAGCCTTGATGTTCTGCTGCTTCATCCGCCTGATGGGCTCGGCGGGTTCCGCTTCGTTGTTATTGGCAGGAATATACGGGTCCGGCTCAATCGGCTCGGCCTCGACCAGAGCTTTCGGCTTCCGCGTAAACAGGGACAGCATGGCTATTCGTCTCCGTATTTTTCGATGTAAGCGGCCTTCATGTCGTCGAGCAGCGCGGCCTGCGATTTGCCGCACACAGCGGCTTTGACCTTGAGCCACAGCTTGAATTCCGGCGACACGACCGTTGCAAATTGCACCGTACGACCCGTGCGGCGCGCCGAGCGTCCGTCGGAAGCACGGACAGCCCCATAGCCCATGACCGGGCTTGCGCCTTCGTCAGGCAGCGGAGGCCTTGCAAAGGCCGGCGCTTTCGCCAGCTTCTCGAAATTGCTTTTCGTCATCGCGCGCGCCCTCCTTTGTCGCGTCCCTGTTCCTTGCCGCCACGGGGCTTGCCACCACGGATCAATTCCCCCTGACGCGTTAGAGTTTTCCCGGCTTCAAGCACGGCGCCGGCGATGCCATTCACGAGCACGAAGGCTTCGTCATCGAGCGCTTTTTGTCCCGTTTCGGTGATCGCCTTGCCTTGCAGCAGAGCGATCTCGTAGTCCCTTCAGATCGCGCACAAAGCCCGGCAATGCTCTTAAGCCGATTTCGGCGAGGTAGGCTCGCGCGTCGCGGTCATCCTCGATCGCCGAGGCAGCACGAAGCGCATTCAGGGCCACGTCAAAGCGCCAGTCCTCGATGCCGTTCTTTTTCAACGCATGCAGAAGCCGCACCGTTTCGGAGAGATCGTCCATGCGATTGGCGCGCGACGGGATCACGCAGAAGGTGGACCAGCGCGCCATTTTCAAGGTTTCCTGGTCGGTCCAACCCGGCGTGTCGATGACAAGCACGTCGGAGCGATCCGCCATATCGTAAGCGACGCGCGGCGTCGCCACCTCAACGCGGATTTCGGGCTTGAGGCCGTTCGCTTTACGATGATCCGCCCAGTGCTTCGAGGTGCGCTGCACGTCGTCGAGGTCGGCGATCAGAACCGAGGCCCCTGCTCGCGCCGCTTCCACTGCGTAGGCGCGGGCCAGCACCGATTTGCCAGTCCCGCCTTTGCCGTTCTAGG
>CAWHYO010000031.1:0-398390 GCA_963833565.1 uncultured Alphaproteobacteria bacterium
GGAACTGGACGCTATCCCGAAAGGCGGCGGGCAGGTTTCCGCGGCCATAACCCGATACGAACAGAAAGGGGACGCCGCGCTCACAAAGAATGTCCGCCACCTCATCAACGCGCTCGCCTCTGAGATTGACGTCGAGCACGGCAGCGTCGCACGGGCTCTTGCGGGCGAGGCTCACGGCGCTTGAGAGCGTCCCGGCCGACCCTATGACCCTCCACCCCGCTGCCCTTAAGATAGTCTCAATCTGCATGGCGATGAGAAATTCATCCTCAACCAGCAGAATTTTTGCACCAACGGGCATTGATACGCTCTCAGAAAGCCTGACGCTTTAGGTGCACCGCACGACGGATTTATCTTCGAAATCTACACTTGATATTAGAGGGTTATCAGGATCGAAGAGGGCAGAGTCCGAAGAGGGACGACGCTAGTAGCATAAAGCCGCTGACAGTGCAAACCTCGATTGTGTGACTGGAAACCTGGCGGCCTTCAAACCAGCGGCCCGCGGGCTTGATCGAAAGGTGTTTGCTCCCCCGCCTCTCACTAAGATATCGCCGACAGCTGGAGATAGAGGTTCCGCCGTTTGAACCCATGCGGTTGCTGTTTTCCGTTCTGGGAAAGGGTCTGTAAAAATGCGCAGCTACAAAGTAAATAGCTTTGCTTCAGTTTGACGCAGGCATGGATCAAAACTTGCTCTTCGCCATTGTTAGGCTGCGAGCAAGGGAAACAGTTCCCATGTACTTCATCATAGAATATGTCGACACTTGTGACGGGGCTGGTGAAGCCTTAGCGTGGGAATTCGCCAAAACAGATGATGAGGCCACAATCAAGGCTAGGGCCCATTTTCTCCTCTTCAAGGACAGGTTTGCGGCGCAGGGTTATCGCATTCTAAGCCCCGCGGGATTAGCCATCGCGTGTGGACCCGAAGGGCCGGAGCATGGGCGCGGCCGATACCGTCGCGGAGAAGCCCCTCTTTTTCCGTGGAAGATACCTGAGCTCGACAAACAGCCGCTAACCGTCGGCATTCACAATCAGGTCGGCAGTTTTTGGGTGAGCCTGACAAGCGTTAACGGCCGGTGCTGGCAATGGCCGCACGGGCCGTGAATGCCAAGTTGAGCGTGGGCGCGTTGGACTGACAGCGCGCACGCTGATGCAGGATTAATCAGAGTCGATTAAAGGCCGGAAAATTGGATTGACCCTGATGTACAGTATCCGCGCCCGAATGTACTCGGGCGTTCTAGTTGTCCATTGCCGCTGCCCGTTCCATGCGCTTACGCTCGTTGGATCGAGATAGCGCTTGCGCAGGCGGATGGATTTCGGCGTGATCTCGACGAGCTCGTCGTCCTGGATATAGGTCATCGCCTTTTCGAGCGGCATTCGGATCGGCGGGATCAGGCGTTCTCGTCTTTGCCCGTCGTGCGAAGTTCGTCAGCTGCTTGCCTTCGATCACGTTGACTTCCAGATCGTTGTCGCGCGTATGCTCCCCAACGATCATGCCGGATGACCCTCGTCTGGGGGTCGATCATCATCGGACCGCGATCCTGCAGGTTCCACAGCGAGTAGGCGCGGCCTCGCCCGTGGGCGTTGGAGATCAGGACGCCGTTGCCGCGGCCCTGAATTTCGCCCTTATACGGGGCGTAGTCGTGGAAAAGGCGGTTCATGATCGCGGTGCCGCGCGTGTCCGTCAGAGCTCGCCCTGATAGCCGATGAGCCCACGTGTCGGGACCTAGAAAACGAGGCGATGCCTGCCTCCCCCCGAAGGACGCATCTCGTTCAGTTCGCCCTTGCGCTCAGACAGCTTGGACACAACCGCGCCGGCATGCTCTTCGTCGACGTCGATGATGACTTCCTCGATGGGCTCGAGCCGCTTTCGGCTACAGGGTCGAAATTCAACACCACCTGCGGCCGCGACACCGTCAGCTCGGAGCCTCGCGGCGCATGGTTTCGATCAGGATGCCGAGCTGTAGTTCGCCGCGCCCCGCTACCTCGAAAGCGTCGCTGTCGGTCGTCTCAGTGATCCGCAGCGCGACATTGCGTTCGGCTTCGTTGAAAAGTCGGTCGCGGATGACACGGCTTTGAACCTTGTCGCCTTCTTGTCCCGCAAACGGGCCGTCGTTGATGCGGAACATCATGGTCAGCGTCGGCGGATCGATCGGCTGCGCCGGAAGCGCATCGGGACTCGTGCGGATCGCAAAGCGTGTCGGCGACGGTCGACTTTGTAAGCCCGGCAATAGCGATAATATCGCCCGCCTTCCTTCGTCGATCGCCAACCGCTCCAGGCCCCGGAAACCAGCACCTTCGACACGCGCCATGATCGATCAACCTTGCCGTCGCGCCGGGATCGCCTATCACGGCCAGTTCGGCTTCATCGAGCCTTCGACCACGCGGCCGGTAGGATTCGACCGGAACAGATACGGCCTCGAGGGTTGTGCGCCAGCATGCGGAAAGGCCCCCTCCTACGCGCGGCGGCGGTACGTGCCTGGGAACCAGTTCGAACAATGGCGCCATGTCGTCTTTCGGCCCATTCGGATCTTCGGCCATCCAGCCGTGCACGGCTGAGCCGTAAAGGATCGGAAAATCGAGTTGCTCCTCGGTCGCGTCGAGACCGGCGAACAGATCGAAGATTTCGTTCAGCACCGCCTCGTGCCGCTCGTCGGGCCGATCGATCTTGTTGATCGCCACGATAGGGCTGAAGAACCGATTTCAGGGCCTTCGACACGACGAATTTCGTTTGCGGCAACGGCCCCTCGGACGCGTCCGACCAGCACGATGGCGCCGTCGACCATGTTCAGGATGCGCTCCACCTCGCCGCCGAAATCCGCGTGTCCCGGCGTATCGACGATGTTGATGCGCGCGTCTTTCCAAAAGACCGAAGTGCCCTTCGCCAGGATGGTGATCCCTCGCTCACGCTCGAGATCGTTGGAGTCCATCGCGCGCTCCTCCACGCTCTGATTTTCCCGGAAAGCGCCGGATTGTTTCAAGAGCGCGTCAACGAGCGTCGTTTTACCATGGTCGACGTGCGCGATAATAGCGATATTGCGCAAGTTCATACCGAGCCGCGCCTTTCTGAAAGTCATGTTGCGATGCGGGGATTTGCGCTAGATGTGAGGCAAAGGCGCGTCCGCGTCAATGGGCATCGCTGGTTTTTCGGGCAAGTTGACCCTGTGCCGGCGTAACGCTACGCGTCTGCGAAGACTGTTAAAGGCGCTGGTTCAGTCCTACTCAATTCCTAGTGCCATTCAGGGCGTTGGCCTTAATAAATTCCGTTCCCTCATAAGATATTTGGCGATCGAAGGCGGATCGGCTTCGGGGTTGAAAGCGAAGTCCGGGCAATTTTTTGCGTCTTCTGCAGTGACCTGCGCGATATCGGCCATATGCCACATGCTTATCCAGATCAGGGCTGCATGGCGCCATACGCCATCGAGGGTTGGTCAGACCATTCCCCAAACTCAGCCCCGTTAAACACTTCGGGCGCTTCGAAAAAAGTATCGTCCGCGTGTGCTGTTTGGCGCATTGCGTCTGATGCAATCCGTGACTGATTTTGCAAGCCTAATGTCGGTCTGAGTGAACCACACCGGATCGTGAGGATCCCTGCGAGTTTGCTCTAGAAGAGATCCGATTGCGTTTCCAAGGTGCTGCCATGGCTCCGGATCGCCTCTGCGCTTCAAAGAAACGTGAAATTCCCTTTTGAGCGAAGTGCCCCGCGCTATGGCGAGTTCCAGGCGCCGTTTTGGATCAGAGAGGTCCAGGTTGGCTCTAACCATAAACAAACCCTTGAGGTCGTTAAACTAAAGTTATTAGACCCTTTTGCGCCAGCGAAGGGCATTACAATAAGAACACATTATTTTATAAAATATTTGATAATATGCTTTGCCTAAAACCTCTACAAATCCCAGGTTGCAATAGTAACTGAATAGGAACTTTTGATCCTGGCGAACATGCTTGGCATGCGATTAAATCGCATGCCGTTCGCCTAAAGACTTGCGCAAGGGCCTACGATTGGCCGCTGTCCCAGGAGCCTCGTTTGCGAACTTGCGCCTCAGCGGGATCGCAGCCAGCGCCAGAAGAGCAAGCCCCACGAGCGCGGCCATGATTTCGGGCGTGAGGATCGTATCGATCGTTATCGCGTTCCCTTGATCCAGCACCCCTCCCAGCCCTGCCCCGGAGAGAGAGAAAACGATGGTGGCGGGGATTATGCCGAAGAAGGTCGTGATGACAAAAGTGCTTAGCCTGACGCCTGCGAAGGCCGGAATGACGTTGACGAGGAAGAACGGAAACAGCGGCAAAAGCCGGAGCACAAGCAGGTAGCACCAGGCGTTCGCCCTGATGGCGCAAGCAAGTTTTGCTCCAGTCTTTCCAAAGTGCTCCATCGCGTTGTCGCCCATCAACGTGCGCGCGAACACGAAAAGAATTGTCGCGCCCACGGTTGCGCCAATGAGCGTAAAGGCTGTTCCGGCTGCGGCGCCGAACAGAAAGCCCCCTGAAAGGGTGAGAAGCAGCGCGGAGGGCAGCGAAAGGGCTACCACAAGCACATAGATGGCAACATAGGCCAGCGCCGAGAGCGTGTAATTTTCGCTAACGAAGGTAACGATCTCTTGCCGGTGTGTTCGCAGGGTGTCGAGCGTCAGGGAACCCGGAAGCCCCGAGGCGTGAATGGCGAATATGACGCCCAAGGCAAATATCGTCAGCCAGAACCGCCGGTTCTTGAAAAGGCGAGGCACCGTCAGCTCTGCCTCCAATACTTGATCATGCATGGCGCGCCGATCCGCACGAACCGCCTCCCAGAACGCAGAACGTTGCGCAGTAGGGATGAGCCAGCGGCACGGCCCGGCTGGCTTCCGCCAGCGTCGCACCAAGTTCGAAGCGCGAGTTGTACGGAAGAAGGGTGCAGGCCGCGACTGAGGGCGACCTGGCGCCCTTTCTCTTCACAACCATGCGTGCACACGAGCACATGACATCGTCGGGCGACCTTTTCAGAATAGCCCAGCAGGCTTCGGTGATCTCCGGCGGGGTCGCGCCCTGCCTCATCTCGGGGAAAAAAAGCAGCGCCTGGTCGTCGTCGCAGTCGATCCCGATTCCGCACTCCGCGAAAAGCGCCGCAAAGCCTCGCCTCAACCTATCTTCACTGTCATCGCTCAAGAAGCGAGCGGCAACTTCGAGTTCGACGCCGGCGCGCCAGAGCCAGGTCAGCCCCTCGACAGTATGGGAGAACGCCCCTCGCCTCGTTCGGCATCGTGAACGTCGGACCGGAAGTCATCGAGCGAAACACGGACGCGCATGCGCGGGCCGTATCGCTTCGCCAGCCGCGCGATGTCGGCTCTCCGGTGTTCCATCGGCTTCAACGCATTCGTCAGAGTCAGCGTCTCGAAGCCGCGCCGCAACGTTTCTTCAAGAATGCCGATGAAGTTCGGATTCATGAACGGCTCGCCGCCCGTGAAGCCAATCAGTGAGACAGGCTGGGCAAGCCCGGCAAGCTCATCCAGGAACGGAACAACATCGGCCACCGTGAGGTAGGCCAGCCGGTCGTTTTTAGGTGAGCTCTCGATGTAGCAATTTTCGCAAGCAATGTTGCAGAGCGTTCCGGTGTTGAACCAGACTGTTTCGAGCCGCCTCAGCGGGACAGTCGCGCGCCTTTCCCCGCGGGCCGTCCGGGCGAGGTCCGCGAACGGCTTCGGAAGGCGGTGTTCACGGCCGTCTTCGAGTGTTAGATGCATGAAGATTTCCGATGGCGCAAATCGTTATAGTATTCATTGCACAATCAGTGTGCACAGGTACAGCCAAGCCGTTCTCAAACTGTCGTTACTGCGCCATAGCGCCAGCTGGCAAATTCTTGAACTTGGCCATATAGCGCCGGTCGAGCCAGTCTTTCCACTGCCACACCCAGCGGCCTTCGAACGTCATACCGTTGCGCGTACCGATGGCATAACGCTCGCCGGTCGAGATCAGCGAAAGGATTTGGCCCTGAGGTTTATAGGATTCGAGCGGCTCGCCTTTAATGGCGTGGCGCAGATTTGCGGTCAGAGTGGCGCCCTGCCGCACGGCGTAAACCCCGGCCTTGGGCAAGGAAAATCCCCGGAGCGAGGCTATGTCCCCTGCCGCGAAAACCGAGGGGTGCGACGTGCTTTGCAGGGTGGCCTCGACTTCAATGAAGCCATGGTCATCGAGCTTCAGTCCTGTCTCGGCGAGCCAGGGCGCAGGCGACGCTTCGGTCGCCCAGAAGACTTCGTCGAAGGCCAGCATTTCGCCGCCTTCCAATTGAACAACGCCGCTTTCGACTCCGGCCGCCGCCCTGCCGGTGAGCACCGTGATCCCGCGAGAGGAAAGAAGCTCATTGAAGCGCCTGCGCATTCGGGGCGGATAGGTAATCAAGATGTCAGGGTCCGCAGATACCAGGGTAAAGTGGAGCTCCCTGGCGTCATAGCCCGCCCCCTGAGCATCTCTCCTCAACCGGCCTTCGATGGCCAGCAGCATCTCAACCCCAGCCGCCCCTGCCCCAACGACGCAGATGCTGGCCTTGCCCCCCTTCGACAGGATGCGCCGCCGCGTTGTTTCGAACCGGACCAGAAACCCGTCCATGGGTTTCACGGAGGTAGCGTTAGACAGCGCGGGCACGCCGCGCCTGTTCGGCATAGATCCGATATCAAAGGACAGCATATCGAAAGGAATGAAAGGGCCGCCCATGCTAACGACCCGCTTCTTGCCGAGATCGACGCCCACGGCTTCGTCCAGGACAAGTCGGGCCCCAGCGAAATTGCAGAGTGGCCTCACATCGATGTTCGTGTCCTCGAAGGCATAAAGGCCTCCGATCAATCCTGGGAGCATGCCGGAATAAGGAGTCCAGGCTCGCCGCGTGATCACCGTAAGGCGCGTGCCGGGAATGGGATTCCTCCCGAAAGAAAGCAGCGCAAGCGCATGGGCATGACCTGCACCGACGAGCACGATCTCTTTCAGGGGCGGCCCCATTTTCAGTACCCCAAAACTCGTAGAACGACTATCGAAGCAGATCGGCGTTCCATCTTCAACTGCGAGCCCGGCGCGCTGACCAACTTCGCTAATCTGGCCAACAGATCGTCAACCCGCACGCCGCCCGCTCCGCGCTTAGCCATCCCGGAACTTGATTACCCGGATGTTTCTGCCGATTCCGTCGTCATGGCCGCCCTTGGAGGCGGCCATCCAGAAAAACACAAGGTATTCCAAGTCATGACTGGATGGCCGGGTCAAGCCCGGCCATGACGTTGGAGCGAAAATTCGCCAATGTTTTTCATGCCTTCTTCTGCCGGCGGAAACATCCGGGTAATCAAGTCCCGGAAAGGCGAAACCTTATCCGGGATCGTAGCAAATTGAAGCGCTTGCACTTTTGTCATTCCGGCTCGCGCTTCGCTTGGCCGGGATGACAGCGGTGGCGATCCGTTCGACCATCCCGGTCGCCTTGCTTAGGTGACGCGCTTCGCCTCGGGCTTCATCATCCTCACGAGCACGTTCGTCTTTGCGACATAATGCTGCATCAACGCACCTGCGAAGTGAACGATCACGGCGAGAATGATCAGTGGCTTCGCATAGGCATGGATTTCTGCCATCGAGGCGTAACCCAAAAACCAAGCCATCGCGCCGGTAATCGGCATCACAAACAGGATGGCATAGAGAATGAACTGGGTCGCCGCTGCGATCCACATCTTGGGACCGCTCTGCCCGGCAGGCGCATCCGGAACTCCTCGGGCCATTCGAATGATAACCCGCAGGATTGCAAGGGCAAGGATCGAAAAGCCCACGACGGCGTGAATGTTCGCGCTGAGCAAATTGTCGGAGCTTATCTCTTTGCCTTTCACCCACGCGTTATAAGCGTGCTCCATCCCCTCGCTGAAGAAGAGCTGGAAAAGGACGAACACAGCGATAATCCAATGAAGCAGGATTTGCGCACCGCTGTAGCCGGCGGGACTTTTTCGATGCCATTGCATTCTCCCGATTTGAGATATTCCGCCATGCATATACCGGCTTTTCCGCACGGCATTTGATCTGTGACAAACGTCGGCTGGGCAGAAGCACGCAGCTTATTGTAAGCTTGCGGCAGGCCACCTCAAACAATAAGCGACGCGTGTCATGACAAGCGCCTACACTCAAGATCTCGACAGGACGCCCGCAAATTTCCAGCAACTGACGCCGCTCGGCTTTCTCGCCCGCGCCGCCCGGGTGTTTCCCGATTATCCTGCGATCGTGCATGGGGACCGCACTTATCCCTACTCCGAGTTCTATGCGCGCTCCCGCCGCCTCGGATCGGCGCTGGCGCAGCTCGGGATCGGCAAAAGCGACACCGTCTCCGTTATGCTCGCCAACACGCCCGCGATGCTGGAGGCCAAGTTCGGGGTGCCGATGACGCAGGGGGTCCTGCATTCGATCAATACCCGGCTTGACGCATCGAATATCGCTTTCATGCTCGACCATGCCGAGACCAAGGTACTCATCACGGACACCGAGTTTTCGACGATCATCGGCGAGGCGCTGAAAATCGCGAAGGTACGGCCCACGATCATCGACTATATGGACCCGGCCTTTCCCGGCCTGGGCTCGCGGCTCTCGGAAACAGAGTACGAAGATTTCATCGCGCGTGGCGATCCTGAGTTCGCATGGAAGATGCCGGACGATGAGTGGGACGCGATCTCCCTCAACTACACATCCGGGACGACCGGCAACCCGAAAGGCGTCGTCTATCACCACCGCGGCGCCTATCTCGTGTGCATGGGTAATATCATCGCATCAGGCATGGCCAAGCATGCCAACTATCTGTGGACGCTGCCCATGTTCCACTGCGATGGCTGGTGCTTCGGCTGGACGATGCCGGTGGTCGCCGGCACACAAATCTGCCTGCGCTACGTGCGCCCGGACGCGATCTGGAACGCGCTCGCCGATTATAAGATCAGCCATCTATGCGGTGCGCCCATCGTGATGGCGACGATCCTCAATGCGCCCGACGACGTTAAGCGCGAGCTGTCGCAAGAGGTCCGGTTCATGACAGCGGCGGCCCCGCCTCCTGAAGCTGTGCTTGCCGCAATGCGGGCGGCAGGCCTCCACGTCACCCATCTTTATGGGCTCACGGAGACCTATGGACCCGCCGTCGTGAACGAGTGGAAAGCGGAGTGGAACGATCTCGATGGCGCGGGGCAGGCGCAGAAAAAGGCGCGGCAAGGCGTACGCTATGTGTCGCTGGAGGATCTCGATGTAATCGACCCGACGACGATGACGCCGGTCCCGCAGGACGGCGAGACGCTCGGCGAAGTCATGTTCCGCGGCAACAACGTGATGAAGGGCTACCTCAAGAACAAGAAGGCCACCGAGGAGTTGCTGGCTGGCGGCTGGTTTCATTCCGGGGACCTCGGCGTCATGCATCCGGACGGCTACATCCAGCTCAAGGACCGCTCCAAGGACATCATCATTTCGG
This sequence comes from uncultured Alphaproteobacteria bacterium, assembly GCA_963833565.1. Taxonomy (GTDB): domain Bacteria; phylum Pseudomonadota; class Alphaproteobacteria; order Rhizobiales; family Rhodomicrobiaceae; genus Rhodomicrobium. Next base: position 9,428 of record CAWHYO010000031.1, read on the forward strand.
GGGGCGAGAACATCTCGTCCATCGAGGTTGAGGACGTGCTTTACAAGCACCCGGCCGTGCAGGCAGCTTCCGTCGTCGCGAAGCCCGACGATAAATGGGGCGAGACGCCCTGCGCCTTCGTCGAGCTGAAGCCGGGCAAGACGGCGACCGCGGAAGAAATCATCGCGTATTGCCGCCAGCATATGGCCCATTACAAGGTGCCGCGCCACGTCGTCTTCGAGGAACTGCCGAAGACCTCCACCGGCAAGGTGCAGAAGTACATTCTGCGGGCTATGGCAAAAAAGACTGCTCCATAGCGCCCGGCTCTATAGGGTGTTCAATTTGCGCACCCAATTCCGGATTTGGGTGCTTTGCTAACTAACTACTAGCAAGCCTTACCTTATCTGCTAAAAGTGCTTTCACGTTTGGAGCCCGATGTTCAGCGTCACGCGCGACGCTGGCTCCGGACGATGCTGAGTTTATGTAGTTTTCCCTTCGGGTCCGCTGGCATCGCGCGCTTCTTAGCCGGGAACTGAGCAATGGCGCGCATAGGCTAGCGGTGCTACCTCACAAGCCGTAAAGCTAAAGCAAACTTCGCTCATCTGGCCAACGGATGCGGCTCGCTCCGCACTGCGTCATCCCGGCCAAGCGAAGCGGGGATCGCAAAAAAAGTGTGTGTTTCCGCCATCCTTCGTCATGGCCGCCCTTGGAGGCGGCCATCCAGAAAAACACATGGCATTTCAAGCTATGGTCAAGCCCGGCCATGACAGTGGAGCGAAAATTCGCCAACGACCATCGCCATCGTGTACGACGCTCGCCACGCGCGGTTTTGTAAACATTTCGTTCACTGCGGCGAGCCTTCATACTTATGTGGTTAACAGAAGCGCGCCGGAATTATTTCCCACCGCGTGTTGGTAAAAAAATTCTTTAAGCGGCGCGAAACGGAGGAATGCCGCGCCTACGACCGGACAAAGGGCGGCTACTATAAGCCATTGAAAATACTGTAGTTTTTATTGTTAACAAATTGCCCATTAAATAGAATTTAATGCCGGAATTTTTCCATTTACTGGGACGAGCAAAAGTCCGTTAAATACGTTTCAACATCGCGAATTAACGCTTGCGAAGGCCGAAACTGCACGGCGCAGGCAGCGGCGATGGCGTCCTGTTCTGTCATTTTTCCTATAATTATCAATGGCTTGATGGTGCTTAAGCTGCGTTAACCTGGCATCAAGGCGACTTCGCTGAAGATCTTTCAGAAGAAGGAATGCCGCCATCTGCAGGATGCTACAAAATGGACTATGCCGCCCGCGTCCGATTAAATGCACGATGCTCTAATGACTGGAACGCGGCAGAGGCAGGTTCACTTCACGAATTCCTTTACGTCATCGGCCAGCTTTGCCCTGCAGTCATTACGGTTTTAACGCTGGCTTGTTTTCCAAGAAACGATATTGCACGATATGTAACCGGCGAAGCGGAGTGTTCATTCTTGGACTAGAGGATATGTGATATGAACGACTTGAGCTTCACTACTCTGCAACTCAAAAAAGTGACTGTGAATGGGGAAGCCATAAAGGCTCTAGCGGCGCAATTACGTGGAAGTACTGTTAATCAAAATGATGACTATTACGATCAAGCGCGAAAAATCTGGAACGGAATGATCGATCGGAAGCCCGGTCTCATTGTCAGGTGTGCCGAAGCCGCCGATGCCGTTGCCGCGGTGCGTTTCGCGCGCGATCATGGATTGCTCGTTTCAGTGCGCGGGGGCGGGCATAACATCGCCGGAACCGCCTTGTGCGATGGCGGCGTTGTTATCGATTTTTCGGAGATGAAATCCGTACAAGTCGACCCGGAAGCTCGAAAAGCGTGGGTCGAGCCGGGAGCAACGCTTGCCGACGTCGACAGGGAAACGCAGGCGTACGGTCTGGCCGTGCCAACCGGAATTAACTCGACGACCGGTATCGCCGGCTTAACGCTGGGCGGCGGTTTCGGCTGGATTACGCGGAAGTTCGGCCTGACGATAGACAACCTCCTGTCGGCCGATATCGTGACAGCCGATGGTGAGCTGAAGCACGCAAGCGTTACGGAAAATCCAGACCTGTTCTGGGCGCTTCGCGGCGGCGGCGGGAACTTCGGCGCCGTTACCTCTTTCGAATTCCAGCTTCACAAGCTCGGGCCTCAGGTTCTGTCGGGGCTCGTCGTGCATCCTTTCGAAAACGCGGTGAGCGTTCTCAAGGGATACCGTCAAGCCCTCGAATCGGCGCCGGACGAACTGACTTGCTGGGCAGTGATGCGGCAAGCCCCGCCTCTGCCATTCCTGCCCGCGGAATGGCATAGCAAGAAGGTGCTGATCCTCGCCATGTGCCATTCCGGCAATATGGAGACGGCACAAAGGGATGCTGCCGGACTCAGGGCAATTGGAAGACCCATCGTCGATGTTGTCTCTTCTCACGCCTTCGTTGACTGGCAGCAGGCATTCGACCCACTGCTTGCCCCCGGCGCTCGCAATTACTGGAAGAGCCATGACTTTACGGAGCTTTCCGATCCCGCGATTGAAGTTCTAACGGAGGCGGTACGAAAACTGCCCGGACCGGAGTGCGAAATCTTCCTTGGCCACGTCGGCGGCGTTGCCGGCCGCGTTGCCGCCGATGCAACCGCATTTCCGCAGCGCAGTTCGCATTTCGCCATGAACGTACACGCACGCTGGCGCAACCCCGAAGAGGACAGATCATGCATCGAATGGGCTCGCGCTCTTTTCGAAGCAGCCAAGCCCTATGCGGCTGGAACGGCCTATATCAACTTCATGCCGGAAGATGAGACGGAACGGGTTGAGTTGGCCTATGGCGAAAACTACAAACGGCTTGCCGAAGTGAAGCGGCGCTACGATCCGCAAAACCTGTTCCGCGTGAATTAGAACGTCAAGCCAACGGCGGAAGCGCACGCCTAAATCGTGCGGCCGCCGTCCACTTCGAGCACAACGCCTGTCACGAACTCGGCTTCGTCGGAAGCGAGGTAGAGGCAGGCGTTGGCAATGTCCTGCGGCTCCGACAGGCGGCCCAGCGGCACGGACGCGATGAACTTGGCGCGGTTTTCTGGTGTGTCTGGCAGCCCCATGAATTGCTCAAGAAGCCCTGTCGCGCCCATGACCGGGGCCACGCAATTCACGCGGATCTTCTGCGGCGCGAGTTCCACCGCCATGGAGCGCGACATCAGGTTCACAGCGCCCTTCGAGCCGTTGTACCAGGTCAAACCGGGCCTTGGGCGGATGCCCGCCGTCGAGCCGATGTTGATGATCACGCCGCCGCCCTGCTTCGCCAGCACCGGCACCACGGCGTGCGCCATGTGATAGATCGACTTCACGTTTATGGCGTAGACGCGGTCGAACTCCTCCTCGCTCACTTCCAGCATGGGCCGGTTCTTGTGGCTCCAGCCCGCGTTGTTCACCACGATGTCGATGCGGCCGAAAGCATCCGAGGTCTTGCGCACCGCCTCTTCAATGTCGGTGCGCTTGGTGACATCGGCGGTGACGGCGATTGCAGCCGGGCCGATTTCGCGCGCGACCACCGCCGCGCCGTCGCCATTGATGTCGAGCACGGCGACTTTCGCGCCCTCCCGTGCAAAGACCCTGGCGATTTCAGCACCGAAGCCCGACGCGGCGCCCGTTACGATGGCAACCTTGTTTGCAAGGCGCATCTCTTCCTCCCTTGAATTTTCCCGCTGCTTATGTGGAGCGGAGTGCACCGAGAACCAGGGCCGCCGTGAACCGTTCCCTGGCTGATTTCGGAGATTCCAGTCTGAGGCGGCGAAGCAGCGGGCGCTCCTTGGCGGAGGGCGAGGACCAGGGTGCGCCACGGGCCGCGAGCCGCGCAAGCTCGAGGACAGAAGACTGCGCGTTCTTCAGCAAGTTCATTGCGGGAACAAGCGCAATCTCTTCCGCGGTCAGATCTGTCCCGAAAGGATAGGCGGGCAGCGTGCCATCCGCGCGTGCAGGCCCAAGGATTTTCTCGATCCGTTCCGGCCTGTTGTTCCGGAACGCGGGCGGGATTTCGTAACTCTTCTCGATCTTCCCCGGCGCCTTGGCTTGCGCGAGAAGCTCCTCCTGGAAGCGGCTGTCGGTGATGTTGAGCATCGCAGCAATGGTGTCCCGGTCAGAAAGCGCGCGCAGGTCGGCGGCTCCGTATTCGGTTACGACGATGTCGCGCAGATGCCGGGGAATGGTGGTGTGGCCGTAGTTCCAGCGGATGTTCGACTGGGCGCGCCCCTTTTCCATCCGCCAGGCGCGCAGCTGCAGGATGGACCGGCCATCCTCCAGCTCAAGCGCCTGAGCTACGAAGTTATATTGGCCGCCCACGCCGCTTACGACGCGGCCGTCTTCGAGCTGATCCGAGGCTACTGCGCCAAGCAGCGTGGCTATCATGGCGCTGTTGATGAAGCGGGCGTGAAGCCTCTGGGCCCGCTTAAGCTCCTCATTGCCATAAAGCTGGTTGGTGAAAGAGATGCGGGTCATGCGGAGGGCGCGCCGCTCGTCCTCCGTGAGGTTGCGCAACGCCTCGTAGAAGCGGTTGCAGCCGACCAGGAAGCCCGCATGGAGCAACGCGCCCCGCTCGTATTCCTCGGGCGAAAGCTCACCGGCATCGGCGCGCCTCTGCGTCTCGATGTCGTCAAAAGCGCGTCGCTTGAGAATTCCGCAGCGATGAAGGTGGAGATAGCCTTCGACGAAAAGCTCTGTCACCCCGTACAGGCCTTTCTCGAACGGCGCTACTTCGGCGGGCAGGCGCGGATGCAGCCTGCCGACGCCCAGCGCTTCTGCGAGCTGGCGGAATTTTTCGTTCCTGGTCTGCCTCAGCACAAGCGCGTGCGTCAGCGCATCGGTGAACGCCCCAATGCCAAGCTGGATGGTGCCGCCATCCTTGATGAGCGCGGCGGTGTGGATCGCCGCGGCGTGATCCTGAAGAGAAACGGCCTCTCTTGGCGGGGCGAACAGCGGAAACTCGAATGCAGGGCCTTCCAGGATATGATCGAACTCCGAGGGGGGCAGTTGTGCATCACCGACCATATAAGGCATGGCGGCGTTGACCTGCCCAACGAAGGCCGTGGGCGCCCCACTCTTGCGGCGTTGCTTTAACAGGGGCAAAACGTCCAAGGTGGCGTCCGTATTCGAACCCAGGCTGTAGCTCGCCGAATTGCCTTCCCCTCGTTTCGCCACCAGCTGCGCGAAGACATTCACGCCCGCATCCAGGGCAAGCCTCGGGAGGTGTGTGTAGTTAACGCTGGAGTAGCCCTGCTGAGCGGAAGGCGAGTTCATGAACGCGCCTGCCTGCATGAAGAACTCGCGGACTTCGACGTTGGGCGGCAGAGTTCCGTGCTTCAGAGCTTCCGCGTAATCGAGATAGGGATAACGGCCAAACAATCTTTCAAGCAAAGGACCGGCAAACCGGCGCTCCAGATCGGTTTTGGGCGCGGGCCTTACGAAGCTCAGGCCCGTAAAGATTTTGAGCGATATGGATTTGTCCTGAACGGCGCGCCGGTAGAGCGCATTTATGAAATGGTTCGGCTTGCCAATGGCGATGGGCATCGCGAGCACAACGTTGCGCCCAACCTGCGACAGCAGCGCTTCCACGCAGGCTTCGGCGTCGTTATGAATGTGGGGCATGAAATTGCAGTCCGGCGGGAATGACGAACTCGGATAATCAGCCGAAACAGTAAAGGCCGAGTTTCGTTCCGTTGCCGAGTCCGGACTTGAACGAAACGATGCTTCTTCGCACAGTCCGCCCCTGCGAGCGGTTTGGGTCTGTTGCGGACTCGGGCCTGACTTCCGCGCACAACCGCAGTAACTCGACAGTAAGCCCCTCAACCCAGGCGGTGCTCGGCATAGAGGGCGAGGAGCTTCCAGCCTTTGCCGAGAAGCAGGAAACAGTCGCGGAAGGGCAGCCGCGGCGTTCCTCAAGGCGGACCCTCGCAATACCAGCGAAAGTCGCGCAACAAATGCCGGCTACGTCAACACTGTCAAGAAAGCCAAAAAATCGAAGGTGTTGCTAAAAAAGGTCGGAAGTACTGAATGGAACCGAAAGCGTTGCAACTTAAATGATGGCGGCACCTGTGATGGCAAGGTTCCTCTCCTGAGCATCGTGCAGGAAGGTAGGCCTGTTTCATGGGCACTGGTGCAAGCAACTGAGGTGCTGACACGCTCAAAGTCTTGAGTAGCCGGCGCTCAGCTTGCGCGGACGAAACCGCCCTTAAGGGAAGGGTGTGAAGCCGCATGTCAATTGTAAGGAGTACACCATGTTCAAAAGAAGCCTGCTCATCCTGTCCGCTAGCGCCATGCTCTGCATTGCGGGAGTTGCGTCAAATGACGCCTTAGCCCGACCATTCGGCGGTTTTCACCCTCATGCCGGCGTCTCGCACCCTCAGTTCGTTGCGCGTGGCGGGCGTTGGGCTGACCGATCAGGAACTCACGGCTCGTATGGCCGTGGCGGAGCAGCAGCTGGCGGCGGCTATGGACGCGGTGGAGCAGCCGGTGGCGGCGCTTATGGACGTGGTGGAGCGGCAGCTGGCGGCTACGCGGGCGGCGGCTCTTCCGGGTCAGGCGGCGCCTACGTGAGCGGTGGCTCTTCCGGGTCAGGTGGCGCCTACGTTAGCGGCGGCTCTTCCGGATCAGGCGGCGTCTATGTGGGCGGCGGCTCTTCCGGATCAGGTGGCGCCTACGTGAGCGGCGGCTCCGGATCAGCCGGCGGCGCCGCGAGTGGCGGCGGCTACCGGCGCGGCGGTTACGGGGCGGGCGGCCAACGGGCCGGCGGTTTCGCACGCGGTGGATCTGAAGGAGGCGGCCACTTCCGCAGATAACAGGCTCTCTTACTTCGGCAGTTCCCCGCAGCGAACAGCGCAGAATTCTCCGGCGGCGCGAGAGGGGTGGGGAGCGGCCGCTCCCCATGTTTCGTCCTACAGGCTGTCGCCGAAGTCCGCGCGGAACTTCGCGACGAGTTTTTCCTGCCAGTCGGACACGGGTTTCAGCAGCCCGTAGAAGAAGCGCAGGATTTCCGGCTCCTCGACAAAGACCAGACCTCCGACCAGCCTGCGGTTCTGGTACAGCCAGTCGAGGCGGTCGATGGCGTAGTTGACCTGCGAAAGCGTGAAAACGCGCCGCGGCATCGCCAGACGCAACAGCTCCATGGCCGAGAACACTTCGCTGCCGTCCGGATTGCGCTGCTCGGAAAGCGTGCCGCGCTCCATGCCGCGAACGCCGCCCGCGATGTACATGGCCGACGCCAGCGCGCCCGCAATGTACTGCGATGGGGGGACATGATCGAGGAAGCGTTTCGCGTCGATATGGCAGCCGAGGCCGCCCGCAGGCGTGATCACGGGGACGCCGCGTTTGACCAATTCATCGATCATGTAGGCGATGAATTGCGGGCCCTGGCTGATCATGTCCTCGTCCATGGTCTCTTCGAGGCCGACGGTCAGCGCCTCTATTTCGCGGACGGACATGCCGCCATAAGTGAGGAAGCCTTCGTACAGCGGCACGAGCCCGCGCATGCGCCTGTAAATCTCTTCGCTCCGCATGCACATCGCGCCGCCGCGCACGCAGCCAAGCTTGCGGGCCGAGAAATAGATGATGTCGCAAAGGTCTGCGGTGCGCCGCGTGATTTCGCGAATGCTGAGGTTCTTGCAGCTCTCTTCGCGGGTCTTGTTGAAGTAGAGGTTGTCGGCAAGAAGGCTGGCATCGAGCACGAGGATGAGGCCGTACTTATCGCAAACTTTCCGGATTTCGGCGAGGTTCGCGAGCGAGACCGGCTGGCCGCCGATGAGGTTGGTTCCGGACTCCACGCGCACGAAAGCAATCTTGTCCGCGCCCTCTTTCTTCGCGAGGGCTTCGAGTTTGCCGATGTCCATGTTGCCCTTGAAGGGAAGGTCGCTCGTGACCTCAAGCCCTTCGTCCTTGACGAGTTCTTCCACCACGCCGCCGTTCAGCGTGATATGCGCCTTCGTGGTCGTGAAGTGATAGTTCATCGGGACAATCTTGCCGGGCTTTACGAAAGTTTGGGCAAGGATGTTCTCGCAGGCGCGGCCTTGGTGCGCCGGCAGGATCCAATGCATGCCGAACAGCTCGCGCAGCTTGGCTTCGAGGCGCGTATAGGTGGCGCTGCCGGCGTAGCTGTCATCCGAGACCATCATGGCGGCGAGCTGCTGGTCGCTCATGGCGTTCACGCCGCTGTCGGTCAGCATGTCCATGAACACGTCGGCGTTCTGCAGCAGGAACGTGTTGTTGCCGGCCTCATTCACCGCCTTGAGCCGATATTCGATGGGCGGCAAGGTAAGCTTCTGAACGATGCGCACCTTGTGCATTTCGAGCGGGAGATTGCCGCCACTGAAGAACTTGATCGTCGCCACCGCGTACCTCTTAAGTCAAATTTTCGATAAGCAGGCCGGAGGGTAGCAACCTTTACCTGGGCAATCCCTGCGAAAATAGGACGCGGGGATGCGTCTATGCATCGCGCGACGAATGGCTGAGAACATGCCCCGAGCGCTTCATTCCTAGCTCGAATTTTGGTTTCTACAAAATTGAGGGTCAGGCGTAGAGCGGTCACGGCCCTGATTTGAAGGCTCAGCCGCTCACCCTTCAGTCGCGGGATTCCGAACCGATGCCTTCATCGTCATGTCGCCATTGCCGGAGCTTTGCTGGCCGTCCTCGCGGTCATTACATCCCGCGAGCCGTCAGCCTCCAAACCCGATGATGCGTTTTGAGAATGCCATGCGGCCAAACTGGGTCAGGCCGCTTTCGGCGGCTGCCGCAACCAGGTTGCAGACCAAAACCATCGTCTGAAATGGCGACAGGCTCACGGTTGGAGAGAAGAGCGCCCAACACGCCAAAACACCCATGATGACAGACGATGCCCACGAAACCGCAATGTCGGTGAAGCCGAACTGGTTGCTCCGCGCGCCCGACAGGATCAGGCAAAAGGCCTGGACTGCGATGTAAAGCATGTCGATGACGGGAACGATCGCCCACATCCAGCCCTGCGACGGCTGCCCCTTGAGACCCAGCGCGGGAATAAGCAGGAAATATGCGACATTCGCTACGATGAATATAACGGCGAGCCAGATGCTGATGGTTTCTTCCCATCTAGTCCTGTTCTGGGAGTTTACTGATATCGACTCTGTTCTACTCATCGTAAGTGACCCTTGCTGCGAATGAATCGTGGCCCCTGGCTTGCTCCTTAAGAACTGTCAGAAAAAGGTCCACTTTGCTACTTTTCGAACCAGACGATGTTGATCATCGTGGCGAACACTTTGCGCGAAGGCAAGGAGTATACCCGCGTCAGGCTCGGAACTGATAAGAAAAAGCCGGCGCCGGCAGGTTGTGTCGAAGCAGCGTCGGCGAAGCCAGGACAGGCGGGTGCAGGAGGGGCGCGTCAAGCGCCATCCGTAAGTCTTGCGAGTTTCGCGACGCGGCTCTCCCTCCAGACAATAAAAAGGCTCGACGCGACGATAATGCTGGCTCCGATCCAAACGGGCGGACCGGGCCAGTCGCCCCAGATGAACCAGCCGTACCCCGTAGCCCAGACGATGCCGGTGTAATTGAAGATCGTGACAAGCGCGACCGGCGTATACTTGAAAGCCACCGAAAGGAAGATTTGTGCGAAGGCTCCTGAAATGCCCGCGCCGATGAAGAGAGGGACCTCGTTCAGCTGCGGGATTGTTCCGACGAACGGCATGGCGAGGCCCGTCATCGCTGTACCGATGACGAGAAAGTAGAAGGTGATCGTCTCTGGGCGCTCGGTGCGTCCGAGAACGCGCAGTATCGTGCCGAGCGACGCGTGCATCACCGCCGCCGACAGCGCAAATGTTACGCCGGTCATATTCACAGCGCCTGTCGGGCGAACGATTACGAGCATCCCAAGGAAGCCGATCAGAACCGCGCTCCAGCGGTGTGCCCCAACGCGCTCCTTCAGGAATAGCCAGCCCATCACGGGCAGGAAAAGAGACGACATGAAGAACAGAGCTTGCGCGTCGGCCATCGGCAGAAAGTTGAATGCCCGGAAGGTTGCGATAAGGCTGATCGTTCCGATCACCGAGCGCAATACGATGACTTGCGGGCGGCTGTTGATCTTGAGCAGATGGCGGCGACCGAGGAGGAAGATCCAGACCGCAAACGGAAGCGCCGCGATCGCATTGCGGTAGAAAGCAACCTCGATGACCGAATGAGCGGGGCTCAGAAGCTTCGCGAACACATTCATTGTGTTCAGCATGAAGAACGAGGCCACGGCAGCCGCCATTCCGAGCGCGATCCGGTCACGGTGGGCGGGGGCTTTTTGGGGCGCGGCTTCGCTCACTCCCGGCTTATCGGCTTTCAGCTGCATATTTTGCAAAATTCCGGCAGGACACCCCTCATCCTGTCCTTCTCCCGCAAGGGAGAAGGACGCTGGTGCAAGGGCGAGTTGCTCCCTCTCCCCTCGCGGGAGAGGGCGGGGGTGAGGGAGGAGCTTAGCTCAGGAAATCGCCCGCATTGCACACCAAATCAGCGCACGCGTCGCAGCGCGGCGGCAAGGCCGTCGACGATTTGATGGATTTGCCCTTCCTCGATGATTAGCGGCGGCGACAGGGCGATGATGTCGCCCGCCTGGCGGACGAGAACGCCGTTCTCGAAACAATCCACCAGCACATCGTAGGCGCGCTTGCCCGGTTCGCCCGGTCTCGGCTGAATCTCGATGCCTGCGACGAGCCCGAGATTGCGAATGTCTATGACATGCGGGCTGCTACGTAGTGTGTGCACCGCCTCTCCCCAGACGGGCGCGAGCGCCGCGGCGCGCTCGAACAGGCCTTCCTTCTGGTAGATATCGAGCGTCGCGAGCCCCGCCGCACAGGCCACCGGATGGCCCGAATAGGTGTAGCCGTGGAACAACTCGATGATGTTCTCAGGGCCAACCATGAGCGCATCGTGGATGCCGCGTTTCGCAAAGACGGCGCCCATCGGGATGGCGCCGTTCGTCAGCCCTTTCGCCACGGTCATCATGTCGGGCGTCACGCCAAAAAACTGCGCCGCGAAAGGCGTTCCGAGGCGGCCAAAACCCGTGATGACCTCATCGAAAATTAGGAGGAGACTGTGGCGGTCGCAGATTGCGCGAAGCCTCTCGAGATAGCCCTTGGGTGGCAAGAGGACGCCCGCCGACCCTGACATTGGCTCCACGATAACGCCGGCAATGGTGTCTGCGCCATGCAGGCTGATCAATCGATCCAGGTGATCGGCAAGTTCCGCGCCGTGCTCTGGCATCCCCTTGCTGAACCCGTTGCGGGCGATGTCGACCGTGTGCGGCAGGTGATCCACGGCGGGCAACATGGACCCGAAGGCGCGGCGGTTGTTCATGAGGCCGCCGACCGACGTGCCTCCGAAGCCCGCGCCGTGATAGGCGCGCTCGCGTCCGATGAAGCGTGTGCGCTGGCCTTCGCCGCGAGCTCGATGATAGGCGAGGGCGATTTTCAGCGCCGTGTCCACTGCCTCCGAGCCCGAGTTTACGAAAAACACCCTGTCGAGCCCCTCCGGCGCGATCCGCGCCAGTCGCGCCGCCAGTTCGAACGCGCCCGGGTGGCCCATCTGGAACGCGGTCGCGTAATCCAGGGTCTGAAGCTGCCGCTCCACGGCTTGAGCAATTTCCTTTCGCCCATGTCCCGCGTTCACGCACCAGAGCCCGGCCACGCCGTCGAGAATCTTGCGGCCGTCCGCGCTCGTGTAATGCATCCCCTCGGCGGAAACCAGAATGCGCGGATGAGCCTTGAACTGGCGGTTTGCCGTGAACGGCATCCAATAGGCGGAAAGGTCGAGCTCGTTTGGAAGGGCGGTCTTGGTCTCGCTCATGGCGTCAGCCTCTCCGGCGTAAAGGGTTTGAATTTCGTTATGGTCGATCACAACATGATTGCACAGAAGGGAAAGTTGGCATGAATGCGAACGACGCCAAGGTTGCGATCATCACCGGCGCCGGCCACGGGATCGGCAAGGCATGCGCGGCGGAGCTTGCGGCGCGCGGGTGGACCTGCGTGTGCGCCGACGTGGACCCGGCTCGCGCCAAAGAAGCGGCGGCGGAATCACGAGGCCACGCCATCGCCTGCGATGTTTCGAAAGAAGCCGACGTAAAGCGCCTGATAGACGAGACGGCCAGCACCTTCGGCCGCATCGATGCCATTGTCTCGAACGCGGGCATCATGCACCGCAAGCCGCTTTCCGAAACGACGCTCGAAGACTGGAACACCGTTATCGCGACCAATTTGACCGCCGCCTTCGTTCTCGCGAAGTATGGCGATCAGCATTTGCGGCACGGCAAGGGCAGCATGGTGCTGATCGCGTCGACGCGGGCGCATATGTCCGAGCCGGATACTTTCGCCTACTCGGCCAGCAAGGGTGGCCTCGTTGCGCTCGCCCATTCGCTGGCGATCACGCTCGGGCCGGATGTGCGCGTGAACTGCATCTCGCCGGGATGGATCAACGTGGATGAAAACGCGAAACTCTCGGGCGACGATCATGCGCAGCATCCCGCAGGCCGGGTCGGGACGCCGTCTGACATCGCCGCCGCCGTCGCCTTTCTCCTTTCGGGCGCAGCAGGCTTCATGACAGGCGCGGAGCTTATCATCGATGGCGGGATGACCCGGAAGATGATCTACGCGGAATAGGAGTGGCTGTGCACATCGATCTCAACGCGGACATGGGCGAAGGCTTTGGAGCCTACCGTATGGGGCGCGACGAAGAGTTGCTCCATATCGTGACCTCGGCCAATGTCGCCTGCGGGTTCCATGGCGGCGACGCGACGATCATGCACAAGCTCGCGGCTTTGGCGAAAAAGCACGGCGTCGGACTCGGAGCGCATCCGGGCTTCGACGATCTGTGGGGGTTCGGGCGGCGCGCGGTCCATATGAACGCACGCGACCTGGAATACATGGTCGCCTATCAGATCGGCGCACTCCAAGCCTTGGCCGCCTATTCCGCCGAGCCGGTCCGCCACGTGAAGCCGCATGGCGCGCTCTACAACATGGCCGCCAAAGACCAGGGCTACGCAAGCGCCATCGCCCGAGCCGCGAAAACCATCGACGCGAGGCTGATCTATGTTGGCATGCCCGGCTCGGAAATGGAAAAAGCGGCGCGCAAGGCAGGTCTCGCCTTTGCGCGCGAGGGATTCTGCGATCGCCTCTACCGCGACGACGGGTCTCTGACGCCGCGCGCCGAAACAGGCGCCGTGATCGATGACCCTGAGGCCGTGGCAAAGCAGGCGCTTCGGCTCGCCCTCGAAAGCGAGGTTGTGACGGGAACCGGCGCGAGGATCAAACTCCAGGTCGATACGCTTTGCATTCACGGCGACGAGCCTGGAGCCGTTGCCATCGCTGCCACCGTCCGCCGCGCCCTTGAAAGCGCCGGGATTAAGTTACGTCCCTTGATTGTTTCAGGCCAAAGTTAGCGGCTTCCACATTTATGGCCGGAACGTGTTAGGCTAGGCGCTCGGAACTTTGTATAGGCAGCGGCGACAAAACCGCGGCCTTTTTGTTACTCTGGGGATGCAATTCCGGAGGCAGTGATGACCGATACCCCTCGAACGCAAACAGCAAGTTCCACTCTCCCGAGTCAGGAAGGGCGAACGGCAATCGTAACAGGTGCAACCGGTGGCATCGGGCTTTGGACCGCCATCGGTCTCGCCAGGGCGCGCGCTCACGTCATCATGGTTTGCCGCGACCCGCACCGCGGCGAGGATGCCCGCGCGCAGGTGTCTCGAATGGGCGGCCGGAGGCCGGACGTGGTTGTCGCGGATTTCGCGAGCCTGAAGGCGGTGCGCGATGCGGCCGCGAAAATCCTCGACCGCTATCCGCAGATCCACATCCTCATCAATAATGCCGGGCTTTTCTCGCCGCACCGCGAACTGACCGTGGACGGCTACGAAATGACCATCGCCGTCAATCATCTGGCGCCGTTCCTGCTGACAAACACGATCCTGCCCGCGATGGAACGGGGCGGCGAATACGGCCGGAATGCCCGGATTGTCAACGTGGCGTCGGAAGCTGCAAGGCGCGCATCGATCGACCTCGGCGATCTCATGCTCTCGCGGCGCTACAAGATGATGGCTGCCTACTCTCAGTCGAAGCTCGCGAACATCCTCTTCACAAAGGAACTGGCCCGCCGACTGCCGCCCCGGTACATAACGGCGAACTGCCTTCACCCTGGCCTTGTGGGGACCGGGATCGGAAACAAGGGAGGCGTTTTCGGCTTCGGCTGGTCGGTGATGAAGCCGGTCATGCTGTCACCCGAGCGAGGCGCGGAAAACTCTCTGTTCGTGGCGACATCACCCGCCATCGAAGGCATCAGCGGCGCGTATTTCGTCAAGAAAAGGCCAGGCACGACGAACCCTATCGCCGACGATCCCGTTGTCGCAGCACGCCTCTGGGCGGAAAGCCAGAAGCTTGTGGATGCAGCCTTGAGCAAGGCACGCGTCGCGGCCTGATTTATCTGACCTCTCGGAAATGGCACCGGCCGAGCAAAAATAAAGCTGCCCACGGAACTCCGCCAGGGAAAGTCGCATTTCCACTCAAGCGCAACTTTGCCGCCAAAAGAAAATGGAAACGCCATAGCCTCTTGCTCACTCTGCGCAAGAGGTTTTCCCGGGAGGTCACGAATGGCTATCGAAGCCACTGCGCAGGATTCGCTCTCCGCGCAAGACCATCAAAAACAGCTGTACCGCGCCGTTATCGCCAGTACGATCGGTACGACGATCGAATGGTACGACTTCTTTCTCTACAGCATCGTCACAGGCCTCGTTTTTGCTAAGCTTTACTTTCCGAATTCCGATCCGCTGACCGGCACTCTGCAAGCGTTCGGCATCTACGCCGTCGGGTTTGCAGCGCGGCCTGTTGGAGCTGCCATATTCGGTCATTACGGCGACCGCATGGGCCGCAAGGCTGCACTGATCGCGACGTTGCTCCTGATGGGTCTGGCGACCTTTGCCGTTGCCTTCGTTCCAACCTACGATCAGATCGGCGTCTGGGGTGCGATCACCCTCACGGTGTTGCGCTTCATCCAGGGCGTGGGCGTCGGCGGCGAATGGGGCGGCTCCGTTCTGCTTTCGATGGAGTGGGCGAGGACGACGAAGAATCGCGGCCTCATTGCCTCCTGGCCACAATTTGGCGTTCCCGCCGGGCTTTTCCTCGCCAACCTCGCGGTGCTGGCCTTCAGCGCCATTTCTGGCGACGAATTCACAACATGGGGCTGGCGCGCGCCCTTCATGATCAGCATCGTGCTCGTCGGTATCGGCCTTTGGATAAGGCTCGGTATCCTGGAGACGCCAATCTTCGCGAAGCTCGTCGCGGAGAAGAAAGTTTCGCGGGCCCCCTCCGTCGAGGTCTTGGGGCGGTATCCGAAGCAAGTGATCCTTTCGGCGCTCGTGCGGATGGCGGAACAAACCCCGTTTTACATCTTCACCGCTTTTGTCTTCACTTACGGCACGACGGTGCTGGGCAGCTCCCGCGATCTGATCCTCATCGCCGTGCTTGTGGCATCGGTTCTGTCCTTCTTCAACATCCCGTTCTTCGGCTATCTCTCCGACCGCATCGGAAGACGGCGCATGTACATGATTGGCGCGGCCTGCGTTGGCATCTACGCCTTCATCTACTTCGCGCTGCTCAACACCAACGCCCCGACCTGGATTTTCCTCGCCGTCGTCCTATCGCTCGTTCCACATGCGATGATGTACGGGCCTCAGGCGGCGTTGATCGCGGAGAGCTTCCCGCCCCGGCTGCGCTATAGCGGCGCCTCTCTCGGCTACCAGCTCGCGTCCATCATAGCAGGCGGCCCGGCGCCGCTGATCGCAACGGCGCTCTTCGCACGCTACAACTCGGGCTACGCCATCGCCGGTTACATCGCGGCATGCGCCGTCATCAGCCTTGTCGCAGCCGCCCTGCTGAAAGACTACACGAACAAGGACATTTCCGAGGAATACGACACGCAGCTGGAAGCGAGCGCGTTCCAGGCTGCCGCCGAGTAAGACTGGGAAGGAGGCGCGCGCTCGCCGCTTACGCGCCTCCGGCCCGCACGGCGTCCCCGTTCAGCGTTTCGGCCTGGACCCGCTACAGAACACGTCCAAACGTTGGCGGCTAGCTAAGCAGACTTCGCCTGACACGCCACCGGATCGCCGCCGGCGTCATCCCGGAAAGGCGAAGCCTTATCCGGGATCGTAACAAATTGAATTGCCTGTCTTTTTGCGATCCCGGCTTGTCTTGGCCGGGATGACGAAGTGCGGAGCGAGCCGCATCCGTTGGCCAGATGAGCGGAGTCTACTTTAGGGCGAAAATCTCACGACATCGGCCGGAGAGTTCCGCCGTGCGATGAGCATGCAATTCTCGCCGACTGCAATCCAGTTGTCGCGCTCGGAGTCCAAGGGCTCCGAAGCGATCACCGTGCCGCGCCGGTCGCTACGATAGTAAAGCGTGTTTGGGCTGTCGTTGACCGCATAGCGGAAGGCGTAGATGTCATGTCCGTTTGTCAGGGCAGCCGTGAAGCGCAAGCAATGGCCGTCGCCATTCTCAGTCATGATGTGCTTCAGCTTGTGCATCACGGCTTCGGCGGCGCGCACAGGGTTCTCTTCGATGTGGGCGCCTACGATCGCAAGAAAGATCGCCTCGGAATCGGTCGTCCCTTCGCGTGAAGGATAAATTGCATCGGGGATCAGCGCCTCTATCGATCTCCTCAGGACCGGCCAGTCCGCGATCAGGCCATTATGCATGAAGAGCCACCGGCCATAGGCAAACGGGTGGCAGTTCACGCGAACGACGGCGGTTGCCGTGGCGGCGCGCACATGTGCAAAGAACAGGTGCGAGCGGAGGTGCCGGCAGAGATGGCGAAGGTTGCTGTCACTCCAGGCCGGGCGAACTTCGTGATAGAGCCCCGGCTCTCGATGCTCGCCATACCAGCCAAGGCCGAAGCCATCGCCATTGGTGCTCGTCGTGGCCTCAAGCGCATTCAAGCTTTGCGAGATGAGCGAATGTGACGGTTCGGAGACGTAGTGCGACAGCGGGATGGTGGGGCCGCTATACGCGATCCAACGGCACATCAAGCGGAACTCCCATACAAACAGATCACAAGGCCATTGTAGCCTTGGCGATCCATTGGGCAACCGCTGTGACGCGCGCGGGATCGTGCGCATCCTCTACCTGCTCGTAGATCTTGAGTTGCTCCTCGGCGGACGTGCCGCGATCCATGATGGTCAGACAGTGGGCGATCTCGTTCTCGCACGCGAGCGCGGCAGCGTCCTCAGCCGTCACCTCGATGACGGCTCTTAGCATGTCCCTGGCGGACACGCGCCCCGCTTGCGTAGCGAAGATCGCCTGGATGCCGTCTCTTTGCGCGCGCCACTTATTCTCGACGGCAAGCGCACGCTGCAGGGGCGAGGCGGGCGACTGTACGCTCTGACAAAACAGGCGCCGTGTCAGGACGCGAAAGAGACAGGCGATAGCGATGGCGTCTTCGATGCGCGTGCAGCAATCCGGCGCGCGGAGCTCGATCGTGGGGTATTTCAGCGAGGGGCGCAGCATCCACCAGATGTGGCTCTCGTCCTCGATTGCGCCGCAGCCGATGAGGGCCGTGACATAGGCTCTATAATCGTCCGCGCTTGCGAAGAATTCCGGGATGCCGGTTCGCGGAATCTCATCATAGGCCGCGAGCCGGTAGCCCTTCAGTCCCGTGTTGCGTCCCTGCCAGAACGGCGAGGACGTCGAGAGCGCAAGCAAAAGCGGAAGATAGGGTGTCAGACGCCCCATCAACTCCACGCGCCGGGAGGGGTCGGGCACCTCGACATGCACGTGCATGCCGCACAGCATGTTGCGGCGGCCGACCATTCTCAGCTCCCGCATGACGCCATCGTAGCGCTTCGAAGGCGACTGCGAAATGTTCGGCCAGTCAGCCGAGGGATGGGTGCCGGATGCAAGGATTGCGAGGCCGTGGCGAGCAGCAGCGGTCCCGGCTGCCGCTCTCAGGGACGCAAGTTGATTGCGCATCGCTCCCGCGGTTGTTTGCGGAGCCGTGCTCACTTCGATCTGCGCCTGCAAGAATTCCCGGCCCGCCTGACCGTCTGTCGCCGTGGAGACTTCGCGGAAAAGGCTTTCCGGAGTTTCGCGGGCGACCGTCATCGTCCCCGCATCGGCGAGGAAATACTCTTCCTCGATGCCAAATCCGAAGTTTTGAATTGCCTTCGCGCGGCGGCGCGGCGTGGCCGCCCGGCGGGATCTCGCCGCTGCCTGTCCAAGGTTCATCTGTCTGCATCCAAGAAGCGCGGCACACCGGGAGCAGAAGACAGGCTGCGTCCCTTCCCGAACATCTCGAGTGAAGACAAGGGGGGGCTTAAGGTTCCGGCGCCGTCCCGGAGGTGTCCGTTATATCCAGGTCGATAAGGTCAGAGGCAAACCCTTCGGCAGCACCGCCAGCCCTTTCCGTTTCATTAAATCAGGTTGGGGGGTACGATCTTGTGAAGCAGTTCAGGCGCAAGCCGGGTTGAATCGACTGATACCAGCGACGAGACATTCCGCCAGAGGTGATGACATGATCACACGCCGCACTCTCATAAAATCGGCTGGAGCCGGGGCCGCTGGCACGGCGTTCGCCACCGCGACGAGCGCTCAAGCCGAGGAAAAGTCCGCAACAGTGAAATATACCGGTCCGTTCGAAATGCCGCGGCGCTTGACGCTTCTTGCGATCGCCAACGCCGACGGCGCCGAGACGCTCGGCGTCAAATCGGGCGCATCGGTGATCGATGTGCGCAGAGCCTCGCAACTCCTGAGCATGCCGGCAGCACTGACCATGCAGCAGCTTTTGCAGGAAGGAAGCGCCGGCCAGCTTACAAGGCTTGCTGAAGCGGCGAACACCTCCGCCCAGGCGAAAGCGGCGATTGTGCCCGAGTCCAGCATCACCTATGGCCGGCTTTTTACGAACCCCGGCAAGATCATCTGCATCGGCCTCAACTATAAACGGCACGCTGCTGAAATTAAAATGAAGGAGCCCAGCCAGCCTATTCTCTTCAACAAATACAACAACGCGCTCGCCGCCGCGAACTGCACCATAACGCTGCCGCCGAAGGAGATCTCTTATAAGTTCGACTACGAAACAGAGCTCTTGATCGTGATTGGCAAAAAAGCGCGGAATGTCTCCGAGGCGGATGCGCCGAACTATATCGCAGGTTACTGCACCTCCAACGACTTTTCCGCTCGCGACCTCCAGCTCGAGACGCCGAGCGCGCAATGGATGATCGGAAAGACGCTCGACAATTTTGCGCCCATCGGCCCCTATTTTGTCGGCGCGGATATCGTCGGCAACCCGCACAAGCTCAAGATACAGACCTTCGTCAATGGCGAAGTCCGGCAGGATTGGAGCACCGACGACTTCATCTTCAATTGCTATCAGCTTGTCGCATTCATCTCGCAGCATTGGACGCTGGAACCGGGCGACATCATCTTCACTGGCACGCCGCAGGGCGTCATTCTGGGCTATCCGCCGGAGAAGCGCGTCTGGCTGAAGGCGGGCGACCAAATCGAGAGCCGTATCGAGAAACTCGGCTCGCTGACGTTTAAGCTTGCCTAGGCAAACTCCGCTCTTCGTCGTCCCGGCCAAGCGAAGCGCGAGCCGGGACCGTAAAAAGGCAGGCGATTCAATTTGTTACAATCCCGGATAAGGCTGACTTGATTACCCGGATGTTTCCGCCAATTCCGTCGTCATGGCCGCCCCTGGAGGCGGCCATCTAAAATACAAGGTATTCCAAGTTATAACTGGCCGGGTCAAGCCCGGCCATGACAGTGGAGCGGAAATTCCCCAATGTTTTCATGGCTTCTTCTGCTAGCGGAAACATGCGGGTAATCAAGTTTCGGGATGACAGCGGCCCGTTGGCGCGTCAGGCAGCCGTCGCTTGATCGGGTCTATCCTTATCCGACGCGCTACCAGGCCGCGGAATGAGAACGCCGGCCTTTCCCTATCGGCGTCCTCCGATTTCATCGATATGGCTCAGCACGTCGGCGGGGTCATCATAGACGCGAATGGCGCCCGCATCCTGTAACTCGCGCGAGCCGTAGCCGCCGCTCAACAGGCCCACGCCGAGCGCCTTGCATCGTTTTGCGGCAAGCATGTCCCAAATGCTGTCACCAAGCACCACAGCGGTTTGAACCGGCGCGCCAAGCCGTTCGGCGGCGGCGATAAACAGGTCGGGATCGGGCTTGGCATATTTGACCTGATCGCCGGTCACCACTGGAGCCTTATTAATATCGATCCTAAGCGCAGCAAGGGCAGGCTCCGCAGTCTCCATATGCCCGCTTGTTGCGATGACCCACGGAATATTGTGGTCCGATAGCCAGGACAGCAAGTCAGTCGCGCCAGGCAGAGGCCGGATCGTGCTCGCCCGCGCCTTATACGCCACGGCATGGAGCTTCTTTAGCCGTTCCACGACCGCGGCATTGATTTCAACCCCCGTCTCGCGCAGCAACTGGTTGGCGAGTAGCCCTCCGCTCATGCCGACTTTTCGATGGATGCGCCAAAGGGACAAAGAAATCCCCTCGGTTTCGAGCGCTTCCCTCCAGGCAAGGACGTGCTGATACACGCTGTCGACAAGCGTGCCATCGAGATCGAAGACGAAGACCGGCTCGATGCGCATGGCTTTCTCCTGGTTCGGTTCTCGCGCTTTTTTGCAAGTCAGGTTCTGCGGCGTAACGGAAATGTCCGGCATGGCAGCGTTGCAGAAGAGATCGCCATGACCAAAGCTGCTCGCACCCCGACAGCAATATGCGTTCTGCGCCGCCTATTCACACCTTTCAGCGGGGGAAACACCCCATCCCTCGCGGCCGTTCGCGAGCCCGATCGCACTTTCCATTTTCCGGCGGTGGGTGCGCTTGTGGTTTGGAAGCCCTGAGCGCCGATGGCGGCGGTTGACGATTTCCTTGAACCCTGCGGGACCTTTCCCGCTATACAGCAGCGGACAATTCTCAAGATGAGAAACTCCATGAAACCGGCGAGGATGTTATGACACGCCCCTTGGGTGTGGTGGTGACCGGGGGAACTGCGGGGCTTGGCCTGGCGATGGCGAGGGTGTTCCTGCTCGCCGGAGACCGCGTGGTCATCTGCGGACGTGACCACAACCGTCTCAAAGCAGCGCTTGCGCAACTTCGAGACGAGGCGCCCGGAGGCGAGTTGCATGGCATGGCGTGCGATGTGTCCGCGCCTGGCGAGGCTCATGCGTTCGTGTCTTATGCAGTCTCGAAACTTGGCGTTATCGACCGCTGGATTAATAACGCCGGTACGGCGGGTCGCCTCAAGCGCCCGCTTTGGGAACTGGCGCCGGACGACATCGACGAAACCTGCCGGACGAATTTTTGCGGGACCCTGATGCTCTGTGCCGAGGTTGTCCGGGCGATGCTCCGTCAGCCATTTGAAGGGACGCAACCTTCGTTCCACATCTTCAGTATGGGGTTTTCGGCCGCGGGCGTACGATCTTCTCCGACGGCGGTGCCGCACCGTGCCTCGAAACGGGCAGTGGCGCTCGCGACCGGCTTCCTCGACGCCGAACTCAAAAAGGCAGGGGTCCGTGCCATCGGGGTGCATGAACTGAGCCCCGGCTTGGTCCTGACCGATCTCCTTCTCAAGGATGCCGGGATTCGGGAACGCATGCTATTCAATGCGGTTGCCGAGACGCCCGAAACGGTCGCTGCGGCGTTGGTGCCGAGGATCCGCACGGTGAGCGGTTCAGGCGGCCTTCTGAGGTATCAGCCGCTCAGCCTGATGGTGGCGAGAATTCATCGCGTCGAAGTTCGGTTACCGCAGGGGGCGCTTTTTCGACGATGAAGGTCGCCGGCGCTCGGCTTGATCATCGACAAGCTGAACAGGCGATCGACAGGATTGCGGCGCTTTTCTGCATTCTTGACGCGTTGAATGTCAAGCTATCCGGACCTGCTGCAATCAGTAGCCCACTCAGGTGCCTCCTGAAAGGAGGTAGTTTTGAAGCGCGTGAGCGAATGACCGCCAAGGTTCCCTCCAGCGAACAGGGCTATGGGAAGCCTTTTCCATCCACGAGGTCACCAATGTGTGATTCGCCGGCTCCCTCCACACCACAACAGGAACCCAACGAACCTCTGGAAGAACCGCCGTTCGGGCCGGGGAAGTAGCGGTTTTTGGGAGAGGCACCGTCCAATCGGGGTTGGTTTTTAGTTCGAAACTGTGTCGCCTGCGTGCTTTTCAAGCGCGAGGAATCTGATAGGGCTGAGTATAAGCCACTTACTGCATCGAGGTTTAAAAAGGGGAACGCCTCCCATGAATGAGAAAGATGATGTGATTGCGGTCGAAGAGCGGCACTGCCGTCAGTCAAGCCTGCTTTCAATGTTCGAAGAGATTGCGCAAACCTTCTTGAGTTCGGTGAGTGGCGAGCGAGGAAACAGCAAAGTGTTTGCCTCCCTCCAGGATTATCTCGATGGCTCCGTCTTGATCGATGGCATTTATTGCAGGAGGAGGAAGGTTCTTCTTGCGATCCACGATCTGAAGGAAGAACTGGAAGCGCCGCCGTCGCTGCGGAGCAAGACGCTGGCAAAGCTGGAACTCCTGCACGTGCGCCCCGTGCCGCAAGTGACTTTCTATCAAGACATCGCGACGGCCATTCTCAGAATGGAGGTTGTCATCAGGCTCGAGGCTATGCAAGCAGCCCAGGAGGAATCGGCGCCTTATGCCGCCGGCGGGTTGGCGCTAGCCCTTGAGAAATCGCCCGGGCGGCGACGCTGGCCGATGTGGAAGCTCGGGACAATTGGCTATGGCCTGGCCGCCGTCGCCTGCTGTGCGGGAGCGATCATCATTTTCAGCAACGGATATTTGGATCATCTTCAAACCGTCCCGCCGGCCCAGCTTGCGGCCCGCGGCGTCGAAACGCTTCCGGATGCCACATGGCGCTCCCCGAACTGCCTACTTTCCCCGAATGACGGCATGGGCAGGCAAATCGATGGGAGCAGGTGCGCATTTGGAACGTCGCCAGCTCAGCGAAGGTCTCCTGGCCTTGGGAATGCCTTTAACGCCGCTCAGTCTGTGATGTATTCGACACTGACCGAGGCGGGTATGAGCTCCGCAAAAGGCACGTCTTCCCGGGTTGCCTCGCCTGTTCCTGAGATACCCAACCAATCACCGTGGGCAACAACAGTAGAAGCCAGTAATATTGCCGGACCAGCCCTCCTTTCAGAAGTGAAGACGCAATAGTAGTATGACTTTGCTTCAGCAGTGATTGGCGCGGCGGTCGTGGCGGGGGAAGGAAAATTCGCCACATCGGCGGCTTTTGCAAACCGTGCAATGTTGACGGGTCCGCGACTGCGGGGCATTGCTCCTCGCAGCCTCGGTCCCCGACGCCATCAAAACTTCATGCAACATGCATAGTTTTGTTAGACGTTGGACGGAGGCCACTCCGTATTCCTAAGGTGGCCGCTTTGATGTTTGCGCGGTGCGCGAGCTGAGGGCTTGCTGGGATGCCATTCATCATCATCGATTGTCTGACCTCGGCTTCGGGGCGTGTCAACGAAGACCGCGCCGGAGCGGCCAATGATTTGGCATGGGTGATTGATGGCGCGACTGACGTCGTAGAGCGCCCGCTGACGAGTGCAGCGACAGATGCCGATTGGATCGCGGGACGTCTCGATGCCGCGCTCTCGGCGCTCGCTGTTTCGCCACCAGCCGGCTTGGCGCAGTTGCCCGACATGATCGCCACCCGGTTGGCCGCCGAGTTCGCCCGCGAGGCAAGACGGGCACCCATCGACAAGACTGAGCACCCGTCGGCTTCAGCTATCGTGGTGCGGGCCTGCGATGCTGGAATTGATTATGTGTCCGTCGGAGACTGCACTTTGCTCGTTGAAGACGCGGGTGGTTTCGTCCGTGTTGGCGTCGATGAAGCCGCCGCGGGCGACCCTCAGCTGGCGAAAGCCTTGGCAGCCCTTCATGCCAAGCATGGCGGTCTCGAAGCAAAAACCGCACGGGCGCGAATTTGGCCGTCGATCAAGGGCGGCCGGGCAGCTATGAACGAGCCCGGCGGCTACGGCGTGTTTTCGATCACTCCAACGCCGCGGCACTTCGTACGAGCGGGCCAGATTGCCATGCCAGCCAACGGATATGCCCTGCTGGCGAGCGATGGTCTGA
The DNA here is from genome assembly GCA_963833565.1 of uncultured Alphaproteobacteria bacterium. Lineage (GTDB taxonomy): Bacteria > Pseudomonadota > Alphaproteobacteria > Rhizobiales > Rhodomicrobiaceae > Rhodomicrobium. Next base: position 33,561 of record CAWHYO010000031.1, read on the forward strand.
TGCGTCTTGTCGACGTGTTCAGGCTTTACACGGCACACGAACTCTTCGCGGCCGTGCGTAAAGACGGCCTCGCGCCGCTTCTACGGCTTCTGCGCGAGGTCGAGCGCGATGACGTCCATGGGCATCAATACCCGCGCGCAAAAATCAATGATGACGCCACTGGGCTGCTGCTGCGCTGGTCACCGAGTTCAAGCATAACAGACTGGTGCGAGGCGTCAGCGGCTATACGGCCATAGAATAGACCGGCGAAAGCGATCAAACGGCTCCGCGTTCGCGCTTGATAGCGATCCAGATCCCGCCGTCCTTTGCTGACTGAACGCGAACCGCGAGGTCACGATTGGGATCGCTAAAGTCACCAACAAAAGAAAAGGACACATCAAGGGTCCCGGCGGCGCGCGCCTTGTCGATGCGGCCTCTGAAGTAGCCGTTGTTCATGCAAGGCGCGACATCGACAAAGAAGAGCTTTCCATGGGTCGGTCTGGAGCCGTAGCCGGATTGGTGGGCCTCGGTTTTGTTGAACAGGCGAACCGCGCCGGCCGCGTCGATGCCGATCACGCCAAAGGGCAGTTGATCGATTTCCTCCGGGGTGAGACTTTCAATTGCCTCTGCAAGCTTAATCGTGTCAAAGTCCGGCAGGAGGCTCATGAGACAGTCCTAACTGGTGCCGTTGTCAGGGTTCAGAAATATATCGCTTATGCTATAAGGGACAACCAACCTCCGAATGCCGGTTGAATCACGCACAACTGAATTAAGTGCACCAAAGCTTGCCGCGACTCTTACCAAGTTGCGGAGAGCTTCCGGATTGACCCAAGCCGAAGTCGCAGCCCGCATGGGCACCACCCAGACGGCCATCGCCAGGCTGGAGGGAGGCAGGCAGAGCCCGACAATGAACACCTTGCAGAGCTTCGCACGCGCCAACGGCTTTTGTCTTGAGATCGGCTTTGTGCGCTCTGATGAGGAAAAGCATAGCACTGGTTGCGTTCTGGTTGTCGATTATCATGCCGAGAGTGCCTGCGACCGAAAAGTAACTGATCTGCCTGCTCATCCGTTGCCACGACTGGAAGTGTCGCCTGAGAATACGGCGATCCCGGCTAGATGTGTAACGCGGGCGCCATCTTCGGAATAAGGGACAAGAAGGCGTTCGAAATTTACGGCTTCGCCGTCGCCGAAGTCAAAGCGCAGATGTTCATAACACGGCCGGCCGGTCTTTGCGCAACGGCGATAAGCCTCGGCAAGGCTGTCCGGGTCTGCGCTGGAGATGTCATCGTTGTCGATAGACCGTCCGAGCCGCTCGATCAAAGCGTGGCCGACTTCAAGGAAATGAACGTCGCCCTGTGCATCAATCGACGCAATTGTCATCGTTCCGTCCGCGGCAAAAAAGGTTCGATCGAAATGATGGTACTTCGGCAGGACGCCATGCGCGCCCAGGTGCTGAGCCCAATGATCGTAAAGAGCGATCAGGGTGCTGCTCTGCAGCCTGCGCCGCACGGGCGATGCTTCGACAAGCGTCCCCAATTGCGAAAGCCGCGCCTCAAACCCGTATCGAACGCCGTTCTCGTTATACAAGATTTCTGGCGAGCACTCGAAGTCGGCAGCAGCAATCGACGTGATGAGCGTTGTTCCAAAACCCTTCCGATTTGGGGGCGCGACTTTCGGACCGCCGCTCTCAACCCAGGCAAAACGCACACGCGGCTCCCCGCCGGCATTCTGGATCGTCCAGGTCAAGTCGACATGACCGCCCGCGACGGAAAGCGCCCCATACTTCGCGGCATTCGTAGCGAGTTCGTGGATGGTGAGGGCAAAAGTCTGAGCGGCGCGAGCTGTCAAAATGATCTCGGGGCCCCTTGAGTGCGCGCGGCCCTCGAATGCCGAAAGCTCAGCCTCAAGAATCTCTTTCAGATGGCCGCCTTCAAAACCCGCATCTGTTAGCCTGCCGTAAGTTCGGGAGAGCGCTTCCAATCGGCCGAGAAGCGCCTCTTTAGCCGCTTCCACCGTGTCAGCATTTGCAAGGCTCAGCCGCGCGATCGAGTGAACGACGGAAAACAAGTTCTTGCCGCGATGGGAAAGCTCACTCATCAGCATCAACTGACGCCGCTCAAAACGTTTGCGCTCACTTACGTCGCGATAGACGACCGCTGTGCCTTTCACCTTGTCGTCGTAGACAATCGGCGAGACGTTGATCTCGACGTCGATCAGTGTTCCATCTTTGTGACGCCGGACGGTGTCCTTGACGATTGCCCGTCTCTCCGAACAGAGCGACGCCCGCAAGGCTTGGAATTCGTCAGAGAGCGTAGCTGGGACGATGAGGTCGAGCGGGCTTTTTCCGATAGTCTCCTGGACGGAATAGCCGAAGAGCCTCTCCGCGCCCGGATTCCAGGTCGCAACTAGCCCTTCCGCGTTGGATGAAACGATGGCATCCGCCGAAGAGGTGACAATAGCAGCAAACTGTGTATCGCGTTCTTTGTCAGGGGGCAGATCTCGCAGCGTCTCCAACTCGCTGAGGCGAAGCTGCGCGCGCTTAAGCTCCGTGACATCGCGGGCGCTCCCGAGAATGCCCTCGATGTTACCACCACCGTTCGAATACGGGATGTAAGTGGCGTCGTATAACCGTTCACCGTGACCATGATTTCAGCGTTGTAGAAAAATGGTAAGGTTTTCCTTGTTGCCTGGCAAAGCCCATGGCGAGAGCCACTCGCTCGCCCCCCTCCGGCCCAAGAATTTCCTGCGGCGTCCGCCCTCGCACCTGGTCTGCAGAGAGGCCCAGGCACAATAGCGCTGTTGGATTGATGTCAGTGTACCGGAAATCCCCTGACGCACCCGTTTCCACATAGAAAAGGCAGTCCTTCGACCATTCGAAAAACCCCCGGTAACGGTTTACCTGATGTTTCAAGGACTTAATATGACGGTTTGCTCTTTGAGTTTGGCGAAATATGCCTTTGAGCAATGCGGGAGTAAGCTCACTCGTTCTCAAGACGTCGTCCGCGTCAAGACTTTTACATTCCCGATCCAGGTCAGGGACGCTATCGTCTACAACTAGAACAATCCGTGCTTCGGGCTGACGGCTTCGCGTGCCAGCGAGGGCATCGCAATCGCCATCCAATGTACGGTAGTGAAAAAAATGGATATCGGCTCGACCAGCCTGAGCGTCTGAGCCGAAAGGGGACCGCCTCACATGGTGCTGGGGCAGTCCTGCTTGATTCCTGAGCCAAGCGAAGCGCTCCGCGAAAAGGCGATCTTCCGAATAAAGAATAATCTCCATCGTCGAAGAGATCGCCCTGTCCGTTTCGCATCCATGCACGCCAGTTGCATTATGCAAATCCGGCAAGGAAAAGCAAGATCAGCTCGCGCTTCGGGTCAAAAGTGGAATCTTTGGAAGCTTACTCTACTATAAGTTGAGTTCGGCATGAAAAGTGGCAGTTGTGCTCTCGCGGAGGTGGCTGCAAAAAAAAACGCAACTCTCAAGCTTAAGCTTGGGTAATTCCCTAGCTCGGGCAGACGGAGCCACCCAATTCAGCCGCTGGTATTCAAGGCTTCAGGCCCGAAAGGGTCTATAGAAAGTGGATTTGGTGGCGCGCGAAAATAACGTTACTCGCATAAGTAAATTATCGAATGATATTCGAGCGTGTTTTCTGCTTGAATGGTGCTTCTGATCAAAATGGAAAATATACGCTAGTCTCTGAGAATGCCATCAGCATGCTAAAAACAAGCGCGATTGAGGTGAATGCTAGCACAGCGTTGGCTTCATATTCTTTCATTTTTGCAACTCCGCATTGCAAGACGCCTCGCGTCGAACCATTCCTTAAGAACGCTTGAGCTGAACCAAAGTTCCGCTAATTTTAATTGCAGTGGGGCGAGGAACCGTCGCTTAAGTTGATGGCCTCGCTTTTCCGGAACTTGATTACCCCGCTATCTCCGCCTTGTGAGCCTATGGCGCCTTACAATCGGCGGCGCGCCAGTATGGTAAGCCGCTTAGGCATTAACCCTCGATGGTTAACGGCATTTATTTCCTGCCTGAATTTGCGCGATCAGAAGGTCCAAAACTTCAGAGCGGCCGCGTCCGGCCGGGGGAGTAGGCCTTCTATCCCTCTGAAAAATATAAGCTTTATGCCAAAAATCGACACGTTAAGGAAATGTATTTTTGGACGAAAGTGGGCGCGCAAAAGTCCGTTAAATATGTTTCGGGCGGGGCGTATTAACTATATTCGCCGGCTTCGTCAGTGCAGTGTGGCGGCAGATTTTGGTTTTTATTCTGTAATATCAATGGCTTATAGCCATTAACCTCCCGGCAAGGCGCTTTCTCCTAAGATCCGGGCTCAGGCAGCCAGACGCAAACGCAAGCTGGTCTAATGGTCAAAAACGAAATGCCGCCTTTCGCAATGGTCCTGCAAAAAGCCAGTTGGCCTGTAGCCGGGTTCCGAATTGAGGGCGGCGGAGATAGCGGGGTAATCAAGTTGCGGTATGATGAAGCGCGGAGCGAAGCGGCGTCCGGATGACAATCCGCAGTTTGCCTAGGACAAGCCTAAGAGCTTCCGCACGGCAGCCAAGACCTCTCCTTCGCGATAAGGCTTGGACACAACTTGGTATTTCGCGAAACGATCCGGCATAACAATGCTTGCTGTAAATCCAGTTGTGAAGGCGAAAGGAACGCCGGCGTCTTCGAGAGCATCCGCAACAGGCCAACATCTTTCGCCGTTCAGGTCCACGTCGAGCAGGGCGGCGTGCAGACTGTTATCCTTGGCCTTGCTCAAGGCGCGATCGAGCCGCCCGACGGGGCCAACAACTGTTGCTCCGGCTTTTTCCAGGCAATCTTGCAGTTCCACTGCAATAAGAAACTGGTCCTCGACGACTAAGATTCTTTGGCCTTGAAGTGATAAAGTAGAGTTTATCTCTCCGGCCACGGATGACATTCTATTCCTCAAGTTCGATCACATGTTCGAAGGGAATTAAGGCTTGCCAGACCAATCCCTCCTCGCGAAAATCCAACGTAACCTTACCGTCGATTTCGTAAGCGAGACTATGCTCTAACAGCATGCGTCCAAAACCCATGTGCTGCGGCGGCGAAGCCGGTGGCCCAAATCGCTCTTCCCAACTTATCGAGAGCAAGCGCTTGCCATCGCGTGTTTCCACGTCCCAGCGGATTGCCACTTTGCCTGAAGCTACTGACAGCGCCCCATGCTTTACCGCATTCGTCAACAATTCGTGAACTGCGAGCGCTATACTTAGCGCAGCCTTTGGTCTGAGCGCAAAACTCGGACCCTCCGCGCTAACGCGCTCCCCGAAAAGCGCGAGCTGTTCAGCCACCACGTTTTGTATAGTGACGCCTTCCCAACGGTTGTGAGTAAGCTGGCTATGGGTTCGCGCCATGGTCTGGACACGATCCTGAACTTTTTGCGAGAACTCCTCCACGCTGCCGGCGCCGCTCGCGGAGTATTTGACAAGAGCCTGAACGGTGCCCAGCGAATTTTTAACCCTGTGGTCAAGCTCCGCCATCAGGAAATCCTGATGAATGCGCGCCGCCTCGCGCTCACGCATAACCTTGTCCTGGTGACGAAGCACGACATCCAGGATCGAAAGGCGAAGAGTCTGCGCCGCATCGGCGACAGCCTCGCCCCAAGGTCGCGAATGCTCCTGCACGATCTCTTTCCATGCTGCGAACGATTTTCTCGGGCTGGGACGGAAACCGTCGTCGGCGAGTTCGACGGGCTTGGCTGGATTGCCAGCCCACGTCACTGTTTTCGACACCTCCGGCCGGAACCACAGCACATAATCCCGCGGCGTGCGGGAAACCGAAAGCGCGAGAAGCCCGCTTGCTACTCCGGCGTAGTCTCTTGCCGGTGGAAAATGCGATGCGAGGCAGTCCGTTACGAATACACCGTCGAAAACAGAAGCATTGAGCCACGCCATAAGCGGGCCGAGTTGCTCATCGGTCGGGGTTGATCCAAGCCTTGTGACTTTTCCCGCCCAACACACTGCGACTCCTTCCGCAGGGATATAATCGAGCAGGCTGGGACGCGCTTTAACGAGCGCCTCGCCAGGATGATCTTGCCCGACCATGGCCTCCACAAGCTGGGCATGCATCTCACTCATATGCAAGCGTTCAGCCTGTATTTCGTTACTCAGTTTCTCGCTAAGCTGGAGGGAAATCATCTGAGCAAAAAGCTCGCACGCCGAACGGACAGAGTGAGGAACATGCCGGGGCACGTGATGGTGACATGCAATCAGACCCCAGAGCCTGCCTCCAACGACGAGCGAGAGCGACATCGAGGCGGCGACGCCCATATTGGCAAGATACTCAAGGTGCAGAGGGGAGACCGAGCGGAGAACACAGAACGATAAATCCAGGGGTTTTCCCGTAAGAGGATTGACAGCGGGTGTGAGGGCGGCCGGCGCATAACGCGCATCAGGAATGACGCGTATCCTATTGCGCAGGTAAAGCTCGCGCGCTTGTTTCGGGATGTCGGAAGCGGGGTAACGCAGCCCGTAAAAAGACGCGAGCTCTTTATCTTTCGCCTCGGCGACGACGGCGCCGCTGTCGTCCGGCTGAAACTGGTAGACCATCACTCGATCAAAGCCGGTTACCGTGCGCACCTCCTGGGTGATCGCTTGCAGAAAGCCCGCCAGATTAGGCGAAGTCTGCACGCGAAGGATCATGCTTTGCACAAGCGCGAGGGAATCGAGGGGCTGCGACAAGCAAAATTCCAGCTCAATGACGAGGAGGCCATCACTTTGATGAACGATCGCGTCCAGCATTTCTCCGTGATGCTGAATCCTGGTTTGAAGTGCGAAGATACAGCGCGGAAGCATGACTTCCTGCGCACCGATTGCTGCTAATTTTTCGAGTTCGGCGGGATTGACGATCGCGTTCAGTCCTTGCCCAAGGACTTCCTCGGGGGCAAGGCCCAAGAGATGGTTCGTATTGCCGGCAACTTGCACGATCTTGAGCGTATTTGGATCGGCTGCAAGCAGAACGCCGTGAGGTTGTATCATACCCGGGATGTGGATCGGTTCCCGGTCGCAATTGGCTAGACCCAAATCCCCGGTCGATTGCATAGGCACCTTCCTGACTGGAGAATTTGGTGCGAAGCCGAAGCTGACGCAAGATTTTTTTAAGTGCCGCAAATGCAAAGAAAGGTCGATTTCAGCCGACAAACCAATGTGGCACGGGTAATCGCCTTTCAAAAAAACATTTTGCACCCGCCCTGGTCGGGGGAAGGACGTGGCTCAGCCCGTACCGGGTGCGCATCGAAGGCACCGATACCATTTCTGCCTGTGAAGGAAACCCAGGCTTTGGCAATGCGCCATAATCTCACATCCCACGTGCGGATTTTTGCGCTTGTTTCGACAACGGAGGCAATTCCATTCTGCCCGGAAATGGAATAACCTCTGCACCTTAGCTCTTGGCCGAGCACCTCTCGCGCTCAGCCGGTTTAGTAGCGTCTAGCGTCTGACGATAGAAAATGACCGAGGGCAAACTACATACTCAGAGATCATTTGAGGTGCTGATTTATCGTCGTTTCATACCCGGAACCGTGGAGGTAGATATGGGTCTGTTGGATGGTGTTGTCGGCGGTGCAGTCGGCGCCGGCGTAGCGACAGTTTTGAACGACTTCATCAGGAAGCAAGGCGGTGTGAGGGGCGTCCTCAGCCAGTTCGAGAAACAGGGTCTTGGCCCGACGATCCGCACCTGGATCAGCACCGGTGAGAACCAACCCATTACGGCTGATCAAATTCATCGTGCTTTGGGCTACGAGAATCTGCAGCAACTTGGAGCCAAACTCGGGCTGTCGGTGGATCAGGCGGCGTCCAAGCTCGCGGAGCACCTTCCAAGCGCGATCGACAAATTGACGCCGCGGGGCAACGTATAACGCACACCGTGTGGCATTTCGCGGCGGCGCATAGCGTCTCCGCCGCGAAGGCATGACAGCAACTTCTAATCCCAGTCTCTTCAACTCAGCGTAGCGAGAACAGTTCCTGTTTGATCTTTCAGGAGCAGCGTCTTGGGCGTTGCGTCGGCTTTTCGTGCGCTCTGAAGCGCCTGGAGCCATGCCCGTTCGGCATCCATTACCTCCGGCTCGCAGGCCATCTTGGTCGAGACAAGCGGGCCGATCTTGATTGAACTGCCATCGAAGGTGTAGCGGCCGGCGAAGCGATTACATCCGCCGTGCCCTGCGACGTCGTTTTCCTTGAACTGGATATATTGATCCGGCTTGCCGCCGCCGGTCTCAAGCCCCCATTCGGAGCCTGCAAGCGATACCAGCGCGGCCATAAGTATAATGCCGATGTTCCCCATGTGCCACCTGATCGAAACCGTCAATGCTCACTTGGCGTCGTTCGATTGTTTAAGCAATGGCGTTGAAATTGCATTCAGTCCGATATGCTGCTCAAGGTTACGCTCACGCTTAAGCTCGTGTTGGCTGGTGCGGGAAGACTCCCTTCTTGAATTGTGTTATCGTCAAGGCCGCGTCCCCGCAGGAGATCTCTCTTCGATTGCCCTTGAGTTTCACACGACAGGGACAAAACTCTTTAATGCCTCCGGCAGCGATGAGAACCCTTTGCTCCTGCGCGGCGATTTCGTGCATTTCTGTATTAGCGTAACTCAGGGAGTAGTGCATGAGTATCAATCTCGTTTCCCTCGTCTCCCAGTACTTGACCCCCGAACTGATAGGCCGGATCGCGGGTACTCTGGGAGTAGACCGCACCCTTGTTGGGAAAGCTGCAATTTATCTGGCTCCCACACTTCTGCGAATGCTAGCGGGCGTGGCGGCCACGCCGATTGGGGCACGGAGGCTTGCTGAGACGGTCGAGCACCAGGATCCCAGCATCCTGAATACCCTGGAATCCGCGATCGGAGGCGCGGGTGAACACTCAATTGTAAAGGACGGCGTCACTGCGCTTAAGTCTTTGCTGGGTGGCGGCTCGGCGTTGTCCGCAATCGGCGGCGCGTTGAGCAAGCTCACCGGACTGGGCGAAGGAGCAGCTTCCGCATTGATCGGGATTCTGACGCCAGCGGTGCTTGGGACCCTTGGCAAGGTGAAGGCTGATCAGGGACTGGACGCATCGGGCTTGGCGAAGCTTCTGGAATCGCAGAAGCAGAACATCTCCGAGGCTCTTCCTCCTGAACTCGGAGATCTCCTCAGCAAAGCCGGTGTTCCAGGATTTGCGGCTGCCGCGCAGACTCCCCAGGCCGAACGCCCCGTCGCAAAACCTGCTCCCGCTGCCCAAAGACCCGCCCCTGCTGAAGACGCCCCGCAGCCATTCAATTGGCGCATGGTTCTTGCAGCAGTGGCCGCCCTCGCATTGGCTTCGTGGTTGTATTTCGGCAATTGGCCGGCGCGGGTCGTGGAGCAAACAAAGACCGGCGCGGGTCAGACCGTCCAGAATCTCTCAGTGGACGGCGTCGATCTCAAGTCTTCGACACAGAAAGCGCTTGATGGGCTAAAGACGGCCTTGCTGGGCGTCACTGACAGGGCTTCCGCGCAGGCGGCTATACCGCAACTTGAGAATGGCACAATCGAGTTCGACAAGCTTCGCGATCTTGCCAGCAAGCTCCCCATCGACGCAAAGAGCGCGTTCGCCGTGCTCGTTGCTCAGCTTCGTCCTTCGGTCGAAGAACTCTTCAATAAAGTTCTCGAGTTCCCCGGCGTCGCCTCCATTGCGAAGCCTGTGATCGATGGGCTGCGAGCTAAGCTCGACGCTTTGTCAAAAGCCGAAAGCAAAGCGTAAGACATTGATTTGCCGTGCTCGGTTACGAGCACGGCGCTACTGCCGGAATGGCATACTACTTCTTGCGGCGGCTGGGGTGACCGTAAATCGCGTACGGGACCAACGGGCCAAGCATCATGACAACGGCCAATGTGACGGCGACCGCTTCCAGGATGCTGATATCGGGAAGAAAAGCCATGGGACACCTCCTCAGCATGGGTTAAGGGCCGCTCATTTGGGCTCGCTCAGCCTGCTGGGAAGGCATCGCCAGATCACATCTGCGTGATCTCTCTGTCCAGCAGATGCGGTCAAGGCGCCTGGGTCCAAATACTTAAGCACACGCAAACGTGTCATAGAGAGGTATCCACTTTTTGTTATGTTCGGCTCGCTGCGGGCTTGATTGCAAAAGTGCATTCGGCCGCAGCTAGCAAATCCGGGGTCCGTCGCGTAACGAGTGAGAAGGTATACGTAAGATGGCAAACAAAACGACCTTTACGCCTGAAGAATGGAAGACGCTACTCGAGGCCGCAATGATGTCGGGGCTCGCGGTTACGGCCGCCGAGCCAAGCGGTATCTTGGGTGTATTAAAGGAAAGCTTTGCAGCGAGCAGAGCCCTGATCGAGGGGAAAAGCGATTCCGATGAGCTCGTCAAAGCCATCGAGGCGGACTTCGAAACCTCCGAAGGGCGCACCTTCGCCAAGGAGGGCTTCCGCGATAAGCTTGGTGGCGCAAAGGCCGCCGAATTGAAGGTCAAGTGCCTGGAAACGCTCAAGCAGGCCGCAGCCATTCTTGAAGCGAAGGCTCCAGAGGACGCCGGAGCTGTGAAAAAGTGGTTCTATCATATCAGTGAGAAGGTGGCAGACGCCGATGCCGAAGGCGGATTCCTTGGCTTTGGCGGTACCCAAGTGACGGACGCGGAAAAGGCGGCGCTGACGGAAATCTCTGCGGCGCTCAAGCTGGCCTAAAAGGCCTTTTTCGCCTGAGAAGGAGCAGCTGCCGCTAAAGGCGGCAGCAAATTGGAATTTGTATTATACTTGAAGGGCAAGGCCATCGTCCTACTCGGGGGCAAAGTGGCCTTGCCATTCGCATGATCTATTGCAGAGGCATGCAAACTCCCAAATTCTCATAACGACAATAACCTGGATGAAAACAGATGCGCTGGGACGATTTCCGAAAAAGCAGCAACGTTGAAGACCGCCGCGGCCAGATGGTCCGTGCAGGCGGCCTGGGCCTCGGAACTATGGCGGTACTCGGGCTGATCGCCTGGGGATTGGGAATAAACCCCGCTCTCCTTATCGGGGGCGCGGAAATGGTTTCCCGGAATCTGCCATCGTCTTCCAGTGGCGGGGGCGGCAAGCCGGTGAACGATGAGGCCGGCCAATTCGTCGCTGGCGTCCTTGGCGATACGGAAGACAGATGGACGGAGGTTTTCAGATCGGTCGGAAAGACCTATAAACCGCCAAAGCTCGTGATCTATTCCGGCGCAACGCGCTCCGCATGCGGCACGGCCCAGTCGGCCGTCGGGCCTTTCTATTGTCCGAACGACCAAACCGTCTATCTCGACACGTCCTTCTTCAAGCAGATCGAGACGCGCTTTCACGGTTGCGAAGGCAAGGCCTGCCAATTCGCACAAGCCTACGTCATAGCCCATGAGATCGGCCACCACGTTCAGAACCAGCTCGGCATCCTGCCGAAGGTGCAGGCGCTGCAGGCGCGCTCCGGACAAAGTGAAGGCAATCAGATGCAGGTTCGGGTGGAACTGCAAGCAGATTGCCTGGCCGGCGTCTGGGCCAACCATGCACAGACTAAGTTGAAGTTTCTTGAGCCCGGCGACATCGAGGCCGCGTTGCAAACCGCGACAGCCATCGGCGACGACACGCTTCAAAAGCGCAGCCAGGGTTACGTGGTGCCGGACGCCTTCACGCATGGCTCCGCGGAGCAGCGCAAGCGCTGGTTCGTGACCGGGCTGAAAAGCGGCGATGTCGGAAGCTGCGACACGTTCTCAAGCACTTCGCTGTAGATCTCAGGACACTTGTCAACGAAATGCCGCCGGGAGTTCGAAGACCCGGCGGTATTCTTCTATGCTCACTTCGTCTCTTTGGTAACGTCGACGGCGGTTTGCTTGCCCTTCGTCGAGATACGAAGCAGGTGTTTCCCGTCAAGATCAATATCTTTCATGTCCACGACGCGGATCGACTGATCGTCGTAGCCTTTCCAATAGTATTTCAAGGCCTGGGGATCGCGCGCAGCCGTCAGGATGGTGTAGTCGGTGTGCACGACGCCAGCCGTAGTCTCGCGCGCAACGCCCACTGGAATGTCGAGGTTGTTGAGGATGTGGAAGACCTGATAGATGCCATGCTCAGCGTCCTTTTCCGGGATCGCGGTCGCGCTGAATACAGCCGCACGCACAAATCGCGACGGCGGCGTGAAATCGCCGGGCAGCCCGAGCATGCCGGAGCCCTGCCCAAGCGCCTGAAACGACTTACCATCAATCTTCACTGGGGGCACATTGCGCGGATTGAGCGCGATATAGTTGCGCAGGTTCGTCATGTGCCAGTCGAAGGTTGGCGAGTTCGTCATCACGCCAAGCGGGTTGTCGAAAACCTTGAGCTTGCCGCCAATAGGATCGATAGCGATGCTTGCGCCCGTCTTGTCATACACGACGTAGTGGAAGGGCTGAGGCTCTTGTGGCCACCCTTTGAGCAGGGTTGGAGCCACGATCGCCTGGCCCGCTTCGACCGCAGCATGATGCCGGTACACGCGTTGCTGGTGAGGCCGCTGCCAGCGTCAGGGCCATACCCGCAGCTGCAATCTTTTTCAAAACTCCCTGCATCCTCATGCTCCCTTTCAGGCCAGTTGGAGGCTGAGATCGCCGACCGGCGCCAGTCCTCTTAGGGCACCGTGCGTTTAATGGGACGCGGGCGAGATAGTCCATTTTGTATGGCATCCTGCAAATGGCGGCATGCGGTTTGTCAACTTGTCCCTGACGCTTGTCACCGCATTCCTTGTTCTGAAAGATCTTCAGCGAAATCGCCTTGATGCCAGGTTAACGCAGCTCAAGCCCTTGATAATACTCTGAAAATTACAGAACGAGACGTCATCCCCGCTGCCTGCGCCGTGCATTCCGGCTCTTCGCAAGCGTTAATTCGCGATGCTGAAACGTATTTACGGACTTTTGCTCGTCCCAGTAAATGCAAAAATTCCAGCATTAAATTCTATTGAATGGGCAACTTGTTAATAATAAAACCATAGCGGTTTCAGTTACTTATAGTAGCCTACCCTTATCCGGCCTTAGGCGCGGCATTCCTCCATTTCGCGCCGAATAAAGAGGTTTTTTACCAAACACATGGAGCTACCGCGCCCGCTGGCGATCGAGATGGCGTTCAAGCGCTTGAAAAGCTTGATCGGCCTCTCAGCCTCGCCAAGCGAAGACCCCCAAACCGCCAAGACCTGGATTTTGGCTCATCTTCTGATGGTCCTCCTGCTCTAGCCGCATACGGGCGCGCCTGAGATCTCTCCCCGCTTGGCCGCATAACAGCTCCAGCCCCTTGGCGTTTGACATGCTTGGCCGCCAAGGCGTTGCTTGCGGCCATCATGCCTTTGCTCATGCCGCAGCCTTCCGTACTCGCCAAGCTGAGACGCCACATCCTCGAACCGCCACGCAAGCGCCGAGACCAAGCAATTCCAACCTTAATTTAGCGCCTATGCGGGCGAAGGGTATGGGGCTGGCTGCGATCGTGGAATCAGAGTTCAAGGGATCGTTTTGGGGGTGTTACGTGTTCGGTAAAACGGGCGGAGGGTAACTGCTGTTTGGGTGGGTGGTTGTTTTGTAGTGGAGGTGGTTTAGCTGGAGATGAGGTGGGTGATGCGTCTGACCCGGCGCAGTTATGAACTCTGGAAGGGTGGAGTGGCCCTCGTTCATGCATGGCGGCTTCAGGGGGCCATGACGACGGAATAAATTGTGGCGCAAGCGCGAACAGCGATTTCAACTGGAAGTTGGGCGCAAATCAGTGAAACTGCCGCTATGATCGCCGCTTCGCCCGATGCGCTTCCCAACGACGTCGACGCCTTGCGCGCGCTGGTTCTTGCCGGGCGGGCTGCGAAGCGGCGGCTTATTGAAGAACGCGATGGGTTGGCGGCAGAGCGCGACGCACTCAACGCCGCCAATGAGAAGCTTCATCATATTATCGCCGTGCTGCGGCGGGCGCGCTTCGGCCGCAAATCCGAGCGGCTGAGCGAAGACCAACTCGCCTTGGTTCTGGAAGAGCTTGAGACCGACAACGCCAAGACGGAAGCCGAAGACGAGAAGAAAGACGAAGGCCAAAAACGCGCGCGGGCGAAGAAGTCCTGCGCGAACCGGGGCGCGTTGCCTTCCCATTTGCAAAGGATCGAGCAGGTCATTGAACCGCAGAGCACGGTGTGCCCCTGCTGCGGCAAGGCCATGCACGTCATCGGCGAAGAGAGGTCCGAACGCCTCGACAAAATCCCGGCGGTCTTCCGCGTGATCGTCACCCGCCGTCCCAAATACGCTTGCGCGTGCGGGAACGCCATGGCGCAGGCGCCCGCGCCGCCGCGGCTGATCGAGGGCGGCATTCCCACGGAAGCGCTCATCGCCGATGTGGTCGTGTCGAAATACGCCAATCACTTGCCGCTATACCGCCAGGCGCAAATCTTTTGCAAGGGATCCTCTCGACGCTCGACGCTTGCGTTTGGGTGGGGGCCGCGCGGCCGAACTGAAGCCGCTTCACGAGCGCTCGTCGTCATCTGAAGGGAATGGACAAGCTGTTCGCCGACGAAACGCGCTGCCAGTCTCGATCGGGCTGAGGCAAAACAAGTCCGGCTACTTCTGGGCTTTGGCTGCGACGACGGCGTGGGGCAGCAAAACGCCGCCGCGTAATTTACTCCTACGCGCCGGTCGTGGCGGCAAACAAGTGGAGACGCTGCTGGAGGGCTTCTCGGGCATTCTGCAGGTCGACGGCTATGACGGCTACAACATCCTTGTCCGTCCCGATCGCCGCGGCGGACCGGTGACGCTCGCCTATTGCTGGGCGCATCTGCGCAGACGATTTTACGAAATCGCCGCCAAGGGCCCGGCGCCCATTGCCCAAGAGGCGCTGCAGCGCATTCAGAAACTGTACAAGATCGAGGAGGACGTCCGCGGGAAGCTGCGGAAGAGCGACGCGCTGGCCGGCAAGCGATATCCGGCCTGAGGTCGAGGCCCTGAAATCCTGGTTCGAGGATCGCCTCAAGCGCCTCTCCAAGTCGTCGCCGGTCCGCGACGCCATGCAATACGGATTGAACCAGTGGGACGGCTTGATCCGTTTCCTCGATGACGGCCGCATCGAAATAGACTCCAACACCGTTGAGCGTTCAATGCGGCCTATTGCATTGAATTGTAAGAACAGTTTCTTCGCCGGGCACGATCAGGGCGCCCAAAACTGGGCGTGTCTGGCATCGCTCCTTGAGACGTGCAAACTCAATAGCGTCAATCCGAACGTCTGGCTCGCCGATGTGCTGACCAAACTCGTCAATCGCTGGCCTGCGCGCCGCATCGATGAGCTTATGCCCTGGGCCACGCCGCCACCCTGTGATCGGAGCACCGCTTACGTTAATTGCGATGCTGAAACGTATTTACGGACTTTTGCTCGTCAGTAAATGCAAAAATTCCAGCATTAAATTCTATTGAATGGGCAACTTGTTAATAATAAAACCATAGCGGTTACTTATAGTAGCTACCTTATCCGGCTTAGGCGCGGCATTCGCATTTCGCGCCGAATAAAGAGGTTTTTTACCAAACACATGGAGCTACCGCGCCGCTGGCGATCGAGATGGCGTTTAGACGCTGAAAAGCTTGATCGGCCTCTCAGCTCAGCAAGCGAAGACCCCAAACCGCAAGACCTGGATTTTGGCTCATCTGCTGATGGTCCGCCTGCTTAGCCGCATAGGGGGGCGCATGATGTTTACGGATTGGCGGAAACAGTTCCAGCCTGGAGTTGACATGCTTGGGGGCAAGTCGTTGCTTGCGGCAAGCAAGCCTTGCTCAGGCGGCAGCTTCCGAAGCTGAGAGAGCCCGAGGGGCAACTGCCATTTTTAGGTTTATGGGTTGCAGACCACTGCGTGCTAAAATTCACCGATAGAGAATGGGAAATTTCGCTCATTGCCAACCTAAACATATATTCAGTCTAGGGACGCATAGAGCCTAGAGTTCCCCGCTACGCAATAAGAGCTGACAGAAAAACAGCTTATCCGTTACAGCAACGGATTCCTATGCATTACGCAGGTGAATCGAAGACAACAGAGATCTTGATGTTGCCGGTGGACTCCAACACCCCGAGTGAAATCGTGCCGTTGGCATGCGGTGTGACGGTAAAGCTGATCGCCGCATTTCCCAGGCGCATGTTGCGCACCGTGATCGTGCCGACCGACATGGGAACAGCGGGATTGCGCAGGCGAATGGCTCGCATCGAGAGATCGTACTCCAGGCCGAGGATGGCCTGGACCAATTGGAATACGGCGCCGCTGGCCCAGGCTTGCGGCGAGCAGGCCACCGGATAAAGCGTCGGCCCGCGGCTCCGGCGTCGCGGGAAGCCGCAAAACAGTTCCGGCAGACGGCGCTGATCCATATAGGCGGCCGCCTGCATCATGCCGTTGAAAATCGGGACGACGCCGTCAGCTCAGGCCATAGCGGACGAGGCCGCTCGCGATGATGGCGTTGTCGTGCGGCCAGATCGAGCCGTTATGATAGGACATCGGGTTGTAGCGCGCTTCGCCTGCGGCCACGGTCCGAATGCCCCACCCCGAGTAGAACGAGGGCCGCAGGATGTCCTTGGCACACCTTTCGGGCGCGGTCCGGAGCCATGATGCCCGTGAACATCGCGTGCGCCGGATTGCTGGTTCGCACGCGGCACGGCTGCTTCTTGCCGTCGAGGGCCAGCGCATAGGTGCCGAGATCCTCGCACCAGAAGGCCTCTTCGAACCGCCGTTGCAGGTCTTCGGCCTTCGCGACGAGATTATCCGCCCGGTCGCGCTCACCCAGCATGCGAGCGCATTTCGCTGCGGCGAGATATGCCGCATAGACATAGCCCTGAACCTCAACCAGGGCGATCGGGCCTTCGGCCAAATCCCCGTTGGCGTGGAAAATCGCATCGTGCAAATCCTTCCAGCCCTGGTTCGCAAGCCCTTTCTCGGTTGCCCGCGCGTATTCCACGAAACCGTCGCCATCGGGATCGCCTGAAGCCTTGATCCAGTCGAGACCGCGAACGATGTTCGGCCAGATTTGGCGCAGGAAGCCAAAGTCGCCGGTCCTCTCGACGTAAAGACCGGCGAGAAGAATGAACAGGGGCGTCGAATCGATGCTTCCGTAATAGCAGCCAAACGGAACCTCCCCGAGGACCGCCATTTCCCCGGAACGCATCTCGTGCAGGATCTTGCCCGGCTGAGCGTCGGAGGCTTCGTCGAAGGTCTTGGCCTGGAAATGAGCGAGCCGCTGCAGCACGCCGCGCGCGACCGACGGATCGAACCAGAGCATCTGCATGGCCGTGATGAGGCCGTCGCGGCCGAACGTCGTCGAATACCAGGGGATGCCGGCGTAGGGATATTTGCCCTCGGGCGTCGCCGTCATCAGCATCCTGAGATCGGCGAGCGAACGGCAGACGATCTCGTTGACCACGGCGTTCGATGTCTCGATGCTGGCAACGTCATGCGGATGGCCGACAAGGTCGCGCCTCGCCTGGAGAAGCCCGCGCAGGAACGATGGCGCTGCCGGACGGCCTTCGCCGTCGCAGGACACCGTCACGAATTGGCGCCATGGAACGGACGGAGGAAGCGTGAGCGTGTATTTGGCGGCTGCCGTCGTCAGTTCGGTCGGTTCCGGCTCAAAGGTCAGCGCCGTCTCACGCACCTTGTTGTCGATGCCGGTATAGCGAAAAACAACCTTGTTCTTGCCGACCACCTCTTTCTGGAGGCACCCGCGGGCAGCGCGCCGCATGCCGCGCACCTCGAACAGATCGGCAAAATCGCTATCGAAATCGATGGTCACGTCCAGCGACACAGGGACGTTGCCGTGGTTCACCACGGCGCTCCGCTCGAACAACACACCGTTATGGACGTAAATGGTCCGCCCGATATGCACCGTGTCTTTCAGGAGTGCGATGCCATCACCGGCGAGAATGTCCGGGTTTGTGAGGTCGGCGCGGAGGTTGAGATTATCGTCCCGCAGCGTCGAACCGAGAAGCAGCGGCTCCTGGCCGTTGATGAGAAAAGCGAGGCGAGACAGATGGCGCGTATCGCGCGCGAACAGGCCGCCCGCCTCGTCGCAAGCGCAGCCGATCGCGCCGTGGTCATCGAGGACGGCAAAGCAATCATTCTGCTTCAGGATGCAACGGGGCCGTGAAGGAGCGCCCGCCGCGGCTATGTAAAACGGCGATTGCTCGGTCTCGTGTCCGCCGTCCGCTTCCCGAACTTCGTCTTGCTTGTCCAGCATGACATACCCCTCAATGCGCTACGCTACTCGACGCCTGACAGATCCTGCCCTCAGAAAGGCCGGACAGGCGGCAAATGTTTGATGCATATCAGAGTAATTTGGCGCATTATCGCAGTCGGACACGGTCTCATCTTCAGGGTGTGTGGCATGGCTCTCAAATCGCTCAAAGCCGAAATCGAACATGTTGCTGGAGACTCTAGCGAATACGCCGCACGATCGATATGAGCTTTACATTCAGCTGAAAGAGAAGCTCAATGAATTTCGCGTGTTCGGCAATCCCCCGCCCGCGGATCTGCTAGAGCTGGAGGCCGCGCTCGATGAGGAGTTTGCCGCGGCACAACATCCGCATCAAACCCCGCCTCAGCGCTCAAGGCCTCTGACAGGCGTTAATGAGCGGGAGCCAGCGATGCTTCCCGCGCTTGTTCGCTTTCAGCCTCCAGGGCTGATGCAATCGACATCGTCCACCTTTTCAAGCCAGATGAATTCCAGGCTGTTTGCGCGCGTCCTCCGGGATATCGTCGTAGTCGCGCGGTTACGAGCTGGAAGCATAACACGCTTCAGCCCGGCTCGCGCGGCCGCCGTCACCTTTTCCTTAATGCCGCCAACGGGCAGGACAAGGCCGCGCAGGCTGATTTCGCCGGTCATGGCGGTATCGTTGCGCACGGTGCGCCCGCTCAGGAGCGAGAACAGCGCCGTGAACATCGCGACGCCTGCGCTCGGGCCGTCTTTCGGCGTGGCGCCTGCCGGAACGTGGATGTGGATGTCGCTTCTCTCGAAGATGGCCGGGTCGATGCCGAGCGATGCGGCGCGGTTCTTGATGAGGCTTAGCGCCGCTTGCGCGCTCTCCCGCATCACGTCCCCAAGTTGCCCGGTGAGGATCAGACTGCCTTTGCCCGGTGCGCGAGTCGCCTCGATGAAGAGGATATCGCCGCCGACAGGCGTCCAGGCGAGCCCCGTGGCGACGCCCGGGACGCTGGTGCGCATGGCGACTTCGTTCTCGAATCGCGGCTGGCCGAGAATATCCTTCAGGTCTCGAGCCTTGATGTGGACCTTCTCGTCGGGCGCCTCCGCGATCCTGACCGCATCATGCCGGAAAACCTTCCCAATCTCCCTTTCGAGGGCGCGCACGCCCGCCTCGCGGGTGTAGTCATGGATGATCTTCCGCAACGCCTCGTCGTCGATTTTTGCCTGTTCCGCGGTCAATCCGTTCGCTTCCAGCTGTCGCGCCACGAGATAGCGCCGCGCTATCTGCAGCTTCTCCTCCGCCGTGTAGCCGGCAAGCTCGATGATCTCCATCCGGTCGCGTAAAGGTCCGGGGATGGTGTCGAGCAGGTTCGCGGTCGCGATGAAGGTGACGCGCGACAAGATCAAAGGGCACGGCGAGGTAATTGTCCCGGAAGGTCGAATTCTGCTCGGGATCGAGCACCTCCAGCATCGCCGCGGACGGATCGCCCTGGAAGCCGCGCCCCATCTTGTCGATCTCGTCCAGCATCATGACGCAATTGCGCGCGCCTGCCTTCTTGATGGCCTGGATGATGTTGCCGGGCAGCGCCCCGATATAGGTGCGCCGATGCCCGCGGATCTCGGCCTCGTCATGCACGCCGCCAAGGCTGACCCGCACGAAGGGCCGCTGCATCGCGCGCGCGATGGATTGGCCGAGCGAAGTCTTGCCGACGCCGGGAGGGCCGACGAAGCACAGGATCGGCGCCTTGCCTTGCGGCGCGAGCTTGCGGACCGCGAGATATTCGATGATGCGCTGCTTGATCTTTTCGAGGCCGAAGTGATCCTCCTCAAGGATGCGGCGCGCGTCAGCAATGCTGATCGGCTTCTCCTCAGGCAACGCCCAGGGCAGTTCCACCATCGTGTCGAGATAAGTGCGGAGCATTCCCGCTTCGCCCGCCTGCTCGGGCATGCGCTCATAGCGGCGCAGTTCCTTGCGAACCTGCGTCTCGACCTCAGGCGGCATCTGCGCCTTCGTGATCGCCGCGTTCAGTTCGGCGACTTCCGCCGATTTGCCGTCGCCTTCCCCGAGCTGGCGCTGAATGGCGGCCATCTGCTCGCGCAAAACGGCCTCGCGCTGGCGCTCGTCGAAAACGGCCTTGGTCTGCCGCCCGATCTCCTGGCTCAGCCGGAGAACTTCGATGCGCTGCGAAAGAAGACGCGAAACCTTGTCCATGCGGAGCGGCAGGTCGATCGTTTCAAGGATCTCCTGCTTCTGATCCGCGGGGATGTCCATATAGGCGGAGCAGAGGTCCGTCAGCGCCGAGGCTGACTGCGCATTCTGCATCGCGGCGACAAGCTCGGCCGGCACTTGCGGCAGAAGCTCAAGCGCCTCGATGGCTTGCTGGCGTAGCAGCATGATGCGCGCTTCGATTTCGGGGCCGTCCATGGTGGCATCCGGAACGCGCTGGATATTGGCGACCAGCAGGGGCCGCTCCTGCGCGAAATCGATGATGCGAAAGCGCTCTATGCCCTGCACGATAACGTGGTGGCCGCCATCGGGGGCCGTAACATAGCGCACAATGTTGGCGACAGTGCCCACCCGGTGCATGTCCGTGCCGGAGGGTTCCAGGACCTCCCCATCGCGCTGCATCACGATGCCGATCTGGCGCTCTTCCCGCATAGCCTGCTGGACGGCGCCGATCGAGACCGGCCGGCCGATGGAGATCGGGAACAGGACGCCGGGAAAAAGCACCGTTTCACGCACGGGCAGTATCAACAAACTATTCGAATGCTCAGCTGGCGCGTTGCTTTCTTGAGCTTGCGCCCCTGCTTCCGGCGGTTGGCCGGGATTTGCATTATCCATCGTGCCTTCCCTCTGCTTAGGCTGATTTCTGGAGGCTTATGAGCAGGCAACCATTAATCGCTTGCCGTTTCACCGTGTCGTAGCGGCTCGGCGGGAGCGGTATTCTCCGGGCGAATCTCCCTTGCGGGAGTTCCAACTGGTGGATCAGGGCCGTTCGCAATTCGTCCGGAAGCACCCGCTTGCCGGAAACCAGGAGGCAGCCTCCTTCAATCACGGCGTCGACACTTTCGGGATCGACGCCCGGCAATGCGCAAAAAATCAGAACTTCCGTTTCGGTCTCAAGGACATCGACGGGGGGCTGCCAGGCCGGCCCCGCCCCATGCTCATGAAGCGTGAAAAACTGCTGGTGAAGACGCTGGGCCCGCGAAAGCCGATCCACTGCTTCGAACCACATCCAGCTTGTGAATTCCTTCTTTGTCATTGGGCTCGTGCTTCCCTGAACCTCGTACAGAATGCAAACCGGACTGGAAAAGAACATCCTCCTTCGCCGAAAGAGGACGTCATTCAATACCGCATGATATGGACAGTCGGGGGGATTGCTTTCAAGGCTTCAGAGGCGTGCTTTGCCTTGGCCATAAAATTATTATGAGAGCGCGCCAGCGGGTCAATCTTCGCGAGGGGCTAGCGAAGATTCGACGAATAGGCAATCGTTTAAGAGAATGAAGTTGCTGAGAGCTTTAATCTCTCGTAAAAAAGAGCTGAATGGCGAGATCCGGCCTTTTTCATTGTTATTTGCGGCCAGGATCACGCCTCTGGAAGGTTGCTTCGCTCACATGCAGCAAAAGAGTTACCGACATACAATAGAACTCACCTGATTTTCGTTACGTAAGGCGATAGCGCAGACTTCGAGCCGACCAATGGCTCATTGTCTACAACGCTCCTGCTAGCGAAGCCAGAGATTTGCGGGGTCAAGGTCGAACTCAGATTTCATGACGGAGATAACCCAGGAGATAGTGTCGAAAAAGGTGTTCATGGCGTCCTCGTGGTTCTTTCTTGATACAGCTCATCTGTATCCGAGGACGGGTTATAAAAACCGATTTCTATATTTTGTCTTAACTGACATGCCCTTACTGCCGGGCATGTCGCGCGACTCCACCTTGAGCTGGACAGCGGGAGCTCCGCTGATAATTTTTCGAATGCCAAACAGCTACCGGGATTTGCAATCTTGTCGCGCAGACAAGATCAAGTTGCGTCACGGCAACAGAAGGCCGGTCTTCCCGGAAAAATCAGTGCGTTAGTTCCCGTTCTCCAGCCGCTTCCCCAAGGACGACATCAAGTCGTCCTTTTGGGTGGGCGCACCGTCCGTGACCGGCTGCGTCACTGTCGACGCCCTCTTTTCAGCAGGCCGCTCCCTGCGCCTGGGAACTCCGGCCGAATCGCGAACGAAGTCGGGATCGTGCTCGCGGGCAAGCTCCAGGCTGTGGTCGTGCGGCTGGCCCTTCCTCCTCACCATGAGGGGATTTCCGAGGCGCTCCTTCCGTTGGGCCGCGATCCCCCTTCACTGGCGTACCGCCCTTGGCGAGAATAACAGTCGCGGGCCTCAAAACGCGATCCGCGATCTTGTATCCGGCCTGCAGCACCTGCACGATCACATCTGCGGGGACGTTCGGCACATCCACCTTGACAACGGCCTCATGGTTATGAGGGTCGAACTTCTCGCCCAGGGGATCGAAACGCGTAATGCCGTGCCGTTCGAAAGTCTTGAAAAGCTCGCGCTCCGTCGCTTCGACGCCTTCGAGCAGCGTCTTGACAGCGGGATTTTGCTCGGCAGCTTCCTTTGAAACGGCGTCAATGGCCCGCCGCAGATTGTCCGCAACCGAGATAACATCGCGCCCGAACTCGGACGCGGCATATTTCACGCCCTCGGCCTTGTCGCGTTCCGCGCGCCGCCGGAAGTTTTCCATTTCGGCGATAATGCGCAGGTTCTTGTCGCGGAGGTCCGCGTTCTCGGCCTTGAGATCGGCGACAGCCTGAAGGATTGCCTTGCTCGCCTGTTCTGCTTCCGGCGCCTGAGTTTTCGCCGATAAATCGTTATGTGCCGGCCCGCTCGTATTCGCGGGCCTGTCCGGAGTATCGTTCATTGTGGTATGCCGTTCCCGTTACATGGAGGATCAGCCGACGATCCGCGCAAATTTTCGACCGTTATATCGGCGGTTTCAAAGCGATAATCAAGCTAACACGCGGCTGACGAGCTTCGCGGTGAAATCAACCATGGGGATAATGCGGGCATAGTTGAGGCGGGTCGGGCCGATCACGCCCAGCACGCCGACGACTTTGCGCTCCTTGTCCTGAAACGGCGCGACGATAAGCGAGGAGCCCGACAAAGAAAAAAGATTGTTTTCCGAGCCGATGAAGATGCGGACGCCCTCGGCCTTTTCCGCAAGGTCGAGAAGATGGACGAGAGACTTCTTCGACTCGAGGTCTTCGAACAGAAGGCGGATGCGGTCGACGTCCTCCACCGCTTTCAGATCGTCGAGAAGGCGCGACTGCCCGCGAACGATGAGACTCTTGGTGTCGTCCTTTCCGCCGGACCATTGGGCAAGCCCCGAACGCACAAGGCGCGCAGTCAGCTCGTCGAGCTCGGATTGGCTCGCTTTCAGTTCCGCCTCCACCCGCTCGCGCGCTTCAGGTATTGTCGCGCCGCGAATTCTTGGCGTTGAGATAGTTGGTGGCTTCCGCAAGAGCTTGTTGAGGCAACCCTTCGGGCAGGTTCAGAACGCGGTTCTCAACGCCGCCATCTTCGCCCACGAGAACGAGGAGGGCGCGCTTCGAGTCAAGACTCACAAATTCGATGTGCTTGATTCGGCTCACCTGCTTATCGGCGAGAACGACCCCCGCACAACGCGAAAGGCCCGACAGCATGTTGCCCGCCTCAGCCAGCACTTGAGACGTAACGGCGTCATTGTCGCGGGCATATCCGCCGAGCTGGCGTTCGAGCTGAGCGCGCTCTGCGTCTTCGATGGCGCCAACTTCCAGAAGCCCGTCAACGAAAAGGCGCAGACCTGTATGCGTCGGGATCCGGCCAGCGCTGATATGCGGCGCATAAATGAGCCCGAGCGTCTCGAGATCTGACATCACGTTCCGGACCGAGGCGGGAGACAGAGTCATGGGCAGCTGGCGGCTCAGATTGCGAGAGCCAACCGGTTCGCCCGTTGCGAGGTACGTTTCCACGATGCTCCGGAAGATCTCCCGGTAGCGCTCATTCAACTCGCGGACGCCGCCTGCCCCCTGCAAGTCAAGGGCGGGAGCGCGGAGGTCCTGCCGTCTCGACATCGTCTTCGCTTGTTCCTTCATCAAACTTATAAAATTCTAGTCTCCCCAGCCCTTGCCGTCAAACCTTTGACCTTCTGCTGACTTAGATGTGTAGAATGCTAGAAGCACATGGTTGTGGCCATTAATATAGGTGAGCTTTTGAGGCGCTCATGAGTGGAAAGCCTTATGACCTTATTGTCTTCGGGGCCACGAGCTTCGTGGGGAAACTCCTGTGCCGCTATCTTGTGGATGAATTTGAATGTGACGGAAGGTTGAAGTGGGCGGCGGCTGGCCGCTCGCGGAGCAAGCTTGAGGCCCTTCGCTCTTCGCTTGGCGAAGGGGCCGCCACACTTCCGTTGGAAATTGCCGATGCGGCAGACGACGCGGCGCTGTCGGCCTTGTGCGAAAAGACTCGCGCCATCGTTTCCACCGTTGGCCCCTACGCTCTTTACGGCGAGCCTCTCGTAAGGGCTTGCGCTACAATGGGCACTGATTATTGCGACCTGACCGGGGAGATTCCGTGGGTCAGCCGCATGATCGGGCTCTATGAGGGGCTGGCTAAAGCCTCGGGCGCCAGGATCGTCCACTAGCTGCGGTTTCGATTCGATCCCGTCTGACATGGGCGTCTATTTCCTGCAGCAGGAAGCGCGCCGCCGTTTCGGGCAGCCTTGTTCTCACGTGAAAATGCGCGTGAAGGCGATCCGCGGCGGCGCCTCAGGCGGCACAATCGCCAGCATGCTCAACATGGCCAAAGAAGCTGGAGCTGATCCCGAACTGCGAAGAATTATGGCCAATCCTTATGCGCTTTGCCCGCCGGGTGACGCGCCAAGGGTGAGACAGGCCAGCCTTTCCAGACCGGAATACGACCCTGACTACGACGCATGGCTTGCCCCCTTCGTCATGGCCAGCGTCAACACCAGGATCGTGCACCGATCCAACGCGCTCTCGAATTACGGCTATGGCCGCGATTTCCGCTATGACGAGGCCATGCTCGCCGGAAAGGGTCTGGAGGGCCGCGTGAAGGCCTATGCAATCGCGGCGGCGCTCGGCGCATTTGCCGCTGCAAGTGTGATTTCACCAACCCGCTGGGCTCTGGAGCGCTTTGTGCTTCCGGCCCCTGGCGAAGGCCCATCGCCTGAATCGCAGAAGCGAGGCTTTTTTGACCTGCGCTTCTTCGGGAAGACGGCGGACGGCAAAACAATCCGCGTAAAGGTCGCCGGCGATGCCGATCCAGGGTATCTCTCAACGTCGAAGATGCTGGGGCAGGCGGCTGCCTGCCTCGCGGGCCTGGACAAACCGGAAAAGCCGGGCGGCTTCTGGACGCCATCGACGCTTTTCGGCGACAGCCTTATCGACGCGCTGAAGGCTCACGCCGGCATAACCTTCGAAGTGCTGAGCTAATTGAAGAGCCGAAGGACTTAGAGCCAGCATCAATGAGCTGGCTCATAGGCGGCGAGGCGGGATCTCGGCTCAAGCGAGTTTGAGAGGCGGCATCTGGCTCGAACCCTTAGATCAGCTTGCGTTTGCGTCCGTGTTGCCTGGGCCAAGATCTTAGGGAAAAAGGGCTGGACGTCGATCCGCTGGGCGTTATCCGGTATGTGTCGCTCCGTCCGAACGAGTGCGGCAATTAGGCTGTTTAAAGAAAACACATGTCACATTCTGTTAAAACCGAAAGCGATTAGGTTCTCGCTTTCGAACTTGCGATCAGATTTCGAGTGGATTCCATGAGAATGCTTATTGAAGAGATATTGCCTATAATACCCTCTGCGGCACTTTCCAGTGAACCTGACGTATTCAGAAGCGCTTTGATTGTGTGTTTTGAGGAAGCCATTGAACGCGGTCTCTCACCTAAAGACGCTATTGCCATCGTTCTGGATTGGGTTGCAGGCGAATGTGCCCGGCTTAAAACAAGCAGCAGTTGACCCGACAACACCTGCTCAATGCCTTTTTGGCCGCTCAATTCCCCAGAAGCTTAGCGGCGATGGCCCTCACCTCTTCACAAAGGGGTTTTCTTTCTTCAGGCGAAAGGGCGTGGCTGTCAGGAAGACGTCTTAGCGCTTCAGCAATGACGCGAAGCCTATCAGCGAGTTTCGCCAGATCGACCTCCGCTCTTTCAAGCGACGCCATGTCTTCCCCTTGAATATAGCAATTGCTATATTCAATTCCGGTAACATTGCTTATTACGCGTTCGCGTGATGGCGTGCCCAGCCATCCAATTAGCTTGGTGCTCTTGTACATAAGGCCGGAAAGGCGCATTTTTTGGCGCAAATCCGGGCCGGAAATAAAACCCCGCGCGCCGCGGTTACCATCCCGGGTTAACGAATAATTCGCGCGGCTAGCAACTGTTTGCCATGATGGCGTGCCAGCGTCCGATCGCGCAGTTTTAAGGCCCTCACCGAGCAGGGTTGTGCATTGGGGCGCGGTATCTCTGCGTCAGGTCGAGGTCGTGTAAAAACGTCGGATCAAGAAGCGCCGTTGGAATTCCTCTCGACTGGGACTAACCGGCTCAGAAATTCTTGGTTGTATTTGATCTTTTCGTTTCAAATCGCTTATGAGAGCCGATTAGGCAGCAGACGGTGTGCCACGGCTCCCCAAGGAAGAAAAAGGATTCTTTCTTTTTTTGTCCGTACACGTTTTCAGCAGACTTAGCCCAGGTCTTGCGTCTAGCCTGCGTGCCGCCGGTTAGGAAAGTTCGGGCACAAAATCAGAAGCACCTTTGATACAAGCAGCAACCACTGCGAGTGTTGAACAATCCGCAATGCTGTTGACTGTGATATCAAAATGGCGTAGCAGCTTTTCCAGTTATCAAGGGTGTCTGGCGATGTTTCTTTGCGGAAGAAACATCCCTCATCTTTCTGACCCGCATGTCTTACGGCTTATCGACGATGAAGTTTTCGTGAAACAGTCGTTTGTCGTTCTTGACGCAATCCGAAACGGGTTGAGACCCGCAAGAATAAATCAGAGAGAATTCCGTTAATGTTTATTGCAATCGTCGAGATACATGATTGCTAGCTTAAGGGAAAAGGTGACAGCGATGTCCACGCCGTTGGGACTGCTGAAGGAACCGGTTTCGCTGTATGGCCGGCAAGAGGGCGGCATGGCCCGCCTTGACGAGCTGAACAGGATCCTCCGCAAGCTGCAGACCGATTTCCCCGGGGTCGAGTCCAGCGCGCTGATTTCCGAGGACGGGCTGATGATCGCCCGCGCCGAGACGGTGAACATGGAAGAAACGCGTGTCGCCGGCATGACCGCCACGCTGCTCAACCTCGGCACCCGGGCGGCGGCGGAACTGTCGCGCGGCCCTGTGCAGGAAGTGATCGTGCGCGGCGAATACGGCTACGCCGTTGTGATCAGCGCCGGCCGCGGCGCGCTCCTGCTCGCCGTCACGAACGAAACCTCGAAACTCGGCCTTGTCTTCTTCGACATGCGCGAAGCCATCCGGGCGCTGCAGAAAGTCCTTTGAGCCGCTTCACGTAACCCGCGCCTTTCCCGCATCGTTCTCAAAGTGCGTCCGGAAAAGTGCGAAGCGGTTTTCCGGCAGGACGCACGATAAAATAAAGACTTAGAGCCCGCTTTTGATTTCATCGGAAGCGGATAGGCTAGAGGAGCCGCTCATGGCGGATACAGTGCTGTTCGACAACGGCGCCCACCGTAACATCCTGCTCGAGGATTCCGGCGGCGCCGGCCTCTCGGTGCAGGCGAACCAGCACCTCATCGTGCACAATGGCGAGGCCATGCTGCTCGATCCCGGCGGGCACAAGGTCTATTCCAAGGTCATGGCGAAGACCTTCTCGGCGCTTGGCGGCGGCTACCTTCGCTATCTGTTCCTGTCGCACCAGGACCCGGACATCGTCGCCGCCACCAATGGCTGGCTGATGACCACCGACGCCACGGCCTACATCTCCGCGCTGTGGGTGCGCTTCGTGCCGCATTTCGGCCTGGACCACCTGCTCGAGGACCGGCTGTTGCCCATCCCCGACGAGGGCATGACGTTCGAAATGGGCGGCGGGACGCTGGTGGCGCTGCCTGCGCACTTCCTGCACAGCGAGGGCAACTTCCAGATCTACGACCCGGTCGCGAAGATCCTGTACACCGGCGACCTCGGCGCCTCGCTCGGCCAGGACTACATCGAAGTCGCCGACTTCGACGCGCACCTGAAATACATGGAAGGCTTCCACCGCCGCTACATGACCAGCAAAATCGTCATGAGCGCCTGGGCGGACATGGTGCGCGAACTGGACATCGACATCATCGCCCCGCAGCACGGCGCGCTGTTCCGGGGCAAGCCGATGGTCGAGAAATTCATCGAGTGGTGCGCCGGCCTCGATTGCGGCATCGACCTGATCACGCCGCTGTTCAAGGCGCCGGCATAGAGCGCCCGGCCCGCCAATGGAAAGCGCTTCCGTGAACGCTGAACTTCCCGACGCCTTCCCCTCCGCCCCGCCCCTGGCCGGCGAAGGCGCGCCCGCCCTTCTCGTCGCCGTGCTCGCCGCCGCGGGCGCTGCGCTGGCGGTGGTTTCCGCCTCGATCTGGCTGGCCCCGCCCGTGACGCCGCCGGAACCGGTGACCATCGTGGTGCGCGAACAGTCGCCGCCGCCGCCGCCCATCATCATCGAGGTGCCTGCGCCCGCGCCGCGCCGCCGCCCGCCCCCGAATGGACGCCCGTGACCGCGCCTGCGCCCGCCGCGCCGCCGCCCTGTTTCGACCCCGTGACGCTCATGTTTGCGCCGGCAAGCACCGTGCCGCTGGCCGGGGCGAATGACGGCATCGCGCGGCTACGCGACTGGCTCGGCCAGCATGCGGATGCAAGGCTGGTCGTCGAAGGCCATGCCGACAGCCGCGGCAGCGAGGCGAAGAACCTCGTGCTCAGCTTCGCCCGCGCCAAGTCCGTCGCCTCCCTTCTCGCCCGCAACGGCATCCCCGCCGGCCGCATGACCGTGCGCGCCGCCGGCGCCGCGGAGGCCGCCCAGAACATCGACGCGCGGGACCGCCGCGTCGTCGCCGGAATCGCGGGCCTCACCGCCTGCAAAAGCGCCACGGAGCAGCCATGACCATACCCGCCCTTCTCATCGGCCTTGGCGCCGCGGTGCTTCTCTTGCTGGCGGGCTACCTCGCCGGCCTTAGGCGCGGTTCAAGGGAACGCGCCCGGCTGCGGGGCGTGGCCGAACAACAGGGCGCGATCCTGCAACACTGGAAGAGCGCGCTGGATGGCGACGGCAGCCTGAAATCCGCCATCGAGCAGGTGCTGACGCCGCTGGTGGAACGCGAACGCCTGTCGATCGAGCAGGTGCTGGCGCCGCTGGTGGAGCGCGAACGCCTGGCGCTCGACCTGGCGCGGGTCGGCGGCGCCGGCGAACGCCGCGACCTTTCCCCGCTGCTCGATCAAGTCGCGAGCGTGGGCAATTTCGACTCGGTCCTCCTCAGCAACGAGGACGGCCTCGTGGTCGCCTCCGCCGGGAGGGCGCCGGACTTCGACGCCATGGCCGCGGCCACCGTCCGCCTGACCGACGCCGCCGACCAGTTCGCCGCCCGCCGCGGCGGCGCGCTGGCCGTCGTGGTCCGCGACGCGGCCGATTCGGCCACGCTGTGCCGCCTGTTCATGACGCACGGCCAGAGAATGGCGCTGACCGCGACATCGAACGACACGCGCCTCGCCGCCGTGGCGCTCGACCCCGCGCTGGCCAAGATCGAAACCGCGCTGTCGGCGCCGGTGCTCGTTGGAGGGCTAGGGCCCGGACGGCGGCGAGTCCGGTTCCGAGGGGCCGGTAGGCTGCAGGTGCCTATAGCGAGACTTTCGCAACCAACCCCGGAGCAGATGCAACACCTGCTGGGCCTGCGATATCGCCTATTCGTTGACGGAGCCGCCGTAGCCCCCTTAATACATCATTTTGGTTCAGGAGGACACTTGCAGCGGCGCGCTTTCATATGCGGTTTGTCCGGGCTGGCTCTCACGCCCGCCGAACGGGATTTTCTCGGCCAGACGCGCCCGGCGGGTCTCATTCTCTTCGCGCGCAATGCCGATAGCCCGGATCAGGTTCGCCGCCTCATAGCGGATGCGAGGGCCGCGACCGGCGGCGGCGGCCGGATGCTCATCATGGTCGACCAGGAGGGCGGACGCGTTCAGCGGCTTAAGGAGCCGCATTGGCCGCGTTACCCGGCCGCGCGATCTTTCTCGAAATCGTGGGCCGATGATCGGGAAAACGCAAAGCAGGCCGCGTATCTGTGCGCGCGCAAGATGGCGCATGATCTCCACGAACTCGGCTTCAACACGACTTGCGCGCCGGTGCTCGACGTTCCGGTTCCCGGTGCGGACAATATCATCGGCGACAGGGCCTACGCCGAAGAAGCCGAAGCCGTGATCGAGCTTGGCGGCGCGGTTGCCGATGGCCTGCTCGCAAGCGGCATCCTGCCCGTGATGAAGCACATCCCAGGGCATGGGCGCGCGATGGCGGACAGCCACCTTGCGCTGCCGGTGGTGGATACGCCGCTGCCCGAGCTGGAAGCGCACGATTTCGCGCCTTTCCGGGCGCTGCGCCGCTTGCCCGTAGCGATGACGGCGCATGTCGTCTTCACCGCCGTCGATCCATCCGCCCCCGTGACGACATCTGAGAAGGCGATCCGGGAGGTGATCCGAGGGGCTATCGGCTTCGACGGGGTTCTCATGTCCGACGATCTCAGCATGCGCGCCCTCTTCGGCACGCTCGCGGAACGCGCCCGCGCCTCGTTCGCGGCGGGCTGCGATCTCGCGCTGCATTGCAATGGCATAATGGAAGAGATGGTGGCCGTGGCTTCTGCCGCCCCCTATCTTGAGGGCACGGCGCTGAAGCGCTTCGACGCCGCGCTCGCCCAACTGCGAGAGCCGCAAGCCTTCGACCGTGAAGCGGCAGAGCAGGCGCGTTTGGATTCGCTAGTGGAGCGAATTTGACATTTGAGTCCCATTTGCCGCGAGCTCGTGCTCAAATGTCAAATTCATAAGCTCCACTAAACTCATAGAGTTACTAGTGGTCCTTTGATACCGGCATTTGTTTCAAGCGCGCTGCGGGTCAAGGCAAATGGGGGAATCGGACCACTAGCGGCGATGGCGTAAATCACTCAAAGTGCCGCTGAGATTGTCAAGCGGAGAATGCCCCGTGGGGAACGGCGACGAAAGCAGTCAGCAAGAAACCTCGGCCTTGTCTGAAGCCAACTGGGGCGACACGCCGGAGCGGATCGAACCGGACGATGACTCCGATGTCCTGCTTCTTGAACTCGACGGCTTCGAAGGCCCGCTCGACCTGCTTCTCGTTCTGGCGCGGAACCAGAAAGTCGACCTGACCAAGATTTCCATCCTCCACCTCGCCGAGCAGTATCTCGCCTATATCGACGCCGCCCGCGACCTTCGCTTGGAAATCGCCGGCGACTATCTCGTGATGGCCTCATGGCTGGCGTACCTCAAATCCAAGCTGCTGCTTCCCGAGCAGGAGCAGGCGAAGGACGGCCCGACCGGACAGGAGCTTGCCGCTCAGCTCGCATTCCGGCTGAAGCGCCTCGAGGCGATGCGGGAAGCGCTGGCGAGCCTCATGGGCCGCAAGCGGCTCGGCCTCGACCTTTTCGCGCGCGGTCTGCCGGAGGGCATTCGCATCGTGCGATCCACCGTCTATCAGGCGAGCATCTTCGACCTTCTGAAGGCTTACGCCGAGCAGCGTCAGCGCAACGCCGTCACCGAGGTGAAATGGGGCGGGCGCGTCGTCTGGTCCATCAAGCAGGCGCGCGAACGGCTGGCCGCGCTTTTGGGCGTGGAGCCGGACTGGGCGGTGCTCGATAAGTTTCTGGAAGAGTACAAGCCCTCGCCCGTTCTCGGGCGCACCGTCACGGCATCAAGCTTCGGCGCAACGCTCGAACTCGCCCGCGAAGGCTTCATCGAACTGCGCCAGAACCAGCCTTTCGGCCCGCTCTATGTGAAGTGGCTGAACAAGGCGGCGGACGAGAGCGCCGCCTGAATCCGGCTCAGGCTGCTCGCGCCAGCTCCGCCTGATCTGCGAGCCGGTCGCGAATTTTATCGAGCGGATTGCGCATGTCGTAAACGTAGGCGAGGGTGCTGCGCGCGTAGGATGCAAGTTCTCGCTTTATGCTGTTGTGCGACAAGATAGGAGCAAATGGCGCCATCGGCTTCGTGCGGGGACCATAAAGCGCCAGATATTCATCAGCATTGTCGAACTCAGCGCCGTCCTGAGGGAGGTAGCTCTCAACCGGGAGACCTTCAGCCTGAATGACTTCATGGGTCTCAAACTCGATATGATAGTAGGCGAAAGGTGAGAGCTTGGACTTCGTATTGGCTATGATTGTGATGCCATTGACAAGGTTGATAGCAGGAATAAGAAAGCCATCGATATAGATCGCGTGTCTTGGCGTCACATAGAGATCGCGAATTGGCGCTTTGCCATCTATCGCAAACTTGGCGATTTTGACGGGCGCTTCAGATGAAGCTATCTGCTTCCCGATCCATTTGATCGGTTTAGCTTTCCCGGATGCTGTTATGACAGCATCTCCAATGCATAATTCTTCGACAGCAACAAGCCCGGAGGCGGTCTGTATTCGTGTTCCGGTGAGAAAGCAGTGTCCGGGAGCGGCCGCAAAGGGAGGCACGGTGACGCGGCGCTCGGCGCGCGCACTTCCACCCAAGGCTGCAGTAATACCCACCGCCACACCCGCTCCTAAAGCGAGTTTAGCTCCCTTAACAAAATTGCGCCGCGACGTTGAAATTGTCGCCCTGCTTCGAACGTCATCTCGTGATGCACGCTTCATATTGTTACAATTCCTTTTACGCTTTGTTAATTATAGAGTCGGCGGCGAGAAAATCAAGCAATCGTAGATGATTGATCTGAAAGAGGTTCTCTAGCTGCATGCCGGTCACTGTTGCCAGATAGTTAAAGCAGACATCGTGGCATCGCTAAGACTGAGCCGCGAAGTTCAGCCACGTTTCGTCATCGCTGATACAATCTAAGATGAACTGATCAACAGAAAACTACTTGTGCGTGCAATGGTAAACGCAAGGCCGAAAATCGTCAGCAGGCGGGCCCATTGTGTTTCTTGTGGCGTGTTATTTCTTGTGGCGCGTTCTTGACCGCGGTTACGGCGTCAAGCAAGTGGCTGAACAAGGCGGCGGACGAAAGCGCCGCCTGAATGCGGTTCAGGCTGCTCGCGCCAGCTCCGCCTGATCTGCGAGCCGGTCGCGAATTTTATCGAGCGGATTGCGCATGTCGTAAACGTAGGCGAGGGTGCTGCGCGCGTAGGATGCAAGTTCTCGCTTTATGCTGTTGTGCGACAGGATAGGAGCAAATGGCGCCATCGGCTTCGTGCGGGGACCATAAAGCGCCAGATATTCATCAGCATTGTCGAACTCAGCGCCGTCCTGAGGGAGGTAGCTCTCAACCGGGAGACCTTCAGCCTGAATGACTTCATGGGTCTCAAACTCGATATGATAGTAGGCGAAAGGTGAGAGCTCGGACTTCGTATTGGCTATGATTGTGATACCATTGACAAGGTTGATCGCAGGAATAAGAAAGCCATCGATATAGATCGCGTGTCTTGGCGTCACATAGAGATCGCGAATTGGCGCTTTGCCATCTATCGCAAACTTGGCGATTTTGACGGGTGCTTCAGATGAAGCTATCTGCTTCCCGATCCATTTGATCGGTTTAGCTTTCCCGGATGCTGTTATGACAGCATCTCCAATGCATAATTCTTCGACGGCAACAAGCCCGGAGGCGGTCTGTATTCGTGTTCCGGCGAGAAAGCAGTGTCCTTTTCCGCCCCCAAGGGACGAATGTCTGCCTCTTTCTCTCCAAGGCAAGCTTCCCATGGCGTGCGCACCTCTCCCGAAGGTCGCAGAAATGCCCAACGCCAAGCCTGCTTCTAAAGCAAGTTTAGCCCCCTTAACAAAATTACGCCGGGAGGTTGAGACTGTTGCCTTGCTTTGAACGTCGTCTCGTGATGTACGCTTCATGGTTACAAGATCTTTTCCGGTTTATCGAATTATAACGCCGACGAGGCCAGAATGAGTGATGCCAGACGATTGATCCAACAGGGATTCTTTCGTTCCGCGCCGCTCCGTCACTGCTTGCTCAACGCTAGCAAAATGCAAGGCATTCTAATTTGTTCCGTGTGGCCCCGTTGTCGGGAGCACTATTTCCGCGTCAAGCTTCGGCGTAACGCTCGAACTCGCCCGCGAAGGCTCACACGAGGTGCGCCAGAACCAGCATTTCGGCCCGGAAGGCGCCGGACGAAAACGCGGCTTGACGCAAATGCGCTCACCGCACGCCTGATTTCTGGCGTTAGCGCTATCTCGGGCAGCGACGACGGTCGCATTGCAAAACGGTGCAATTTACATTTTACTTCTCAGAACGGGGGGTCGCCGTGCACTCCTGAAGAATAGAAGAATGTCAGGGGAGGGGGAGCGGCATGACGGAACCCGATTGGCAGCAGTGGGTGGGGCGCACCGAAAGCTTGGTCGATCAGGCGGTTGCAAGGCCCATTCGAGCGCTGTCCGTAACCTTCGACACGACGCCTTACGCCGAGGCTGGCGACCGCATTCCCAACCTATGGCATTGGATCTATTTCCGCCCTCTTGCGCTCATGTCGCAAATCGACACCGACGGCCACCCCAAACGCGGCGGCTTTCTCCCGCCTTTGCCGCTCGACCGCCGCATGTGGGCGGGAGGGCGCTTGACGTTCCACGATCCGCTGCGCATCGGCGACGTCATGGAGAAAAAGTCCGAGATCCTCAAAGTCGACCAGAAGCAAGGCAAGGCCGCCCAAATGGCGTTCGTGACGGTGAAACACGAGGTGTTTTCGTCGCGCGGCCTCGCCATCTCCGAGGAGCAGGACATCGCCTATATCGAGATCCCGAAGGCATTCATACCGCCCAAGCCGATCCCGCTGCCGGATAACCTCACCTGGCAACAGACCTACCCGGTCGATCCTGTGCTACTGTTCCGTTTCTCAGCGATCACTTTCAACGGCCACCGCATTCATTACGACCTGCGCTACTCAACAGAGGTTGAAAAATATCCCGGCCTCGTCGTCCACGGCCCGCTTCAAGCCATGCTGATGATGAAAGCGGCAGAGACGCGAAACCCGCGCAGGCGCGTCGCGCGTTACAGCTTTCGCGGGGTGCGGCCCCTTTTCGATTTCGATAAGTTGTTTCTGTCGGGCAAGCAGCGCGATGACGGCGGGCTCGATCTCTACACATCGAACGGCGAGGGTTACGTCTGCATGCAGGCGACATTACACTGGCAGGACCCCTTCCAACTCTAAGCGACGAGTTGAGCCCCGCCATTCGGTACAGTAAAAGGAGCGCGCCGTGGTCAAGATACTTCAAGGAATGCGGGTTATCGAGGGTTCTGCCTTTGTAGCGGCCCCGCTGGGCGGCATGACGCTCGCGCAAATGGGTGCCGATGTGATCCGGTTCGACCGGCTGCAAGGCGGCCTCGATCATCATCGCTGGCCGGTCACCAAAGATAATCGCAGCCTGTTCTGGGCTGGCCTCAACAAGGGCAAGCGCTCCATTGCGGTGGATCTGGGCAACCCGCGCGGACAGGAGGTGCTTCGCCGCTTGATCTGCGCGCCGGGGCCGGATGCGGGGATGTTTCTAACGAACATTCGCGCGGGTTGGATGGCCTATGAAAAACTGAAGAAGGAGCGCCCCGACCTTATCATGGTTACGGTGCTGGGAGATCGCGCGGGCGGCCCGGCCGTCGACTACACCGTCAATCCGTCGATCGGCTTCCCGATGGTCACGGGGCCGGAAGGCTCCGATCCCATCTGCCATGTGCTTCCGGCTTGGGACTGCATCACCGGGCAGATGGCGGCGCTTTCGCTGCTGGCGGCCGAGAGGCACCGCCGGCTGACGGGCGAAGGCCAACTCGTCGAGCTTGCGCTGAAGGACGTGGCCCTCGCCATGCTGGGCAATCTCGGCATCATAGGCGAGGTAACCATCAACCAGTACGACCGCCCCAAATTCGGAAACGCGCTTTACGGCGCTTACGCCCAGGATTTCCCTTGCGCGGACGGCAAGCGTGTGATGGTCGCGGCCATCACGCCTCGCCAGTGGGATGGGCTCGTCGCCGCCACGGGCCTTAAAACGGAGTTCGAACAGCTAAGCCAGAAACTTGGCTTAAATCTCGGTCTTGAGGGCGACCGGTTCAAAGCTCGCGCCGGCATTACGGAGATTCTCAAGCCTTGGTTTGCGGGTCGGCGCGTGGACGATTTTGCCCGCTCGCTTAATGAGAACGGCATCACCTGGAGCGTTTTCCGGTCGTTCGCCCAGACGATCGCGGAAGACCGGGATTGCTCGACGGACAACCCCATGTTCAGCGTGCTGGAGCAGCCCGGGATCGGCAGTTACCTCGTCCCCGGCAGCCCGATTTCGTTCAGCGCCTACGGCCGCGAGCCGCCAACGCGCGCGCCACAGCTCGGGGAGCACACGGACGCGATTTTGCACGAGATCGGCTACGCCAACTCCGAAATCGGGGCGCTCCACGACGCCAGGATCGTCGCCGGGCCACGCTGATTAAATCTGCCTTTAAACAAAGCACGGTAGCGCTTCGGACGGGCGAGCTTGTGCGGACCTTGTCGAGAAGCGCGCGAGATCCGCTATAATATTACCTGCCTAATTCGAGGCATAAAAGCGCGAGCCCAGTGCCAGTCTCTTGTTAGCGTGCGCGCCCACACAATGGGAGAGACGACATGGTCCTATGCGACAACGTTTTTTGTTCCGGCGAGGCTGTTGAATTTGAGTATATCACGCTTGCCGGGCGCAGGTTTTGTTGTGTGGCGTGCGCCGACGCGTGGCATCAACAGAATGAGGTGCTCGCCGAGGCCGCGACGCCATTGCGCGAAATCCTTGAGTTCGCGAGAGGAACGCGGCGCAAAAAACTCCTGGGCCGCCCGGCGCAACGCGCTGGCTTAGGGCTCGTCAGGGGCAAACGCCGCGCCGCATCAAAGGCCCTGCGTAGGCGAGCCGGTTTGTGTCTTGCAGAAGCTGCGCCAGATTATTGAGGCGGATAGCGACCTCGGGGTGATCGACGCCGAAGTTTTGTTCGTCGATCAAGAGTGCACGGCGGTAAAGCGGCTCCGCCTCGCCATATTCAGGACGAGCTTTCAAATAGAGAGCCAACTGGTTCAGTAAGTACGAGGTTTTTTTAAGACAGGGCCTTTATCGGGCGCAGTTTGCAGAACGGAAGGCGCGTGCGGGCGGGCGGCTGCGCAGACGGGCCAAAAGCCCACATCGTCGCTATCGAAGGGAAACGCGTCGGCGATAAGGGTGAGCGCCAGCGCCGCGACCCCTTCGGCTTGGCCCTGCTTCGCGGGCCGGTCGCGCATGACTGTCTGGGCGAGGCGATGAACGCTGACGGTGGCTTGGTCGCCTTCATTTTCGATTTCGAGCAGCGAGACCTGGTGAAGGGCAGCAACCGCTTCGCCGCGCGCGATTTCGCTCATGACATCCGCGCCGATCAGGCTGAGCGGAATGTCGTTCGGCGCGAAATAAGCGAGGATGCCCATGAGCGTTTCGGCCTCGGCGCAGTCCGCGGCCGCGTGCTCGATGGCGAGGCTGAAGGTGGCATAGACGCTTCTCGGCTAGTTCGCGCCTTTGGGAGCGCGCTTGATGAGTTCGGGCAGCAGCTCTCGATATTTGTCGAAGCTCGCGCCCGTGCGCCTGCAATAGGCCGCCGCGTGATCGAGGGCGAGCGGCAGATGACCGAGATCGTGAGCGAGGCGGGCCGCGCCTTCCGTATCCGTGCGCTCTGTCCGGTCGAGCAGGAACTGGCCGGCCTCAGTGTCCGCGCTGAGCCACCACGATCCGCATCGCGATCAGACGCCGCTTCTTGTTCAGCGGATCGTGGCCGATGGCGTTGAGCGCCTCGGCCATGCAGGCATCGCTTTTGAAATAGGCTGGCGACAGAAGCGCGATGACGCGCAGCGCGGCGTGCATGCGCTCCATTAAGTTGCGATTC
The DNA here is from genome assembly GCA_963833565.1 of uncultured Alphaproteobacteria bacterium. Lineage (GTDB taxonomy): Bacteria > Pseudomonadota > Alphaproteobacteria > Rhizobiales > Rhodomicrobiaceae > Rhodomicrobium. The sequence continues at coordinate 71,797 of CAWHYO010000031.1, forward strand.
GCGAAATCCCACTGCTGGAGAAAAGACGCGATAGCCCGCGTCTTCGAGGATCTTGCCGATCGCTGCGGCAAAATGCTCATCCGCTCCCGCACGGGAAATAAAAAAGTCGATCCTACCGTTGTCTGCCGAAATCGCCCCAGGCATCGCCCGCAAAATCCGCCGCTTTCACCCCGTGCTCGACCTTAGCAGGAGAAATTCATTCCTTCCATCCAGGAAAATAGATCCTGCTCTTTTGCCCCCGCGGCACAATCTCTGCTCGACTTTAGTCGTGAGCCGGGCTATGTTGCCGCTCTCAACCCATTCCAAAGCTGAAGGTTTTCGCCATCGTGATCGTGGAAGAAACCGAAGCGCCGGCAATCTGGGCGCTCGCATTCGCGCCAGAAGTGCCGCGAAATCTCTGCACCGATTGCGGCAACTGCAAAACGGCGAACCATAAACGCTGCGATGGCGCACGCCAGCTTGTCTATCCGTCTATCCGCAAGCAGCAGCGCGCGGTGGAGCGGCATCACAACGCCGATTGGCGAGCGGAAACCGAATCGGCGCAAGTTTTTGCGCGGGCAACCTGCCCGATACGGCGCCTTATTCCACAACGAATACCGCAGCTGGTTGCGCGGTAAAGTGCTAACACCGGGATTCGACGAAAGTTCCATGCGCGATGAAGAAACGCTTGCGATTTATCAATTATCGTGGATAGACTTAATGTCGCAAATGGCGTTTCTTCCTCGAAGAGCCGTTAATCCCTCGTATAATCACTAAATTGTGATTTGGATATCAAGTTATGGCAGGCGTTCGGGAAGGGAGTACCTTGATGAGGAATTTGGAAGGCAGCCGTTTCTTCATCATTCGCCCGCTCTGGGCCGTTTGTGAAGACCGCGTCCTCTCCGGAGAGGCCTGCGACTCCCGATGCGGCCGACCGGCAGCGCCGGCTGGCGGCGATCATCGTTCAGGAAATCATCCCGCGGCTTATGCTGATTCATCAAGAGGTTCTCCCGCCTCGCGCGACGGGACGGGATGCGTCCATCGCAGCGTGAAATCGAGGAATTGGCCAGTCTTGTCCTTGGCCCCGATGTGCAGGCAGCGACCAGCTACATTTTGCGCCTGAAGCAGCGCGACTTGCCGCTGGATACGTTGTTTGTCGAGCTCCTGGAGCCCGCTGCGCGGCATCTCGGGAAGATGTGGGACGACGACCGTTGCGATTTCCTGGATGTAACGCTCGGCGTGGCGCGCTTGCAGAAGTTGTTGGCCGTGTTCAATGACACGCACAAGATGACCGCCAGCGGCGACATGCGCCGGGTGATCACCGCGACGACAGCGGGCGAGCAGCACCGCTTCGGTCTTGCGATGGTGGAGAAATTCTTGCGCTCGGCGGGGTGGCATGTCCGCTCGGAGACAGGCTCGACGCTCGAGGTCGCTGCCGCTGTCCAGAGCGAATGGTTCGCCGTCGCCGGGATCACGTTGAGCTGCGAGTCCCGGCTCGATGCTCTTGCCGAAATGATCAAGACAATCCGCGAGCGATCCTGCAATAAGTCGATCGGCGTGATGGTTGGCGGTTCGATTTTCAACAAAAATCCGGAACTTGCGAAGCGCGTTGGCGCGGATGCCCCCGCCCTGAACGCACCAGCCGCCGTGACCCTCGCACAGAAGCTGTACGATCTCGGCGTTGGAAGCCGCGTTCAAACTTCGAATGTGGCATGACGTCCGAGTAACCTCAGAAAATCGAGGAGCGAGATTGCGCCTGGGCCACACGGCATAGCGGGCGGCGCCCTAGGTCGCTGGCTGCCGGACATGGCAGCTCGCACTTGAACAAAAAAAAACTTGTTTTTCAACCTGCCATCACACCGAAAATTTACGGCGCCCGTGCATTAATCCTCGCGACGCTTCCGCATGGGAAAATCCCGTTATGCGTACACTTTGCCTTCTGGCCTTTGGCTGCTTCGTGGGCCTGTTCGCCTATACCTATACCCTCAAGCTCAAAACGCGGGCGCTTGAAACCGAAGCGCGCGAGCTGGTGAACAATCTTCAGGACGAAAGCGATTTCGTCGCGCTGATGCGCGCCGAGGTCAGCTACCTGTCGAGGCCGGAGCGGATCGAGGATATGGCGCGCAAGACCCTGAAACTGGAGCCGATTGCATCCGCGCAGCTCGTTCCGTGGAGTGCGGTCGCGTCAGGTTCAAGCGCCATCGCCCAAAATTCAACTGCGCCTGTGGCTCGGAAAGACGGCATCGCGGCCCTGATCGCAAAAGCGTCCGCCCAGGCTGCCCCGGACGGGATCCGCTAGAAGGCGATGGTGACGCTGGCAACCCTTTGCCACCGGATTGGCGGCTCGAACACCGCCGGACGAGCTGCGAGAAATGCCCAGCGCGCGCAAGCGCTGCTGGCGCTTTTTTTCGTCTGCACCTTCACAATCGTTTCGGGCCGGATCATCCATTATGGAGCATATGAGGGGGATCTTCCGGTCCTGGCGGTGGCGACCCCAACGGTGCTCGCCAAAAATCGCCCCGACGTCGTCGACCGTCACGGCAGGCTGCTTGCCACCGACATCCGCGTCTACTGGCTTTCGGCAAACCCGAAGCAGGTGGTCAACGCAGATGATGCAGCCGAAAAACTCGCAGGCTTATTTCCGGATCTCAATCAGGCTGCACTCGCGAAGAAATTCCGCGACAAGACGAGCCATTTCGAGTGGGTCAAGCGCGGCCTGACGCCCAAGCAGGCCGAGGCGGTTCACGCGCTCGGCATTCCTGCCCTGACGCTGCTTCCCACGGTCCAAAGGGTCTACCCGGCGGGAAACGAGGCCGCGCACATCCTCGGGATCACCAATGTCGACAATGAAGGGCGCAGCGGCGTCGAATGGTACATCGACCAGAAGCTCGGCTCGCAGGTTGCGCCCATGCCGCTCACCGACAGGCCCATCGTCAAGCTGGCGCTTGACCTGGGCGTGCAGCATGTGCTTGACGGATGAACTTTCGCATGCGATGGATCTCTACCGTGCGAAAGCCGCTCTCGGGCTTGTCCTCGATGTGAAGAACGGCGAGGTTCTTGCGTCCGCCTCGTTGCCGGATTTCGACCCGAACCGCCGCGAGCAGGCCGCCGAGCAGAACCGGCAAAACCGCGTCGTCACCGACGTTTATGAGCTCGGCTCCGTCTTCAAGTCCCTCACCATCGCGATGGCGCTCGATCAGGGCGTGGCCACCCGCTACGAGTTGTTCGACGCAAGCCCGCTGAACGTCGGCAATTTTCTGCTTCGCGATGCCCACGCCACGCGGCAGCTCATGAGCGTGGAAGACATTTTCATCCATTCCTCGAACACAGGCGCGGCCCGCATCGCGATGGCGGCCGGCATGAGCCGCCAGCAGGCTTTCCTCAGGTCGCTGGGCCTGTTTGAGAAGATCGAAACCGAGGCCGGAACATCCCCCGTTCCGGTGTTTCCGAAGATTTGGCGGCCCACCAACGCGATCACCATCGCCTACGGGCACGGCATCGCCGTTCCGCCGCTTCTGTTCGCGGGGGCGATGGCCTCTCTCGTCAATGGCGGCGAGCGGCTCAAGCCGACTTTTCTGCTTTCGGAAAAAGGCGCGGACGACAAAGGCCAGAGGGTGATCAGCCCTCAAACCAGCGCCGAGATGCGGGATCTGATGCGCCTTGTCGTCCAGAGGGGCACGGGACGGCGCGCGGCCGTCCCAGGCATCGACGTTGGCGGCAAGACGGGAACGGCGCTCAAAGTGAAGGAGGGCCGTTATACCCATGACGTGATGAACAGCTTTGTGGCGGCATTTCCGATCGGCGATCCCAAGTACATCGTCATGGTGACGCTCGACGAGCCGAAGCCCGAGGAGCCGGGCAAAATCAACGAAGCCTCGCAAAACGCGGCTCCGACGGCGGGCGCCATCATCAAGCGAGTTGCCCCGATGCTCGACATCTTGCCCACACCCCGGTTTGACGAACCCGCTCCAACCTCCTATGAACAGGCGGCTCCCAGAGAGCGTCAGCGCTTCTTTCGACGGAACCCCTATGAGACTAGCGGATTTAATCAAGGATATTCCGCTTACGGTCAGTACCAGTACTCCCCTGGATACGAGAATTACTGGCCTTACGGCCGATAGCCGCCTCGCCCAACCCGGCATGCTTTTCGTCGCGCTTCCGGGAACGAAGGCGGATGGCATGGCTTTCGCCGGAGAAGCCATCGCGCGAGGAGCAGTTGCGGTCCTTGCTGCGGATAACGCAAAGCCGGACGCCCTGAGCGTACCCGTGTTTCGTTCGGCCGAGCCGCGGCAGGCGCTCGCTCACCTTGCCGCTCGCTTCTACGGCGCGCAGCCCGAAATCGTCGCGGCCGTCACCGGCACGAACGGCAAGACCTCGGTTGCAGCTTTTCTGCGCCAGATCTGGGCCGCAATCGGCTTTGAGGCTGCGAGCCTCGGAACGGTCGGCATCGTGACAAGGACAGGGGAGAAGGTGCTCGCGCACACGACACCCGATCCGGTTACGCTTCACAAGCACCTTGCGGCGCTGGCGGCGGAAGGTGTGACCCATCTGGCGCTTGAAGCCTCCAGCCATGGCCTCGACCAGCACCGGCTGGACGGCGTGCGCTTCTCGGCAGGCGCTTTCACAAATATCACGCGCGATCACCTCGATTATCATCCGACCTTCGAGGATTACTTCCAGGCGAAGCTGCGCCTCTTTCGCGAACTCTTGCCTCCCGGCGCGCCCGCGGTGATCGACGCCGACAGCCCCGGCGCGGACCAGGTCATCGAGGCGGCGCAAAACCGCAAGCTCAATGTCTTGACCGTCGGCCAAAGCGGTCAGGCGATTGTCCTCAACGCCATCGCGCGAGAGGGCTTCAAGCAACGCCTCTGCGTCACTTTCGAGGGCCGGGACCGTTGCGTCGAGCTGCCTCTCGCAGGAGCCTTCCAGGTTTCGAACGCGCTCGTCTCTGCAGGGCTGGCGCTCGGGCTTGGCGCTTCACCGGATACCGTATTCTCGGCCTTGGCGGAAATCCGTGGCGCGAAGGGCCGCCTCGAATTTATCGGCGAAACCGCACTCGGCGCGCCGGTTTTTGTCGACTACGCCCACACGCCGGACGCGCTTGTGAAAGCGCTGCAAGCCTTGCGGCCTTATGTGAGCGGCCGGTTGCACGCCGTTTTTGGCTGCGGCGGCGACAGGGACAAGGGAAAGCGCCCCGAGATGGGGCGCGCAGCGGTTGCTCATGCGGATGACGTTTACGTCACCGATGACAACCCGCGGAGCGAAGAACCAGCCTTGATCCGACGCGCGATCATGGCGGCGGCGCCCGGCGCGATCGAGATCGCGGGCCGAGCCGACGCCATTGCGATGGCGGTCGGAAACCTCAAGAGAGGCGATGTTCTGCTTGTGGCGGGCAAGGGCCACGAGACCGGCCAGATCGTGGGCAAGACCGTCATTCCCTACTCCGATCACGAAGCCGTTGCGTCTGCGCTTGCCGCCGCGCGGAGGACAAGCCATGGCTGAACCGCTTTGGACGATCCCGGAGATCGCGGCGGCGCTGGAAATGACCGCCGCCGGATTCAGCAGCCGTCCCGGTGAACGGCGTCTCCATCGACAGCCGCACAGTTAAGCGCGGCGATCTCTTCTTCGCCATCAAGGGCGAGCGGATGGACGGGCACAAGTTCGTCGGCTCCGCCTTCGACATGGGCGCTGCAGCCGCTGTCGTGGATGATGACCTTTCAGCCGGGATCGTTATCCGGCCCGCTATTCCGCGTGGCCGACACGCTGGAAGCGCTGAACGCGCTGGCGCGGCAATCGCGAAAAAGGTCGAAGGCAACCATCGTCGCCGTGACCGGGAGCGTCGGCAAGACCGGCACAAAAGAGATGCTGCGCACGATGCTTTCCGCGTCGGGCGCCACTCACGCCTCGGAGAAGTCCTATAACAACCTCTGGGGCGTCCCTCTTTCGATTGCGCGAATGCCGCGAGATGCGGCTTTCGGCGTCTTCGAAATCGGCATGAACCACGCGGGCGAAATCACGCCGCTGACGAGCCTCGTTCGCCCGCATATCGCGATCGTCACCTGGGTGGCCCCGGTCCATATCGAGTTCTTCAAATCGGTGGCTGAGATTGCGGACGCAAAAGCCGAGATTTTCGAGGGTTTCGAGCAAGGCGGAACTGCTATTCTGCCCGCTGACAATGAGCATTTTGCGAGGCTTGCGGCGCGTGCGCGCTCGAAAGATGCACGCGTCGTGACTTTCGGCGAGAGCCCCGGCGTCGATGCGCGGCTTCTCTCCTACGAGGCAGTCGAGGAAGGCTCCGTGGTCACCGCCGATATCCTGGGCACACGCCTGACATTCCAGATCCGCGCTCGCGGCCGTCATCTCGCTTCGAACGCGATTGCCGCGCTTGCGGCGTCCAAACTTGCGGGCGCGCGCGTCGAGACCGCAGCCGAATGCCTCGCCCGGTTCGAGGCGCCGGAAGGGCGGGGGCGCAGCACGGCTTACAGACACGGCGGAAGGCCCGGTTCTCGTCATCGACGAGTCCTACAACGCCAATCCGGCATCGATGCGCGCGGCGCTGGAGGTGCTCGGGACAACGTCGTCGGACGAGGTTCGCCCGCCGCGTCGCGGTCCTGGGGGATATGTTGGAACTCGGCCACGGTGGGCCACAATTCCACGCAGAACTCGCCGATGCGGTTGACTCGAGCGGCATCGATCTCGTTTTCTGCGCCGGACCGTTGATGGCGCATCTTTACGAACGGCTGCCTCAGCAGAGGCGGGGCGGCTGGACTCAAAAATCCGAGGATCTGCGCGCTGTTTTGCTGAATCGGGTGCGAGGCGGCGACGCGGTCATGATCAAGGGGTCTCTCGGAAGCCGCATGGGCCATCTGGCGGAGGCGCTGCGCTTGCACTTTTCTAATCTTGCGGCCGAAGAACAAAGCCGCGGCGCAGCTTAAAGTTGGACATCGTATGCTTTATCTCCTGGGCGAACTGAGCAGCCAAGCGCAAGTCTTCAACCTGTTCCGGTACATCACCTTCCGAACGGGCGGGGCGGTCGTAACAGCGATGCTCGTCGTGTTCGTGCTCGGCCCCTCGCTGATCGATTCGCTTCGCCTGCGGCAAGGCAAGGGCCAGCCAATCCGCGAGGACGGACCGAAAACGCACCTTCTCACCAAGAAGGGCACGCCCACAATGGGCGGCCTCATGATCCTGCTCGGGCTGTGCGTGGCGACGGTTCTCTGGGCCAATCCCTTCAGCCCCTATGTGTGGATCGTCCTCGCCGTCACGCTCTCCTTCGGCCTCATCGGCTTCTACGACGATTATCTGAAGGTGACCAAGCGCACCTCGTCGGGCTTTTCCGGGCGGTTCCGGTTCTTTCTCGAACTGCTCGTTGCCGGTCTCGCCACCTACGCCATGGTCGCCGCCGCTGGCTTCAAGCCCTTCGCAACGTCGTTGGCCTTGCCCTTTTTCAAGGACTTCGTGATCCAGCTCGGACCGATCCTGTTCGTCTGCCTCGGGATTTTCGTGATCGTGGGGGCGGGCAATGCGGTCAACTTGACCGACGGCCTCGATGGCCTCGCCATCGTGCCGGTCATGATCGCGGCTTCGGCCTTCGGCGTGATCGCCTATCTCGTCGGAAACAAGATTTTCGCCGACTACCTGCAAATCCACTTTGTGCCGGGCGCGGGCGAACTGGCGGTGGTCTGCGGGGCGCTTCTCGGCGCGGGGCTCGGATTCTTATGGTTCAATGCGCCGCCCGCCATGATCTTCATGGGCGACACAGGCTCGCTCGCTTTGGGGGGCGCGCTCGGCTCGATTGCCGTCGCCGTCAAGCACGAGATCGTGCTCGCCATCGTCGGCGGCTTGTTCGTTCTTGAAACCGTTTCGGTCATTGTCCAGGTGTTGTCTTTTAAGCTGACTGGTAAACGCGTTTTCCGAATGGCGCCGTTGCATCATCATTTCGAGCAGAAGGGCTGGGCCGAGCCAACCGTTGTCGTGCGTTTCTGGATCATTGCCGTGATACTTGCCCTCATCGGACTGACCACGCTGAAGCTGAGGTAACATGATCGAAGCGCACTCCTTTGCGGGCAGGACCGTCGCCGTTTTCGGAATGGGGATGTCTGGGCTGGCGACGGGGCGCTCCTTGCTCGCGGGCGGCGCTTCGGTTCTGGCCTGGGACGACGGTGAGAAGGGACGCGAGGCGGCGAAAGCTGCCGGGTTGCCGCTTGTCGATCTGAAAACCGTCGATTGGGGCGCGGTCGATGCGCTTGTCCTCGCCCCCGGCGTGCCGCTCACCCATCCGGAGCCGCACTGGACCGTGAAGCTAGCCCATGCGCATGAGGTCGAGATCATCGGGGATACCGAGATTTTCATGCGCGAGCGCCGGCGGGCTGGCACGGCTTCGCCCATCATCGCCATTACGGGCACGAACGGAAAATCCACCACGACCGCGCTGACCCACCATCTGCTTGAAGCATCAGGGCTCGATGCGGTTCGCGGCGGCAATATCGGCACCGCCGTTCTCGATCTCCCGCCCTTCAAGGATGGGCGGCATTACGTGCTCGAATTGTCGAGCTATCAGATCGACCTCACCCCAAGCCTCGATCCTGACGCAGGCATCCTGTTGAATGTTACGCCCGATCATATCGACCGGCATGGAACGCTTGAGAACTACGCGGCGGTGAAGGAGAAGATCTTCGCGCAGAGCGGGAACAGCGGTGATCGGCGCGGACGATGGCTTCTGCGACGCCATCGCGGAGCAGAGCCGTTGAGCGCGGCACGAAAACCGTCGCGGATTTCGGCATATCATCCGGTTCGCACCGGCATCTATGCGCAAGGCTCCGAGTTATTCGAGGTGGCGGACGGCGCTATCACAAACGGCGTCCAGCTGGCAGGCATCGGCTCGCTCAGAGGCGCGCACAACGCCCAGAATGCAAGCGCGGCGCTGGCTGCCGCTCGCAGTCTCGGCCTACCCTGGGACAAGCTTGCGCAAGCGCTTCGGACCTTCCCCGGCCTGGCTCACAGAATGGAGGAGATCCGGCGCATCGGGCATGTCCTCTTCGTGAACGACTCGAAGGCCACGAACGCCGACGCGGCCGAGCGGGCGCTTTCGAGTTTCTCCAACATCTATTGGATCGCGGGCGGCAAGCCGAAAGCGGGCGGCATCGAAAGCCTCGTGCCTTATCTCCCGCGCATCAGGAAGGCTTACCTGATTGGCGAGGCGGCGGAGGCGTTTTCAAAGACGCTCGGCGGAAAGCTTCCCTCCACGATTTCGAAGACGCTGGAGCGGGCGGTGGCGGAGGCCTCGGCCGATGCGCTTTCCGCGACCGGCGCCGAAGCGGTGGTGCTTCTTTCGCCCGCCTGCGCCTCTTTCGATCAGTTCCCGAACTTCGAAGTTCGCGGCGACGCCTTCCGTGCCCTCGTGGAGGCTCTGCCCGAAGCGCCCGCCAAGGACCGCGCCGCATGAACTTTTCGCGGGCCGAACGGGCCATCGTTACCGATTGGTGGCTCACAGTCGACCGCACCCTGCTTGCCCTTATCCTCGTGCTCGCCGTTGCCGGTCTTGCGGCCTCCGCAGCGGCGAGCCCGCAAATAGCCCTGCACTTCAAGCTTGACCCTTCTATTTCGTGAAGCGCCACGCGCTTGGCGTGATCGTCGGCGCTCGCCATCGTGTTCGGCGTTTCTTTGCTCAATCCCGCCCAGATCAAGCGCTTTGCTCTTTTTCTGTTCAGCACCGGCATCCTCCTGATGGCCGCCACACTCCTGCAGGGCATCGAGCGAAACGGCGCGGCGCGCTGGCTGATTGTCGGAGGCGTATTCCTGCAGCCGTCCGAATTCGTCAAGCCGGGCTTCGTCGTGCTCTCAGCCTGGCTCTTCTCGGAAAGCAACAGAAGACAGGATATGCCCGCGCTTGAGCTGGCGCTGTTGATGCTCCTGCTTTTCGTCGGGCTGCTCGTCCTGCAGCCCGACATGGGGCAGACGATTATCGTGACCTGCGTCTGGTGCGGTCTTTTCTTCCTGTCCGGCTACTCGCTGCGCATCGCACCTTTGTTCCTGGTGGCATTTCTGGCCGGCCTCGCCGCGGCCTACTTCACCATGCCGCATTTCACGAGCCGCATAAATCGTTTCACCGGGGGAACTGCCGAGTCTTTGCAGACCTCCGTGGCGGTCAACGCTTTTCGCAATGCCGGCTGGTTCGGGCATGGCCTGGGCGAAGGATTCACGAAAACGCGCCTGCCCGACGCTCACAACGATTTTGTGTTCGCGGCGGTCGCTGAAGAGATGGGCATTGCCGCCTGCCTTTTCCTGATCCTGATTTATGCCTTGATTGTCTGGAGAGCATTAAGAGGCGCATTTCGCGAGCAGGAGTGCCTTCGTCCGTCTCGCGGCTGCGGGGCTCGTCATGATTTTCGGATTGCAGGCCTTGATCAACATGGCAGTGAATTTAAATCTGCTTCCCGCAAAGGGTGTCACGCTTCCCTTTGTGTCTTACGGCCGGTCCTCAATTCTCGCGACCGCGATCACTCTTGGCATGATCGTCGCCTTGACCAAGCGGTCTCAGTTCAAGTGCGCCTCCCAGGCCTTCCCAGAGGCCGGAGATTTGGCAATGACATCCAGCAGGGAGTCTCTTCCATGAGCCGCGGTTCGCTCATGTTGACCGCGGGCGGAACCGGCGGTCATCTTTTCCCCGCCCAGGCGCTTTGCGAGGAGCTGATCCGGCGCGGCTGGGAGGTGGATCTCATCACCGATACGCGCGGCCACGCGTTCGGCAACGATTTTCCGGCACGGAAGATCTACAAGGTGGCGGCCGCGACATTCCAGGGGCGCTCCCCGATCGAGGCGACAAAGACGCTCGGGCTTCTCGGAAGCGGCTTCCAGGCCTCTTACCGGATCATGGGGGAAGTCCAGCCCAAAGCCATCATAGGCTTCGGCGGTTATCCGACGCTCGCGCCTGTTCTCGCTGCGATGGGGCGGGGCATTCCGTCGGCGATCCATGAACAAAACTCCGTGATGGGGCAGGCCAACCGCTTCCTGGCGCCGATGGTGAAGGCCATCGCGTGCTCCTTCGAGAACACGAAATATCTGGAAGGCAAGCTTCTGCTGAAGGCCCGGGTCACGGGATCGCCCCTTCGCAAGGCGGTTCTCGACCTGAAGAGTGTTCCCTATCGTCCGCCGGCGAGCCAGGCCCAGCTCAACCTGCTTGTCTTTGGCGGCAGCCAGGGAGCCCGGTACTTCTCCGAAATAGTGCCGCAGGCGCTGCAATTGCTGCCGCAGCAGATCAAGGACCGGCTCTTCGTCATGCAGCAGTGCCGCGCCGAGGATATCGACCGCGTCTTCGACACCTACGAGGCTTCAGGCGTCGCTGCCGAACTTGCGACATTCTTTGAGGATCTTCCTTACAGGATGTCGAACTCGCACCTCATCATTTCGCGAAGCGGCGCCACCACCGTCGCCGAGCTCTGCGCGCTCGGCCGCCCCGCCATACTCGTTCCGCTTCCGCATGCGAAAGACAACGATCAGCTCGAAAATGCAACCCGGATGGAGAGCGCTGGCGCGGGCTACTGCTACCCGCAAAGCTCGCTGACTGCGGAGGGATTGCGGGAGCGGTGCGCCGTCTCTTCGAGGATCCTGCGGCGCTGGTCAGGGCCGCATCCAATGCGCATGTCCCTTGCAAATTACAGAGCTGTTGAAAATCTTGCGAATCTCCTTGAAGAGTTAGCTGAAAAGCAAGGTTCGACCGTGGGCGCTGCAGTAACTGCTTAAGAATCTGCTTCTATTATTTGGCTAGCTGTCTGAATGCAGGCAGTTGGCGGAAGAGAGGACACGGCAATGAAAGACCCGCTTTCCGGCGGTCGCGTACACATCATCGGCATCGGCGGCATCGGCATGAGCGCGATCGCCGAGATCATGGCTGCGCGTGGCATCGCCGTGCAAGGCAGCGACCAGAAAGACGGCGCCAATCTTCGCCGCCTCTCCAGCAAAGGCATCAAGGTCTTTGTGGGCCAGTGCGCTGAAAATCTCGATGGCGCAGCCACGGTGGTCATTTCGACGGCGGTCAAGGATGACAAATCCGGAGCTTCATGGCTGCGCGGGAAAAAGGTCTGCCCGTATTCAGCCGCGCGGATACGCTTGCTGCGCTCATGAAGGGCTATCGGACGATCTCGATCACCGGTTCCCACGGGAAGACCACGACCACGGCCATGATCGGCTGGATGATGGTCGAGGCCGGTCTCGATCCGACCGTGCTTGTCGGCGGCGTTGTTGCGCGCCTGGGGATCGAATGCCAGGATCGGATCGAGCCAATGGATGGTCGTCGAAGCCGATGAATCGGATGGCACCTTCATCCGGCTGCCGACCGAGATCGGCGTCGTGACCAATATCGACCCGGAGCATCTCGATTATTACGGGACAGAGGCCGCCCTCCACGAGGCGTTCCTGACATTCTTCCGTCAAATTCCCGAAAACGGCCTCGCCGTGCCCGGGCATCGATCATCCCGTCGTGCGCAGCCTCCTCAACCGCCTCGATGCGGAAGGACGGCTTCCGCCGATCGCAGGCGTTCGGGCGCGCGCTCGATGCGCAGTCACGGATCGACCACGTCGTCACGAATGGCGGATCGGTGACCTTCGACGCGATCCTGGCCACAGGCGCTGGCAATCCGCCTGTCCGGAGAAACAAGTTCAAGCTCCCCGTGCCGGGAGCGCACAACGCACTGAATGCGGCGGCTGCGATTGCGGTCGGCCAGCATATCGGCCTTTCGCCCGATCAGATTTTTGCGGCGCTCTCGACCTTCGAAGGCGTCGACCGCAGGTTCACCTCGACCGGCGAATGGAACGGCGTTGCCGATTTACGACGACTATGCCCATCACCCAACCGAGATAGCGGCCGTCTTGAGCGCTGCGCGCGGAGCATCGAAGGGCCACGTCATCGCAGTCATGCAGCCCCATCGCTTTTCGAGGCTGGAATCGCTGTTCGACCAGTTCTGCGAGTGCTTCAAGGAGGCGGACACGGTGCTCATCGCGCCCGTCTACGCCGCTGGCGAAGCGCCGAACGGCTTCGATCGCGACAAGCTCGTCGAGGGCATCCGGCACACGGGGCATGCGCGGGTCTACGCAATCGAAGGCGAGGATACGCTCACGCGCACAGTCGCCGCTCTTGCGCGGCCTGGCGATCTCGTCATCGGGCTTGGCGCGGGCACCATCAGCGAATGGACGCGCGACGCTTCCGGGCCGTCTCAGCCGTTATTCCGCGTTTGCCGGCGCGGCGGAGTGATCTTGATCGTGTTTCCGGACCTCGTCCCAAGTCTTCTGGCGGCCGCGCCTGACCTTCGCGGCCGGCTTCTGTCGAATGTCTCGCTCAGCGATCTGACATGGCTGCGCGTCGGCGGCCCGGCGCAGGTGATGTTTACGCCAGCCGACGAGGACGATCTTGCTTATTTCCTCTCGCGCTGCCCGCCCGACATTCCGGTGATCGTCATCGGCGTCGGCTCGAATTTGATTGTCCGGGACGGCGGCGTTCCTGGCGTTGTCATTCGCCTTGCGCGCGGCTTCAACGAGGCCGTGGCGATAAGCGCGACCCGGATTCGAGCAGGCGCGGCTGTGCCTGATGTGAGGCTTGCCCAGGTCGCAGCTTCGGCGGGTATCGCAGGCCTTGCCTTTTATCGCGGCATTCCCGGCACCGTCGGCGGTGCGCTGCGCATGAACGCAGGCGCTCACGGCGGAGAAACGAAAGACGTTTTGGTGGAAGCGCGCGCAGTCGACCGGAGCGGCAAGATCCACGTCTTCGACAACGCCGGGATGGGCTTCACCTACCGCCATTGCGGCGTTCCGGGCGATCATATTTTCACCCACGCCATTTTTGAAGGCCGCGAGGGCGAGCCCGCCGAAATCGAGCGCGAGATGAAAAGCGTCGCCGAGTATCGCGAAACGCATCAGCCCATAAAAAGCCGCACAGGGGGTTCAACCTTCAAAAATCCCCCGGGCCAAAGCGCCTGGAAACTCATCGACGCGGCGGGCTGCCGCGGACTTCGCGTTGGCGGCGCTCATATGTCCGAGATGCACTGCAATTTTCTCATCAACGATCAAGGCGCCACCGCCGCCGATGTCGAGCGGCTCGGCGAGCTTGTTCGCGAGCGGGTTTTCGCACACAGCGGAATCATGCTTGAATGGGAAATCAAGCGCATCGGCATTCCGGGCGCAGGGGCAGAACTCGCCGCCGCTGAATGACAACCCAAATTCCACCATATCGCTGTCCTGATGGGCGGCTGGTCTTCGGAGCGGGATGTTTCGCTGAGGTCGGGCGCGGCCTGCGCGAGCGCGCTGGAGCAGCTCGGCTATCGCGTGACGCCGATCGACGTGAACCGGGACATCGCCGACCGCCTCACCGCTCTCAAACCCGACGCCTGCTTCAACGCGCTTCACGGCAAATGGGGCGAAGACGGCTGCATCCAGGGCGTGCTTGAGACGCTCGAAATTCCCTACACGCATTCAGGCGTGCTGGCCTCCGCGCTTGCGATGGACAAGGCGCGCGCCAAGATCGCCTTCAAGGCGGCGGGCGTGCCGGTGGCAGAGGGCATCGTGGCGAGCCGCGAAGAGGCCGCGCGCGGCCATCTCATGCCGCCGCCCTATGTCATCAAGCCGGTCTCCGAAGGATCGAGCGTCGGCGTCTACGTCGTGCGGGAGGACCATGAATATCCCGCCGCAGGAGTTGAACCGGCCCGACTGGGCATTCGGCGACGTTCTCGTCGAGAAATACGTCGGCGGCCGGGAACTCACCTGCGCCGTGATGGGCGACCGCGCCCTCGACATCATCGAAATTCTGCCCGCCGAGGGGCTCAGTTTCTACGATTACGAAGCAAAATACGCAAAAGGAGGCTCACGCCACATTCTACCGGCACAAATTTCACCGGACATTTACAAGTTTATCCAAAAATTGGCAGTCGATGCGCACAACGCGTTGGGCTGCCGTGGCATAAGCCGGGCCGATTTTCGTTTCGACGATCGTTCCGGGGGAACAGGCGAGCTTGTCTGCCTTGAGGTCAATACTCAACCAGGCATGACGGCTACATCGCTTGTCCCTGAACTCGCTGCCCATGTTGGATTGACGTTCGGTGAGCTTGTTCGGTGGATTGTGGAGGATGCCTCTTGCAACCGGTAAACCAGGAAAAGGTTCGATCAGCGAGTCTCGGAGACGATAGGGCGCAACCGGTCAAGAAGGGGGCAGCCCAGCCTTCCTGGTTTTCGATAGTAGAGGCGCATGCGGATTACGCGGCGAAAGTTGGCTTCGTGGTGAGCATGATGTTTCTTGTCGCGACGGCGTTCTACGCGCTCCATCTATCGGGCGCGACAAAGGCGATCTACGACGAAGTCGCCGAGCATGGCGGACCGCGCCGCATACGACGCCGGGTTCCGTGTGGAAGACCTCGCCATTTCCGGCTCCAAGAACACGTCGCGAGAGTCCCTTATGAAGGCCCTCGCCTTGCCTTTTGCGAACTCCTCTCTCTCTTACGAAACGGCAGAAGCGCAGGACCGGCTTTTGAAGATCGGCTGGGTCGCCTCGGCGGAAGTACGCCGCAGCCTGCCTTCGCGGCTGGAAGTGGTGATGACCGAGCGCGAACCGTTTGCGCGATGGGCTGATGCAGAAAATGTCGTGCAGGCCATAGACCGCGAAGGTCGTGTCCTGGGGCCGGCGGAAGGGCGGTTCGAAACGCTTCCCCTCTTTGCGGGCGACGGGCGCGCCGGCGGAAGCTGCGGATTTTATCGATGCTCTTTCCGGTCATGAGTCCGTCAAGCGGCACATCGAACGCATCGATCTCGTCGCCGAACGGTTTTGGCAGATCAAGCTCGACAGCGGGCTGATCCTGAAACTCCCGCGCAAGGTGAACGAGCTAGTTCTCGGCCGGGTTGAAGCGCTTCTGGCCAGCAATAAGATTGCCGATATGGCCTTGGACACCATAGATTTCCGTCTCGCGAACCGGACGATCTTGCAACTGCGGGATCCGACCCCGGCCAATCGCGACAAGGCCATCGCCGTTATTACATCCGGGCCGCCGCAACCCACGATGCCGCCCCGGAGAGGCAGGGCCTTATGACGGTAGAGCAGCGGCAGACCTCTCGCGGTCCGTCGCGGCTATGGCCGTTCAGAACGCGAGACGAGATCATAACCATCGTGGATATGGGCTCTCAGAAGCTCGCCTGCGCGATCGTTTCCTTATCTGCACCGCGCTTCGGCTTCGACACGGGCGCGAGGAACGTCCGTGTCCTGGGCAGCGGGGTGGTCAGATCTTCGGGCTTGTCCGGTGGACGCATCGTCAATGTGACGGGCACGGAAACAAGCATCAGGCGAGCCGTGGCGCAGGCGGAAGCCGAGGCTGGCATGACAGTCGAGGACGTGCTCGTTACGGGCCAGTTCCATGGCCTGGCCGCAGATATGTTCGCAGCCAAGCTGGGCGCACAAGGGACGCTGCTCAAGGAGGACATCGACGCGATTTCGATCGCGGCCGGAGAACATTGCTCAAGCGCCGCAGCGGAAACTGCTTCATCTTTTCATGACCGCGGGCGACTCCGATGACGCTGAATCGGCGGCGGCTGACAGCATCGCGGCCGGCGAAACCGATGTCATCGCGATATCCATGCCGCATCAGGGGCGCGCGCCAAATCGCGGGCGTGCCTGGCAAAGAGCCTGCTCACGGTGCGTGGATATATTGCAGGCCCTATCGCCGCTGCGCTGGCGGTTACGAATGCGCTGGAGCGGTCGGCGGGCATCCTTGTCATCGACATGGGCGCACAATCCACGGGCTATCGTTCTCTTTTCGCGGGGCGTCCCGGTCTTTGCCGATTGCATCGGCTCGGGCGGCCAGCAGATCTCCGAAGAAATTGCGCGCGCGTTCAACCTTCGCAAATTTGAAGCGGAACGCCTCAAAATTCGCTATGGCAGTGTATACGATAGCCTGCAAGCTGACGTCGACTTGCCTGTCAGTAATGGAGAAACCAGCGAGCCAATATCCAAGTTTTCTCTTAATCATATTATTCGATCAAGGGCATCGTGCCTCCTTCAGGCCATTAATGAACGGTTAAAAGGTGCTGGATATTCTATTCCGATGGGGGGCGCCGTACTGACCGGGGGTGGTAGTCTGCTTCCGGGAATTCGCGAACTCGCTTCGCACATCCTCGCCTCGGAGGTCAGAACGGGAACGCCTGTCAACTTGAACGGTCTGAGCGCCGGTAATGCGTTAAGCGCGCTTGTTGGGGGGTGTCTTTATGCAAGCCGGCATCAGTCCGCGGGGGAAATCCCTTACGCGCCCGAACTTGGGTCTCAAGATAGTAGCTACGCGTCTCGAATCAGCCAATGGCTGCGGACAAGCTTTCTTTGATATCGGCTCCGCGCAATCGGCTGCAGGCATAAGCGGGCTCAAAGCCCGGGAAGAAAGCTGACGAGGCCTTGTCATGGGAATAAACCTGCAACTTCCAGGGTTGACGGAGTTGCGGCCGCGCATCACGGTCATTGGCGTCGGCGGCGCGGGCGGCAACGCCGTTAACAACATGATTGAGAGCGGCCTCGAAGGCGTCGAGTTCATCGCTGCGAATACGGACGCACAGGCCCTTGCCTCTTCGAGCGCAGGGACCGTCATCCAAATGGGTGCGAACATCACCGAGGGTCTTGGCGCGGGGTCGAGGCCCGAAATCGGCGCCGCCGCGGCTGAGGAAGCGCTGGAAGAAATCCGCTCCAATCTGGACGGCGTCCATCTCCTTTTCATTACCGCTGGCATGGGTGGCGGCACGGGCACGGGCGCCGCTCCGATCATTGCCCGGACGGCGAAGGAACTTGGCGTGCTGACCGTTGCGGTCGTGACGAAGCCCTTCGAATTCGAGGGCCAGCGCCGGATGCGCACGGCGGAGGCGGGCATAGCTCAGCTCGCGAAGCACGTCGACACGCTGATCGTCATTCCGAACCAAAATCTATTCCTGGTCGCGAGCGAAAAAACCACCTTCGCCGATGCCTTCATGCGCGCGGACGACGTGCTGAAATCCGGCGTCTCATGCATTACCGACCTTATGGTTAAGGAAGGGCTCATCAACCTCGATTTTGCCGACGTCCGCACCGTCATGCAGAACATGGGCACGGCGCTGATGGGCACGGGCGAGGCCGAGGGCGAGAAGCGCGCGCTGCAAGCTGCCGAGGCGGCGATCTCGAACCCGCTCTTGGGCGAGGTTTCCATGCGCGGCGCGAGAGGCCTGCTGGTGAGCATCACCGGCAGTTTCAACATGACTCTTTACGAGGTCGAAGAGGCTGCATCGCGTATCCGCCGCGAGGTCGATGCGGACGAAAATCCGGAGGTGAACATCATCGTCGGCGCAACCTTCGACCCCTCTCTGCAAAACCGGGTTCGCGTGTCGGTCGTCGCGACCGGAATCGCCCCAAACGAGCACATGCCTCTGCCGCCGCCCGTTTTCTCCGAGCGGGAACCAAGTCTTGCAGACCGGATATCGCCTTTGGCGCCCCGGCGGGGCTTTGCGCCATCGCGCGAGCCAGCGAGCGCGCCCCGGCCGGCGCAGGAACGCCGGGTCGTCCTTGAGCCGAAGGTCAAGAGAAGCCCAGACAATGAGGGTGCCTCGCCGGACACTCCGCAGCAATTCGAGCCTCTTCCTCCATCGAAAACACGGCCACCCCGCAGACCCTTGACGTATCAGGATTTTCCCGAACTCAGCCAGGGAAACACGCCTGCGAACAGCGCGCCTGCAAATCGGTCGTCTGCGAAGCCCCGCGGGTTTTTCGACTGGATGGCTGGCAAAGACCGCAGTTCAAGGCCGTCATCGACAACAAAATCCGTTGCATTTCAGTCACGCCCACAGGGTGAAAAATCGCTTTCAGATCAAGAGAATCGTAACGGATCTCTACGCGCTGCAGCAGGGCGACGGCCAAGGCGGCGACGCTTCCTCCAACCGGCAAAATTCGGAGGAAGCCATTGAAATTCCAAAGTTTTTCAAGAAACCCGTCTCCTAAGATTCTCACCGCTTCCGTTCCCGCTGGCCCGCATGCGCCTTGCATGCGGCAGGCTGCCCGGTCTTCCGCGCGCCACTTTGCCCCCCGCTCGTAACAGACTGTTAGAAAGCGTGATTTGAAGCGCCGCCGACGGCGCGGGTACGTTCGCTCCATCGGATGTTCTTAAGGCCCAGGCGAGCGCAAGCAACGGGGCCGGGTTCCAGGAGTAAGCGTCAGAGTGCGGGTGCTTCGCCGTTGAGGCTCAAGCATTCACTGGCGTTGGGGGGGCGTCTTCCTTCGGCAAAGGGAGAGCGCCATGGCACAAAAGAACGGCGCAAACTATGAGCTTTCGAAGCTATTTCGAGCAGGCAGTCAACCGTCGATCGCGATATCGTCATGAAAGGCACAGGCGTCCACAGCGGCGCTGAGGTCTCGTTGATCCTGCACCCCGCGGAGGCTAACACCGGCTATAATTTCTACGTCCAGGGCGGCGGGCGCGTAGGGCACGTGCCTGGCGATTTCAGGGCGGTCAGCAATCTGACGCTTTGCACGGTTTTGAGCGGCATGCACGGCGTGTCGGTGGCGACCGTGGAGCATCTGCTGGCGGCTCTTCGCGGCCTCGGCGTCGATAACGTCGACATCGAGGTCGACGGCAATGAAGTTCCGATCATGGACGGCAGTGCCGAGCCGTTTGTCGACGCCATCGAAGAAGCTGGCTTGCGCGAGTTGGACGAGCCGCGCCGCTACATCAAAGTGCTGCGCCCCGTGCAGGTGAAGGACGGCGACGCCATCGGCGAAATCTTCCCCTATAACGGCTTCCGCCTCGACATCGAAATCGATTTCAACTCTCCGTTCATTGGCAAGCAGCGTCTCGACGTCGATGTTACGCCCTGGACTTTCAAAAGGAAGCTCTGCCGCGCCCGTACCTTCGGTTTCATGAAGGATGTGAAGCAGCTTTGGGCCGCTGGCCGCGCGCTCGGCGCCTCGCTCGAGAACACGGTGGCGATCGGAGACGACCGCATCATCAACATCGAAGGGCTTCGCTACAGCGACGAATTCGTCCGCCACAAGGCAATGGACGCGGTTGGCGATCTCGCCCTTGCTGGCGCTCCCGTTCTTGGGCTTTACCGCTCGTCTCGCGGCGGCCATCGCCTGAATTCCAAGGTGCTTCACGCCCTTTACGACAACAAGGATGCGTGGACAATCGTCGAGATGGCCGAGAAGCCGCAAGCCCGGCATGTCGCGCCAAGCCCCGAGTTCGGCATCGCCTTCGCCACGCCAAACTTCGCACCCGAGACCGATTGAGGAGGCTGGTCCGAGAACGTCTCACCCATACAGGACCTGTTATTTAAGCGGCAAAGCGTCGCGTCTCGCGTGAGCTGCACGACCAGCCGGATCGCACTTACTCGTGGAGCCAGTCAGCATTGAGCTCGTTCGATTTATCTGCTCCGGTACAGCATCGTTCGTTCAGATCTGCATGCGGCGACTAGCTGGCAGCTTTAGGTACGCGGCGTGATCGCTCTTTCAAATCTCCGTCCTGATAGGCAATAAATTCTGCTACGCGGTGCTCTGTTCCGCTTTCCTCTCGGAAAAGTCGTTTCCGGCTGAGTGCCACAGTTCTGCTGCATCAATGATCGCCGATCCTGAAAATCCGATTTGGCGAAAGCCCGCGAATTTTGCCTCGAAACACCTTTTGACTGAAAAACTCCGCAATTGACCATCATTTTGTTGCTTTCTTCGGTAGAACGCTGAGGGTAGCGAGGTTTGATTCGCGCTCGAAAATGGGGCTTTGGAGCAAGGTGAGATGAAATTGCGATTTGCCGGGCAAACTGCGGTTGCGATAATTCTGGCTGCTTTCCTCGCTGGCTGCAGCTCGATGGGGTCCTTGTTCGGCAACAGCGACCCAGGCGCGCTCGATACCCGTCCGCCGGATGTGATGTGGAAGGATGCTCAAGAGAAGCTCGATAACGGAAGCAGCACCAAGGCTGCGGAAATCTTCGAGAGGATCGATCAGCTGTACCCGTATTCGGAGGAATCCAAGAAGGCCACTCTGATGGCGGCCGTCGCCTATCAGAAAGCCGGAAAAGGCCCGGAGGCCGTGGCTGCCGCGCGCCGTTATTTGCAATTGCACCCGGGCACGAAGGAAGCAGCCCAGGCGCAGCAGATCGTAGCAAGCTCATACTTCGACCGCGTTTCCTCCCCGTCGCGCGATCAGGGAGAGACGAAGAAAGCCATCGCCGAGTTGGAGACGCTTATCCGCCGCTACCCCAACAGCGAATATTCCGAAGAGGCGAAACGCCGAATTAAGCTCGCTCGGGACACGCTCGCGGCGTCGGAGATGAGTGTCGGCCGTTACTGGCAGAAGAAGGGCAACTATCTCGCAGCCGTAAACCGGTTCAAGACTGTCGTCTCGGATTACCAGCAGACCACGCACGTCGAGGAAGCGTTGATGCGGCTGACGGAATGCTACATGGCGCTCGGGTATCGTGAACGAGGCGCAGACGGCGGCTGCGGTTCTCGGGCACAACTTCCCGGATAGCCAGTGGTACAAGGATGCTTATGCCTTGCTTCAGTCCGGTGGCACGGCGCCCCGCGAGGATTCCGGCTCGTGGATCAGCCAAACCTGGAAGAAGACCGTTATCCAGCGTGGCGGGCTGATGCCTGAGCAAGCTTCACAAATCGGTCAAACAGATTGCCGTCCCGGCCAGGCAAAGCGCGAGCCGGGATCGCAGAAAGGAAGGCCCTTCGATATTTTGCAATTCGCATAGGCGTGTCCGGCAAGCTGTGCTCAGCCGGGCAACGCGCGCTGCACTTGAGACGCGAATCGCGTAGGCAGAAGCCATGCTAGTGGCTCTTTCGATCCGCGACATCGTTCTGATCGATTGCCTCGATCTTTCGCCCGCCAAGGGGCTGACCGTGTTTACCGGCGAAACCGGGGCGGGCAAGTCCATCGTCCTCGACAGTCTGAGCCTTGCTCTGGGGGCTCGCGGCGATGGCAGGCTGGTCCGCAAAGGGGTTCAATCCGCCTCGGTGACGGCCTCACTTCGAGCTTCATCCTTCACACCCTGCCATCGATCTCCTGCGGGAGCAGAATATCGACAGCGAGGATCTGCTCATCCTTCGGCGAATCCAATATGAGGACGGGCGCACAAAAGCGTTCATCAACGACCGCCCCGTTTCAACGGCGCTGCTGCGGCAACTCGGCCGGACACTCGTGGAAATCCACGGGCAGCACGACGACCGCGCCCTCCTGGACCCCGCGACGCACCGCCATCTCCTCGACCTGTTCGGCGGGCTGGTGCCGGAGGTGCAGGCCGTTTCCCGGCTCTGGGAGGAATGGCGCGAGCGCAGCAAGGCCGTCGCCGATCTTGAGAAGGCGCTCGACCTCGCCCAACGTGAAGTGGACTACCTCACGGCCGCCTGCGACGAGCTTAATGCGCTGGCCCCCCAGCCTGGAGAGGAAGAAACGCTCGCCGCAAAGCGGCAGGCGATCCTGGCCTCGGCAAAGCTACGGGAGGACCTCGAAAGCGCCGCTGATGCCCTGTCCGCTCCCATTTTCCCGGATGCGAAGCTCAACACCGTGCTGCGAAGGCTGGAACGCCAGTCCGCTTTTCCCGAGCGATTGAAGCCAATCCAGGCGGCGTTGGAACGCGTCTTGATCGAAGCGGAAGAGGCGCGTTCCCTTGTCGCGGCGCAACTTCGCACCGAAGCCCAAGATAATGTGGAGGCAATCGAGGAGCGTCTTTTCAGGCTTCGGGCGGTTGCACGGAAGCACCGCGCGCCGGTCAGCGAGCTTCCGGCGGTTCATCGGCGTTTCCTTGAAGAGCTTTCGAAGATTGAGATGGGCGCGGAGAGCCTGGAAGCCGCGCGAAAGACAGCGAACGCCGCTGGCGCCTTATATGGAAAGGCGGCCGATGCGCTGAGCGAAAAGAGGCGTGCCGCCGCCGCCCTCCTGGACGCCGCGGTTCAGAAGGAGCTGGCCCCGCTGCGGCTTGAAAAAGCACGCTTCATGACCCAAACTGAAAGGCTTCCCGAGGATAAGAGTGGCCTCGCTGGCGGGCCTTTCGGGCGTGAATCGGTCATGTTTCATGTTCAGACGAACCCTGGATCGAACCCCGGCCCGTTGATGAAAGTCGCTTCGGGCGGCGAGCTGGCGCGTTTCCTTCTTGCGCTCAAAGTTGTGCTCGCGGAAAAGACCACCGCGCCTGTTCTCGTCTTCGATGAAATCGACACGGGCGTTGGCGGGGCGACGGCGTCGGCCATCGGGGAGCGCCTCGCGCGGCTAGGGCATCGGGCGCAGGTTCTTGCCGTGACGCATTCACCCCAAGTGGCCGCGCATGCGGACTCGCATTTCCGGCTCTACAAAACCGCGCGCGGCGTTGGCGAAGCTGTCTCCGTCGAAACCCGCGCCGAGGCGCTCGATATTGGCGGTCGCCGCGAGGAGATCGCCCGCATGCTCGCAGGCAAAGAGGTTACGGAGGAGGCAAGGGCCGCCGCTGCCAGCCTCATCGGAGCGAAGCATGAGATCGCCTGAGCCGGGAGTGGCACAGGCGGACGGCGAGATAAGGCCGGTTGAGAGCCTCACGCTCGAAGAGGCGAAGGACGAGCACGATTTTCTTGTCGGGGAGATCAAGCGGCACGACGGCCTCTATTATCAGGAGGCCCAGCCCGAAATCTCGGATGCGGACTACGACAAGCTCCGGCTCCGCACCGAGGCGCTGGAAGCGCGGTTTCCCTCACTGATAACGGCGGAAAGCCCGACGCAGAAGGTCGGGGCTGCGCCCTCGGAGAAGTTTGCCAAGGTTCGGCATTCCGTCAGGATGCTGTCGCTCGGAAACGTGTTCAGCGACGAGGATGTCGAGGAATTCGTCACACGCGTTCGCCGCTTTCTGAAGCTGGGAGCGGATGCGCCGCTGGACTTCACCGCCGAAAACAAGATCGACGGCCTATCGGTTTCGCTGCG
Organism: uncultured Alphaproteobacteria bacterium; assembly: GCA_963833565.1. GTDB lineage: Bacteria > Pseudomonadota > Alphaproteobacteria > Rhizobiales > Rhodomicrobiaceae > Rhodomicrobium. The sequence goes on from CAWHYO010000031.1 coordinate 95,697, forward strand.
CTACGAGCGCGGCGAGCTTGTCGTGGCGGCGACGCGGGGCGACGGCTCCGAGGGCGAGGATGTGACCGCGAATGTGCGCACCATCGCGCAGATTCCGAATGCGCTGAAGGGGCGGAACGTGCCCGAGCGTGTTCGAGGTGCGCGGCGAAGTCTACATGTCCCACGCCGATTTTTCCGAGCTCAACCAGCGGCAGCTCAAGGCGGGCGCGAAGATCTTCGCGAACCCGCGCAATGCTGCGGCGGGCTCGCTGCGCCAGCTCGATCCGGCGATCACGGCGGCGCGGCCCTTGCGCTTTTTCTCCTGGGGCTGGGGCGAGGCAAGCGAACTGCCCGCCGATACGAACCACGGCGTTCTGGAAGCGATCGCGAGCTGGGGTTTCCTCATGCCGCCTTTGCGGGTGTGCAAGACGGTCGAGGAGATGCTGGAAGCCTATCGCGCCATCGAGCTGAACCGCGCCGCGCTCGGCTACGACATCGACGGCGTGGTCTACAAGGTGGACCGGCTCGATCTGCAGGAGCGGCTCGGCTTCGTTTCGCGCACGCCGCGCTGGGCGACGGCGCACAAATTCTCCGCCGAGAAGGCGATGACCGTGCTGGAGGGGATTGAGGTTCAGGTCGGCCGCACGGGCGCGCTGACGCCGGTCGCGAAGCTCGCGCCGGTTACGGTGGGCGGCGTGGTGGTGCAGAACGCGACGCTCCACAACGAGGACGAGATCGCGCGCAAGGACGTCCGCGTCGGCGACACGGTCATCGTGCAGCGCGCGGGCGACGTCATCCCGCAAATCCTGGGCTTCGTGCCGGAAAAGCGGCCCGCAACCGCGGTTCCCTTCGTGTTTCCCGACTTGTGCCCGGTCTGCAAGAGCCACGCCGTGCGCGAGGCCAACCCCAAGACCGGCAAGCTCGACGTGGTGCGGCGCTGCACCGGCGGCCTGATCTGCCCGGCGCAGATGGTGGAGCGGCTTCGCCATTTCGTGTCGCGGCTCGCCTTCGACATCGAGGGGCTTGGCGAAAAGCACATCCAGGCGTTTTTCGAGGAAGGCCGCATCCGCGCGCCCGCCGACATCTTCACGCTTGCCGCGCGCGACGGCGGCTCCGTGCCGAGGCTCGCCGAGAAGGAGGGCTGGGGCGCGCAATCCGCCGCCAACCTGTTCGCGGCCATCGAGGCGCGGCGCACCATTTCGCTGGAGCGCTTCATCTTCGCGCTCGGCATCCGGCATGTGGGCGAGACGACGGGCAAGCTGCTGGCCAAAAGCTTCGGCTCGCTGGACGCACCTGCGGCAAGCCATGGCCGACGAGCACGCGCTCGAACGGCTGAACGAGATCGACGGCATCGGCGACACGGTGGCGCAATCCATCGTGGACTTCTTCCAGGAGCCGCACAACCAGGAGGTCGTCGCGAACCTCACGCGCGAGCTGACCGTCGAGGACTACAAGCCCGACGTGGTGTCGTCGAAGCTCGCGGGCGCAACCGTGGTGTTCACCGGCAAGCTCGAACGCTTCACGCGCGACGAAGCCAAGGCGCAGGCCGAGCGGCTCGGCGCGAAGGTGGCGGGCTCGGTGTCCAAGAACACGCTCTATGTCGTGGCCGGGCCGGGGGCGGGATCGAAGCTGAAGAAGGCCGAGGAGCTTGGCGTGAAGGTGCTCTCGGAAGACGAGTGGCTCGACCTGATCGCCGCCGCCTGAAGCCGGGCGTCGAGCGTTTCGAGCTGGTCCAAATGCGAAGGTGGCATCTCGCTTCACCCCGGATTGAGCTTACTTGCTCGTCCCCGGATTTTAGAAAAAAGCGCCTTGATGAGACGTTAACAGGCATAAACATTGATATACAAGGGAAAAATTTGCCGAGCCTGCCGCTGCGGCGGCTGCGAAGGCGCGTATAGGGTTAAGAGGCGAAACCTGAACATATTTAACGGACTTTTGCGCGTCCCAGTAAATGAGGAAATTCCGGCATTGAATTCTATTTAATGGCATCTGGAAAGTTACGCATTTTCAATGGGTTAGGGCCTTTCGGCAAAGGTGCGCCGCTCCGCGCTTGGCGACAAACGGACTATTTATAAAGTGTGAATGGACCAGAAATAAATCCGGGGGCGGTCCTGTTAACCCTGTCGCGATTTACCATTACCGCCGGGTTACGGCGGCAACGATCCGTTTACAGTTGTGGGCCGGACTTTGCGCCTTCTTTCGTCGCCCCGGAATGCGCCTTGCGCATATCCGGGGCCGTTGAGAACGCCAGCCGTCGGTCTGTAACGATCCCGGCTCGCGCTTCGCTTGGCCGGGATGACGGTGGGCGGCGCATCCCTTCCTTTGACAAAAAGCAAATTATTTCAATTCGAGACAATCTTGCGCCGCGGCGCGGCCCATTCTAACTATCTTTAGCTCAGCCATGAGCGGGGAGGGCTGGAATGAAGCCAGACATCAAAGCGGCGCGCAAAGCGATTGCGGCTTGCCGCGAGCGCGGGGACGGCGTTTTGGACCTCGGGCGGCCTCGGCCTCGACGATGCGGCGCTTCGCGAGCTGCTGCCGGAAATCATCAAGCTGCCGCCGCTGAAAGCGTTGAATTTGCTTCGGCGAGGTTGACTCTCGTTAATTGATTGCGCGGAGACATAGAGCAGCTCTCCAATCGCTTCAGGAGCTTCGAAGCCAATCAATCGCTTCCTGACATATCGCCTGACGGCGCTGCCCGAGGCCATCGGCAACCTCGACGGGCTACAATGCTCTCGCTCAACGACAACCAGCTGACGGCGCTGCCCGAGGCCATCGGCGGCCTCGTCAGCCTGTAAACGCTCTACGCTCAACAACAACAGTTGACTGCGCTGCCCGAGGCCATCGGCGGCCTCACGGCGCTCAAACGCTCTCGCTCGACCACAACCAGCTCACGGCCCTGCCCGATTCCATTGGCGGCCTCGCCGGCCTGCAAACGCTCTCGCTCGACGGCAACCAGCTCACGGCGCTGCCCGATTCCATCGGCGGCCTCGCCGGGCTGCAAGAGCTCTAGCTCAGCAACAACCAGCTGCGGCCCTGCCCGATGCCATCGGCGGCCTCGCCAGGCTGCAAGACGCTCTATCTCAACGACAACCAGCTGACGGCGCTGCCCAATGCCATCGGCGGCCTCGCCGGGCTGCAAGCGCTCTATCTCGACGACAACCAGCTGACGGCGCTGCCCGATTCCATCGGCGGCCTCGCCGGCCTGCAAGGGCTCTGGCTCAACGACAACCAGCTGACGGCGCTGCCCGAGGCCATCGGCGGCCTCGCCGGGCTGCAAGGGCTCTAGCTCAACGACAACCAGCTGACGGCGCTGCCCGATTCCATCGGCGGCCTCGCCGGGCTGCAACGGCTCTGGCTCGACGGCAACCGGCTCACGGCCCTGCCCGAGGCCATCGGCGGCCTCGCCAGGCTGCAAGAGCTCTATCTCAACGACAACCAGCTGACGGCCCTGCCCGAGGCCATCGGCGGCCTCGCCAGCCTGCAAGAGCTCTATCTCGCAGGAAATCCTCTCACTTATCCGCCCCCGAGATTGTCCGCCAAGGCGCTCAGGCGATCGTCACCTTCCTTGCTGGCGTGCGAGCCGGACAGCAAGCCGCTGCATGAGGCGAAAGTGGTGCTGGTGGGCGATCCGGCGCATGGGAAGACCGCGCTGCGGAGCTGGCTGGAACACGACGAATTTCGCGAGCCCGGCGAGTCGACGCGGGGCGGCGAAGTCGGGTTCCGGGAGATCGAGGTTGGCGAGGCGAAAGGCCGGATCAACATCTGGGACTTCGGCGGGCAGGATCGCTACCGCCCCGCCCAGCAGCCGCTGTTCACGCCTGGAGCGCTTTATCTTTTGGTGTGCCAAGGGACGCCTGAATATCCGAGGAATCGGGCGTGCCCGAGTGGCTGCGGCTGATCCAGCTTCGCGCCGGGCGCGATGCGCGGGTGCTTCTCGTCTTCACCCATATGAGCCAGCACGACGGCGTTCCCAGTCTTGCGCCGCTGCCCGACGATCTCCGGCAGATGATCAAGGACGGCGACGTTTTCGCCATCGACAGCCCATCGGGATTTGGGGTTCGCGGCGCTTGTCGAGCGCGTTTGCGAAGAGGCGCGCGGCGCTTCCCAACTTCGATGACGTGTGGCCCGGCAGTTATGTTCGGGCGCGCGACGAGGTCCTTGCGTTGCGGGCCGGAGAAAACGGAAAGCGCGGGCGGCATTATATGCCCGTACACCGACTTCCTGAAAGTTTGCGAACCGCATGGCGTGACGGGCGTTGCGGCCCGGAGCCTCGCCGTCGCTCTCTCGCTGCAAGGCCGTCTCGATTACAAGGGCACGGAGGCGGAGCCCGACCAACTCGTGGTGCTCGATCCCGAGTGGGAGCTGAAGGCCATCGCCTATGTCACCGACGATCAGACGGTGGCGGAAAACGGAGGCATCCTTCACCGCCGCGAGTTGCGCCGCATCTGGAAGGACCATGGCCGCCCGGCGAAGGAAAATCCGGTGCGCTTCGAGGAGCATCTCTGGCCGCATCTGCTCGACCTCATGGCGCGCCACGACCTCGTCTATCGCTTGAGCGAGGACGAGTGGGTGGTTCCGCAGAGCGTCCCGGATCGCGTCCCCGACCCGCTGCCCTGGACGGCGAACGGCTCCACGATCCGCCTCGATTGCAGGCTCGACTATCCCATCTCCGGGTTGATGGCGTTCCTCACCGTTCGCAACCACTACAAGCACGTGAAGGGCCAGCGCCTGTTCTGGCAGCGCGGCGCATTTCTGCGCCATCCCATCACCGGCGCGGAAGCGCTCATCACGGTCGACGGCGAGCAGACCATCTGCATGGAGACGCGCGGGCCGCAAAGCGATGTCTTGATCCACGACCTGCAAGAGACGCTGGTGCGGCTCATCTATGACCGGTGGCCCGGCTCGCAGAAGGATGAGGAGCCGCCGTTCACCTTCACCGTGCCGTGCCCGACGCCCGACTGCCGGGGGAAATATGCGCTCAATGTTCTGCAAGCCGAGCGTGAGGCGCAGCGCGAGGATGCCTTCTGCGATGCTCGCCGCCCACACCGGCATCGCGTCGCGAAGCTGCTTTACGGGATTGAACTGCCGACGGCTTTCGCGGAAATGCAAAAACACGAGCTGTCGGGCCGGACTTTCGGTACGCCGCCGCGCCTGCTGGAGGTCAGCGAGCCGCTGGAGGTCACTGCGTCAGAGAGGCTGACCAAGGATCGCCGACAAATACAGCTTTACTGCGAGCTGTCCGGAAAGCCAGTTCCTGGCGCTACCGGCGTTATCGAGGCTGACAAGGAATTGTGGGAGCAGAATCCGGAAATCGGTGTCACTTGCGGCAAAGGCAGTTCAAGACCTTGGGTCGACTTCAAGAACCGATCCCAACGCCTGGGGGCTCCGAAGACTGGACGCGGAAGGCCAGGAAGTACTTCCTCAGGCTTCCAGAGGGCCGGTCGGATGCGGCTCGATGGGCAAATCCTGCCGGGCGAAGTCGCCGACAAGCTGATCGCCATCGCAAACAAGGGCGAGATGCGGCAGACGCAGCTCTCCGATGGGCGCTGGGTGTGGGCCAGCAAGGAAGAGGCGGACCGCAACGATCCGACCATCCCGAAAGAGCGTTAAGCATGTGTTCGGACGCATCCAAGGATCGCGGCTGTCGTCATCCCGGAAGGGCGCAAGCCCTATCCGGGATCGCAAAACATTGAAACGCATAGTCTTTTGCGATCCCGGCTCGCGCTTCGCTTGGCCGGGATGACGAAACGCGAGACGAACGACGTCCGCCATCCGCTGCGGTTGGCGGAGTTCGCCTAGTGCAAAGCTGACGCAAAGAAGGAGCCGCGATGAGCACGTTAGAGGCGCTGATTTTCGACGTGGACGGGACGCTGTCCGAGACCGAGGAGGGCCATCGCGCCGCCCTCAACCGGGCGTTCGCCGACGCGGGCCTGGATTGGAACTGGGATGTCGAGCTTTACAGCGATCTTCTCTCCGTGACCGGGGGCAAGGAGCGGATCGCTTATTATCTGCAGCGATACCGCCCCGACTTTTACGCCGCCCCGGCCGGTCGCCGAATTCGCGGCGGACCTGCATGCGGCGAAAACGAAGCACTATCTCGAAATTGTTGCCGAGCGCGGCATTCCGCTTCGCCCCGGCGTCGAGCGCCTGTTGACCGAGGCGCGGGAGGCGGGCTTGCGGCTCGCCATCGCCACCACGACCACCCCCGTCAACGTCACCGCGCTGCTCGAAAGCGTCCTGCCCGGGAAGCTCGACTGGTTCGAGGTCATCGGGGCGGGAGACGTGGTGCCGGCGAAGAAGCCCGCGCCGGACATCTACCGCTATGTGCTGAACGAGCTGCGGCTCGATCCCGGCCGGTGCATCGCGTTTGAGGATTCGGAACATGGGGTTGCGCTCGTCGCTTGCGGCTGAGCTCAAGACTATCGTTACCGTCAATCCTTATACTATAGGTCAAGATTTCTCCGGCGCCGCACTGGTTCTTGATAACCTGGGCGAGCCCGCACAACCTGCTAACATTCTTGCGGGTAATTTATTTGGATCAACTTGCGTCGACATCACACTTTTGTGCGAATTAATAAAAAACTCCCGATAAGCTAGAGAAGTGCTTACAATTCATTAACGCAATCGGTGATGCAATCGAGGCAGGAAACGACTGCCGTATCGAATGTGGGCCGTGCGGCAGCTAGAACAACGCCTTGAGAGGAAGTGGATTTCACGATGCGAACAAAGCGGTTCTTGATCTCGGCTGTGGCAGGGGTGGGATTATTTGCTATGGGCCTGCCGGCTTTAGACTTGTCGTCTTCTGCGCAGGCCACGCCCATCTCCCCACTCAGTGTCGGGCATAATCAAATCGCCAGCGAAAGCCTCGTTACGCAAGTACGATGGGGCGGCGGTGGCTGGCGCGGCGGCGGTTTTCGCGGCGGCTGGCACGGAGGATTGGGCCGTGGCTGGGGCGGCGGCTGGCGCGGAGTCGGCTGGCGCGGCGGCTTGGGCCGTGGCTGGGGCGGCGGCTGGCGCGGAGTCGGATGGCGCGGCGGATTGGGTCGTGGCTGGGGCTGGCGTGGCGTCGGCTGGCGCGGTGCTGGCTTGGGCTGGGGCGGTGGCTATCCGGTCGGCGTTGGCCTGGGCGTCGGATACCCGGGTTGGGGCGGCGGCTGGGGCTGGCGTCGCTGGTCGGTGGCTGGGGCTGGCCGGTGGGTCTTGGCCTTGGCCTCGGATACGGCCTCGGAGGCGGCTGGGGCTCCCCTGGCTGGGGCTACGGCGGCGGCTGCAGCTGCGGCTGGTAACCTGAAGTCTCACCTGAAAAATGGCCTCGGATGCGCCTCGCGCTCCGGGGCTTTTTCTTGTCATCCAACAAGGATCGAAGCGCAGTAAACGGCAACCAGCGCAAAGAGGATGGCGGAGACCGCGATTTCGGCCCCGGCGCCTGCTGCCCGCTGCGGCCCGGCGCCATCGATCAGCCTTTTATTCCGGGCGAACCGCCAATAACCCAAGCCGATCAGAACCAGGCCGCTCAGCATGAATGCGAGCCCTTCGTAGTGTCCGACCGGGCCGGTCAGCCTGTCGGTGCGGATCGCCTTGGCAACCTCCGCCGAGGCCGTCGCCGTAAGGGCCAGAATGAAAAGGTTGAATTTCTCCAGAACGAAACCGAAGGCGATCACCGCGATGGCGGTGCGCATCCAGGCCAGGAAAGTCCGCTCATTGGCGGCGTGGTCGGTGAAGTTGCTCGTCAAGGCGTGACCTCCGTCAGCGTGGCTGTCTCGCGGGTGAATGCGGGTGGGCCGCAATGACCGCTTTCTTGGCCAAACAGCTGAGGAAGTGCTTTTGTCGAGCCTGACGAAATAAAAAGGGCTGCACTCAAGCAGCGAAACGTCCGTCAAGCAAACTGCGAATTGACGGCGAAGACGTCTACACCTAAGCAATTCGTGGAGCTAAAAACCCATTCAGTATCTTGGCTGGGTTAGCGAATTGCGGGGTAGCCCGATGGCAAATCATGATCTTCGGCGCGCGGCGCTTTCCGGCCTGGAGGAAGCAAAGCGCCGCATAGCGGCGTGCGAAACTGCAAACGCAACTTCGCTGCATTTGAGCAATCTCGGCCTTCGGGAGCTGCCGAGTGAGCTATTGGCGGCCATCGCCGCGCATCTGCCTCAGCTGACTTCCCTCGACCTTTGGGGCAACGACATCGGGGACGAGGGCGCGAAGGCCATCGCCGCGCATCTGCCCCAGCTGACTTCCCTCGACCTTGGGTGGAACAGCGTCGGGGACCGAGGGCGCGAAGGCCATCGCCGCGCATCTGCCCCAGCTGACTTCCCTCGACCTTCGGGGCAACAGCATCGGGGCCGAGGGCGCGAAGGCCATCGCGGCGCATCTGCCCCAGCTGACCTCCCTCGACCTTGGGTACAACAGCATCGGGGACGAGGGCGCGAAGGCCATCGCGGCGCATCTGCCCCAGCTGACCTCCCTCGCCCTTGGGAGCAACAGCATCGGGGCCGAGGGCGCGAAGGCCATCGCGGCGCATCTGCCCCAGCTGACTTCCCTCGACCTTGGGGGCAACAGCATCGGGGCCGAGGGCGCGAAGGCCATCGCGGCGCATCTGCCCCAGCTGACTTCCCTCGCCCTTGGGAGCAACAGCATCGGGGCCGAGGGCGCGAAGGCCATCGCGGCGCATCTGCCCCAGCTGACTTCCCTCGCCCTTGGGGGCAACAGCATCGGGGCCGAGGGCGCGAAGGCCATCGCGGCGCATCTGCCCCAGCTGACCTCCCTCGACCTTTCGGGAGCAACGAGCATCGGGGACCGAGGGCGCGAAGGCCATCGCGGCGCATCTGCCCCAGCTGACTTCCCTCGACCTTGGGGGCAACAGCATCGGGGCCGAGGGCGCGAAGGCCATCGCGGCGCATCTGCCCCAGCTGACTCTCGCCTCGACCCTTTGCGTGACGCAACAGCATCGGGGCCGAGGGCGCGAAGGCCATCGCGGCGCATCTGCCCCAGCTGACCTCGCTCGACCTTCGGTACAACAGCATCGGGGCCGAGGGCGCGAAGGCCATCGCGGCGCATCTGCCCCAGCTGACCTCCCTCGACCTTCGGGACAACAGCATCGGGGCCGAGGGCGCGAAGGCCATCGCGGCGCATCTGCCCCAGCTGACCTCCCTCGACCTTTCGGGCAACAGCATCGGGGCCGAGGGCGCGAAGGCGTTGCTTGATGCCTTCTTGGCTCTTGGCTCACGTCGGCGATTGCGACACTTGGATCTCAGGGAGAACGGGGAGATCGGACTTCCCAAGGAAGTCTTTGAAACCACCAACGCGGATGAGCTTCTCGCAGCCTATGAAAGCTTCCGGCGATCTGCGCAGGCGCTCAAACCCTTTTTCCACTGAACGAAGCGAAGCTTCTCGTGGTGGGGAACGAGGCTGTCGGCAAAACCTCGCTTGTGCGGTTTCTGGTCGACGGCAAGCCTTGCGACGAAGACGAGAAACGAACGAGCGGGATTGCGAAGCGCGCATGGACGCCTGAGGAAAACGGCATCAGGCTCAATATCTGGGATTTCGCGGGCCAGGAAATCACGCGCGGCACGCACCAGTATTTCCTGACCGAGCGCAGCCTCTACCTGCTTGTGCTTGAGGACCGGCGGCAAGACGATCAGTCCATCTACGAGTGGCTCAAGATCATTTTGAACCGCGGGAGGAATTCCCCGATCATTGTCATCATCAATAAATCCGACGAGGGGAAGCGGGAGCTTGCACTCCCCGAAGAGAAGCTGAAAAACGACTATCCGCAAATCGCAGCGTTCCTGCGAACCTCATGCAAAGCGGACGAATGGTCGAAACGCAGCGTCAAGGAGTTGCAGGAAACGATTGTCAAAACGCTCGCGGATGCGCCCGAGTTGCAGCCGATCCGCGACAAGGTTCCCGGGCGGCTGGCTGAGAGTTAAGGAGAACATCGCGCGCGATGCGGAAAGGCGAAGCGTCCTGGAACTCTCCGACTTCATCCGCCTTTGCGAGCGCGACGCAGCCCCCGGAGAAACGCCCGGCGACGCCATCAAGACAGAAGCGGAACAGCGCGCGCTTCTTCGCGTGCTGCATGAACTCGGAACCATCGTGGCGCATGGGCTGAGCGACAATGCGATGCTTCCCACGGTCCATATCCTGGACCCGAATTGGCTTACCCAGGGAATTTACACGATCCTCGAACATCACGTCTTGCACAGACAACATGGGGAGTTCAGCCGGGATCAGCTCAAGGACTGGCTTCCCGCCGATAAATATCCGCCGAGATTCTTCGAATTCATCCTGAGCATGATGCAGGACGACGAAATCGAGCTGTGTTTCCCGCTTGAAACGAATGGCGGGGAGCGCTTTCTTGTCCCGGAGGCTTTGCCGGTCGAGGGGCAGGATTTAGAGCGGACTGTTTCCCGATACCTGCCTCCGCTTTTCCTACCATTACGACCTGTTGCCGCGGGGGCTGATGCCCCGCTTCATCGTAAAAACGCACGCGCACTCGCGGAAGCCACCGGCGCGGTGGCGCACCGGCGTTGTGCTGAGCGTGGACAACTGTATCGTTCACGTCGAAGCCGACCAGGAAAAGAAGAAGGTACTGCTGAAAGTCTCCGGCCCGGAAAAGTCGCGCCGCGCCGCGCTCGGGTTCGCGCGAAACGCGTTGCAGGAGGTGCACAACATCAACCTCAGGATCAACCCGCAGCCCTTCGTTCCGCTGCCCGACAATCCCGCCGTCGAGGAGAGCTACGATCACCTTCTCAAACTGGAAGGGAAGTTCGGATCAAACTCACAAATATTTGCCGAGAGGCGCAGATCGCGAGTACACCGTATGCGAACTGCTCGACGGCGTTCGCGCACACGAGGTTCCCAGCGTTCGCCCCGCTACCCCGTCCCCCTTCCCGCCTGCCGCTCGAAGGCCCGAAAAACCGGATCGCACCTGGACTTATGCTTGCGGGCTTTCATGGCCGTAGTGGGCGCGATATCGGTTTTTGGTGGCTGAATGTATTTGGCATCGAGGATCGAAGTCGAGCTGCGTGCTTGGGCGCTTTTGTCTTCGGCGGCATCGTGTTTTCGCTCGTCCAGCTCTACAACCCTTTGTACGCCTATCGGCGGCTCATCTATCGCTTGGTTCTCGCTTGCGGGCGTCGGCTTGCTGGGGCGATACGTCGAAGCCTTCTGAAACAATTTCCCATTTTGCAAAATCTGTCTTTCAAGCGTGAATATACGCCAGCCGAGATGGCCGCCTGGGTCTTCGTGCTCGTGGCTTTGATGATTGCCGACTACTTCTCAGCTAAACCAAAGCATTGACGGAGGCCTCAAGCCGCGATGGCGCCATCGGCGGGTGAAGCAGCGATTTCGCCGCTGAGGATCATGGCGGCCGCCTTCTCGGCGATCATGATGGTGGGCGCGTTCGTGTTGCCGCTGATGAGCCTCGGCATGATCGAGGCATCCACCACGCGCAAGCCTTCGAGCCCGCGCACGCGCAGCGTCTCGTCCACCACCGCCATCTCGTCCTGCCCCATCTTGCAGGTGCCGACAGGGTGGTAGAGGGTTTCGGACGAGGTGCGGTGGTAATGATCGATCTCCGCATCCGTCTGCACATCGGGGCCGGGCATGAATTCCTCGCCGCCGTAAGGCTCGAACGCCTTCTGGCGGAAGACCTCGCGCAGGATCTTGAGGCCGTCGCGAAGGGTGCGAAGGTCCGTCTCGTTCTGCAGATAGTTCGGCTGGATCGCCGGATGAGCCAGCGGATCGCCGGATTTCAGCGTGATCTCGCCCCGCGCTTCCGGCCTTTGCATATTGTAATAGCCCATGAAGCCGTGGCGGTAGATCAGGATGCGGCCATGATCGGCGTAAAGCACAGGCACGAAGTGATACTGCAGGTCCGGCGCGACAATTTCGGGCCGGGTTTTCACGAAAGACAGCACTTCGATCGCCATCGCGGATGCGGGGCCTTTGCCGGTCAAGAGGTAGTAGGGCACGTGGCGCACGAGCGCGGACGGCTTCAGGACCGAATAAAGCGAAACGGGCGCGCTGCAGGTGCACTTGACCGCCGCCGTGGAGATGGTCCTGCAAATTCTTGCCGACGCCGGGAAGGTTGTGAACCGGCCGGATTCCGTGCTGGCTGATCTCGTTTGCCGGGCCGATGCCTGACAGGAGGAGGAGCTGCGGGGAGTTGATGGCGCCGCCGGACAAAATGACTTCGCGGCTCGCACGGATTTCGTGCCTTTGCTTCTTCTGCGCATACTCCACGCCAACGGCGCGGCCCCGCTCCGTGAGAATGCGCGTGGCCTGCGCCTTCGTAATCACGGTGAGGTTCGGGCGGTCGATCGCGGGGCGCAAATAGCACACCGCGGCGCTGGCGCGGCGTCCGCTCGAAATTGTGCAGTCCACAGGCCCGAAGCCTTCCTGCTGTGCTCCGTTGAAATCGGATGTGTAAGGGTAGCCCGCCTGCTGCCCGGCCTCGATCCACGCTACGTTGAGAGGGTTCGCGACGCCGGGCCTTGTCACCTTCAGCGGACCGTCGCCGCCGTGAAATTCGTTCGGGCCGTCGAAATAGCTCTCGGCTTTCTTGAAATAGGGCAGAACGTCTTCCCAGGCCCAGCCCCGGTTTCCGAGCTGCGCCCAGAGGTCATAGTCGCTCGGAACGCCGCGGATATAGATCATGGCGTTCACCGAGCTCGATCCGCCGAGAACCTTTCCGCGAGGCCAGTACAGGCGGCGTCCGCCCATCCCCGCTTGCGGCTCGGTGTGGTAGCCCCAGTCGACCCAGCCGGTTTTCATGAGCGCCGCGTAGCCCATGGGCATGTGAATAAGGAAATTCTTGTCGCCCGGGCCGGCTTCCAGAAGCGCCACTTTGACGGAGGGGTCGGCCGAAAGGCGGTTCGCGAGCACGCATCCAGCGGAACCGCCGCCCACAATGACGTAATCGTATGTCATGAGATTCTCCGTCCCCGACCTTTTCTATCTTATTTGGGGGAGACAGCGGGGTTCGAGAAGATCCGCCGAATGTCGCATGTGTCGAAGCGCAACGCCGCGCGGTTTCGAAAAACAGTTTCGCCGCGACCGTCAATGTCATTCTTCACAAAGGATAAATTTATATTGTCCGAATACAATCGGACTTGCCTGTTCGGCGTACGGGTTGCCTAACCATGGCATAACATTCTAAATTAGTGCAGGTCCGCGGGATAAAAACCGCTATCGTCATCCCATGACGCTCCCCGTCCAGGACCCAGACACGAGTAAGGCATGAGCAACGGCTGGGTCATAATAATCTGTTCTTTGCTGTATATCGGCGCGCTCTTTGGCATCGCCTATCTTGGCGATCGCGTTGGAAGGAAGCGTCCGGCGCCTGTGGGACGCCCCTATGTCTATGCCCTTGCACTCGGCGTCTACTGTACATCGTGGACATTCTTCGGAAGTGTGGGCTCCGCCGCGGAAAAAGGGTTCGATTTCATCGCGGTCTATGTCGGTCCGATCCTTGCCTTTACGCTCGCGCTCCCTTTGCTGCGGCGAATAACGCTGCTGACGAAAGCGCAGAACATCACCTCGATCGCCGACTTCATCGCGGCCCGGTATGGCAAGAACCCCGCCGTGGCGGCGATTGTCACGCTCGTGGCGGTGGTCGGTCTGTTGCCCTACATCGCCCTTCAGCTGAAGGCCATCTCGCAAGCAATTGCCGTGCTGCTTGAGCACGGGGGAGACCCGGCCAACCCGCCCCGCTGCCCACCGGCGAAATGGACCTTGTCATAGCGCTCGTGCTGGCGGCGTTCACGATCCTGTTTGGCGCGCGGCACAGCGCCGCGACGGAAAACCAGCGCGGGCTCATGCTTGCGATCGCCGTTGAATTGATTGTCAAGATTTCCGCTTTTGTCCTTGTCGGCATATACGTGGTCTACGGCATGTCCGGCGGAATGGGGAACCTGATCGAAAAGGCCATGAGCCGGCCGGACATTGCCCAGGTCTTCAATACCGGAATTCACGGCGGCGTTCTCTTGACCGTCTCCTTGCTGAGTTTCGTCTGCATTTTTTTGCTCCCCCGGCAGTTTCACGTAACGTTCGTCGAGAATGCCTCCGAGGATGAACTGCGCAAGGCCTCCTGGCTCTTTCCCCTTTACCTCATTGTTATCAATATCTTCGTCATACCCGTGGCGATGGCCGGAAAGTCTCTTGCCGCACCATCCTGCCCCGTACGATATCCCGCAGGACATGTATCTCCTCGCCCTGCCGCTCCAGTCAGGAAGCCTGTTTTTTACATTCGTCGCATTTCTGGGAGGGCTATCCGCCGCGACCGCGATGGTGGTGGTCGAGACGGTTGCCTTGTCCATCATGCTCTCCAACGACCTTCTGATGCCGCTCATCCTGAAGCGGCCCGGCATGGCCGGGGCCAGCCGGCAGGATATGTCCGGCTTTCTTCTGAATGTCCGCCGCGCCGTGATCTTTTGCATCATCCTGGCGGCCTATGCCTTCTACGATAAGATCGGAAATGCTTCGCTCGCCGAGATCGGGCTTCTTTCCTTCGCGGCCATCGCCCAATTCGCCCCCGCCTTTTTCATCGGGCTTTTCTGGCGCAGAGCGACGGCTCGCGGCGCGGCGGCGGGCATTCTTGCCGGCTTTGCGGTCTGGGCATACACGCTCCTGCTGCCGAGATTGATCGACGATACCGCGGCTGGTGCAGCCTTTCTCGAGAATGGCCCCCTCGGCATCGGCTTTCTGCGTCCGGAGAAACTCTTCTTCCTGACCTTCGATTCCCTCACGCACGGGGTGTTTTGGAGCCTCGCGTTCAACGTTCTGGCATTCGTGTTCGTATCCTTGCTTCGTCCCCTGGAGCCGATCGAGCGGCTCCAGACGAACCTCTTCATCGAGGACGCAAACCCGCATCTGTCGGCGTCGCCTTTCAGGCCATGGCGGACGACCATTCCCTATGACGAACTGATGTCGACCGTCGCGCGCTATCTCGGCGAGGAGCGGACGAGCAAGATCCTTCGCGGATTACATGGCCAGCCGTGGCATAGACCCGTCCTCACATGCACAAGCCGATCCGCACGCGGTCAAATTCGCCGAAAATCTGTTGGCCAGCGCCATCGGTGCGCCGTCCTCGCGGCTCGTGATGTCGCTTGATGCTGAGACGCCTCAATGTGGGCCGCGATTCGGCGCTCCGGCTGCTCGATGAAGCCTCCGAGGCGGTTCAGTACAATCGCGATCTCTTGCAGTCCGCGCTTGACCATGTCGGCCAGGGTCTCGCCGTGTTCGACAAGAAGATGCAGCTCATCTGCTGGAACCGCCAGTTCCGCGAGATCCTGATGCTGCCTCAGCAATATGGCCGGGTCGGAGTGCCGCTCGACGAGATCATCCGCTTCATGGCGCAGCGCGTTCAGCGGAATACTACCGCCGTCGAGGAGTTCGTCACCGACCGCATCATCAGATATCAGATTACGATGGAAAGTTTCCGCGAACGCTCCATCGAAGGCCGCGTTGTAGAGGTCCGCATCAACGCGATGCCCCAGGGCGGCATCGTTGTGACCTATACCGACATCACCGAACGCGAAGCCGCCGCCGATGCTCTGGCACGCGCCAACGAAAACCTCGAAAAGCGGGTGGAGGCGCGCACGCTGGAACTCGCCATCGCCAAGGCGAAAGCCGACGAGGCCAACATCAGCAAGACGCGCTTCCTGGCGGCGGCGAGCCATGACGTTCTTCAGCCTCTGAACGCCGCGCGCCTTTATGCTTCGAGCCTTTTGGAGCGCTCGCCACCCGCCGAACTCGGCCGCCTTGCCCGCAATATCGATGCATCGCTCGATGGCGTCGAGGAAATCCTGAACGCGCTTCTCGACATCTCCCGGCTCGACAGCGGCGCCATGAAGCCGGAATTCGGCGTCTTTCCTGTGAACGACCTGTTGGAGCAGATAAGGATCGACTTCGAGCCTATCGCGAAGTCACGCGGCATTGGGTTCACAATCGTGCAGTCTTCCATGCTTATCCGTTCAGACCGGAAGCTTCTGCGCCGCATCCTCCAAAACCTCGTTTCGAACGCGCTCAAATATAACAAGGACAAAGGCCGCGCCGTTCTGGGTTGCCGGCGGCGCGGCCGCAATCTCATCATCGAGGTGCACGACAGCGGGTGGGGCATCGCCGAGGATCAGCGTGACTTGATCTTCAAGGAGTTCCAGCGTCTCGATCACCATAGCCAAGCGCCAGGTCTCGGGCTCGGCCTTTCAATTGTCGAGCGCATCTGCCGTGTGCTCAATCATAGCCTCTCTCTCCAGTCGAAACTCGGAAAGGGGTCGTCCTTCTCCGTGTCGGTGCCTCTCGCGCGGTGGTCGGAGATGGAGCTGCCGCGGACATTCGCAGCGCGGCCGGTGTCCTACGGCGATTTGCGCGGCGCGATTGTGCTTTGCATCGACAACGACCGCACCATTCTTGACGGCATGAAGGCATTGCTGTCCAACTGGCAGTGCCCGGTCATCGCCGCGATGGACTCGAGTGACGCGATCGAGCAGATCAAGGCGGCAAAGGTGACGCCGGACGTCATCATATCCGACTACCACTTGGATCACGAAAGTGGCTGCGAGGCTATTTGCGCCGTAGGCACGGCCTGCAACATCAACGTCCCCGGCGTCATCGTTACCGCCGACGGCTCGAATGAGGTCCGCACTCAGGTGAGCGAGGCGGGATGCGCGTTCCTGCAAAAGCCGGTCAAGCCGGCGGCGCTGCGGGCGCTCATCTCATCGTTGATTATTCAGCGCCACGCAGCCGAGTGATCAAATCAAGGTTCCTGTGCGGCGCGGCCTTATGATGGCCACGCCGCGAAAATTAGGGTCTACGGACAGAACCAAGCCGGACCAATCTCAAGGCACCCCCTTGTACGCCAATCGTCCGGCCGGAAACCAAAGCGGTGCCACCCACGCGGCGGCTCACGACGAGCGAAGCCCCGCCCGAAATCGCGATCGCCTCTGTGGCCGAAGTCGCGATCGCCTCTGTGGTCGAAATTGCGATCCCCGAAGCGATCTCCCCTATCCCCGAAATGTCTGTCGCGGTCATCGATCTTCAGCTGCATCGGCGCCACGCGAGTCGCTTCCGAGAGCTTGCCAGGCAGCGCGCTGGCGGGAGCGAGCGTGACCGCTGATAGAAGCAGTGCCGGTATGATGGCGTTGGCTTTCAACATGCTTAGGTACTCCTCAATGCGATTTAGCAGGGTTGAGGTAACGCCGCGCTTTGGATAAGGTTCCCACAATTCAGCTCGCGCGCCGCTGTCGCCAAAGCGGCGGGCGTCGAAGAGAACTCCCTCGACCCACCTAGCCGCTGGCGTGTTCTGCCTCAGCCGAGGATGGCCGCCAGTCCTCCCATACCTAATCGACCGGACGGCCTTTGCCCATCTCGGGGAAATTTGTGCGCTCGATGAGGTGTCCGGTTGCGGGGGTTCAGCTGTCCAGATTTGCTCACCCGGAGTATTTCCGCAAAGCGACCCGCTACAGAGTAGGTCGAAGCGTTGGCGAAGCCATGCAGTTCGCTTAGATCGCGGCCGCGATAATCTCGGCGAGGTGGCTGGTCCTGCGGCCGGCCCCCTGCTCGATCTGCTCGCGGCAACTGAATCCGTCCGCGAGGATAAGGCAATCCCGATCCGCCGCGCGCACCCTCGGCAGCATGACGCGCTCGGCAGCCTTCATCGACACGTCGTACTTGCCGCTTTCGAACCCGAAAGACCCGGCCATGCCGCAACAGCCGGACGGCATCACCTCATAGTCGAGCCCCAGCCGCGCCATCACCTTTTTCTCGGCCTCGACGTCGAGGACGGCGTAGTGGTGGCAATGGATTTGCGTCAGCGCCTTTTTCTGCAACTGAGGCAGTTTGAAGTCGCGGCAATGCCGGTCCAGAAACTCGCTGAAAAGCAAGGTGTTCTCTTTCAGCTTTTTTGCAGTCTTGTCCCGCGGGAAAAGGTCCGGCAGTTCATCGCGGAAAGTCGCCACGCACGCTGGCTCCAACCCGACCATCGGCGTGCCGCTCTCGATTTCCGGGCCGATTGCATCCATGATCTGGCAGAGCCATTTCTCGGCGGTTTTGAGCATGCCCCAGTCGTAAAGCGGGCGTCCGCAGCAAAGGGGCTTTGATGGGATGACAACCTCCCATCCCGCAGCCTCAAGCACAACGGTCGCCGAGATGGCGGTCGCGGGCCGGAAGTAGTTGTTGAAGGTGTCCGGGAATAAGAGAACGCGCCTTCCGCCCTTGTTCAAGGTGGGGTTGCGTCTCCGCCATGCCGTATAAGTTATAGGCGCGAAAGCCGGGATCGACCGGTTTTGCGATATCCCCGCGGCCCATTTTCCAAAGGAGCCGAGCAGGCCGTTGCGAGCCGCCGCATTGGCAAGGCCGGGCGCATAGCTTGCCGCCTTGGCCCAAATCGGAATGAGGCCCATGGAATAGGCGGAGCGCGGACGAACCTTGTTCTCGTAATAGTGCGAGCGGAACTCGGCCTTGTACGTGGCCATGTCCACATTCACCGGGCAGTCGCGCTTGCAGCCCTTGCAGGCGAGGCAAAGATCGAGCGCCTTCTCCACGGCCGGGTTGTCCCAGCTCTTTTCGATGGCGCCGCCGTGCATCATTTCGAACAGAAGGCGCGCTCGCCCGCGTGTCACATACGCTTCCTCATGGGTCGCCATGTAGCTCGGGCACATGACGTTGTCGCCCGGCACGGCGGAGCGGCATTTGCCGACGCCCACGCAGCGGATCGCCGCCCGCCTGAAATTTCCGCCGTCCTCCTGGAAGCTGAAATGAGTGTGCACGTGAGGCGGAACATAGTCCGGTCCGAGCCGCAGATTCGAGGTGATGGGGAAGGGATCGACGACCTTGCCGGGGTTCATCTTCCAGTCCGGGTCCCAGATGGACTTGAACTCGCGGAAGGCCCCGATCAGTTCGGGGCCGAACATCTTCGGCAGAAGCTCGGCCTTGCTTTGCCCGTCGCCATGCTCGCCAGAGATCGACCCGCCGTGCTCCACGACGAGCGAGGCCGCGTCGTCCAGGAAGCGGCGCATCTTCTTGAGCCCCTCCGTCGTGCGCAGGCCGAAGTCGATGCGGCAATGGACACAGCCGTCGCCGAAATGGCCATAGAGGGTGGTGTCGTAATCGTAGCGGTCGAGCAGCTTGCGAAACTCGCGCAGATAATTGCCAAGGCGTTCGGGAGGCACGGCGGCATCTTCGAAACCCTCCCAGGCGTCGGGATGGTGGGGAACGAACGCCGTGCTGCCCAAGCCCGCCTCGCGCGCCTTCCAGATGAGCTGCTGCTCGTGCTCGTTTTCCGCGACCTTGATGTGCGGCGGGTTCGGCCGCTTCTTAAAGGCCGCTTCAAGCGCCTTGGCTTTGTCGGCTGCCTCCTTCTCGGTCTCGCCGCCGAACTCTGCAATCAGCCAGCCGCCGCCCGGGGGCAGGATAGCGATGCTGCTCATGTCGGCATGCTTGTCCCGCATGAACTCGATCAGCTTTTCGTCCATCGCCTCAAGCCCGATCGGGCCATGATCGCGCACGAAGGCTGCCGCATCGCCCGCCTGGTAGATATCGGGAAAGGCGATCACGGCGACGGCACGTTTCGGCGGGCTCGGAACGAGGTTTAACGTGGCTTCAAGGATGGTGACACAGGTTCCTTCCGAGCCGACAAGCGCGCGGGCGACGTTGAAGCCGTTCTCGGGCAGCAGTTCATCGAGGTTATATCCGGATACGCGGCGCGGGATTTTCGGGTAGTTGCGGCGGATGAGATCGGCGTAGCGGTCGCGGAGAGCGGCAAGGCGGCGGTAGATTTCGCCCCTGGCGCCGCCCCCCGCGATGATCGCGCGAAGCTCCGAAGGCGATGTCCGGCCAACCTTCAGGCGCAACCCGCGATAGGTAACGATGTCGAGCTCTTCAACATTGTCGGCTGTGCGTCCCGCGTAAACGGAATGCACACCGCAGGAATTGTTGCCCATCATGCCGCCGAGCGTGTTGTGATCGTGCGTCGAGGGATCAGGGCCGAAGGTGAGGTGATGTTTCTCCGCCGCGTTGCGAAGGATGTCCAGATTGCATCCAGGCTGAACGCGAGCCAGCTTTCTCTGCGGATCGATCTCCAGGATCCGATTCAGATATTTCGAGAAATCGGCCATGACGGCGGCGTTGCAGGATTGCCCGCACAGGCTCGTGCCGCCGCCCCGCGACAGAAACGGCGCGCCGTATTCGCGGCAGCATTCGAGGGTTGCCACCACATCGCCGGCAGACTTCGGTATCACGACCCCGACCGGTACCTGGCGGTAATTCGAGGCGTCGGTCGAGTAGAGCGCGCGGCTCATGTCGTCGAAGCGAACTTCACCCTCAACCCGCGCCTTCAAAGCCTCGGCTAATCCATCTGCCTTTTTAACAGGAACGACGCTTGTCCAAGGCTTGGGCCGCTGCGTTTCCTGATCGGGAATGGTGTGCGGATCGACCGTAAAGCCTTGAACGCTGACAGACATGATATTTCCCTAGGTCACGGCGTATTGCCGTGCGTCTTGGTGCTTGAAGTCGAGGCCGAGACCGGGGCGGCTGAGGTCGGCGCGGATGACGCCATCCTTCGGAATCGGCGCGCCATCGAACAGCATGTGCTCGATGCGAACATGATCGTGGAACCATTCCTGGTTCCATAGCGAACGGGCTGCAAGAGCCGCGTGCAGATGCAGAGCGGGGGCGCAATGCACCGAAAGCGGCCGCGAGAATGCGGCGCAAAGCACGTCCGCTTGCATGAAGCCGGTCAGGCCCAGGCAGCGGGTCGCGTCGGCCTGCTGCACATCGGTTGCGCCTGCCTCCAGCATCCGGCGAAAATAGAAGAGGTCGTAGCCATATTCTCCGGCCGCGATCTTCATGCCATCGGGGGCGCGATCCCGGATCAGGCGCAACCCTTCAAGATCGTCGCTCGAAACCGGCTCTTCAAAGTAGACGACGCCGAGTGAGGCAAAGTCTTCTGCGAACGAGAGCGCTTGTTTCCGGCTGTAGGCGCCGTTCGCATCGACGAAAAGCTCCGCGCCGCCGATTGCGCTCTTTGCGGCCTTGACCCGGTCCAGATCAAGGGAAGGGTCTGTGCCCACCTTCATTTTGACCCAGCGCATGCCTTGGCTGGCCCAGCCGCCGAGCTGTTCATCCAGGCGGCCGAGTGAATAGGTGGTGAAGCCGCCGCTGCCGTAAATCGGGACCACCTCGCGGACCGCTCCGAGAAGGGACGCGACCGGAAGGTCCAGCACCTTGCCTTTCAGATCCCACAGCGCCGAATCCACTGCTGCTATTGAGGTCGCCACCAGCCCCGCCCGGCCGATGTTCCGAATGCGGCGAAGCATGACTTCATGAGCAAGCGGTATCGCAAGAGCATCGAGATCGACAACCGCTTCTGCGAGCGCGCCATTGATAACCGTGGCTGCGGCGGCATCCGTATAGCTGTACCCTATCCCCGTTTTGCCACCGGCCTTCACCTCAGCCAGAACGAGCGTAGTCGAATTCCAGGCAAACGTTCCATCCGCCTCCGGCGCATCGGTCGGGATGGTGAATGCGCTGGCCGAAACGCTTGTGATGGCTGCATCGGGCACCGCTGTGCCTCCTAAACAAGCTCGCGCACTGTATTCGAGGCGACGGTGAGGGCGATTTCACCCGCATGTGGCGTCCCGCGCGCGAGGCTCTCCGCGAAGTTCTTCGCTTGCTCCACCGTCACCTTCGGCGGCAGAGGCGGCTCATTCGGGTCGACGACGGCTTCGATGAGCACCGGCCCCGGCGTCGCCAGCGCCTGCCGCAGCGTCTCGCCGCACTTCTCGCGCGTCGTCGATGAAGAAGGCCTGAGCCCCGCAAGCGCGCGCTACACCCGCGAAATCGATAGGCTGCAGTTCGCAGCCAAACTCGGGATTGCCCAGGAACACCATCTGCTCCCATTTGATCTGGCCCAGCACGTTGTTCTTGATGACGACAACCTTCACGTCCAAGCCGTATTTCACGCAGGTGGCAAGCTCGCCCATCAGCATGGTGAGGCCGCCGTCGCCAACAAAGGCCACGGATTGGCGGCCAGGATAAGCCACCGCCGCCGCAATGGCGTAGGGCAGCCCGCAGGCCATGGTCGCGAGGTTGCCCGAGCACGAGAATTGCTGGTTGCCGCGGATGTCGAGGTGGCGCGCGATCCAGGTCGTGATCGTGCCGGAGTCGGTGGAAATGACAGCGTCATCGGTGACGCATTTGTTCAGCTCGTAGGCGACGACCTCGGGCTTCATCGGCTTGTCCCGGCGCGTGCCGCGCTCCTGCATGAGCTGCCGCCATTCTGTCATGCGGTGCTGCGCGCCGGTGAGAAAGCTCCGTTCCTGCTTAGGCTGCACCTTCGGCAGAAGCGCGCCAAGAACTCGGGCGCAATCGCCGACGAGGCCGATATGAGCCGGATATCTAAGGCTGATCCGTTGCGGGTCGATGTCGATCTGGACGCATTTGGCGCGGCCCGGCTTCGGGTAGAATTCGATGTAGGGGAAGCAGCTTCCCGCGATGAGGAGCGTGTCGCATTCCTCCAGCGCTTCCTGCGCCGGTTTCGTCCCAAACAAGCCGACGCCGCCAAGGGCGAACGGGCTATTGTCGGGGAGCGCGCCTTTTCCGAGCAGCGCCTTCACGACAGGCGCGCCAAGCCGCTCCGCCATCGCTTCCAACTGATCGCGAGCATGGATGGCCCCGCGCCCCGCGAGAATGCAAACCTTCTTGCCTTCATTCAGAATTTCCGATGCCACCTGAAGGTGCGCTTCGCCCGGCATATGGGCGCTTTCTGCCATATAGTCCGAGACGTGATGTGGCACGTTGCGAGGCGTGCGCCAGTCGTCGCGGACTGACAGGGACTGCACGTCGGTTGGGATGGTCACATGCGCCACGCCGCGATAGGCAAGCGCCGTCCGGCAGGCCAACTCGGTGACGTTTTCGACGTGGGCTGGCCCCATGACGCGCGAGTTGTAGACGCAAACATCCATGAACAGCTTGTCGAGCTCCACATCCTGCTGGGTGTAGGTGTGCAGCAGGTCGTGGAACTGGAGGCCGGTGATCGCGACGACGGGCGCGCCATCGAGCTTCGCGTCATAAAGACCGTTCAGGAGATGGATGCCGCCGGGGCCGGAAGTGGCGAGGCAGCAGCCAAGCCGCCCCGTATATTTTGCGTAGGCGCAGGCCATGAATGCCGCCGCCTCCTCGTGCCTCACCTGGATGAAGCGGATGGCATCGGCCTTCTTCCTCAAGGCTTCCATGATGCCGTTGATCCCGTCGCCGGGAATTCCGAAAATTGTATCGATGCCCCAGGAATGGAGCGTTTCGACGAGAACGTCTGCGGCGGTTGTTGTCATGCTCTGCAACCCTGCTGGAATGTAGGTGTAACGACCCGCATTCGCAGGGGTTCCAGGGCGCAGGCGCCTCTTTGCCGCCGTCGTTAGAGCGAAGTGCCAACTTTGTGCGGGAGCTAGACAGGGCTCCCAAAATCGCGCTTCGCGCCCCGGCTCAGCTTGCAAAGCAGATGCCGCCAATCTGTGCTCGATGGCTTCAGCCGCGAGGAGGCCGCGCAGCTTTGTGGAGTGGCCCGGCAGACGCTGCGCGACTGGGTTCACCGCTACAATAAGGTAGGTTTGTCCGGACCGCCGCCCCAACGTAAATGTCACGCTCTCGTCTGTGATTGGTCGCGTTCGCGCGCAGCGCCCCTAACGATCTCAAGGGACGCTATTAAGTCTCCGGCTTCATCGTGGAGCGTGTGCCTTCCGGACTTGATGCTTCTGATCATCCAGGTTTCGTAGTCAGTGGCGAATGCACGCAAGATTTCGCCAAGCTCATGGCTCCCTTCCTGCTCGGGTTCCAAGACGATTTGTATTTGCATGGCCGATCTTTCCCACATCATCCTTCCTGCCGACCGGTTGCGGATTGTTACCTACCGCCCAGTAGACATCTACATGAGAGAACAAAAAAAGAAAGGCGGGGATAGGTCCTGCTGTATAATGGTATCAACTTATGTTTATCATTGCCTAACTGTTGTTTCTTGGTATGTAAAGCGAAACAGTAGGCTTCAAACTGAAGTGATATGTTTTAATAATACCACAATCATCTCCTCAGAAAGGTTGCATTCTATCCCACCAACAATAAGCAACACCATCAGCGGATATTGTCAAGGATAGCCTGTGCTTGTGCTCGACGATAAGTTGGTTCTCCCTTGCTTCGAGATAGGACGCGGGATGCTTCGTAAGAATTGTATTGTGATGGCTCCGGCGCACCGGCCTTCCTGGAGAGCAAGCCATCTACTTCTTCGGGCTCGCTGAGCGCAGGGAATCGGCGAGAGCGGTGTTCAAGAAAAAAGAGACCAAGGTCCAGTGCGCTGCGCTGGCGGCCTGAGCCGAATTCACGGCAGCCGAAGAGGGGTCTCTGGAGTTATCATGCTTATCGCTCTTGTAATATTCATGGTGGCGTTGCCGGTTTTAGCTCTTGCCATGCCTGCCAACTCAAGCAACCTGGAAATAAGGAAAATGCTTAAGCGTTGCGCCGAAGAACAGGCTCGCCTCTCCGGCTTGGAAAAGTGAGAGAGCTGAAGAATTCAGCCGCCCTGCGCAAAGATCATCAACTGGAGACACGGCCATGACTAAGCGTCATTACAGCTATCGTATTACAGTCGCGCCAACAGGCACCCCGGGCGAAGATTCGCCCGAGCGGCCCTCTCTTTCTTTTGAAGCCACCAACCACGATGACATCCTTGCCATTGTCGAGCGGGCTCTCGGCAGCACAGGCT
The DNA here is from genome assembly GCA_963833565.1 of uncultured Alphaproteobacteria bacterium. Taxonomy (GTDB): domain Bacteria; phylum Pseudomonadota; class Alphaproteobacteria; order Rhizobiales; family Rhodomicrobiaceae; genus Rhodomicrobium. Next base: position 120,427 of record CAWHYO010000031.1, read on the forward strand.
TGGCGCCGGACGCCGCCGCGTCCATGGTCGTCGGGCTGAAACTGCTCGGCGAAGTGATGTTGCAGGAGAAGGACAACCCGCTCTTCGATCCGCTCCGGGGCGGTATGCGCGACTTCATCGGCAACCTGAAAGCCCTGAGCCGCAACAAGTCATACACGGTTGCGACCGCGAACCAGGGTTCCATCCAAGCTTGATACGCAAAGCAGAGTAGTCCGGGCGCGCCAATGGATCGTCCGGGCCAGGCAATGCTCGTTGCAAAAGGCGGCATCTTGATCGGACCTTGGATCAGTCGCGTCTTGGCCGCGGCCCGTTACACCTTCTTGGGCGCGGCGCTTTCACGGGTTACGAGCCGAAACAACCCCAGGCAAAGCGCGCACGCAATCAGGACGGTGACGCATTGCAGCATCCAGCCGCTCGCTAACAAGCCGAAGGCCGCAGGCGGTCCAAAGAGGACGCCCCACAGCACAAGCTGCGTGACAAGGCCGCTGGTTGCGCCGATGGCAGCCGGACTCGGCGCCACTTTCGGCAACAAAGCCCAAAGGCCGACAACGACGCCAGAACCGAGGAAGAAAACGCAAGCAGCGGCGGAAACAAGCGTAAGGCTCAGTCCTGGAACATACATGGCGAAACCGCCGAAGGCGGTGAGTGCAACCCCGAGAAGCGCGATGCTGAAGGCGCCAGCGCGGCGGTTGAGCATCGGCCCTACGGCGAGACAGCCGATCAGGTTCAAGGTCATGCCAATCGTGACCACTGAGGCCGCGAATCCGGGCGAGACGGCAAACCGGTCCGGCAGCACGTGTGGCAGGGTCGACGCAACGCCCGTTTGCAGAAAGGCCCCGCAGGCAAAAGCCAATCCGAGGAGATAGGGCGCGCGGCTCGAAAGGACGCTACCGAGGCCCGCATTCCGGTTGACCTTCACCCTCCTCTGCTGCGCCACTGGAAGCCAGGGCAGAGCGGCCAGCGCCAGCAGCGCAACGGCCACGCCGTGCCCCCAGAAGGCCCAGCGCCAGGAACTCGGAGCCGGTTACCTGGGCAGCGAGAAGCAGCGGCGCGATGAAGCTCATCGGCACAAAGGACGACCAAAGCGTGAGCGCGCTGGTGCGCCGCTTTCCTTCCGTTGTGCGCGTGATCATTGCGACCGCTGCGACCGCGATGCCAACGTAGCCGACACCCTCGAGGATGCGCATCGCATAGAGCGTTGCGGGCGAGCCCGCGAGCGTCACGCCGATGTCGCCGAGCGCGAGAATAGCGCAGCCTATCACAATGATGAGCTTGTCTCCGACCCTGTCGACCAGCCACCCGGTGAGGATCGCTCCAAGCGCCACCACGGCGGAGGGGAGCGAGATGGTCCATCCTCCCTGATCTGGACTGAGGTCGAAGGATCGGGCTATATCGCCTGCGACGGGGATCGCCTGACTGATGCTCGTCGCGCCCAGGACGCCAATTGCGTAGATGAGGATGATCGCGCCCCAACTGGCCTCTACCAGTTGGCTTGCCTCCCCTTTACTTGCTAAAGCCAATTTGTCGAAGGTTACTTCTTTCAACATTCCTGCCTCCTCCCCGTCACGCAACGTCGCTTTGTTCGCAGGCTCGGGAGCCTGCGGTCCGATGGTGCGTGATGGGTGGTTGTTGGCCGCTGTCATCCCGGAAAGGCAAAGCCTTGTCCGGGGTCGCTGCAGATTGAAGCGCTCGATTTTTGCGGTCCCGGCTCGCGCTTCGCTTGGCCGGGAGGACGATCCGTTGGTCTAGCGCTTACTCAGCTACTCTTGGCGAGCAGCGTCGGCGACCCGGCATCACGCCCGAAGCGCGGCAGCATGCGGGACAAGACGCCATCCTTGAGGACAATGGCATGGCGGAACGCCGCCGCGACATGCGCCGCGAGCAGGGCAAGCAGCGCATAGGCAAGCACCTCATGGGCGCCTTCAAACATCTCGTGGTAGCTTTTCTTGTCGACGGCGGGGAGTTCGCTGAGCCAGGGCAGGCGCGGAATGTCCGTAAACCCGAACAGGATCGACGGCTTGTCCGAGGTCGAAATCAACGCCCAGCCGGCCAAGGGCAGCGCGAAAAGCAGCGCATACAGGGCGAGATGTCCGAGTTTGGCGGCGGTGCGTTCCATCTCCGGCATCGTGGACGGCAGAGAGGGCGCGCCATAGAACCCGCGCCACACAATTCGAAGCGCCATCAACGCCAGCACAGTGATGCCCAGAGACTTATGCAGATTGTAGGCTTGGGCTTTCTGAAGGCCGGAAAAATCGCCCATCACCCAGCCCAAAGGGAAAAGAACAAAAATCAGGAGCGCGATCAGCCAATGCAGCGACTTCGCTCCCGAAGTGTAATCGTCACGGTCCACGGAATTCTCCATTCATGGTTGTTGTCAATCCCTGCCCGCTGCGGAACTCCGGACGAACCGCCAGTCCCGCAGCACGAGGGTTCGCTTGCTTGAACACGGCCGTTTCCGATTTCCTGCGCTGATCGGAGAGATTTCGGCGCTTTTTGTCATGGCCGGGCTTGACCCGGCCGTGACTGAAGGGGCGAAAATTCAAGCGAACAGCGCAGGATTTCGCCCCGAGGCGGGTTCAAAGCCAGAGAATGGGCCGGTCGAGCTGGCTGAAAAAGTGATGTTGCCATGGCCTCATGGTGAGAGTGCCGAACCACGACAAGCTCACCATGAGGTCCAAGCCGTTGAAATCGCTTGGCCTCATCCTGAGCCTGTCGAAAGGTAGGGTATCCGCGTGGCTGTCGGGGCATGTCTGCACAAGACGGCAGAGACATTGACGAGGCCGATAGCCGTGTCATCGTCCAGGCATGGGAAAGGCCCCATGCTCTTGTCCTTGGCGCAGGAAACTCGGCGGGAATCGAACGGCTTGGAAACGAAGAGCGACGAGGATTTGATGCTGAGCGTAGCCCAGGGCGACGAATCCGCTTTCCGATGTCTCGTCGGGCGCCACGCCGCGAAGACGTTCGCGCTCTCAAGGCGCATGCTCCGAAATGATGCGGATGCGGAAGAACTTGTGCAGGAAGCCATGCTGCGGGTCTGGGTCAGTGCGGCCCGCTGGCGTCCCGATGCGGCCTTTAAGACATGGCTTTATCGCGTGACCTTCAATCTTTGCCTCAATAGACAGCGCCAGAAAACATTCGCGCCGCTTGACGAGGCCTGCGACCCGCCCGATCCGTCGCCGTCCGCCGCCGATCAGCTTGAGAGGCGCGAAACGGATAGCCTTGTCGCAAAGGCGATCGCGGGGCTTCCGGACCGGCAGCGGGCCGCCATTGTGCTCACCTTCTATGAGGGATTGAGCAACGCCGAGACGGCATCCGTGCTCGATACGACGATTTCAAGCGTCGAAGCTCTGCTCGTCCGCGCGAAGCGTTCGCTTCGGGCGGAACTGGGCGCAACTGACGCGATAGGGTAAGGAAAACTGGCCATGAACCGCGACCGATTCCAAGACCTGCTCGACATCCGCGGCAGCGATCTGGCCGCATGGCCCGGCGCTGACAGGATCGCGGCCGAGCGCCTTATCGCCAGCGATCCCGGTGCGGCACAGGCCTTCGAGGAGGCGCGCCGCCTTGACGGCTTGATCAAACACAGCCTCGGCAGGCCCCTTGAAGGCAATCACGAAGACATCGCGTCCCGCATCCTTGCGCGCCTTCCCAAAAGGCTTCCCGCCCAGGCGGGTGGAGGCGTCAAGCTTCCGGTTCAAGTGGCGGCCAGCCGGAAGAACCCGAAATTCTGGACGTTCCTGCCCGCACAGGGAGCGCTGCTGCCCCGTGTTGCTGCGCTCTCGTTTGCTGCCGCTCTCGGCGTCGCCTTGGGTCTTTTCTGGGCGCAGAAGAGCATGCTGGACGACCGTCAGGCACTGATGGCTGCCTCAGAGGAAGCCGGCACGGACGTGACGGCCGTCATATTTCAAACCGGCACCGCAATCGGAACATTCTGATGAGCGATCAAACGACCCTTGTAGCAGAAGCTCCCCCCTGGCGCAGGCTCACGCTCTGGTCCCTGGCCCTGAACGTGTTTCTGATCTGCGGCATTGCGGCGTTCTTGCTGAGTTCCGCTTTGCAGAAGCCCGTTCATTCCGGAACAGGTGGCCCTGGCCGCCAGTTCGAGACGCTGGCGGCACGGCTTCCAGTTGAGGATGCAAATGTGCTTCGAGCGGAATTTGGCAAAAAGGCAGACGCAATCGAGGAGGAGCATAAGGCCGCACACCGCACGCGCGATGCGGTCCGTCTGGCCTTACGCACCGAGCCTTACAACCTCGAAGCCACGCGGCAGGCTATGTCCGAAGCGGAGGCGGCCCGCCTTCGTCTCGACAAGCTGTTGCAGGACGTCATCGCGTCCGCAGCCGGAAAAATGACTCCCGATGGACGGGCGAAGCTCGCGGACTTCCAGCCAGGTCCGCCCCGCCGGTAGAAGGGCAGGGGCGTCCCGCGCTCGCGCGGACTTACGGCTTTGGTTCCCCGTTTTAATGCACGCCTTATCCAAAGGAGGTTGAAACACGGATTCTTAAAGACCGTGACAACTGCATACATAACTGATCAGAGGTACCCCTTCTTGTAACCTTGCACGATTTCAACCGGTCAGTATTATTTTTGCTGATAATTTCTATCGCAATAAACGTATGCAAATCGCTATCTAAGGTATGCAAATGTTGTTGAGCGCATGCGCCACGCTCAGGGATGCCTCGCCCCCACGGGCCTCTTTCGCCGCCGCAAACAGAATTGCCTTCTTCGCGCCACCCCTACTTTGGCGCATTCCGCAGCACAACCTCACATAGAAAAAGATGTTTCCAATTTTAATGTATCACAGTATTTCTTCGAGCGCTTCAAAGGAGTTCCGCCCTTTCGCGGTTCCGGCTGAGCATTTTGAAGAGCATATCAGCTTCATCCAGGAGAGCGGCTATCGCTTCTGGACAGTGAGTGGTCTTCTGGATGCTCTCAAGAGCGACCCGGAAGTCGCGCAAAACGCCGTCGTCATAACCTTTGATGACGGCTTCGAGGATTTTTATTCGGCTGCGTTGCCCGTTTTGATGAGACACGGCGCGACAGCGACGCTGTATGGTGTCACTGGCGCCATTGGTGGAACTTCTACCTGGCTCTTGAATTCCGGTGAAGACAGCCGCCGCATGCTGGACTGGCGCCAGATCAAGGAGATCCGCGATCTCGGGATCGAAATCGGCGCTCACACAATCACCCATCCTCAGCTGGATTGTATCCCGGCATCGCGGGCGCAAGAAGAAATCACCGGATCGAAACGCGCGCTGGAAGACAAGCTCGGTATTGCAGTGCGGAGTTTTGCCTATCCATACGGCTTTTACAACAAGGCTGTTCGCAGCCTCGTGGAGGAAGCAGGCTACGATTCCGCGTGTGCAGTTCGCTACGCGATGAGTTCAGCTGCGGACGACCGTTTCGCGCTTTCGCGGCATATCGTGCGCCACGGCGCCAGAGACGCGCAAATCGGGGCGCTTTTGGAAGGGCGGCCTTCACGCATCCCGTTGATGGTCGACAGAGCAAGATCCAGCCTCGGGAAATTCGTTCGCCAAGCCATGTATGGGGTTGGGCAATGAGCGCGGCCAGATCTCCAGTATCGATCATCATTTGCGTCTATACGATGGACCGCTGGCAGGACATCTGCGAGGCAGTAGAGTCCGCCCGAAGACAGGAACCGCCGCCCGAAGAAATAATTCTTGTCAGCGATCATAATCGCGAGCTTGAAGACAGGGCGAGAGCTGCATTTCAGGATGTGGTTGTGGTATCAAACCGGGAAGCGCAAGGCCTGTCGGGCGCGCGCAATTCCGGTATTGCAGTCTCCCACGGCCAGGTCGTTGCCTTCCTCGACGACGATGCGGTAGCAGATGAACATTGGACCTCGCACCTGCTCGCCGAGTGTGAAAAGCCGGGAATCGTGGGAGCAACGGCAAGGGTGGAGCCCATTTGGATCGGACAACGCCCGCGATGGTTCCCGGACGAGTTCTTGTGGGTAGTCGGCTGCTCCTACCGAGGCTTGCCGAAACAGCGGCAGGAGGTTCGAAATCTCTCTGGGGGAGCCTGCGGCTTGCGCCGCGATCTTTCAACGCTCACCGGCGGTTTCAACAGCCTGCTGGGCCGCAAGAAAGGCAAGGTGCCGATCTCGTGCGAAGAAACCGAGTTCTGTATCCGGGCGCGCAAGATCGTGACTGACGCCAGATTTGTTTTTCAGCCTGCTGCCGTAATCTATCACAAAGTGCCGGGAGCCCGCCTGACCTGGTCGTACTTCACGCTGCGCTGCTACGCCGAGGGACTTTCAAAAGCCTATCTGGCGAAGCTTGTCGGGACGGATCGCGGCCTCTCCTCGGAACGCAGCTATGTTCTGCGCACGCTCTCCACGGGCGTCTTCAAGGGAATCAGCGATGCCATCGTGCGTTTCGACGTGAGCGGATTGGGAAGAGCTGCTGCTATTGTCTGGGGATTGGGCTGCGCATCCGTAGGCTACGCAATCGGCGGCATGCGCTTCCCTGCTGAGGCGTCCAAATGCGCCGATCCTCCCGCCGCAATTCCTCATCTCAATGGTTAGATATCGCCCCGCATGAATGCCGGCAGGGCAAGGCCGAGACGGCCCGCAACCTCGACCGCGGGGAGAGCGCACGCTGAACTGCTCGGAGGTTCTTGCGGGCTTTTGACGCATTCTCGCCTTCTAGCGGCGATGGCGGCGAAAATAATGCGGTCGCCGCCGGCATCTTTTTGAATTAAATCGCTAATTTGTTACGTTCCAGCTCTGACGCAGCGGGTATGGCTGCCATCAGCCTAAAGCATAGCCCTTGATTTGGATCATCCCGGGGCAGTAAGAAAACTGCAAATATCCAAGCCCAATAAGAATATTGCGAATGCTGGGAGGTAAGATGCCAGCGACGACGCAACGGCTTGACGAGATCGAGCGCCGCTTCAACATCGACCGGCGCGATTTCCTGACTTTCTGCACCGCAATCGCCGCCACCATGGGCCTGCCGCGCGAAGCCGCAGCGGAGGTCGCCGAGGCCATCACCAAGAAAGACCGGCCTTCCGTCATCTGGCTTCACCATCAGGAATGCACCGGCTGCACAGAGTCATTGTTGCGGGCCGAGCATCCCACGCTCGAGAAACTGATCCTCGACATCATCTCACTCGACTACCACGAGACGCTGTTCGCCGCCGCCGGCCATCAGATCGAAGCGGCGAAGCGCGCCGCCATGGAAAAGAACAAAGGCAAGTACCTCCTGGTGGTGGAAGGCGCCATCCCCATGAAGGATGGCGGCATCTATTGCAAGATCGGCAATCGCACATCGCTCGAGTTGACGAAAGAGGCGGCAGCCGATGCGGCGGCCATTGTTGCACTGGGCTCCTGCGCCTCCTGGGGCGGCATGCCGTCGACGCCGCCCAATCCAACCGGCTCCGTGGGCGTCGCCGAAGCGCTCGGCCGCAGCGACATTGTCACCATCCCGGGCTGTCCGCCGAACCCGTACAATTTCCTCGCCTGCGTGGTGCATTTCCTGACGTTCAACAAGCTTCCGCCCACCGATAGCCAAGGCCGCCCGCTCTTCGCCTACAGCCGCCTCGTGCACGAAAACTGCGAGCGGCGCGCCCATTTCGACGCTGGCCGTTTTGCGCTGGAGTTCGGCGACGAAGGCCATCGCAAGGGCTTTTGCCTGTACAAGCTGGGCTGCAAAGGGCCTGAGACTTACGCGAATTGCCCCGCCGTTCTGTTCGGCGATGTGGGCATGCAGTCCTGGCCCGTGGGCACCGGGCACCCTTGCATCGGCTGCACCACGAAAGGGATCGGTTTCACGAAGCCGATCCATGCGCTGGCCGATCTCACCAACCAGCGTCCGCCGGCCATGTATCCGCGCATCGGTGAGGAACAGGGCACCGGCGTCACGATACCGGCAGTTGCGGTGCTTTCTGCTGCTGCGGGCGCCGCGGTTGGAGCCGTGGCAGTGCTTTCCAGAAGACTGAAGAGGCTCGAGGGTTCGGACCGTCGGGAGTAGCTGCCATGACAGTAAATCGTCGCGATTTCCTGCGCGAGGGAGTGGGCGGAGTTGCGGCTGTTGCAGCTTGCGCATCTCTGAGCGTGGAACCGGCCGAAGCGAGAGGCAACAAGACCGTCCCCGACGACGCCATCGGCCTCCTCTACGACTCCACGCTGTGCATCGGCTGCAAGGCCTGCATGTCCGCGTGCAAGACCACCAATGAGCTGCCGCTGGACGACAATCTCGGCCAGAAGCTGTGGGATACGCCGTTCGAGCTTTCCGGCAAGACGTTTACCGTCATCAAGCTCTACCAGAACGGCACCAGCGAGCATAAAGACAAAGAAATCGACGGCTTCGCCCATATCAAGCGGCAATGCCTGCATTGCATCGACCCGTCTTGCGTCTCGGTCTGCCCCGTAAGCGCGATGACGAAGGATCCGGTCACCGGCCTCGTCTCCTATAATGCGGACGCCTGTATCGGCTGCCGCTATTGCGTGGCGGCCTGCCCTTACCGCGTCCCGCAATTCCAATACGACACGACGACGCCAAAGATCGCGAAATGCGAGTTCTGCAAGGATCAGCTTGCGAAGGGCGATATCCCCTCTTGCGCCAAGGTCTGCCCGACGGGCGCAACCCTGTTCGGAAGCTACAAGGCGCTCACCGAGGAAATCAATCGCCGCAAGGCCATGAAGTCCGGCGAGAAGAATGTCTTTCCGAGGCGCACGGTGGATTCCGGCGACACCCATGAGCGCCCCGCCGCCAGCTACGTGAAAGAAGTCTACGGCGACAAGATGCTGGGCGGCACGCAGGTGCGCTATCTCTCCGGCGTCCCCTTCGCCAAGCTCGGTATGCCGACGGGGCTTCCGGAACTGTCCTATGCGTCGGTCTCCGAAACCATGCAGCATCGGCTGTATGGCGGCCTCATCCTTCCCGCCGTTGCGCTTGCCGGTCTCGTCGCTGCTGCCTATCGTGGCGGAAAAGAACCAGTCCACGAAAGCGCCTCCGCGCATGAGCCGATCGCGCGATCGAGCGCGCCTGTCGGCGGCAAGCTCCTTGGCGTGTTCACTGCCATCCTGGGTGTGTTTGCCGCGATCGCGGTCTTTCTCCTCGTCCGCCGCTTTGCTTACGGCCTCGGCGCGGTGACCAACATCAACAACGGCTACACCTGGGGCATCTGGGTGGTCTGGGACGTCGTCATCGCTACAGGCTTCGCCTGCGGCGGCTTCGCCATGGCGTTCCTCGTCTATATTCTCAATAAGGGCGAATTCCATCCCCTTGTGCGACCAGCGCTGACCGCATCTGTATTCGGCTACAGTTTAGGCGCCGCGGCGGTTCTTATCGATCTCGGCCGCTACTGGAACTTCTGGCATACGCTATCGCCAGCCTACTTCAACCCGACCTCGGTCATGTTCGAGGTCGCGGCCTGCATCTCGCTCTACATCCTCGTGCTGTGGATGGAGTTCTTCCCGACCTTCCTCGAATGGCTCGGCCGCCACGGATTGCAGAAATCCTTCAACCGGATTCTGTTCTTCTTCATCGGCCTCGGCGTGCTCCTGCCCAGCATGCATCAAAGCTCGCTTGGCTCGCTGCTGGTCGTGATGGGCTATCAGGTCCATCCGCTCTGGCAGACGCAGCTTTTGCCGGTGCTATTCCTGCTGACGGCGATCTGCATGGGCTTCGCCGTCGTGATCCTCGAAGCGACGCTGGCGGCGGTGGGCTTCGGCCGGGACATCTTCGACGACCTGGACCTGCTTTCGAAGATCGGCAAGATCATCTCCGCGATCCTCTTCGTCTATCTGGGCTTGCGTTTCGGCGACCTGATTTGGCGCGACGAGCTTCCGAGAGTTTTCGACTCCGGCATCCTGAGCGTCATGTTCTGGATCGAGATCGCGCTGTTCGCCTACCCGGCAATTTCCCTCTCAATGGGCGCTCGGCGCAGGCGGCTGTCGAAGCTGTTCCCCGCAGCAGCCAGCATGCTGGCCGGAGCCGTGCTCTATCGCATCGACGCCTTCCTGGTCGCCTACGAGCACGACTCGACGTGGCACTATTTCCCGTCAGCGCCGGAGATCCTGGTCACGCTCGGCGTCATCTCGATCGAGGTGCTGGCCTACGTCTTCTTCGTCAAGATCTTCCCCATTCTGCCCGGCCAGCCGGCTGGCCGCGTCCGCTGACAGCCGCCGGGACCTAAGGAGACCTGAAAGTGTCTACGAGAATCACCATCGACCCCATCACCCGCATCGAAGGCCATCTGCGGGTGGACTGCGAGATCAACGGCGGCAAGGTGACAAAGGCTTGGTCTTCCGGACAGATGTGGCGCGGCGTCGAACTGATCCTTCTGGGCCGCGACCCGCGCGACGCGTGGACGATCACGCAACGCATCTGCGGCGTCTGCACGACGGTGCATGCCATCGCGTCCGTGCGCGCGGTGGAGAATGCGCTGAAGCTCGAAGTGCCGCTGAACGCGCAATACATCCGCAACATGATCGTGGCCGCGCATGCGATCCACGATCACATCGTTCATTTCTATCACCTCTCCGCGCTCGACTTTGTCGATGTCGTCTCGGCGCTCAAGGCCGACCCCGTCAAGGCCGCCGCCTGGATCCAGCAGTACAGCGACTGGCCTCTGAACGGAAAGGAGATCATGAAGCAGACCCAGGACAAGCTGAAGTCCTTCGTCGGCACCGGTCAGCTTGGGCCATTCACAAACGGCTATTGGGGCCATCCGGCGATGAAACTCACGCCGGAGATCAATCTCGTCGCCGTGGCTCACTATCTGCAGGCTCTCGACGTTCAGCGGCAGGCCAACAAGATCGTCACCATCCTCGGCTCGAAGACGCCCCACATTCAGAACATGGCGGTGGGCGGCGTCTCGAACCCCATCGCGGTCGACAGCCAGTCCGTGCTGACGGTGGACCGCCTCATGGCGATCAAGACCCAGATCGACAAGCTCGCGGACTTCATCAACAAGGTTTACCTGATCGACGTGGCAGCCATCGGATCGGTTTATGCCGACTGGACCGGCTATGGCGCGGGCGTGATGAACTATCTCTCAGCGCCGGATTTCCCCATCGACACGAAGGGGACCGAATTCATGTATCCGGGCGGGTACATTCCCGGCGGCGATCTGGCGAAGTATCAGCCCATCAAGAGCTTCGGGGACGATTTCCTTGGCAAGGGCGTCGAGGAGTCGGTCAAGCACTCCTGGTATTCCTATACCGTGGACGGCCCGCTGCACCCCTACAAGGGAGAAACGAAGCCGCAATACACCGACTTCCAGGACGACGGCAAATATTCCTGGCTCAAGGCTCCGACCTTCTACGGGAAGCGGGCGCAGGTTGGGCCTCTTGCGGCGGTGCTGAACGCGGTGGCTGCGGGGCATCAGCCGACTGTCGCGACCGTGAACAAGGTGCTCGACACGGTGTCGGCCCTGGTTGGAAGCAAGGTTGGCGTAGCCGCACTGCACTCCACCATCGGCCGCCACGCCGCACGCGCGGTCCGCTGCGCGACCATGGTGGATCTGCTCCAGGCCAACTGGGATAAGCTCCTCGCCAATATAGGCGCAGGGGACCTCGCGACCTTCAACAAGCCCGTCTTCCCGAAGGGCGAGATCATGGGCTTCGGCTTTCACGAGGCGCCGCGCGGCCTGCTTTCGCACTGGACCGTCATCCGCGACGGCAAGATCGCCAATTACCAGTGCGTCGTGCCATCGACCTGGAACGCGGGGCCGCGCTCCGAGGACGATGCGCCGGGGCCATACGAGGCCTCGCTGTTGGACAACCCCGTGGCGGACCCTGAAAAGCCGCTGGAGGTGCTGCGCACCATCCATTCGTTCGATCCCTGCATCGCCTGCGCCGTGCATGTGCATGACGAGGAGAGCGGGCAGGCTGTTCAAGTGCGGGCGCTTTAGTGCCGGCCATGCGCGCCTTGGTGCTTGGGGTGGGCAACATTCTCCTGTCGGACGAGGGGATCGGCGTGCACGCCGTGAACGCGCTTGCCGCGCGTTACGAGATTCCGGCCGAGGTCGAAATCATCGACGGTGGCACATCGGCAATGGACTGCCTCGACCGGATCGCCGAAGCCGATTTCCTGCTGATCGCCGATTGTGTTCGCGGAGGGCGCGAACCGGGGACGCTCGTGCGGCTGGCGGACGGCGACTTGCAGGCCTTTTTCCGGACGCGGATCTCGCCGCATCAGGTCGGCCTGTGCGACGTCCTCGCGACACTCGCCTTACATGGCCTCTCGCCAACCCGCGCGGTGCTGATCGGCGCGGAGCCGAAATCCTTTGCGCTGGGCCTTGAGCCGACGCCGGATCTTGTGGCTGTTCTCCCCGCCTTGGTGGAAGCGCTGGCGGCGGAACTGAACGCGGCGGGGTTCATGCTCGTGCCCCGCGAGCTTCGTCACGCTGCCGAGTAGGGAGGAGAAGCCGCATGTGCCTTGGCGTTCCGATGCGGATCATCGAGAGCGACGGCTTCACCGCCTTGTGTGAGCGCCGGGGCGAGCGGCGGCGCGTGAACGTCATGCTGATCGAAGAGGCGCCGGTGGGCGCTTGGGTGCTTGTGCATATCAACAACGCCGTGCGATTGCTCGATGAAGAGGAAGCGCAACTGATCAACGAAGCGCTGGACGAGCTTGCCAGCGCGCTTGACCATCATGTCAGTCTCGCACCGCAATAGACTTAAGCAAGCTTCGTTGATCTGGCTAACGATTGTGGCCGCTCTCGAACCTCGTCATCCCGGCCTAGCGAAGCGCGAGCCGGGATCGCACAAAAGCAAGCTTTTCAATGTGTTACGATCCCGGATAAGGCTGCGCCTTTCCGGGATGACGGCAGCGGCGATCCGTTGGCGCCTCCGGCCAACTTTGCTTAACTCATCGATTGGCGTGGCCCTCTGTATATGCGCCTTCTTGTGCGGGTGCGGCGCGCCGGAGCAAAGTGCCGTCAGAGAAATCGACGGTAAATACTACGACGCGGAAGGCAACCCAACCTTCAAAGTCCATTGGGACGGCACCGTGGATTGGTACACGTTCTCCGGTTACCAGCACTTCACTTCGACTTGCCTGGTTTGTCATGGGCTGGACGCGACGGGATCGACTTTCGCCCCAGCCCTGGCGAACTCGCTCAAGAAACTCAGCTACGCCGGGTTCGTGACGACTTTGACGACTGGCCGGAAGAACAACGCCATGCCATCCTTCCGGCAGAACAAGAACGTTATGTGCCATCTCGATAGCATCTACGTCTATCTGAGCGCCCGCGCGCGCCGCGCCGTCGAAGGCGGCAAGCCGGAAAAACACGAGCCGAAGCCGGCTGCCGCAAGCAAGGCCGAAGACGAATGCTTCGGGCCAACATGGCACCGGCGGCCTGTCCAAGAAGACTGACGTTGCAAAGATCGAGTCGATTTTTTCCAGGGAGGTCCGTATTTAGGTGAAGCCGTCGCATTCCCCGATACGGGTCTGATCATGTTTAGGGAAGCCTATGCCAAGGCCAAGCACTATACAAGGCCAGTTGTCGGCGCAGCCAGAACTGTCGACGGGCGATGCTCAAGCGGAATTGCCTCTTTTGTCGTCATCAACAAAGACGGCTGGATTTTAACTGCCTACCATATCCTCAAGACCCTGACGGCCATTCGCGAAATCCAGCTCAAAACGCAAGCCTATTTCGAGTCTCTTGCTTCGATAGAAGCGGACGCGGCGTTGAGCCCGAAAAAAGCAAAGGCGAAGATAAACGCCCTGGGCTTGCCGCCTGCTCCAGAAGATGTTCGGCACTGCGCTGTCTGGTGGGGAAGCAACGAGGCGAAGCTCGTCGATGCTGGCGGCATCGAAGAGATCGACCTCGGGGTTGGCAGGCTGGAGCCTTTCGATCCGGCGTCCATCGCCGAATATCCAGTCATAAAAGATGCCACCAAAAATTTTGACCCGGGTGTGAGCCTCTGCAAGCTCGGCTATCCGTTTTACGAAGTCCCCATCGCATGGGACAGCACAAGCAACGGCTTCGCCGTGACAGCCGCGGATCTGTCCTTCCCCCTGTTTCCGATTGAAGGGATCCTGACCCGGTTTGTGCGCGATCCCAGTCTCCAGGGAAGACTGCCCTTTCCTCTCGCCCAGTTGGAGACGTCCACTCCCGGCCTCAGAGGCCAGAGCGGCGGTCCGATCTTCGATGCAAGAGGAAGACTATGGGGCATTCAAACGGCGACCGCCCACCTTCCCCTCGGGTTTGAGCCTGAATTCATGGGCGCAAACGGCAGGAAGCACCGGCAGCAGCAGTTTCTCAATGTTGGACGCGGCGTCCACGCGGAGACGATCGAGGGCCTGCTGAACCAGCTCGGCGTGAAGTTCGATGTGTCCGATGATTAGGAATTGGCGAGACGATGTTGCTCAAGCTGCGAGCTTAGGCTGGACACAGCTCTTGGCGGCTCTGAAGTGCCCGGCGATGCTTGCATTGCGGCCTTGACCGACGTTGAGCCGGACGCCTTCTGCCAACGACCGAGCGGATTCGAGGCATCGCTGCTGTTTGCCGAATCGAAGCGACGGAATTGATTTGTCTCAAAGACCTGTGGAACGTTTCCGGGGGTTAATCATCATCCGGGAAAATCGAAGCCCTTGTCCCGGGCGCAGAGAGTTCGCGACCCCAGGTGGTAATCATGGCCAAGCAATCAAATCAAACACGAAATCCGTCAGAGGATGAAGGATAGATGAAGGGAAAGAGGTGGAGTGAAGGAGAAAGAGGATGAAGGGATCACCCTTTCGATCTCGCCCGAGAAGGTTTGCTTCATCATCATCAAGGCTCGGGAATTCGACGTGAAGGACGAAGTAACCGAACCCGACCCTGGATCGAATCCTTCCGACGACAACGACGTGTCGGTGCTGGAGGACCACGAAGACGACCCCGTCGTCGAAGAACTCACCTCCTTCATCGACGCTATGTCGGAAGATGAGCAGATCGACCTCGTCGCGCTCGCCTGGCTCGGCCGGGATGACTACACCGCGAAAGATTGGCAATCCGTGCGCGAAGATGCGGCCCGCGCCCATAATGAGAGAACGGCCGCTTACCTTCTCGGCATCCCGCTTCTCGGCGATTTCCTGGAGGAGGGCCTTTCCATGCTCGGCTATTCCTGCACGGAATTCGAAATTGGCCGGCTTTGAGAACAAAGGACGGCTGGGGAGCAAATTCCCGCTTTAAAACGGAAGAAGTTGATAAGTTCATTGAAAGTCGGCTGCGATTGCGATCGCCGCCCTGAATGGGAGATTGAGCATGGTCGGGATCACCTTGACGCCTGAACAAATTCGCAGCGCGCCCCTTGATGTCCGCCGGTGGCTTGAGCGCGAAGTGGCGGCCACCCTCGGGCTTCGGCCATTGGAGGCGAGCATGGAACAGCCCCAGGCCGAACACCTGGTGGCGTGCTCGCTTGAGGAAGCAGCCGCGGTTCTGTCCTTGATCCAGGGCATGTTTCCGGTCGTGAATGTGTTCTTCGAACTCGGGCGGCAGGGCGCAAGCGTCGGAGGCGAGGGGCTCGAAGCTTTCCGGCTGGCCGATATCCTGCGGCACACGCGGCTTCAGGACATGAACCAGGTGATCTCCCTTCTGGAGATCATCAATCACGCGGTTCGCCGGGTCCGGAAGGACCCGTCCGCAACGCTCTTCGTTCTCGATAGCCGGGGCGATTGCATCATCGCGGCCCAGACGCAGCAAAACATATCGCGCCTCTGGCATCAGGTCATTGGCGGACCCGAGTCCCCCGTTGAGCAACTCGACTCCGGCAGCGGAGCAAAGCCTGAGCCATCGGCGCCGGAGCCTGCCTCTCTCGAAGGCCGCCAGCGGCGGAGCGTGAGCTTCACCGCACATTCGAGGCTGATCATCGAGCCGAACCCGGCTTACTTCCTGCCTGTTTTGATGTGGCCGCTTTCCGCGGGGACGACATGAACGACATGATAGCCCCGCCTTTTCAGCTCCCTGAGCAGGGCCGGCAATGCCAGGGCGGTCCTTCTTTCGATGTCGTGAAAACCTAGCAGGCCTTTCCCCCTCCGTTCGAGGCGCGCAAAGGTCATGGAAAGCACCTGCTGCGGGGTGATCTTTAGCCAGTCAATTTCTGTAAAATCGACGCTCCAGATCGTCAGCCCGAGTGAAAGAACGATTTCGTCAACTGCTTTATTGTCGTCGAAATAGGGGAAGCGGAAAAAGGGGGCGACAGCTCTTGGATCGCCCGCAGCCTTGGCTACCGACGCGATCCCTTGCCTGACCTCGTTCTCGACCGCCTCTGCCGGCAGCCGCGTCAGCCGTGGATGGTCTTGCGTGTGCGTTCCGATGGTATGGCCTTCGGCATGGACGCGTTTGACCAGGTTCGGCGTTCCCTCGGCCATGGACCCAACCATGAAGAAGGTCGCCTTCACGCACTCGGCGGCAAGAGCGTCCAGAACGCGCGGAGTATAGACCGCCGATGGTCCATCGTCGAAGGTGAGCACCACCTCATGGTCGCGAAGCGGCAGGGTCTCCTTGAACTCCATCCTGCCGATGCGGCGATACTCTTGCGGATCGATGGAAATGATGCGGCTGGTACCGAGCGCGTTCGGATTGCCAGGGCAGTCTTCCGCCTTGGCGGCAGTGGCCATGCAGATGAAAATCAAACATGCGGCCGGCCTAAGAAAGACCGGCTTCCGCCGGAAGGGAGCCCGATAAACTCAGCCATGACCTCTTCAAGCAGGCGCGTTTCATCTCCTTCATAACGCGGGGAGAAGTGAAACGGCTCAACCCGGCGCACTTTTGCCTCGCGCGCAATGCGCCCCGCCGCTGCCGTCGTCAAATGGCCGCGCTCCGCTGCCAGCGCCGCATCCGCTTCCGCAAAGGTGGCCTCGATGTAAAGCAGATCGGCGCCTTGAACGAGCTTGATGATGGCGGTGCGATTGGCCGCCGTACCCGCTACATCTGTGACATAGGCAATTTTCTGGCCCGGCGTGACCGTCACCGCCGTCCGTAACATGCCAAGCGGCATTTCGGTGACCTGCGATGCTGAACGGGAAACGATCCTGATCGGATGGTCGTCGGCCTTCTTCTCGATGATGGCCCGCTTCATGTCGCGAAGCCAGGGACCAACGGGCAGCCCCATTTCCAGAAGCCGGTTTTTCCAGACGTTGATATGAGCGGCTTCCTCGACCGCGAATGCCAGGCAAGGCGTGCCGTGATCGAGAACTGCGGTTGAGACCCGGAAGCGTGGCTCGCTGCAGACGACGCCGTCGAAAATACAGCCCTTGGACGTGCCCTCCATGGTAAATGCGTTCTTGAGGTGGAACCTCGCGCTCCGCGTTTCGAGGGAAGGGGCGATTTCAGTTACGGTGAAAATCAGATCGCACTGATAGCGGTCAACAAGGTTCCAGCGATAGGCGAGAAGCTTGTGATGGACTTGCTCGATGAAGTCCGGCGGGCCGTAAAGATTGAGCTTCTTTTCCCTCCCGGCCAGAACCCGCAAAAGCCGGTCGAACCCGATGAAGTGATCGATATGCGTGTGGGAGACGAAGACATGCTCCAGGCGGTGGATTTTTCGCGGCGGCAAGCTCGAAAGATCGCCAAGGTCGAAAAGGATGGCGCTCTTCTCGAACTGCGTTTCGATATAGAGCGCGGGATCGCCCGTTCTCCCGTTCAGCAGGCAGGAATGCAAGAGCGGGCGCATGGCCGAACCATCAACACCGTTTCAGCGCCAGAGAGGCGAGTAAGAACCCCTGGCCGCATCAAATGGACACGCTCGTGAATTTCCTGTTCCTCGCGCCTCAGCTGGAACGATGCTCGTTGCGGAGCATGTGGTTGAAGAGCCGCGTGAAACTCGCTTTCGCCTGCGCGTTTTCGGCTTCGAGCAGAACCTCGGCCTCTCCACGCTCGGGCGCGATGAAATCCGCTTCGAAGGTCTGGAGGTCGATCTCCTCCTCCCCGTCGGGTGCGTCCTCGTCCTCCGGCAATCTCGGTCCAAACCTGTCTTCGACGCGGATGCGGAGAAGCCAGCCGTTTTTCTCGTTGTGGGGGCGCACCTCCAGCGTGCCGATGGCGAGGACGTCGTTCAAATCAGCCACATCTTCGCCGATCTGGTTCAGATCGGCCCTTTCGAACTCCTCGACCACGTAGGAGCGGGTGGCCGCGACGTCCAGTTGCAACGTGCCGCGCCGTTGCTCCTCGATAAGCCAGCGCACGATTTGGGAGGCATCGAGATCTACTGGATAGGTTTCCACGCTTCCTTCCCCTTTGCCCGGTCAACGGCTTCAGCGCTTGATCATCGCGACCGCCCTGGCACGCCCGGCGTTTCCTCGGCAGCGCCGCGTTAGCGACGGGCTTTGCACAATAATACCGCGCCTCTTCAGTTCATCAATCGCCATCCGCTGTTTTTCTTAGGGGCCTGATGGCGGCGCATTTTGCCGTCTCGCGCACGGCAAACCGACCCGCGCGCAAGCTCTCGGGAGCATCGCTGAAAGCAGGGTGCAGAAAAGGTTCAGCCTTCAGGCCAAAACAACATGTTTCTAGCCGAAAGCGTCGCTGCGAAGCAGGGGTAGCCTCTGCGATCTACTTGATGCCGAAAAACGCCTTTATATTCTGCGGAGCTATCTCAAGAAGAGATTTTACGGCGGGGATTTCGCCGATCTTCTTGTCGCGTATGTACCATCCCACGCATGGCGGTCACGGCGAGCGCCGAAATGGTGGGGGACAGGAGCGCCACGACCAAAACCGCGCCCATGACAATGATCTTCAGGTATAGTTCCTGGTTCATCTGCTTCTCCCCTCCAAGTGAAGCGCCAGGACCCAAACCGGCGCGAACGACTGCATCGGAAACAGTCTATAGAACAATTCAAGGCATACAGAAAATATTTTACGAGGGTAGCTATCCTGTCGAAAGGTATTAGCCCAAGCTTTCCACGCCTTTCGGCGCCTGCTAGCTTACTGCGTCGGCTGCTGAGAGGGAATCAGAATGAGCGACAAGTCTTTGGTCGACGAGCGCGGCGAACCAATCAAGGACCCGGTGGATCAGTTCATGCGGCAACTCGCCACGAGCGCCGCAAAGCACAGGCGCACCGTTACCGGCGCTCCGCCGATCATTGTTGAAAATACTTTAGTGGCGAATAACGAAGCCGCGCCGATGCCGAAGCTTTGGAAGACCGAAGTGCGATTGGCGCCCGCGATAGAAAGCGTCTCGGTGGCAGAAGCGGAGGAAGTGCCCGGATGCTGGGTCGTTGACGCGCGCAATAGCGACAACGCGCTCCTTCGAGCGGTTTTCGACGGCCCGGAGGCGGAACAGCGCGCGCGCGAATACGCCCGCTGGAAATATGGATGGGATGGTTAGCCGCGATAGGTGCGATGGAGGATCGGCCAACTCCCGTGACGGAAGGTCGAAGAGATGCTTCAGAGCCGCGCTGGCTGTCGGATTTTTGAGCGAGGAGGCTCACTAATGACTGATGCTTTAGCCGAAATCTTTCGACACAGCGGTTCCCTGAGCGCCGCTTGTGCTTGGCGGCCGGGCAGACGCCTTTACTGTTCGGCCCGGGGGGAACGCTCTCCAGAATCGCCATATTCTTCAAATGGCGAAATGTATCGTGTCTAGAGCCAGCGTGGCATCGGCCGTTTCATTGGAAACGCATTTAACGGCTTTCGACATTGGCGCCGAACCCAAGGTAGAACTTGATGCGCTGGCATTTCTTCGACTGTGGCGTGCAAAAGAGCGGCCATCAAGTAGAACTCACGAACTTGCATTGCTTTGAGCCAGGTCTGCGCCTCAAAGACGCTACAAGCGTCTCGCAGACAAAATCTGTGCTCGGAAAACAAGATGCTTGGAGGCATTACTCATCGCCACACGCGTCTAAACTCTTTCGGATAAAGAGACGCCGCATGAGAATCGGCCAATCGAAAGCGAGAGCGGCGGCAGAACGTACCCTTTGCCCGGAAGGCAAGCCCGGGATCGGCTGGATACGATGTTGACGTCATTTCTGCTGGACGATGTTCTTGCAACCGAAACAACATCTCCCACGTACATTTGGTCAAATCCGACACTGAGGGTCACGATTTGAGTGTTTTGCGCGGTGCAGTTTCAATGCTCAAAGAGCAGCGTATCGACGCCTTCCAGTTTGAGTACAATCACCGATGGCCCTCTTCTGCACCGAAGCTATCCTCAGAGACGTTTTCGATATGATCGCACCAGCAATGCCTTATGCTTTGGCGACGGGATGCGGCAGCCTGAACTTCGATTGAGGTGCTCCAGACTTGGCATCCTGAGGTTGAAGCGCGTTTATTGAAGCTAATTTACCTCCTGGTGAGGCGATCCTGTGAAGCTTCCTTGGTTTTCCGCTCGCGATGGGAAAGTTTCGAGTAATTCCAATACCTAACGCTTAAGCAATTGTATCATTGAGAGCGGTTATGCCCGAGCCTGTCTCGAAGGAGGCGGCGCGGGCTTGACCAGTTCGGCGAGGTCCGGTTCGCCGCACCCCGCAAGAACGGCGTTACGAACTTCGTCGCGCAAAAGCAGCACCGACGCGAAGTCCTTTCCGCCCGGCATGATCGGGTTCTCGATTGTGACGCTGACCGGGGTCCATCGCGGAAACCATTGGCCCCCGCGGAACATTGTCCGCGTCCCGCGAAGAATGCCCGGCACTACAGGCAGGCCCACATCCGCAGCTACCTTGAAAGCGCCGAGATAGAATTCGGAGAGCCCGGCGCGGCGCGTGAACGCGCCCTCGGGGAAGAACACAAGCGTTCGCCCTTGCCGGGCAGCAGCGATGGTCTTTTCCGTGTCGGCGAGGCTCGCGCCGGTGTCGAAGCGCTCGACGAACAACGTTCCCAGCCGCCGCATGAAAGGCCCGATGAAGAAATGCCCGGCGAACTCGCGCTTGGCGACATAGGCCGGTTCTCCCGGCAGAACCGAGGAGAGAACCAGGACATCCATGTAGCTCGAATGGTTGAAGACCGCGACCGCGTTGCCCTTGGGCAGCCGGGACAGGCCCTCGACTGAAACCGGGATTCCCGTCACCGCCAGCATTCCGCGGGCGAGACCGCGAACGGCGCGCCACCGCCAGGCGAGCCGCGGCAGCAGCATCACGGCGAACCACGCAGCGACGTAGGCCAGCGACGCCACAATCCACCACCACCCCGCGTAAAGCGTCCGGCCCGCAATAGACATGAGCCGGGCGGCCTTCGTACCGATGCCAGCAAGTGACAAGTGGAGAATCTGCCGCCATGCCGCTCGCTGTGGCTCACCGATACGGCCGGTTTCATAAAGCTCCCTGGCGGCGCTGCGGCGGATCTTGCCGCTCGATGTCTTTGGCACAGCTGCGAGGCGGGGCGAGAACGACCTCATCGGGCGGCGTGCCGGCAATGTCGGTAACGGCCTGGCGCGCCCGCTCCTGCAACGCCTTGCGCTCCGCCGGGTCGGTCTCGCGGGTCTCGGCCACAACGATCAATCGCTCGGTGCCGGATGCGTCGTCGGTCACGCCGAACACCGCGACGCATCCCTTCCGGATGCCTTTGATTTCGGCGACGGCCTCTTCGATCTCCTGCGGATAGAAGTTGCGGCCGCCGCGGATGACGATGTCCTTGATCCGGCCGGTGATGAAAATCTCGCCGCCAACCATGTAGGCGCGGTCGCCGCTGTCGTACCAGTCGCCGTGGATAAGTTCGCGTGTCTTCGCCTCGTTGCGGAAATAGCCGGACGTCGCACATGGGCCGCGAAACTCCAGCCGCCCCTCGTGCCGGTCGCCAAGCTCGACGCCCAACTCATCGACGATGCGCACCTCGTTGCCCGCAATCGGCAGGCCGACGCTGGGAATCTCCAGCGGGTGCTGGCTGTCTGCCCTGGCTGGCTCGGCAATACCGCGCCTCGTCAACGCCTCCCGGTCCACGCGGTCGATAACCGGCAACCGCCCCGGCGGCGGAAATGCCAGGCCGACAGAGTTTTCGGCCAGACCGTAGACCGGCGCCATAGCATCGGGCCGGAAGCCATAACGCACAAAGCGCTCCGTAAACCGGCGCAAGGTCGGCACGCTTACCGGCTCCGCGCCGTTCAAGGTCTCACGAAGGCAGGAGAGGTCGAGCCCTTCGAGTCTCTCGTCATCGATCTTGTTGAGGCACAGCTCGTAGGCAAAATTCGGCGCAACGGAGAGCGTGGCGCGATACCGGTGGATGGCCCACAGCCAGCTTTCCGGCCGCACCAGAAAGCTCAAAGGCGACATGACATAGAGCGGCACCCCGAAGTAGAGGCATCCGAGCCATGCCCCGATCAAGCCCATGTCATGGTAGAGCGGCAGCCAGCTGACGAAGGTGTCGGCTGAGGTTGCCTGCATGGCCTGGCCCATGGCGCGAATGTTCGAAAGCAGGTTGGCGTGGTTCAGGACCACGCCCTTGGGATCGCCGGTGCTTCCCGACGTGTATTGAATGAGCGCGGTGGATTTCTCCTGCAGTAAAGGGAAACCAACAGCAACGCCGCTGGGCGAAAGTCCTGCCACGCTCTCGACCGCGGTCAGGCTTTCGACCTGCGCCTGCAGCAGGGCCGCCGCGCCGCGCGCCTCCGGGATCGTGATCAGCATGCGGGCGCTGGCATTCTGCAGAATGCCAGCCTGTCGGCGGAGGTGCTCCTCCAGCTGAGACAGCCGCATCGGCGGATAGATCGGAACCGGCGCCGCTCCTGCATAAAGAATGGCGAAGAAGGCCACGAAGAAATCGCGGCCGGTCGGCAGCATGAGCGCAACCCGGTCGCCGGGCATTACGTCGCGTTCGATCAACCCTTGCGCGGCCTCGCGCGCGGCCTGCACCAGTCCGCGATAGGTGAAGGTCGCAACCGGCGCGGCCTCGTCATCGAGCACAGTCAGGTGAAGGCGGTCGGGATGCTTGGCTGCATGCCACTCCAGGGCCTCGATGAGCGTCCGCGCTTCAATGGCGGCCGACACTTGGGGAAGGGGCGCTATCCGGATGTCCGCAGCCTTGACCAATGCCTCGGGAAGAGCCTGATCGAGCGCGCGAAGCAGATCGCCGACGGTCTCCGCCGCCCCGGCAAGTGGACCGGCAACGCGCACGCCGAAGGCCCGTTCGACCCTCAAAATGAGTTCCGTGCGCCCCAGGCTGTCGATGCCGAGATCCCGCTCCAGGCGGCTCGACATTGAAATATCCATGCTCTTCGCCCGTTGCGGATGAAGCTCCTGGGCGAGGTCCCGGATGACGGCAATGAGTTCACGCTCGCGCGGCTCCTGCTCGCGTGAGGCCACGTGCTGTTTCATAGCGGGCTGCATACGCCTAAGGTGAAGCATGTGCACAAAATCGCCATGACAGATGTCAAGCTGCGCGCGGTGTGCTTTGCCGCAGGCCTGATTTTCTGGCTGGCCGCGTTCCGGGCTATGCCGCCAGCCTATGCAGCAATCAAACTCGCTCGGTCATAGCCTGGTGCTCTCGGGGAACGCCCTTAAGGCCTGCTTTGGCCGGCAATCAAAACTATAAAGCCCCTCGCGGGGCTTTGTTCTAAATGCTTGTGAATTTCTTCTCCACACATGTCCTCGACATGAAGGCTTTATGGATTGGCGCCATTGGAGATAACGGCCATCGTGTTGGCGCCAAGCATGCTTCCACGCCCGGTGCAGAAATCCCAGCTTTGCCCGGCAATCAAACCCGCATATGGTCCGCAGCTTCCAGAAGCGATGTCCCGTAAGTTGCCGAAAGTGCCAGCATAGATGCTGTTCAAAGCTCCGCGAATGCCGGTATATTTGGTACCCCTATGGCTGATTAAACCAGCCAGAACAGGAGAAGAGAGGCTTGTGCCGCCCAATACGGCCCAATAATTGCCTGATGTTGATGTATTGCCATACTGACTGTAGACCCAGGCGCCGGTTTGAGGGTCAGCCACGGCTGCGATGTCGGGCACGCCCCGCTTGCTTCCCACGAGCGACGTTATCGCGTTTTGGAAGGCCGGCCGCGCAATATAAGCGCTTGTTCCGCCGCCTGATTGCTGCCACGTCCCCTCGCTGACGAAATTGCCTGAGGTTGGATTTCGGCTGATCGCTGTTCCGCCAGCGGCGATCACATAAGCTGACGTGCTCGGCCATCCTATCCCAGGCGCGTCCCCCGTCGATGCCATGTACGTGACGCCAGGGGTTTGGAAGTAGTTTTCATACGTTGGCTCCGATGAAAACTCCGTGAAAACCCAACTCATGGAAACGACGCCACCACCATCGGCGGCAACTTTGCTGCTGGCTACGCTAACCGCCTGAAGGAAGTCGGTAAGGGTATTCGAGGCCGCCTCCACAAAATAAATCTTTGCGTTAGGAGACATGGCGTGAGCCCACTCAACGTCCAAAGACCCCTCCACTACCCAATTCGCAGCAGCTTTAGTAGGCTTCGCGCCAGAAGCGTACACGACCGTAAAGGAAGGTGGATTCTGCAAGCCAAACTGAGCATCGAATGCTGTAAGATCCGTCTGAATGCCCGGGTTGTCGTAGGCGATCACGATAGCGATCGAGAGCGGGCTCGAAGAATTGGGGACGACCGAACTTACGCTCCCGGGATTACAACCAGGCGATTGCGCAACGAAACCGTAGACGCAAGCAAGTGAGGACGGCGTTTCGTAGAACGAGCCGGAACCCGGGGTGGTAGCAGCCGCTGGCAACGCAACGCCGGAAGCGGTTACTTTGGGAGGCTTTGCCTTCTCGTTAGGCAGATTGAGGCGGATGGAAGCGGGACGCCCAACTGTCGGGCCTGTGGAAAAAATTGCTGCCGCAGCTGGCTGGCTCGTGCTCTGCGCCTCGGCGCCAGTCAACAAACCTCCGGCCATGATTATCCCAATTCCTGCAGCGAGGAACCGCCTCAACGATTTTACCCTCATGGAAAGCCCCCAATAAAACTGGGTAATGCAAATGGTGCCCAGCATTACCCCCCTCAGCCGTTATGCTTGAGTTCTTAGCAGTTAACGGTTGGGTAATCTATGTCGCAGGAGCTGTTTATCGTGAGTTGTTGCTCGATTGCATCGAGATTGTCCTGCGCAATGTTGCGCCACGCGCTCAAATAACCGCTCCGCGCTGTGCCCGTGCAGTTGAGAAGCCGGCAAAGAAGCGTCACAAGATGGGATGAGGAAGACGGTCGGGGCATCCTGTTACAATCAAGGCAAGCGTATTCCCTTGTTTCGTCACCTTGGGCATTCACATCTCCACTCCACCGAGGAAGGAAGGTGGAACGGAGATAACGTATGAAAACAGCAACTTTCCTGGCCCTTGCCGTGAGCCTTGGCTTAGCGATGAGTGTTGAACAAGCAGGCGCCACCATCGCAAGTCCAGGCTTGGCGAGCGCCGAGGCGAACGTGACGCAGACAGCCTCTGTCACCAAAGTATGGTGGCGCGGCGGCCCCGGTTGGCACGGCGGCGCTGGCTGGCACGGTGGTCCCGGCTGGCACGGCGGTCCCGGTTGGCGCGGTGGTCCGGGCTGGGGATGGCGCGGCGGCGGACGTCCAGGCTACGCATGGCGCGCTGGATATGGATGGGTGCCCTTTGCCGCCTTTGGCGCGGCTGTAGCCGCTACTGCGGCTGCCAGCACCTATTACTACGATCCGTACTATTACGGCCCTGGCCCCTATTATGGCCCCTGCGGTGCAGGCCCCTGCGCTCCGCCTCCACCTCCGGCGCCCCTCAAGTAGAGAGGAAGGCAGGCAGCCGATCCAACGGCCGCCTGCCGCCCATCCGCCCCTCCCTTGCGCCACGCGGGGCGATTTCGCGTGAGCTCTGTTGGTGAATGTCAAGCGGCATCCCATATCTGACTTTCACAGGTCTGAGCCCGAGGCGATGACTTGTGCATTTCAGCGCGGCGCGCACATGAGCTACGGAGCGAAGCAATGCAGATTGGCGTGATCGGACTGGGCCGCATGGGAGGCAACATTTCCCGCCGCTTGATGAGAGCGGGGCACCAATGCGTCGTGTACGACGCCAATCCCAAAGCGAGTGCGGCGCTCGCACAGGAAGGCGCCAAGGCCGCCCTTTCGCTGGCGGATTTGGTAGAAAAACTCGAAGACAAGCCGCGCGCCGTTTGGGTGATGCTCCCCGCAGGAAAGATTACCGAAGACACGATCAGGCAGCTCGGCGGACTTTTGGACGCCGGCGACATCATCATCGATGGCGGCAACACCTTTTATAAGGATGATATCCGCCGCGCCAAAGAGCTGGCCGCGAAATCAGATCCGCTACATCGATTGCGGCACATCCGGCGGGGTGTGGGGCCTTGAGCGCGGCTATTGCCTGATGATCGGCGGCCCGAAGGAAGCCGTTGACTACCTCGATCCCATCTTTTCCGCGCTCGCTCCCGGGCCGGGCGAAATCCCTCGGACGCCGGGCAGGGAAAAGAGCGACGCTCGCGCCGAGCGCGGCTACATCCACGCCGGACCTTCCGGCGCCGGGCACTTCGTCAAGATGGTGCACAACGGCATCGAATACGGGCTCATGCAGGCTTATGCCGAGGGCTTCGACATCCTGCGCAACAAGGATTCGAAAGACCTGCCCGAGGACGAGCGCTTCGAGCTGAACATTCCCGATATCGCGGAGGTCTGGCGGCGCGGGAGCGTCATCTCCTCCTGGCTGCTCGACCTCGCCGCCTTGGCTCTGGCGAAAGATCCCGGCTCTCGATAATTTCTCGGGCTTTGTCCAGGACTTCGGCGAGGGCCGTTGGACCATCGAAGCTGCAATCGAGGAGGCCGTCCCGGCAGAAGTGCTCTCGTCCGCGCTTTTCGCGCGATTCCGCTCACGGCAGCAGCACACCTTCGGCGAGAAGATGCTATCCGCCATGCGTTTCGGCTTCGGCGGCCATGTTGAAAGTCCGGCGCATTCCGGCAACCCTGCCCCAGCGGCTTCCTCTCACGCAGCGGAGTAGCTTCAATGACTTCGATGGCCCCCATAGTCGAGTTGATAGAGTGTCCTCAGCGCAGAGACCCAGTGCCGCCAGGACCTTGCGCGATGGTGGTTTTTGGCGCCAGCGGGGACTTGACCGCGCGCCTGCTGGTTCCGGCGCTTTACAACTTGTCGCGCACGCATTTGCTCCCGGAGAACTTCGCGCTCATCGGCGCGGCCAGATCGGACGCAACCTCCGAAAGCTGGCGCGATTACCTTTATGAGAAATTGAAAGGCTATGCCGGGAAATCCTCGGAATTCAACGGCGGCCGCATTGACGAAGAGGCATGGAGCCGGCTTGCCGACAAGATGTCTTATGTGCAAGGCGATTTGAGCAAACCCGAGCTTTACGAGAAACTGAGAGCTGCGCTCGCCGAGGTGGAAAAGGTTCATGGCACTCAAGGGAATGTCGTCTTCTACCTGGCCGTCGCCGAGCAATTCTTCTGTCCGGCTGTCGAGCACCTCCGCGAAGCGGGACTGACCGACCAGCCGCTCGACGCGGATGGCAAGCCTCGCTACTGGCGGCGCGTCGTGTTCGAGAAGCCCTTCGGCCACAGCCTGGAATCGGCGCGCAAGCTGAACGCCCGCGTTCTTCGGACGCTCAGCGAAGATCAGGTTTTCCGCATCGACCACTTCCTCGGCAAGGAGACGGTCCAGAACATCATGGCGCTTCGCTTTGCGAATGGCATGTTCGAACCGATCTGGAACCGCGACCGCATCGATCATGTCCAGGTGACCGTGGCGGAAACGGTCGGTGTTGAGAGCCGCGGAACCTTCTATGAGGCGACGGGCGCGCTCCGCGACATGGTGCCCAATCACGTTCTTGCGCTCCTGGCCATGGTTGCGATGGAGCCGCCCTCAGGGTTCGACCCCGCCGCCATCCGGTCGCGGAAGGCCGACGTCTTTACTGCAATGCGCCCTGTCAGGGTCAATCAGGTCGTGCGGGCGCAATATGCGGCGGGAACCGTGCAAGGCAAACGGGTCAGCGCCTACCGGGATGAGCCAAATGTCGCGCGCAACTCGAAGGTCGAAACCTACGTCGCGATGCAGCTTGAGATCGACAATTGGCGGTGGGCGGGCGTGCCGTTTTTCATCCGCACGGGCAAGCATCTCTCGCAACGCAAAACGGAAGTCGCGATCCGTTTCAAACAGGCTCCTTACACCCCCTTCCGCAGCACGCCCGTCTTCTGCCTGCCAGACAACTGGCTGATCATTTCCATCGCGCCGGACGAGGGCATTTCGCTGCAGTTCGCCGTCAAGCGGCCAGGACCAGTTGTGGATCTGGCCGGGGTAAGGATGGACTTTCGCGACAATGACTGGTTTCCGAACGAGCCGAATGTCGGCTACGAGACGCTCATCTATGACGTGATGATGGGCGATCAGACGCTGTACATGCGGGCCGACATGGTCGAGGAAGCTTGGCGCGTCGTGGAGCCGGTGCTGGACGCCTGGGCGGACGATAATGCCAGTGTCACCACCTATGTGTCAGGGAGCGAGGGACCGCTGGAAGCGGACGGTCTTCTCGCAAGACAGGGGAACTTCGCCTGGCGGCCGATCGAGGTCGCTCAAAAGCGGGAGTCATGAGCGAGGCTAGGCCGCAGACCATCGTGGTGATGGGCGTCGCCGGGTCCGGCAAATCGACCGTTGCGGCCCTGGTCGCCGTTATGCTGGGATATGAATTTCAGGAAGGCGATCTCCTTCACCCGCCGGAAAACATCCAGAAGATGAGGGGCGGCACACCACTCACTGATGACGACCGGATCATGTGGCTGCGCCGGGTCGCTGAGAGACTTGACAGCTGGCGAGCCGGCGGAAAGGGCGGCGTGATCACCTGCTCTGCGTTGAAACGAAGCTACCGGGACATCATTATCGGCGCACGCGAGGATGTGACGCTCGTTTACCTGAAGGGGTCGTATGAGTTGATCCACGCGCGTCTCGCCGCCCGGCATGAGCACTTCATGCCTGTGGCCCTGCTCGATAGCCAATTCGCGATTCTTGAGGAGCCGACGCCGGACGAACACGCAATCGTCGTTGGCGTGGATGGCGCGCCTGCCGCGATTGCGTCCGAGGTCGCGAAAATCCTGACACAGCGTGCGCCTCGTGCAGTAACGAACCTGTAGGGGGCAGGGGCACTATATGAGCATTCATCCGAGGCTCGGGCTGAGGAGTGGGCATGGCTACCGCACCTTCTCATCCAAGCCTCGGATGAACAATTTTTATAACTTTGACAGCAAGGGAATGAGACCAGCGGTGACAACCATCTCGCTGGTCTCGCAGACTAAGGGATCAACTCAGCACCCGCTGTTGCAATAGTAGGTGTGATTCTCATAGCGCGCTTTCGCGGGCAAGGTATTAACCGAACCGTACACTGGAAGGACCCAGGGCCACGGGTTGCTGCCAAAGAATGCCGGTTTCGCCTTGAGATACAGCGACGGAGGTATAGTAAAGCGGGACGGTGTATTATGCCATCTCTGCGACTTGGTCAGGAAGTCGTAGTTGCCGTCACGAATGACCGTGCTCAAAACCTTGGGATCGGGACGCATAGTCCAACGTTCCGGATCGTAACCAAGAAACCAAACGTTTTGGTTACCCCAAGTGGCACTACTGCCGGTGCATTGGTTACCAGTCGAATCACAACTCATGGCGGGAGAAGTATAATGCCAACCACTCATTGCACCGGCGGCGGGGCGGCCCAGGACATTGCCGATAAATGAATCCCACCAGGAGCCATAGGCAAGACCGGCCGCACGTTGATTACCATCGACGAAGCAGCGCCGCTGCCCGCTTAACCAGTTGCGTAAGAAGGTGAGATAGATCGCATTGCCATGCGTGTAGTCGCTGTCGGCATTGAAGCTGTAGTTGCCTTCGAGCAGCACATGATGCGGTCCCGCCATGTGACTCGCGTTGATACCGCATTCTTGCCAAGTCTCAGTGCCGAAGATCCAGCCATCGTCCATATAATTGTAGCCGACCACGCTGCCAGTGCCGGAGGAACGAAACACGATGACCTTGTTGACATCACTCGAGATGTTATTTTCAATTAACGTCTCCGACGTGCCGGTGCCAAAACTGATCGCGTAGCCGCCACCGCCGGGCTCAGGCCACGAGCCCTCATGGATGTAGCTGTCTCGAACCTCGATACGAAACGAGCCATCCATGCCCTACGCCTTCGCCAAGCCATTGCGTGATCTCGACATTTTTCGCCCATGAGTAGGCCGCATTCTCAAAACGCAATGCACCATCAGACCCGCCTTTCAGCGACAGGTTCTCGACACCTGCATTGACCACATGAATACTATTGCCAGACGATGCCGAGCCGGTCACGGTATAACGGGTCAGCTGCGCAGTATGGCTGACCCGATAGGAAATGCTCAGCGGTGAAGTAAAGGTGATCGTGTTGCCGCTGACCGATGCAATTTCCTTGATCTCGTTAGTGGGCCGATCGGTCCGCATAAACCAACTCTTGGCGGCCGCGGGATCGTCGCCGGCCTGAGCAGGACTATGCATATTCCAGGCAACGCGGTCACTCTGCAGCACAGTGCAGCCAGAACAGGGGAAGCCGGCCGGAACCGATTGCCAAGTGGCTCCCGACAGTTCATCGAGCAATACAAATTGGCCTTTGGCAAAGCCGCTGCCATTAGCGACCGTCACCGACATCGCCCCGACAACGCCGTCTTGGCCAAATTCTGGGAGGTTGAATTATCACGCCGGGCCAGCGCGACGGACCAACGATAATGATCGGTTGCGCATCAGAAGCAGAAGCACCGCTAGAGTTCGGCTGTGAGAATGCCCTTAGTACCAGGATCCACGGTCGAAGTGCGCGGCAACGCGCCATTGGTCTTGACCAGAACGGTCTGTCCCGCGCCGGCGCCGCGCAAGGTAATGCCGCTATGCACCAGCAGAAGATTATTAACGGTGTATGTGCCTGCTGCCAGTTGCACCACTTGTCCTGCCGGGCAATTATCAAGCGCCGCCTGGATCGCCGTCTGGCTGCTGCCGGCTGCCAGCGTCGCACAGGTCTGGGTGCGATTGGGAATGCCGCCCTTCGACATCAGGCCGGGATTCCATGCAAAGTTGCGCTCGGCGGGAATGATGCTCGTGGTGGCTGCACTCTGCGACCACGCATGAGGGCTATCCACGCCAAGCATAAACAAGATTGCTAGTAGGACTACAGTCCAATGTTTAGCCATGGAAGCTCCATTCTAATAGGCCGCAGATTCCGCTAATTCGCGTTAAATCGTGTCGGCTTGGAGGGGCGAACTGTAGCCCCGTTCGTTAACAACGTTTCAACACCACAATCTATTTCCGGTTAGTCCGATTCGAAAGCAACTATTTCTGGTTAGGGCGATACAAAAGCAAATCGGCAACGGCACAACGTGACATCGAAAGAAGGTTGCGCCCAAACAACCAGCCTAATAAGGCGTTTTTGAAGCAGATTGAGCACAAACGTCCCGGAATTGTCATCGGGGGGTTCGCGGCACTTGGATTGGGGCGGAAACTCGTTGAGGGATAACATCTTAATCTTAGTCATTGACTTATGGCGCCCCATTCGTAAGTGGAGTTCGTTCCGGTTATGCTCCTTCGTGGGGCGTGCTGCAAACTTTGCGTGTGTGAGCTCGCCCAGACCCGGGTGCGGGCGCACCTGCATAGGCCGGCCGACCGTAGGTTCACGCCAAACGCTATTCCCGTTGAACCAACCCAGCGTCTCCCGCAGTCTGCGGTTCTCGAAACGGAGCCGGCGTGAAGCATAAATCGAGCCCATTCGGCATGCGCTGCCGCGCGATCTTTTGGTTCCGGCTGCTTTTTCACGAGCGGAGTTCCAAAATCTGCCGGTAGAAGCTCTTCCAGTGCCTGCGCCGCCCCGCTCCAGGCATATCGCTCGACCGCCAGCCGCCTCGCTGACTGGCCGATGCGCGCGGCAGCCCGGGATCGGCAAGCAGGCGGCTCACCGCGTCCGCGAAGGCCTCTGGCTCGTCCTCAATAAGAAGGTCTCGCCCGGGAGTTGCTTCGATACCCTCGGCGCCCAGCGTGGTCGAGACGATTGCCTTTCCCATGGCCATGGCCTCGACGATCTTGAGGCGGGTGCCGCCGCCAAGCCGCAGCGGCACCACGACGGCCGCGGCCTCCGCGAGATGCGGCCGCAGGTCCGGCACGAAGCCGGTCAGCTCGATCCCGGGGCCCGGCCAGTTCCTGAAGCGACGGTGGCGGCCTGACCGCCAATGATCTTGCAAGCGCGCTTCGGGGTGCGCCTGCACGATACGTGGCCAAATGTCCCGTACGAAGTGGATCACGCCGTCAATATTGGGAACGTGGAAAGGAGCCCGAAGAAGACCACCGTACGGCCGTCCGGCGGCGGGTCGGTGGGGCGCGGCTGGTAGTATTCGACGTCCGCCGCGTTGGGAATCACCGCCGTGCGGACCCCGGGCAACTGGTCGAGCAAGACGCCGTTCGTCCGCCGTGCTGCACAGGTAGACCCCGTCGGCGTCGCGGTAGGTCTGCAACTCTTCCCGCCGAAGTTTGCGCCAATTGGCCCCGGCGTAAAGGCGGCGCCCCAGGCTCCCCCCGGTGCGGGCGAACTGCCGAGCCAAGTCGTAGGCGATCTCGTGGGAGTCCACGACCACGGGCGGGAGCCTCTCGCCGGGCGGAGCCTGACGCAGGTCGCAATGGCCGAGATACGGGAACTCCAGGTTGACAATATCGAACCGCCGGGTGCGCAGAACCTGGTCCAAAGCCTGCTGCATCGCCGGAACCGTGACCCTCAGGCGCTCAAAGCTTCGGATCGAGGCCAGTGACCTGAGCTGCAGCAACCGCTTGGCAAGGCCGTTCCGGCCATAGGGATTGGGGACCAGGATCACCTCGCGGCAGAAAGACTGCATGGCGAGCCGGCACTCTTCGATATCGAATTCGTCATCGACAAGCATTACCGCTGTCAGGTCGTGCCGGCGCGCCAGCTCGGTCATCAGCCCATGAACCCGCGCCTGCGCGCCAAAACGCGGCGGGCTGGCCGGCATCTGGGATACGTAGAGAATGCTGAGCCGTTCTGGGGTCATTGATCTGGATATATCGGGCACACAAAGACCGTGGGCGTTGGAATGTCGGCAGGATGTGCTTAAAGGGCAATGTTTAAATTTTAAGCTTTCCACTCTTATGAGAGTCACGAGTTTTTAGCATTGAAAGTCCATATAAAGATGCTAGCACTGAGCGGTCTCTCGGTTCAACAGTCTTCGTTGCCTGGATTAACAGGCAACGATGTAAAGGATTTGGACATTAAGCGACCAACGTTGGTCAGTTCCCCCATTGCAAGGTAATAGGTCGATGTGTGGAATTGCCGGGATCATTGGACGAATTGACGAGCCCAACCACGCTGCGCTCAAGCGCATGAGCGACGCCATGGTTCACCGCGGTCCTGACGCTGAGCGGACTATGGACCTCCGAGCCGGACGCGCGCGGGTGGGGAGCGCTGCTGGCTCACCGGCGGCTTTCCATCCTCGACCTCTCGCCTGCGGGCGCCCAGCCCATGGTGGATCCGGTGACAGGTCACGTCATCGCATTCAACGGCGAGATCTACAACTTCCGCGACCTGCGGCGGCGTCTGGAGAGTGAAGGGCAGCAGTTCCAGTCCACCGGCGACACGGCCGTCATGCTGCGTGCGCTTGGCCTGCATGGACCGGGCGCGGTGAGTTGGCTGCGTGGCATGTTCGCCTTTGCATGCTGGGATCCGAAGCAGCGCCGGCTCCTGTTGGCGAGAGATCAATTGGGCATCAAGCCCCTCTATCTGGCCCGGTCGCCGAATCCCGATAGCGGTTGGTCGCTGGCCTTCGCCTCGGAGCTTCGTGCCCTGCTCGCATCAGGCCTGCTGGGCACACCTCGCCTTGATCCGCAAGCCGTGGCCAGCGGTGTGTGGAACGGCTTTGTCGTCGGCCCCTGCACGGCGGTCAAAGGTGTCGATCTTCTCTGGCCGGGGCGCCTTATCGAGCTCGACGGTGCGGGCAATGAGGTCCGCCAAGAGGATTTCTGGCATATTCCCGGCCGGGCTCCCGATCCGACGATGGACGAGGACAGCCTGGCCGATATTCTGCAGGAAGGGTTAAGGCTCCATCTTGCCAGCGACGTGCCTCTCGCCGTTTTTCTCTCCGGCGGAGTGGATTCGTCGGTCATGGCCAATCTTGCACAGCGCGCGGCCCAAAGCCCCATACACACCTTCACACTCGCGTTTGAAGAACAAGAACTCAATGAAGGGCCCGTTGCGAGAAAAATCGCCGCCGCCATTGGGACTGAGCACCACGAGGTGTTGCTGACGGAGGGAGACTTCGTCGCACATCTGGAAACGGCGCTGGATAGTTTGGACCAGCCGACCTTCGACGGGCTGAATGCCTATTTCATGTCACGCGCAATCCGCGATGCGGGGTTTACCGTGGCGCTTTCGGGAACGGGCGGAGACGAACTCTTTGGCGGATATCCAACCTACCGGGAACTGCCGATGTTGCTGAGCTGGTCCCGGCGCGCCGCCTGGACGCCTCGCGGCCTGCAGGTGGCCGCAGCCTCGTTGGCGACCTGGCCGCTGCGCCGCTCCAGTCACGCGGTGCCGCCTCAGACCCGTTGGGCCAAGCTCCCTGAGATGGTTCGACATGGCGACGATCTGTTGGCGCTTTACCAGCTGGCCTATGCGCTCTTTCTACCCGGATTCCAGCACGAGCTCTTGGCGCCCGACTTCGCCGAGTCCCTTGCGGACGGCCTGCCCCCGGCAATGCGCCAGCGGCTTATCGCCGAGACCTGTGGGCGCACGCCGCTCTCGGCGATCAGCGTTATGGAGCAGCGGCTTTTTCTGGGCGAGCGGCTTTTGCGCGACAACGACGTGGCTAGCATGGCCTGCTCGCTGGAGCAGCGGGTGCCCCTGGTCGACCAAATCCTCTATGAGAGTGTGGACCGCCTCCCGGATCACACGCGCTTCCTGCCGCTGGGCCGGAAGGCGATACTTCGGCGAGTCGGTCTGCGCGGCCTCGACCCCGCGTTGTTCGAGAGGCCCAAAAGCGGATTTGTGTTGCCTTTCGATCGCTGGATCCGGCGCGGTCTGAAAAATGCCATGGACCAAACTCTGCGGGACCCGCAAGTTGTTGCTCTTGCTGGTCTTAACCCTGAAGCAGTGGAGCGGCTTTGGCTAACGTTTCTTGACGGAGCGCCGGGAATGTATTGGTCGCGGGTTTGGTCGGTATACGTGTTCATCAGATGGTGCCACCGCAACCGCGTCTTCCGATGAGGGGATGGCGGAAGACTGTGACTTCCAGATTGACGCCGGATATTGTTTCGACTTTGCTTTAACTGTCGCGCCTGCGGGAGGCCACTCTTCCCGCACTTGCGCTCGATCGCGGGGGTGCAGCGGAAGCTCTCCAGAATGATCTCTTGCCGGGTTAGAGTCTTCCGACTTAGATTGAAGCATAACCGGCATTTCTGAAGTAGGCGGCGCACTCGGCTGGATGGAAGCATTTGAGCAGCGATCCGATCCTTTTCCAGACGGCCTCGACGGTGCGCTCCTCGGCTTTTCTGAGGAGCGTTTTGAGCTTGGCGAAGACCTGTTCGATAGGGTTCAGATCGGGACTGTAGGGCGGCAGAAACACGAGCCGTGCGCCGGCGGCGCGTATGGCTTTGCGGATAGCCCTGTTCTTGTGAGAACCAAGGTTGTCCATGACGACGACGTCGCCCGGCTTGAGCGTGGACACAAGGATCTGCTCGACATAGGCGAGGAAGGCCTCGCCGTTGATGGGGCCGTCCAGCACGAAAGGCGCGGTGATCGCGTCGTGTCGCAGTGCGGCGAGAAACGTCAACGTCTTCCAATGGCCGTGCGGGACCTTGGCGACAAGCGGCTTGCCGCGTCGGCGCCAACCGCGCGTACGTGTCATGTTGGTTTTGGCCCAGGTCTCATCAATAAAAACGAGGCGCGATGGATCAATCCGGGCTTGGTATTTTTTCCAGCGCAGGCGCCGCCGGGCCACGTCGGGGCGGTCCTGCTCGGCGGCGAACAAGGTTTTTTTAAAGCTGATCTCCTGGCGTTTAAGGAAGCGCCACAGCGTGTCGCAGGAAACGGCGACGCCACGTTCGCGCAGTTCATCGCGCAGGGCATGAAGCGTCAAATCGGGCTTCTCATCGAGGCGCGCCAACAGCCAATCGCGCTCGGTCTCCAAAAGAAAGGGGCGCTTGCCGCCCATGGGCTTGGCGGCCGCGCTGCCGCTTTCCTTCACGCGTTGCGTCCACTTCACGACGCTCGCCACGCTGACATCGAACACGGCTGAGGCCGCCCGCGTTGTCTGACCACTCGCAACAAATGCCACCACCCGCTCACGCAGATCGAGAGAGTAAGCTCGCGCCATGCATGCTGGCCTCCCTCCAGCATGCAGCATAAATCACTGTTCGCGCCAAATGGGAATCCCCCCCGAAATTCAATTAAAGTCGGAAAAACTCTAGCCCGCATATCTCACCAGCGTCATGACCGGCGTGTGCTGTTCTCCGGGGGACCGTTGACAGTTGCCCAGGCGCTTTCATAGGCGCGGCTATTGCGCCGGAAAACCGGCTGTCTGAAGTTTGGCGATGTATTTTTGTTCAGGGCGCGGACCGGAGCCGCCCCTTCATGCGGCGGCGACGCATAATCGCCGGTGAGCGTTGACGAACACGCCTTTCAGCGGACAGGCGGAGGCGATGGCGATTTTGACGCGTCGGACGCTGACGGTCACCGGCGCGCCAAGTTTCAGGAGTTTGAGCCGGATGGTCCCGGCGGTCGCTTGCGCGAGTTTGGTTCCTTGAAAGGCCATGCGCCGCAAGGCTGTGACCAGCACGTAAGCGAGCGAGGCGAACCACAGCCTCAGCTGATTGGCGCGCAAGCTTGCCGCCGAGGTCCTGTCGGCGAAGAGGTCGAGCTGGCATTCCTTGATGCTGATCTCCATCTCGCCGCGCGCGCAATAGATTTTTTCGTAAAGCTCCTGTGCTTCAAAGGCTTCGCGCGGAAGGGAGGTGACGATAAAGCGCGGATTGGGGCCTTTCAAGAGATGCTCCGCCTTCGCCACGACCCGGCGCTCCCGGGACCAGCTCTTATGGGTTTGATAGCGCAGTTCCTTGAAGAGGCGTTCGGGTTTGCCGCTTTCCTTGGCTTTGGCCTCAGCCTCGGCGAGTTCGCCTGCGATCGAAGCTTCGAGCCTGGCGTTGCGGGCAAGGCCGAAGACGTAGTGGACGCCGTGAGCCTCGCACCAGGCCATCAACTCTTCGCGGCGGAAACCGGAATCCGCCCGAAGCCAGATGTCAACATCGGGCCAGCTTTTCCGGATCTGGGCGACAATCCAGGCGATCTCCTCTTTCGCGCCAGCCGAGGCGTGGATGTTCGCCGTGGCGCTCCCATGTGCCAACCCTTTGGCACTCTGATGCCGCCCGGAAAATCCACATCGTCAAAGAAACATCACTGCAGTCATCGCCTGGTCCCTCTGGCGAAGGGCCCATCAGGCCGCCGCCAGGAAGGCGCATGTTAAGATGAAATTGCAACTGTAATGCTAGGCGATTTTGCAGAACTTGACGCACATATCTTCTTGACGGCGAACATGAGAGCAGGTTGCTGGAAAAGCAGAGCGGGTAGGACAGTATTGCTTCCTTCCGGATTTGTTGACGCCACCTCGCTCGTAGTTAGCGGCCTTCCCGCGCCTTTTTGTTAGGCCGCAAGCAGCTTGGACAGCCTGACGAGGTGGCAGGCGGCGAGGGTGAGCCGACGCACCCGACGCCGCGCAGCATGGTCTTGACGGCCGGTCCGGCGGTCTTGCTCCAGCCGAACGCATCCTGGATCCTTGACCTGCTTGCCATCGCCCTTGCGATAGAGCCTTGCGTCGGGGTCTGTGACAGAGGCGTGCGCCTCATTCGAGCGCTTCTCGCCGTGGAAATTGGCTTCCGCGTTGCAGCCGACGACGCTTTTCGCGCCGAGAACTAAACCGCCGATACCGCGGGAAAAAATTGTGAGTGCGAACAGCTTTCTCGCTGCACATCGGACTGGGGCGTTCGGTCGTTCCTGATGCAACTCAACGGTTGCGGAACGTCGGGCGGTGGTTGAGCATAAGCTGCAGTCAACAACCTAAGGCTCCTCAACCATTTGGGGGGCGGAGCGGGCTAGACAAAAATCCCCGGCCGAGGCTCGGCCAGGGATAAACTGCTTGACAAATTGCTGAAGCGCTACTTGTACGGATTCCGGGGCCGGGGGGTTCCACAGCGGAACGATGGCGCGCGTCCACACCCGGGTCTCATAGGACTTGGAGCCATCCGTGAGATTGTAGTAGTTGCTGCTGTAGACGTCGGTCGTGGCGTAGAGTTGCAGTGTAATGCCTGGGAAGCTGTAGCCGACGAGGCCGCCCAGAGCGAACTGGGACTGCTCCTTCGCGAAGCTAAGGCTGTTCCACGGCGCCTTGCTGGTATCGGTGGAACCGAAGGCCACGAGGCCGACCTCCCACTTTCCGATGGTCTTGGTCGCCGTCAGGTCATAGTTGAAGTAGTCCGGCAAAATCTGACTCAACGCGTTGGGTCCTGTGGGTACGAACACTGTAGCCGCCCCTGTGTTTCCAGGCTGGCCAAAGCTCAGGTTTGCGGCGAGCTTCCAGCCATTGGCGACGTAGCTGAGGTTTACGCGCTCGCTCAGCACCCAGCTGTCGAAGCCGAAGAGCCTGAGCTGGTTCTCGACCGGCGCCCATCCGCCGATGAAGGCGCTGAAGCCGAAGCCGTTGCCGAGATCCCACGCCGCACCGATATAGGCGACAGGGTTATAGAGCTCGGTATAGTCCCGGCCGGACCACGTGGTGCCCAGCGCGGGCACCCCGCCGCTGATTTCCGGCATCGCACCAAGAAATTCGACGTGCCCTCCTCCCGGCAGCGTCCAGGGCGTCGACCAGGCAACCAGCGGAATATTGATGCCAAGGGAGGATTTGCTGTCGTCGATACCGCGCCAGCCGCCGATCGAGGCGGTATCGATGAAGTAGACGCCTTCCGGGAGCGGCGTGCCAAGTGCAATGCCCGCGGTCCAGCCGGACGGCTCCTGAGAGGCTGCGTTTGCGGCGCCGGCGCCAAACGCCATCGCGGTCAGCGCGAGGGCGGCAACTGTCGTTTTGATAGCTTTCATGTTCCCCGTCCAATAGATGCCATGGCGAGAACTTGCTTACTAAACTGACTGATTGACGCGCGGAGGCTCGCTGCGGCGGTGAGATGGCCCAAAAAATAAATGTCGCGCAGCTTAAGCCTGTGCGCTTCGGACACACAAGTGCAATTTAGCAACAGGCTGTAATTGTTTTACACGCAAGGGGTTGATTTGGCAGTAGTTCTGGTCCATGGGGGCACCCTCGACTGCGTAGCTGGTGACTTATATTAGAGGCCGTAGGCTTTGGACCTCCAGAAGGGTATCCGCGGCCGGGTATGCTGCTGCGTACACAAGGCGAAGCGCAGCCTTCTTGGGCTTACGTAGAGACCGAGCGAAGGCGAAAGAAAGCGGATAAGATTGCGCTCATTTCTGTATTCGCGTACAAGGGGCACGAGCACGCGGCAGCTCAGGCAGCTTCCTTCACATCGGGCCGGACCCGCATATCCGCCAGCGTCCGGTGATCGAGCACACTCGATAAGGCGTTCCGGGCATCGATCATGAGACGGCGCACCGCGCAATTCTCTTCGTCACAGTCGTCGCAAGGCCGGTAGGCACTTGGGCTCGCGCACAGAAAGGGCGCGATCGGGCCGTCGATTGCCCGGATGATCTGTCCGATGTAAATTTCGTTTGCAGGTTTCGCCAGCGCATAGCCGCCGGCCTTGCCCTTCTTCGAATAAACGAGACCTGCCCGGCGCAAATCCGCAAAAATCTGATCCAGGAACTTCTTCGGAATTTTATTGGCCTCGGCGATCTGCGCGACTTGCGCAATTTCGTTCTCTTGAAGCCCGGCGAGGTGCACCATGGCCTTCAATCCGTATTTGCCTTTATTTGTCAGCATTCGGCCCCGATATGGCTCGACGTCTGTGCCCAAGGGTAGTTTCTTCCCGCAACTCCATCATAGAAAGAAATTCTTATTTGACCACAATAATCTATAAAGCGAATGGAACTGATTAGCTATTGGCGATGAGCGGCACGCCGCAAGCTTTGGGCTCAATAGTCGACTGTGAAGGTCTGCCGGTCTTTAGTGGGGCGAGAAAAACGAGCGCATCAAGAGCAACCCCGCGGTGCAAATCGCAATACCGTAAGGAAAAATGCCGCGCTGAGCCCACGTTCTGAGGCGTCGCGATGGGATGTAGTGCTGCGCCGATGGCCAGACAGCCATTAATGTTCGTGCGATCAGGAGCAGACCTGCGAAAAGTCCGCCGGCAAAGGTCATAACAATCAGGAAGGCAAATGCGTCTTTAGGGCCAGCCCAAAGCATAAGAGCGCTGATGAGCTTTATGTCGCCTGCACCCATTAAGCCCGCGATATACACGCCAAAACCCAAAAGAAGGGAGGCCCCGGCGACAATAAGATGGTTCACCAAGTCTCCCGCGGGCATCGAAAGCGAATAATTAAGAAAGAAAAGGGCGATCACGATCAGCGAAATGGCATTCGGAATCTTGAGGCTTTTTATATCCGAGATGCATCCATAAGAGAGTGTTGCCGCGAATATAATTTTGATAATCGTTTGAGCGGTCTCTAAATCGAGGAATTGGTTTGGATGCATCGGTGAACGGTTGCCCGATTGTTTTTTGCTGCCTGGCGGGCATCCCATGACATTCAAGCGGCAACGGTCGTCGATTGCGAGGCGGGTATCGCGGATCAGGCAGCTTTCCCAATCTGTGAATGGGCGCCAGAACCATCTGGATTGGGACTGAAAAGAGAGACCTGGCCGACGGGCCGAGCCCCATTGATCGCAAAACCTGATTTGGACAAAAAAAAGAGCCGGTCAAATGATGAACGGCCCCAAGTCTAGGGAGGAAACGCCCAAGGAGGGCTTACAGCAGCGTCAGACGCATGCTGCAATGCAATATAATATATAGTGCAATGCAGCGAGCCGCAATACATCTTTCGGAGGGGCCGCCAGATCGCATTCCATCCTTACAGCGGCGGTTCGATTCCGCCTTCCTTTCTGCACGCGACGCTTGCTTCTTCAAGATCCAACTCCCGCTCCATGCGGCGGCGGACTTCGTCGGTGATGCGGCCTTCCTGCAGAAGGCGGAAGATATATTTCCTCTCCGTGTCGATCAGCTCGGAGCGAAGGCCGGGACCGAGGGTGGCCCTCTCCGGCCCGTCGGCTTGGCTTGATGGATCAGGCAAACGGCTTGCGCGATACTCGTGGCG
Organism: uncultured Alphaproteobacteria bacterium; assembly: GCA_963833565.1. Taxonomy (GTDB): domain Bacteria; phylum Pseudomonadota; class Alphaproteobacteria; order Rhizobiales; family Rhodomicrobiaceae; genus Rhodomicrobium. The sequence goes on from CAWHYO010000031.1 coordinate 161,584, forward strand.
CGTGCGAAGCGAGGAGAGCGCGGCGTCCGGAAGGTTGTTCGCGCTTGCAAGTTCATCGAGCCGCAATTTCGCGACCTTGAGCGCGTCCCTTCGCGCTCTATGCTCGGCCTCTCTCTCCTTCCGGCGTTCGACGATGACTATCGCAATTGAGGTTCAGCACTTGAACGAGCCCCGGCAGAAGCAGCCCCTGCCCGATGAGCGTCACAACGATAGTTCCAAAGGTGATGAAGAGAATGAGGTCGCGGTGCGGGAAGGGGGCTCCCGTCGCGGTGAGAAACGGGAGGCCGAGCGCCGCTGCGAGCGAGACGACGCCTCTGACGCCGACAAAGGCGAGGAGGAATGCCCATTGCCAGGGAGGCGAGGGGTCTCGCCGGGCAAGCGACGGGCTGAGCCAGCGCGGAACATATACCGCTGGAAATACCCAGATGAAGCGTGCAGCAATGGCAACGCCCACGATCAAAAGGATGCCGAAGGCGAGATCCTGCGGGGAGAATTCATTCATACGGTCGATCAGCGTCCGAGCCTGGAGGCCCATGACGAGAAAGATCAGGCCCTCCAGGTAATAGACCACAAGGTCCCAGAAAAATATCCCCTGAAGCCGCGTCGCCGCTGGGATCAAAAGAGGCCCGTTCCAGCTCACATAGAGGCCAGCAGCAACCGTCGCAAGAACACCCGATCCTCCCAATTGGGCCGGGATCCAGTAGGCAATATAAGGCGTCATCAAGGACAAGGTGATTTCAACACGCGGATCGCGAGCCCATCGGCGCAGCCGCAGGCTGAGCCAGCCAATTCCGATACCGTAGGCGATTTCCCCGATAATGATGAGCGCGAACGTGCCTGTGGCCTCTGCAAAGGAGAAGAGGCCCGTGCTGACGGCTGCGACGGCGAAGCGATAGAGGATCAACGCCGTTGCGTCATTGGCGAGGCCTTCGCCTTCGAGCACGACAATAAGGCGTCGGGGGAGTCCGAGACGGCGCGCGATTGCAAGTGGAGCAACGACATCAGGCGGCGCTACAATGGCGCCGAGCACGAACGCGGCAGCCAATGGCAGGCCAATAAGCCAGTGGGCCGCCGCCGCTACAGCACATGCGGTAAAGATGACACATCCGATTGCGAAAAGCGCGATGGGCCGCAGATTGAACCGGAATTCGCGCCAACTCATTTGCACGCCGGCTGAATAGATCAACGGCGGCAAGACCCCCAACAGGACCAAATCCGGCGCCAGTTCCAACCGTGGCAAGCCGGGTATCAACGCAAGTCCGGCGCCAGCCACAACGAGAAGGATCGATGGGGCGATATCGAGCCTCCGCGCGGCGATTGCCACCGCAACAAGAACGGCGAAAAGCAACAATGCGATGTGAAGTGTCGGAGCCATTGAGATCACGCTGGCGGTGGGCTGGATTGTGACATTCAACTCGACAACAGCCAGGCGCGCAAAGTGATCATTGTGAGACGAACTCTTGGTCCGCAATATCCAGGAAGCCGATCAGAAGCGGCTGAGTCCGCCCCACGGTTCGACGCAATCCCGGCTCCAACGTTCACTATTTCTTTGGTTGAAGCGCCCTTCCGCCGACAAGGTCTCGCTCCATCCTCAAGATTCACTGGCGCGTGGCGACATTGCGCGAGCCGTCGCCGCAGCCGGTCCTCGAACAAGAGACACAACCTGAGATAGGGATATCTTCGCTGCACGCTGAGCATAAGCACATGAGGGGCAGTGCTCGATGTGCCAAAGCGGAGCCAAGTTAAGGCCGGATCGAATTTCAATTTGCGGTTATTATGTTACGGCGCACGGACAAGGGGCACAAAGACGATAAAACGCGGCAACCACAGTCTGAGGCTGCCGCGCCATTGTTTAGGTGCAATTCATTTCACCGCAGCGGACGCCATCATTCTGCCGCTGCCCCGCCAGGCTCATCTGCCGGAAATAGCGCTGATGGGGTTATTGTAGAATACCGGGGCACCCTCAGCTGGGCGGGGCGCATAATAGCCCGGCGCATAATAGTGACGGCGGTAACCTGCCGGTCTGTAGTACCCCGGGTATTCTGCACGGGTTGGGTAATACCCCTGTGAATAATAAGGGCTATAGCCTGCCGCTCCGTAGTAGGCAGACGGGCGGGGGTAATAGCGCTGGCCGGCCGCTCCGTAATAAGCAGAACCTGCAACCGCGTTGGACGAATAATAGCCTTGTCCATAATAGCGGTTATCCGTCGCCGCGTAATCCCCAAGTGAAATAAGCGGGAGTGGTGCGTAATAGCCCTGCCCATAAGGGCGATAGCGCGCTGCTCCGTAGTACCCGCCGGCTACAACAGAACGTGGCGAGTAATAGCGACGCGCATAATGAGGCGCGTAATAACGATTTGCATGATAGCGAGGGCGCGCTGCTCCATAGTACCCCCGCCTCACAGGGCTCGCGTGTCCAACGGGACCGTGCTGTACAGCATCATTGTGTCCGATGACACCATGGCTTCCGTAGATGTTGCCGGTGGTGCGGCGTTCGGAATAAGTCGCTGGAACAAGGTTATCCTGGGCGGCTGGCGTTTCAGTCGCACCATTTGACGTTTCGGTCGGGCTTGCCACCGCAATCTGCTGAAGACCAAAGAGCAGTGACGCTCCTAATGCCAAGCCAAGAACTTTTGCCACACTCATTAATACCTCCCCGCGAAAAACGCATCACTCCTCAATTTGCCCAAACTTTCCGATTCGGAAAGGCGGAAGAACATGATCTCTACAACAAGCTCACTGCTTGTGAATTACTCATTGCGCTGTTGCTTAATTTTCTAGCGGAGAGGAAATCGCGCCACACCGAAGTACAGCGCGCCGAGCAAAGCCCACGATGACGGACGATCGGGCTTCCCTGTTGCTCGATGAAAAGCCTCAGCGTTTCAACGTCAAGGAAGCCGAGCCGCCTCCGCTCATGATCGATACCGTCTGTGAGTTTCCATGAACGGTGACATGGATGCTGCCGCTCGTGTTATACTGGGTGTTGACGAAGGTGCCCGAGTAGCTGTTCGCCCCCGTTTTGCGAAGACGCGCATACTGGGAAATGCTCCCCGAAGGGGTCGCACAGGTTGCGCTAAGCGAGACGGTGGTGGTGCCTCCCGAGTAGTTGGCGTGGCATCTTGCTCTTTCGCGCGTCCCCGAGGCGTACGCCACAACCCCGCCGCCACTCCATGCGCCGGCCAAGGTGCTGGGCTCGCTCTTCGCTTGAGGTATCGCCAACAAGCTGACGATGGGAAGCATGGCCGCGAGTGCCCAATACTTTTTACTTTTCCAAAACTGTGCATTGCAGGTGATCACGGAATCCTCCTCAATATGATCTTTCCCGGCAATCGATATCCGAAGAATGCCGGACTCGCTTCACCACTACTTCCGCGGAACAGCGTTAGAACTATTCGCGGCCGCGAAGCAACCGGAAGTTTGTATCCGTTGCACCCATTCAGAAAAATGGGAAGAAGAGCATGCTTGGCAACGGAGGAACGTCCGGCGGGCCCGCCATGTATGGTCCCCAGACGTGGCGGTGGTGGGCTCTGGCCCGGACCATCTTATGCGCCGCCGGACGCCCGGTTTCTTTCGAGACCGTCTCTCTGCTTTTCGTTGCATCCAGGGACGGTGTAGATTGCGGCGGCAGGTACGAGCGCTCGTTCTCCTGAGAACTCGCTTCGGTGGCGCTTGCAATCATCAGGGCCGCCACGGCGGCAAGAAGGGCGCGTGTTTTCGCCTGATGCATCTTTTAGCCTCAAACGGTTCCTGCATCCGCCGAAAGGCACTAAGGCTGTGCCTGCCTAACGAAGATGTCCGTAACGGTAAGGCGAAATAGCGTCTTTTTCTTGATCCGCATGCCGGATCAGCCAAACTCGCGCGAAATTACTCTTGGGAATGACGGCTGGCCGTAGCCAGCCGCGAATCTCAGGTTTGGAAAATCGGGCGGGAGCCAACTCCCGCACCGAAGCGCATCATTTGTACTTATAGCCTACGCCGAAAGGAAACGTTTGCGTAATGCTTTTTGACCGAGGCTAAATTCGAGCTCGCAGGATCGACTACCAGCCGCCACCGCCCCAGCCGCCGCCCCAACCGCCATTCCAGCCGCCGCCGCCCCAGCCCCAAGAAGGACGGGCCGGCCACCAGCGGACGCCGCAACCGTAGCCGTAGTAGCCGCAAGGACGCCAGCAAGGACGGCAGCATCCGCAGCCACCCCAGCCGCCACCGCGCCAGCCCCAACCGCCGCCCCAGCCGCCGCCGCCACCCCAACCACCGCAGCCGCCACCCCAGCAAACTTTTTCAACCGCAACGTTCGTTGCGACAGCCTGCTCGGTCTGCACGGAAGCCGGCGAAAGAGGCGCAGCTTGCGCAACGCCAATCATCGCTCCAATTGCGATGAACACAGCAACTATGTATTTCATGACTCGTGGACCTTCTGCTTCACGCTCCTTCCTCGACAATTTTATAGCATAGCTAAAATCGCCTTCTGACGCGATCAAAATGAGCAGCTCAAGGTGAATTTTTTGCTTATACAACAGCCGCTTGTAACGATCTCAGGTAGAGGGAGGGAGAACTTGCAACTAATAATCACAAAAATTTAGGCTTTGTTTACTTAAATGCCACATGTTGCCTGGACGCTTCATAATTTATTTACGCTTCGGCGGGGTTTGCTTGCTTCGGGTGCAGCAACACGATACCGCATCGCATATCCAAAAACCGCCCTCGCCGACCCCTTTATTGCGGGGCCGGGCAAGCCATCACGGCTTGGGTGCGCGCCCGGTGGGTGTGTTTCCACAAAGCGCTCCGTGTTCCGTCGTCCTGGAGGTGGCTTTGTGCACAGCGGGTGCGCCCAAGCCTTCCGGCGGTCAGCCTTTACGCGTTCTCTGGCCAATTCTGGATGAAATCCGCAGGATCAAGCGGAACCGGCGGTTTTGGCGCCGCCTTAGGTGTGCCTATATAAATGAGACCCACGATCGCCTCCGAGGCTTCGAGACCGAGCGCTTCCTTGACGCTCGCATCATAGGCGGCATCGCCTGTTTTCCACATGGCCCCGAAGCCAAGCGCGTGGCTGGCAAGCATGATGTTTTGCGCAGCCGCACCTGCAGACAAAAGTTGCTCGACCGGAGGGATCTTCGAAGGCTCCACGATCCGAGCGACCACCACGAGCAGGAGAGGTCCGCGCAAGGGTTTTTGGCGCTCGCGCTCCAAAAGTTCGAGCGTCGCTTTGGGATTACGGCGTTGGAGGGCGGAAGCAAACATGTCGCCGAGGCGGCGCCGGCCCTCCCCGCGTATGGAAATGAAGCGCCAGGGATGCAGTCTGCCATGATCTGGCGCCCGCAAGGCGGCGGCCACGATCTTGCGCAGGGTTTCGTTGTCGGGGGCCGGGTCGCCAATCTCGGTTGGACTGATCCGTGTTACGAGCGCTTCGTAGGCATCCATTGAAGTCCCTCCACCGGTGAGGCTAAGATCCTTAGCATGTATGCCTATGCGCAAAAATGTAAAACTAGCCCAAACGAAGCGGCAATTCGATTTCGCCTTCGACGACGTGGTTCGGATTGGCGCCCTCTGCCGTCACGACTGCACGAACTCTCAGCTTCCCCGAAGCGAGGCGCTTCTCGCACCACGCGCTCCATTTTCTTGCTGCGAGGTGACGCTCACATTCCCCGCAATTTTCCGTATCGACAAGTTGAATTCGTTTACTTGTTCCACGGGTTCCCGAGAACTTGTTGTAAGATAGGTAACTCAAATCTCATAATCAGCAACAGGCTCCGTCGCGCGGCCCGAATGCTTTGCGACGACAAGCGTAATATCGTCCTCTGCGCTAGTCGTGGGCTCGGAAAAGAGCTGGCTCACGATAGCTTGGCAAAGCTGGCGAGCGTCACTGCCCTTCTCCGCGTTGTTCAAAAGTTCTCTCAATCGATCTGTTGTTAGTATATTTCTGGGGGGCCTGGGCGTTTCAGTTAGTCCATCCGTAAAGAGCACAAGCGCACCACCCTCGAAGAATGGGGCCTTTACGTTTTCATAGGTTGCGTCGCCAAGGATGCCGAGTGGCAGGCTCGCTTGGGATATGACCTCGAATGGGTGCTGGGACGAGCCGCGATAGAGTTGCGGCGGCGCACCTGCCGATGCGTATTCTATATGCCGGCTTTTGAAGTCGATCATTGCGCAGAACATGGTCGCGAACTGGCCGGCGGGAAGCACTTCGTTAAGTCTTCGGTTCAGTTTTCGTAGTAACGATTGCGGCCTTCCGGTCCTTTGCCACATCATATGCACGAAGGAATGGAAACGAGCGGCATTGAGGGCAGCCGCAACTCCATGACCAGTAAAATCGGCAATATAAATCATGACACACTGAGGGCCGGTTACCTCGATGCCCCAGATGTCTCCACCGATCCCATCGCGTGGATTGTAGTAGCTCGAAACGTCCAACGGGCAGTGAGCTTGTATGTGCGCCAGTCGTGCCGCGTTGGGAAGCATTTCATTCTGGAGCGAAATCGCGCCTTCAAGTTGTTCTTCTAACTCTAAGCTCATACGATGACTATTGAGGATTGACACTAGGATCTGGCTAAGACGGAGGAGGGTTTCTATGTCATGTTTACTGAAGCTGCGCGGCTTCCTGTCGACCACACATAAGGCGCCGACACGAACCCCTGACGTTTCAAGCGGAATACCGAGATAGGATTTGATCCCTGGGCTGTCTGTAACAAGTGGATTTAGACAAAAGCGCGGACCGTTGTCGGCATTTTCGACGACAAAGGGGTCCGATGTCATGATCGTGTGGGCACAGAAGGCTACTTCTCTCGCTGTCCGGCGGATATCGAGTCCCACCTACGTGGGCAATAGGCGTTTCAAGTAATATCGAGACGATTGAACACAGTTCACTAAGGGCAGCGCTAACACCCCACTCGTGGAAGTGCAGTTTCTCCAGTTCCCCGAGGCGATAGTTTTCATTTGGTGGGATGGGGAAGCTCGTCATGCCTGCTATCCAGTTCGGTCAATGCCGCACAACCAGGCATCGATTGACCTACTTTTTCCGAGCGTGCCTGCACACTATGCAGTTTCTGCATTTGAGCTTTCTTACAAATTTAGGGGCAAATTGAAGATTGTCGGTATCCGCTGACTTGGGCTGGTTCCCCATCTGACGTCACTTGGTTAGCGAATTTAAGCCACCTAACGTCCCATGCGCCTATTGATGAAAACCTCAGCTGACGGCCAGCATACATATGAGACTGTCGTCATTTCCTTGTCGGAGCGCTCCGCTTCTCGCCGCGCGAAATGCGAACTGAACGCCTTTGCGACTGGGGCTCAAGAAAGCGCGTCTTCTTGGCCTATTGAAACAAATCATTAGTTTTGAGACTGTAATGCTTAAGATATTCAGCTTTTACAGTCGGCGCTCCGTGAAAGATGAATAAAAGGTTAACCGGATCCCAATGTGGGGGCGATTGAATGAATGCGATTATTTGGTGGTTGGAGTTGCCCTGGCAGATTAGGGCGCTCGTGTTTATTCTTTCGTTCTTCGTCTGTTTCGTCGGCCCATGGCTTCACGGCCAGAGCTTGCTGGCGAGCAGGGTTGCGGCCAAGAGGTCTCTTGAAGAAACAAGCGAAGCGGCCTTTGCTCCCAAGGCGGAAAGCCTGCTTCAGCAGAACGACTCCCAGGCAAGGGCTCCCGCACCGGAAGAGCGTGTTTCGGTAGATGAAAAGGCGCCTGTTCAAGCCCCGCCGGCCCCGGTGGAGGTAACAAAGGCACCCGTTCAGGAGGAGCAGGCTTCGGTCCAGGCTCCGGCTCCGGTTGAACCGAAAGCGCTGGCGGAGGAGGCCATCGCCCAGGAGAAGGCGCCCGTTCAAGCCCCGCCGGCCCCGGCGGAGGTAACAAAGGCGCCCGTTCAGGAGGAGCAGGCCTCGGTCCAGGCTCCGGCTCCGGTTGAACCGAAAGCGCCGACAGAGGAGGCGACAAAAACGCCGGTTGAGCAGGAATTAGCACCGTCCCCGACAGAGGCCCCTCTTCAGGCCGCTCCGGCAATGCAGGAGCCGGTTCTATCTCCGGTTGATCCTGCGTCTCCGAGCAAGCAAGAACAGGCCGCAGTTCAGGCTGCCGGCGCCCGGGCACAACCCGCACCGCAACAGTTTGCAGGCGGCTTCAACTTTATCCAGGAGAGTGCGAACGTCATTCCCACTCCTGTAGGCAGCGTGCTCGACAAGCAAGACTTTGTTGTCTCAACAGAAAGAGGTGGATCAGCCGAGGTTGAGGTTCACATTCTTCCAATCAAGGCAGGCTGGGATCTGCGCCGAACCGGCCGCATTGTCGAGCAGCCAAGCAGCCGAACCGATTTGTCGGCCCTCCTGGACAGCAATGCCCTCGCCCAGGCGGTTGCTCGTTACGATACTGTCGTCTGCGTTGGACTGGGCTCGCGCCGCGCGCCGCTTTCAACACAGGAGATCACACGCCTCATCGATAACAGAGCCGTTCAACTCTGTGGGATTATTGCTCGAAAGCCATACGTTTCGGAGAACGCGAAATTTTATGGCTTGCCGCTTGGCCAGCAACTCGATACCGCGCCGTCCGAGAAGGATCGGGCTGATAGATCGCTGATCCTGATCGGAATAAGAAATGCGAAAGGCGATTTAGCGGACACCGCCGCGCAGAGAAAGATGATCGCGGAATTTGTGAGGGGGAGCAAAATCACAGATTTCCCGTTCGGCAACTTCTCAGAAGTCGCTTCCGGGAAAGAGCTTCGCTACATCGAAGTGAAGGGCGGGAGCATGCCTTACAAAAGTAAGCCCGTCAAATCGTCGGCTATAAAGCCTGGCTACACGCCCCAACAAGACGCGCCATGGCTACGGAGAGGGCCTAATCGCCCCAAACTTACAGTAGTTCGCAAGCGTTGTGGCGCCCGCATAGCTGCCCGCGTCGCTCCGTCCGTAAGGAGAAAAGTTCCGAAGTCCCGAGCACATGCGGAGACTTTAGCCAGCACAACGCCACGTAGATGCAGCATCTTCGACTTTCCATTCTAATCCGGACCGTGCCGCTCCTTGCAGGAGGCAAGGGGCGGCACGGTCTCATTGAGAAGTTTCACAGAGCTCAAAAACGCGCATACTCGAAGCTAGTTTTGGAAGAGAAACTGCGTCACCCATATGGGCTTTCCTGAGCCTCATCGGCCAAGTTGCACCCCGCGATCAATCCGAAATGAGGCGACGCGTTATTCGTGTCTTCGGAACGCTTCCGCGTTAGGCGCCGAACTCATAAAGCCGCATCCAAATCGCGCCGTGGCCAATTTGACGAGAGCGAGATAGTTGGCATCGTGCTTTTCGAAACGTGTGGCGACGGGAAGCGTGAAATGTGACCTAAGTCAGCAGGGCGGTACGGTGCGCGCAAAACCATCGCCTCTTTTAAGCCCTCCCGCCGACCTGATCTTCTTCCCAGACGCCCGGTTATCGCTTATGCCAAGCGCCCCCATAATTGGCCCCGTGTGCATGGACCGACAAAAAAGCCTTCGCGCTTCTCATTGGAGGGCGAAATACAAGCCTGTACCCCTCTTCAACTAACGGGGGCCACCGGAACGTGGTGCGGCCCCAGCAGGAGAGGACCAAAGGTTATTCCGCGGGCCGCACTTCGGTCTGCGGCATCGCGTCTTGCTCAACAGGGACCGCGCTTGCGCCTCGAAGAAGCGGGTACATGGCGATCAGCGTCGCAAAAAGCAGCATGAGTTCGATCGAGTAAACAGTGATATACCCGGTCGCGGCACCGAGAGAACCAGGCTCCCACACCGCTGCGACGAGATCCCGGATGATGCCACCGAGCGCAATTGAGAGACCCGCGGCGGTGGCCTGGACCGCACCCCAGGCGCCGAGCGCCAAGCCTGCCTGATTTTTCGGCGCCAAGTTCATTGTGGCCGTCAACGTGCCGTGCCCAAAGAGACCAGCTCCAAAACCGATAAGCGACGTTCCAAGGACAAAAAGCACCGTTGAGCCGAATGGCGCCGCGAGAATGACACATATGAACGCCGGAATGCCGACGAGCGCTCCGTAAAGGGCCATTTTGAATGGATCGAAGCCGCGGCTCAGAATGCGCGAGGCAAGCGCGAAGCCAAAAAGACCGCCGATCGCAAGAGTGGCCGTCAGCCTCGTCGTCTGGCTAACGCTCAGGTGCAGAATCTGGCCGCCATACGGTTCGAGAAGCACATCCTCCATGCTGAACGCCATGGTGCCGAGGCCGACTGAAACCAGGCGGCGAATTGCCTTGCCACCCTGCGTGTAGGCTGCCCATGACTCTTTGAACAGCGGCCGCGGCTTCGTTTCTTCCGCCAATTCCTCCGGCGTCAAGAGCCGCTTAGGCCTGCGAACCTCCTGTTTCCACAAAGCGATCGAATTAAGGATGAGAGTCGCGACTGCCGAACCCTGGATCACTCCAATCAACTGTCCGGGGGGAAGACGCTCCCATGTTGGATGCAAGAGCAGATAGCCGAACAGAGAGGGCGCTCACAATCATGCCGACAAGCAGCATGACATACATCAAGCCCACGACTTTTGGCTGCGATTCCTTCGGGGCCAAGTCTGTGGCTAGCGCAAGGCCTACCGTTTGCACTGTATGCAAGCCTGCGCCAACAAGAAGAAAGGAGAAGCCGGCAGCGATCTGCCCAATCCATGCCGGAAGGGCATCTGATTCACCCTGCCTGGCAAGGACGAGCACCGCAAATGGCATAATGGCAAGCCCGCCGAACTGGACGAGCGAGCCCTGCCAGATGAAAGGAACGCGTTTCCACCCGAGCACCGATTTGTGCGTGTCGGAGCGGAAGCCGATCACGGCCCGGAAGGGGGCAAAGAAAAGCGGTAGCGAAACCATGATCGCGACGATGGAGGCGGGCACCCCGTATTCGACGATCATGACCCGGTTGAGGGTGCCAATTAGCAGCACCAGCGCCATTCCAACCGAGACCTGGAAGAGAGACAGACGAAGTAGCCTCGACAGAGGCAATTCCGGGGTCGCCGCGTCCGCAAAGGGGAGAAAACGCGCACCTTGGCTGAACCAGAAACTCGTTACCCGGTGGCCAAAACTAGACATAGATCGAGCAACTCCTGCTGAAGCGGCCACGCGAGGCCTGCCGAAACCTTCGCCGACTAGGGTGACCGGAAGCTTAGCTTTCGTGCCCCTTAAAGCAAAATAAGCGCTGCTAGGCAAGTCCGCCCCAGCATCGCTTCGTCATTCGTCTCAAGTCGCAAACCACAGTACCTGATCACACCAATCAGCACATTCTGGTTGCGACCGCCCTTAAAGGACTGTCCTTATAAACCTCAATGCAGACAATGTCTCTACACGATGGCCTGCGCGACAGGGGCAGCTCAGGCCTCCCGCGCAGGCTCGAACTTCCGGCACGTGACAGCACTCTTTTTCAGTTTAAGCCGCCAGAGCATACATCACACCCCACTTGCGCGGTATCGCCGGAAGGTATCGCTGTTCCTATAACTCGCGCAGAATGCGGCCAGGACCCATGGCCCAGGCCGTCTTACGAGCTATCGAGACAAAGCTAGGCGCTTTTCACCATGCTTACGATCTCAGCGGACTTCTTGCCGCCTTCCCAGTACTTGCCGAACCACTGCGTGTGGCCGACCAGAGCGGCATGAACGAGGATAGCGATCAGCGTAACGGTGCCAAGGAACAGGGGAAGACCGACTTTGGGAGGAACGACCAACCAAATGCCAGCTTGTCCATCAACATCAGCCATGTTGAGTTCTCCTAGTTAAAGTGTTGAGTTTTTAGTGCAGCCAAGGGGAATAGACGTAAGCAAGGACGTGAGCCACGACAGCAACTGCGCCGAAGACGCGGGTGCCGTTGATCACATGACCATGCAATTCCTCAGCTTCCGCCAAGGTCAAACCCGTCGGATAGACCTTATTTGGATCAGCCATAATTTACCTCCTTAAAGGACCTGCTAGGTTTTTCGTGCTGAACCCGCACGTAGGCCGCTCATACAGCTGCTAGTTCGAGCGAAAGTTTTCTTAGTCGCAGCTTGAGTGTAAGCATATGCTGACATTTGCATGCGTCAACTCCATTTGACACACCTTTGCATTTTGGGTCAATATGACGCAAGGTTGATTCTGGCAGAAAAATGCCGGTTTCAATCTCCGATGGCAAAAATAGTTCAGCGCGCTGCCATTTCGCCGGGTTGTATGGTTTCCGGGGCATGAAAGGAGCGCGGGTGGTTGTGTGCCTGAATCATCCCGCAGCTGAAGATATTGTGGAAAACCAGTGGGATAGAGGGCGCTCGGCTCTTGGCGGCACCACATGTCGAGCGCTGCTCCGTTAAGGAGTGCGCTTTCGAAGGTTAAAGGCATGCGCACCGAGCCGAACTGGCCTGGACAGCAAGCCACCAGACTGAGATTCAACAGCACCTAGAGAAGCTAGAGAGTTTAAAGGTTCCCTGAATTGCGGGCGCACATAAATCTAACGCCTGCGAGCAGAGCGGAAAATGTTCCCTGCGCGCAGGCCCTATACCGGTATAATGTCCTAGAGGCCTTTATCCCCAACCAGAGGCACAGTTAAGCCGTGGTTTCGGAAGGGGCTTTGGTCCAGGCTATCGAAGATTTGCCACCGTTATACGGTAGCAAACACATTAACGAACAGCCGGAGCAGCCGGAGCACGCTCTCAGCAACCTTAGCGCCGCCTTCCCAATATTTGGGGAACCACTTCGTGTGGCCGACCAGAGCAGCATGCACGAGGATCGCAATCAGCGTGACCGTGCCCAGCAACAGAGGAAGACCTACGGCCGGCGGGACAACAAGCCAAATGCCGTGTTCGCCATCAGTGTAATCAGCCATTTTCAGTGCTCCGAGTAGTAATTAGTGCAGCCAAGGGGTAAGGGCATAAGCGAGGAAGTGCGCGAACACAGCAGCAGCGCCAAAAACGCGGGTGCCATTGATCACGTGGGAATGCAGTTCCTCGGCTTCCGCCAGCGTCAAGCCCGTCGGATAGACCTTATTTGGATCAGCCATTATTGTAACTCCTTCAAGGGTCCGGTTAGTTTCACGTCTAGGGCCGACGATGCGCGGCTCTATAGCTCGACCATATTCGTGCCGACAAATGTGTCAATGCTAATTGACAAAGCATATTGGGGTTTGTGTCAATCTGCCACAACAAAATAGAGGGCAATCCCCTGCAAGAAGTAGGGGCAATCCCCTGTAACTGTTAACAAGATTTAGACCGGAGCGCGCCTGAAGGCGTCCTCTTCCCCGTGGAGGTGGTGTGAACCAATCTTACGCCAGCTTTTAGTAAATGCTCCGCGTTGTGATCGTATAAGGCAGGGAAATCTTCTATGCGGTGCGCCGCGAGACCCATGAGACGATCGCGAGGGTCACCTGCTGGAAGGCGACATTCAGAGCCTGGATCCCTGCTCCGGCATCATCGCTTGCCGCGGGAACACGCGCGTGGAAGCGCTTGGTCGTGACAACGGAATTGTTCTTTTCATCGACGAGTTTGACGTAGACGTCTATGACGGCCTCGGAGCCGCCAGCGGCAGCCTGTACCTGGAAATCGCGAATTTCGATGGCAAGCGACAGGTCGCCAGAGACGCGATCCTGGTTCGTCAAAATCGCACGAAATGCTCCAGAGTTGGCGAGAGCTTCGACAAGCCTTGCCTGGAAAAGGCGCGGTAAGCGATCTCCCCAGGCCGCGCCAGAGAAATAGGCCACCCGTCCGTTCGCACTCTTTACAAGGATTTCCTCGGTATCGATGGTCTTTACGGCGACCGGGGGGTAGACGGTGAGCTGCACCGCACCGCCGCCGCGAACCTTTTCGACCGGCGGCGCTTGCAGATCGAATGTCGCGGGAGGGGAGCCGCCAGCAAATGCGCAGCCGCCAAGCATGATCGCGGCCGCTATGGCTGCTACCTCGCTCTTGAGTTGCATGTAACACCACCCCAGATAGGCCTGCCCCCGGATACACCTACCAAACAAATCCCGGCCCGACAAATGTTAAGGCCAATTCTTTTTCGCGCTAGTATTTTGGCGATTGTTGTCCACCTAGCAGAAAACCAGCTGGATTGCGTTCGACCTTCTGGACGACGCGATCGAGGCTATCTGCTAAACGCCTGCTGTCCTTCATGAAAAGTTCGAATTCGCGCAGCGAGCGCTCCATCTGCTTCGTAAGCTCGCCGGACTTGTCGCCCAAAGATTTATCGAGTTTCTCCGAGAGCTGACGAAAAGAAGTCGCCGCCTGTTGCACCTGAGACACAACGGAATCAGGGTGATCGGAAGCTGCCCCCGCCAGGCGATCGACCGCTGCATCCACCTTTTGAGAGATGTCGTTCAAGCGAGCGGAGAGTGAGCGCACATCCTGCAGGATACTCGCCACATCGTCTTTTCTTTCCGCCATCATGGTCGTGAACGACTCAAGGTTTGCGATCGTGCGGTGAATGGAATCTTCGTTGTTTGCAACGAGATTGTTCAAGCGAGCAGCCAATGCATTTGCCTGACCCGCAGCGTCGGTCATGCCGGCAATGAGCGATCCCGATGAACTCGGATCGGCATAGATCGCGGGGTATTTCTCATCCTGTTTGGCCTGGAGCATGGCGGCGTCCGGTGTGCCCGGCGTGATTTCCAAGGCGGTCAAGCCTGCAAGGCCCTGCTGGGAAATGCGGGCGCGTGAATTCGTCCGAACAGGAGTGTCATCCCGGATTGTGATGAGCACGCGAACCTTACGCGCGTCTTCCGGCAGGAGCTCGATGGAGCGCACCGCGCCAAAACGAATGCCATTGAAGAACACCGGCGAGGACACGGCCAACCCTTGCACGGAGCCGTCGAACATCGCGTAATAGTTCTTGCCCGAGGGTCCCGAAGCGTCGTTCCTGATCCAATAAATGAAGCCCAGGATCGATCCGAGCAATCCCAGGACGAAGACGCCGATGATGAAATAATTCGCTCGTGTTTCCATGCTTATGATGCCCTTGCAATAAGCCGGCCGCGCTCTCCGCAGAAATACTCCCTGACCCAGGGGTGACCAGGGTCCTGGACAAGATCCATAGGCTTACCAAGGCGAACCACATGTTTATCGGCCAGCACCGCCACCCGGTCGCACACGGCAAAGATGCTGTCGAGGTCGTGTGTGATCATGTAGACGGTGAGGCCAAGGGTTTGATGAAGGTTGCGGATCAGGCGGTCGAAAGCGGCAGCGGCGATCGGGTCGAGCCCCGACGTCGGTTCGTCCAGGAAAAGGATGCCGGGATCGAGCGCGAGCGCGCGCGCCAGCCCGGCGCGCTTGCGCATCCCGCCGGAAAGCTCGGATGGCGCCTTGTAAGCCGCGTTCGCGGGCAGCCCCACCATGGCGATCTTCAACAGCGCGAGTTCATCCATGACCTTCTGCGGCAGGTCGAGGTGCTCGCGCATGGGCACCTGCACGTTCTGCAGGACGCTGAGGGAGGAGAACAGCGCACCGTCCTGGAAGAGCACACCCCATTGCCTTTCGATGGCAATGCGCTCCCGGCTCGACAGGGTTTGGAAATTCTTGCCCAAGACCTCGACCGTTCCAGCCTCGACAGGCAACAGGCCGAGGATCGAGCGTAAGAGCACTGATTTCCCTGTCCCGGACCCGCCAGCGATGCCGAGGATTTCGCCATGCATCACATCGAGGTCGAGGTTCTCGAAGATGACCTGCTGCCCGAAACGCTTTGTCAGGCCACGCACGCGGATCGCGTAAATCTGCTCCGCGCTGTTTGCGGAGGAAGGCTGCTCGAGCGAGGCGGGTGTTTCGTTCATCCTCAGAACCCGCTCGCTGAAAGGAAAATCGCAAAAACCGCATCGAGAACCAGTACCAGGAAGATGGCTTTGACCACGGCGGTGGTGACCTGCGTCCCGACCGATTCGGCGCTGCCCTCAACGCTCATGCCTTCAAGGCAGCCGACAAGCCCGATGACAAGCGCGGCGAAAGGAGCCTTGATAAGACCGACATAAAGATACTTTGGCTGAATGGCGCTGTTCAGTTTTTGCAGATAGATTGGCAGGTCGAGCGAGAGATAGAGTTTCGCCATGAGCGCGCCGCCCGCAAGGCACATCATGTCGGCGACGAAGACCAGAAGCGGCAAAACGACGATCAGCGCCAGAATACGCGGAAGCACCAGCGTTTCCATTGGGTCGATTTCAAGCGTGCGCATGGCGTCGATCTCTTCGCGCATTTTCATGGTGCCGATCTGCGCGGTGAACGCCGAGGCCGAGCGCCCGGCGACCATGACGGCGGCAAGGATGATGCCCACTTCGCGCAAGCACAGGATGCCAAGCATGTCGATTGAGAGGTTTTCCGCCCCGAAGCCGCTGAGCTGCCGTGCGCCCTGCTGAAGTATCACGCCGCCAATAAGGAAGCAGACGAGCGATATTATCGGCACGGCGGTCAGGCCGGTCTGCTGGATTTGATGGATGAAAGCGGTTCCGCGAAATCGGGAAGGCCGCACCACGACCCTGGCCAAGGCCGCAGCCGTCTCGCCGAGGAACGTGGTGAGCCGGATTGCGTCGCGACCCATTGCCGTTATGGCAGTGGCGAACCATCCGGCCATTTCGGCGAGAGGCTTTCGACGCGGCGGAGCTTTCGCGATGGCCGGCACCGCCCGCGCCACCTCGTCGAGCAAGATTCGGTGTTCGCGGCGTTCATTGACGAACGCGACTGTCTTCCCGTCGACACTGTTGCTCAGGTTGAGAAGGGCGAGCGCGCCCGCCGTGTCGAGTAGGTGAAGCTGGTTCAGGTCAATTGCTACCGGATGGCCGTCCGATTTGACTTTACCGAGTTCATCGAGACAGTTCCGAATTTCCCCCAAAACCGCGAGCGTCCAATCCCCCGAAACAAAGACACGCACCGTGCCTGCTTCCAATGTGGCCCGGCAGGCGGGGTAAAGGACCTTGTCAAAAGTTGTGGCGGCGCGATTCAACATTCGGAATGTGTCAAAAACCTCAATATCGACGTGACATCAATGGCCCGAAGAGGCCGGTGGGGTCCTTCGCGATGCAAAAAGGCCCGCCCGCCTCCTGCCATGCAACAATGTCCGTATCGGGGCACTCATAAATCGGGCACTTCAGCAAATCTTTGGAAAGGTTTACTCGCTACTCTTTACTGAAATAAGTTTTCCTAGACCGGCGGCGGTTATGACGAGCTTCTCAACGGCACCTCTCTCCGAGGCCGACTATTGCGCTCTCGAGGATGCCCTTCTATCCACGGAAAAAGGCAGGCGTTTCCTGCGTACCTATGTCGATCGCCACCGCGGAATGGAGACATTGCGCCTCTTACGGTCGATCTCGCGCATGCACCGCGCCGCCCTTGGCGTACCGGGCGTGAATGCGGAAGTCTGCCGCGATCTGACGGGCGTGCTGAAGATTGTTTCAAAGCGGCGCGAGCAGGCCTCGGAAAGCCCCGACATTGCTGGCCGGTCTCAGTGTCTCCTGGCCGGTCTTGAAGAGATCGAGGCCTGTGTCATCACCTTGATCGAATTGATCGAAGAGAGAATGGTTGGCCAGTTGCAGGATGAGGCGCTCGCGTGCCGGCCAGCCGACGCTTCCGGCTATTCCCCCGAGCGCAACGCAAAGCTATACGGAGAACTTTCCTCCTACTTTTCGTCGGAGCCGCGCTGACCGGGTGATCGACCGAGAAGCTTGCGCTTGTCGGACCCTGCCTGCGCCTTCCTTTTGCTCGAAACTGTCTAGTCTAGCGATCCGCCACGTGCCTTGCAATCTTGGGCACAGGCGGCGGGTTTACGCTTTCAGCCATTTTTGCAAATCTTCGGCCTTGGGCAGACCACCCGCATGAACAGCCTTGCCGTCGATAACAATACCGGGCGTTGAGGCGACGCCGTAGCTGGCAATCGCGGCGTAATCGGTGATCTTTTCAACGGTGACGGCGACGCCGGCCTTCTCGGCCTCCGCCTTCACCATTTCGACGGCCGTGTTGCAGCGCGCGCAGCCGGGGCCGAGGACTTTCACGTCTTTCATGGGATTGCTCCAGGTCAGGTAAAGAGGGCGTTGAACAGGAAACCGACCGCGAGGATTCCGCAGCCGACTACCCCGACAAACACGGCGATCAGCGGAAGCGTCAGCACCTTGCGCAGGATAATCATCTCGGGCAGCGACAGAGCGATCACCGACATCATGAAGGCGAGCACCGTGCCGAGGGCAGCGCCCTTGCCGATAAGCGCCTCGACGACAGGAATGATGCCCGCGGCGTTGGAGTACATCGGGATGCCGATCACCACGGCGGCCGGCACCGACCACCACGCGTCGCGGCTCATGATCGAAGCCAGCACATCGGCGGGGGCATAGCCATGAATGAGCGCGCCAGCGGCGATGCCAGCCAGCATCCAAGGCCATACACGGCCCACAATATCGCGCACGGCGTCGAGGCCCGCCTTGATGCGATCCACCATATCGAGCTTTACGGCTGGGACCTCGACAGCCCCGGCGCGGACGTTGCGCACCCAATCTTCGAGCCAATGCTCCAGATGCAGCCGGCCGATCACCCAGCCCGCCACTATGGCGATGGCGAGCCCGAAAACCAGGTAGGTCAGCGCCACTTTCCAGCCCAGGAGCCCGAACAGGAGGCCTAGCGCCACCTCATTGACCATCGGCGCTGCGATCAGGAAGGAGAAGGTGACGCCCAGAGGCACGCCCGCGCTGACAAAGCCGATGAACAGCGGCACCGCCGAGCACGAGCAGAAGGGTGTCACGATGCCGAGGCAGGCGGCCAGCACGTTACCAATCCCCTCGCGTTTTCCTGCCAGCACGGCGCGGGTACGTTCCGGCGAAAAGAAGCTGCGCACGATGCCCATGGCGAACACAACGAGCGTGAGCAGCAGGAGCACTTTCGGCGCTTCGTAAAGGAAGAAGGCGATTGCCTCTCCGGTCCGGCTTTGTGCGTCGACCGGTAACGCAGACGCCGCCCACTGCGAAAAAGGGATAAGCTGGCTGTAGAGACCGGCCCAAACGCCAAGGCTCGCGAGCACTCCCGCAAGCCATCGCACATTGCGCCAAGGCAGGGTCGCAGCTTCGGCTGCGGGCTGTAAGCTCATGCTGCTTCTCTTCTTGGGTTACTCGACAGCGCCAGGGCGGCTTCGAGTAGCGCGGCGACATCGGCGGGAAGGTTTGGCGTCATACGATACCTGACCCACTGCGCATCGCGCCGGTCGGCCACGAGGCCGGCGTTTCTGAGCACAGCCATGTGACGCGACATGCGCGATTGGCTGGCGCCAAGTGCGAGCATCAATTCGCAGACGCAATGCTCCTGCCCGTCGGACAAAATGTGCATCGCCGATAACCTCGTGGGCTCGGCAAGCGCAGAGAGGATGGCAATCGCAGATTTCATCGACCGCTTATGCGCTCATCCGCATAAGCGGTCAACAGCAAACACCGGTTGGGGCTCTGCACGTGTAAGAGCATCACCGGTTGACATTCTATAATTCCGCCGTTTCAACTCCGAAATGCAACAAGGGGGCATAAACGGCATGGCAGAGCGATCGGTGAGGTAAGGCAGGCGGGGTCAAGGGCTTGTCGCGGGAGCGATGCGAGCTAAGCGAGCACCCTTGAGGCCGCCTGCCTTATCCACCACCCTGAGCCAGGCTGTGTATGCCGGCGGCCAGGTGAAGATTATCCTCGCGTGGGACTTCCACATCTCACCCGAGGACCACATGCCCAAAGGCTATCGTCACCTGACCTATGACAAACGCTGCCAGATCTACGCGCTCCTGAAAAGCGCACACGCCAAAACCGAGATTGCGCAGCTGCTCGGCGTGCATCGTTCGACGATCACGAATGAACTCAAACGCAATACTGGCGGCAAGGGGTATCGCTACCTCCAGGCGCAGGAGAAAGCGTCCGCCAGACGCGCCGCCGCTTCGGGCGCGCCGCGCAAAATGAAGCCAGGCCTCGTCCGCGAGATCGAGGAAAAACTGACGCAAGAACAATGGAGCCCCGAGCAAATCAGCGGCTGGTTGAAAAGGCAGGGACACGTCTTTGTCAGCGGCGAACGCATCTACCGGCACATCTGGAAGGACAAGAGAAACGGCGGCGGCCTTTGGCGCCATCTGCGCCATAGCGGCAAGAAATACAACAGGCGCAAAGGCAAAACCTCCGGGCGCGGCCTCATCCCCGGCCGCGTGGACATCGCCGAGCGGCCCGCCATCGCCCAAGAAAAACGCCGCGTTGGCGACTGGGAGGGCGATACCATCATCGCACGAAGCCTCAAGGGCGCCATCCTGACCCACGTGGATCGCACGTCAAAATATACAAAGCTCGCCATCCTCCCGGACAGAAGCGCCGCCTCCGTCCAAAAGGCCTGCGACGCCTCGCTTCTTCCCATTGCCCACAAGATCGAGACCATCACTTATGACAACGGCAAGGAGTTCGCCGGCCACGCCAAGATAGCAGCCAGGCTTGGCGCGCAAATCTACTTCGCCAAGCCTTATCATTCCTGGGAGCGGGGCCTCAACGAACACACCAACGGCCTCGTCCGCCAGTACTTCCCAAAAGGCTCCGAATTCTCTACCCTCACCCCCGCCGATGTCCAACGGGTCGAGGACAAACTCAACGCCCGTCCCAGAAAGGCTCTCGGCTACAAAACACCCAGCGAGGTTTTCTTCGCCGCCGCTTGAATGCCTTGTTGCGCTTCAGGGTTGAATGGGCATTCTATAAAATTCTATAAACACAGAATTAATGCGGCGGAGGATGCGGCATGAGTGATGACCAGATCGCCCGATATGCCGGATCAATCTCTCCGCCGACAAGGATCAAGTCCTGAAAGAGGCGTTTCGCGTGTTGAAACCGGGCGGCCGCTTTGCCGTGTCGGATATTGTGACACGAGGCGAAATCCCCTCGGAACTTCGCAATAACGTGCTGCTGTGGGCGGGCTGCATCGCGGGGGCTCTGCAAGACACCGAGTACACGAAGAAGCTCGCTCACGCGGGGTTCGAGGATGTGAGCATCGAACCAACCCGTATCTATAATGCCGAGGATGCGCGTGAGTTTTTGGTTAGCCAGGGCGTCAACGCCGACGAGATCGCCAACCAAGTCGATGGCAAGTTCATGAGCGCTTTTATACGCGCTGTGAAACCGCAAAGCGGCTCCGCTTGCTGTACGCCAACCTGCTGGCGGGTCGTAGCCAAGGTTAATCGAAGCAGCGTGCGCTGCGGGGTTCGCTGTGGCTGTTTGGCTGTTGGCCAACACGCTTGCGCGGGTCCAGTTGGGGTCATTTTCGCCTATTCGAAATTCGGGAACGCCGAGGGCCGTCTGGAAGCGGAAAGAACTCCTCGCGATGAAGCTCCAAAGCACGTTGGCGCGATCTAACGCAAGGGGCAGAGCGGGCCGGATCTGCCATGAGTGCAGCACACGGATACGGACGTGAAACAAGCGTGGCAAGAGAATGCTCGCCAAGCACCTCGACCCAGACCACCAAAATGTACGAGCACGCAAAAAAAGCCGCTAACTTTCGTTCGCGGCTGAAGGGCCTAGGGAGGAAATAAGGCCCAAGTCAACAACTAAGCCATAACGCAACCCTCTGTAATTGCGAAACCGCAATGGTGTCCAAGCTAGCTCATCACAGCGAAGCCTTTGCCGAAGGATGCAGATGTGCTTGTCACCATCGAGAATGGCCTCGATCTTGGACCGCTCGCCAATGCGGCTCGGCGCCTGAAAGGAACGGCGCAGCAAATGAATCTCGGCGCGGACATTTTTCTCGCTAATGCAGAGGGCGGTATGTGGCCGCATCTGCCACTTTCGCGAGTGGCATCCGCGCGCATCTCAACGACGATTTCCATGTGATCACGCTTGTCCCTGCGTTAATTGCATCGCCGCCGGTGGAACTGTGGCCTGAAATCCACCGCCGTCTGCCGGTGCCCGGTGATGTTGAGGAACTGCTGCTGGCGGGTTTGCCCACCCTTGGCTGACAACGGGGTGTGTTAGACACACTGAAGGAGTTCATCATGCTTGCCCGATCAGGTCAGGCATACTTCGCCCATCGGGCCATCGCCATCTTGGACGGCGCTCGCGGCGCGGCTAATGATAAACCGTCCGTTGCCGCGTCCGAGCGTTAATACAAACGTGGTTAACAGACGCGCGGCCGATTTATTTCCCGTCTGATGTACGCGGAAAAAATCGTCTATCCGGGCGAGACGAAGCTGCTTCGCGCCTTCGGCCAGCCTGGGAGAGGCAGAACTAACTCTCTGAAGAGGAATGGCTTTCTGACTTCAGTCGGGGCCCCATTAAGAAGAATTTAATGCCGGAATTTTCTCCTTAACTGGACGCGCTAAAGTCCGTTAAATATGTTTCGACTTTTGGCTGTTAACCAGAGCAGCGCCCGCAAGGAGCGCGGGGCGCGCTCCAGGGATGCCTTCTGTTCCGATATTTCCGCTGTGATATCAATGACTTGGTTGCGTTAACCTCCCGGCAACGCGCTTTTTCTTAACATCCTGGCTCAAGAAATTTTCGGGATGCAAACGCAAGCGGGAAGCTAATCTGGCGTTGAAGGGAGACGCGCCTTGCGCAAACGTTCGAACGTCCGCGTCCGATTAAGCGCACGATGGTCTAAGCGTTCGCAGTTGAGCACGAAGCAATTACTCCAGTTCCAAGGAGAGCGGACCCAACTGGCCCGAGTACTCTCAACTGCCCCGTCAATGGCTTTCATGACGCCCTGCTGCTGATCCAGCATTTCAGCGACGGGTAGGCCTATCGGGCCAGGGGATGTATTGAAAACGATGTCGGTTGACTGAAGGAGCGGTGTCAACGGACGGAAATGCCGGCCACTACGTCAACGGGGGTCGCGAACAATCGCCGTCCAACACGCATGACGAGGCAGTCGAGAAAGGCCCGCATTACGGAAACCGACAAGACCATCCGGGAGCCGCGGCCGACAGCGAGGTCACGGCGTCCACCGTGGGAAAAGCCGGGTCCGAAGATCACCTGCCACAGCCGACGCCTCCAGCATTGACGGATCCCCGACATTCGCGGTTTTGCGGCGCCGTTAAAATTTAGCAGGTTTTCAGATTGTTTGTTGTGGGACACAGCCTTTATTCTGATATGATCTTAAAGGTGCTTTACCTAGATTGAAATCGGCATCCGTTCTATAACCGCAGTGTCAAAACGTTGGTTACAGTTGGTTTCTGCGCATGGGTGGTCTGGACCTCTAATATAGACGTAGTCCACAGGTTGCTCGAGACTTACGGCTTTGTCACGACCGGGAACGAGGCATCTACCCCAACCCGCCTTCTTACAGCTCCATTCTTGCTGGCGGAAGTGCTGGAGTTCATCGCCGATGATTTCGTGCACCGGGGGGTAAGGCCAAGGCAACTTGCTCCGGTCGGGATGCCGCCCGCGATTTGCAGCTTACAAAAATAAACTTCTTATGATCGTGTTTTCTTGATCAGGAGATTTCTCAAAATAACTCATGCAGAGCAGGAACGAGAATTCAGCAGCCCACAGAAAGTATGCGATATCGTGATGAAGGGCGGCATCACGAGCGGCGTCGTCTACCCACTCGCGCTCGTTGCTCTTGCAAAAGACTACCGCTTTTCATCCATCGGGGGGACGTCGGCAGGGGCAATGGCGGCTGCGGCTGCTGCCTCCGCGGAATACGGACGGCAAACTTCCGATGGGGGCTTCAAGCGGTTGGAGAAGGTTCCCGACGAGATCGGCCCCAATCTCCTGGAGTTGTTCCAGCCGACGCCAGAATTGAAACCGCTGTTCGACATTTTTGTCGCCAGCCTCAAAGGAAAATCAGACGCCGTTGTCGCCGCCCTTGGCGGCTATTCGCGAACTGCAATCAACGGCGCGGCCGCGGGCATCATCGTTGCAGCCTTGATCGCAGTGTTTTTCAACGGCGGCTCCGGTATTGTGGCCTTCGGCATTCCTTTTGCAATACTCGGCGTCCTTTTTTCCTTGGTCTGGCGTCTTTACACAGCATTGTTCACGGAATTGCCTGCGAACGACTTCGGCGTTTGTCCGGGCATCCAACAGCCCGGCGGCAGCGGCGACGGTTTCACCGATTGGCTGGCGAAGCTGATCGACGAAGCGGCCGGGCGCGGAAGCGCCACGGCTCAGCCACTCACCTTCGGCGATCTCGAGAAACCGTCCAATGGTCATGCGCCGATCCATCTCGCCATGATGACGACCAGTCTCATGGAGAGGCGCCCCTACACGCTGCCGATGACATCCAGGGCTTTCTTTTTCAAGGAGAGCGAATGGGCCAGGCTCTTTCCCAAGCGGATCATGGATTTCCTGAAATCCAAATGCAAACCCTTCACGCCGCTGATGGGCGAGGAAGGAAACTTCTTTCATTTTCCGCAGGAAGATGATTTGCCGATCGTCGTCGCGGCGCGGATGAGCCTCAGTTTCCCTGGTCTCATTTCGGCTGTTCCGCTTTGGCGCCAGGATCATATATTCAAGGCGGAAGACGATAAGAAATACCTTAGGCGCTGCCTGTTCAGCGATGGCGGCCTTTCCAGCAATTTCCCTATTCACTTCTTCGACCACCTCCTGCCGAACATTCCGACATTCGCGATCTCGCTGGATGAGCACGACCCCAAAAGATATGACAAGAGAGTCCGTATGCCGGATTTGGCGCACGCTGAAGCCCAAATACCGATTAAGCCGTTCTCGGGCCTGTTGGACTTTCTCGGCCGGTTGATCGACGCGGCCAAGGACTGGCAGGACAATCTTCAGAGCCTGCTTCCCGGATACCGCGAACGGATCGTTCATATCGGGCTCGAGCCAAAGGAGGGGGGCCTCAATCTTACTATGGACAAGACAGCAGTCGATCGACTTGCCCAGTATGGCCAAGACGCTGGCGACAAGCTGCGGACGGAATTCGATATGAATGAGCACCGCTGGCGGCGTTTCTTGGTGGCAATGGCGCGCGTGGAGGAAACCCTCGACGAGATGGCCAAGGCTTATGAAGGAACGCCCGCCTGCGGGGAGGCTTTTGCCGCCTTTCTCAAACACTACGCCAACAATCCGGCCCATTATAAGCAACGCGACCCGGCGCGCTTGGCGGCGATCCTGAAACGCGGAGAGCAACTGGCGAGCATCGGCAAGGATTGGCGACAAAAACCCATCGTTCGCGAGGGGGCTATACCAAGGCCTGAGACCAACCTTCGGATTACGCCCAAACCATAGAAAAAGCTGGGGTTCGAGTTTGTTGATCGCGCAAGGCTTCCACGGCGAATAAGGCTTTTTATACGGAATTCTGTCATACAATAGAAATATTGCATGCAGACGCTCGCGCATGCATGCTTTCCAAGGGGGGGTCGTGATGTTGTTTCAAGGCGGCGTGCTCATGCCAGCAGACGTGTTCCTCGATACCTTTTCCGCTCCGAAGGCAGTTCTAAAGAGCTTATCGCTTCAGGAACTGGTTGAGCGGCGTGTTGACTTGGCCATCAAGGCACATCGGTTCCGCAGCCTGCACACGTCTGACACGAAAGATGGCGTTTCTCATTGCGAGCCGAACAAGCAGCTTGCCTACGATACGAGACTATTCGATTTGGATGCCGCAATCGAAGAGCGCGGAAGAAAGCAGATATTCCCCGGCAAGCGTTAAGTTCTGCCGCAGCGTCCATCCCGGCTGCGGGGCTCTGACCCTTGGCCCTGTCACCAGGTCACGGTTCACCCATAATAAATTCCGCAACGACCGGCGCATGTAACGAGGACGGCGAATGTTGAACTTTCGCACCCCCGATCACCTCGTCCTCGAGCGTCTCGTTATGCACCTCGATCGTTGAGAAATGCCCGAGCAGGCTGCGGCTGATAAGAATATGGTCGAGCATCTGCGGGCGGCCGTGGTGCAGCACGCTGAACCGGCGATCTTTCGGGAGCGTACGGTCCAGCACGACCATGGAGCGGTTTGCGAGCAAACCATTGCCGGTGTCTTCTTCGGCCCCGGTTACGATCTTGAGCGGCGTCTCATGATCCTCGGCATTGAAATCGCCGCAGATCGCGATTGCCGCGTGCTGGTCGGCGTCGAGCAACTCGTCGATGGCAAGCCGAAGTTCCAGCGCCTGCGCGCTTCGCTTCAGTGCTGATAGAAAGAAGCCTTCGGCCCAGCCGCGAATGCTCCTCCAGACGGCGGACGACTCCTTCTGTCCGGAGATCGGTGTCGCAAGCGGCGCGCGCAGATGGACGTTGAACACGAAGAGCGGACGCCCGCCAGGGGCTTCAATCTCAGCCATGAGTATCGGCCGGTCGAAGAGGATAGGCTCGCTTTGTGCGGGAGGATTGGCGGTGACGGAGCGGTGAGCTATCGGCGGCACGTGCGAGTGCCGCAATTCGCGGTGCGCAAGGATCGGGTGCCGCGAAAGGATGACGAGATTATGCACATCGGCGACACCGCTCCCGCCACGACCGCTTGTCGTCACCCGATGGAAGCCCTGGTAGGGGGTTCCCAGAAGAAGCGCGTCCAGCGCATGCACTGAGCGGTGCTCTTCATGCCCGGAGCGCTGCCCGTTCACCTCCTGCAGACAGAGGATGTCGGCGCGCAGCCGTTCGAGTTGAGGGCGAAGGATGTCAGCCCGCTCTTCTATTGTGACGCCGGACCGCGAGACCAGCTCAAGGTTTTCAAGGTTGAAGGAGCCAATGCGCATTTGTAATCCGGCCTCATCCTGCGTTGCCGCTGGAAACGCTGGTCCGTTCCGAGCGAGCTATCTCTCGCCTGCACCACCCACCCTTGTAAGGCTGCCTTCAGGGCAATAATCGGTATCCTGGGACAGGTCCGCAGCCATGAGATCAAGTGTCTGTCCGTGCTCGGAAAACGCGATCTTGTAGGAGCAACGCGTCGAGCCTTGTTCATAAAAAACCTTCAAGTCGGAGGCATCGTCGCCGAGACGTATCTTCGCGGCGCCATGAGTGGGGTGAAGCCAGCGGCCGCCTTCGCTTATTCTGAGGACCTCCCCGCTGTCGCCGATCGTCCACTGCCCGGTTAACGTCGCGGCATCCGATGCTGTTGCCTTGACGAGGCATGAACCGAGATCGGGCATGGCGGCCAAGGCGGCGCGAATGTTCGGAAGCGAACCGATATTGCCGCCTTCGGGACTTGTCTGCGGCGTTCCGGTCGCAGCAAGCAGGGAACGCATTTCGAAGGGCGAAGCGAGGGGTCTTCCGCAGGCTTTGCGAATTCCGTTGATAGAAAGCACAGCCGAAGACACGATCGGGGTTGCCGAGGAGGTGCCGCCAAAACGGTAGGTGTAGCGCCGGGTTTCGGCGGGGTTGAAAGCATCGCCATAGCCGGTCGTCGCAACTTTTTCGCCCCAGCCTTGCACATCCACGCGCGATCCGTAGCTCGAAAACGCCAGGCGCGCGTGATCGGTGGCGGAGCCCTGCGCCGACGATGATTGCGCCTAAGTCCCGAAGGTTTCGGTTGAAAGCTCCGTTACAAGCGGCGCCATCGAGATCGACACGCCCGTTTCCAGCAGCTTCCACCACGATGCGTCCGAGGCTGGTCGCCCTCTGAATGACGTCGAACATGGATTGAAACGCCTCGACCGGCCCGCAGCCCACCTGATCCTGCCCGCAAGCGCCGCCGCACGCCCTGTTTTGCTGCTCGATGATGATGACTTCCCCTGGGTCCAGGAGGCTTGCCGCGAAATCGATCGCAGCGTCGGGCCTGTAGCCGCCTGATGCAGCGCTGCATCTAGTGGGGACGACAAGAATTTGGGCTGCCGGGGTTGCGCCAGTTACACCAAAGGCGTTCTTCGCTGCGACGACCTCGCCCAAGACGGCTGTTCCATGGTCCGTGTTGTTGAAGGGGTCCGCGGGGACACAGCCTGGGATCGCGTGAATACGGTCCGCCCCAAGATTGAGATCCTCATGGTTCAGCTGCCAGCTGTATTCCAAATCGACCGCACGCATGCCTGCGCCGTCGCTTCCCGGGATCTGGCCTGGGGCCGGAACGCCGATACCCTGCGGCGCTTCGCTTTTGTAGCCTTGGCGCGATGTAATATCGGGCGTCGTCTCCGCTGGCGGCGGCGCGGGCAGGGGACGCGGCTCCGCAAACTCAACGACGCTCAACTCGTTGAGTTTGTTCGCCACAATCGCCGGGTTAGCCCCTTCCGGAAGATCGATGACGTAATAGAGATTGAGGTCGGCAAGCTGCTTTCCGCTTCGCTGCTGACCCTCCTGGCGTTCGGCGTCCAGCGTCTCCTCCGGCCGCGTAAACAAGCGGCTGACCCTGGAAGCTGGAATGCGCAGTTCGCCGAGCGTCTTCTGGAAAACGCCAACGTCACCGGCTTCCAGGGCGGTGAGTTGACCATTCCGGAGGCGAAAACCGCTGCCCTCCCGGAACTTCACGGTAATCTGGTTTGATGCGGGGATCGATTGAAGCTGCTGCAAAGTCAGCTTCGGTGGCAGCTGGCGCGTCTGTAGCGCCTGCTCGGCAGAAGTGCTCGTGGACCAAGCCGCAACGCACGAAACTATGATATAAAGCATCGCCCTAGTCATAACTTGAATTCCCATACGACCAAGCATGGGAGCTTAGGGCATTTGCGGATAAAGGCAAAGCGTGAGGAGCGCCACATAGAGTGGCGCTTTGGCTTATACGTTATCGGCTGACGTCGAACTGCGTTTTGCCTGCCCGGATTGTCCTTCGCCCCAGCGCCAGCTCAGCACAAAGGGATGATCTTCGCCGCGTTCGTTGATGTACTGGCGATGCTCGATCAGCGCGTCGCGGATCCGCTGCTTCGCATAAGCGGCGCGCGAGCCGAGCTGTGGCAGGCGATCGATGACATCGCCCACGAGGTGGAAGCGATCCATCTCGTTCAGGACCACCATGTCGAATGGCGTCGTCGTGGTGCCTTCCTCCTTGTATCCGCGGACATGCAGGTTCTTGTGATTCGTGCGCCGATAGGCCAGCCGGTGGATGAGCCACGGATAACCGTGGAAGGCGAACACGATAGGCTTGTCCTTGGTGAAGAGCGTGTCGAAGTCGAGATCGCTCAGGCCATGCTTGTGCTCGCTCGCAGGCTGCAGCTTCATCAGGTCCACAACATTGATCACGCGAACCTTCAACTCCGGCAGATGGGAGCGTATGAGATCGACCGCAGCCAGCGTTTCAAGCGTCGGCACGTCCCCGCAGCACGCCATCACGACATCTGGCTCGCTGCCCTGGTCGTTGCTGGCCCATTCCCAGATGCCGATCCCGGCGGTGCAGTGCTTGACCGCTTCGTCCATGGTCAGCCAGACGGGCGCAGGCTGCTTGCCAGCGACAATCAGATTGACGTAGTTGCGCGTGCGCAGGCAGTGATCCGTGACGGATAGCAGGCAGTTGGCGTCCGGCGGCAGATAAACGCGGACAACTTCGGCCTTCTTGTTCACCACGTGATCGATGAAGCCCGGATCCTGGTGCGAGAAGCCATTGTGGTCCTGCCGCCAGACATGGGAGCTCAGCAGATAATTCAGCGAAGCAATGGGCCGCCGCCAGGGAATGTGATTGCAAACCTTCAGCCACTTGGCGTGCTGATTTAACATCGAGTCGACGATGTGGATGAAGGCCTCATAGCAGGAAAAGAAGCCGTGGCGGCCGGTGAGCAAATAGCCCTCTAACCAGCCCTGGCACTGGTGTTCGCTCAGCATCTCCATCACGCGGCCATCCGGCGCGAGGTGGTCGTCATAGGGAAACCGCTCCGCCATCCAGGCGCGGTTGGTCACATCGAGAACGTCCTGCCAGCGGTTCGAATTGTTCTCGTCGGGGCTGAACAGGCGGAAGTTCCTGCTTGGCAGATTGAGCTTCATCGCGTCCCGCAGGAATTTGCCCATGACGCGCGTCGCCTCGGCATCCTTGCCGCCCGGTTTCTCAATCTCGACGCCATATTTGCGGAAGTCGGGCAGTATGAGGTCGCGAAGGAGCAACCCGCCATTGGCGTGGGGATTGGCGCTCATGCGCCGCGGGCCAGCCGGCGCGATCTCTTCCAGTTCGGGCTTGAAGCGGCCGGTCTCCTCGAAGAGCTCCTCAGGTTTGTAGCTCCTCATCCATTGCTCAGAGAATCCTGATGTGCTCAGGGTTGTCGCGCACCTCGGCCATCGGAACCTGATGCGAACGCCAGTAGTCCTCGGCGCGCTTTCCGTCGATTTCCTTCGGGCATGTCCAGCCCTTGGGCGAGCGCAGGATGATCATCGGCCAACGCGGGCGCTCCGTAACGCCGTTCGTTCGCGCCGCAGCTTGTATGCGTTGGATTTCGTCGACGGCCTGATCGAGTGCAGCCGCCATCAGCGGATGCATCTTTGCCGGATCATTGCCTTCGACGAAGATCGGGGTGTAGCCGTAACCGCGGAAGAGCTGATCCAGCTCTTCGTGGCTGATTCGCGCAAGCACTGTCGGATTGGCGATCTTGTAGCCGTTCAGATGCAGGATCGGCAGCACGGCTCCGTCGGTGGCCGGATTCAGGAATTTGTTGGAGTGCCAGCTTGTCGCGAGCGGCCCGGTTTCCGCTTCGCCGTCGCCGACAACAGTGGCGACGATGAGATCGGGATTATCGAACGCGGCGCCGAAGGCGTGGCTGAGTGCATAGCCAAGCTCGCCGCCTTCGTGGATCGAGCCGGGCGTTTCGGGCGCAACGTGGCTCGGAATGCCGCCGGGAAAGGAGAACTGCTTGAACAGCTTCCTTATCCCTTCCTCGTCCTGCGATATATTAGGATAGACCTCGCTGTATGTGCCTTCCAGATAGCAGTTGGCCACAATACCTGGACCGCCGTGACCGGGGCCGATGACATACATCATGTCCAGATCGCGCTCCTTGATGACGCGGTTCAAGTGGACATACATGAAGTTCAAGCCTGGCGTCGTGCCCCAATGCCCGAGCAGTCGCGGCTTGATGTCCTCTTTTTTCAGCGGTCGCTTGAGGAGCGGGTTATCCAACAGATAAATCTGTCCCACGGAGAGGTAATTGGCGGCGCGCCACCACGCGTCCATCCTGCGGAGAAGATCGGGGGACAATCCCCCTTTGCTTGGGCTTGAGTCCGCTGTCATCTTTCTGTTCCTCTCGATGAAATATCGACGCAATCGGCGTTCGAGGGCGCTCGTAAGAAGCTATCAGGTTCTCATGCTTGAATTTGGAACGAGGACGGTGGCGACAAGGCCCGGTCCGCCTTTCATGTGCTGCCGCCTAACCTTCGTCCTGAATCGGCTTGCCGCTCCCGCCGATATTAAGCAATCAGGCACAATCGAGCAACATGGAAGCCGGTGCAAACATGCCTAGATAGCCCGGGGCGCCGGACTATCGGCGGCGGCCTTATCAATGCCGGGGGCGACAGGGGCAATGCCATGCTACAGCAGCACAAGCCGACCGTTGCCGAGTTCGGCTCCGACAAATGCGCCGGATGCCGGGAAATGGCGAAGCTCCTCGCTGCGCTCTCTCGCGAGCACGGCGCACAGGTCAACGCGGTCTCCGTCGACGTGCTGGCGAACCGCGACTATCTCCGGCTCTATAAAATCCAGGCTCTCCCAACGCAGATATTCTTCGACGCCGAAGGGCGCGAGATCGGCCGCCATGTGGGCGTGATCGGCGAGGTGGAGATTTTGCGGCGGCTCGGCGTCGATGCATCAAGATCGGGCGGAACGTGAGCGCGGTTGCTTCACTGGCGGCAACCTTCGCCGCAGCCGCCGCTGGCCGCCGCGCAGGCGCCCTGCATGAGAGCTCCATCTGGCTCGGCGGGGCCATGCTGCTGGCCTATGGACTCGCGCCCGTGCAGGCGCAGCAAGTTCTATCCAGCCTGAATGGCGTTCAGCGTTGGCTGCCGGGGGCGACGCGCCTTCGCTACAGTCCAAGTGCCGCGGGCGGATGGCTCACAATCTCGAGCATGGCGTCAGGATAGAGGAAAGCCTGCGCCTCGCTATTTTGCGCGCCGGCCTGCTGCATCAATAATGACTTCACCATCCTCCTTCGTGAAAGGCCCAATGTCTGGATTGGGGAGGATGTCGAGCACCTCTTCCGACGGGCGGCATAGTCTCACGCCCTTCGGCGTCACGACGATCGGCCGGTTGATGAGGATCGGATGAGCGAGCATGACTTCGATTAACTCGTCATCGGTCCACTTCGGGTCGCCCAGGCCCAGTTCCTGGTACGGCGTTCCCTTCTCGCGAAGTACGGAACGCACCGGGACGCCCATAACCGCGATCAGCTCCTTCAACCTTTCCCGCGAGGGAGGGGTCTTCAAATACTCGATGACTTCAGGCTCTTCGCCACTTTGACGGATCATCGCGAGCGTGTTGCGCGAGGTGCCGCAGGCCGGATTGTGATAAATGACGATGCTCATTTCGAGATCTCCTTTCCTTTAAATAGTTCAATAATTCTTGTATAGTCAAAATTATGGAGAGTTCAAACGCCATTCGCGCCTTCGCTGCGCTTGCCCAGGAGAACCGGCTTGCCATTTTCCGCTATCTCGTCAGCGCGGGGCCGAATGGCATCGCGGCGGGCGAGATCGGGCAAGCCCTGAACATCAGTGCGACCAGCCTTTCATTCCATCTCAAGGAATTGGACCGCGCGGGGCTAGTCACACAGACGCGGCATGGGCGCTTCATCCACTACGCGCTCCATGTCGAAGGCGTCCGCCATCTCATTGAGTATCTGACCGATGATTGCTGCGGCGGCCGTCCGGAACTGTGCGGCTCGTCCTTCACCAAACCCAAGAGTCTTTGCAAAGAGGATTGCCATGAGTGACCCGCTTCCAAGCGATCGCGTCTTCAATGTCCTGTTTCTCTGCACGCATAATTCCGCGCGGTCAGTGCTCGCGGAATCAATTCTGAACCGCTCGGGCACAGGCAAATTTCGAGCTTTCAGCGCAGGCAGTCAGCCGCGAGGCCAGATCAATCCGTACGCGATCGATCTCTTGAAAAACCTCGGTTATGACGTTACCGGGCTCCGCTCTAAATCCTGGGATGAATTTGCGGCAGCAGGCGCACCGCAAATGGATTTCGTCTTCACTGTCTGCGATAACGCCGCGCAGGAGGTCTGCCCCCTCTGGCCAGGCCAGCCGATGACGGCGCATTGGGGCGTTCCCGACCCATCTATCGCCAAGGGAACAGAAGCGGAAAAGCGCGTCGCCTTCGCCAATACCTATCGCATGCTGCAACGGCGCATCGATGTCTTCACAAGCCTTCCGATAAAGTCGCTGGCGCGGCTGGCCATCCAAAATAAGATCGAAGAGATCGGAAGGATGGCGGATACGCCGGAAAGCACGTCCTGAGCGCTTTTCCGGCTTTGGTCGGGGCTTAGCCCTGACCCGCCGGCGCTTCCGAAAGCGTCCCATGCTGCAATCGGCGCTGCACCGCGGCGCCGGACTCCGTACCAACTCTTGGATCCGTTCACGATTTTCACGACCGACAGCATCACAGGGACCTCGATCAGCACGCCGACAACGGTTGCAAGCGCTGCGCCGGAGTTGAAACCGAAGAGGCTGATGGCTGCAGCGACCGCAAGCTCGAAGAAGTTGCTCGCGCCGATCAGCGCCGAAGGCCCCGCCACGCAATGCGCTTCACCCGCCGCGCGGTTCAGGAGATAGGCGACGCCCGCGTTGAAGTAGACCTGGATCAGGATCGGTACGGCCAGCATGGCGATGATGAGCGGCTGGGCGAGGATTTGTTCACCCTGAAACGCGAAGAGGAGAACGAGCGTCGCCAGCAGAGCCACAAGTGACAAAGGCTGCAACCTATGCAGCAAGCGTTCAAGCAATACTTGGCCGCCGCTCGCAAGGATGCTGTTGCGAAGGATTTGCGCGATGATGACGGGGACGACGATGTAGAGCACAACGGAAAGGACGAGCGTGTTCCAAGGCACGGTGATGGCCGAAAGCCCAAGCAGGAGACCGACGATGGGCGCGAAGGCGACGACCATGATGACGTCGTTCAGCGCCACTTGGCTCAGCGTGAAATGAGGCTCGCCTTTAGTCAGGTTGCTCCAGACAAATACCATCGCCGTGCAGGGCGCAGCGGCGAGAAGAATAAGACCTGCGATGTAGCTATCGATCTGACCGGCGGGCAAATACGGGCGGAAAATCCAACCGATGAAAAGCCAGCCGAGAAGCGCCATCGAGAAGGGCTTGATCGCCCAATTGATGAAGAGCGTGACACCAATTCCGCGCCAATGCTCCGTCACTTCCCGCAACGCTGCGAAGTCGATCTTCACAAGCATCGGGATAATCATCAGCCAGATCAGCACCGCGACAGGCAAATTGACCTTGGCGATTTCCGCCGATCCGATTGCCTGGAACACGGCCGGGAAGAAATGACCGAGCGCAATGCCTGCGGCAATGCAAAGGGCAACCCAAAGGGTCAGGTATCTCTCGAATGTGGACATGGGTTACTCCGCCAGGGCCGGCGGGGAACCGGCTTCTACGATTTTGAGAAATTGAGACAACGGCGCAAGGGAAGCGGGATTGAGCGAGTAGCAAACGCGCGGAGGAGTTATTTGGCCGATGATGATGCCGGCCCCTTTCAGAATCCGCAGGTGCTCCGAGGTCGTTGAGGCGGCAAGCCCGATCTCCTCCACAATGTCGCAGCCGATGCAGGTTCGGCGTCGAAGAAGCGTCTCCAGGATCCGCAAGCGCGCTGGATGCGCGAGAGCCTTCGCCAGTGCCGCGATCCGTTCATGGTGAGATGCGGATGCTTCCTGACTTGGCTCGGAAACAGCAACCAAGGGGTGTTTGACGGTCATGGACAAACCTTTTTATTCGCCAATCGACGAATTACGAATAGCCCGCCAGTGAGCTGTGCGCAAGAGCCCGGCACGGGTTTCCTCCGCCACGTTGGTTGGTACGCCAGCGCGCGACATGCTTAAGGCTCCCGCCAAAAATAGAGCTTCATGGCTCTGTTGGGTTTTGGGTGTGCGAGCTGCCCTGAAAATCGGCCTGTTTGCGAACTCTGGCCCCTTCCCATAGAGGCAATTCGGCCGCTTCGCTGACCGGCAATTTGGCCTCTTAAGACGCGGCCACTTGGCCGATTTTCCAGGCCGCCGCCATGCGCCGCACGGTGCGCTCGCCGACGCCTAAAAGGCCGGCCACTTCGCGTTGCGTCTTACCGCTGGAAAGCTGCGCGTGAACCTCGTCGAAGACAGCTTTGCGGAAGGGGAGCACATTACAGCCCTGAGGCTCGATCGCCTTCCGCTCCGGCTTGCGATTGCTCACCGTGCGCTTGCGGGCTTGTCTTCGTCACCTCGATCACTGTAGCAACCTGGGCGGCCAGAGCAGGTTCGGCAACCGCGGGAACAGCCAAGCGCAAACCAGCGGGAAGCCGGGAAGGCCAGCCGCAAAGAAGATAAACTTAAAGATCGCTTCCGGGCCGAAGCGGTTTCCAAGTTGGATCAGGAGCGCGATCAGAAGACCCTCCATCGTGCGGCCTGTTTCCGAGTTTGCTTTCCGAAGTGCGGCGGGTTGACACAGCCTGGATTTGGATTCCGCTGAGGCTTTCTTGCGGAACGCGGACCCTGAAATTTCAGTAACAGGGGCAAAAGTCCGGGCGCCCTCGTTTGGCAGGAACTCATGGCGGACTCATTTGGTGACTCCCTTGGGGGATGGCCGAATCAACCCGCGATAATTCGGGGCTTGGCCTCGAAGAGCTGAAGGCGTTGCTGCTGCAGGCTCTGGAGGACAATGCCCGGTTCAAGGCAGAGAACGCAGCGCTGCGCGAGGAGATCGCGCGTCTCAAGGGGTTGAAGGGACGCCCCAAGCTCAAGCCCAGCGGCATGGAGAAGGCGGCGGAGACAGCCGGCGCGAAAGGCGGCAAGCGCAAAGGGCGCCGTGGCGCCAAGCGCTCAAAACTTACACTTGACGAAACCCGCATCCTCAAGCCGGACAGCCTTCCGGACGGCGCCCGTTTCAAGGGCTACGAGGACTTCATCGTCCAGGATATCGTCATCCTACCGTGGACGGTCCGCTACCGGCGCGAGCGCTGGCTGCTTCCGTCCGGCGAGACTGTGGTCGCGGCGCTGCCAAAGGGCGTCGCCGGCCATTTCGGGCCGAACCTCAAGCGCTTCGTGGTGAGCCAATACCACCAAGGGCAGATCACGATCCCGCGCCTGACCGCGCAGCTGACCGGCTTGGGCATCGAGAGTTCCAAGCGGCAGATCGTGCGGCTCTTGAGCAGCGGGCAAGACGCGTTCCTTCAAGAAAACATGGACGTCCTGCGCGCAGGGCTTGCTTCGGCGTTCTGGCTGACCGTCGACGATACGGGCGCTCGCCATAAAGCCCGGAACGGCTTTTGCACGCATATCGGCAATGGCTGCTTTGCGTTCTTCGCAACCACCGGCTCAAAGAGCCGGCTGAATTTTCTCGCGTTGCTCAGGGCTGGGCGCGACGACTACGTCATCAACCGGGCCGCCCTCGATTATATGCGCGAGCACAATCTGCCCCTGGCGACTATCGCCCGTTTTGGGGACGCCGAGCAGCGCTTCGCTGGCCGCAAAGCCTTCATGGCCCATCTACAAAAACTCGGCCTTACGAACCTTACGGTCCAGCCCGATCCGGTCCAGATCGCAACCGAAGCCGCGTTGTGGGGCTCGATTGCCGAACAGGGCCTTCTGGACGGTACAGTCGTCGTCTCCGATGGCGCTGGCCAGTTCAGGATCGCGGAACACGCGCTCTGCTGGGTCCATGCGGAACGTCTCATCCACAAGCTCGATACGTTCTGCACGGCGCACGTCCAGGCAAAGGAGCGCATTCGCGCCCGCATCTGGCGCCTTTACAAGGACCTCAAGGTGTACCGCCGGGCGGCAACTCGGCGCCGCGCCCGCCAACTTGAATGCCGCTTCGACGCCATCTTTTCCACCGAGACGGGCTTCGTCACACTCGACAGGCTCTTGGCGCGGCTTCGCGCACAGAAAGACGAACTGCTGATGGTGTTGACGCGCCCCGACATTCCGCTCCACACCAATGGTTCGGAAAACGACATCCGCTGCCAGGTCACGCGACGCAAGATCTCCGCTGGAACCCGCTCCGATGCAGGCCGCGACGCACGCGACGCCTTCCTTGGGCTCATGAAAACCTGCGCCAGGCAAGCCATCAGCTTCTGGGACTACCTCGGCGACCGCCTCGGAGTGCTGGAAGCGCCTGCCGTCCCAAGCCTCGCCGCTCTCGTCCGCCACCACGCCGCAGCCTAAAGGCCCGGACTTTTGCCCCTGTTACAAATTTCCGGCTTAACTCTTCGATTTTATTGGTCGGGGCGGCGTGATTCGAACACGCGACCCTCTGGTCCCAAACCAGATGCGCTACCAGACTGCGCTACGCCCCGACAGGTTCTCTGTTTCCTAAACGTTTTGTTCCCGTTTCGCAATCATATCGTGCCCGCGGCATCGCAGCGCTAACCATCCAGCTCGGGATAATGGCGGAAAATGCCTTCCTCGTTGAAAGGCAGGCGGCGATTGCTCGCGAGATAAGCTTTAATGCGAGGGCGTTCTGCGACGGCGCGATGAAGAACCGCAACATGCGGCGCCGAGGGAAGCACCCGCTCCATGGCTCGCGGGAAGGCATAGGTAAGCCCCTCCACCACCTGAAACAGCGACAGATCGGCGTAGCTCAGGGAATCGCCAACAAGATGCGCGCTCCCTTTCGGGTTCCGGCGAAGGATATTTTCGAGCCAGCCAAGGTATTTGGGGATCCGCCTCTCGCGAAAGCCTTCCGAACGGCGCATCGCCTCCGGCTTCTGGTCTTCGTAATAGAGGCCGCCGCCAACGGGGTGATGCGTGTCGTGAACCTCGCTTATGAGATCGTCGATGGTGAGTTGAATCTCATGAGCCCAAAGCCGCTGAGCCTCATCTCGCGGCGCAAGGTCGTGCTTCGGGCCGAGGTAGAATAAAATGGCTGCGGTCTGGCTGATCACCGCATCCCCATCTTTAAGAAACGGCGCCGCGAAAGGCGGGTGTTCCTCGTTCTCATCCTCGATCAAAGCCATCATCTTGGCCATGCCTCCTGTGCCGCGCGCGACATCCTCGTAGGCGGCGGCGGCCTCCTCCAAGGCAAGGCGCACGAATTCCCCGCGCCCCTGGAGGTTCGGCCAGTAATAGAGTTTGTAGACCATCGGGAACTCCATAATTGATGCAGCCACGCGCTCGCGGTCACCGAGGCATTTCAGTTTGCGCCGATTTTACCTCATTCCCCGCGCCGCGCCTTGCTTTCCGCGCGACCCGTCCCTAAAACAACGGAAAAACAAGGGCGCTCGCGCGAGCCCAAAAGGGTCAAGCCATGACAAGAACACTTTACGATAAAATCTGGGACGATCACGTCGTCGATACGCAACCCGATGGCACGAGCCTCCTTTATATCGACCGTCACCTCATTCATGAGGTAACGAGCCCGCAGGCGTTCGAGGGCTTGCGCGTAGCGCGCCGCCGTGTGCATGCGCCAGAGAAGACGCTGGCCGTTGTCGATCACAACGTCCCTACCACCGACCGGAGCCACGGCATCGACGATCCGGAGTCTGCACTCCAGGTGAACACGCTTGCCGAGAACTGTGCCGAGTTCGGCGTAGAGTACTACAACGAGCTGGATCCTCGCCAGGGCATCGTTCACATCATCGGCCCGGAGCAGGGCTTCACATTGCCGGGCACGACCATCGTCTGCGGCGATAGCCATACATCGACGCATGGCGCGTTCGGGGCGCTCGCCCACGGCATCGGCACGTCGGAAGTGGAGCATGTGCTCGCCACGCAGACGCTGATCCAGAAAAAAGCGAAGAACATGCGCGTCAACGGTAGACGGCGCACTGCCTGCTGGTGTCACCGCGAAAGACATCATCCTTGCGATCATCGGCGAGATCGGCACCGCGGGCGGGACCGGCTACGTCATCGAATATGCGGGCGAAGCGATCCGCGCGCTTTCCATGGAAGGCCGCATGACGGTCTGCAACATGTCCATCGAAGGCGGCGCACGGGCCGGCATGATTGCCCCGGACGAGAAGACCTTCGACTACATCAAGGGGCGGCCGCGCTCGCCCAAAGGCGCGGCCTGGGACATGGCCCGCAAATATTGGGAGATCCTTCCTTCGGATGAAGGCGCTCATTTCGACCGCGAAATGCGGCTCAATGCAGCGAACCTTCCTCCGATCGTCACCTGGGGCACCAGCCCTGAAGATGTCGTCGCCATCACAGGCACAGTGCCCGATCCAGCCAAGGTCGCTGACGAAGGCAAGCGCGCCGCCGTTGCGCGGGCGCTCGCCTATATGGGGCTGGAGCCCGGAACCAGGATGACGGACATCGCCATCGACCGAGTCTTCATCGGCTCCTGCACCAACGGGCGCATCGAAGACCTTCGCGCCGCAGCGAGTGTGCTCGACGGCCATCGCGTCGCCGAAAGCGTTAAGGCGATGGTTGTGCCAGGGTCGGGCCTCGTCAAGGAGCAGGCAGAGGCTGAGGGACTTGACAAGATTTTCCTTGCCGCAGGCTTCGAGTGGCGCGAGCCGGGCTGCTCCATGTGCCTTGCCATGAACGCCGACAAGCTGGCTCCGGGTGAGCGCTGCGCTTCCACTTCGAACCGCAACTTCGAGGGGCGGCAGGGCTTCAAGGGCCGGACGCATCTCGTGTCGC
Organism: uncultured Alphaproteobacteria bacterium; assembly: GCA_963833565.1. Lineage (GTDB taxonomy): Bacteria > Pseudomonadota > Alphaproteobacteria > Rhizobiales > Rhodomicrobiaceae > Rhodomicrobium. The sequence goes on from CAWHYO010000031.1 coordinate 201,064, forward strand.
CAACCATGGCGGCTGCTGCAGCCGTCGCGGGCCGCTTCATCGACGTTCGCGAGTTCGGCCGCTAAAAGCCACCATGCCTGTGATCACCATTCGGCTCGGCAAGGGACGCCCCATCGAAAAAAAGCGGGCGCTTGCCGACGCCGTTACAAACGCAGTCGCGGAAACGCTCGACGTGCCCCGTGAGTGGGTCACGGTTCTGATCGAAGAGTATGATCGCGAGAACTGGGCGACCGGCGGCGAATTGCATGCTGACAGGTTCGGCCCCGGCTATGGAAAGACCGGCTGCGAGAACCTCGATTAGGCGTTTGCAATTGAAATGCTTATAAAAAATGGCCGGGGATCCCCGGCCATTTCATTTTATGGTGTGTGCCGTTACTGGTGCGCGAGAACCGCGAGGATCAGGAGCGCCACGATGTTCGTGATCTTGATCATCGGGTTGACGGCGGGACCGGCGGTGTCCTTGTAGGGGTCGCCGACCGTGTCGCCGGTCACAGATGCCTTATGCGCCTCGGAGCCCTTCATGTGACGCTTGCCATCCTTATCGACAAAGCCGTCCTCAAAGGATTTCTTCGCGTTGTCCCACGCGCCGCCGCCCGAGGTCATGGAGATGGCGACGAAGAGGCCCGTCACGATCACGCCAAGAAGCATTGCGCCGAGCGCTGCGAAGCCTGCGGACTTGCCGCCGATAAAGCTGATCACCGCGAAGACCACAATCGGGGACAGAACCGGCAACATCGACGGGATGATCATCTCCTTGATCGCCGCCTTGGTCAGCATGTCAACGGCCTTGCCGTAGTCCGGCTTGTCGGTGCCTTGCATGATGCCGGGCTTCTCGCGGAACTGCCTGCGGACTTCCTCAACGATGGAGCCCGCCGCGCGTCCTACCGCAGTCATGCCCATAGCCGCGAACAGGTATGGCAGAAGACCGCCGAACAGGAGGCCGACCACCACATACGGATTCGACAGCGAGAAGTCGACGTTCAAGCCGCGGAAGTACTGGAAGTGATCCGTTGACTTTGACGCCTGCTCCGTGAAGTAGCGGAGATCCTCGGTGTAGGCCGCGAACAGCACCAGAGCGCCCAGGCCAGCAGAGCCGATGGCATAGCCCTTCGTCACCGCCTTGGTTGTGTTGCCGACCGCGTCAAGCGCGTCCGTCGTTTTACGAACCGAGGAGGGGAGGTCGGCCATTTCCGCGATGCCACCCGCGTTATCGGTCACCGGGCCGAACGCATCGAGGGCCACCACCATGCCTGCGAGGGCGAGCATGGTCGTCACCGCGATCGCGATACCGTAAAGGCCTGCGAGATTAAAAGCGACTAGGATGCCAGCCATGATGACGAGCGCGGGAAGCGCCGTCGATTCAAGCGAAACCGCCAGACCCTGGATCACGTTCGTGCCGTGTCCCGTCACCGACGCCTGCGCAATCGACTTCACAGGGCGGTAGCCCGTCCCCGTGTAGTACTCGGTGATGACCACGATCAGCGTCGTCACAACGAGACCGACGATGCCGCAGAGGAACAGGTCCATGCCGGTGAAGACCGTGCCGTTGGCTTTGAGCTCCGTGCCCAGGCCGACGATGTAGGCGGTCAAGGGAAAGAGCGCGATCAGCGAGAAAATGCCGGTTGCGATGAAACCCTTGTAAAGCGCGCCCATGATCGAGTTGCTCGCCCCGAGGCGAACGAAGTAGGTGCCGAGGATCGAGGTCACGACGCAAGCGCCGCCGATGGCCAGCGGGAAGATCATCATGCGGGACAGGAGATCGGGATCGTAAGCGAAATAGATGGAGGACAGAACCATCGTCGCCACAACCGTCACGGCATAGGTCTCGAACAGGTCGGCCGCCATGCCTGCGCAGTCGCCCACGTTGTCGCCGACGTTGTCTGCGATCGTGGCCGGGTTACGCGGATCGTCCTCGGGGATGCCGGCTTCGACCTTGCCGACGAGATCGCCGCCCACGTCAGCGCCCTTCGTGAAGATGCCGCCGCCAAGACGCGCGAAGATCGAGATCAACGACGCGCCAAAGCCGAGCGCGACGAGAGCGTCAATGACGCGCCGGTCAGCCGGCTCGTAGCCAAGGTATTGGGTCAAAACGGTGTAATAAACGGTCACGCCAAGAAGCGCCAAGCCCGCGACGAGAAGCCCCGTCACAGCGCCGGCTTTGAACGCCATCGAAAGCCCCTCGGCAAGTCCGATTGACGACGCTTGCGTCGTACGAACATTCGCGCGAACGGAGACATTCATGCCGATGATGCCGGCAAGGCCGGACAGGATCGCGCCGACCAGGTACCCGATCGCAACGGTCCAGGATAGAAGGTAGGCGAGAATTCCGAAGATAACCACGCCGACGATGGCGATGGTCGTGTATTGACGTGTCAGGTAGGCTGAGGCGCCTTCCTGAATGGCTGCGGCAATTTCCTGCATGCGTGCGTTGCCGGCGCTTGCCGCCAGCAGCGAACGTGTGGTGAACACCCCATACACAATGGAGAGCGCGCCACACGCCATAATGATCCAAAGCACTTGGTTCATGAGTTCATGGTCCTGGAACGTGTGATTGCTGGGCTTGGTTACCGCCCGCCGGTAGGAACGATAGGAGTTTCGAGTAAGCGCAAGGACCTTAAAAAACTTAGTGGTGCATTGCAACTCGCTATTGTGAAGCACCAAACGAAGTGTCCAGTTTCGCAAGAGCGGTTGCTGATCACTTCAGCCGCACAGGTATAATCTCTGCCGACAACTGCACGTTGTCGCCCAGCCCATAAAAATAGTGCGCGGGCTGCGATATGCGGCGGAGTATGCGGAAAAGCCGAAGACGCACCAAGCCCCATGCGGGCATGTTCCGAGCCGGGAGCAGGTGTTCGATAGAAACATGCACGATCCAGCGATGCTCATCGATGGGCAGGTCTATTTCCCGGTGCCTGGCCATGTCCTCGAGCACGGCTTCCACGTTCGGCTCCTCCATGAAGCCGAATTGCAAAGCGACGGCTATAATGCTGGAATTCTGGTCTTTATGAAAAACGGTTATGCCACAACGGCCGTCGTGGATGTAGGGCACCTTGCGATGGACCACCTCCACGAAGATGAGGTGGCGCGGCAATATTCCGTAGCGGTCATGCAGAAGCTGCAATAAGGCGGGCGAATTGTCGTTCAATGACGAGAGATGTTTGGGCGTCATCAAGAGCGCGATGCGCTCCATATAGGCCGTTTCGTTCTTGTGAAACTCCACCAGCCTGCGCATCGTCATCGTGTGCTTCGCGGTATAGGCCGCGAACGTTGCCCTTCGGCCCCATCTCCACGTGAGCATGATGGCGAAGACCACAAGACCGATGGCCAATGGGATATATCCGCCGTCCAGAAACTTGAATGAGCTCGCAACGCAAAAGAGGGCGTTGACAAGCGTAAAGAAGCCAAACAAAGCGCCGCTGGCGAGGACGCTCCATTTCCAGTAGCGGGTCGCGATAGGGAGCATCGCGATGGAGGTGATGACCATCACGCCGGAAACTGCGAGGCCGTACGCCGCTGCGAGGGAGTCGCTTGAGCGAAAACCGGCCACGAGCGCCAGGCAGCCGGCAAACAGCGCCCAATTGACGAAGGGGACATAGATCTGACCCTCGTGATGGTGGTGAGTATGGACGACGTGAAGCCGAGGAAAGAGGCCAAGCGCTATCGCCTGCGACGTAAGCGAGAACGCTCCAGATATCAGGGCTTGCGACGCAATCACGGTCGCGACAGTTGCAAGCGCGACCATGGGGTAGAGCAGCACATGCGGCACCATACTATAAAAGAGTTGGCTCTCTTCCGCGGGCGGGTCGCCAAGCAGAAGTGCACCTTGACCCAGATAATTCAGAATGAGTGCCGGAAACACGATCGCGAACCAGCCCATTCGGATGGGGCGCGCGCCAAAATGCCCTAGGTCCGCATACATCGCCTCGCCGCCAGTCACAACCAGCATCAACGCCCCAAGAGTCAGGAGAACGCTCTTAGCTCCGGTTTGGTGTAGAAATGTAAAGGCGTAAATCGGGTTGAACGCCTTGAGGATCTCGGGGTGCTCCTCAATCTGCACGATGCCGAGCATCGCGATGATCCCGAACCAAAGGATAAGGATGGGACCGAATACCTGCCCCACGCCAGCCGTACCTTGGCGCTGAACCGCGAAAAGGAGCGTGAGAATAACAAAGGTGATCGGGACGATGGCGTCCGAGAACATGGGCGTCGCGACTTTCAAGCCTTCGACGGCGGCCAGCACGCTGATAGCTGGCGTAATGATGCCATCCCCGAACAAAAAGCCCGCGCCCAGCATGAGACCCGCAAGCAGCAAGGGGAAATAGGGGTTCCCCTCCCGGTGTTTGTGCAGGAGGCTGTAGAGTGCGAAGACACCGCCTTCGCCATCGCTGTCGGCGCGCAGAACGAATGCCGCATATTTGCAGCTGACGATGAGCGTCAGCGTCCAAAGAACGAGCGAGATGCAGCCGAGAACATTGTCCGGCGTGTGCGGTATCTGGGCCGGGCCATAGAAAATTTGATCGACCGCGTAGAGCGGTGAGGTGCCGATATCGCCAAAGACCACTCCAATTGCACCAACCGTCAGAGCCGCCTGAGCGCTATGAGGCTTGCGGGTAATCTTCGACGCGATGGCACCATCGAGCATGGCTACACCCGCGTGCCCGATGAGCGCTGGCGTTACCGAGTTCGAGCGCATCGGGCGTTTCCCGACACTGCCCCACCTGCTCAAAAAGAAAGGAAGTTGCGCAAAGAAGTCAGCAAGCGGAACGTGCCGTATGCATCATCGCTTACAGGTGTGCTTTTTGCCAGAGCTTTTCAGAGCGCATAGTGCCGCTGTGGATTGCGTCCCGGATCCAGTCTGCCGTTTACCGGTCGAGAAGGGACAGCATAGCCTCCTGATACCGGCCACCCGACGCGGCGCCTCGCGGCGCGGCGGCCTCCAATCTTTCCAGATCCGATGGAGAAAGGTGCAGATTGGCGGCGGCTACGTTCTCTTCGAGATAGCCGCGCCGCTTCGTCCCCGGGATCGGTGCGATGTCGGGTCCCTGCGCAAGCAGCCACGCAAGCGCGATCTGTCCAGGCTTCGCGCCATTTTCCTGGGCGATCGCCTGTACCGCCTGCACAATCTTCATATTGCGGTCGAAGTTCTCGCCCTGGAAGCGTGGTTGCCGGCTGCGGAAGTCCTCCGGCGGATAGTCCTCGGCCCGTTTCGCCGTTCCGGTCAGAAAGCCGCGGCCCAGCGGGCTATAGGGAACGAACCCGATACCGAGTTCACGGCACGCGGGCAAAATCTCGTCCTCGATGTTGCGCTCCCACAGCGAATATTCGCTCTGAAGCGCGCTGATCGGATGGACGGCGTGGGCGCGGCGCAATGTCTTCGCCGACGCCTCCGAGAGGCCGAGGAACCGCACCTTCCCTGCTTTCACGAGATCGGCCATGGCGCCAACCGTATCCTCGATCGGGACGTTTGGATCGACGCGGTGCTGGTAGAAAAGGTCGATGCGATCCGTGTTCAGCCGCTTCAACGAGGCGTCGCAGACTTCTTTTACATGCTCGGGCCTGCTGTCAGGGCCTTGGAGCTGTTTTCCGTCGACGATCTTGAACCCGAACTTGGTCGCGATGACAACAGAGTCGCGTTTTCCGGCCAGGGCCTTGCCAACGAGGATTTCGTTCTCGAAGGGACCGTAGATTTCCGCCGTGTCGAAGAAATCGATCCCCAGCTCAAGCGCGCGGTGAATCGTAGCGGTCGATTCATTATCATCCCGCCCGCTGTAGGCGAAGCTCATCCCCATACAGCCGAGTCCCAGAGCCGAAACTTCCAGCCCCTCGCTGCCCAACTTCCGCTTTTCCATCTGCGCGCTCCTGTTGATCTCACAGATCTAACAATAGCCGCTCACCCAGGTGTTCCCCGGCCCGTAGTTTCAAGCGAAGATAGACTGGATGCTTTCGCGGCGCGATCCGGCCCGCCTTGCCTATCCAAACCGGTTTCGCTGCGCCGCGGCCGTCAGATCGAAGATGCGGTGGATGCTGCGGCAAACGCCGATGATCTGGCCAGGGTTCGTATGGGAGATGCGGACGGTTCGGAAATTCGGGTTGAGCGGTACGAGGTCGACGATGATCGAACCGTCTTCGGCGCGGCCGACCTCGCGGTAGAGGCGAAATAGAGCCGTCTGCTCCTCGGGCACGAGCGCCAGCACGAAATCGGCCGGCGCCGGAGTAGCCTCCAGGTCGATCAATGCCTTGTCGCCTGGCTCGAAGGAGATCGGCTCGCGCGGAGCCGACATCGACTTGTCCTTGATTTCAATAAAGATTGCCTTGTCTGGAATCGTGTCCCAGCTGCAAACGGGAACCGTGACGTTTGTAGCGGCTTCGAGGCCAGTGGCAATACGTTTTAATTCCGACATGTTTTCAAGCGCCACAAGAGGAATTCGGCGAACCGTACGGGATGATATCGCCGGAGTCCCTTCTAATTGTTTTAGATTATCTCTTTTTCCAAAATAAATAAAATCAACTGTCACGCCATACGCAGATGCAAACAGGATAGCCTGCTTGGGTGGAACAGCCCGCTCTCCGTTCTCGTAGTTCATATAGCGGCTGTAGCTCCAGCCGAACCTGCGCGCCGCATCGCTCGCCCGCTCGAAGCCGGCAGTGATGCGAGAGCGCCGAAGGCGATCAGCAATCGACTTGAGTTCCTCGGCCGTCCAATCTCTCATCTCGCCTGCCCTACACGATTTGTGTAATACGTTTCTGCGCCAGAAAAGTCTTCAAAGTGTGATGAATACTGATCTGATTCGCAGGACAATGTGATAACTGGGCCAAAAAGGGGCGCGAGTTGCGAGCCACCATCCGCTGACCTTTCTTATTAACGCGCAAGTAACTTCATTATTCCTCAGCGATGCCAGTCTCATAGCAATTGCCACCGAAAAGGGTAACTCTCAAACACACCACCAGAGGATTGCTACACACAGCGTGTAACTTGCCCTGTGTTACATCTCTACACAAATGAGAGGCAAAACCACGGCAGCCTCGCCCCCAACACACATTTTGCCGCAACCATTGCGCAAGATCTTATGTAACCGCCTGCCCTGTCCCAAGCTTGCGCCCTGTGCTGAGACGTGTGGATTGGAACGCGGGGTTGATGCCTGCTGGGCGTCCGATTCTGATCCCGCCTGCGCTTGGTCTTATTTATATGGCGTTTTCGAAGCCCTATCCTGCATGCGCTGCCAGGCGAGCAAATCGCCGCGTTTTTTGGATGCACACGCGCACCCAGCCGAGGAATGCTCCTGCGCTATGCCTGGAAGAGAGTTCTACACGTAACGTGTAGCTCATCCACGATTCAGGCATATAGGGGCTGCCAAACAAGACAATCGTGTAATCTCACTCAACAGAGTGTGTTTTTCTTCTAATAGGGGGATGTGCCAGCCCAAACCGCGCAATGGCCTAGCCGTTCCCGGAGGCTTACCCAGACCATGGCCGCGCCTCCCGATCCACCCGGCTATCGCGTTCAGGATTTCATTGCTTTCTGTTGCCAAGCGGCATCACAACGCGCGCTCAACAAAAAAAACAATTTGAAACAAGGCTTAGGAAATTTTTACACGTTGCGTGTAACGTGTTTTTCGATTTTAGAAAAAGAGCCAAAATAGAGAGTGATTCATGTGTAATCTCTCACTGCAGCAAACACACAATATGAAAGCGCCGTCGGCAGCTCCTTCTTTGCGCCCCACGGTCGCTCTCTCTTGCCTGTCTCCTTCGATCGCCGCCTTGCCGGAAGGCCGGCAGCGCAGGCGGTGGACGACAGGCGAACTCACGGACATCCTCGAGGCGCTTGTGACGCTCAGGACGGACGACATCGCGCGCACACTCGGCGTCCACCCGAAGGCCTTGCGCTCCGTGTTGAGGCGTAACGGCGTAAGCCTCCGGGCACTTCGGGAGCATGCAAAAAGGAACGAGCCTTCTGAAGGCGGCCTCATCGTGCGGCGGTCTACAATTGGTCCTTCCGCGACCTACGGCGCGGCAGCGCTGGAAAATTTGCCGGACGGCGCATGCCGCTGGTCTCTCGGAGATCCGGCTGAACCGAATTTCACGTTTTGTGGAGAGCCGGTGGCTGGCCGGTCTTCTTATTGTACCACTCACCTTGGGCAGGCATTTCAACGCGGGGCAAGCAAATGAAAAAGATGGGCGTGGCAGAGCTCTCTGAAGGACCTACACAGCACAGGCGGCAACACACTGCATTTATACGGGATGTGTTGACGCCTCCCGGAGCGCCGGTCATGGCACGCCACCGGGTGAGAACGATTTTGACGCCGCTCGAAATGCGCCGGGCGATCCTTGAAGATGTCGCCCTGAAGCCGGAAGCGGTGCGCATTCGCTCTTTGCGCCGCCGTCTGACGGTTCTTGACCGAATGCTGTCCGACCAGGAGGCGGAAGCGCTGGAGAGACTGACCACGTGCATCAACTCTTTATCTAATGTGAGGTCGATCGACTACCTGAAGCCTGAGGTGCGATACACGCCCTTGGGTCGCGTCCCTTTCAGCGAGAAGCGGCGGCGCGAAATCGGCGCGATGAGTTACGTCTTGAAAAACCTGTCTGCGCCTCACCGCGCCGCCTGTCTCGAGTTGGCCATGCTGCTCGATCCGAGCCATAGCGGCGCCGACAAACCCGCTGAGGATATTCTCTCCTCGATATGGGTGGCCGCGTCAGAAGTCGTGCGGCTCTACACCGAGTGGCATCGGAGCGAACGGCAGGCCAGCCTTCAATAAGAATGCGCAAGCCCGCCGGTGTCTTGATGCATTCTGCCGTAGGATCGTGCGTACCATGAGGCCGTCTCGATAGAGTTTTTCGGATGGCGCGATAGCCCTTTCAAAGGGCGTTTATGAGATTTTCGAGGTTGTAGGCGGTGCAGATCATCGCCTGAGTAGCCCCGGAGCAACAGAGAGTCCAAGGACCAATCCCCATCCTTGGAACCACTGCTCCGGGGCCGTCTTACCTCTCCATCCATCGTGTTTGTGGAGGCGGAGAGTGATCAGGACGTTTGCCGCGACTGCAGCCGGCTTGTATCGCAACCGGTGCTTATGTTCGGCGCTGCGGGGGAGAGGCAACGCTGCGCGGAATGAACTTTGGCGGATTCGGCGGAGGCCATTTCGGGGGATTTGGCGGTCCAGGCGGCGGATTCCGTCCCATCGCGCCTCCCGCTTTCCGAGGGTTCGGAGGCGGCCAGTTCACGGCTCCAAGGCTTGGGAGCCCGCAGATTGGAGGCTTTGCCGGCAGGCAATTCCAGATGCCGTCAACCGCGCCTCGTTTCCAAGGGCTGAATGCACAACCTTTCGGCGGAAGGAGAGTGCCGGGTTTCCATGGCTTCTCCGGCAATTCCTCAGCCGCTGGTTCTGGTCACATTCGGGGGTTCCGCCGCGGCGGTGACGCAAACACATCGTTTCGCACGGGAGCAGCATTTCGGAGCGAGCGACAGAATCCGCCAAAGAGCCTGGACCGCAGCCAACGAGCGCCGGAAACCTGGGCGCCTCGCAGCGGTGAACCGTGGCCCCGAGCGCGCGGGAACTATCAATCGCAACACGTTTACACAGTTACACAACACACTCAGGGCTCACCACGGAAATCTCCTCCCGGAGCGCGGCTTGGCAACTCAAGCCATTCCCCGCGAACTTCAATCCTCTCAAACCATTGCGAACCGTGGTTCGCTTAGCACCGCGTCTTTCAGGCGCGGAAACGGCTTCGAAGGTCAGGCATTCGGCGGCCGCCATTGGCGCGGACGAGAAGGCCGGTTTCGTCATTTCTGGGCTGGCGGCGTTTTCTGGCCATACCTGTTCGGCGACTACGTCTCTTACGCCTTCTGGCCAAACCTATACGCCGAGCCGTTCTGGGCTTATGGCCCCAGCGCCATCCTCTGGGGATCGCTCTGGCCCTATGAAGGCTACGGCGAGGATATCTACGCCGGAGCGGGAGATGGCGAGCCTTACCAAGGCGGGAACCGAACGGTTCCCAGCATTGGCGGCCAATTCGCCGCGCCTGCGGGATCGGAAGAAACGGCGGCGCGTTGCAGCGGTTTCGCCCCCGGCATCTTCGATCTGCCCTTGGCGCAACTTGAGCAAATCATTCAGCCTACCTCCGAGCAGCGCACTGCGTTGGACGAACTGAAAGCGGCGTTTACAAAAGCAGCCCGCGTTTTGCAGACCGCATGTCTGGCACAAACTCCACTCACGCCGGTCGCGCGGCTCGACGCAATGGAGCAGCGGCTCGAAGCCATGCTGCAAGCATTGACGATCGTCCGCCCTCCACTGGAGCACTTGTACAGCCTGTTGAACGAGGCTCAGATTGGACGCCTGGAGAATGCGGCCGCCAAACCGGACCAAAAAGAGCGTTCACCGTCACTAAATCTGACGGAGCTTTGCTCGGGCGAATCGGGGCTGACGAATGTCCCGGCGGATGAGATTACTCGTGAGATTACGCTAAACGACGAGCAGAAGTTCGACCTCGACAAAGTGAAGCAAGCCTCGGCGAAAGCCGCCGAGGAACTTCAAGCGTCCTGTCCCAAGGAAGTGCCTGGTACAATCGAGGGAAGACTGCAAGATGCTCACAGGCGCGTCGCGGCGCTTATCCAGGCGATCGAGACCATCCGGCCTGCGATGGCATCTTTCTACGCCTCGCTTTCCGATCAACAAAAAGCAGCCTTGAATACACAGGCGCCAGCGAATCGGTCAGCGCGGCGCTGAGCGCAGGGATCTCCCTCGCGAGGGGCTTTGTAGCTCAGGATGCAGCATTGATCTTCATGCGCATGGCGAGTATGTCATGACAATGATCGACTGGCCGGACGCCGTAATTCGCCTGACCGCCGCCACCATGATTGGAGGGGCGATCGGGCTTGATCGCGAGCTGCATGGCAAACCCACCGGGGTGCGCACGATGGGATTAGTCGCCCTCGGGTCCGCTCTAGTGGTGCTTGTCAGCCAGCACCTGGACGCAACCGATGCCTCCGCAGGTAGTCGTGTCATTCAGGGCGTAATTACGGGGATCGGATTCCTGGGCGCCGGTGTGATCCTTCGAAATCCCGGCGGAAAGCGAGTGCATGGCCTTACGACCGCCGCGGCGTGCTGGTTGACTGCATGCATAGGCGTCGCGTGCGGAGTTGGCGCGTGGCCTCTAGTCGGAACGTCAGCCGGCTTAGCGATGCTTCTTCTTGCCTTTGGCAAAACGCTCGAGCGGGCTATCGGTGCGCGCGGTCACCACGACCATCATCACGACGATCAAGTTCAACAAGAGGGCGAGGGGACAAAACTGCCAGAGACGCCGCCTCCTAACGTGCGCCCCACGGCATGATCGGCACCGTCGATATCGAGTTCTGCGGCGATCCCTCGACCAGCTTGTCACTGATCGCCAGGTAAATCAGTGTGTTGCGCTTCTTATCGACGGAGCGGAATATGTTCGTGTGCTTGAAGAAGATCGAGGTGTGGTCGGAATAGACCTTCTCGTTCTCAGGCAGCTTGTCGATATCCACATTGATGGGTCCAACCTGCCGGCAGGCGATCGAAAACCGGCTTGGGTCTTCGGCGAGGCCGATGGTTCCGCCGAGCCCTCCCGTCTTGGCCTGGCTGACATGACAAGCCACACCTGGAACTTTCGGATCGTCGAATGCGGTGATGCAGACTTGGTCGTTTTTTCCGATCAGGTGAAAGGTCGTGCTCAAGCAGGTTATGTCCTCCGCGAACGCCGCTGTGGAATAAGCGGACAACACAAGCGCAGCAAAGGTCAGCAATCGCTTCATACGCCCTCGTGCTGAATGAGTTTTCTTGTTGCCTTGGCGTAAGATTTATCGCGCGGGACCTCCGTGAACTCCACATCGATCACCTCATGCTCCACGCGTCGCCGAACCTCTTCGCCATCGCGCTGCGTGATGTGGTCGGTGCGGCTGATGAACCAGACGCCAGCTATGACGCAGGCGATGCCGAGCATCTGCTGCTTATCCACGGGCTCACCCAGGAAGGCGGCCGAAATCACACCGACGCTGACATAGCTTAAGGCCGTAAATGGCTGCGCGAAGCTTAAGTCGGCGTGGTTGAGAACCGCCATCCAGTTGAAGAACTGCACGCTCATGATGAAGATGACGACGATAAAAAGCGGCTCCCGGAATATCGCAAGCGTGGACACCAATGAGTCGGTGTCGCCCGGCAGCTTCAGCACCGCCGTCTTCCAGAATATCTGCAGCGCGGTGTCAATCAACACCGCGGCAGCGAGGCCGAGCACGACTCTCAAAGGTATCTTGCGTGGAAGGTTCATCGTCCTTCCATATACGCTTTGATACAATCTTCTCAACTGCGGAAAATCAATTACCGCCGAACTGACGCTGCTAAGCCACAGACAATTTCAACTTGCGCTCGGGACGCAGTCGCAATCTGCAGCATGCCGAGGCGATGCCCTCATGGTTCGACAAGCTCACCATAAGGATCAGAACACTCAGCTTCATCCTGAGCCGACCCAAGGATTATCTGGAAAGGCTACTCAGGACGCAGGCTTGTACTTCACAGAACAGCCATATGGACGCGTAACGGCATTCTCGACGGGCGCACCTGCAGCAAGATTGTCCAGCGCCGCCCGCACATAGTTCTTTGCTGTCTTGATGTCCCCGGCGTCGGTCGTCGCCTTGTCGTCGATGCCGCCCATGTAGACCAGCGTGCCTTCGCCGTTCACGATAAACATGTGCGGGGTCGTGCGCGCATCGTAGAGATGGCCGAGCTTGCCTTCGGGGTCGAGGATAACGGCGGCCGGAGCGGCGCCGCGCGTCCCGGTCAGCTTGTTCGCTTCATCGCCCGTCACGTAACCCTGCGCGCCAGGAGCCGAGGAGATGATCGTCAGCCAGACAATGCCCTTCGCGGCCGCCTCTTTCTGCAAGGTCTGCATGTTGTTGGATGAATAATGCTTCTTGACGTAGGGGCAGCCATCGTTCGTCCATTCGAGCACAACGGTCTTCCCGCGATAATCGCTCAGCTTGACGGTCTTTCCATTCGAGTCCACGGCCGAAAAGTCGGGAGCGGGTTTTCCAACCTCTGGGGCGGCAGAAGCGGCTGCTGTCATGAGGAATCCTGCGATAATTGTTGCTGCTGACTTCAACAAAGACATCAAGCTCCTTTGCTTGGTGAGGGGCTCGCGAGCACCGGCTTTGCCTTGATTTCATCGATGACAAACCCGGCCGTCAAAATCTGCGGAAGAACCCGGGGTTCTTCGCCGCGTCCTGGATAGAACAGATAGAGGGGTACGCCAGCGCGCCCGAACCGCGTGAGAAGATCGCTTATCTCTGGGTTGGCTCGCGTCCAGTCCCCCTTCAGGTAGGTGATGCCGCCGGATCGGAATGCTTGCGTCACGGCGCTTGTCTTCAGCGCCACGCGCTCGTTCACCTTGCAGGTGATGCACCAGGCCGCCGTCAGATTGACGAACACAGGCCGGCCCTCCGCCCTGAGTTCGTCGAGCCTCGCCTTCGTGAAAGGCTCCTCCGCGAGAGCCGAGCTTTCCGCCCCCGCTGCGGCGTTAACCGTCTCAGCGATCTCCGCCATTGGCAGCGTTACGGCGAGAGTGGCCACCGCAAGCGCCGGAGCGACGAATTTGACCGGCAAAGAGGAGAATGCCGTCTTGTGCGCGAGCCAGGCCGCAAACCCGATCCCGACAACGGCCAGCGCCGCTGCCATCACGCCATCGCTTCCGGCCTGAATGCTGAGGACCCACACGAGCCAGGCCGACGTTGCGTAAAGCGGGAAAGCGAGCACCTGCTTCAGCGTCACCATCCAGACGCCCGGCTTCGGCAAGATGTGCTGCAGGGCGGGGCTGATGCTCAAAATGACGACGGGGGCCGCAAATCCGAGTCCGAGGCCGAGCATGACCGCCGTAAGAATGTAGAACGGTTGCGTCATGGCGTAGCCGATGGCTGCTCCCATGAACGGAGCGGTGCAAGGCGTTGCCGCAATCGCGGCAAGCATCCCGGTAAAGAAGTAGCCTGCGTTTCCGGGCCTTCGCGAGAGGCTGTCGCCAATCGACATCATCCCCGCGCCGAATGAAACGACGCCCGACAGGCTGAGGCCCATCACAAAAAACAGGATTGCGAGCGTCAGGACGAATGCGGGCGATTGAAATTGAAAGCCCCAGCCCAAAGCCGCCGAACTCTCGCGGAAGGCAACGATGAAATGCGGCGATGATGCCGAAGCTCACAAGCACGCCGCCGAGATAGGCGAAGCCCTGCTGCCAATGCCCGTGCTCGGCCTTTTTTGCAAAGGCGAGCGCTTTCAGCGCGAGAACCGGGAACACGCATGGCATCAGGTTGAGAATGGCGCCGCCAAGAAAGGCGAAGAGGACGGCGAGGCCGACGCCCGAAACGCCCCCCGCTGCCGCCGAGCGAACGGCGCCGCTTCCGATGCCCGTTCCGCCAGCAGGATCAAAAAGGCTTCCCGCGGCTGCCGAGTCCGGCCCCCGGGAAGCGGAAACCATGTAGCCGGTCCGCTCTCCTTTGCCTTTCGTCAGAACAAGCAGGCCATCCAGCTTTTCGGGCGTCTCGTTCGTGTCGCCCTGTTTCAAGTCGAGCGTAAGCTGGCCGCCCGAAATTTTCATCGGCTGCGGGGCGGGGTTGGAAACGGAGCCCCAAGTCAACGGAAAAAAGCGCGCCTCTTTGACGCCCTGGAGCAGCTTTTCGTCGGTCGAGACCGTCAGCCGCAGCGACTCCTTCGCCCGGTTCACCGAATAGGATGCCATGCCGGGCAATGGCACAGGCAAAGCCGACCGCACTTTTTCGATCTCTCCGGCAAAAGCGGAGGGAGACGCGGCGCCAGCGCGCGCCACGGGCAGCGTGAGCTGAACATGCGTCTCTTCCGGAATGCAGATCTCCCTGCAGACGAGGTAAGAGACTTTCGCGCCAAGGGTTACGCTATCGCCTTCGATCTTCTCGGGGACCTGAATCTCGGTCAGGAGCACGACCTCATCGTCATATCCGTATTCGGCAAGCGGCCCGACGGGGATGACATGGGGGATCGGCCACAGGATAGGCCCAGCTGAAAGACCGGCAGGCAAATTCCACTCGATTGAGGTCGGCTCGCCCAAATCGCCGGGATTGATCCAATAGGTGTGCCACCCTGGATCGATCCGTTCCCGAACCGCTACCGTCATCGTCTTGCCGGGCTCGACGGCGGACTTTTCCGCAAGCAAGCCCACCTCGACATGATGACGCGGCGCGGATTCAGCCATCGCATTTCCCCATCCCATGGCGGCCAGAAATGCCGCCAACACAGAGGCAAGATGCCAATGTCCCATTCGAACCTGCTCTCCCAGTGCCGTTACATTCGCTGAAATAGGCTTTCCCAACATCGAAGATCAAGGGGGCAAAAATCGTGCAGCCCGTACCAAGAGGCCTCAAAAACTGCAAGAGTTTCAGAGTATCGTGTTCTTCTATAACGCGCATTTTCAAACTTGCGGCGCCGACGGCCGCGGCGTTTTTTGCAAACGCGAAAAGCGCCTCAAAACCGCCCAAAAGAAGCCCAAACGCTCACGGAATAAGCGGCGCAAGATAAATTTTTGTATCCAGACTTGGGACGGCCTTGTGCTTGCGCCAGATGGAGACATTTTGCCTTATGCGAGCGCGGTGCAACGGCACAGTTATTCGGGAGTGGGGGATGGACCGCCGCACATGGCTGAAACTCGCGGCATCGACGGCCGCTTTGGCAGCTTTCCCAATGCGAGTGGCTGGGCAAACCAACCTCTCTGAAGCAAGCACCGATTCGCAGCCCTTTTCGGAAGAACTGCTGGACGCCTTTGCGCGGAAACGCGCCGACGAACCTTACAAGTCGCCGGAAAAGACGCGTCGATGAGGCGCTGGCGGGCATCACCTATGAGCAATACGGCCGCGCCATCGTCTACAAGGAAGATCAGGCTATCTGGCGAAAGGACGATGGACCGTTCTGGCTGGAGCCCTACCACACGGCGGGAGCGCTTTTCGCTTTTCCGGTTGAGCTTTTTACCGTCGAGGCCGGCAGAGCAACCAGGATTCCCTACTCCGCGCAGGCTTTCGAATTCAACCCGCCCGCCAAGCAGCCCGCTACGCCCGCCCAATCAGATTTCGCCGGGTTTCGCGCCCTCGGCCAGATCGACAAGCTCGGCGCCTTCAAGGACTTTCTAAGTTTCCTCGGCGCGTCCAACTTTCGTGCGATCGCGACAGGGCAGGTTTTCGGTGTCAGCGCCCGAGCACTTGCGGTTAACACGGGGCAGACGGGTGGCGAAGATTTTCCGCTTTTCCGAAGCTTCTGGATCGAAAGGCCGAAGCCGGTCGACCAGTCTCTCGTCATTCATGCGCTTCTCGATAGCCAGAGCGCTGTCGGCCGTTACAAATTTACGGCGACGCCCGGCTTCGACACTATCATTGAGACCGAGGCGGTCATCTATCCCCGCCGCCGTATTCCGTATGCCGGGATTGCGCCGATCGCGAGCCGATTTTTCTTCGGGCCGGGGGTGCCGCCCAAGCGGCGCGATTTCCGGCCTAGCGTCCACGATTCCGAAGCGCTTTGCATCGTCAATGGCGCGGGCGAACAGATTTGGCGGCCGCTCCTCAACCCCGAACGGCTGCAATTCTCCGTCTTCGTCGACAAAGCGCCGAAAGGCTTTGGCCTGATCCAGAAAGACCGGTCATTTGCCAGCTATCAGGATACCGACCAGCAATTCGAGAAGCGTCCGTCTCTCTGGATCGAGCCGATCGGAGATTGGGGCGAAGGCTCCATCGATTTGATCGAATTGCCCGCGCCGGAAGAGATCAACGAGAACATCGTATGCTTCTGGCGTCCGAAAGATGGGCTTGGCCCGGGCATCGGCCACCGCTACCGCTATCGCATGCATTGGTGCTGGAATCCGCCGATTGAGAGCAAGAAGGCGACTGTGCAGCAGACGCGTGTCGGCGAAACGAAAAACGGGGAAATCGCTTTTGTGGTTGATTTCGCGAACACGGAGCTTTGCGAAGGTTGCAAAGGCGCCGCTCTCATGCCGAATGTGACACCCTCGGCAGGCGACGTGCGCAATCCCAGGCTGGCCCCCGGCCCGCTCGCGGGGACTCAGCGGCTGCGCTTTGAGTATGCGCCATCAGGCAGCGATCCCGCCGACTTGCGCGCCCAGCTTGTGGCGGACGGGAAGCCGGTTTCGGAGACATGGACCTTCCGCTGGGCGCGTTAATACGTCGCAGTTAGTTGATCGGGCCTTCTCAAGCCTTTCTCTGGCCGCAGGCTGAAGCTCATCCATATCTCGTCATTCTGGAAACCTTCTAAGGGCTCTCTTCACCATGGACCGGCGGAACGTCCTCAAACTCAGCGCAGGCTTTGCCGCGGCGCTGTTTTTGGCACGGAAAGCCGTGTCCGTCAGCCGCGCCGAAACTCTGACCGGCCTGGCCATGGGCGAAAGCGCGCCGTTCTCCGAGAATCTTGTCACCGACCGGGCGCGCCAGCTTTCGCAAGCGCCGTATGCTCCGCCACCAGACACCATCCCGGCCGCATACAAAGACCTGAACTACGACCAGTATCGCGCAATCCGTTTCAAGAAGGATTTGGCGCTTTGGAATCATGACAATCTAAGCTTCACCGCTGAGTTCTTCAGCGCAGGTTACATCTACCAAGCTCCGGTCCAGATTTTTGTCGTAGATGCCGGTCAGGCTGCGGAACTGAAATACCAGCCCGATCTGTTCACATATGGCCCCGAAGTGAGCCGTCCACCGGAGAACATAAGTCCGGGCTTTTCGGGTTTCCGCTTGCACACGCTCATCGACAGGCCGGACGTCATGGACGAGTTTGCAGTTTTTCAGGGAGCAAGCTACTTCCGCGCGAAGGCGCCCGGCCAGGATTATGGCATGTCGGCACGGGGGCTTGCGATCAACACCGCGCAACCGCCAGCGGATGAGTTTCCCATTTTTCGGGCTTTTTGGCTTGTGAAACCCGCACCCGGCGCTTCGACTGTCACGGTTTTTGCATTGCTCGATAGTGTAAGCGTCTCGGGTGCCTATCGGTTTGTCATCTCGGCAGGGCAGAATACTGTCATGGATGTGGACTGTACGCTTTTTCCGCGGACAACGATGAATTATGCAGGCATTGCGCCCTTGACGAGCATGTTCTACTTCGCGCCGAGCGACGACTACCGCGCCGACGATGCGCGCCAGCGCGTGCATGATTCCGATGGCCTTTCCATCTGGAACGGGAAGGGCGAGCATATCTGGCGGCCACTTATCAATCCGAGCCGGAACCAGTTTTCTGCTTTTGCAGACAATGGCCTCAAAGGCTTTGGCCTTCTCCAACGGGAGCGCAGAGCCGACCACTATCAGGAGTTCGACGCCAGGTACGACCTCCGCCCAAGCGTCTGGGTGGAACCGAGAGACGCATGGGGCGAAGGGTCCGTGGACCTGATTGAGCTTCCGACGAAAACCGAGTATTTCGACAACATCGTCGCCTTCTGGCATCCGAGAGAGCCGCTTCAAGGCGGCGGGACCTACTCCTATCGCTATCGCCTGACATGGTGCGCGGAGCCGCCTGTCCGTCAGAATTTCGCACGCGTGACGCAGACCCTCGTCGGCGCTTCGCCCCAACACAAGGGCATGCGCCAGTTCTTCGTCGATTTTGCCGGCACCGAGGGATTTAAACTTTGCGACGACGTAGACGATTTTTGCGGCGCGACGAATGGAAATGTGGAACTAACTGCGAGTGCAGGGGCTATCGTGAACGTTGCAATCCGCCGGAACCGGATTTCCGGCGGACATCGTGTTAGTTTCGAATATCAGCCTGCAGCTAGCGCTGCGGAAGCAGACTTGCGCTGTTGCCTCGTCGCGGAGGGCAAGCCTATTTCCGAAATCTGGGTTTATCGTTGGACGGCTTGAGGTCAAGGATGCACGACACTTATCCGCTTTCCGAGCCCCCTCCGATCCCCGCTTCCCGGGTACAATCGACCTTCGCGCCGCAAAGTTTCGACAGGTTCGACCGCTCGACCCGCCGTCAGGCGAAGCCCGACCTGGAGGCTTTTTGGCGCAGAGCGCTCATCTTCGGCGGCGCCTTCGGTATTACCGCTTACCTTATTCGCGAACTGTATCTCGTTCTGAGCGTCGGAAGTTTCGCCGCGCTCGAAATTGCTCTGATGGTGCTCTTTACCATCAACATTTTCTGGCTTTCGCTCTCCTTTATGACGGCGCTTGCCGGCTTCGTGGTCATCGCGTCCGGCATGCGGAGATCGCTCGTCGACCCGAAGGACTACGATCCGAAAACTGCGCTTACAAGCAAAACCGCCCTCCTTGTTTGTACCTATAATGAGGATCCGGCCCGTATTTTCGGCATGGCCGTCGCGACCATGAACTCGATTGCCAAGCTCGGCCAGCAAGGCAGCTTCGACCTCTTTGTCTTAAGCGATACGACAGACCCCGATGTCTGGGTTCAGGAGGAGGCCGCCTTCCAAGCGGTCCGGGATCGCGAACCCGCGGGCTCGCGCATTTTCTACCGGCGCCGGTCGGCCAACACGGGCAAGAAGGCGGGTAACGTCGGCGATTGGTGCCGGAGATGGGGCGCCAATTACGAGTATATGCTCGTGCTGGATGCGGACAGCCTCATGACCGGGGAGGCCGTGACGAAGCTCGCGGCCATCATCGAAAAGAACCCGGACTTCGGCCTTGTCCAGACGGTGCCGCTTTCGATCGGACGCAACACGCTCTTCGCCCGGCTTCAGCAATTCGCAGGCCGACTTTACGGGCCGATGCTGGCCACGGGGCTCGCCTTCTGGCACAGGGGCGTCAGCAATTTCTGGGGCCACAACGCGATCATCCGCACCCGCGCCTTTATCGAAAGCGCCGGCCTTCCGATGCTGCCAGGCAAGCCGCCTTTCGGCGGACAGATCCTCAGTCACGACTTTGTCGAGGCAGCGCTCCTGAACCGCGCGGGCTGGCGCGTCGTCATGGTTCCGGATTTGCCGGGCTCTTATGAGGAAATTCCGCCCAGCTTGATCGACTTTGCGATGCGCGATCGCCGCTGGGCGCAGGGCAATCTGCAGCACTCGCGCGTGCTGTTTGCGCACGGTCTGCATTGGGTTAGCCGCGTGCATATGGCCATGGGCATCATGGCCTACGTCTCGGCGCTTGTATGGTTTCTGTTCCTTGTCATTGCCTTATCGCTGACGCTCCAGTCGATTTACATTCTGCCGGAATATTTCCCCGACGGCTTTTCGCTGTTCCCGAAATGGCCGATTCAAGACGCCGCGCGGTCCTTGGAGCTGTTGATCCTGACGCTCGGCGTTCTACTCCTGCCAAAGTTCTTCGCTTACGTGCTGGCGATAATGGACGGCAGGACGCGGCGCGGTTTTGGCGGCGCTCTGACACTCTTCGGCGGCGTGTTCGTTGAGATCGTGCTCTCCTCGTTGTTCGCCCACATCATGATGCTGTTGCAGTCGGGGGCGGTGATCGATGTATTCCGCGGGCGCGACAGCGGGTGGAAGCCGCAACGGCGAGGCGATGGCTCTCTGCCGGTTCGCCAGATCATGCGTTTTCACGCAGTGCACATGACGCTCGGTATTGGCCTTACCGCGCTCACCCTCTATTCGTCGACCATCCTCTTCCTTTGGATGTTGCCGGCGTCGCTCGGGCTTGTGCTTTCAGGGCCGCTTTCGGCATGGTCGGCACAGAGATCGGCAGGCGAAGCATTTCGCCGTCTTGGCCTCCTCCAGATCGAGGAGGAAAAGGCCCCGCCCCCGATCGCAGGCGAGGCTGCCGAAGCCCAGAGCCAGCTCGAAAAGGCTGCGCGTGAACAGGAAGCAATCACCCAGCTTGTACAGAGCCCAAAGCTTCGGCGGCTCCATCGCGAGCTGATCCAGATGCAGCCCATTACGCTTGAATTGCGGATTTCGCCAAATCTCGCAATTGGGCGGGCGAAACTGGAAGTCTCCGCAAATTTGACCGAATTGCTGAATTTATTGAAGCCGGGCGAAAAGGCCGCACTTCTTTCCGACCCGGAAAGCCTTGCGCGCCTGGAAGCCTTTATCCCTGCCGAAATTCCGCCAGAAAAGGCGCACCAATCATCGGCTCAGGCTATGGAGCAGGCTTCCTAGCTCCAACTATTAAGGGAAACGACATGTCACCCATGAAGGTCATGCCGCTTCTTCTGACAGGTATAACTCCCTTCGTTATGGTGTCAGGGACAGCGCGCGCCGCGGAACCGCAAATCATCCTCGCCCAGGCGCAAACGCCGCAGCAGCAGGAGGAAGAACGCAAGAAGAAGCTGCAGCAGCAGCAACAACAACAGCACGGGCAGGGCCAGCCGCAACAACAGCCGCAGCAGCCCCACAGCGCCCAGGGCGCACAGCCTCCACAGCAGTATAATGGGCCGCAGGGCCAACAACAGCCGCATGGTCAGCCGCCCCAACAGCCCCACAGCGCCCAGGGCGCGCAGCCTCCACAGCAGTATAATGGGCCGCAGGGCCAACAACAGCCGCATGGCCAGCCGCCGCAACAGCCCCACAGCGCCCAGGGCGCGCAGCCCCCACAGCAGTATAATGGGCCGCAGGGCCAACAGCAGCCGCATGGCCAGCCGCCGCAACAGCCCCACAGCGCCCAGGGCGCGCAGCCCCCACAGCAGTATAATGGGCCGCAGGGCCAACAGCAGCCGCATGGTCAGCCGCCGCAACAGCCCCACAGCGCCCAGGGCGCGCAGCCCCCGCAACAGTATAATGGGCCGCAGGGCCAACAGCAGCCGCATGGCCAGCCGCCGCAACAGCCCCACAGCGCCCAGGGTGCGCAGCCCCCGCAACAGCACAATGCGCAGGAGCAAGCAGTTCCACATCAACAGGATCTGCAGCAACAGCAGGCTCACCAGCAGCAAGCGGTCCCGCACCGGGAGCTTTCCGCCGAGGAGCAAAAAGCGAGAGCGGAGCGTGACACTCACCAGCTCGACCGTGAGAGACTCATCGAGCAACAGCGCCGGACGGCAGAGGCCGAGCACGGTCAGGCCGCAATCAACGAGCGCCTCAGGCTGCAGAACGAGCGCTTTCAGGCCATCACCTCGCAGCGCCGTGAGATCGTGGACGCCGGCGGGCATAAGTACATCCAGGAGCCTGGTAACCGCACCATCTTCACGGTGAACAATCAGAGGTTCATCCGGCACGACGAATCAGCAAACTTCCACTTATACGGCGGGAGCGCGCAGACGCAGCGCGGACCTAACGGCAACACGATCTCGAACATCTACCGTCCGGACGGCAGCCGTATCGAGGTCGAGGTTGACATGTACGGCCGGCCGATGCGCCGTGTCCGTTATTTGCCCGATGGCCGTCGCTTTGTTCTCTTCGAAAACAGGGCCATCGCAGCCGGTATAGGGCTTGCCGCTCTAGGCGCCTTCGTCATTGCCCTGCCGCCCGCTCACGTGGACATCCCGAGGAGCGAGTACATCGTCGACTTCGAGCGGCGCTTCCGAGGATGCCATCTATGGAGCGCTCCAGGCGCCTCCGGTTGAGCCTCTCGACCACACCTACTCGCTGGACGAGGTTCTGGCGAGCGTCAGCCTTCGCGAGCGCATGCGGAGCATCAGCATCGACACTATCCGCTTCGAATTCGGATCGGCGGAAGTCGGCCCCGAGCAGGCCATTATGCTTGAGTCCGTCGCGGCGGTCATGCGGAACATGGCGAACGCGAATCCCGGCGAGGTCTTCCTCATAGAAGGTCATACTGACGCTGTGGGTTCGGACCAGGACAATCTCAGCCTCTCGGATCGTCGCGCTCAGGCCGTTGCGGATGTTTTGTCGCAGCAATTCGGCGTGCCGCGTGAAAACCTTGTAACCCAAGGATATGGCGAGCAGTTTTTGCTTATACCGACCGACGGCCCGGAACGCCGGAACCGGCGCGTGGTTGTAAGACGGATTACGCCACTTCTCCAAGGGGAGCAGGATCGCTATAGCAGCGGCTACGGCGGCCCCGAGGATCAAGCCCGGCAATAAAGGGCAGAATTGGAAGAAGCGGGCTGAACGTCCGCTTCTTTTGCCGGGGGGGCCATGGATATCCTGAATGTGCTTTGGACCGCTTTCGGTTTCGTCCTCAGCGTTCTCTGGTCGCTTGCATGGTTCGTATTGCGCGACCTGGTCTCCACCCTCCTTTGGATTCTTATCGTCGCCTGGATGCTGCTGAGCGTGCGCTATCGCAGCTTCATGGGAGGCACGGTGGCGCTGTTGCGCTACGGGCGCTACAGTCTGAACATCTTCTGGCGCTGGCTGCGGGGAGTTCCTGCTTCCGCCTTGTCCTTCCCTGCCCCGAAGGTGATCACGAAAGAGGTGGTCAAATACGTACCCTCCAAGAAGCGCCGCCGGCCTTTCGGCACGATGTCGATCTCCGAGCAACTCAACATGCTTCTCATTGGTGCTCTTTACCTTCTCTTCTTCAATTGAAGTTGCGCTGGCGGGTCGCCCAACTCTGCCTTGAAAACACATAAACATATCTTTATAAGGCATCCATGATGAATGCGATCATGGACAGCTTTGACAACACTGTTGGGCGCTTGCGCGCCGCTGGGGAACCGACCCGTCTTCGCCTTCTTTGGCTCCTTCAGCATGGTGAGTTCAACGTCAAGGACCTCACCCAGCTTCTTAGTCAGAGCCAGCCCCGTGTCAGCCGTCACATCAAGCTCCTAGCGGAAGCCGGATTAATTGAGCGCTACCAGGAAGGAAGTTGGGTTTTCGTTCGGGCATCGTCCGATCCGGAGGTTCGCAGCTTCATCGCGGCAGCGCTTTCGATGATCGCGCGGGACGACCCGCAAATTGTGCGCGACGCCGAGCGGGCAGACCAAATCCGGGCCGCGCGCTCCCGGCTTGCTCAGACCTATTTCGACGAAAACGCTGCAGAGTGGGACCGCATACGCTCCTTGCATGTTCCCGAGCGCGACGTGGAGAACGCGATTTTGGAAGCTCTCGGCCCCGGCCCCTATGAGCTTCTCCTCGACCTTGGCACTGGGACCGGGCGCATTCTCGAACTCGCCGCGGGCCGCGCACGCCGGCTCGTCGGGATCGACTTCAAACCGCGAGATGCTGAAATGCGCTCGCGTCCGCCTCGACGACGCGGAACTCACCAACTGCAGCGTGCGGCTCGCCGACATATATAACCTTCCTTTTCCAGAGGCGAGCGCAGGAGCCGTTGTCATTCATCAGGTGCTGCACTTCCTCGACAATCCGAAGGCTGCTTTAATAGAGGCGATTCGCGTGTTGCAGCCGGGTGGCCGCCTCGTCCTTGTCGACTTTGCGCCTCACAACCTCGAGTTCCTGCGGCAGGAGCATGCGCATGTCCGCCTGGGTTTCGCGGCGGGTGAAATCGCAACATGGCTTGAGGAAGCCGGGCTGGGTTCCAGTACCTACCGGGAACTGCAAGCCGATCATGTCAACAATAACGCACTGACCGTCGCCCTCTGGGCGGGCGAGAAGGTTGGCGTAACAACGCAAAGATGGAGGGCCGCTTCGTGACGGAGGCAAGCACGCACTACCACGCGATACATCCGCCGATCGCGGTCAGCTTCGAGTTCTTCCCGCCCAAGACGGCCGCGATGGAGGCGTCGCTGTGGAACGCGATCAGCAAGCTTGAGCCCCTCGCCCCGGATTTTGTCTCGGTGACATATGGGGCGGGCGGGTCCACGCGCGAGCGCACGCATGCGACAATATCCCGCCTCCTGAAGGAAACCTCACTAAAACCCGCTGCACACTTGACCTGCGTCGCGGCGACGAAGGAGGAGATCGACAGTATCATTCGCGGTTATTGGGAGGACGGCGTTCGCCATATCGTCGCGCTGCGCGGCGACCCGCCCGAAGGCGTGGGCGCAGCCTACGTGCCGTTCCCGGGCGGCTACTGCAACGGCGCTGATCTGACGGCAGGCATCAAGCGGATCGCGGACTTTGAAGTTTCCGTCTCGGCCTATCCCGAGAAGCATCCCGAGTCGCCCACAATCGATACCGACCTCGACATGCTGCAGGCGAAGGTCGATGCCGGAGCGACGCGCGCCATGACACAATTCTTTTTCGACAATGACTGCTACTGGCGCTATCTCGAACGCGTCCGCGCGCGCGGCATCGACATTCCCATCGTGCCGGGGCTGATTCCCATCCACAATTTCAAGCAGGTGGCGAGCTTCGCGTCGCGCTGCGGGGCCTCGTTTCCCGTCGATGTCGCCGAACGCTTTGACGGCCTCGCGGACGACCTGGAAACGACGCAGCTTGTTGCGGCAACAGTGGCAGCCGAGCAGGTCATGGACCTTGTCGCCGGCGGCGTCACCGAATTCCATTTCTACACCTTGAACCGCGCCAATCTTGTTTATGCAATTTGCCATCTGCTGGGGATCAGGGCGCACGAGCCTTCTGCGCCGCAGCCCGTGACCGCCTAAAGGACATTCTGCCATGAACCGCACCGAACGCATCGCCGCCCTTTACGCCGCCGCGAAGCAGCGCATCCTCATTCTTGATGGCGCGATGGGCACCATGATCCAGCGCCACAAGCTCAAAGAGGGCGATTATCGAGGCGAGCGGTTCAAGGATTGGCCATGCGATCTGAAGGGCAACAACGACCTTCTGGTGCTGACCCAGCCAGACATCATTCGGGGGATTCACGAAGCCTATCTCGAAGCCGGGTCAGACATCATCGAAACGAACACGTTCAATGCGCAGACCGTCTCGATGGCGGACTATCGCATGGAGGCGATTGCCTTCGAAATCAACGTAGCGGCGGCGAAACTCGCGCGCGAGGCGGCAGACAAATACACGGCGCTGACGCCGGACAAGCCGCGTTTCGTCGCCGGTTCAATTGGCCCGACGAACCGCACGGCCTCTCTCTCGCCGGATGTCAACAACCCCGGCTTTCGCAACATAACCTTCGATGAGCTGGTCGCTGCCTATGGCGAGGAGACGCGCGGCCTGATCGAAGGGGGCGTGGATACGATCCTCATCGAGACCGTGTTCGACACTCTGAACGCGAAAGCGGCAGGATTCGCGGTCAAGGAAACCTTCGATGCGATGGGCGTCGAGCTGCCTATCATGATTTCCGGAACGGTCACGGACCTCTCGGGACGAAACCTTTCAGGCCAAACCCCCGAAGCCTTCTGGTACTCCCTGCGACATATTAAGCCTTTTTCGATCGGCATGAATTGTGCTTTCGGCGCCGAGCAATTGCGGCCGCCCATCGCGCAGATGTCGAAGGTGGCCGACACCCATATCAGCGTCTACGCCAACGCCGGACTTCCGAACGCGATGGGCGAGTATGACGAGACCCCGGAGTTGATGGCCGAAGCGATGCGCAGCTGGGCGGCCAATGGTCTGTTAAATATCGTTGGCGGCTGTTGCGGAACGACACCGGATCATATTAAAGCCATCGCGGAAGCAGTTGCTTCGTTCCCTCCGCGAGAGATTCCTGCGATCGAGCCGCGCTTGCGGCTTTCGGGGCTTGAACCTTTCGTGCAGGGGGCTTGACCTTTCGGCGGTAAGTTCATCTGCCAACTGTGCTGAAAAAATAGGCAAAACTGGAGGCATCCTGCTGAATGTTTCAGCGGAAAATTATATTCCGGCGCAGTATGTTGCTGTGTTAGTCTTTTCTTTGTATTGACTCACAAATCTCCACATCTGGTCCGGTGCAGATGAACGGCTGATGTACTGCAGGGGGCTGCATGGCGACAATCACAGTTTTGAAAAATCCGTCTACCGTCGCTCCGCTCGACAATTACAGCCCAGGGCCAAGGTATTGTGAGCTGGTAGGTTCGCCCGAGAACCGGAACCGCCATCTGACCGCCCTTTGGCATCGCCTCCAGCAGCTCGAGCTTCAACAGTTCCGCGAGCGCGCCGCGGATGCCGAGCGGGAGCTATTCACCCTTGGCATAACGTTCACGGTCTACAGCGACCGAACCGCAATCGACCGCATACTGCCTTTCGACGTGATCCCGCGCGTGATTACCGCAGCCGATTGGCGCATTGTTGATCGCGGGGTCAAGCAGCGCATAAAGGCGCTGAATCTCTTTCTTTGGGACATCTATCACGATCGCAAAGCCATCAAGGACGGTATTGTACCCGCCGACCTCGTACTGGGGAATTCGAACTACCGTCCTGAAATGGTCGGCTACGATCCGCCTTGCGGTACCTATATCCACATCGGCGGGACCGACATCATCCGCGATCCCAAAGGCGATTTCTACGTGCTGGAAGACAACGGCCGAACGCCTTCCGGGGTGTCGTACGTCGTGGAGAACCGCCATCTGATGCAGCGGGCTTTCCCCGATCTCATGCATGGCTTCGCAATCGAAAGCGTATCCGAGTACGGCACTCAGCTCTGCAATAAGCTCATCGAGGTAGCGCCGCGGGGCATCGCGGATCCCCAGATCGTGCTCCTTTCGCCCGGAGTGTTCAACTCGGCCTACTTCGAACACGTCTTCCTCGCCCGCGAAATGGGCGTTACTCTCGTGGAAGGTCGTGACCTTTTCGTGGAAGACGACAAGGTGTTCATGAAGACTGTGTCAGGCCCGAAACCCGTCCACGTGATCTACCGCCGCGTCAATGACGATTTCCTCGATCCAGAAGCTTTCAGGCCCGAAAGCGTGCTCGGCGTCAAAGGCTTGATGCGCGCCGCACGCAAGGGGAATCTGACGCTTGCCAACGCCGTCGGTACCGGCGTCGCCGACGACAAGGCGGTTTACGCCTACGTCCCGCGCCTTATAAAGTACTACATGGACGAAGAGCCGATCCTGCCCAACGTCGAGACCCATATCTGCCGTGAGCCTGATGCCTTGGCCTACACGCTCAGCCATCTCGATGAACTTGTGGTGAAGCCCGTTGGCGAGTTGGGCGGGTACGGAATCTGCGTTGGACCGAAGGCCACGAAGGCAGAACTTGATCTCTGCCGCGATCAGTTGAAGGCCAATCCATCCAACTATATAAGCCAGCCGATGATCGAGCTTTCGGTTTGCCCGACCCTTTGCACTGAGGGCGTGGAGCCGCGCCACGTCGACTTGCGGCCCTTCGCGGTGACAGGCAAGGAGACTTGGCTCCTGCCGGGCGGCCTCACCCGCGTCGCACTTCGCAGAGGCTCTATAGTCGTAAATTCCAGCCAGGGCGGCGGAACGAAAGATACCTGGGTTCTGAAGGAGAACGGCGCGTGAGCAGCCTCCTCTCGCGATACGCGGAAAGCGTCTTCTGGATGGCGCGTTATTTCGAGCGAGCCGAAAGCATCGCTCGCATCATCGAAACGCAAACGTCGTTCCAGCGCGGCCGGGATGACAATTCCTGGGCGTGGATCGTCGCGCTCCATTCCGATGAAAAGGCTTTCTCGAAAGCGTTTTCGGAGCCGACCGCAGAAAACGTCATTCGCTACTACATGGCTTACGTCGACAACCCGGGTTCGATCCAATCCGCGATCCGTTCCGCCCGTGAGAATGCGCGGGCGCTGCGTCCGATGCTGTCGACCGCCATGTGGTATCAGCTGAACGACTTCTATAACCGCCTGTTCGCGTTCGGCCCGAACGACTTCTCGGAGGTCCGCCTCTCGCGCACCTGCGACGCGATCAAGCGCGGCTGCTATGCGCAGCTGGGCGTCGCCGAGAGCACGCTCTATCACGACGAGACCTGGCCGTTCTTCCGGCTCGGGCTCTATCTCGAACGCGCCGACCAGACGAGCCGGCTCCTCGATGTGCGCTTCGCCAAGGTCGCGACCGGCGTGGCGCGCGATGAGGGGCGATACGACTTCACCTTCTGGACGATCCTCTTGCGCGCGGCTTCCGCCTATCACGCCTACCGGCGCGTTTTTCCGCATTACATCGACCCGAACGAGGTTGCCCGCTTTCTGATTTTCGATCCGCGCCTGCCGCGTTCCCTCGCGTTCTGCCTCGGAGAAATCCAGGCGATGATCGAATTCCTGCGACGCAACTGCGGGCTTCACAACGCCGCCCAGGCAGCGGAGCTTGCGGAGCAAATGATCCAGGGGCTGGAAGGCGCGAGCAAGGACGAGCATCTGCTTGAGAACCTTCATCAATTCAATGATTGGGTGCAGCTGAGCCTCATCCGCCTGACAAACGAGTTGGCGCAGGCTTTCTTCGGGGCGCAGCCAGAAGCGCCTCGCGCGTCGAGCCAAACGCAATCGCAGACGGCGGCGGCGCGCTAGCCCGTTACTCCTGGTCTCCCTGCACTGGCGTCGCATACTGCACAGGCGCCGAAGCCGTCTCGCTTCGGCCTGCCCGCAGCCGCTCATCACGATTTTTGGAGAGCCGAAGCGCAACTTCCGGTGGCCTAACTGTTCGACACACTCGCCGTTGTTAGATAGATTTGCGCTGTTCTTTCGAGGGAGACGAGTTGATGACATCACACTACGGAGCGATTGCACGCGCCGCTATTTCAGCCGTCTTTCTGGCAATTGCGGCATCGCCGCCAGTCACCGCTTGCACACGTTCTTTGTACGTGGGCGAAGACGGCACCGCGATCACCGGCCGGAACATGGATTGGGAAGAAGACATGGGCTCCAACCTGTGGATCTTCCCCGCGGGAATGAAACGCGATGGCGCTTCCGGGCCGAAGTCGATCACCTGGACCTCGAAATATGGAAGTGTCGTCGTCTCCGGCTATGAGGTCGGCACGGCCGATGGCATGAACGAGAAGGGCCTTGTCGCCAACCTGCTTTACCTCGCGGAATCCGATTACGGAAAGCCCGACCCGGCGCGTCCCTTCCTTTCCATCGCGGCATGGGTGCAGTTTGTCCTCGATAATTATGCGACAGTTACGGAGGCTGTCGACGCACTGAGGGCCGAACCATTCAACATGCTTGCGCCAACTCTGCCGAATGGCTCAGCCGCGGCGCTTCATCTCTCGATTTCAGACTCGACAGGCGATTCGGCCATTTTCGAATATGTCGGAGGCAAGCTCGTCATCCATCACAACAAGCAATACACCGTGATGACGAACTCGCCCGTCTATGAGCAGCAGCTCGCGCTCGACGCGTATTGGAAGGACATCGGCGGCCTGACATTCCTGCCGGGAACCAGCCGGGCCGCGGACCGCTTCGTGCGCACCTCGTTCTTTCTCAATGCGATCCCAAGGAAGCTCGACAAGAATTTCATCGCCGGTGTTCCGCAGCAGTCCTACCCCTATCAGGCCGTTGCTGGCGTTCTCAGCGTGCAGCGCGCCGTCAGCGTTCCGCTCGGCATCACGACGCCAGACCAACCGAACATCTCCTCCACGATCTGGCGCACCGTCGCAGACCAAAAGAGCCTTACCTATTATTTCGAACTCGGCGACGCGTCCGAACACATTCTGGGTGGCGCTCGCCAAGACAGACCTGAAGCCCGGCGCGCCCGTGAAGAAGCTCACCATTTCCCACGGCGAGGTGTTCTCGGGCGAGGTGAGCGGGCAATTCCAGAACGCGGAGCCTTTCAAGTTCCTGCCCGCAACGCCTCCTGTAAACTAGGTTCGGGGAGTGGCGTTCGGTCGTCTGCATCCCCAAAAAGTTTGTTCCGTAACGTCATCGTATCGATGAATTCGTGGATTACGTGGTGGACTCTGCCGCGAAGCAGGTACAGTTCGCGGGGGATTACAACTTTTGAGCAATAGCATTTACAACCTTCGCACACCGCTTTCCGAAACCGGCTATAGCGCCGCCCGGTTCTTTCCGGCGGGCGGGCGGGCTGATTTTGCCTTGGTTGCGGATCGCTCTGCCCCCAGGAAGGCTCCCCCACCCAAGTTCGCCCTTGTCGCGAGCACCGCCGCCCCTGCCGGAGCAACGCCGCCGGAGTTTGCACTCGTTGCGGAAAAAAGGCCGATCACGGCAAACCCGTGGTCCAAGCGCGCGCTCTACGCCGCGATCACCGCCGCGTTTCTGCTCCACCTCGCGATCCTTACGCCGTTCATAATCCGGCCCGCGCCTAGCGCCCCCGATGTCCACCAGCTCGGCATGGAGGAGGGCACGCCCGAGCATCTCAACATCTCGGTTATCAGCGAGGCCGACCTCAAGCGGCTCAGTTCGGACCCGTTCCGGCAGGAAGCGCCCCCTACGCCAGCTCCGGCCGAAACGCCCGCTCCTCCGCCGGAACCGCAAGCTGCTCCTGAGCCAAAAGAGGCCCCTGCGAAAGAAGCGAGCGCGGCTGAGCCCCCCGCACAGCAAAAGCCGGACGACAAGACAGAGTCCGCCCTTCGACCCGGCAGGCTACATCGCCGCGATGTCGGAGCAATTCAGCTCTCAGCTCAAGCATGCTGTCAAGCAGGCCGAGGAGCGGCACGAGCAGGCCCAGCACACGCCCCGGCAGGCCGGGAACGTCAAATCCTTCCGGCCGGGCGCGACGCACCAGGGCAAATCCGATGAGTGGGAGCGCAAGGTCATCTGGGCGCTCGCTGCCACCAAGCCGATGGGGAACGGGAAGTGGGGCACCGTCCTCGTGACCTTCGTTGTCAATGACAGCGGGCAGGTTCAGGGCTTGCGACTTCTAAAGAGCAGCGGCGACAATTGGCTGGACCAAGGCGCGCTCCTGGCCGTGAAGCAGGCGCGCATGCCAGCCCCGCCGCCAGGACTGCCAACCGGCGACCGGGCTTTTAACATCGAGTATATTTCGCTGCCTGATCATTAAGCGCGTTGGCCGCTGCGATGGAACAGTCACTTGCAATCGAGCGCGAACATGACCTTCGGCTTTCCTTCCTCCGGATTGTCGAAATCCGTGATCTCAAGAAAGCAATGATCCTTGCCGCTGACGGCGCTCCCGGCCTCACCGGAGCTTGACCATAAATAGCGGCTCTTCAGATCGACGCGGGCGCCGACGCCAACGGTATAGGATTTTCCGTTCACCGATATGTTGATGGCCCTGTTTCCGAAAGGATGCGGCCAAACCTGGACAAACTTCAGCGGGACATGGTCGGCGGTCAAATCCGCAGCCTCGCCGGCGTTCAGCGTGAAAATGCCAAACTCGAAATGACGCGATTGATCTTGGGCCTGCGCTTCGAGAGGAAGGCCGCCTGCCAACGTAACTGCGAACGCCGAAACTGCCAAGGCCTTCATGCTTTTGCTCCATCGTAAGAGCGGAAGACATCTCTTGGTTGCGAACGAATACCTTGTCTTTCCTGCCGCCCGGAACACCCAAGGCGAGCCGGTAACTGTATAGATTACCACCCTTCCGTTTAGGTTGAGTTGAAAGTTTCATACCAATCTTTGCTTGTTATCTCAATAGTGGAGCGTTCGACGCCTATCAGCAGTTGGAGCTTGCGTTTGCTTTTGCGCGGGCTTTGCCTGGGAACGGATTGTAGGAAAATGCGCCTTGCCGAGAGGTTAATGAAATTAAGTATTTGATTTAACAACGAAAATGTAGAAGCGCGCGTGGGCCGCCGCGACGGCGAAGGACCTGAGAATGGTTAATGCTTGCGGCCGGAATATATTTAACGGACTTTAGCGCGTCCCATTTGCGCCAAAAATACATTCTGTTAGCCCTTCGAAAAGTTATGCGTTTTCAAAGGTTTACCCGCAAAAGGCTGGACGCGAGCGGCTCTCGCTTTACGCCTAATTAATCAACTTGTAGCGAATTACGGACCGAAATAAATCCACCCGCACCGCCGTTAACCATATTTCCGTTAATGCACGAGCGGCGCGCAAGTTAACGACCATTTGCGATGCGTCACCGGTCTTTCCCTGCGGACGCCATGACGGACGAGCAGCGGCACGCCGCCGCGATGGCCGATCCCGATGCGCTTCCTGAGGAGTGGGCCGAAGCGCCCCGCGTGGCGCAAGTGAAAACGATCCGGCGTGCGCTCAAGCTTTCGCAAGAGGAATTCGCGGCTTCGTTTCATATTCCAATCGGGACGCTTAGGGATTGGGAGCAGGGGCGCAAAGAGCCGGACGCGGCAGCCCGTGCCTATCTGTGCGTGATTGCCCGCGAGCCCGAGGTGGTGCGCAAGGCGCTCGACCGGCTGCAAGCATGAAACGCGCCTTCACCCGGCCCCCAATCGGGCTGTACTTTGCTGGTCCTTTTTCACCGCGATTAAGCCGTCAAGCCAGTATTGAGTGTATTTCGCCGCCGGATCGCTTGACTGGGATTGCCTCGGTAGGTGCTATAAGTAGTTTCATGCAGCCCATTAGAATGATTCGAGGGGAACGTGGATAGCCCGTTAAATATATTCTTTTCGTATGCTCACGAAGACGAAGAACTTATGAATGATGTTCGTCGGCAGTTGATTGTTTATGAGCGCAATGGGCAAAT
This sequence comes from uncultured Alphaproteobacteria bacterium, assembly GCA_963833565.1. Taxonomy (GTDB): domain Bacteria; phylum Pseudomonadota; class Alphaproteobacteria; order Rhizobiales; family Rhodomicrobiaceae; genus Rhodomicrobium. Next base: position 234,273 of record CAWHYO010000031.1, read on the forward strand.
CCTAAAATGGCACGACCGAATGATTCCTCCAGGAACGAAATGGCGTGATCAGATTGATGGGAGGCTTAAAACCGCAGAAATCGTTCTCTTGTTCATGAGTCCGCACTTTATCGAATCTCGCTACTGCTATGAAGTTGAAGGCAAGGTTGCACTCGAAAGGTGTGAAGCTGGCCGCGCATGTGTGGTCCCAATAGTCCTGCGCCCTTGTGCATGGGAGGCGACGCCCTTTGGCGCTTTGCAGGCGCTTCCCGCCGACGCTAAGCCCATCACTCTTTGGGCCAATAGAGATGAAGCGTGCCTTGACGCCGCGAGAGGTGTAATGGTGGTTGTTGACGAACTCACCAAATTACGCGGCGCGTCTCGCCCTTCCAAAGTTTCCGCCCCTCATGCACCGGCCGTGAGCGGCGCGGGGGACTTGAAGCTCATTTACTGCAGGAGATGCGGGCACACACCGGGTAAAAGAAGCGATTGCCCGGGCCACTACACGCGTCAGCATGACTTTGTCGAGGGGTCTGCAAATACATACTGTAAGCGATGTGGTGTGCGTCCGGGAATGCCAGGTGATTGCCCGGGCCACTACACGCGTCAGCATGACTTTGTCGAGGGGTCTACAAATACATACTGTAAGCGATGTGGTGTGCGTCCGGGAATGCCAGGTGATGCCCGGGCCACTACACGCGTCAGCATGACTTTGTCGAGGGTCTGCAAATACATACTGTAAGCGATGTGGTGTGCGTCCGGGAGTGCAGGGTGATTGCCCGGGCCACTACACGCGTCAGCATGACTTTGTCGAGGGATCTGCCAGTACGTAACTGTAAGCGATATGATGTTAGTATGCAGGGCGACTGCCCTGCACGCATCCGCATGAATTGCAAAGCTGAGAAGCGTTACCTTTCCTAAACCGCCTCAACAAAACTCGCGACCACCTTCTTCTGCCCGGCCTTCTCGAACTCCACCGTCAGCTTATTCCCATCAATCTCGCTGATGCGTGCCGTAGCCGAACTTCTGGTGAAACACGCGCTGGCCCAGCGCAAAAGCCGCGTTCGGCATGGCCGTGCTCGCCGCCACAAGCTCGCCCTCGATCTCCGACGGGATGGGCCGCTTCCGGTTCCGCACCGCGCCCTCCGAGCGCCAGTTCGTCTGCGCGCGCCGCCAGCCGGGCGTCTCGCGCTGCTCGTAATCGAAGGGCGAGGCGGCCTCGTCGAAGCGGCTCGCGCCATAGCCGCCATTCGCCATGCCGTAGCGGCCATAACCATAGCCGCCGCTCTCCATCACCACCTCGGCGTGCTCCTCCGAAAGCTCGTCGAGGAAGCGCGAGGGGCTGGCCGATTGCCACGAGCCGTGCACGCGCCGGTTCTGCGCGAAGCTGATGGTGAGCCGCCGCTTGGCGCGCGTGATGCCCACATAGGCGAGGCGGCGCTCCTCCTCCAGGCCCTCCTGGCCGTTCTGGTCGAGCGCGCGCTGATGCGGGAACAGCCCTTCCTCCCAGCCGGGCAGGAACACGACGTCGAACTCCAGCCCCTTCGCGCCGTGCAGCGTCATGAGGCTGACGCGGTCGCCATCGGCGGCCTGGTCCGCGTCCATGACGAGCGAGACGTGCTCCAGGAAAGCGCCGAGGCTGTCGAACTGCTCCATGAAGCGGATCAGCTCTTTCAGGTTTTCGAGCCGGGTTTGCGCTTGCGGCGACTTATCGTTCTGCCACATCGCGGTGTAGCCGGATTCATCGAGGATCAGTTCGGCAAGCTCGGTGTGCGGCATGCCGCCGGTGAGCGAGTGCCAGCGCTCGAAATTGTCCGTCAGCGCGCGAAGCGACCTGCGCGGCGCGGGCTTCAGCTCCTCGGTCTCGGTGATCTGGCGCGCGGCGCGGAACAGGCTGATCCCCTCGGCGCGCGCGTGCTGGAAGATGGTTTGCAGCGTCTGGTCGCCCAGGCCGCGCTTCGGCACATTGATGATGCGCTCGAATTTGAGGTCGGCGGCGGGGTTCTGCATCACCTCCAGATAGGCGATGGCGTCCTTGATCTCCTGCCGCTCGTAGAAGCGCGGGCCGCCGATGACGCGATAGGGCATGCCCATGGTCACGAAGCGGTCTTCGAAGGCGCGCATCTGGAAGGACGCGCGGACGAGGATCGCCATGCCGTTCAGCGCGACGCCCTCGCGGCGCAAGCGGTCGATGTCCTCGGCGGTGAGGCGCGCTTCCTCGTCGTCGTCCCAGATGCCGCGCACGGTGAGCTTGCCGCCGTCGCCCGTGTTGGTGTGCAAGGTCTTGCCGAGGCGGCCGAGATTGTTGGCGATCAGCTTCGAGGCCGCGCCAAGGATATGGCCTGTGGAGCGGTAGTTCTGCTCCAGCCGGATCACATGCGCGCCGGGGAAATCCTTCTCGAAGCGCAGGATGTTGTCCACCTCCGCGCCGCGCCAGCCGTAGATGGACTGGTCGTCGTCGCCGACGCAGCAGACGTTATGGTTCCCCTGCGCGAGCAGGCGCAGCCAGAGATATTGCGCGACGTTCGTGTCCTGGTACTCGTCCACCAGGATGTATGTGAACCAGCGGTGATACTGCTTGAGGACGTCCGGGTTCTCCATGAAAAGCCGGATATTTTCGAGCAGCAGATCGCCGAAATCGGCCGCGTTCAGCTCCTTGAGCCGCTTCTGATACGCCGCGTAAAGCTCGATGCCGCGCCCGTTCGCGAAACTGAAGGCGTCGCTCGCGGGCACCTTCGCCGGGATCAGGCCCTTGTTCTTCCAGCCGTCGATCAGCCCCGCAAGCTGCCGCGCGGGCCAGCGCTTTTCGTCGAGCCGCTCCGCCTGGATGAGCTGCTTGATGAGCCGGATCTGGTCGTCCGTGTCGAGAATGGTGAAATTGGGCGAGAGGCCCACAAGCTCGGCATGGCGGCGCAAAATGCGCATGCCGATGGAGTGGAACGTGCCGAGCCAGGGCATGCCCTCGACCGTGCCGCCAACGAGCTGGCCCACGCGCTCTTTCATTTCGCGCGCCGCCTTGTTCGTGAAGGTCACGGCGAGGATTTCGTTCGGGCGCGCGCGGTGCGTCCACAGGATGTGCGCGATGCGCGTGGTGAGCACCCGCGTTTTGCCCGTGCCAGCGCCCGCCAGAACGAGAACCGGGCCGTCCAGCCGCTCGACAGCCTCGCGCTGCTCGGCGTTCAGGCCTTTGAGATAAGGGGCTTCCGGCGCAAGGGCCTGCGATGCGGCGACCTTCGCTGCGATATTAAGACTCGTTGCCATGGAACAGATATAGCACGGCGCGCGACCCGGCAAAGGAAGCGCCGCACCGCTTTTCACAACGAAAACGCGTGGCCCCCGAGGCACAGTGAGAAATTTTCTTAAGTTTTGCGATCGAGATTGCGAATGTTTACTCAGCTTTCTTGCGGCAAGTGCCACAGGTAGGGGGCTATTACATTATATGATGAGCCTGAGCCTTTTTCAGGAAAACGGGAGGTGGAAAGATGATGCTGAAAATGAAGCATCTCGCAACAGCTCTGGCAGCGGGCGCTTTGGTCGCCTTGCTGGCTTCGCCCGATAGCGCGGATGCGTTCGGACGGGGCGGCGGAGGGGGCCGTGGCTTCGGTGGCGGCGGTATGGGTCACGTCGGAGGCATGGGCCATATCGGCGGTATGGGCCGTGTCGGTGGTATGGGCATGCACGTATGGGCGTCCACGGCATGGGGATGCGGCCGGGTTCGCGTTCCATGGCCTTCGGTCACAGCCAAGCCTTTTCGAGATCGCACTTCGGTGCGGCCGGAGGCCCAGCCACAAGATTCAACAGGGGCTTTATCCAGCATAGGGGCTTAGCCGCGGGCGCCGCTGCGGGCATTGCTGGCGCCCATATAGGGCACACCCTCGGACAGCAGCATCTCATGGGCAACCCAGCTCATTTGGGGAACCAGAATTTCCATAACTTTGCTACGAACAAGCCTCTGCATCAGGCCGCGCTCGTCCAGCACAACGCGTTCTTCAACAACAACTTCAACCACAACAACTTCAATCACTGGAACGGCCGCTGGGGTTGGCGCGACCACGGGGGGCATTGGTGGGGCTATCGCTGGTGGGGCGGGGTGTTCTGGCCCTATGCGGCCGGCGACTATTTCTCCTACGCCTTCTGGCCCTATGACTATTACGACACATACTGGGGATACGGCCCCGATGCGATCATGTGGGGCACGTTCTGGCCTTATGGCGAGTTCTCCTACGATGACAGCTATGCCAATAACAGTTCGTATAATGGCGAAATCTATCGTCCTTACAGGCGGCATGCTCCAGTCTCGGACACCCCGGCGGCAGGCGCTGCGGCCGCTACAGGAACATGCACAGGCTTTGCTCCGGGCGTAGACGGACTTCCCATCGAGCAGCTCGAGAAGGTCATCGATGGCAACGAGGAGCAACGCACAGCCTTGAACGAGCTCAAGGACGCCTCCGTCAAGGCGTCGGATATCCTGAAGCAGTCCTGCGCGGCCGAAAAGCCGCTGACGCCTCCCTCAAGGCTCGACGCCATGCAGCGCCGGCTGCAGGCCATGGCAGATGCGAATGAGGTCGTCAAAGGCCCGCTTGAGCGCCTTTATGGGCTCCTCTCGGATGCCCAGAAACAGCGTCTCGATACGTTGGCACAGCCCAATGTCAGGCGTGCCCAGACCGAACGCCCCAAGGACGTGAATATCAATGAGCTATGCACGAGCCAGGCGGCCTTCACAAATGTGCCCGCTGAGCAGATCGCAAGCACGATTCAGCTCACCGATGCGCAGAAGGAGGAGCTTGAGAAACTGAAGGCGGCTTCGGCGAAGGCGTCGGAAGGCCTCAAGACTTCGTGCCCGGCGGCTGTTCCGTCTACGTTCGACGGGCGGCTCGATGCGGCGCAGCAGCGCGTGACGGCATTGATCACGGCTGTCGATACGGTTCGCCCCGCCGTGCGCGATTTCTATACATCGCTGACGGATGAGCAGAAGGCCGCGCTGAGCGTCCAGCCGGCCGAGATGCAGGCCGCGAACCGCGGCTGATATATCGAACGCTGGCGGGGCGGCATAACGGTCGCTGCCGCCAGCGGCTTATTACCTCAAGTTTGAGCAGGCGCGCATCGCCTGAAAATCGAAATAGTTTTATTGCTTTTATTGGGTTGTGCCGCGCTCCTTTATTTTTCCGCCGGTGCTGAAGGTCACAGACTCTCGTCCGGCCGGGCACGCATCCACAGGATGTGAGCGATACGCGTTGTCAGCCCCGCGCCGGGCAGCACAAGCACCGGCCCGTCCAGCCGCGCCACAGCCTGGCCCTGCTCCCTACTCCTTTAGAGATCAAACGGACTTAGTTTGACAGATAGGCTGTCGTTATCTTTGCAGAACTGGTAAAATCGTCTGTTGGCCTGGGATTGCTTGGAAAAGCGGGAGGTGGGAGATGAAACTGAAGTATTTCACGATAGCTCTGGCTGCCGGCGCTCTCATCACTGTGCTGGGCTTGCATGATATTGCGGATGCCCAGCGGCGGAGGAGGTGGCGGCCATGGCGGGGGCGGGTTTGGCGGAGGCGGATTGGCGGCGGTCATGGCGGATTTAGCGGAGGCGCGCATTTCGGGGGAGGGTATATCGGCGGCATGGGCCGAGGCCCCGGCTCGATGTCTTTCTCGCACTCCGGAAGTAACTTCCGGGGCTACGGCGTGCTTCACGGTCCCAGGTTTTATGGGCAGAGCTTTCATCCAGGAAATGGCCGCATCGGGAGTAGAAGTTTCAGCAGGACCTTCGGCAGGGGCTATGCGAGCCGGTACACGCGGGGTGTCAACCGAAAGGCGACCGCCAAATTGCAAAACGAAACGCCGGCATCGCCAAGGTTCCGAAAGGCACCTTCACGGCAGCAAACCTGAGGCATCTGGCGACGAACAAGCCGTTGCAGGCGGCGACACTCGCGCCGCATAACGCTTTCTACAACAACGCTTTCGCTCACAACCATAATGGCCAATGGAATAACTATTGGCGCGACCACTCCGGGCGCGGGTACGGCTATCGCTGGTGGGGCCCTGTGTTCTGGCCTTTCTGGTTCGGCGATTACTTCTCCTACGCCTTCTGGCCCTACGACTACTACGATGCGTATTGGGGTTATGGCCCCGACGCAATCATCTGGGGCGCGTTCTGGCCATACGGTGAATACACTTACGATGACGACTACACTTTTGATGGCGCCTACACGGGCGGCATCTATCGTCCTTACCGGCGCCGTGCGGCGCCTGTGGCAGTGGACCCAGCGGCTGCTGTAGAGACATGCGCAGGCTTCGCCCCAGGGGTGAGCGATCTCCCCATCGATGAGCTTGGCAAGATCATTGACGCGACCGGGGAGCAGCGCACGGCCTTCGCTGACCTCAAGGCCGCGACAGTCAAGGCTTCAGAGATCCTGAAAGCATCCTGCTCCGCCGAAATGCCGCTCACGCCGGTCTCAAGACTCGACGCCATGCTGCGCCGCTTGCAGGCAATGACGGAAGCCAGTGAGGTGATCAAAGCGCCGCTCGTGCATCTCTACGGCCTTTTCACCGAGGCCCAGAAGCAGCGCCTCGCAACGCTGTCGCAGCCGAACATGAAACGCGCCCAGACTGCCCGCTCGAAGGAGATGAACATCGCCGAACTGTGCACCAGCCAGGCCAGCTTCACGAATGTCCCGGCAGATCAGATCGCCAGCACAATCCAGCTGACGAACGCGCAGAAGCAAGAGCTCGAAGAGCTGAAGGCCGTTTCGGCGAAGGCTTCGGATACACTCAAGGCCGGATGCCCCGCCGCCATTCCGGACAGTATTGAGGGGCGGCTGGACGCGGCGCAGCAGCGGGTGACAGCTCTGATCGCGGCAATCGTTACGGTTCGCCCCGCTGTCTATGACTTCTATGCCTCGCTGACGGATGAGCAGAAGGCCGAGCTGAGTATTCAACCGGGCGCGAAGCAGACCGCAAAGCGCCGATGATCTCGAAGCGCTGGCGGCATGACTGACGCTGCCGCCAGTGTCGATTGTGCACACAGTCCGCTGCATAGTGTCAAAATTCGGTAGTGTCTCAGAGCCGCCGTGCGCAGCCTATTCCGGTTTCACCATACATTCAGAACAATCGCGGCCCGCAGCGTGGGTGAAGAAGGCGCGGATACGGGCTACGCCACGCGGCGCTGCTGCGATGCTTTTCGACGTGTCTCTCGTGGCGTAAATATAAATGAGCGGCGGGTTGCGAAATTAAACAAGAAGACGAGGCCTGCCGTGGGGACTTTCGCCAGCGCGACGGCGAGGCCGAAAACCCCGACAAAAAGGCCCATCAACGCTTCGTTCACAAGAAGGCCGAGAGCCCCGGTGACGATAAAGCCCAGAATCTCCGCGCGCGGGCGCATCGCGCGACGCCCTTTGAAGACGAAGCACACGCTGAGAACATAGACGAGCGCCAAGCCGCAACAATAGCTGGCGGCGGCGGCGATGAGGTAGCCGACGCCGAATGCCTGATAGAGCAGCAAGAGTATCCCATAGTCGAGCGCGAGAGCGGCCGCACTCGCGGCAGCATATCTCATGAGATCGGTGGCCAGGCTCCGCCAGTTCCGCGGCGTCGTGAGCGGCGCGTCCCGTGTGACGAGCGATTGCGCCATATCTAGACGTCGGCTCGTTGCCGCCCGCCCTCAGCTACCGGGGACGCAGGCCCCGAAACATTCGGGGTAGCCATTGACCTGCGAGATTTTGGCAGGGCCGCCGGCGCCAGACGTTCGCTCGAAAGCGCCCGCTGTACGCCAGAACCTCCACTCTCGGAGTATTCGGCATCCGCGTTGACCTGCCAGACGTCGTAGATTGTCTCCCCGCGGATGATGTTCAGCGCGGTTAGCATGCCGGTCATCATCGCGTGGTCCTGATTGTTGTATTTGTGCATGCCATTGCGGCCGATGAGGTGCAGCGTCGGAAAGCGCCTCCCGATTTCGAGACGGACTTCCTGTACGTTCCTCGCATAAGCGTCGTCATAAACAGGATAGGCCTTGGGCTGGCGCACGACACAGGCGTCGAAAACATCGCTCGGGTCCATCAAGCCAATCCTGCCAATCTCAGCCTTCGCGAGTGCAATCAAGTCGAGGTCGGAAGCCGTCCAGAGACCATCGTCCTCGAAGCAGAAATATTCCAGGCCCAGGCAGGTTGAGACGCCGTCGCCGATCATCTCCGGCGACCAGGAGCGGAAGTTTTGCACGCGTCCAACCTTCACTGACGGATCATGGATATACACCCAATTGTCTGGCAGTTGCCGCAGCGGCCGGCCGATGAGCACGACAGTAAGGAAGTCACGGTATCTGAGATCGCGGGCACGGGACAGGCTCAGCGGCGGCGGCTCAATTGCATTCATCAGGTCGCGGATCGGCGCTGATGACAGGACATTGCGAGCGCGGAAAATCTCCGCGGTTCCGTCTTCGCGGGCTACGGAGATAGTCCAGAGACAGGCCGTCTTGTCATATTGCAGCCCGCAGACTTTGCGGCCCATCAAGAGCCGTCCGCCGAGGGCCTGCGTCTTGCGGGCTGCCGCTTCCCACATCATGCCGGGGCCGCGGCGCGGATAGCGGAAGGACTCGATGAGCGTTTTGGCTGCAGTGCCTTTTTTGCGAAGCCCAAGCGAGCGGCGCAAGCCATCGGCGATGGCCGCGCCAAGGCTGAGGCCCCGGATCCGCTGCGCTGCCCAGTCCGCCGAGATTTCGTCGCAGCCCATGCCCCAAACCTTCTCCGTGTAGGTCTTGAAGAAGATGTTGAACAGGCGCTCGCCAAACTGGTTGCGCACCCACTGATGAAAGGTGCGGGGATTTTTCACGGGCGCGACTTTTGCGAAAATGAAGGACGCCATGCACAGAGCGCTTTCGAAGGGGCCGAGGTTCTTCAACGCCTCGAAAGCGTTCAGCGGATAGGCATAGAATTTGCCGCGATAATAGATGCGCGATAGGCGCGGGCGCTCGAGAAAGTCATCGGGCAAAATCTCGTTCCAGAGGTCCACGACTTCTTTCGACTTCGAGAAGAAGCGATGGCCGCCTATATCGAAGAGAAAGCCCTTATAGTTCGCGGTGCGGCTGATGCCGCCTACATAGGTGGGATCCTGTTCCAGAAGGAGAACATCACACTTATGTTTCGCAAGCGTATAGGCTGCCGTCAGGCCGGCCGGCCCTGCCCCGATAACGATGGTTTCGATAATCTCGCCCATTCCCTCAGGCGGCCTCGCCGGCCCCAAGATGCGGTCTCATATGGCGGGCTAGACGTCCCTCACCACGTCATCACTCCCACATTGGGGAAGAACATCTCGCGCTTTCGATGCGTTGATGATTTCGGGTGAAGTGTACGGCCCAGCACCGCTAACAGTGTTCATCATCAAGCTTAAGCAGAGCTTGTATGTTGCTGCCGCGCCGGTCCTCCATCGCTGGCAACGAGGGAGGCTGATAGCAGCTAAAGATAGAATTTTGGTCCGCCGATTAATATTTCACAAACCTGAACATAATATAGATTGCACGCATGAAATCATAAGAAACAAAATGATCGATAAATATAGACTATCATTCAGGTGGTACATCCTATACTTCTTTGTAGCAATCGCCGCCGTATTATTAAAAAAGCCATACAATATCATATTAGCTGGATATGGTACTCTTCAAGACCCAGACAGCTATATGCGTCTGGTTCGAATACAAGAGGCTTTGGATCAGGGGAACTGGTTTGGCCATGTAGTCTCCCGCGATGCATCCGGCTCTGGCATTGTCATTCACTGGTCGCATCTCCTGGATGGCATCATTCTCATGCTGAGTTCCGTCCTCAAACTGATGTTTCCCCCCGATAAGGCTCTGCTTTGGGCTGGTGTGATTACTAACGTCCTTTCGGTTGGCCTGCTGGGGGCGATGTGCGCTTGGGCAGTTGCGCCTTTGGCAAAACGAAGGTGGCTTTGGATCGCAGCATTTGGTGTGGCGACTGCTGCTCCGGTTGTTGCCTATGCCCAATTCGGCACCGTCACCCATCATGTTTTGCTGTTTACGCTCGCGGTTGGCGCCTGGGGAGCAGGAGGACGAGCGGCTTTTGGAAGCGTCCGGTGGGGCGGTATGGCGGGACTGTTCGCGGGGATTGGAATATGGCTTAGCCCCGAGGCCATGCCTTTTGGCCTGATGGCATTTGGAGCGATATTATTGTCCTGGGCGATCCGCCCAGCGCCCAGGGTCACCCTGGCTCTCGCCGCTTATGGCAGTGCGTTTCTCGTCACCATCGCCTTCGGACTTTTGATCGATCCGCCACATGGCGGGCGCGCGGCGCCTCAACTTGACCGGCTGTCGGTTGTATTCCTCTGTCTTGCCGTGATCGTTTGCGCGGTATCCTGGCTGCTGCGGATTCTCGCGCCGATCCGCCTGTCCGTTTCCCTACGGTTCGCCATAGCCGCGTTAGCCAGCATCGGCGGAGCCATACTGTGGCTGATACTCTTTCCAGGCTACTTGTCCGGCTTGAACGGCCTCATGACGCCCGAAGAAGCATCCGCATTTTTCCCGAGCATTCAAGAAATGCAGCCAATTAACACGGCAAGCCTTTTCGCAGTCTGCGCACTGCCCGGGATTTTCGCAGTGATCGCTGCGTTTGGTTACGCCCAAAGGCAAAGGGATATTCTACCTTTGATGCTTTGGGTCTTCGCGGGACTTTGCGCCACCGTATGCGTTACGCTTTCCCTATTGCATGTCAGATTCTCGTCATATGCTGTGGCTGGAGCTGCCATGGTGCTCCCTGTACTTCTCTCGGACGCCGGCACTTCTATCCCGCTGCCGTGGCGTCACCTGGTCCGGCCCGGCTTGGTGGCCGCCTTCCTCTGTGCGCCTCCGGTTCTTGCTCTAATGCTTTCATCCAAGACAGACGTTGAGGCTTCAAGGGTCAGTTCAGCTTATCAAGCGCAGTGTTCCATGCAGACACTAACTCGAATGCTCGCTCCTTATCCCGGCACAGTAGTCTTGGCGAATGTGGATGATGGTCCCGAGCTACTCTACCGCACCCGAGTAAAAATTGTGGGGTCCTCGTATCATTCGGGAATCCACGGCTTCATGCTTTTGAATGCTGCATGGGCAGCCACAGACCTCGATCATGTCCCCGATGAGCTTCGGGCAACTGGCGCTCAATTTGTAGTATTGTGCCCCGGAGTGCCGCCAAAAAATATGTCCAGCGGCCATAGGGCGACTTTTTTCGAGCGGCTGGACGGCCGTGATCCCCCGGCTTGGTTGCATCCTATTGCGGGCGAACCTGATTCCGGCTGGACACTCTATGAAGTTGAGCGGTCGCAATCGTCTGACGCTGGCTCAGCGACCCGCCAAGCTTCCCGAGGATCCTCTATCGCCGAAAAATGATCCAAAAGACTGCGAAGGCGCAGTTTGGGTCCGAAGCTGTCCATCTCAGAGGCTTCCCGAATCAGAAAGCCAGATGGAATCACACAAGATGCAACGGTTAAATGGTCGTCAACCTGAGTTCGTAGCCCTGGGGAAGCGGTCAACGACAAGGCGCCAGAGGTTGAATTAGACGTTTATCACAATCTAATGATGAGCCTAGAGTTATCGATTTTAGTGATATAGCGTGATGCGAATAATCCTGTCAGGACACAGTGAGTTAGAATGTAGTTACGACGAAATCCTGATTGGGAATTTGTTACGGAGAAACCTTCAACGGACGGGTCCACAACATATACTGCCCTTTATTTGCAGAAAATGTGCGGCATGGCGCGGGGCGCAGCCAAAACAGCCGCGCCGCCGGCCAAGTTTAAAAAAGAGACTATGGGCTAACCGAGTGGAAGGTGTTGTTGTTGCTGTTGCTGTTGTCGTTTGATAAGGCGACAGCCAATCCAACTCCGGCTCCGGCCGCCAAGCCGCCAGCGAGAAGGGGATCGAAACCGAAGGCAGCAGGTGCGAGGACCGGACCATCCTTCAAGCTGCCTCCCTGGCAAACGGGAGGCGTAGCCAGCACAGCCACAACCTGATTAGGTCCAACCCTTGCCGAGCAACCATTCTCATAAAGGATGTTGACCGAACTGCTCGCGCCTGCGCGCACCCGGTCGCCAGCCGATAATGATGTTCCAAGCGAGGCAGGCTGGAAGCCATCACCACGATTTATGGAAACTGCACCCTCAACATTTGATAGCGTCACGGCCTGCGCGCTTGTCGCGAACAACGCCGCTACGACGGCTGCTGACATATATGCGCGCGCCGCCCCTCTCCTCGACTTTTTAAAACCTTTCATTGCGCACCCCCAATTTTTCAACCAGTACGTGTGTTGGCTCTAAACAAGGCGACTGAGTTGAGCAAGCTGTCACCACAACCAGTTTATTCTTTAGATTGTAGTTGTGGCTCGATTATCACAACCATAGATGGTTGTTAAGCCAAGGTACAAGCGCGATTTGCGCGTCGGGAAAGCGGCGTGATAAAGGAACGGGGAAGAGATTGAAGCTAGGACGATAATGTGCATTTTGGGTAATCTTAGCAATGTATGATCTACATAGCCACCTGCTCCCAGGCATCGACGATGGAGCTCCGGATTACGAAACCAGCTTGGCCATGGCCCGTGCCTACGTGGACCAGGGAGTGCGATGCGTCGCCTGTACACCGCATATTTTGCCAGGCCTCTATCCGAACTCAGGTCCGCAGATAAAGGCTGCGGTCGCAGAGCTTCAGGGACGGCTCGATGCGGACTCTGTTCCACTGAAGCTTGTAGCCGGAGCCGACAACCACATCATACCGGACTTCGTAACAGGCCTGAGGGAGGGCCGGCTGCTGCCGATCGGAGACTCCTCCTACGTCCTGGTGGAACCTCCCCACCACATTGCTCCGGCAAGGCTCGAAGACCTTTTTTTCAGCATTCTTGTCGGCGGTTACGTGCCTGTTCTGACCCATCCCGAAAGGCTTTCGTGGATCGAGCAAAAGTACGATGTCATGACGACGCTTGCTGAGAAGGGAGTCTGGATGCAAGTCACATCCGGGTCGCTGATCGGGCGGTTTGGCAGGCGTCCCCGCTACTGGGCTCAGCGGATGCTGGAAGAAGGTCTCGTCCAAATCCTCGCAACCGATACACATGACACCATCAGACGCCCCCCCGATCTTGCAAAAGGATGGCGAGAGGCCGAGCGGCTCGTCGGAGCGGAGGAAGCTCTCCATCTCGTCGTCACCCGGCCTCTGGGAATACTGACCAATAAGCCGACGAGAGAATTGCCGGTCCCACAGCCTCGCGCAGCCGAAGAAGAGGAAGACGATAGCAGCGCCGCCCCGGTAAACACCCAGCCAAAACGCAGGTGGCGCCTCTTTGGCTAAGCTTTAAAGCCTCTATCAAGGACTTGGGCTCCGCCAGCGGCGGCGAAAGCCGCTGACGCGATCCTCCATAAAGAGGGCGGGTTGACAAAAAATCCCGCGCTGTGACCTGTTCCAGGCAGGGCGCGCCATTTCCGTGTGCACGCACCCCAAGGATATTTCGGACACGTCAACGGATCGCCGCTGCCGTCATCCCGGAAGGGCGTAGGCCCTTTCCGGGATTGTAACGCATTGAAACACATGTTTTTCTACGATCCCGGCTCGCGCCCCGCTTGGCCGGGATGACAAAGTCTGCCTACGCATCAGGCCCAGGGCCGCGAGAGGGAAGCCTTTTCCTCGAACGTCTGGATCTTATCCGCCTTTTGCATGGTCAGGCCGATATCGTCCAGGCCCTCAATGAGGCATTTCTTGAGGAAGGGATCGATGTCGAAGCGCACAACCCCGCCGTCCGGCCCACGGATTTCCTGCTTCTCCAGATCGACAGTGAGCGTAGCGTTCGAGCCGCGCTCCGCGTCGTCCATCAGCTTTGCCAGGTCAGCGGCGGAAACCACCACGGGCAGAATGCCGTTCTTGAAGCAATTGTTGTAAAAAATGTCGGCGAACGATGTCGAAATCACGCAGCGGATGCCGAAGTCGAGAAGCGCCCAGGGCGCGTGTTCGCGGCTTGACCCGCAGCCGAAATTATCCCCGGCCACCAGGATTTTCGCGCTCCGGTAAGCCGGCTTGTTCAGGACGAAGTCCGGGCTCTCCTTGCCGTCATCGTCGAAGCGCATTTCGTAAAACAGCGACTTGCCGAGGCCCGTGCGCTTGATCGTCTTCAGAAACTGTTTCGGAATGATCATGTCGGTGTCGACATTGATCATGGGCAACGGCGCGGCCACGCTCGTGAGCGAAGTGAATTTATCCATGGGCTTGTCCTTTTTCTTTCTTTTAGCGCGTAGGCCGCAGGGATCAAGCAGCTTGCCTGATGTTTTCGCCCGACCACAGCGGAGGCCGGCGCTGCGCCCATGGCTGGGCCAGTTCCAGCTGGCGCGCAAGCCGAAGCAGAAGGCCATCGGCGTCCACTTTACCAGCGAACTGAATGCCGATGGGAATACCGTCCGGCGACCAGGCAAGGGGAACCGAAACGGCGGGCTGGCCCGTGATGTTGAATTGCGCGGTGAATGGGGCGAAGGCAAACGTCTTGGCGGCGATGGCTTTCAGGAGCGCCTTCATGAGCCAGGGGGAATGGAGGCCATCCACAACCCGCATTGCAATTCGTTCGCTCGTTGTCGGCTTGTTCTGGCCGATACGCAGCGGAAGAGACCCCAGGACAGGGCTCATGATCACGTCGAAGCGTTCGGAGAACTCCAGAAATACCGTTGTCGCTCGATCGATGACAGACTTCGCCCAAGCCTTCTCAGCTTCCGGCACAACACCGCCAACGCTCGCGAGCATCCACGTGGTCAGCTCCACGTCCTCGCTTGACGCCGAGCGGCCCACAAGATCCACAGCGCCGTCGAGGCCCTGCTTAGCGCCGATGGCCCAGTAGATAAGAAAGGCCATGCCAAACTCTGCATAATCAACCTTGGGTTCGGCATCTTCGACATGATGGCCGAGCAACTCCATCAGCCTGACTGAGCTTTCGAGCGCCGCCCGGACTTCCGGGGCGACCGACGAACCGAACATTGCGCTTCGAACAACCGCAACCTTCAAAGGCTCCGGGGGCGTTTCCATCCCGGCCAGAAAACCCGCACCCGGACGAGTGCAGACGGCGTCCAGCAGAGCGGCGGAGTCGCGAACGCTGCGGCTTACGACATGGTCCACGACGAAGTTCGAAGTAATGGTTTCGATTTGCGGATCCCTGGGATTCAGCCCGCGCGATGTCTTCAGGCCGACGAGGCCGCAGCAACTCGCCGGAATGCGGATGGAGCCGCCGCCGTCGGAGGCATGCGCCATCGGCACAATGCCGGCTGCAACAGCAGACGCCGCGCCGCCGCTTGAGCCGCCCGGCGTGCGGTCAAGGTTCCAGGGATTGCGGCAGGAGCCGAGAAGCTCGGGTTCCGTCACCGGCACCAGCCCGAACTCCGGGACGTTCGTCTTGCCGAACGCGATAAGGCCCGCGGCCTTGAAGCGCTTTATGATTTCCCCGTCGTCTTGAGGGATATAGTTGGCGAAGAGCCTGCTGCCGCATGTCAGGGGCGCGCCCGCAAGCGGCGGACCAAGATCTTTGACAAGGAAGGGCACACCGGCGAAAGGCCGTGCCGTATCCACGGCGCTTGCCGCCGCGTCCGCCTCGGCGTTCAAATGATGCACAACTGCGTTGAGTCTTGAGTTGACGCGGTCGCAGCGCTCGCGGGCTTCGGCGAGAAGCTCGCCCGCGCTCACCTCCCGCTTGCGCACAAGTTCAGCCAAGCCGACGGCATCGTAGCGGTCGTATTCTGCAAAGCCACTCATCGAATACTCCTACAATTTCGTCTTACTTAGAACGAACGCAGAAAAATCCCACTCCCGGAAATCCCGTTGAACACGGATTGAACGGCGATGGCTGCGAGGAGGATGCCGAAGACGCGCATCACCACTTTCTGCGCCGTAACGCCAACCCACTCGCGGATTTCCTGGGCGGCGAGCAGGAAAAGCAGCGTGATAAGCATCACCGTCAGGAGCGCGGCGATAACAGCGATTTGATTCAGCACCTTCCCGCCCGCATTCGCCATCAGAAGCATGGCGCCGGACATCGCCCCTGGCCCAGCCAGGATCGGAGTTGCGAGCGGAAAAACCGCAATCTCGTCCTTCTTCGCGCGCGCCTCGGCGCTCTCCGGCTGGGTTATGGTGCTTCCGCCGATCCGCAACTCGAAGATCATATCGAGTGCGATGATGAGGAGGATGATGCCCCCCGCCGTCTCCAGCGCCGGAAATTTCACGCCAAGCGCGGAGAGAATTGGCGTACCGAAGAGGGCAAAGAACAGAATGATCGCTGTTGCAATCCCGGTGGCCTTAAGCGAGACCGCGATGCGTTCGGCGCGGCTGAAGCGGGGGCTGAATGTCGCAAAGAGAACCGCGGCCTCCACCGGGCCTATGGTAGCGAAGAACGTCGCGAATGCCGACAAGGCGGTTTTGAGCATGCCGATTTAAAGAACAGGCTTTGCAATTCGTCAATGCCCACGGGACTTTGAGGACCGCCCTTATCCAGGTCAAAGGCGTGAATTTGTTCGGTTACCCTCGGTTTCAATTTTCCATCGGCGCATGGCCTCAAGCAAAACCACGTTTTGCATGATATTGCTGATCCGTTCCTGACGGACGCGTTCTTTCTCATCTGGACATTCATCAACGATGAAACCGCGCCAGACCTGCCCCGCAACTTGCTTCAGTCGCCTGGACTTCCAGATTTTGTCCATTAGTACCCGCCTGCCGACCGCAATTTCTCTCGCTTCTTCCAACAAGATTTACGCCCTCACAGAATACAGGGCATCAATTTCGATCTCATCAACCTGACCGGCAGAAAAAGCGAAAAGTTTTGCGTGAATGCCCTGAAGGCGGCACACGAAGGCTAAAGGCGGGCCTCGCCGGGCCTGCGCGAGGGCGTGATGCGCGCCTCGATCACTTCGCCGCGGCGGAGCACGCGAAGCGCCGCCTCGCGGCCTATCGAGTTTCCGTCGAGAATGCGGTGGATCGCGTCGACCGAAGGCGCGTCCCTGCCGTCGACAGACAAGATTACGTCGCCTGCGCGCAATCCGGCCTTCTGGGCAGGGCCTTCGGGCACGATCTGAACGATTTGCACCCCGGCCGGAATGGAAAGCCCGTATCTGCCCGCCGCCGCCTTCGGAAACGGAACCGTCTGTCCGGCTAACCCCAGATAGCCGCGCACAACGCGGCCCTCGCGCATGAGGTCCGGAATGACTCGCTTGGCGGTATTAATCGGCACAGCAAATCCGGTGGCGTTTGCGCCCGCTATGATCGCGGTATTCACGCCGATCACGCGGCCCCGGCTATCCAGGAGCGCGCCGCCGGAATTGCCCGGATTGAGGGCTGCGTCGGTCTGGATGATGTCTTCGATCAGGCGGCCCGTCGTGGCGCGCAAGGTGCGCCGCAAGGCGCTCACGACGCCGGTCGTGACCGATGCCTGGAGACCAAACGGGTTGCCCATTGCCACGACGAGCTGCCCAACACGCAGCGCGTCCGAGTCAGCGAGCTCAACGGGAGAAAGCCGCGCCGTATGCGCGCGGACAAGCGCAATGTCCGTATCGGGATCGCCGCCCACGACATCTGCGGGCGCGGTGCTGCCATCGGCGAAAAGCACCTCGATCGCCCTCGCGCCTTCGATCACGTGATTGTTCGTCAGGATGTAGCCGTCGGGCGTGATCACGAAGCCGGACCCCGCGCCGCCCTGCATGCGCGGATTGGCTTCCGGCGCGCCGGGCTTCGCCTTGCGCTGGATCCCGACCATGGCCGCGGCCACGCTCTCCACGACGCCGGTGACGATCTGTGAATAGGCGTCGAGTGCTTCCTGTTCCCGGTGCGTGTCGCCATTGCCGGAGACGGTGTTGGATTTCAAACCAAAACTGATGGGAATGATATTCATTGCAGGTCCTTGGGGCGGCAGACGCGCGGCCCCTCTCCTTGCGAAATGGTTAAAGGAAGCCCTTTGTCAATTCCGGGTCCGGCTCCCCGAGAGGCGCTCGCCTCGCGTTTCGTCATCCCGGCCAAGCGAAGCGCGAGCCGGGATCGTAAAAAGAAATGCGCTTCAATGTGTTACGATCCCGGATAGGGCTCACGCCCTTCCGGGATGACGATAGCCGCGATCCTTTGCCATGTCCGAAACACTTTGCTTAGCGCGAGCTTCGCTGGCGCTTATTCCCATCTGGATATATCTTTGCAAATAACGGGCTGGCTGGGCAATTTCATGCGCGCATTGTTTTTGGCTATTGGAACAGCGTTAACCTTCAGCGGTGCAGCTTTTGGCGGTGCTGCCCAGGATTGCGAACAAAACAAAGACCAAGCTCTCGCAATTAGCGGCTGCACGCGGATCATAGAAGGCCGATAAAGCGGCGGCACTTGACCCTAAAAGCTTCGACGCCGTCGATACACGAGGACACATTCTTCTTGCATTGAATGAGGCAAAGGCTGCGCTCGACGACTTCAACGCCTCGTTGCAGCTGAAACCAGGCTACATCAGCTCCCTCTGGGGGCGCGGGCAGGTCTATGAGCAGCAAGGGCTTCGCTCGCTGGCTATTGCGGATTACAAGAAAGCGGTCGAGCTAAAAGCGGGTGACCCCGACCAAACCGATGCGCAAAACAAGGCGCGCGCGAGGCTAATCGTGCTGGAAGCGCCCGCCCTTCCGCAGCCTGCACCGGCCCAGGCAAATACCGAAGCGCAAGCGAAAGGCCGACGCGTCGCGCTTGTCATCGGCAACAGCGGCTACAAGGCTGTGACGGAACTTCCGAACCCGAGGAACGATGCGGCCGTCGTTGCAGCCGAACTCACGCGTCTCGGCTTTGAAGTAATCGAGAAGCACGATCTCGGCGTGGCGGCCATGCGGCGCGTGCTGGGCGAGTTCGAGGATAAGACTGCAGGCGCGGAATGGGCGTTCGTCTATTATGCCGGGCATGGCATGGAGTTGGACGGCCGCAACTGGCTCGTCCCGGTCGACGCCCAGCTTGCGCGCGCGACCGATGCCCCGGACGAAGCCGTACCGCTGGAGCGCGTCCTCGACCGTTTGACGGCGGCGACGAAGCTGCGCGTCGTTATCCTCGACGCCTGCCGCAACAACCCGTTCCTGTCGCGCATGGTGATGAGCCGGGTCAGCACCCGCGCCGTGGCGCGCGGCTTGACCGCCGTTGAGCCTTCACACGGCGAAGTGGTTTTTTATGCCGCCCGCGATGGTAACGTCGCCTCGGATGGAAAAGACGCGAACAGCCCCTTTGCCACGGCGCTTGTAAAGCATATGGATGAGGACGGGATCGAACTCGGGCGCTTTTTCCGCCGGGTGACGAGCAGCGTGCTGGCCGCAACCAACAATCAGCAAGAGCCGTTCGTCTATGGCCGCATTCCCGACGAGGATTTCTTCTTCAAGCCTCCAAAGTAGCGGCCTTATGGTGCAAAAGCACCAAGGCATCTGACCTGGAGTGCCATGATTTGGAATCCCCTAGTTGTCATGGCCGCCCTCCGAGGCGGCCATCCAGGGTAACAATTTCAAATCTTTTGGATTTCAAGACTGGATGGCCGGGTCAAGCCCGGCCATGACATCGGTTCCAGCTAATTCGCCCGGCTGCAGCTTGAGTCAACTGCCATGCCCCGTTTCTTGCCCCTGCGCTCCTGCCGAACGTGCCCTCAGATGAGAGCGCGCGACTATTCGATCCCGTGCAATAAGCCGCCGACTGATCTCAGTTCCTTCTGAATGCGCTTGACGCGCTTTGAAAAGTCCGGCGGCCTTTGAGAAAGGCTGCTCACCTGATAGGCGAGGCCTTGCAGCCTTCCGCTGATCTCTGCGAAGTCAGGCTTGACGATTTGATCCTCTGTGAGGTCGAGTATCAAGGCCTCCATTTCCTCCCCCTTCGCCTGTCAAAACATATGTGCCGTTTTGGAGACAACGAGCGAGGGCTTAGCCTTGTTCCCTGTTTAAAATGAAAATTCAATTTTGCGGCAACCGCACTCTCACACCATCTCGCATATCGCCCTTTCAGATGAAGCCACGAGAGGCGAAGAGATGAAGGTTGGCCCCGACGTGGCGTTCGAAATCGCGAAGTTCAGCCTCGTTCAAGACGAGCCCTTTCGCCTTTCCGATGACCGCCGCTATTTTGCGGCCTTGTGCTGCAAAAGCACCCGGTAAACAAATCCTTGCCGCGCCAAGAGGTTAAATCGAAGATGGTTAACATGAACACGCCAGATTTATTTCCGGACCAATTAAAACTGACGCAAGAACAATGGAGCCCCGAGCAAATCAGCGGCTGGTTGAAAAGGCAGGGACACGTCTTTGTCAGCGGCGAACGCATCTACCGGCACATCTGGAAGGACAAGAGAAACGGCGGCGGCCTTTGGCGCCATCTGCGCCATAGCGGCAAGAAATACAACAGGCGCAAAGGCAAAACCTCCGGGCGCGGCCTCATCCCCGGCCGCGTGGACATCGCCGAGCGGCCCGCCATCGCCCAAGAAAAACGCCGCATTGGCGACTGGGAGGGCGATACCATCATCGGACGAAGCCTCAAGGGCGCCATCCTGACCCACGTGGATCGCACGTCAAAATATACAAAGCTCGCCATCCTCCCGGACAGAAGCGCCGCCTCCGTCCAAAAGGCCTGCGACGCCTCGCTTCTTCCCATTGCCCACAAGATCGAGACCATCACTTATGACAACGGCAAGGAGTTCGCCGGCCACGCCAAGATAGCAGCCAGGCTTGGCGCGCAAATCTACTTCGCCAAGCCTTATCATTCCTGGGAGCGGGGCCTCAACGAACACACCAACGGCCTCGTCCGCCAGTACTTCCCAAAAGGCTCCGAATTCTCTACCCTCACCCCCGCCGATGTCCAACGGGTCGAGGACAAACTCAACGCCCGTCCCAGAAAGGCTCTCGGCTACAAAACACCCAGCGAGGTTTTCTTCGCCGCCGCTTGAATGCCTTGTTGCGCTTCAGGGTTGAATGGGCATACTTTATAAATAGGGCATTCGGACGCAAACGAGGAGCGCCGCCCCTTTGGGCGGCAGCGAAGTGCGGCTCTAACCGACTGAAAAATAAGCTTTTTATCTTTGAGCGCGACCGCATTAAGTTCCATTTAATGCAGGAATTTTCTACTTTACTGGGACGCGCTAAAGTCCGTTAAATATATTTCAATCTGACAATTTAACCATACCCGCGTCTTTCGAGCTGCGGCAGCGCCGCGCAACCCTATAATTTTTCCCTTTAATATCAAAAGCTTGCTGCCCTTAACCCGGCGGTAAGGCGCTTTTACCGAAGATCCCGGATGAATTTGAACGCTAACGCAAACGGACTTTGCTTATGAACGGCAACAGATTTGGGAGGATGTCACCCCTCGCAGAGAGGCATCAAGATCCGAGCGGCTCTCATGAGGGGGCTCTATCGTCCGGCCCGCTGAGTGCCGCCTCGATTTCATCGATGAAGGGTGAATGGCCTGACCTTGTAAGAACGAGCTCATCTTCCGCGCGCGTCATGGCGACATACATGAAGCCGCGTTCGAGCTTCCATTGCTCCGGGTCGCTCGAGAATGGAAGCAGGTCCGCCCAGAGGATCAGCACCGCGCGCCATTGCAGCCCCTTGCAGGCATGGAGGGTGCTTATGGTTATCGCCTCCTGCGGCGAGCCGATCTTGCCCTTTCGCCAATAGATAGGGGCAAGGCCTTGCACCAGTTGAAGGAAGCGGCTGAAATCGGATCGGTGCTGGTCTGGGAGGGCGCGATACAGAACCGCTATCTCCCCGGGCTTGAGGCCCGCGCCAAGCCAAGTGCGGATCTGTTCAACGGCGCTGTCGCATTCAGCTGCCCGGGTCGGACACGCCAACACCGCCGGATATGGCCCGGAGCGAAGCGCTGTGCCCGGATCAGGCTTCATGGCGGAAAAGCTGTGCTCCTGATCCCCCTCATTGCTGCCGCCTGCAAATAGGGAGGCGATCTCGATAATCTCTCTCGTATTGCGGTAGTTCACCTGCAGATCGAAATCTTTGGAGTATGTGCGGCCTTGGGCTGATACTCCGGCCTCCTTCCAGGTGAACGGCCTCCTCTTGAAGACGGCCTGACTTCCATCGCCGACAATGAGCAGGTCGCCGTCATCGGGCTCCTTCAAAGCCAGCTTCACGCATTGAAACCAAGTCCTGGCGAAGTCTTGAGCCTCGTCGATCAAAACAGCGTCGAAACGATAGGCGTCTCCGTCCCCGCGCTGCAATCGATCGAGAAGACGCTGGCCATAGTGGTCTTCGTCCTCTTGTTTGTCGAAAGAGACCCCATGCCGCGATCCCCACATATGAAAGTTGTGGCAGACAATATTGCTCTGGCCAGCGAGTATGCCCCGAATATGTTCAGCAAGCGGCCTGTTGTAGCATAAAATCAGAACTTCTTTGCTTGCATCAGCGGCCAACAGGCGGGCTCTTGCTAGCAAAATCACTGTCTTGCCAGACCCGGCGACACCATACAAAACGCGGTGCCCTTCACCAATCTTCCTTTCGAGCCGCTCCTGGCGAAGATCCAAAGTCTTCAGCGCATCGCGGCTGTCCTGGCGGCCGACGGGCGCCTTCGCAATAACGATCTCGGGATGGATGATCGCACGCAGCGTCGAAATTTGCGTTTCATTCAACGCAGCGAAAGCCCACGAGGGATCGAAGAACTTCTTGAGAGCAGTGATGAGGGCTTCCGGTGTCGTGCTGGCCAGTTGCTCGAACTCGTCTCTTGTCATGACTTTCGAAGCCGGGAATAGCTGCGTCAAGCCAAGACTGTCCAATTGCTCCCGTTTGATGTTGTTGAGGACGACGAGGTGGCCGAAAGGAAAGATGAACCGCCCCTCATGATCCCCACCGCTTTGCAGCAACGAAGCGGAGTTGCCGAAGGCCTTTGCCGCCTTCATCAACTCAAACATGTAATCCCTTGCCTGCCGGATGGGATGCCTCTGTGTCTCGGTGCGTCCCCGGCTGGTAATCCTGACCTGATTGAGATCCCCGCTTTCTATGTGAGCCGGATACCAACCCTTTGCTTCAATGATCAGAAGCCCCACTTCGGGCATAATCACGATGAAATCTGGATATCTGTTTCCGACAACTGGCTCGTAATAGACAATGCAGTTGTCGGGCAGCCGCTGCAGCACTTCAAAAACCCGCTTCTCGCCTGCACTCGCTCCGCTTGGCAGGCGATCCGGTATCATCTCAGCCATGGACTCTCTGGCCCCTACTCAAACCCGCAACTCATAAGAACTAAACAAATGTGCGTTCGGAAATGCCGCTACAGCAATTCTGCTTTTCTATTCCTGAAAGCTTAAAAGTCGAAGAAATTGCTGAAGTGAAGGCTAACGCCAGTCGCAACCCCGTTCACGCAGCGGATTGCGCCGCTTCTGGTGCGGGCTGTGCGTAGCGAAGCCAGATCGCCTTGGCGCCGAGGGAGGCGACGAAGGCTGCGTGCGCGGCTTCCTCCTCGGCCGAAAGGCGCGGCGGCAGAGGCTTCAACCGGACCTGCACAGCGGCCTCGCCTTCGGCTTGAACCGCCGCCTCGTGCGAGGTCAGGTTCAGGCCCGCTTGCTCAGCGCCGACAAGCCGAAGATAGACATCGGCCAGAAGCTCACTGTCGAGCAGCGCGCCATGCTTCGTGCGCGTGGAATTGTCGATCCCGTAGCGGCGGCACAGCGCGTCGAGATTGTTGGGGCTGCCGGGATGCTTCCGCCGCGCAAGCGCCAGCGTGTCGGTCACGCGTTCGAAGCTGATCGGCGGCGGATAGCCAAGCCGGCCGAATTCGTGATTGAGGAAGCCCACGTCGAAAGCCGCGTTGTGGATGATGAGGTGCGCATCTTCCAGCACGGCGCGGACCTCATCCGCCACCGCACTGAACAGCGGCTTATCGGCCAGGAACGCTTCGGTGAGGCCATGGACCTCGGTCGCGGCCCTTGGAACGTCGCGCTCGGGATTGAAATACCAATGCCAGGAGACGCCGGTCGGGATGTAATTGATCAGCTCGACGCAGGCCAACTCGATGATGCGGTGATTGTCCTTCGGGTCAAGCCCGGTCGTCTCGGTATCGAGGACAAGTTCGCGCATTGAGCCCCATCGATGCGTTCAGTCTTTGTGGAGATCAGCCAAGCCTCTGGCATGCCAGCGGGGCCGGTTCATGATCCCTTACAACTGCATCGATTTGGCGGCGGGTGTCTTCAAGCGGGCGGCCTGTATCCACAACGAAGTCGCCTGCCGCGGGCACACCTCTGTTTCTTGAACCTGTGGAGCTCGCTTTGCCTGTTGCGAAGCGTCCTTTACCAGCTCAGCGTGAGGTCAATTTAGGCGTCCCCGCCTGGCGGGCTGCAGGCTCAGTCCTCTTGGAGGTCGGCCCAGCGCTGGAATGCCAGTGAAGGCCGTTTCATGATCTCCCTCACAATCGCATCGATTTGGCGGTGGGTGTCTTCCAGCGGGACGCTGGTATCCACAACGAAGTCGGCTTTTGCGCGCTTATCGGCGTCCGGCATCTGGCGGGCGATCAGCGCATCGAGTTTTTCGGCGGTCATGCCCGGCCGGCGCATAAGGCGGGCGCGCTGGGCATCCTCCGGCGCGCTTACGACGATAATCGCATCGAAGAGCGCATGCGACGCCGTCTCGAAGAGAAGCGGTATTTCGAGGACCGCGAGATCGGAGCCCTTGTCATGCTCGTCGAGCAAAAAGCCCCATTCGGCGGCGCGGACGCGCGGGTGGATGA
Source organism: uncultured Alphaproteobacteria bacterium (assembly GCA_963833565.1). GTDB lineage: Bacteria > Pseudomonadota > Alphaproteobacteria > Rhizobiales > Rhodomicrobiaceae > Rhodomicrobium. The sequence continues at coordinate 258,924 of CAWHYO010000031.1, forward strand.
TGGCTTCGAGCTTTTTCAGTTCCGCTGGCGAGGCCACGACTTTTGCGGCCAACGCCGCGCGATCCACCATGCCGTTCCTGGTCGTGCCGGGGAACACCGCCTCGATCAGAGGCGCAGCCTCGCCCGCATAAAGGTCGTGGACGATCTGGTCAGCATCCAGAACAGGGATGTCCTGATCGCGAAGGTAGGCCGCAGCCGTGCTCTTCCCCATTCCGATCGAGCCTGTCAGCCCTGCGACGATCATGCCCCACCGCTATCTCGTTCTGCTATCGTGGCCAGAACGGCATTCGCGCAGCTCGGGCGTCACTTGGGGGCGGACCCCGAACCAGATCTCGAAGCCCGGCACAGCTTGATGGAGGAGCATGCCCAACCCATCAACGGCCTTGAGACCTCGCCCCCGCGCCTGACTAAGCAGGTCCGTTTCAAGCGGGGAATAAACGATATCGCAGACTGTGGCATCCGGCGCCGCTATCGGAAAGATCAATGTCGAGCGGCTGGCGCGCCTTTCATGCCAAGCGTCGAGGTATTGACGATCAAAGCCGCGCCTTGCAAAGCCCGGTCGAGAGCCTCGAAGCCATAAGCGGATGCAGGCGGGAAAGCCGCCGCAAGCTCCTCGGCGCGAGCCTTTGTCCGGTTCACGATCCTGATATCTTCGAAGCCGCGCCGACCAAGCGCCCAGACGATGGCACGCGCCGCGCCGCCCGCGCCGATGACGGCGGCCGCACCTTGGCGATCCCAGCCCTCCGCTTCATCGTCGAGGTTGGCAAGAAAGCCGTATGCGTCGGTGTTCGAGCCTGCCAATCTTCCGCCGTCCAGCCAAACCGTATTCACGGCCCCGATTGCTTCCGCTGCGGCATCGCGACGCTCGCAAAGGCGATGGGCCTCGATCTTATGGGGCACGGTGATGTTGCCGCCGCAAAACCTGTTGGCCGCCAGGTTCGTCAGAAAGACTGCCAGATCCTTCGGCTCGACGGGGGCCTTCACATACTCGGCGTCTATGCCGCACTGTGTGAGCCAATAGCCATGGATCACGGGCGACAAGGAGTGAGAGACAGGCCAGCCGATCACACAGGCGCGATTCATGCCCGCATTCCTATTTCATGAGAACCGAAAGGCGGCGCAACTCGTCCAGCACCGGAAGGATGGGCAAACCGAGGATGGTGAAATAGTCGCCCTTCACCTCAGAGAAGAGATGAATGCCGAGACCTTCGATATGATAGGCGCCGACGGATGTGAAGACACCCTCGCCCGCCGCATCAAGATACCAATCGAGGAACTCGTCAGAGAAATTGCGCACCGTCATGGCCGCGGTGTCGGAGAACGCCGCTGCCTGATCCTTATAAACCAGGACAGCCGCGGAATGGAGCTGATGCGTCTGTCCGCGCAATCTCAGAAGCTGGTCACGCGCTTCTTCCCGGCTTCGCGGCTTTTGCAAAATTTCATCGCCAATCGTCAAAACCTGGTCCGCGCCGATGACCAAAGCCCCAGGCTCCGTCTCCAGGACGCCGTCAGCTTTGAGCCGGGCCAATGCCTTCGCGACTTCCATGGGCGTGGTGTTGCTGGCGAAGTGCCTGTGCTCCTCGGCCTCGTCCACCATCGAAGGACGCTGGTGAAACCTGATGCCCGCGTGCGCCAGGATAGCCCCTCGCACAGGGCTCGCGGACGCAAGTATGATCTCTGGGTAGTCGGATTGCATCGCGCGAAGTATAACCTTTTTCAAGCTCAAAATTAAGGAAAACCAGCCTAGCTAACGGCGGCTACCTTCATAGAGAGCGATTATGGCCGCAGCTGTCTCCTCGATGGACTTTCTCGTGACGTCAAGGACCTGCCAACCGTTCTGCGAACACAGTCTCTTTGTAAATGCTATCTCGCTCTTTATAGCATCTGCATCAATATAATCATCGAATTTGTCGCTATTCAAAGCAAGCAACCGATTACGCCTGATCTCGGCAAGCCGCTCCGGGCTTGCAACCAAGCCTACCACAAAAGGCGTCTTGAGGTCTTTCAGGGTGGGGGGCAGCGGAATGTTTGGAACGAGCGGCACGTTTGCGGTCTTAAAGCCTCTGTTCGCAAGATAAATGCTGGTCGGTGTCTTGGAGGTGCGGCTGGCGCCGACGAGCACGATGTCGGCCTTCTCCAGGTCCTCCGTGGACTGGCTGTCGTCATGGGCCAGCGTGAAATTCATGGCCTCGATCCGCCGGAAGTAGTCGGCATCGAGCGTATGCTGCCCTGCGACAACAGCGCGCGCCGGCATTTTCAGATAATCCTCGAAAGCTCGCAAGACAGGCTTCAGCACGGCGACGCAGGGCACGCCAAGCTCCCCGCATCGCGTTTCGAGAAGATCGGCGAGCTCCGGGTTCATGAGCGTGTAAAGCACGATGCCCGGCGCCGTCTCGATCTGCTGCAAGACCATTGCGAGCTGCCTCGGGTTGCGCACGAGCGGATGCATATGCCGGTTGGGTTTCGCGCCCGCGAGCTGCACCAGCGCCGCCTTCGACATTGTCGTCAGGGTCTCTCCGGAGGCATCCGAAACAAGGTGCAGATGAAAGTGCTTCGGCTTGGGGATTGGTGTGAATTCCGGGGATACAGACCCCTCATTGGCGACTTGGGGTCGCTTGCCTCCGTCGTCCGCCATTGAGTCCTCCACGCTAATTAAAAAAGAGCGCACAGCTCTTAGCGCTATGGAAAAAAAGCCCTTGGTTCGCCCCGGCTCGTTGACCTGCGCTGAGTCTTCACAGCTTGTTCGTTTAGTTATTCATTGCTGAAACGGGCAAAGCAAGGCTAAACAGCAAAGGACGAACCCGATTGTAAGCGCGAGTTTTCAACAAAAGCTCAGGCGTTTGCATTCCTAGCCGGTCCCGCACCTGGAACCAGGGGACGAACGCGGCACAACATGATGTTTGCACGTGTTGCCTCCCCCCAGTAAGAACAACAGATCTTAAGTGGAATCTTTTTTGATGAAGACGTCCTCCGAAGCCACCGCCAAGCAAAGCACGCACAAGTTCCTGGAAGCCCTGGCAGGAAAGGCTCATAAGGCTCCTCCCATGTGGCTGATGAGGCAAGCTGGCCGCTATCTTGCCGAATATCGTGAGGTCAGAGCGCAGGCAGGCTCGTTTCTCAACCTCTGCTACAATCCCGAGCTTGCAGCGGAAGTAACCATCCAGCCAATTCGCCGCTTCGGGTTCGATGCCGCCATCATCTTTTCAGACATCCTCGTCGTGCCTCATGCTCTCGGTCAGCATCTGGAATTTCGCGAAGGAGAAGGCCCCCACCTTGAGCCGATCAAGAGCCTCGCGGATCTTTCCAAGCTTTCGGTTTCCAGAGCGCAATCGACCTTCGAGATCGTTTACGAAGCGATCCATAAGACCATCGCCGGTCTCGAAGGCAGGGTGCCGCTGATCGGATTTTGCGGTGCGCCCTGGACCGTCGCAAGCTACATGGTGGAAGGCCACGGTTCTAAGGACTACCAGGCCACGAAACTCTTGGCCTACCGCGAACCGAAAACCTTCGCTGCTATTCTCGACATGCTTGTGGAAGCGTCCGCCACCTACCTGATCGGGCAGGTGAACGCTGGCGCGCGCGCTTTGCAAATCTTCGACAGTTGGGCCGGCGCTCTCGCCGATAACGATTTCGAGGCCTTCGCGATCGAGCCGACGGCGAAAATCGTGAAGCAGGTAAAGGCCGCTCATCCTCATGTTCCGATCATCGGCTTCCCGCGCGGAAGCTCGGCGCAATACGAGGAATATGTCGCGAAAACGGGCGTGGACGCACTCGGCTGCGACACGGCAGCGCCACTGAAGACGATGGCCCAGATGCAGAGCCATCTGCCCGTCCAGGGCAATCTCGACCCGCTATTGCTGCTCGCGGGCGGGGATGCTATGGAGCGCCGGGTGAAGTCGATTCTCGATTCTCTTGCGTCGAAGCCATACGTCTTCAATCTCGGCCACGGCATTCTTCCGGAAACGCCCATCGAGAATGTCGAGCGGCTTATCCGTCTCGTCCGCGCGGAAGCTTAAGCGCGCACAACATCGAGTGCCCGGCATGAATAGTCTCATGAGTTTCATGGGCAACGCTTATCTGTACATGAAGGCTGTGCATCTGATTGCAGCCTTCGCCTGGATGGCGGGCATGTTGTACTTGCCGCGGTTGTTTGCTTATCACGCTCAGGCTGGTGCCGGGACTCCTCAGGCAGAGGAGTTTCAAGACGATGGAGCGCAGACTTCTGTACGCGGTCATGAATCCGGCGATGGTGGTGACTGTCGGTTTTGGAATTTGGATTGTACTTTATCGAAATGAGTCGCCTGGCTGGTGGGCACTTCGGGCTGGCTGCACGTGAAGATCCTGCTGGTAGCCCTTCTGCTGGCCATCCATGCCTGCCAATTGGCGGAAAGATTTCGAAGCCGATCGCATAACGCACAGTTCCCGCTTCTTTCGAGTGATCAACGAAGCACCGCCGCTTCTGCTTGTTGGGATCGTAATCCTGGTCATTGTTCAGCCATTTTGATCTGAACTCACTGGAAAACTCGGGTCAAAGCACGTTCCTATCTTTCCCAAAGCGTAGAAGGCTGCTATATTCACAACGTCGCAAATTTCCGGCAATCCCCTGTTGCACGGGATCGGATGTGCCGGTTCTCGAATTTGAGTGAAGAAGCCGCAATCTACCCCTCCAGAGACAAGCGGCCTGACGACAGTCCTCATTTCATCCGGCTTGCAGGTTTTGCCTGCACCAGATTTTTCACATCCCGGAAATCGCCCCCATCATGCAAGAAATGAAACTTCAAGATCTTAAGGTGAAGTCTCCAACCGAGCTTCTCAGCTTTGCCGAAGAGTTTGCAGTCGAGAACGCGAGCGCCCTGCGAAAGCAGGAGCTGATGTTCGCCATTCTGAAGCAACTCGCCGCAAGGGATATCGATATTACAGGAAACGGCGTCGTCGAAGTGCTTCAGGATGGTTTTGGCTTCCTGCGCTCGCCGGATTCGAATTACCTGCCGGGTCCGGACGATATCTATGTAAGCCCAAGCCAAATCCGGCGCTTTGCGCTCAGGACAGGCGACACGGTTGAGGGGCAAATCCGGGGGCCGAAAGACGGTGAGCGGTATTTTGCTCTCCTGAAGGTCAACAAGATCAACTTCGATGACCCGGAGAAAATTCGCCACAAGATCCACTTCGACAATCTGACGCCTCTCTATCCCAATTCCTGGCTCAAGATGGAGACTGACCGCTCGGATTCGAAGGATTTGAGCCCGCGCGTCATCGACATCGTCGCCCCCCTCGGGAAGGGCCAGCGCGGGCTGATCGTCGCACCGCCGCGCACCGGCAAAACCGTCCTGCTCCAGAACATCGCGCATTCCATCACGGCCAATCACCCGGAATGCTATCTCATCGTCCTTCTGATCGATGAGCGTCCCGAAGAGGTGACCGACATGCAGCGCTCTGTGCGCGGCGAGGTCATCAGCTCGACATTCGACGAGCCCGCCTCCCGGCACGTGCAGGTTGCCGAAATGGTGATCGAGAAGGCGAAGCGGCTCGTCGAGCACAAGCTCGATGTTGTGATCCTGCTCAACTCGATCACGCGCCTCGGCCGCGCCTACAACACGGTGGTGCCGTCTTCCGGCAAGGTGCTCACCGGCGGCGTCGACGCCAATGCATTGCAGCGTCCGAAGCGCTTCTTCGGCGCAGCCCGCAATATCGAGGAAGGCGGATCGCTCACCATTATCGCGACCGCTCTCGTCGAAACTGGCAGCCGCATGGACGAAGTCATCTTTGAGGAGTTCAAGGGAACGGGTAACTCTGAGCTTGTTCTCGACCGCAAGGTGGCCGACAAGCGCGTCTTCCCGGCCATGGACATCGCCAAGTCCGGCACTCGTAAGGAAGAGCTTCTTGTTCCACAGGCTCAGTTGCGCAAAATGTATGTCCTGCGCCGCATCCTCAACCCGATGGGGCCGATGGACGGCATCGAGTTCCTGCTCGACAAGCTTCGCCAGACGAAGACGAACAACGACTTCTTCGAACTCGATGAACACCTAGCCAGGCAAACTTCGCAAATTCGTCCTGGGCTTCCGCTTACTCGCGCTTCGCTATCTCGGCGAAGCAAGGCGCTTCCGTTAGTTACGCTCCCCGATAAGGCTTTGCCTTTCCGGTGCGGAGGACAAGCGCCAAGGGTCGTTGGCGCATGCGTCTGATGATTAGTGGGGATGTTCCCGATGGCCGGCCGAAGACATAGTCAATTCTTCCGAAAGGGTGTGCGGCAACATTCGGCGAGGCGCAACAGATCCACCTGGCGGGAGGTATTGGTCTTCTGAAATATCTTTCTCAAGTGGCTCTTAACCGTCGAGAGCGCAACATTTAGTCGAGCCGCTGCCTCGGTTGTCGTCTGCGCTTCGATAAGAGCTTTCAGGATTCGCGTTTCGGCCTTGCTAAGACCATACGCCTCTGCGAGCCCGTCGATTCCATACTGGCTTGTCTCGCCGGTTTGCATGACGAAAAGCACGAGTGCGTGTTCTGCGCCACAAAGGGCGAGAGGGCGCAAATATGCGATGGCTCCCGGACGCTCTGCTGATGGCCGGGCGAGGCAAACTTCATGGTCGTGAGCTTCCGGATTTTGCGGGCTCAAGCTTGCGAGTTCCATCGCTCGCTTCAGCGAGGCATTCACACTGCGGTCTTTTCCCTGCAGGCATCCGTCTAACAGGCGAATGGGCCAACCGGCTTCGAGCATCGCGTTGGCTGGCCGGTTGGCAAACAGCATCCGTCCGCTTGCTGTAAGGATCAGGATTGCCGCGTTCATTTGATCGAATGCGGCGCACATGGCTTCAAAAACAGGCTCGGACATGAGAGCGCCTTTGCGCGCAAGAAGGCCAGTCTCAAGGTAAGTCGGCCGCATATGCATTCAAGTAAGCAACCTGGAGTGGGGAGAGAGCGCTGTCGTTGAGAAAACACACTGCGTCCCCGCGATATTCGCAGGTTGATAGCTGGCCGTTGAATGGCAGTATATTATCTTTTGGATTAATTTTTGTTGGGGTTTGCGTTACATGGGCGCGGCCGCGACCTGTACGGTTACGTGGCGCTCTTCCTTGAGTTTTTCTTTCACCTGTTCCGGGTCGGTGAGCGGCGGTGAGCAGCGCGCCCCGATGCAAATGTAGGCGGTTATCTTTCCGTCGACCCTGTTCTTGCCTGAGGCAGGCGAGGACACCGGGATGCTTTGCCCATCGCCGACCCACTGCACTATAGCGCCAGGCATAGACACTTCTGCCAAAGCCTTGCGCCACGCGGCGGCCTCGGGCTCTGTCCAATTCCCCGCGATGACGATGTGCTGCGGTGAAATTAAAGTCAGTGCGCCGGACAGGAGGCCGGTGAAGGCCAGAGCCATCGTCTGAGCTGCCCCCTGGAATGCGTCCAACAGGCCATCCGCGCGCTTGAGATAGGCCGCATCGCCCGTGAACGTGTAGAGGTCCGCTAAATTCTGGAGCATGGTTGCGTTTGGATTGGGAACCGCATCATCGCTCGCCGAAAGCGGCCTTATAATGAGATCGCTGGTGTCGTCCGCGGAGAGGTAATAGCCGCCGCTCTCCGCGTCGTAATGCCGGTTCAGGATTGCGGTCCATGCGATCGCATCATCGAGATAGCGCTTCTCGTTCGTAACCTGGTGGAGCACCAGGGCCGCGGAGATCATGTTGGCATAGTCGGTTGACGTTGCGGGGCCTTTAAGCTTCTCGTCACGATAGGAGTGGCCAAGGCGGCCGCCTAAGAACATGCGGCTGCGGACAAAGGCATATGCGCTTTCCCCGAGCTTGATCCATTCGGGCCTCTCAAAAGTATCGCCCGCACGCGCAAGCGCCCTGATGGCGAGGCCGTTCCAGTCGGCGAGCACCTTGTCGTCCCAGCTCGGCTTCTTCCGCTTATTGCGCTCCTGGAGAAGCTTGTGCCGGCATTCGTCAAGCACCTCCTCCTCTTCGCGGCTCAACAAGGCCAATGCATTAAGCCGGTTGAGGATGGTTCTGCCTTGCCAGTTGCCGCCTTCGGTTACGTCGTAAACCTGGGCAAAGAGCGCCGCTTCTTCTCCGTGGCCGAGAACATTCGTGATTTCCTCGGCGGTCCAGAGGTAGAACCTACCCTCCTCTCCTTCGGAATCTGCATCGTAGGATGAAGCAAAGCCTCCGCCGGGAACGAGCATGGTGCGCTCCAGCCATGCGATGGTCTCGTTCACGCGCGCGCGCAACCGGTCGGACTGGGTCTCCTTCCAGACCTCGGTCATCAGCTCGATCAGAAGCGCGTTGTCGTAAAGCATCTTCTCGAAATGCGGCACGAGCCAGCGTTCGTCGGTCGAATAGCGGGAGAAGCCTCCGCCGATATGATCGTAGATGCCGCCCTGGCAAATATGCAGGAGCGTGTTCTTGACCTCCTCCAGGCAGGTCTTCAGCCCGTAGCGCAGACCGGCCCGCCAGAGGAAGCTGAAGATGCTCGTATTCGGGAACTTGGGCGCGCCGCGAAGGCCGCCATTCGTCGGATCGATGGCGCCGATAAACTTGCTCGCGATGGCGGCAAGCTGCTCTTCGGAAAACTCAGGCGCGGCGCCGTAGTTCAGCCGTGGCATGAGCCGAGACTTGAGATAGGCGGTGTTCTGCGCAATCGTCTCCTTCTCGTTCGCGTACACGCGAGCCACATTCACGAGCACCTCTTTGAAACTCGGCCGTCCGTAACGCGGCTTATCGGGAAAATACGTGCCGCCGAAGAAAGGCATGCCGTCGGGCGTGAGGAACATCGTCAGCGGCCAGCCGCCTTGCTCGCCGAGTTCCTGCAGGGCCGTCATGTACAGCGTGTCGACGTCGGGTCGCTCCTCCCGGTCTACCTTGATGTTCACGAACAGCTGGTTCATGAGGTCGGCCACGTCATGCTTTTCGAAGCTCTCGTGGGCCATCACGTGACACCAATGGCAGGCGGCGTAGCCGACCGACAGCAACACAGGCTTATCAAGCCGCTGGGCCTCCTCGAAGGCCTCCTGGCACCAAGGCCACCAATGAACCGGATTATGTTTGTGCTGCTGGAGGTAAGGGCTAGTTTCTTCGCCCAGACGATTTAATGCCATGAGGCAACCTTGTTCACCGCATTGCTCATTCGGAGTGGCCAGAAGCACGACAACCGGTCAGTATGAATATACGACTTTTTCGCATATCTATCCTGGAATATATCATGCAGATATTTGCGGCCAGGAAACAGCCGTCATGACCATATACGCCCTTTCCACCCCTCCCGGGCGTGCAGGCATCGCCGTCATTCGAATTTCCGGCCGTGCCGCGAGAAACGCCCTCCATGCGCTATGCCATGGCCGCTTTCCTGCTACGCGTGTTGCGAGCTTCCGGCGGTTGCGCCATCCCCATACTGGCGAAGTTCTCGATGAAGCTGTCGTGCTCTGGCTTCCCGGCCCGGCAAGCTTCACGGGCGAGGATATCGCCGAGCTTCATGTTCATGGCGGGCGAGCCGTGGTGGCCGGAGTTCTTGAAGCGCTCGCTTCGTTTGGGTTAAGGCTCGCCGAGCCTGGTGAATTTACAATGCGAGCCTTCGGCAACGGCAAGCTCGATCTGACCGAAGCCGAAGGCCTTGCCGATCTCATCAATGCCGAGACGGCTTATCAGCGCCGGCAGGCGATTGCCCAACATTGCGGTGCTTTGAGGGGGCACTATGATCTTTGGCGCACCACGCTTCTCGCCGCGATGGCTTATGTGGAGGCGAGCCTCGATTTTTCGGACGAGGGCGATGTTGGGCAGAACCCATTCGACGAGGCGGTGCCGATTGTCCGCGGCCTCGTCGGCGAACTGGAGCGCGCTTTGGCCGATGGCCATCGGGGCGAGATCGTTCGGGAAGGCATTCAAGTGGCGATCGTCGGGGCGCCGAATGTCGGCAAGTCGAGCTTGCTGAATGCCCTCGCGGGCCGGGACGCGGCCATCGTCTACCACGAGCCAGGAACCACACGCGATATCATTGAAGTCGTGTTGGACCTTGAGGGATTTCCTTTCGTCGTGCGGGACACGGCCGGTCTTCGCGAAACCGAAAGCCCGGTCGAGCAGGAGGGTATCCGTCGGGCGCTCACCAGCGCCAGGGATGCGGACGTCATCCTTCTCATGTATGACGCCACCGCCCCTCTTCCCGGCCATCTCCCAGTGGGACAAGAGGCAACGGCGTTCCTTCTCCCCGGGGGACAGGATGAGGGGCTGACGTCAACGACAAGGAAGACGATCCCTGTCGTCAACAAGATCGACCTCGCGCAACCGGACTCTCTGCAGCTTGCCGGAGACGCGCTTCCGATCTCCGCAAAGACCGGCGTGGGCCTCGACGCCCTCAAGACGGCGCTTGTCCGGTTTGCGGAGCAGAGCCTCGGCAGCCGCGAGACCCCGCTCATTACGCGTGTCCGCCACCGCCAGGAAATCGAGCGAGCGAGGAGCGCCCTGAACCGGTTTCTTGCCGGCGCCGACACCGATCTTCCCGAGATCGCCGCGGAGCATCTGCGCGAAGCTGGCGACGCGCTGGGCCGTCTCACCGGCCGGCTCGATGTGGAAGACGTGCTCGGGCAGATCTTCGGCGAATTCTGTATCGGGAAGTAGGTTCGCCGGTCCTGTTTCACATGAAACAGCGAGCTGCGCGGATCAGGTCTCCTTTGTTCCGCCCCAATGCAGGAACAGGCCGATGTCGCCGATATAGCCGTCCGGGAAACTCATCACCTTGGCGATGAGGTGGAAGCCGCGCGGCTTCAGATCACGTTCGAAACGGAGATAGGCTTCTGCCGCCTCGCCGCGTAAGGTCGATGGCCAGTCGGGCTCGGCCACGTTAATGGCTCTGCCGCCGTCGCTGCAAAGCTCGTGGGGGAACTGCAGGACGAGGATTTCCCGCTCGCCATGCTCCGCCGCGATGCGGGCTTGATGCAGGATGCCACGCCAGTGCTCATCGGTAAGGTGGTGGTCGATGAGCTCTTTCATCTTCGCTTTGCGCTGCTCCTCCATCGCGTGCCGCTGGTCCTCCTCCTGATGTGCTTTTTTCTGAAGCGGCGTCATCGACGAGATGACGGAAATCGGTTGCGCTCAGCCCATTCTCCTCGGCGGGGGCCTTGTTCTCTACAGGCTTCGCAGGTGTCTTAGCGTCGCTAGCGAAGGGGTCGAAGCGAAGGGTCCAGCCGAAGATGCCTTCTTCCTGGGCCTGCTTGGTATGCTGGTTGGCAATGGCGCGTACGAGGTCGGCCCTGGCCACGATGCCTGTTATGCGGCCTTCACGCGTCACTGGGACGCGTTTGATCTGCAGCGTGGTAAAGAGCTTCCCAATCTCAGCGATGTCTGTGTCCTCGGTCACGGTCACGACCGGAGCCGACATGATCTCCCGCGCCATCCGATGGTTGTTGCGGATCGTCGCCAGGAACTCCTTGCTCAGCGCTTCTCCCTCGGCCAGCAGAGTCAGCCACCACTCCCTTCGCTTTTCCGGGTCGGGCGCATTCGACTTCAGGAGGTCGCCCTCCGTAACCATGCCGGCGACCGATCCCGTTTCGTCCACGACCGGCACTCCGCTAATGCGCTTTTCCAGAAGAAGCTGAGCAATCTCGCCTATAGGCGTTTCGGGTTTGATCGTTACGACAGCTTTTGTCATGACGTCGCGCGCTTGCATGGGTTTGCTTCTCCTCAAGGCCGGAAGGATCGATGGAACAGTCCACAAGGAGCTAATCTCCGCTGTTGACTTGTTCTAGGCAGTTGCCGCGAAAAAGTTGTAACGCTGCACAACAATCTCGCCTTTACGGCGGTTGGTTCCTTCTGTCGCCGCATTCCCGTTCATCGACCCTTCATCAGGAATGACTTTGGCGTTTACGCCGCTCGGGCCGGCCAGACCTGACGTGACCAATTCTTATGACATTAGCACGAGATGAAATAACCCCGGCGGCGGCAAGTAACCGCGATTGATAGGCAACGCCGCCTTCCATTGTGCGTGCTGCTAGACTATTTTCCACCCCATCATCCAGAGTTTGAAATATGAGCGCACGATCGTTCGACGTCATTGTTGTAGGAGGCGGACACGCCGGTTGCGAGGCAGCCGCGTCGGCGGCTCGCATAGGCGCACGAACCGCTCTTGTCACGCATAAGTTCGAGACCATCGGCGAGATGTCCTGCAACCCTGCGATCGGCGGTCTTGGCAAAGGGCACCTTGTTCGCGAGATCGACGCGCTTGATGGGCTTATGGGCCGCGTGATCGATCGCGCGGGCATCCAGTTCCGCATGCTGAACCGGTCAAAGGGGCCAGCCGTTCAGGGGCCACGTGCGCAGGCAGACCGCAAGCTCTATCGCCGGCACATGCAGGAGGCGCTCACCTCGCAGCCCTTCCTCGAAGTGATCGCGGAGCCGGTCGAGGATTTGATCGTCGAGGATGGTGCGGCGGCGGGCGTGATCACCGCCAGCGGGCGGGAACTTCGCTGCGGTGCGGTCGTCATTACCACGGGGACGTTCCTCAAAGGCGTGATCCATATGGGCGAGACTCGCATCCCGGCGGGCCGCGTGGGGGAGGCTCCCGCCATTCGGCTCAGCGACCGCCTTTATGCTCTCGGGCTTCGCATGGGCCGCCTGAAGACAGGGACGCCCGCCCGGCTCGATGGACGCACCATCGATTACGCCGCACTGAACGCTCAGCCCGGCGACGAACCGCCGGTGCCGTTTTCCTTCCTTACCGAACGGATCGCAACGCCCCAGGTCGCGTGCCACATCACGGCCACGACGCCGGAAACGCACGCGATCATCGCGGCGAACATCCATCGCGCGCCGATGTACTCCGGCCAGATCGAAAGCATCGGCCCGCGCTACTGCCCATCAATCGAGGACAAGGTGGTCCGGTTCAAGGATCGAGGAAGCCATCAGATCTTTCTGGAGCCGGAGGGCCTCGACGATCACACCGTTTATCCGAACGGAATTTCGACATCGCTGCCCGAAGACGTTCAGCGCGCCTTCCTAAAGACGATCCCCGGCCTGGAGAACGCCGCCGTGATCCGGCCCGGCTATGCGATCGAGTACGATTACGTCGATCCGCGGGAACTCCTTTCAACGCTCGAGGTGAAGCGGCTGGCTGGGCTGTTCCTTGCCGGACAGATCAACGGCACGACGGGGTATGAGGAAGCGGCGGGGCAGGGTCTCGTCGCGGGCGTGAACGCCGCACTGAAGGCGGGCGGGAGCCCGGCAGACTTCGCCGTCTCGAGGACTGACGCCTATATCGGCGTGATGATCGATGACCTCGTGACGCGGGGCGTGTCGGAGCCATACCGCATGTTCACCAGCCGTGCGGAATACCGCCTGCGCCTTCGGGCCGACAACGCAGATGAGCGCCTCACGCCGCTGGGTGCTCGCATCGGCTGCGTTGGCGGCGAGCGGGTCCGGGCTTTCACAACGAAGGCGGAGGCGCTTGCGGATGCGCGGCGGCTTCTTGAAGCCCTGGCCCTGACGCCGGATCAGGCGGCGGGATATGGGATCGCGCTCAATCGCGACGGCCGCCGCCGCTCGGCTTTCGAACTTTTGTCTCTGCCCGGCATGTCGATGAGCACGCTCTCGGCGATATGGCCTGAGCTATCGGCGATCCCGTCTACGACAGCGGAGCGGATCCAGGTCGATGCGCGATATGCGGTTTATCTCGACCGCCAGGAAGCCAGCATCATCGCCTTCAAGAAAGACGAGGCCGCCGCCATCCCGGCCGCAATCGACTTTGCGGCCATTTCGGGCCTGTCGAACGAGGTTCGGCAGAAGCTCGAACGCCACCGCCCCGCAACCCTGGCGCAGGCCGCGCGTATCGACGGCGTTACCCCGGCCGCGCTGATGCTGCTCCTCGCCCACATCCGGAAGGCAGCCCGCGCCGCTTAGGATCCCGTTGGTCATGGCCGCTTGATGCGGCCATCCATAGAACCGTGGATCGCCGGGTCAAGCCCGGCCACGACACTATGAAGTGCATAGGTGTGGTCACTGGCTCATGATCGTCTTCAGCGCCAGGAACTCGGGGCGGTATTCGAAATGCATGCCGTCGAAATGATACCAGTTGCCGCCCCAGATGAAGCCGTGCTTCTCGAAGACCTTCACGATCTCGATGGGAATCCGGTTCTTGTAGACCAGCGGAATCTTCTTCTGCCGGACCTGCTCCTCGCTCATGCCGTGGGGCAGTCCATACTGCCAGTAGCCGCCATATTGCGGGTTGATGTCCACGGCTATCCCAAAGGAATGGACGCTCAATCGCGTGGTCCCTGCGATGCAGCGCGCCACGTAGCTCCCGCCGCTTGGGACGAGATATTTGGCGAAGGAGGGGCCGAGCGCTTCCAGCTCTTGCGAGACGAGGCGCAGCTTTTCGTCGACGCCGTTCACGGATGCCGCCTGCATCGAGCCGCCGGAAAACTTCGGAACCCAGGGCACACTTTTTAGCGGGGCGCTTGAAGCGCACTTCACGCTTGCGCATGCGCCCGCCGGACGTTTCTGGCAATCCCCGTACATCTTCGCGAAGAACGCTTCGTTCCTCACGCGGCCCGGATCGCTCTCCTCGCTTGCTGGAGATGCCGCGCCGTCGAAGACATAAGGCCAATGGAACATGTCCGCGACGTCGGGCCGGTCAAGAAGCTCTTGAGGCGTTTTGTCTGCCCGGCCGTCGCCGAAGGGCATCTTGGTCCAGTCTTTCCAGATGAGGTTCACGCCGTCGAAGCCGGTCAGATGATCGGGATAGGCGTTGATGAGCGCCTGCGCTTTTTGCTCCAGCGTCTGGGCGGCAGCGGGGAACGGCCCGATCAGACCCAATAAAAGGGTTAAAAAGGCGAACAGTCTCATGTGACGTTTCCGTTCTGTTCAAGCCCCGCAGCCCTTGCGCCGTTCAATGGCGCGAATGATCTCCACCTCCTCGCGCTCTGCGCGGGACATTGGGACATCGCTCTCCGCATAGAAACGGCAGCCCTCGTTGCCGAATGCGCGGATGGCGCGCTCGGTTTTGAAACAATAGCCATTGCGGGCGAAGATAGCGTTCCGGCGATACCACAGGTCGCCGCATGACATGGAACTCAGGTCATCCTGAGCGGCTGCATATGAAAGCATCCCATCGGAAAGGACCCCGGCAGCCACGATCACCGAAAGCGCTCCGAGCGCGCGAAAATTGAACATCGAAACCTCCTCAATGGTATTCGCAAACTTTGCCTGCGCAAAAAAGGCGCCGGGCACTGATCATATGCCGCATTATCGTTAGGAAAGGTGGAAGCGATCAGTGAAGTTTGTCTGGTGGCGGTAGCTTAGCTATTTCACGTGAAACTCCACGCCGGACATTTGCCGCTTCCTCTCCTGGCCGGAGGCAATGCCCAGTTTTTGGGCGGCGCCGGGATGGCATTTTTTAAGCGCATCGTTGGCTTCCCATCGATCGGTCCAGAAGCTGCTGAAGTTCATTTCGGAACGGCAGGCTCCACGTTGCGAACGCGCTTGCTTCAGGGGCATGCCGACGCGCTTCTTTTCCTCCCCCTTTGTTTCATGTGAAACGAGGAAAAGGTTCCCGCCTCACCTCTTTGCAGCCTGGCAAACAGGTGGGCGAGATCGCTACCCGCCGGATTTGCCTCTTGCCGCGAGCGCCTGCACCGCATTCTTCAGGGTGTCGTTGGCTTCACCGTCGGCAGGCCCAGCATAAACGCCCTCGCTTTTCAGAAGCTGCTGCAGCTCCTTGCGGAAGGACTGGCTCCACGTTGGGAACGGCGCCTGCTTCAAAGTGAAGTCGTTCCTGTTCCTTATCGCAAGAACGATCAGTTCGGCGGCCTTTCGGAAATTCTTCTCTACGCTATCGCCCCGGTCATACATGTTGGCGAGATTATGCATGGCGCGCGCGTTGCCGAGACTGACGGCCTTTTGGAAGAGGGTTGCGGCTTCGGCCTTGTTTGCCGGAATGCCGTCTCCTCGCACATACATGGTACCGAGATTGGTCATCGCGTTCACATTGCCCAGATCAGCGGCCTTGCGGTAGAGGCGAACGGCTTCTCCTTTATCCTGGGAGACGCCATCGCCGGTCTCATACAGGAAGCCAAGGCTCATCATGGAGTCGGGATCGCCGAGCTCGGCCGCCTTGCGGAAAAGCCGCGCCGCTTCGGCTTTATCCTGCGCGACGCCCTCGCCATGAGCGTACTTGTGGGCGAGATTGTTCATCGCACGCACGTTACCCAGATCGGCGGACTTACGGTAAAGGCGTGTCGCTTCGCCTTTGTCCTGAGTGACGCCTTCGCCCTTCGAATACATAGTGCCGAGATTGTTCATGGCGCGCGCGTCGCCGAGATCGGCAGCTTTCCGGTAGAGGCTGGCAGCCTCAGCCTTGTTTTGTGGGGTTCCTGGCCGGACTCGTACATGTAGCCGAGATTGGTCATTGCGACGACGTTGCCCAGGTCGGCGGCTTTTCGGTAGAGCCGAACCGCTTCCACTTTATCCTGTCTGACGCCTTCGCCTTTCTCGTACATATAGCCAAGATTAGCTATCCCACGGGCATAGCCGAGAGCCGCGGCTTTTTGATAAAGGCTGGCAGCCTCGGCCTTGTTCTGTGCGACGCCCTCGCCCTTCTGGTAAAGGTTGCCGAGATTATTCATCGCGCGGGGGTTGCCCAGCGCCACCGCCTTCTTGTAAAGGCTCGCGGCTTCCGCCTTGTCTTGCGCGACGCCAAGACCGTTCTCGTACATCACGCCGAGGCTTGTCACGCCTTCGTCGTCGCCGAGGTCCCCTGCTTTGCGATAGAGGCGGAGCGCCTCGGCCTTGTCTTGTGCGACCCCCCGGCCCAACTCGTACATCCTGCCAAGATTGGCTATGGCACGTGGGGCACCGAGATCGGCGGCTTTGCGGTAAAGGCGTGCCGCCTCGGCGCTGTCTTGTGCGACGCCGTCGCCGCCCTCGTACATGGAGCCGAGATTGTTGATCGCGAGAGCATCGCCGAGTTCCGCCGCCTTGCGATAAAGGCGGACTGCTTCAGCCTTGTCCTGGCCGACGCCATCGCCGCGAGCATATTTGTAGCCCAGGCTGACCAAATCCCGCGTCTTGGCGGGATCGGATGGCTTGGGCGGCGCAACGAACGCAGTCTCCGGCGGAGTTGGCGCAGGCGGCGGCGTTAACCCGGCTCCAGGCGGCCTGAAAAACATGTTCTCGATGAGGCCGTCCTCGATCCAGGGGAATTGCTGGTTCTCGGTGGCTTTCAGCACGCGGCTTCGCACAGCCCGGAACACTTCGGTGGCGAGCACGCCCGGCTTCTGCATTTCCTCGGTTAGCGCTTCGGCGTAGACGCCTTCGTCGGAGGCGGTCCTGCCGGGGTCGGTGGCGAAGGCGATCAGAATGTTGGGCCGATGCGCCTCGGGCCGCAGCCCGCGTGTCGCCGAGCGAACGCTGTAGCTCATCGGCACGTTTCGGCAGGCGTCGAACACGACGAAGTTCGCCTTGACCGAGGTTGCCGCGATGGAGTTGATGATCTCGCCGAGCTTGACCCCCTGCAAGGGCAACTGCGTATCCGACACGATGGAGGCCGCGATGGGGATCAGGTAGTTCTCGCCATACTTGCTGTTCGCCGCGCCGTGGCCTGCATAGTAGAAAAAGCCGATGGCTTCCGGCCCCGCTTTTTCGAGCCGGCCAATGTAGTCTGCCACCGCCCCGACCATGGCCGACTTATCCAGATCGCGGCGATGAACAACGGCGAAGCCGAGCGCCGTCAACGCCGCGGTCATCCGCTCGCCATCGCGGTGCGTGTTTTCGAGCGCGCCAATCGTGTCAGGATAGGATTGGTTGGTGACGATGAGAGCGAGCTTGGGCCCATCGGCCAAAGCGGCAAAGGCGGTGGCAGCAAGAAGAAGCACCGCAACGAAAATGACGCGAGGCATGCGCACCATAATGGCCCCGGAAATTATGAGGCGAAAATACTCAAACAGTGTCTTATTGGAAAGCGCGAAGGCGGCGGAGCGGCGCTCATTCTGATTCACATGAAACGCGCAAGCGCACATTCTGTCCGAGCCTTTTGGTGACGTGATAACGATATGAAGATCAAGAACGCAGCGGACTTTGCCCAAGCCTTTTCCGTTTCACATGAAACAGTGGAGAAGCTTGAGCTCTACGAGCGATTGCTCTTGCAGTGGCAAAAGGCCGTGAACCTCGTTGCGCCCACAACTATTCCACAGGTTTGGCAACGGCACTTCGCGGACTCCGCTCAGCTTATCACTTTGGCGCCGAAAGCAAAAATCTGGGTAGACCTCGGTTCCGGGGGAGGGTTCCCAGGACTCGCGATTGCTATTATGATCGCGAATCAGAAAGAGTGCTTTGTGCATCTCATCGAGAGTAACAGCCGCAAATGCGCGTTCCTCTCGGAGGTCGCGCGGCGGACCGGGGCTCCCGCCCGCGTGCACAACATGCGCATCGCCGATGCCGCGTCGTCCGGCGTGGTCCCGGTCGCCGATGTGGTGACGGCGAGAGCGCTGGCGCCGCTTGATGCTCTGTTGGAGCTGGCCCTGCCGTTATTCGGTAATGCGTCTGCCGGGTTGTTTTTGAAAGGCCGCGAGGCCGGAGTAGAAATCGCTGACGCTCGGAAGCGCTGGACCTTCGATCTGAAAGTTCACCCTAGCATCAGTGATGCGCAAGGTCAGATCTTAGAGATCAGGAAGCCGATGCTCAAACAGGGTGGCGAGCAGTGACTAACAGAAACCATGATAAGGGCCTTCGGGTCTTCGCGGTCGCCAATCAGAAGGGCGGCGTGGGCAAAACCACAACAGCAATCAATCTTGGGACGGCGCTGGCGGCTACCGGCGAGCGCGTTCTCGTGATCGACCTTGACCCGCAGGGCAATGCCAGCACCGGCCTCGGCGTGACCGAGGAAGCACGGCACGTCTCAACATACGACGTGCTTGCAGGGGCGGCAGCGCTTGAGCAAGCCATGACGGCCACGGCAGTGCCGGGCCTGTTCGTTGCGCCTGCGACGCGAGACCTGGCGGGCCTGGAGCCTGAAATCGCCTCCGCGCCGAACCGCGCCTATCTCTTGCGCGATGCGGTCGGCTCGCTCCGGGCCTCGGAGCAGGACCGCTCCAAGGAGGAGCGACTCGGCTACGTGCTGATCGATTGTCCGCCTTCGCTTAGCATTCTGACCTTGAATGCGATGGCGGCTGCTGACGCGGTGCTCGTGCCCGTACAGTGCGAGTTCTTCGCCCTCGAAGGCATCACGCAACTGAAAGAGACGATCGACTTCGTACGATCGAGCCTCAATCCGGCCTTGGAAATTCACGGCGTGGTTCTGACCATGCACGATGCCCGCACAAAGCTTGCCGACGAAGTTGCGACCGAGGTGCGCAGCTTCTTCGGGCACAAGGTCTATGAGACGATTATTCCGCGCAATGTGCGCATCGCGGAAGCGCCCTCGCATGGCAAGCCGCTGCTGCTCTATGACCACAAGAGCGCGGGTAGCCGCGCCTACATGGATCTTGCCGCGGAGATGATCAATCGCGAGCGCGCCGCGGCTGCGAAAGCTGCATAGGGCGGATGGCTCTGGTCTCGCGGAGCCGTCTGGTTGGTCAGCGTCATTGAGTATGTCTTGGGCAGAAGACATTTGAGCATTTATCTCTTCGACTGGAGATCGACATGCAGACAAGATCGGGGGCATTAGCGGCTGGGCCATCGCCCGTTCAGAAGAGCCGCCTTGGACGCGGGCTCGCCTCTCTCATCGGCGGCGATAACGTTGCAATCAATGCGCGCCCGCTTCCGGCGACCGGCGAAAGCCGGATGGTGCCGATCGATCGCGTGCGCCCGAGCCCCTTGAACCCGCGCAAGAACTTCAACGAGGCCGAGCTTGAGGAGCTTGCGTCGTCGATCCGGGAGAAGGGGCTTGTTCAGCCGCTTGTCGTCCGGCCGGCGGATGCAGCGGGAACAAGTTACGAAATCGTGGCCGGCGAACGCCGCTGGCGAGCCGCGCAGAAGGCTTCGCTGCATCTCGTTCCCGTCATTGTCCGGTCGCTGTCGGATCAGGAAGCGCTCGAACTCGCGATCATCGAGAACGTCCAGCGTTCCGACCTGAACGCCATCGAGGAGGCGGGCGGCTATCGCGATCTCGTCGAGCGGTTCGGCTACACCCAGGAAGAGCTGGGGCAGGTTATCGGCAAGAGCCGCAGCCACCTTGCCAATACGATGCGGCTTCTGAAGCTTCCGGAAACCGTGCAGTCGCTTGTGCGCGACGGCTCGTTGAGCGCGGGTCACGCTCGCGCGTTGATCGGCCGCGAGGATGCGGAAGTCGTAGCGCAGGACATCGTGAAGAAGGGGCTCAACGTCCGCGATGTCGAAGCGCTCGTGATGGGGCGCAAGCCCACCGATGCGAAACCGGCTTCCGCGAAAGCTCCCGCGCCGCAGAAGGATGCCGATACGCGCGCCGCGGAAAAGGAAATGGCCGACGCACTCGGGCTTACGGTTGTGATCAATCCGGGCAGCGGCGAGGCGGGTGAAGTCGTGATCCGCTACAAGACGATGGAGCAATTCGACGTCGTCCACCGCGCTTTGCTGGCGCAGAAAAAGGCGTGAAGCCCACATTCTTGAATCTGTAGCCGTTTCGTTATCCCGGAAGGCGCTCTTGCGCTTGCCCGGGATGTTATGGGTCTGGATAGACCTGCAGGTTGTTCCGCGATGACACCTTGAAATCGGGTCATCGTCCTCTTATCGGGTCAGGCGCCCAGCTCTGGCAATTCGCAGAATAAAGTTTGCCGTCAAGTCCTCGGCGAGGGCAGGCTTCAGCCGCGTTTCCCTTAAGACGGCGTTGAAATCCTGAAGAACAGCCGACAAGGCATGTGCCGTCCATTTGCGGACCTGGCCAGCCAAAGCATCTTGCTGTTTGAAAAAAACCGGGGGTCTCAGCTCTTTTATGGCCTGCATTATTGGAGCGCCCGCGTCCACTGCGGTTCTCAGCGCATGTACGCGAAGCAGGGTAGAAGAGAGCACCACCAAAATCGGGACTGCGCTCTGCTCGACTGCCATGAAACGCTCGAAAGCGAGGATGGCCTTGCGCCCCTCGCCATCGAGGGCATGATCGATGATTTCGCTCAAGCCGGCCGTTTGCTGATCAATCAGGCATTCCTCAACGTCGGCGGAGGTTATGCGGCGCGCAGGTCCCACGTATGTGATGAGCTTTTCGGCTTCGCTTCGCGCCAGGAGAGTCGATAAATCGCAGCGCGCCGCGACGAGCGCTGCCGCTTCGGGGTCGATTTCGCATCCCGAAGATGAAACATGCTGCCGGATGGCGGAGATGACGCTGTCGCGGTCTTCGCCATAGCAGGGAATGGCGGCGAGATACGCGGCATCTTTGAAGACTTGAGCGAGCTTATCGCTTTTCTTCAGGTTCAGCGCTTGTGCGATCAGAAAGGCATCCTGAATAGGCTTCGCGACGGCCTCAAGGATCGCCGCATGCGCCTTCGCTGGAAGCGCGGTCAGCCACACGATTTTGGTCCCGCCGAACAGCGAGCTTGTTTGCAATTCGTTGGCAATCCGGTCCGGGATGGCGGCGGCATCGGTGTCGTGAAGCCGGATCACTTCAGCATCCGGGCCGGCTTTCTTTGCGAGCAGGGTGGCAAGGGCTTCTGCTCTTGCGGAGATTTGAAGATCGTCGGAGCCGAAGAACAAAAAGCCGCAAACGCCAGCGCGCGGTGCGGAGAGGAGCTTCTGAACAGATGCTGCGTCTGTCGCAACCATGCTATGACCAAAGAGGCAAACTCAGTTCCGGCTTAGGTGTCGCGAGACAGAAAAGCGGCAACTCTCGTTTTCAGAGTGTCGGCAAGAGAGCGGGCCGCACGATTTTCCGCATCGATATTCGCCCGTGTGTCTCCATAAATGGAGCCGGTGGTTCCCGACCATCCCGTGAGGTCGTAGGCGGCTTCGGCCGTGCTGGCACCCTTGAACACAGGTTCGTTGTCTTTGATTCGCACAAGTCGAAATTCGGCATCGAGCTGTAGGATTTGGCCGGTCGGAGCGCCGGTGTTCATAACAAGCGTGTTTCTGATACTTTCGCGGAGCGCTATCTCCAGACGGTAAACGGGAGGCGCCGATTCTCCGCCGCCGTATGCGCCGAATATAAGCTCATTACGCAAGCGCTGTCCCGTCCGGCTGGGAATCGTGGCGATCTGCACGGTTTTCATAACATCGTTAAGACTTCCCCCGTTGGGAGTTGTCGCATACATGGGATGAAAACTGCAACCGCTCACGCCGAAGCCTAAGACACTCGCAATCGCAGCAACCGCAGCCCTTTTAAGGAAGCGGCTGCCGGATTTCGAGTGTTCAAGCAACGACATTGACGATCCTTTCGGGGACCACGATCACCTTCTTGATGGGCCGACCATCCACCGCGCGGGTGACGCTTTCAAGGCGAAGAGCCGCCGCCTCCAATGCGGCCCGATCCGCATTGCGAGGAACGACGATCTCGTCGCGGCGCTTGCCGTTCACCTGTACGGCAATGGTCACGGTATCGTCAATCAGCAAGCTCCGCTCAACCTCCGGCCAAGATTCGTTTGCCAGCAAGGTGTTGTAGCCGAGCAGCGCCCAACCTTCTTCCGCGAGGTGAGGCATGAACGGATTCATCATGTGCACGAAGAAGACAAGCGCTTCGCGCATAGCGAAGCCGAACGACGCATCCTCTCGAGCTGCTTTGTCCTGCAACGATGCGGTGAGCGCGTTCGCAAACTCGTACACGGCGGCAATCGCACGGTTGTAGCGCAGACCCTCGATCTCTTCCGCGACGGCATTCAAGCCTTTGTGCGCCGCCCGGCGCAACGTCTGCGCTGGCGCCGAGAAAGCAGCTGCGTTGTTTCCGTTCGGTGCCGGAATGAGCGGCAGACCCTCGTTCAGGAGTCGCCAGGCGCGCTGAATGAAGCGCCATGCGCCTTGCGCGCCTTCCTCCGTCCAAAGCACGTCGCGCTCCGGCGGGCTGTCCGACAGCATGAACCAGCGGGCTGTGTCTGCTCCGTAATGCTCGGTGAAGATGTCTGGGTCGATCGTGTTCTTCTTCGACTTCGACATCTTCTCGACGCCGCCGATCTGGATCGGTTCACGGTTTCCATCCAACCGGAAGGCTTTGCGAACGCCATCCTCTGCCTCGATGCGGACGTCGGCTGGCGCAAGCCAATGCTGCTTGTCGTCGAAGTAGGTTTCGTGCAGAACCATGCCCTGCGTAAAGAGCGCCGCGAACGGCTCGCTCAAAGCTGAGATACCCACAATCCTTCATGGCGCGGGTGAAGAAGCGGGCATAGAGCAGATGCAAGATCGCGTGCTCAACGCCGCCGATGTACTGGTCGACCGGCAGCCAATAATCGACCGCGGCTTTCTCGACCGGCTCGTTTGCATGAGGCGAGCAGAAGCGCGCGAAATACCAGGAACTGTCGACGAAGGTGTCGCAGGTGTCGGTTTCGCGCGTCGCCTTCTCACCGCAGGATGGGCAGTCCACGTGCTTCCATGTGGGATGCAGATCGAGGGGATTTCCCGGCTTATCGAACGAGACATCGTGCGGCAGCACCACGGGCAGATCCTTGTCCGGCACCGGAACGACCCCGCACTTCTCGCAGTGGATCATCGGGATCGGACAACCCCAGTAACGCTGGCGGGAAACGCCCCAATCGCGGAGCCGGAAGGTCGTCTTCTTCTCGGCCATGTTGCGTTTGGCGAGCCGCTGCGCGACTTCCTCTTTCGCCTCTTCGACTGCCATGCCGTTCAAGAAGGAGGAGTTCGCCAGACGCCCGGGGCCGGTGTAAGCCTCATTGCCGATCTTGAACTCGGCCGGGTCCGCGCCTTCGGGAACGACGACCGCTTTCACCTTCAGCCTATATTTGCGGGCGAAATCCAGGTCACGTTGATCGTGTGCCGGGCAGCCGAAAATAGCGCCGGTCCCATAATCCATCAGAATGAAGTTGGCGACATAAACCGGCAGTTTCGTCGTCGAGCGGAACGGATGCGCCGCCACAATACCGGTGTCGTAGCCCTTCTTCTCGGCGCGATCGATCTCCTCCTGCGCCGTTCCGATGCGGCGGCATTCTTCGATGAATTCCTGCAGCTGCGGATCTGATTTCGCCAGCTCTTGCGCGAGCGGGTGCTCCGGCGAAATGCCAATAAAGCTCGCGCCGAAGATCGTGTCCGGGCGCGTGGTAAACACCTCGACACTCCGGAACCCATTGGGCAACTTCTCGCCCGACAGGTTGAACCGCATCAGAAGGCCCTGGCTCTTGCCGATCCAGTTCCGCTGCATGACGCGGACTTTCTCGGGCCATTTGTCCAGCGTATCCAATCCGTTGAGCAGGTCGTCGGCGTAGTGGGTGATCTTGAAGAACCACTGCGCCAACTCTTTCTGCTCGACGAGCGCGCCAGACCGCCAGCCCCGTCCGTCGATCACCTGTTCATTGGCCAGAACCGTATGATCGACCGGGTCCCAATTGACCTTGCTCTTCTTGCGATAGACGAGACCGGCCTTATAGAAAGCCTGAAACAGCCGCTGCTGCTGGTGATAGTATTCTGGATCGCAGGTTGCGAACTCGCGCGACCAATCGAGCGACAGGCCGATGCGCTTCAGCTGCGCGCGCATGACCTCGATGTTCTGGTACGTCCATTCGCGCGGATTGATCTTTTGCTGCATCGCCGCGTTCTCGGCGGGAAGGCCGAACGCGTCCCACCCGAACGGATGCAGCACGCTGAAGCCCTGAGCCCGCTTATAGCGCGCAACCACATCGCCCATCACATAATTGCGCACGTGACCGACATGGATCCGTCCCGACGGATAGGGGAACATCTCGAGAACATAATATTTTGGCTTGTCGCGATCGGTGGAGGTGAGAAAAGTCTGTTGCTCCTCCCAAATCCTCTGCCAATGTTTTTCACGCTCCGGTGCGTTGTAGCGTTCTACTGCCATGATTGAATGTCCTGCGCGCCAAAGCGCTGCAAAAAGGTTTGTGTGATATGAAATTGAAAGCCAGCGCCGGTCAAGAGAAGCTCGCGAAATGATGGAAAGTGATCAACCGTTCAATTCACGCGCTATCGAGGAGCGCTATCTCTCGATCAAAGAGCGGGTCTGGCGCGCTGCGCAAAGGCACGGGCGCGAGCCGGCTTCGGTCAAGTTGGTCGCGGTGACGAAGACATTCGAGGCAGACGAAATTGTGCCGGTGCTTCGACAAGGGCACTGTTGCTTTGGAGAGAACCGCGTTCAGGAAGCAGTGGGGAAATGGCCAGGCTTGCGCGAGCGGTTCCCTGCCATCGAACTGCATTTAATCGGCCCGCTTCAGACGAACAAGACGAAGGAAGCCGTCGCATTGTTCGATTGCATCGAAACGTTGGACCGGCCCAAACTGGCGACCGCGCTGGCCTCCGAGATTCAGCGGCAGGGGAAGGCGCCAAGGCTGCTCATCCAGGTCAATATTGGTCTTGAGCGGCAGAAGGCCGGGATTGCGCCGGCTGACGCGGCCGCATTTGCGCGTCTCTGCAGAAACGAATGCGGTCTTGATATCAGTGGCTTGATGTGCATTCCGCCTTTCGAGGACGATCCTCTGCCTCATTTTGAAAAGCTGGCGGCGCTTCGCGATGAGCTGGGGCTTCCCGAGTTGAGCATGGGGATGAGCGGCGACTTCGAGGAAGCTATCGGCGCGGGCGCCACGATTGTCCGCGTCGGTTCAGCGATTTTCGGTAGCCGGTAAAAGCGTACTGGATCGCGCCCTTGGTGTTTGTGCGCTTGCCGTCCTTTTTTGCCGCTGCCAACCAGAGCGCCACTTTCCGTGCTCTTTGGCGCTTGGCGATGAGCCTGATCTTAGCTTTAGGCTTTTAGTGGCGCGACCCGTGCCCAAGGGATGGGCGAGCTGGCGCAGAAGCGCTCCCGTCAAACGTCAAGGGCTGCCATTTCGGCAGCCCCAGCTATAAGACAAATGAAAGACGTGTATCTCAGCGAAATGTTAGCCGATCTGCCGCTGCCACCAGCCTTTGCGCGGCGGGCCGGTCCTGACAGGCTTCGGCTTCGGCTCAGGAGCGGGAGCAGGAGGCTCTGAGACGACAGCGATTTCCGCAGGCGGCGCCTGATCTTGCGTGGCTGCGGTTTCAACCTGTTGCGGTTGATCCGCAGACTCCTCCGCTTTCGCAGCTGGCTGGTTTTCCGGCGGGGTCGCGGTCTGCTGTTCCGGCAATGGTACTGTCTGGATCACGTCCTCAGCCGGCGTTGGGCTTTGTGCGACCTCTGGCTGGACCGCCTGTGCCGGTTCGGGCAGGGCCGGCCTCGGGCTTATGGGTCCAAGCGTCAAGTTCTTCGGAAAGTCATGATCTGAATCGATCGTGGGTTGCTCTCCAAGGCCCGGTATGTGAGCCGGTTGCGGCGAGCGCGCGTAGTCAAATGCGCTGCCTTCTTCCCGGTGACGTCGGCCGCCACGTCTGCCTCTTCTCCGATTGCGGCGGAACGGCCCCTCACCTTCTTCCTCAGTGGAGGTTTGAAGCGAGGAGTTAGCCTGGCTTACCGGGTGTTCGGCTGGCAACGTTTCCAATGACGGAATTTCCGCCTCTTCTTCGTCGCCCTCTTCCTCGTCATTGGCTGCTTCGCCGGAGGGAGCCGCGCTTCCATTCTGAAGTGCGGGCTCGAAAGATTGGTCTCCGCGGCCACGCTTGCGCCTGCGCCTGCGGCGGCCTGGGCGTTTGTCGTCGCCTTCGCCTTCGCCTGCGTCTTCCTCTTCTTCTACGCTGGGAAGCGAGGCTGCTTCCATGTGCACCGCCTTGGTTTCGCTCAAGGCAGGCGGAACGGCCTCCGCGCCGCGCTCAAGTGAGAAGTGTGCACCGTGCGCTTTCTCATCGGGTTGGATGACGATTGTCACCCCGTAGCGTTTTTCAATATCCCGGAGGTAGGAGCGCTTGTGGTTGAGAATGTAAAGAGAAGCTTCGGCGGATGCGCCCACAGTGAGGTTGGCCGGACCCTGCGTCCGGAGGTGGTCTTCAATCGAACGAAGAACCATCAAAGCCACAGATTCGGTTGAGCGGATATGGCCCACTCCCTGGCAGACAGGGCAGGGCATGGTCGACACTTCCACGACGCCCTGGCGCAGCCGCTGCCGCGACATCTCCAGAAGGCCGAAATGGCTTATATGACCGACCTGGATGCGCGCCCGGTCGTGGCGCAGGCTTTCCTTCAGCTTGCGTTCGACGGCGCGGTTGTTGCGCCGCTCGTCCATGTCGATGAAATCGATGACGATCAGCCCCGCGAGGTCGCGGAGGCGCACCTGGCGCGCTACTTCCTCAGCGGCTTCGACGTTGGTTTTCAGCGCCGTATCTTCGATGGAATATTCGCGTGTTGCTCTGCCGGAGTTCACATCGATGGCAACGAGTGCTTCTGTCTGGTTGACAACGATGTATCCGCCGGATCGCAAGGTAACGACAGGGCTGAACATCTGGTTCAGCTGCCGCTCCACCTCGTACTTGATGAAAAGCGGCTCCGGATCCTTGTAAGGCAGCACGTTTTTCGCATGGCTCGGCATGAGCATGCGCATAAACTCTTTGGCGTCGCGGTGGGCGTCTTCGCCGGCGACAAGGATCTCGTCGATGTCCTTGTTATAAAGGTCGCGGATGGAACGCTTGATGAGATCGCCTTCCTCGTAAACGAGGCAGGGCGCGGTCGACTTCAACGTAAGATCGCGCACATTTTCCCAAAGCCGCAGCAGATACTCAAAGTCGCGCTTGATTTCTGCCTTCGTCCGCGAAGCGCCGGCTGTGCGAATGATGAGGCCCATGCCCTCCGGAACTTCAAGCTCCAGCGCAATTTCCTTCAGGCGTTTGCGGTCGGCCGGGACGGTGATCTTGCGGGAAATGCCGCCACCGCTCGCCGTGTTGGGCATCAGCACCGTGTAACGCCCAGCAAGCGAAAGATACGTGGTCAGCGCCGCGCCTTTGCTGCCGCGCTCTTCCTTAACCACCTGGATAAGGACGATCTGATTGCGCTTGATAACTTCCTGGATCTTATAGTGCCGCCAGCGCCTTTTGTGCCGCTGGGGCAACTCTTCCAAAGCGTCCTCGGAGCCGACCACCTCCACGGGAGCGGGGCTTGGCGTCTCGGGGACGGAGATTATGCCGCCTTCGTCTGAAGCCGATCCATTCTCCCATCCGGCGTGCTCTTCGTCTGTAGAGACAGCCTGCTCTGTTTTCAGCTCGACGGCCTCACCATTCGCCTCCGGTGCGGCCTCCGCACCCTCAGCCTCTTCTTTAGGAGCGAGGGCCGTCTCCTCGACGTCGTCAGGATGCAAGGGGATTTCATCGCGCGCTTCTTCCGCGCGGGCTACGGCAGCCGTGAATTCCTCATAAATCGTCGGCGGCAAGACGGCTTCAAGGGCCATCGGCGCCCCTCGGCCCGCGGACGCTTCATCGCGCTCCGCAGCCTCTTCTTGTTGCTCGGGTTTCGCTTCCTCCACAACCGTCACGGTTTCCGTGACTTCTGCCGAAGCGGCCTGGCCTTGGCTCGCTTCTTCCGGGCGCGCAGGCTGCTCTTCACCAGAGGGCGGCTCCTCAGAGGACCTTGAAAAGGCGCTCTCTACAGAGGGCTCCGCCGATGATGCGGAAGAATCCGTGACGGGCTCTTCCTCTTTTCTTCCCGGTTCCCTCGAGCTTCCGTTGTCATGGTTCTCGTGGAAGCGACCATGCCTATTATCCGCCGCCTCCTCTTTCATGAGGGCTTCGCGGACGGCGACGGGGATCTGATAGTAATCCGGATGAATTTCCGCAAAAGCTAGAAATCCATGGCGGTTCCCGCCGTAATTGACGAAAGCAGCCTGAAGCGAAGGCTCTATCCTCGCAACCTTGGCGAGATAAATATTTCCTCTGAGCTGTTTTCTTGATGCAGATTCGTAATCAAATTCCTCTACGCGACTACCGCGCGTCACCACCACCCTGGTTTCTTCCGGGTGGGTGGCGTCGATTAACATTTTGTTTCCCATGATAAATTCTTCCTGACGCACCAGCGTCGAGGCAAGGTCTCGCGATCATGGCCACATGATCGAACGGACCGTCCTGCTGGCCGCACTGTTGGTTGATCGCGCTCTCGCCGCCTCCAGCCAGCATGACGCTGGCCGCGCCCTCTTTTTGAACGAGGGAACGGGGGCTCAACAGGCTTCCGAAGCTGCTTCTGACATCATCCGAAGAAAGCGAGTTTGAGCGCAAAGTTGACATCTCTTGGTCTCGGCTCGCCGTCGGCCCAATCCATACGAAATGAGGCGGCGCCACCACGATCCGGGGGTTATTTTGTCCAGGATTTAGCATCCTGGCTATTTTGTTATGACGACCGCGTGGGCTGTCCGATCTAAGATCGTGAGTTTGTTGCGATTGTCAAATCTTCGCCCGCTGATCCAGAGAACCGGCACAGGACGAGCTTGATGCCAGCTTAATCCGATCAGGGTTGACAGGTCTCTAATACGTCGTGTTGAGTTCCGCCGCAAGCAAGACATCGCGTCCAGCCGTGAAATATGAAAACTACTTGTGCATCCATCCCCTGACCTGGCTGTAGACGCGCCTTCTTCGAGTGCTATAAGCGCAGGTCTGAAATTGAGCCGGGGGCGGCGCCGGATGATAAGGAATCGAGTAAATGTTGGACCTCGCATAGGGATGGTTCATCTACTTTTTTTCCTTATCGCGCTGGCGGCAGGACCGGCGGCGCGTGCCGATCAAATTTTGTTGAGCGCCCAAATCGGCGGCGATATACAGCAGACAAGGTTCGTTGCCTTCCTCTCAAAGAAGGTTGAGTACCGTATTTTCTCGATCGCCGATCCCTATAGGATCGTAATCGATGTGCCCGAAGTGGAAATCCAGGTTCCCGCCGAGAAAGGCCGTGGGCTGATCTTGTCGTCGCGCTCAGGGCTGCTTGCGGCTGGAAAATCCCGCATCGTGATCGACCTCGTCGAACCGGCCCTTATCGAAAAGTCGGAGCTCCTTCCTCCCGAAAACGATTTGCCGGCACGGCTTGTCATCGACTTGGCGAGATCCACGCGCAAGGCTTTCATTGCGGCGGCTAAAACTCCGCCGCCCGTTCAAAAGGCGGAGCCGAGCCAGAGCGCCGCTGCCGCAAAAAGTCCGGAAGACAAGCGGCCGCTCATTGTTGTCGATCCCGGCCACGGAGGGCTCGATGCGGGCGCTCATGGCAGGCTCACGAATACGCCCGAAAAAGATATCACGTTCGAATTTGGCAAAGCGCTGGCGGCAAAGCTGGAAGCCATAGGCAGCTACCGAGTCATCATGACACGAGATCAGGATGTTTTCGTCCCTCTGGATGAGCGCGCTCAAATGGCGTCGGGACCCAAGGCTGACCTCTTGATCTCCATCCACGCTGACACCCTCGATGCAAAGCGCCTGGGCATTAAGAGTCTTCAGGAAGTTCGTGGCGGAACCATTTATACCTTGTCGGAGGAAGCCTCGGATGAGCAGGCGAATGCTCTGGCGCAAAACGAAAACAAGGCTGACGTTGAGGCCGGGGTCGCAAGCGAGGCCCAAGCGCCCGCTGTTTCCGAGGAAATCAATAATATCCTGAACGAACTCGAGAATCGGATCAAGAAGAACAAGTCTCTGGCGCTCGCCAACTATCTTATCGCGCATATGAAAGGAAAGATGAAGTTCAACTCGAGGCCACACCGTTCGGCAAATCTTCGTGTATTGAAGGCTACGGGTGTGCCAGGGGTGTTGATCGAGCTTGGCTATTTGAGCAATGATGAGGACGAAAAACTTCTGACGTCCGGCGAGTGGCGGGCGGCGACGGCCGCGCTCCTGGCCGAGACGGTGAATGCATTCATGTCCGAGCGTCAAACTCAACTACCACTGTAGGCGGCCAACAAACTCCTTCGAAGATCGCCGGCATTAACTGACGGTTGTTCAGGATATGATCTTGTGGTTAGCCAGCGCGAAACAGCCACTATATGCTGTCACAATTTGGCTATGCCATTATGTTCGTGATGCGCCGCGAGAGTCCTCCGGTCGCTAAATTTGGTCCGATCGCGGAGCCGGGCGGATAACCAAGCGTGGTACTGATGCAAAGCAATAGACCGGTGAAGCCGCCAATCAAGAAGAAGAAGCATCGCAAAAGCTTATTACTGAGTTTTCTTGGCTTCGCATTCACTGCCGGTGTTTTTATATTCCTTGCTGGGGCGGCCGGCGTTGCTTACTTTCTCTGGATCATTTCGAAAGACCTGCCCGACTACGACAAGCTTGCGACTTACAAGCCCCCTGTCATTACTCGGGTTCATGCGGGTGACGGCAGGCTTATCGCGGAGTTTGCCAAAGAGCGGCGTATTTATGTTCCCGTTCAGACCATGCCGAAAATGGTCATCAACGCATTTCTCGCCGCTGAGGATCAAAATTTTTACGACCACAATGGCCTCGATTTTCGCGGCATCCTTCGCGCCGTCTACAACAATGTGACAAAAAAGAAGAAGGAAGGCGCATCCACCATCACGCAGCAGGTTGCGAAGAACTTCCTTCTGACGAGCGAGCAATCCTATCTCCGCAAGGCGAAAGAGGCGATTCTCGCAATCAGGATTGAACGCGCCTACACGAAGGAGCGCATCCTCGATCTCTACCTCAACCAGATTTATCTGGGCGCTGGGTCTTATGGCGTCGCCGCTGCCGGCTTGCGTTATTTCGGCAAGGAGCTTCATGAGCTGCAGATCCACGAAGCCGCTTATCTCGCTTCCTTGCCGAAGGAGCCGTCAAAATTGCAGCTCACGACGGCGCGCGGCAAGAATTTCCAGGAGGCCCTCAATCGCCGGAACGCCACCATCGACAATATGGTGCGCTTCAAGTTCATCAATGCGGAGGAAGGCGAGAAAGCGAAGAAGATGCCGCTCGAAATGACGAGCAGGCAGGTCGGCCCGTCCACTTTCGCGGCGGAATATTTTGCCGAGGAAGTCCGGCGGTCGCTCATCGATCTTTACGGGCAGGAGGACAACGACAACAACTCCAGCTATTACGCAGGCGGTTATTCCGTTCGCTCAACCCTCGATCCAAACCTTCAGCTTATGGCGCGCGTTGCCCTTCGCGGGGGGCTTGTTGCTTTTGACAGGAAGCATGGCGGCTGGCGAGGCCCGGTTTCCAAGATCGACGTGAGCGGCGACGGCGACTGGGGTGCAAAACTCGCTGAGGTGCCTGCGCTTTCCGATGTCGAGCCTTGGAGGCTCGGGGTGGTCTTGCAGTCTGCGAAAGACAAGGCTGTGATCGGTCTTCAGCCCAGCCGTTACCCCAACGGCGCCATGGAGCAGGAGAGGAAGACAGTCGAGCTAGGGCAGGAAGGGGCCAGATGGGCCATTGACAGCGTGGCCCGGAGGGGCGGCAGGATCAGAGGCGCGCCGGGAGTCAGCGATGTCCTGACGGTTGGCGACATCGTCTACGTCTCGCCGCCGGCCGAGCTCGACAAGGAGAATAACCCGCCGCCGAAGCCGGTCAAAGGCGATGCAGCATCTGCTGCGCCGAGATGGCAACTGATGCAGATCCCGCAAATCGGCGGCGCAACCGTTGTCATGGATCCCCACACTGGTCGGATCTTGGCGTTGGTCGGGGGATTCAGCTTTGCCGAAAGCCAGTTTGACAGGGCTGTCCAGGCAAGGCGGCAGCCGGGTTCCTCCTTCAAGCCGATCGTTTATGCAGCAGCCCTCGATAACGGCTACACGCCGGCCAGCGTCGTGAACGACGCGGCGATCGAGATCGATCAAGGAAATGGCCAAGGCGTCTGGAAGCCGGACAATTACGACAAACAGGTGCATGGCGCGCAGCCCTTGCGCGTAGGCATCGAGAAATCCCGCAACCTTATGACCGTCCGTCTCGCGCAGGACATCGGCATGCCGATCGTCAGCGAGTATGCCCGCCGTTTCGGCGTCTACGACGATCTGCCGCCGCTGCTTTCCATGGCGCTCGGCGCAGGGGAAACAACCCTTGTGAGAATGACGACGGCCTATTGCATGTTCGTCAATGGCGGCAAGAAGATCAACTACACCTTCATCGACCGAATCCAGGACCGCTATGGCCAGACCATCTGGCGCCACGATCAGCGCCCATGCAGCGCCTGCACCGCTGCCGCGTGGCGAGGCCAGGACGAGCCCGAGCTTCAGGACGATCGCAGGCAGATCATCGATCCGATGACCGCGTATCAAATCACGTCCATGCTGGAAGGCGTCGCCATTCGAGGCACCGGCGCTGTGATTTGGAAGCGCGTTGGCAAGCCGCTCGCGGGCAAGACCGGCACGACGAACGAAGAGAAGGACGCCTGGTTCATTGGGTTCTCTCCCGACCTCGCGATGGGAGTTTTCATCGGCTACGACAACCCGCAGCCTATGGGCCACGGCGAAACGGGTGGAGAACTTGCTGCGCCGATTTTCGCCGACTTCTTCAAGATGGTGCTGAAGGACAAGCCGGCCGTGCCTTTCCGCACACCTCCCGACCTGCGGCAGGTGCGGGTAAACAAAAGGACGGGTCAGCGCACCGATCCCAACGATCCCGATGCCATAACGGAATATTTCAAACCGGGAACGGAACCCACCGAAGGGTATGCTACGGCAGCGGACTATTCACCGCAGGATCATCCCCGCGGCTATAGCTCATGGGGATCATCCGGCCCAAGTCAGTGGGGAGCACCGCCGCCGCCGCCCCCAGGCGGTGGAGGAGGCTTTCCGCCACAGCCTTACGGGCGAGAACCACGCGCCGGAGGCTTGTACTAGCGCCGTCCGGCATCATGTTTACGCCGCCGATTAAAAAGTTTACGCATCTGCATGATGAGCTGACCGGAGCACTAGAATGCTCTGGGTCTTGACCACAGACGGAACTCGATATGCGCCCTGAGACACTCGCCATCGTCGACGAAATCAAGCAGTCCCTCTCGCTTCTGCGGAGGTATCTTTGACTGGGACAAAGCCACAGCCCGTCTCGCAAGCCTGAACGCGATTGTCGAAGACCCAACTCTTTGGGACAATCCGCAGCGCGCTCAGAAGCTCCTTCGTGAACGGCAGCACCTTGATACGGCGCTGACGGCGTATTCGCAGCTCGCTGCGCGCCTGGACGACGCTACCGGCCTGATCGAACTCGGCGAAGAGGAGCATGACGAGGAGGTCGTGCGCGACGCGGAAGCCTCGCTTGCTGTCCTCCGGACCGAGGTTCAAAAACGGGAGGTCGAAGCCCTCCTTTCGGGCGAAGCCGATGGCAACGACACCTTCCTCGAAGTGCATGCCGGGGCGGGCGGCACCGAGAGCCAGGATTGGACGGAAATGCTTTTGCGCATGTATATGCGCTGGGCCGACGAGCACCGCTATAAGGTCGAACTCATCGAAAGCAACGCTGGCGAAGAGGCTGGGCTGAAGTCTGCGACGATCCAGGTCAAGGGGCAGAACGCCTATGGCTGGCTCAAGACGGAGTCCGGCGTCCATCGCCTCGTGCGCATTTCGCCCTACGATTCCAATGCGCGCCGCCACACGAGCTTCGCGTCTGTCTGGGTCTATCCCGTTGTCGACGATGCCATCGATATCGCGGTGAATGAAAGCGACTGCCGCATCGACACATTCCGCGCGAGCGGCGCAGGCGGGCAGCACGTCAATACCACCGACAGTGCGGTGCGTATCACGCATGCCCCGACTGGCATTGTCGTCCAATGCCAGAACGAACGGTCACAGCACAAGAACCGGGCGACGGCATGGACGATGTTGAAGGCGCGACTTTACGAGATGGAGCTCAAGAAGCGCGAGGAAGCCGCGCAGGCCGCCGCCGCGTCGAAGACGGAGATCGGCTGGGGGCATCAAATCCGGTCGTATGTCCTGCAGCCCTATCAGATGGTGAAGGACTTGCGCACGGGCGTCGTGAGCACGAACCCGCCTGCGGTGCTGGACGGAGATTTGACGCAGTTCATCGAAGCCGCGCTCGCACAGCGTGTTCACGGCGGCGGCCCAGCCAACGTTTCGGACTTGGATTAGTTTGTATTCGTCACCCCGGAAAGCGCTTGCGCTTATCCGGGGTCGTGACAGAGAGATCGCCGCGCGTGTATTTTGCGATCCCGGACACGGCTCAGGAGCCGTTCCGGGATGACGAAGCGGAGGTTGGCGCGCTTCGAAGGATCGCTGCCATTTCTGCAATAATCGCGCGGGCAGCTGCGTGAGGGTCGCGCGCGCGGACAATCGGCCGCCCGACAACGATGTAGTCCGCGCCCGCTCGCAGCGCATCACCCGGCGTCGCGGTGCGCGCCTGATCGTCGCCAGCAACCCCCTGCTCCGATTTCGGCCGGATGCCAGGGCACACAACGGCGAGTTTTTCGCCAAAACTCGCTTTGAGGTCATGCGCCTCCCACGCCGACGACACTACGCCATCGAAATCGGCATCCGCCGCGAAACCGGCGCGACGAAGCACAAGATCGCGCGACGAAAGCGTGATCCCTTGCTTGTCGAGATCTTCGGGTTTCGTGTTCGTTAGAAGCGTGATCCCGAGCAGCCTCAAAGACGAGCCCGACCGCCCGCGCACGGCGGCTTCAACGGTCTGCCTGTCCTGAGCATGCACGGTCAGAAAGGCCGCGCCCAGATCGGCGACGCGCGCCGTAGCCCTTTCGACGGTATTG
The DNA here is from genome assembly GCA_963833565.1 of uncultured Alphaproteobacteria bacterium. Classification (GTDB taxonomy): domain Bacteria; phylum Pseudomonadota; class Alphaproteobacteria; order Rhizobiales; family Rhodomicrobiaceae; genus Rhodomicrobium. Next base: position 294,486 of record CAWHYO010000031.1, read on the forward strand.
GCGATATCAAATAGCTTCGCGTCCACGAAGACGGGAACGCCGGAAGAAGCGAGCTTCCGAACCAGGTCCACCCCGCCCGCCATGAGGAGTTCCAGGCCGATCTTGCAGACGGCATTGGGAATGGCAAGCCGCTGCCAGAAATCGTAAGCCTGGGCTGCGTCCGGCATGTCGAGCGCCACGATGAGCTTGCCCTCGGCTTCTTTGTCAGCCGTCATGATCGCTCACTCCGTTTTCGAAGGCTTAGAGGCCAACCGGCTTTCTGTATACACGTTCCGAAAGGCGTCATCTCTCTTCTTGGCTTGCGTTTGCGTCGGCGCTGATCTTAGGAAAAAGCGCCTTACGGGAAATTAACAGGAATAACCCATTGATATAGAAGGAAATATTGAACGCGCGCTGACGCCCCGCAGCCGCGAATGGCGCAGGCATGGTTAATATGCAAAACTGGAAACATATTTAACGGCGCCGTTTCAACTCCGAAATGCAACAAGGGGGCATAAACGGCATGGCAGAGCGATCGGTGAGGTAAGGCAGGCGGGGTCAAGGGCTTGTCGCGGGAGCGATGCGAGCTAAGCGAGCACCCTTGAGGCCGCCTGCCTTATCCACCACCCTGAGCCAGGCTGTGTATGCCGGCGGCCAGGTGAAGATTATCCTCGCGTGGGACTTCCACATCTCACCCGAGGACCACATGCCCAAAGGCTATCGTCACCTGACCTATGACAAACGCTGCCAGATCTACGCGCTCCTGAAAAGCGCACACGCCAAAACCGAGATTGCGCAGCTGCTCGGCGTGCATCGTTCGACGATCACGAATGAACTCAAACGCAATACTGGCGGCAAGGGGTATCGCTACCTCCAGGCGCAGGAGAAAGCGTCCGCCAGACGCGCCGCCGCTTCGGGCGCGCCGCGCAAAATGAAGCCAGGCCTCGTCCGCGAGATCGAGGAAAAACTGACGCAAGAACAATGGAGCCCCGAGCAAATCAGCGGCTGGTTGAAAAGGCAGGGACACGTCTTTGTCAGCGGCGAACGCATCTACCGGCACATCTGGAAGGACAAGAGAAACGGCGGCGGCCTTTGGCGCCATCTGCGCCATAGCGGCAAGAAATACAACAGGCGCAAAGGCAAAACCTCCGGGCGCGGCCTCATCCCCGGCCGCGTGGACATCGCCGAGCGGCCCGCCATCGCCCAAGAAAAACGCCGCATTGGCGACTGGGAGGGCGATACCATCATCGCACGAAGCCTCAAGGGCGCCATCCTGACCCACGTGGATCGCACGTCAAAATATACAAAGCTCGCCATCCTCCCGGACAGAAGCGCCGCCTCCGTCCAAAAGGCCTGCGACGCCTCGCTTCTTCCCATTGCCCACAAGATCGAGACCATCACTTATGACAACGGCAAGGAGTTCGCCGGCCACGCCAAGATAGCAGCCAGGCTTGGCGCGCAAATCTACTTCGCCAAGCCTTATCATTCCTGGGAGCGGGGCCTCAACGAACACACCAACGGCCTCGTCCGCCAGTACTTCCCAAAAGGCTCCGAATTCTCTACCCTCACCCCCGCCGATGTCCAACGGGTCGAGGACAAACTCAACGCCCGTCCCAGAAAGGCTCTCGGCTACAAAACACCCAGCGAGGTTTTCTTCGCCGCCGCTTGAATGCCTTGTTGCGCTTCAGGGTTGAATGGGCACGGACTTTTGCGCGTCCAGTTAAGGAGAAAATTCCGGCATTGGATTCCATTTAATGGCAAGGTAAAATCCAACCTTTTCAATGGGTTGAAGCTTCTCGCTAGCGTCTGATCGAGGGCGCGGCGCTCCTTGCTTTTGCGAGTTTTTAAGTATGTTCAGGCGAGAAATAAATCCGGGACGCTCGCCGTTAACCATCTTCCGTTAAGGTTATGAGCCGTGCAACGTTCTGTTTACGGCAATGGCGCGGCTTTGCGCCTTGCGCCGGACAATCGGAGCTGGGCGGCTATCCCATTCATCCGGAATTGAAAACACCATTGGCCAATTGATGTAAGTAGGCGACTCGAAATAGTCTCTGGCCGATGGAGAACAATACACTCTCATCAATTTTGGCGCGCCACATCAATCGGCGGCGGTCGCCATCATTATGCTGGTGGGCATCCTTCTTAAGGCGATCCTTGAGAATACTGGCGCTGATAACGTCACGCGCAAGTTGCATGACTGGTTTGGCATAGAGATATCAGAATTGCTGATATCTCTCGCGCTTCCGGTTGCTGTTGCAGCCATCATGTTTTGGCTCATTTTTGAAGTGGGGCGCACCTACGAGCGGATCGAGGCCGAAAGGCGAATCCACATTGTCGAAAATGACTTAAGGGCATTACAGACACGTATTGAAGAAGGTCGGCTTCACTCCATTCTTGCGATGGAGTTGCCTCCGTTACTCCAAAGAGTGAGAGATCGCATCAATAAAGACGATCCTATGAAATCTCAGCGGGTGGATGTTTCAATGCCCTCTAACTCTTACTAATAAGTCAAAAACAGACAGATTATCGTTAAAATTTTCTTTGAAATTGCGAATGAAAGCACCGATTCCTCAAGAGTTGAATTTGAGGATAATACATCAACACATGTTATGTTGTTGTCTGGAAAACAACATCCGCTAATTTCTATCTTAAGATCGCCATTAGCGCTTGATTGCCAAGAAACAAAACAAGGATCTGTTTATTTTTCGACAAGAACCATTTTTGAAGATGAGATACGCGAGAATTTTGAGGCTTATATGGATCTCGACTTTAATGCTACGTTGATCATCCACAACCTAATCAATGGTGACGTGGTCACGTTTGATTTGCCCACCTCAGATAGCATGGCACATGTCCTCTTGAAAATACCTCAGTCTTGAAGAAGCTCGCCAGGTTTAACAGCACTGGCAAGGGCGATTGAAAATGCTCTGGGCAACTTGTGCTTGTAAATCACTCCCACTCGATCGTCCCAGGCGGCTTCGAGGTCACGTCGTACACGACGCGGTTCACGCCCTTCACCTCGTTGACGATGCGCGTCGCGATGTGGCCGAGAAGGTCCAGGGGAAAGCGGTAGAAGTCCGCCGTCATGCCATCGACCGAGGTGACGGCGCGCAAGGCCAGCACGTGATCGTAGGTCCGCGCGTCGCCCATCACGCCAACAGTCTGCACCGGGAGCAGCACCGCGAAGGCCTGCCAGATCTCGTCGTAAATCCCGGCGGCTCTCAGCTCTTCCAGATAAATCGCGTCGGCCTTGCGCAGCACGCGGAGCTTCTCCTCCGTGATCGCACCGGGGATGCGGATGGCGAGCCCTGGCCCTGGGAACGGGTGCCGCTTCAGGAACGCATCCGGTAGTCCGAGCTCGCGGCCAAGCGCGCGAACCTCGTCCTTGAACAGTTCGCGCAGCGGCTCGACAAGCTTCAGGTTCATCCGCTCCGGCAGGCCGCCCACATTGTGATGCGACTTGATGGTGACGGATGGCCCGCCATGCGGCGCTGCACTTTCGATGACGTCCGGGTAAAGCGTGCCCTGGGCCAGAAATTCCGCGCCGCCAACTTGATGCGCCGCTTCGTCGAAAACCTCGATGAACAGGCGCCCGATTGTCTTGCGCTTCTGCTCCGGGTCGGAAACGCCGCTGAGCGCTGAAAGAAAGCGGGGCGCGGCATTCACGTGGATCAACGGAATATTGTACGCGCCGCGAAACAGCCTTTCGACTTCCTCCGCTTCGCTTTCGCGCAGGAGGCCGTGATCGACGAAGATGCAGGTGAGCGCGTCGCCAAGCGCTTCATGCAGCAAGACGGCGGTCACAGCAGAATCCACTCCGCCAGAGAGCCCGCAAATCACCTTCGCGCCGCCCACCTGCTCGCGGACACGGGCGATCTCGGCATCGCGGAAAGCGGCCATGGTCCAGGAATTGTCGCAGCCTGCGATCTTGTGCACGAAGTTTCGCAGCATCACCGCGCCGCTTGGCGTGTGAACGACCTCGGGATGAAATTGCACGCCATAGAGCCGGCGGCGCTCGTCGGCGATGGCGGCATAGGGCGCATTGCGCGTCGTCGCGATCGAGGCAAAGCCTTCGGGCAGCGCGGCAACCCGGTCGCCGTGGCTCATCCAGACAGGGGCCTTCTCGCCGACCCCGGCCACGCCTTCGAAGAGCGGCGATGCGGCTTTGATGTCGATCAGCGCGGAGCCATATTCACGCTCGCTCGAAGGCTCGACCTTGCCGCCAAGCCGGGCAACCATGCCCTGCTGCCCGTAGCAGATGCCGAGCACCGGCACGCCCGCCTCGAAAATCGCATCCGGAACCTGCGGAGCGCCCGGATCGAGGACGCTGGCCGGGCCGCCGGACAGGATGATCGCCTTCGGCTTCAGCTCCGCGATGGCCTTTTCGGCGGCGTTGAAGGGCACGATCTCCGAGTAAACGCTGGCTTCGCGCACGCGCCTCGCGATGAGCTGCGTGAACTGTCCGCCAAAATCAACAATGAGAACAACATCAGTTATGGGGAGACCGTGCAAGGGCCGCTCCTCTTTCGCTGGCCATAAAAGAATGGGTCCCTATTGGGGACCCATGCCTAAGATAGACGGAATTTTCGGTGCGTCCAGCGCGGAGCCTCTTCCGCGCTCAACTCTTAGTCGCAGCTTTCGACGTGGCCGGTCGCATGCTTCTTGATCTGCTCGCATGCAAAATTCCTGGCCTGCTCCGGCAGTACTTTGTTGATTTCAGCCCAATACGGAGCGTCGCCAGCCGTGCTGAAAGCGCCGTAGAACCAGTAGCCGGTGACGGCCAGGCAGGCGAGGATGATCAGGTAGAAGATAGCCTTGATGAAACCCATAGCGGAACTCGCTTTTCTTGGTGGTTGATCTCTTAACGGTTGGGTTGCCGGACGAGCATCCCCAGGCACCTTTAGATCCATGGTGTAACAGCTTCTTGACTGGATCATAGATGCAGCAAAGGAGAAAGTTTGTTGATTTTGGGGCAGGACAAGGGGTGGCACTGCTATCCAGAGCCTTATGCGCCGTTTTTCATTAGGAGCGCGATGTAAAAGCCGTCCGTGCCATGCAGGCCGGGTGTCAAAAGAAGCCCAAGCTTATTGTGATTTGAGCCGCCGGTTACAGGGCGAGAAAGGATCTTTGCAGCCCGTTGCGACGCATCAATTACGGAAAAACTGGAGTTCTTGTCCAAAAAGGCTTTGATTTGCTTGTCGTTTTCCTGCGGCAGGATCGAGCAGGTGACGTAAGCGAGCGTCCCCTGCGGCTTCAGGAGCGGCGCTGCCCGCATCAAAAGCTCGTCTTGTGTTGCCAGGCGCTCCGCAAGTTGAGCGCTCGTCAGCCGCCACTTGGCATCGGGACGCCGCCGCCAAACGCCCGTTCCGCTGCAAGGCGCGTCGATAAGGACGAGGTCCATGCTGCCTTCCAGCGGAGCGAGCGCATTTCCCTCGCCCGGTGGCAGCGTCTGCACGTTTCGTGCGCCCGCGCGCTTCAGTCGCTCGAAGATTGGGCGAAACCGGACGGCATCGGAGTCGTAGGCGTAAATCTGCCCCGTGTTCTGCATCTGGGCGGCCATGGCGAGGGTCTTCCCGCCAGCACCGGCGCAGATGTCGGCAACCTGCATGCGCGGGCCTGCGCCTGCGAGCAGCGCGGCAATCTGGCTCCCTTCATCCTGTACCTCGAACCAGCCGCGGCCGTGAGCCGGGTCGGCTTCCACGTTCGGGCTGCGTGCTCCTCCCTCGCGAGGCGGCAAGCGCACGCCGGCCGGTGAATAAGGGGTCGGGGCGGCGTCATGGCGGGCGAAAGCCTTGAGAACCTTTTCCCGCGTCGCCTTCAAAGTGTTAACGCGCAAATCCACGGATGCGCGTGCGGCCAAAGCCTGCCCTTCCGCGACCGCCCGATCTCCGAAAACCTCCGAGAATGAGGGATGCAGCCATTCGGGATAATCGCCTTGTATCCAAGGGGGAGCGCCAGACAAATCGTTGTTCGCGAGGCCGCTCTCTTCTTCGGGCGTGAGAGGGGCAGGGCAAAAACCCTCCCCGCTGCAAAAGCCGGCGATGTCGTGCGCGGAAACATTCCAATCGTTGCGAAGCGCGGCAAGCGCCACGGCCCTCGGCGCATCCGAGCGCATCAAATACGACAGCGATTGCTTGCGCCGCAGGCTGTCGAAGACGAGATTGCCGATCCAGGCGCGGTCTCCGGAGCCTGCGAAGCGGTGCGCCCTGCCCCAATCGGCGAGCGCGACGGAAGCCGACCGTCCGCGCTCCACGATCTCGGTCAGGATCTTCGATTGCTGCCTGTAGCCTCGCGCCGGGCTGCATCTACGCGTTGCCGATGGGATAGTTCGGCGCCTCGCGCGTGACCGTAACATCATGCGTGTGGCTTTCACGCAGGCCCGCATTCGTGATCTTTACGAACTCCGCTTTCTCATGCAGTTCGGCGAATTGATCGCGAGCCCGTATAGCCCATGGCTGCGCGCAAGCCGCCCACAAGCTGGTGCAGTACGGCTGACACCGGGCCTTTGTAGGGAACCTGCCCTTCAATGCCTTCCGGCACGAGTTTCAGTGCGTCGGCCACCTCGCTTTGGAAATAGCGGTCGGCCGATCCAAGCGCCATCGCGCCGAGCGAGCCCATGCCGCGATAGGATTTGTATGAGCGCCCTTGATAAAGATAAACTTCGCCGGGGCTTTCGTCGGTGCCCGCGAGGAGGGAGCCGATCATCACGCAACCCGCGCCGCTTGCGAGCGCCTTCGCGATGTCGCCCGAATATTTGATGCCGCCATCGGCAATCACCGGCACGCCGTGCCGGGCGGCGGCTTCCGCGGCTTCCATAACCGCGGTCAGTTGAGGAACGCCAACGCCAGCGACGATGCGCGTCGTGCAGATGGAGCCGGGGCCGATCCCGATTTTAACGGCGTCGGCCCCCGCATCGATGAGAGCCAGCGTTCCTTCGGCTGTGGCGACGTTGCCGGCGATCACCTGGACCACATTGGACGCGCGCTTGATGCGCTTCACGGCATCGAGGACTCGCTGCGAGTGGCCGTGCGCGGTATCGACGACAATCAGGTCCGCGCCCGCAGCCATGAGATGTTCGCTGCGCAGGAAGCCATCATCGCCCACCGAGGTCGCCGCGGCCACGCGAAGCCGCCCCTGCTCGTCCTTGCTGGCAAAAGGATGTTGCTCGGCCTTCTCGATGTCCTTCACCGTGATGAGACCAATGCAGTGGTAGTCGTCGTCGACGACGACCAGCTTTTCGATGCGATGCGTGTGCAGCAGCCGCTTGGCGTCATCCCGCCCGATACTGTCCTTCACCGTGATAAGATTGCTCTTGGTCATCAACTCATGGACCGGCTGCGCGGGGTTCGTGGCGAAGCGCACGTCGCGGTTTGTGAGAATGCCGACGAGCTTGCGCTGGCCATTGCCGTTGGAGCCTTCGACAACCGGGATGCCGGAGATCCGAAAGCTCTTCATCAGGCTCAACGCGTCTTTCAAGGTTGCGTGGGGCGAGATGGTGACGGGGTTCACCACCATGCCGGATTCGAACTTTTTGACCTGGCGGATGTGCTGGGCCTGGTCTTCGGGCGTGAGATTGCGATGAATGACGCCGATGCCGCCCGCCTGGGCCATCGCGATGGCCAGCGGTCCTTCGGTCACCGTGTCCATCGCCGCCGAGATGATCGGAATGTTGAGCTTGATGCTCCTCGTCAGGTTGGTCGTCACGTCGACTTCGGACGGCAACACGTCGGACAGGCTTGGCTGCAACAAAACATCGTCGAAGGTAAGCCCCGTCTTCTGCCGGATAATGGCCATTTCAAAACCCTTTGGCGCACTCGGCGCCGGCCTGTTTGGAATTCTTGCTGGGGTTTAGCACCCTCATCTCGATCTGTAAAATGTGGGTGAGGATTCGCTCTGTCCAGTCACGGCCACGTCAAGCGCGCGGTTCATAGAGGGCGTCGCTTACGGCTTCGCTTCGCGGCCTCATTCTGCCAGCTTTGCGCTGTCACCCATTGCCAAAAGCGCCATCCAAAGATTGGCCTCAGTCCAAAGAAGCGGCACATGGTCATTGGGCACATAGCGGCCATGCTCCATGGTATAGGCTTCCGGGCAAAGAAGCTCACCTTGCGGGCAATCGGGGCCGGTTATCTGGCCCAGCGATCTGTTCAGGTGGTAGACCTGCTGCTCGAGATCGGCCGGTTCTCTGGTTTGAAGATAGCGGCGGCCTGCGATGATGGAGACGACCGGATCGAAGATGCACCACTGGGCCTCCTCGCCTGGCCGGGCAAGGGCATCCCGTTCGCTCTGATCCTGGCTCACATCCGCCGTCCTTTGTTGAGGCGGAAGCTTGTCCTTGTAGTCCGCTGTCCAGTAGGAATCGCCCAGATAGCGGCGGATTCCATACTCGCCCTTGCAAATGCGCGGTCACATCCTGAACGATTTGCCCGGCCATTACGTCGTCTACCACCGCCAGAGGGTAGATCAGGAACAGGAGGGCGGCATCGTAGCGGCGAGCTTTCGGTCCGGCAGACTCCGAAGGCAAGATGGCTGCGAGCGCGACCTCGCCTGCGGTTATCAATTCGCCAACGAAGCCAGCGGCGACGACGCGGCTGCCCGACCGGCACGCCATGCCGGGCTTCGCGATCAAGAAGCTCGCGCAGCTGCCGCAATCCCGCGACCACAGGGCCGATGCTGGAGGCCTCAACCTTGCGCTCTTCCTCCCAGTGGCCGCTGTCTTCATCCTGCCAATAACGAATACGTTCGAAATACAGGGCAAAAAGCGCCAGTAACTCGCCATCCGGCTCCAACAGGCCGCGGCGCGCCAGGCGGCAGTACATCCACAAAAAATAGCCAAGCGCGTCATTCTGAGCGTGAGCCCACGGTTCCTTGTTTTCGGCCAGGTTGAGGCCATCGAAGCGCACATGCGGACGGTTCATGACGATGTTTGGATCAGCAAGCCCGGCGACTATGTCCTTAAACCGCTTGGAGTATTTGCCATAGAACCTGGAAAGCGCCGTAACAACGGCTACGGCGCTATCGAGCCTGCCCGCTTTTTCATGAGCAAGAGCGATGTAAACATTATCGCGAACCCAAACATTGCCATATCCACTTTGGGCCGCGGCGGCGGGATCGAGTTCCGCGGCAGGAAAAAGCCCCGTAGGGAGTGGGGCAAAGCGAAGCGTGCCATGGGCGTTGAGAAAGGCCAGAATGTCGTGCACATCTTCAGGGCTGTATCTGGCCTTGAGCCGCCTGCGTATTTCCTGATGGTGGACGATGAGCGTGTCGCCGTTCAATGAGTTCGAACTCCTATTTGCCCTGGCTCTTGGATTTGCCTGAGTATTATCATTTGTCTAATGCCGGGCGTTAAGGCCGCTATCTCTCTAGCAAATATCTCTAATCTTGCTTAGGTTCGCGCGAACGCAAATCGACAAGGAGCAGTATAATGGAGCTGCGCAGACTTACCAACGAGCTTGCCGTGGCTGGGCAAATCGGCCCGGGCGATGTTCCGGCGCTGGCTGCCGAGGGCATCCGCGCCATCATCTGCAATCGGCCGGATGGCGAAGCGCCTGGGCAACCCACATTTTCGCAGATAGAGAAAGCCGCGGCGGCGAACGGCATCAAGATCGCCTATCAGCCTGTGGCGCCGAACGCGATCAGCGATAAAGATGCCGCAACTTTGGGTCAGCTGCTCGATGAGCTTCCCAAACCCGCGCTCGTCTACTGCCGCTCGGGTCTGCGCTCGGCGGCGCTTTGGGCGCTGAGCCAGGCCGGGAAGCAGCCTGTCGAGGACATCGTAGAGGCAGCGGCCATGGCTGGCTTCGACCTCAGGCCTTTCTTGCCACGGCTTGTGCGCTAACCAGGCCATGAGCGTGGACAAGAAAGAGAGCGCCGTTCCCGATTTTGATGCGGGTTTTCGCGCGAAGCTGGCGGATCTCGTCATCTGGCGGCGGGACGTGCGGAAGTTTCGTCCCGATCGCGCTGCCGAAGGGAAGTATGGATCGTCTGCTGCGCCTTGCCTGCCTCGCGCCGTCCGTCGGCTTGAGCGAGCCCTGGCGGTTTGTGCTTGTCGACGATCCGCTGAGACGCCAGCGCATTCGCGAGAATTTCCAAGCGGCGAATGCGGAGGCCCTTGCGTCCTACAGCGGCGAACGGGCTGGACGCTATGCGGCTCTGAAGCTGGAAGGGCTGAACGAGGCGCCCGTCCATCTCGCGACATTCGCGGAGCCCGATCCTGAGCAAGGCGCAACGGTTGGGCGGCGCACGATGCCGGAGACCGTGGCTTACTCCGTCGTGACGGCCATTCACACGCTGTGGCTGGCGGCCCGCGCGGAAGGGATCGGCGTGGGGTGGGTCTCCATCCTCGATCCGGCGACCGTCGCGCGCGATCTGGATGTGCCGCCGCATTGGCAATTCATCGGTTATTTTTGCATTGGCTATCCGCTGGACGCGGCGGCAGACACGCCGGAATTGGAGCGGGTGAATTGGGAGAAGCGCGCCGACCCCGCGTCGTGCATTTTTCGCCGTTGAAACCAGACTGTCATAGCCGCGCTTGACGTGGCTACTACTGTGGCCGGGGCAAGGCCGGCCATAACGAAGCAAAACCATCACGGCCAGCTCTTCCGACGCCACGGCTTTGCGTTAACCCAATATGGTTAACAGCAGACCGGAAGGATTTATTTCCGGCCTGAATTTGCGTTAAGAAATACCAAAAGAGGAGACAGCCCGGCTTCGATGGACGCAGAATAATCACTCAATCCCCTGAAAATAAATAGCTTTCTGGCTTTGACGGTAGGGTTAAGGGAGTATATTTTTGGCCGCAACTGGACGCGCTAAAGTCCGTTAAATATGTTTCAGGTGGCCTCCTTATTGAAGCTGGGAACATGGATGTAATCATAGTCAGGCAGAAAGCCGTAACTGCTCAACCCATCCGAGCGGACAAGGCTTCCGGGTTCAACCGCCGCTTGAACGGCCTTCACGAGCGTCTCTCCACGAGCGTTTTCCAGCACGGAAAGGCGAATGCGGCCAATTGCATTCTCGTTGTCTTTTGCTTCTTCCGCCGCAATGAAAATCAAGGACTTGCCTTCGGCTCCACGCCGCGACCCGGCGCTTGCCGCCAAGGAAGGTCTCATCCACTTCGACGATGCCGGAGAGCCTGTCGCGGCCGGGACGAACCATAGCGCGGCGCAGCTTATGCAACCATTCCCATGCGGTGTGATAGCTGCCCAGGCCCAGCGCCTTTTGCAGCCCCAGCGCGCTGACGCCGTTTTTCTGGTTCACCACGTACCACATCGCCTGAAACGATAAGCGCAGCGGTTTGTGCGTGTCCTGGAACAAGAGTGCCTGCCAGCACAGAAGCCTAATATCATTCACCCTTCGGTAAGGAGCTTTTTCTAGGATCCCGGCCCAGGTAAACCTGTGGGCTTGGCCCGGCATGACGAAGCAAAATCATCACGGCTTGAAGACCAACTCTTCCGCGCCTCGGCGTTTTAGCTCATCCTCGGAACCGGACAGAGAAATGTAGCGCCCTTCGTTCCAAAGGGGCACCAGGTCTCCGTAATGGCGCGAGAGGATGTGGCCCGACTCTCCGGTCGCGATCATGAAACGCGAGGCGTCCGGGTTGGCGAGATCGTAGATGCCGCGATAGCCGGCGCCCTGCGTGCGTGCAAAGGGATGATCGGCATCGTTTTCCGTGCCGCCGCCGCGGTCGAGCGTATAGAAATCGCCGCTGCTTTCGACGCTCAGATCCGACAGGCGGTCGAGCAGCGGAATATGGTTGTAGAATTTGTGACGGAGCATCGCGACGTTCTCGCGTCCCCATCGCCACTTCTTCATATCCGCGCCCTGCCGCGCCGTGAGCATCGCCAAGGCTCGGTTAAGAGCTTCGGTCTTGAGATGCGCACAGTCGGCGTCGTTTGTCCCGCACCATTCTGCGGCGCGATGATTCAAGATGAACTCAATGGAGGCAGCCGCAAAAGGCCCCTTCTCCTTTATCGGATCGCGGGCTTTTTCGGTCACCAGCATCCGGTGCATTTCGTACAGCCAGGCCTCGAAAATCAAAGGCTCGGCGCGGTCCTTGTCCATGACCCCGTCCCAGTCTCGGAGCAGGGCCAGGGCCTCTTTTGCTTGCGGCGTCGCCGGTGTGAGCGCCAGGAGCGCGGGCAGCAAATCCTTCGCCGCCAGCGACAGGTGATCGGCCTGCATCCGCGCCGACGTGTCAAGCGTATGGACGCCGTCCTCGTTCATGAATGCCTGGATGCGCCGGGCGCGGAACGGTTCTCCCCACTCCCGTCCCAGGCTCGGCGAAAAGTTCGAAGGAACGACAGCGCTGTTGGCGTTGAAGATGAAGCCGGCTTCGGGATCGCGGACCTGCGGCATTTGCTCGAAAGTGGCCATGCCGGTCCAATCGAACGCACCGGATGCGCCGTCGCACGGCGTCCGCCCATCGCCGGATTTGCGGATGGGAAGCAGGCCGGGATTGATGAAGCCGATATGACCTTCGCGGTCGGCATAGACGATGTTCTGCGCCGGGGTCTGGTAAAGCTTCAGCGCCTCCAGTATATCGCTTTGTCCGCGGGCTTGATTGAGCCGCGCCAGGGCTTCCGACGTCGTGTCGGCTGCGCTTAGCCCCGTGAAGGCGAGCGCCACGACCTTGCCCGCGCCCGCGAGCGTCTTCGATTCCGCGTCGATATCTGAAAGGACAGGCCCGTGGCGGGTCGCTCGGACGGTGAGGGTGACGTCCGGCTTGTCCTTGACGTGGATGATCTCCTCCCTCGTCTCGAACGCCGCAGACCCTTCCGGGGTGAGGTAGCGATTTGCATCTTTGGGGTCGACGGTCTCGATGAAAAGGTCCTGCGTGTCGCTGTTCGTGGTGGTGAATCCCCAGGCGACGTTATCGTTCTGTCCCAGAAGGACGATCGGCGAGCCGGGCACGGTTACGCCCTTCACGGCCATTTCGGGGGTCACGATGCGCGCGAGATACCACAGGATCGGGGCCTCCAACCCGAGATGCGGATCGTTGGCGAGTATCGGCTTGCCGCTGGCCGTATGCTGGCCGCTGATAACCCACTCGTTTGAGGCGGCATCCCGCAGGCCAAGGACGGACCCGAGAAGCTCGTCGGGTTTAGCGCTGGGCGACAAGGCTTCGGAAAGGGTGGCGACAGATGAACCCGCCGTTCCCATCGAGGCCTTTCTCGTGCCAGTCTCTGCGCTAGGGGAAGGATTTTTCTGCGGCTCTATCGTGATCGGACTGGGCGTATCCGGAAACAGCGCCTCCATCTGCCCGGCGCTCATGTGTTGCGCGAGATGGGCGCGCAGCCGCTCAGACCTGTAGTTCTTGCTGAGCTGCAACGCCATCAATTTGCCCCAGACGATCGAGTCCGGCGGCGTCCAGCGCTCGGGCTTTGCGCTCATGAGCAGGAATTCCGGCGGCAGGCGGTTTTTGTGGGCGGCGAGCCAGGCATTCACGCCCTCGGCATAGGCTTGAAGCTGATTTTGCATGTCGGGGGACAACGCATTGAAACTGCTTTGCGCCAGCCGATAAAGCCCGAGCGTGCGAACGAACTTATCGACGCCGAGCATGTCGGGCCCGGTCATCTCAGACAACCGCCCTTGTCCCGCGCGCCGCTGCATTTCTATCTGGAAAAGCCGTTCGCTCGCATGAACGTAGCCGAGCGCGCGAGCGGCGTCGTTTCTGTTGGCGGCAAAAATGTGAGGAACGCCCCAATTATCCCGATAAACGCGAACCTCGGCAGATAAGCCGGGAAGGGTGGCGACGCCGCTGTAATCCGGCATCGCGCGTTCGAACATGAGGATGACCAACGCCGCAGCAGCCGCGACGATCAATCCAATGGCCAAATTGCTTAGCTTCCAAAAACGGCGGGTTTTTTGTCGGAGCATAAATTGAAACTTCGAGCGCGGAAGCTCATCGGATACCCCATAATGCCGCCTGGCGGTAGTCTTGTTAACGAGGCGGCTTATCGAATGTGAAAATGCAATAGCGCATGGCTCCGCTAGCATACGCAGCCAGGATCAGAAACAGAGTGAGCGCAAAGACCTTGTTCTGCGCGCCTTGCGTAAACAGAAACTGCCGGTAGCGCCGGTCACTTAGCAGTTTAGAGGCGGACCGGCGAATGCAGATCGCCCAGGTGCGTTGCACATTCGCGCTTATGTCATCCGCTGCGAGCATTTCGAAGCCAGCGCCGCTCGCAAATGCCCGATAATCTTCTTCCGTGCCCATGCCGGGGAGGCGCCCGTAACGGCAGATCGGCTCCAGGAGAAACCGCTTCTCCCAGCTGGAAGCGTCCTTGTTCGCGAGCCACGCGCAAACCACAAGGCGGCCTCCCGGACGGAGCACGCGGAAGGCTTCCGAAAAGAACCGCTGCTTGTCGGGGATATGCTCGGAGCTTTCGACGGCGTAGGCCCGGTCGAAATGCTCATTTGGGAAGCTGTTCTGAAGCCAATCGCAAAGCGTAATCGAAACGTTTGGAGCATGGCGCTCTGTCGCGACCCGAAACTGGCTTTCCGAGATCGTAACGCCTTCGAGCGAGATCCCGTATCGCGACGAAAACAGCCTTGCCGTCTCCCCATAGCCGCATCCGATGTCGCAGGCGGACATGCCGGCTTTCAAATCGAGGCGTTCGGCTACGAGTTCGGCCAGCGCTACCGTGGCTTCGGCGCTGGTTTCCTTCCCGGTTTTCCAATAGCCATGGTGAACGTGGTCGCCCCAAATCTCGCGGTAGAAGGGATCGAGTTCGTTATAGTGGAGCGCAACTGCTGCGCTCGTCTGATCGATCTTCGGCGTGATCATGCTTCGCCACGGGCGGCGGATGAAACCCGGGCCAAGCCTCTTCCCCAAGACAATGCCGCTTTCCCTGAAACGAAGTCGATGGCGTCGACAACAGCACCGGGCGAAGAATAATGAGGCATATGGCCCGTTTTGCGCAGAAGCCATAATCTGCTTTGCGGGATCTTCCTGTGCAGTTGGAGTGACTGCCGTCCAACATCTGCGACCTGGTCTGAATCGCCAGCAACAATCGCAGTCGGCACCTTGATCAACTCATAGGAGCCCTGCAGGGCGGCCGCTGCGGGCGCCATGGTGGCTGATTCCGCGGCTGCAGCTCGAAGCTGCCATGGCCGCAGCGCGATTGGCAGTGAGAAGTTCTTCGAAAAACGCTCCGGGACTGGCACGGGCGCGAACAATGTCTCGATGAGCGTAGGTGCGAGCAGCCAGCCGATGAGCGGGGATATCGTATAGCGAAGCGCATCTCCCAGAACAGGGATCGCCGGAGGCGAAAAGATAATCGAGTCCCTGCGGAAGGTCGGAAAATAGTAGCCCGAGATAAGGGCGAGGCCGCGAAGAGCGTCCGGATGCCTGATCGCGTAGGCGGCTGCGACCAGGGCACCCCAGGAATGTCCGGCGATGACCGGTTGCGTAATGCCCATTTGCGTGAGCGCAGCGTGGATAAGGTCCGCTTGCGCCTCCGGGGTCCATGGTTGCCCTCTGGGCCGCTCGCTGTAGCCGAAACCGGGGCGGTCGAAGGCGATGACACGATAAAAGCGAGCCCTCTCAGTCACGCCGCTGCGCTGCCAGTCCTCGTTCGTCATCCCGTTCCCGTGCAGAAGCACAAGCGCGGTCCCGCCCCCACCCGTATCGGTGTAATGAAGCCGGACCCCGTTTACGGTTATGAACTTGCCTTCGGGCGGATAAGTCTTTTCCGCATGGCGCGCAGCTTGGCGGACGAGTAGGGCCGTGACAGCTGCCGCGCCCGCCAAGAGAAGCGCAGGCCGCAGACTGGAATGGCGGCGTAGGGTTGTCTTACGGTTGACCATAACCCAAGAACTGCGGCTCCGCTGTATGGTTCCCTTTCTTTGGGCAGATCTATCTTCTGATCGGTCCGGTCTGTGGATTGCCTGGCTGGCCGGGAAGCGTGGGATTGGCCCTGCTATTTGCGGCCCGGTTCCCCTCATTCGTAGAGTTCGACGTCGACGTGCCGGAAGAATAGGTACCGGATTGTGTGCCCATAGAGCCAGCACCGCCGCCCAGCGAGCCGGGTGACGATGAATTTCCACTGGTATTACCCATGCTGCCAGCGCCGCCTGTGGTGCCGCCGGATGTACCCCCCATGCCGCCCCCTCCAGCCGCACCTCCGCCTGCTCCCCCTCCGCCTCCGCCACCCTGAGCGTAGGCAACGGAGCCAACAGTCAGAAACAAAGCTGTTATAGAGATGAATAGTTTCTTCATGATTCCTCCTCTTTGGATGAGCAAACCATGCGATTTGAGCCTGTTCCTGTTCTTAGGTCTTAAAAAAAATTCGGAATATTCTTTATTGCATCTTTTCTTGAGTAGAAACTTGATTGCTATGATGGCGCTATTGCGCGTTAGCTGTTGCATATAGACTGCGGACATCATGGCTCAGCTCGGACGCGAGACGCTGGCCGCAAGTACATCATGTGACCGCCGCGATAAACTCGAACATCGATAGTCGCCGCCCCTTCGATGGGTTTGAGCTGTCCGATCAGATATTGCGACATCGCGTAAGGCGTCACGAGATCCGTGTAGCCATGCGCGACGAAGACCTTGAGCTGGCCGTTCCGCACGCGCGCCTTTTCCAGCTCGTCGAGCGATCCGGCATAGCCCTGCCGGCCGGGTTTTGTTCCGAAATCCCAATGCCCGTTTGCGTTCCGATTGAGCAGCCGGTACTCGAGATCGGTGCGAAAACCGAGTTCCTGCCTGATATAGCTCACGACGGCCGGTCGAAGCGCCGTGACCGCGCCGTCGAGGATCGGATCGTAATGCTCGTTGTCTTCAGGCTGGGGAACCGGAACGCTGACTGTGGCATCGTACCGGCTGAGCGCGCGGTCCTTGCGCTTTTCGTACTCGCGGATGAACAGGCCAGCCGAAACGCGGCCGTGATGCTTGGCGATGACGCTGGCGTCGAGCCCGGTGAACTCGGCCAGCTTCGCCACAACGTCATCGTCGCGCTTCAAACCCTCCGCCATGTGAACGAGATATTTCGTGCGGGCATAAGTTTCGGCTTCGTGGACGGCGTCGAGCGGCGCTTTCGGGCCGTCCCGCATTTCGATATGCGCCGCCGTCAGCGATGGAAGTGCAAATGTGAGCGGCAAAAGCGTGAGTTCGCCATTGCGGAGCATGGAGAACTCCAACGCGGGCGAGATCATGATCGCGCTCCTCACCTGCACGCCCTTCTCAAGGAGCCGGTCGGCAAGAAGCGCGGCGCGAAATCCACCATAGCTTTCACCGGCGAGATAGACCGGAGCAAGCTCGCGCTCGTTGCGCGCGAGATAGAGGCTCACGAATTCCGCGATGGAATCCGCATCCTTGTCGACACCCCAGAAAGCGTGCTCCGCGTCTTCGCCACCGGTTGCTGCCCGGCTGTACCCCGTTCCCACCGGGTCGACGAAGACGAGATCCGTAAAGGCAAGCCAGCTATCAGGGTTGTCGGCGAGTTGGACGGGCTGAACCGGTTCGGCGCCGTTTTCCGTGAAGGGAACCACGCGCGGCCCCATCGCGCCCATGTGCAAAAAGGCAGCCGAAGCGCCGGGACCGCCATTGAAAGCGAAAGTCACCGGCCGGGCCGGAGCGTTGTCCAGCACGTAAGACACATAGAAGATCTTCGCCCCAATCTCTCCTTTGGGGCCGAGGAGCGGCAAGGTGCCCGCCGTCGCCTTGTAGGAGAGTTGCTTCCCTCCGACGTTGATTGTGTGTTGCGTTAAGCTATCCGCGGGCAGGTGGGAAGCCGGGTTGCCTCCCCCCTGCTTTGCCTGGGCGGCGTGCGGATTGGGGGATGCCTCCTCCGCACGCGCGTGAACCAATGAGAACGCGACAAAAAAAATAGAAATGAAGCGGGCGACCTTCAGTCCAGTCATGGCAGCAGCCTTCAAATTCAGGGCGGATGGAGAACAGAAAAGGGTTGGCCGGGGAAATCGAAACGCTTTCCTCAATGACGGGAGATAACAAGCCGGGTGCCATTTTCCAGTGCGTGCCTCGGTGCTCACATGTATGTTTTTTACCGCCTTCGCCGAAGCCCGGCCCTCTGGAAAATATTAGGCAGTTCTTTAAATATCGAATCTATACGTATATCGAACCTGTACGTATAATGATTAGAGTAAAATGGGTTAAGGCAGCGCGTACGATGAAAGACCAGTCGAAAGGTGTCGCCGAGTTTCCACGTAGATTTTTAACGTTATTGAGGTGCAGTCGAGACGCAGGAGAGCTTGTTGTTGCTCAGGAACGCGAGAGCGGAAAAGTCGGTCTGATCGAGGCCACACTTCGTTGTACGAAATGTTCTTCGGAGTATTTCATTGAGAACGGCATTGCGCGTCTGATGACAAACTCGTTATCTGCCGAGACCAAGCATGAAATCGCCCTCAAAGACGCCGACTACGAAACCCAGAACTTCGTGGCGGAAACCGACGACTGGCGCTCGGAGTACATGGACGCCTTGGAGATACCCTCGCATCTGGACGAAGTGGCAGTCTTTGAAGGATGCCGGGTCTTGGAGCTTGCCTGCGGGGATGGCCGGTTTACTCTTCTCATGGCCCAGATGGGAGCGGAAGTTCTGGCGGTCGATTTCTCCTACTCGGGACTTCGCCGGTTGGCTGACAACCTGTCTTTGGGCGTCGCCCCAACCCCCTATCGGCATAAGTTTCGGCCGGTTGCAACCCCTCTGCCTGGACGCGTGGCGTTGGTGCAGGCCGACGTAAGCGCCCTCCATCTAGCTCCTTCGAGCTTCGATCGCGCCTTGTCAGCGACCCCTTGCGACTCCCGCAACGAACGCATGAAGATGTATCAAACCGTTGCGGACTCCCTGAAAGAGGGGGGACGCTATATCGCCGGTGTCGAATACGACGATTTGAGCAGAAGGCTTCTGGGCTTGCCGGTGCTGCGCCGCTACACTCCGGGCGGGGTTCTCATCGAGCACTTGACCGCCGAAGGCCTGAAGCGAGAGCTTATGCCCTATTTCTCACGGGTCAAACTCCGGCCTATCCGGGTGAAGCTTCCCTTTGTTCGTAAGTTGCCCCAAAAGCAGAAAATCTTCCTGGCTCGTATTGCAGAGCACATTCCTGTTTTGAAGGAATTCGGTGAAATCGTTTTGGCCCGTGCGGAACGGCCAATCCGCCTGCCCCGCGAGGATGAACGGCGGGCTGACAGTCCTCTCGTCAGAAAATTCTATCGCTGGTACAAGCGATCGAAGGGGCAACAGCCGGTATGGGATGCCGGCGTCACCGTCTGATCCGGGCACGATTAAGTGGCCTGTAAGACAACTTTCAAAACAGGCTAGATTTCCGGGTCTTGCCGGCCGCGCGCTCAACTTTCGGTGTGCCTATGTCGTTCGCTGCGGCTGCAGCGGATCAAAACCACGCGCACTTGCCGTGGCTCCAGGACGTTGCGCACAACGCGACATCGCTTAGAAACTGAGCGACGGGCGCGTGTGTGACGTAAATAAGAGCGCTTGCTCCTGCGATGAGGCTCAAGGTGAAACCTGCGGCCACGAGGTACCACATGCGGGAAAGGATCAGCGTGATTTTCACAGGCACCTGCTCTTTGGGCGTCAGCGGTGCGTCGGGATGATCTGAGATGGCGTGTGCGGCGGTTTGAGCGCCCGGCGTGAGGCGGGCAAGCATGCTTGTCAGGCCGACGATGAGATGCGCGGAGGCCGGCACGATTGCGGTCATCAGCATACCGGTCACGAAAAGTCCGTCGGTCCAGGGAGTCTCCACCGCCTTGTTGACGAGCGCTTCCCAATTGAACCTCGGGAGGCTTGCAGAGGTGAACGCCAGGTTGAGAAGTTCAAGCGTGTTCGGAAGAAGCGCCGCCAGCGCGACCATCAGAAATGCGCCGGAGGCGAAAGTGCCGAGCACGGCCCCGAAAACCTTCAGCTCTCCCAGGAAATTGGGCTCCGCCTGCGCCGCCTGCTGCAGGAAGAACCGTGTCGCGCTCCAGGACAGCCAATCGATCGACGCGTTTGTGAGCGGAAGCAGGATGAAGAACAGAAGCAGGAGCAGGGTGAACTCGCTTGCGAAGGCAAGCGCGGCTCCTGCCAGGATAGCGATCGTAATCGAAAAGAGCGTCGCTCCCGCGAGCGCAAAGGCAACCGCCAGCGCAAAGGCCAGCGCAAATCCACCTGCCATGGCGCCGAGCACCGAGCCCGCGTCCGATTCCTGACCCGAGAATGCCGATGCGATTGCGAATGCCATCGTGAAGGCAACCATGAAGGCGAATCCGCCAAGGAGCACCCTGGCGATCGTCTGAGCAATCGCAAAGTCTCCGCCGATCATCGTCCAGCCCTGCTCGATCAGCCGGAGCAAATTCCTGAAAGCCGCAACGATCACATAGGCGATGATCAGAAAACCGGCGGCAAACAGCGCCGCCTGCCAGCTCGCAATCCGGTGCGAGCTGATGCCGTTCGCGATAAGCGTTATGAGAAGCAGCGCGATCGGGAAAATGAACGCGATGGCGAGGCAGCGCTCAAAAGCTTTGCCGCTCAGTGCAGGGCCGAACCATTCCATGAGCCACTCGTTCAAACGGCGCACCGTGACGAGGTAGGTTTTGAAAGGCGGCGTTGCCCCAAGCCGGTCTTTTAGCGCCATGCGGTCGTCATAATGGGAAAGCTGGCCGTTCAGCGAGCCATCCGGAAACGGGAGAAGCCAAGCCAGGATGGTCGCCAGCAGCGCGGTCAGAGCCGCCATGACCGACAGGACGCCCCATCCCTGCCATATTACCAGAGAAAGGCCTGTTTCAGCCGGATGCATGCGTCCCTCGATATCTGCCCCGCCGCTTGGTTAGCAACCCGCGATGACGCATGCAAGCAGCGCATTAGCGCGGCGGCAGGCTTTTCTTTTTTTGATCTGAAGTTTTTCCCGCTTTCCTGCGTCCCTGCGGAAAACTATCGATTTCGGCCCCCTTCAGGCTCAGACGGACGCAAATCGGACACAAGAGTTGGCGAAACAAGGCACGCTAAACCCCGGTGGGTAACAGTTATCCGCTGCCATGTCTGCGCGATAAGAGAAATAGGGAGATCGGCGCAGTAGCCGTCTATTGAGGTCAAATGACTAATATGACCCTGCAAAAGATATTGCGAAAGCTTTGGCCGAACGCGCGCGAAATTCGTTGCGAAAGAGAAGGGCCTCAATCGTTTTCACTGCGACGGTATGCCTGTGCCGCGAGAACAGCATTGCTCGTGGCGGCTGCCTTTTCCGTCTTCGTTTTTGGTGCTCCGGGCTTGCAGGCCAAAGGCTCATCGGCGGCCTGCGAGGAGGCGGCTGAACTCTCGGTTCTGACCTCCCCTATCGGCCCATGGAGGGGAGCGCCTTTGCGCGTTCTTTTCGCAGCGGAAAAGCCGATGGAGGGCGAGCTTTCGCTGATTTCGCCCGACGGGCGCGTCGCAGTCACCTCGCGTGAGCGGCACGGCGGGCCGCCCTATTTCTGGCTCGCTGAAGTCGCGTCTCCCGCGGCGGGGACGTGGCGCGCAAAACTCTCGACAACTGCGCGCGCGCCAGCCGATTGCGCCACAATTACGCGCGAAATCGCCGTCGCCGACCGCCAGCCTCCTGCGCCACACAATGGGGAGAATGGCGTCTGGCCCATTCGTAACGCTTGGAGCCGGGCGACGGAAAACCTTTACTCTGCATGGATCGAGAAGCTTTTCGACGCTCCCCTTGACGCAACGCCGTCATGGCCTGCCCTGCATGAGGTGATGCGCGATCGCTCGCGCAACTTCCTCTTCAATCATCTGGGGTTGCGTGAAGATCAGTCGGGGCTCGTCATGCGTCCCGACTGCGCGGATCTTCCGTACTTCTTGCGAGCCTATTTCTCGTTCAAGATGGGGTTGCCGTTCGGGTATTCGAAATGCTCGCGCGGCGGTGGCGGGCAGCCGCCCAGATGCCCTGCCTGGTGGAACATTATAAATCAGGAACCGCCGCCGCCGCCCCACCGCCGGAACAAGAAGTGGCTTCGCCCGATCCCAGGGCGACTCCCGGTTCTGCGTTCCCATTTTTCGGTCAGTCAACGCGGCCTCAGCCGGTGTCGCGCCCCGTGCGCGCCGTCGAGAACCCCTGTGTCACCGCATCTGGGGCTTAGCACTGCGTTCGGCCATTATTTGCCGATCCTGGCCGATGCCGTGCATTCAGGCTCTGCGCGCACGGCTGCGAATGACGACAACAGCGATCATTACCCCGTGCCGCTCAGCCAGGAGGCGCTGCGTCCTGGGACGGTCTACGCCGATCCGTATGGCCATGTGCTGATGCTTGTGAAACGAGTTCCGCAAACGGACGGCGCCGCGGGCGTTTTCTTTGCCGTCGACGGGCAGCCTGATGCGACGGTCGCGCGGAAGCGTTTCTGGCGCGGCAATTTCCTGTTCGCACAGGGTGCCGCGTTTGGAGGGCCTGGGTTCAAGCACTTCCGGCCGATCGAAGCGAAAAATGGCGTTTTGCGGCGGCTGACGAATGCCGAGATCGCGAGGAACCCGCAATATGGAGACTTCTCGCCTGAGCAGTCCCGGCTCGGGGCCGAGGATTTCTACGATCGCATGGACGATGTGATGTCGCCTGAGCCGCTCGATCCTTCGCGCGCGCTGAGAGAGGTGCTCAACTCGCTTGAGGAGCAGGTTAAGGCGCGAGTGACATCGGTCGAAAATGGGCGGAAGTTCCAGAACAGCGGGAAAGGCGAGGCGGAGATGCCGGACGGCCCGTCGATCTTTGAGGCGGCTGGCGCATGGGAAGATTTCGCAACTCCAGCGCGCGACCTGCGCATCCTGATCGCCATCGATGTGGCGCGCGGGTTTCCAGAGCGCGTCGCCAGGCGGCCTGAACGATACGCGATGCCGAGGGATAAGAGCGTTTCGGAAGTCAAAGCCGAGCTGGAAAACCTGCTCGCGTCGGAACTTGTGGCCCGCAAGTTCTCGTACCTCCGCAGCGATGGTTCGAGCTGGACGCTCGCGCTGGGAGATGTGGTCGATCGCGCGCCGGCTCTCGAGATGGCGTATAACGTGAACGACTGCGTTGAGCTGCGCTGGGGCGCGCCGCAAGGAAGCGAAGAGGCCGCAACCTGCCAGCGGCACGCGCCGGGAGCGCAACGCGCCAAGATGACCGAATACCGTGTGTGGTTCCATGAACGGAGGCGCCCGGCGCGGGGGTAGCGGGTTCCTCAACATGTCGTGGCCGCGCATGTCCTCGGACTTGATCCGGGGATCAAGGGCGGCCATGACTATATTCGCGGCTTGGCCAATTTTTGGCTGGAGAAGGCCGGAAGCCGACGTTAAGGAGCCTTTCGTCTACGGGCGCGATGTTAGGTAGAGCGGACTAAGTCCCACAGTTTAGCTTGTAGACCTGGTCGTGCGGAAATCGAGTGGCGTGAACTTAATTTGTATCGCGCGCAATTAAGCTAGGAACTCTGCATCGGGCCAAGAAGCGGCACACCAAATTCCCAGAACATGCCTCCGATTCATTAGTGGCGACGAAATTGGCAAAATCTATGGACTAAGGATAACCTGACCAAGGTAATTTTCACCGAGACTCCCGACAAACCGCCTTCCACAAAACTATTATTCACAGCCATTACCGGATGGCGGCCAGGACATGATGGCGAGAAGACCTTTTTCAAAAACGGAGTATGGACGGCCCCTGTCGGTCAGCGCTTGCAAAACCGGTAGCACACCACCGCTTTGTGAACGCCCTCTTTGAAGCACGTGCCTTCAGAGAGTTCGAGTTCCTGCGGTGCGGGATGCGGCAGAGAAAATGGCATGCGGTGGCGCCATTAAGGCGACGAGCTGACCTGGAGGCAATGGAAAATGCCGCCGAACCAGCGGGCTTTGCCAACATTTTCGATCATATAGCGATGGCAAGAGACCTTGTCACGGACATCATCGCCACCCCAACTTTATGAGAGCAACGGACCTAGTACTCGAGCAAATGGGCTTTGCGGCATCATGAGAAAGGGACCAAGATGCCTGCACTTACCAGTGACAACCCCGTCATTTATTTGATCCAAATGTACCGGAAAATGACTATCGTCAGTCCACAAATTTCCCGGCTTGGCGTGAAAGTCGCCACTAAATTTCCCGGTGCAACCGGTAACTTCATAAAATTAGGGAACTCTGGAGCGAGATGATTCACACGGCATGGTCCCGGCTACGTGGATTGGGCGATGCGGACAAAACTGAGATCAGGACTGAGTTATCTGCCGCTTCTGATACAAGGCAATATACTGCTTGGCGACTGGATGCGAAGTGCTCGTAAAGGTAATTTGCGCATGCTTCCCAGTTTTGAAGACGACGATGTTGCCGCCGAAAACGGCCATGCGGTGATTCAGCAAAGCATCTTTGGAACGCGCGAAGAAAAGGCGAAATGGCCCTGATCACGCGAGGGTTAGAAGCAAGTTTAGGCTTCAACCGATCAAAGGTATCGCTTATCCGAGGATACTGCCGCATAACGACCCCGCAGGTTCAAGACGTCTTATTGATAAAGCTTACGAAGCCTACCCCCCTCGACCTCGGGAAGCCACGCCAGAGCTCCCGACAAAGGGTACTGGTGAGAGCTGTACCGCCCATTTCTTGCCCCTGGTCGCCTTCGAGGAGAACGTCGCCGGTGTGGTCGCGACAAATCTTCTCCTCCTCGTCCCAGACATCCTCCATTCGGGCGACCAGCTTTATCCAACCTGCGTGGATGATTTTGCTCAGGCAGCACTAATGTTTAGCTCTCTTCCCCGCCGGTTAAGAAGCGACCCACCACATCAGCATAGGCCTCGCGGCTAAACCAATTCGTTAACACGTGTGCAGGACGATCGTAAAGCGGGCGCGTGGCGACTGAAAAAGAAGGTTGGAGAGTTTGCACTGTAATGAGGAGCACATAGCTCAAGAGGGCGTCAGTCATTCGCAAGGTATGGAAGCATGAGGAGACAAGCGATAGATGAAGGCACAACCGCGAATTCCATAAAGTCACCAAGTGTGGCGTCATGAGATCACCGAACCGCCCACTTAGAACGGGATACGGAAGGTTAGCATAGTAATCTTCGGAGATCGGGTAGGTGAGGCAGCTAATTCAAAACGCGTCTTGACGTGCCGACCCACTGTACGCATACGTGTCGGCCGGAGGAGGACCGCAAAACACGGAGGCATTCGTTAACGAAAGCAAGGCCGTTTGCTTAGCACAGTTGCGCTCTTAACCAGTGATGGTTAACAGCGGCGCGGAAGGATTTATTTCCGGCCTGAATGTGGTTAAGAAGTCCTCAAGAAATGAAAGCGGCTCGCGTCCGCCGGCGCAAGCGAGCCGCGCAACCCATTGAAAGCTATTGGCTTTCCGGCTTCAACCGGCAGGGTTAACGGATTATATTTTTGGACGAAAGTGGGCGCGGAAAAGTCCGTTAAATATAATGTGTTAACGAGGCTCGCGCCTTTCGCAGCTGCGGCGGCGCAAGCCTTCCATGGAATTTTCTTATGTATATCAATGGCTTGCTAGGCATTTACCGATCGATAAGGCGCTTTTTCATAGGATCTGCTCTTGACCAGCTCCTGTTTATGATAGGGACCGGGATATGGACCAAATGCTCTGGCGGCCGGTATCAGCGTTTGCGGACGAACACCGTGCCGGCCGAGTAGCCCGCCCCGAAGCTGCATATCAGCCCGAGATCGCCAGCCGCCATGTCTTCGGAGTATTTGTGGAAGGCGATGATCGACCCGGCCGAGGAGGTATTGGCGTATTCGTTCAAGATGATCACGTTCTCGTCGCGCTTGGTATGCCGGCCCAGCACGCGATGCCCGATCATCTCATTCATGTTGATGTTTGCCTGATGCAGCCAGAGCCGCTTCAGCGTATGCGGGTCGAGCCCCAGGTCGGCGGCATGGCCGAGGATCAACTCCGAGACCATCGGCACCACTTCCCTGAACACCTTGCGCCCCTGCTGGACGAACAGCTTGTCCGGCAGGTCCCGGCCCTCGGGCGCGGTGCGGTTCAGAAAGCCTGCATTGTTGCGGATGTTGTTCGAGAACTGAGTTTTCAGGCGCGTCCCCAAAATGTCCCAGCCGCCCTGAGCCTCGTCGGCTCGCTCGACGATCACGGCGGTCGCCACGTCGCCGAAGATGAAGTGGCTGTCGCGATCCCGGAAGTTGAGGTGCCCCGAGCAAATCTCGGGGTTGACCACCAGCACCGCATCCGCCGTCCCGGTCGCGATGTAGTCCACGGCCGTCTTGATCCCGAAGGTCGCCGAAGAGCATGCGACATTCATATCGAACGCGAAGCCGCCGATGCCGAGCGCCGCCTGGATCTCGATGGCTATCGCAGGATAGGCGCGCTGCATGTTGGATGCCGCGCACAAGCACCGCCCCGATGAGCTTTCGTGGTTTGCCCCAGCGCGCGAGCGCCTCCTCGGCAGCTTTTACGCCGATCTCCGCCAGGATGGAGATTTGCTCGTTCGGGCGCTCCGGAATATCCGGCCGCATCAGGGCAGGGTTGAGGATGCCCGACTTCTCGACCACGTAGCGCGACTTGATGCCCGAAGCCTTCTCGATGAACTCGACGGACGATGGGAGAAGCGCCTCCATGCGGCCCTCGGCGATGGCCGCGGCATTCTCGGCGTTGGACAGTTCCACATAGGCGTTGAAAGCCTGGACCAATTCGGCGTTTGAGATGCTGTCGGGCGGCGTATAGAGGCCAGTCGCTGCAATGACTGCAGGGCGCACGGAAAACTCCGATAAAATAGGTTGAGCGGCACGGTCGGCTGAGAGAGCGGTTAGGCTGATGTCCATTTTCAGCCCTGTTCGCCCGAATAGTCTAGCACGGTTCCAACGCGCGCCCAGCCAAAGGTTGCGGATTTGCTGCGCTCGGTCGCATTGGCGCAACCAGGGCTGCCGCAGCCGATTGTGCTGAACTCTTCGTGCTCGGCGATTTCTTTTGCAGCCTGTTTTCCAACAGCTTTTTCATAGCGGCAAAAGCCCTTGCTGCTCCCAAACAAGCTTCGCGCAACGCCGGCCGGTTGGATTAGTTGCGCCGACTTGCAACGCAAGATTGCAATTAGGAATGGTTCATCGCGGACAGATCACGGTTCCTCTGCTCGCGCTTTTTGTTACAGGAGTGATAATATGCCAGCTATTTCCTTGACCCAATCTGAATCACATTTAAAAAAAGCGACGCGCTTCATGCTTTCGGAAGCAGCAGTGCTGGGGTGGCCTCTCCTCCCGCGAGCATTCTACATCGGTAACTACCCGTTCAACCTGTACATAGCACTCACCAGGAAGTGCAATTCGAATTGTATATTCTGTACCTATCAGTTTTTTACAAAGGCTGATAAGGCGCATATGTCAGAGGATGTTTTCGAGCGAGTTTTGGAGCAGATAAGGCAGCTCCAAATTAAGAGCGTTATGCTTTCCCCTAATATCGGGGAGCCGACCATCGCGCCGGATTTTCTGGGAAAGCTGGCTCGGCTAAGAGAAGCCGGTGTCGAGTTCATCGAGATGACAAGCAACGCTCTGTATTTTAACAAGATCGGGCTCGAACAGTTGCTTGAGAACGGGCCGGACAAGATCAATATATCGTTTGCTGGATTCGACAAAGAAATGTACGAGCGCGATTACCGCGTCTATCGGTATGAGGAAACGCGCGATAATATCCTTGGGCTTCTTCGTATCAATCATGAGCGCGGGAGACCTCGCACAATCTCCCTTTGGTTGCGTGGCGACAAACCGATCGAGGAGTTGATGGCGGCGCCGGAGATGGAGACTGTGCGGCGGTTTGCACACGAAATCACCGCAATGACTGAGGTCGACAACATGGGAGGCCTCATCAAGGCCGAGGATCTCCCCAGGGGCTACAAAATACAGGCTGAGAAGCGTGCCATGTCGCGACGGCCATGCTCGATGCTCTTTGATCTCACCATCCATCCGGATGGAAGCATTAACCTATGTTCGTGCCGGAATATTTGGACGGACAAGGATATGTTGGTTGGAAATCTCAACGATATGTCGCTGCTGGAGGCTCATTCAAAAATTGCGGGTGTGTTAGCCAGCTGGGAACAGGGACATATTCCGGCCACTTGCCAAAATTGCTCCATGTACTGCGATCCGGCTCTTGGCCTTGCTGGCCGCGTGCGGGCCGTGCGCAAGGCCAACAAAAATCAAGCGCATCCCGTATTAAACCAACCGTCATAAGTCATGACGCTTTTGCCCAGGCGATGGCGATGCGCTTTGGTGCGGCCATGAGGGCGTCGACACTGTCATGCCAGCCCGCGCCGTTGAGAATGAGGCCAGGGGCGCGGGGCGTAACGGCTTTGGCGATCGCCTCAAGATGTTTGTTCATAGCCTTGGTGTTGGCGTAGGGTAGAGCATAACGTTACCTGCCCCCATTCCACCGTCCGAGCAGACGGCCAAACAAGATAGGCTCATTTTGATCCAAGCGAATCTTTTCGCTTCAGGGAATTGTAGGGGAATTCTCTACGAAGGAGTTAGCAATCCAGCGATATTTAAGGGCGTTGTCCTCGATCTGAGACTGGTGAAATCCCGTCTTCGGCGCGCTGTCTGGCGCGATCGCGCGGGTTTCTTGCACCACATTTCGGCCGACCGGGCTCAGGCCGGGAAGCGCTGGGATAGGGACGAACGCCGGTTTCCTCAGAACAACGCGAACCTCGGCATAGACCTGCTTGATGGCTTCGATGATGATGACGCCGGAAAAGACAGGCCAGAGCCGCGCGCCCACCCGTTCCCAGACCAGCGCTGCCGATGGGAGCGCTCGCGCGCGAAAGGGCGGAGCGAAGAGGCATGGAGTAACGCCGACCGGCTCAAAAAGAACATCGCGCAGAAGCCTCTCGATCTGGCCCACGCTGTAGGGCCGCCCATGGCCGAATGGCGTCGATTCGAGCTGAGCCCATGCGCCGCGCCGGTTCGGCACGACAATAATGATGCGCCCTTGCGGCATGAGCACGCGCCAGATCTCCCGCAGGAAAGCGTGGCGAGCCTCCACATGCTCGAGCCCATGCACGACCAGGACGCAGTCCACGGACGTATCCCGGATCGGAAGCTGCGTTTCCGGGACCAGAGCTGAGCGGTATGGTCCCTTGCGAGGCCATTGGAGGACGCCCTGCCTGTGAGGCATCATCGCAGCGGTCACACGGGCTTCGCCATTGAAAATCTGCAAGAACGGGGAGGCGTAGCCGAGGCCGATAACGTCCATGCCGGACACGTTATCCCAGCGGGTACGGATGCGGCGTGTGATTATGCGGCGCGCGAGTTGCCCTAGCGGCGACGCGTAGAAATCCCTTAGCTGCGAGACGTCGTCAAACATGAGAGGCCAAAATCAGTTTCCCTGCTTCCTATTTAATGATGCCCGCGCTTCTCTTAAGTGTGTCTCAAGAAACATTGTCAGGTGAAACCATGTCTACGATCGAAATTCGCCAATTCCCCTGCCGAAGCGACAATTACGGTATTTTGATCCACGACAGATCGACGGGCGTGACCGCGGCGGTCGATGCTCCCGATGCGCATGCGGTTCGGGAGGAGTTGCAGGACACGGGGTGGACGCTGACGCATATCTTCACGACGCATCATCATTTCGATCATGTGGCAGGGCATGAGGCTCTGAAGCGTGAAACGAACTGCACCATATATGGGCCCGAGAAGGAAGCGCGCGATATCCCCTGCATAGATATTGCGATCGAGGACGGTGAACGGCTGACCTTCGGGTCCATCGAGGTGCAGGTTCTGCAGACGCCCGGCCACACGCCAGGGGCTGTCACCTATTTCATTCCAAACGCGGTTGATACGCCGGAAGGCATCCGCCGCAGCGGCGTGGCTTTCGCCGGCGATGCGCTTTTCTCTGTGGGTTGCGGACGCGTGATGGAGGGCCGCCACGCCGAGATGTGGAACTCGCTTCAGAAGATCATGGCCTTGCCGCCCGATACGCTCATCTATTGCGGCCACGAGTATACCCAGGCGAACATCCGGTTCGCGCTCACGCTCGATCCTGAGAATGCGGCGCTTCTCGATCGCAAGCGGGAGGTGGACGCTCTGATGAGCAAGGGCGAGCCAACCTTGCCGGTCACGCTTGCCAGCGAGCTTGAGACAAACCCGTTCCTGCGCGTGAAAAGCCCCGCAATCCGCCGGAGCCTCGGCCTAGGTGCGAATGTGCCCGACGCAAAAGTGTTCGAGGAGCTGAGGCGGCGCAAAGACCGCTTTTGAGCGGATTTTGCCAGACGCGCAATCACCGTCATCCCGGAAAGGCGAAGCCTTGTCCGGGATCGTAACACATCGATGCGCTTGCGATTTTTCGATCCCAGTTTGGTCTTCGCTCGGGCCGGTACGGAATTCCGAGCGACTACAATCGTTGGCCGAGTTCACGAAGCTCGCTTAGTGTCAGGAAACGAGCTTGCGGCAGGCGGGGCGAAGCTTGCTCATATTCTGTTGCAGGCAGGAGTAGATCTTCCCGCTGTCCGGTATGAACTCTTTGCAGAGGCGATACACGTCCGGCTTGCAAGCCGCCTGTTGCTGCTTCGTGCCTTGGGCTATGGCATGCGCCGCCGTGAAACAAAACGCCGCCGCTACCGCAATCCGCGCCATATTCCGCATTCTAAAATCCCCCTGAGTGGCGAAGGCCCCGCTAGAGCCGGGCTGCCGGTTGTATGCCATTCAGGATGTCAAAAGGCAAGCAGCCACAATCTCTTGTGGCGCCCGATAATACTATAGTCAGCTATGAGAGAAGACTTTGCGGCACGCAGGGCTAAGCTTGCTCCTGTTCTCCTTCAGGCATGAGACGATCTTCTCAGTGATCGGTATGAAATCCTTGCAAAGGCGATAGACGTCGGGCTTGCAAGCTGCTTGCTCGTCCTTCGTGCCCGGTTCGGCCATCGCATATTGAGCCGTGAAACAAAGCGCTGCCGCTACGGCAATCCGCGCCGCATTCCGCATCATGAAATCCCCCCTCAAGATTGGCCGATGCCCCGCCGGCGCGTGCACAATCAGCGCGGGGCCTGTGCAGGCTATCTGATTCGGGCTGAATTGTGGCTCGCATTCGGCGTGTCAAAAGGCAAGCTGTCGCATTTTTTCTTGCGCGGCGCGCGCTACTTCCGGTCCTGGAAATAGTCGTAGATTTGCTGAGCCATCGCGGCGCTGATCCCGGCGACGGCCTGCAAATCGGAGATGCCGGCGCGGCTCACGGACTTCGCCGATCCGAAGTGCTTGAGCAAGGCCCGCTTTCGCGTTGGCCCAATGCCTGGAATGTCGTCGAGCGAGTTCTCGGCCATCGCATTCTTCCGCTTGATACGGTGAGAGCCGATGGCAAAGCGGTGCGCCTCGTCGCGCAGGCGTTGCACGAAGTAGAGCACGGGATCATTTGGCGGAAGGCTGAACGGCGGCTTTCCCGGCATGAAAAAGCGCTCGCGGCCTGCGTTGCGGTCCGGGCCTTTCGCGATGCCCGCTATCGCAAGACCATGCAGGCCGAGTTCGGCCAATACGCCTTGCGCAGCCGACAGCTGCCCCGCGCCGCCGTCGATCAGGACGAGGTCCGGCCACGCGCCAACATCGCCGCCCTGCGCCTCGGCATCGTCCTCGGTTTCGTCCTCTGGATCAAGCGCAGCCTCGTCATGGCGGTCCTTGAGGCGGCCATCCAGAGCGACAACGGACTCGTCCGTTTCCATGGATGGCCGGGTCAAGCCCGGCCATGACTCATCCGGGGGGTTCATCTCGTCGGACCGCGCAGACTCGCCTGCCGGTAAGCCATGCTCCTTAACACCCTCGTCATGGCCGCCCTTGAGGCGGCCATCCAGAGCAACAACGGATTCGTCCGTTTCCATGGATGGCTGGGTCAGGCCCGGCCATGACTCTGAAATCGGCCCGGTTCCCTCACTCTCGGAAGATGTCGCCTCGCCAGCGGGCAGGCCGTGCTCCTTGAGAAGCCGCTTGAAACGGCGCGTGAGCACTTCGTGCATCATGGCGAAGTCATCGCCCGGCGTGAGGCCGGCGGCCTTGATGTTGAACTTCCGGTATTGGTTCTTCACGAAGCCTTCCGGCCCCGCGACGATCATCGCGCCGACGGCGTTCGTGCCCATGATATGGGAGTTGTCGTAAACCTCGACGCGGCGCGGCGTGCGCTCGAGCCCGAAGACCTTTGCAACCCCCGCCAGCAGCTTGCCCTGGCTGGAGCTCTCGGCGAGTTTGCGGCCCAGCGCCTCGCGCGCGTTATGAAACGCGTGCTCGACAAGTTCGCGTTTCTCGGCCCGCTTGGGCGTCACCACCTCGACTTTGCGCCCGAGTTTGGTCGACAAGGCTTCGGCGATCAGCGCCTGCTCCGGAACCTCTTCCGACAAAAGAATGCAGCGCGGCACGATCTTGTCATCGTAAAACTGGGCAATGAACGAGCCAAGCACCTCCGCCGCGCTCAGGCTGCGGTCGGCGCGCGGGAAATAGGCGCGGTTGCCCCAGTTCTGGCTGTTGCGGAAGAAGAAAACCTGAATGCAGGTCTGTCCGCCTTCCTGCGCGATGGCGAAGACGTCGGCCTCCTCGACGCCGCGCGGATTGATCCCCTGATGCGCCTGCACATGCGCCAGCGCCCAAAGCCGGTTGCGATATTTCGCGGCGCGCTCGAACTCCAGTTTCTCAGCGGCCTCTTCCATGAGCGCGTTCAGCTTCCGCTGTACGGCATCCGACTTGCCGGAAAGGAACGCGGTCGCTTCCTCGACCAGCTTTCCATAATCATCAAGCTCGATTTCGCCTGTGCAAGGCGCAGCGCAGCGTTTGATCTGAAACAGAAGGCAGGGCCGGGTGCGGCTTTCGTAGACGTTGTCGGAGCAGGTCCGCAGGAGGAAAGCGCGCTGAAGCGTATTGATGGTGCGGTTTACGGCTCCGGCGCTGGCGAAGGGGCCGAAATAGTCGCCCGTTAACGTGCGCGAACCGCGATGCTTGGAAATTTGCGGTGCCTCCTGGTCGCGCCGGATGACGATGTAGGGGAAGGACTTGTCGTCCCGGAAAGATACGTTGTAGCGCGGCTTGAAGCGCTTGATGAGATTGGCTTCGAGGAGGAGCGCCTCGGCTTCCGTGCCGGTATTCATGAACTCCATCGACGCCGTCGAGCGGATCATCGCCGCGATGCGGTTCGTGTGGCCGCCGAGCCGGGTGTAGTTCTGGACGCGGTTCTTGAGGTTCCGCGCCTTGCCGACATAGATAACCTCGCCCGCTCTATCCATCATGCGATAGACGCCGGGGCCAGTGCCGAGGTGCTTGACGTAGCGCGCAATGACCTTCGCTCCGGTCTCCGGCGTGCTCTCGCCGCCGTCCGTGGTCAGTTCGCCGGAGCTGACTTCGACTGTGTCCTCGGTGTCGGGCATTTGAGCGTTATGTAACGCGGATATCAGGGGTTTGCCATAACAGATGCTGGCCGCCGTCGAGCGCGATCATCTGGCCCGTCATGGCGGGCGAATTGAGGATGAACGAGACAGCATTGGCGATTTCTTCCGGCGCCGTGCCATGGCCGAGAAGCGTGGACCGGGACTCCTGCTCGAACTCTTCCGCGCTTTGATAGACGCTGGGCAGTGTCGGGCCGGGACCAATGGCGTTGACCCGGATGCGAGGCGCGAGCCCCTGCGCCATCGTCTTTGTCGCCGCCCACAGCGCCGATTTGCTCAGCGTGTAAGAGAAGAATTGCGGGTTCGGGCGAAGGACGCGCTGATCGATGATGTTGATGATGTTTCCGGTTTCGCCTGCGGGGAGTTGAGCGGCGAAGGCTTGGGCAAGGAACACCGGTGCTTTCAGGTTGATGGCGAAGTGGGTGTCCCAGCTCTCTTCGGTCAATGAACTCGATGCGGTCGTCGGCGAAATAGGAGGCGTTGTTGATAAGACAGGTCACGCGCCCGAGCGCCTGGTTGACCGCCGGGAAAAGCGCCTCAACCTGAGCGCGTTCGGCAAGGCCGGCTTGGAAGCAGGCGCTTTGTACACCCAGCGCTTGTATGGCGGCTACGGTCGCTTCTGCCTCCGCCTTTGAACCGCGGTATTGAACCGCAACGGAAAAACCGCGGCCCGCCAAATGAAGGGCGATCGCCTTGCCGATCCTGACGGCCGCGCCGGTTATGAGTGCAAGCTGCGCCATCGGTCTCCTGTGATGTTTACACAACCTGAGAGTGAATTAACCAGGAAAACACCAAAAAGATGTTGCACCCTGAAGTCTCGCGCTGTAGTTGTGTTTTCAACGAGACGCAAGCGTAACAAGAGATTGCAAAACTCAGCCGGTTAAGCAGCTCAATTGCTCGCCTCATTGGAAAGCATAGCGTAAGCGACCTCGTTAGTGATCCCAGACAATCCACGCCCAAGGATTGCTTCGATCATTTCCCTCTCAAGTGCCCAGACGGCCGGACCCCTGCCCCACCCGGGTCCGGCCAATTTTATTTGTAATCCCCCAAAGCTTCAAGGCGAGCAGGATTAAGTAATCCGGAATTGTCATGGCCGGCCTTGACCCGCCATCCATTTGCTACCGCTCAATGAACCATCCTCTGGATGCCGCCCCAAGGGCGGCCATGACACTCAGCTTGGTCTGGCGCTAAGCCCTGGCGAGATGCCGGTTCAGCCTTCTGTCGATCACGTTCCAGACCCGCCGGATGATCTCAACCGTCAGAATATAGATCAGCGCTGCGGCGATGTAAGCCTGGAAGTCGTAGGTCCGTTGAAACGCGAGTTTCGCGGTCGCGAGCAGGTCATACACTGTGACGACGCTAGCCAGCGCGCTGGCTTTCACCATCAAGATCAGTTCATTTCCGAAAGGACGAAGCGCGAGGCTCGCCGCCTGCGGAAGGATGATGCGCCGCGCGGTGAGAGCAGGCGGCATCGCTGCGGCGCGCGCGGCCTCGATCTGTCCGCGAGGGACGCCGCGGATCGCGCCCGCGAATATCTCGGCCTGATAGGCGGCCGTGTTCAGCGTGAAGGTTAAGAGCGAACAGAAGAACGGATCGCGAAAGAGCCACCACAGGCCGGCAGCCGAGAGCGCGGATTGGAATTGGGCCGATCCGTAGTAGATGAGAAAAAGCTGCGCCAGGATCGGCGTGCCGCGAAAAACATAAGTGTATCCGAACAAGGCGGCGCGGAGCGGCCGGGAGCCGAAGACGCGGCCCAACGCGATGGGCGTGGCCAGCAAGAGGCCGAGCAACACCGATCCGAAGGACAGCTCCAGGGTGACGAGAAACCCATCCGCCATGCGCGGACCGAATTTTTCGAAGAGCGCCCAGTCGATCATGCGGCGGGCCTCCAGCCCTTGGCTGCGGCGCGTTCAGCGCGGGCAATGAGCAGCGTCGAGATGGCTGTCATCGCGAGGTAGATCGCGCAAGCCACGGCGTAGAATTCGAAAGGCTGTCGCGTGCTTTGCACCGCGATCTCCGTCATGCGGAGGAGGTCGTTCAGGGAGATGACCGAGACGAGCGATGTGTCTTTCAACAGCACAAGCCAGTTGTTGCCGAGGCCGGGCAGTGCAAGCCGCAGCATTTGCGGCGCTTTGACCCGCCAGAACACAAGGCCAGGGCTCATGCCGAAGCTGCGAGCGGCTTCGATCTGGCCGCGTTCGACGCCGCGCAGGGCCGCGAGCAGCACTTCGCTGGAATAGGCCCCGAAGACCAGGGACAGCGCGATCAAGCCCGCGACAAAGGGCGAGATGCTGAGGGAGAACCCCATGTTCTGGATCAGGATCTGCGCGCCGTAATAGATCAGGAGAAGCGTCAGAAGCTCCGGCAATCCCCGGAAGACGGTGGTGTAAGTTTCCCCGCACGCTCGCAGGATGGCGGATTTGGAGTCCTTCGCAAGAGCTGCCGCAAGCCCGAGAGCGAGCCCGAAAGGAAGGGTCGCCAAGGCGAGCCCTACCGTCATCGCGGCCCCGAGCGCGAGTTCATGTCCCCAACTTATGAGTGTACCGTCCATATGGGATTTGTGATCAGGCCGGAGCGGATTCTCGGTTCAACTGCGATCGCGGAATGGGCTCGCGACATCTGCATCGCGAGTTGTGACGCTCGACGACGGCCGATTGAGCGGGTCCTCAACCGCAGGCGAACTGAATGGAGCGGGCTCTATTTTGCCGTTGTGGAAGGCGCGGATCCCGGATCTCCCTTATCGCCTTTCTCTCCTTTGGGTCCAGTGTCGCCCTTCTCTCCTACGTCGCCCTTGTCACCTTTCGCTCCTGGGTCTCCCTTATCGCCTTTATCACCCTTGTCGCCTTTTTCTCCCTTATCGCCGGTGTCGCCCTTCGGTCCGGGCGTACGCTGCAGCGTCGCCAACTGCTCCGAGAAACATTTCAGGCGCGCACTCACGTTGCCCCTGGCACACGGCAACTCCTCCGACAGCGCCTGCAGCGGCAACAAAGTGACCCCGAACAGCAAGGCCGATGCCCCGATCAAATACGTTCTCATAAATACTCCTCTTTGTGTCCGCGATCTGCGGAAGGACTGCTAGAAAATCGGGAATGGAAAGTACTTGGCGTTGATCTTGGCGTAGGCGCCGTCCGCGATGATGCCATCGATGGCGGCGTTGAATTTCTGCACGAGCGCGTCGTCGCCCTTGCGCAACGCGATGGCGACGCCAGAGCCGAAATAGGCCGGATCGTTCAGCTCGGTTGGCGCAATCTCGCAGCACGCGCCTTCGGGCGTTTTCAGCCAGTCGTAGATCGCGAGCTTGTCGTACAGCACATACTCCACCCGTCCCGCGGCGAGATCGCGATAGGCGTCGGCCACCGTGTTATAGAGCCGGACAATGGATCGGCTGTAGACATCCTCCAGGTAAGCCGAGTGGTTGGTCGCGCTCTGAACGCCGATGGATTTTCCGATGAGCGCCTTCGGCGATACATCCTTCACATCCGTGCCCTTGCGGACCACGAACACGCTCGGCGAGCGGTAATATGGCTTCGTGAAAGCAACGACGTTCTTGCGGTCTTCCGTTACATTCAACGACGCAATGATGGCGTCGTACTTGCGCGCGAGCAGCGCGGGGATGATCCCGTCCCAATCCTGGGCGGCGATTTCACACTCCGCCTGCATCTTGGCGCACAGCGCGCGGGCGATATCGATATCGAAGCCTTCCAGCGCGCCGCTGGAGGTGATGACGCTGAAGGGCGGGTTCGTGCCTTCGCTCGCGATCCTGAGCTTCAACTGCTCCGTGGACGCAGCCACGGGAAGCATGAGAATTGCGCAGATGAGCGCAGCAATGCGCAAGATGCTGACCTGAAACATGGTGTTCGCCGGCGGATCTCTATTGAGAATTGCCGGGCACCGTAGCCCGCTGCCTGTCGGTCGTAAAGCGTCCCGTCCGGAAAGATGCGAGGAACTGCACAAGCCGGGGGCTCTCGGGCGCGCCAAAAAGCTCCACCGAAGCGCCCTCCTCCTCGATCCGGCCCTCGCACAGGAAAAGAGTGCGGGTGGAGACGTCGCGCGCGAACGCCATCTCGTGCGTGACGATGATCATCGTGCGCCCCTCCGCCGCCAAATCTTGCATCACGGACAGCACCTCGCCCACGAGTTCGGGGTCGAGCGCGGAAGTCGGCTCGTCGAACAGGATCACGCCTGGATGAACGGCGAGCGCACGGGCGATGGCGGCGCGCTGCTGTTCGCCGCCCGAAAGCTGGCTCGGATAGGCGTGCGCGCGATGGGTAAGCCCGACCTTCGCCAGAAGCGCCATCGCTTCTTCCACCGCTTCCGCGCGGGGCCTGCCATGCACGTGGATCGGCGCTTCGATCACATTGCCGACAACGGTCATGTGGTGCCACAGGTTGAAGCTCTGGAACACCATCGCGACGCGGCGGCGGATGCGTTCGACCTGCTTCCGGTCGAGAGCCTTCCCGCCATCGCGAATTTCGAGATGCTCCTCGCCGACGCGGATCTCTCCGCTGTCCGGCACTTCGAGAAGATTGAGGCAGCGAAGAAAAGTGCTCTTGCCGGAGCCGGAAGCGCCAATGATCGAGATCACATCGCCCTGCTCGGCAGCTAGCGAAATACCCTTCAAGACCTGGGCGGCCCCGAAGCTCTTGGTGATATCACGCGCTTCAATCGCGATCATGATTTGCCGTTCTGCCGCTTCCATCATCGGGAAAGGCGATAAGGGCTCTGTGTGCTTCCATCAGCCTTGTACGGCATGGCAAAGGACTAGGCAAACATTCGCGGCTTGACCGGCGAAAGGACGAAGGAGGCCGAAAGCGGAAGAGACGAGTCTCCAAAGGTGCTCATTGGACTATGCTTGCTTTGGGATCTTATAGCGGGCGTTTTCTCTGGGCGCCCGCGTCCAACAACTTTGAGCCTTGAGCCTACATGTGGTGTCCAGCTTCCAAGCCGAACGTCGCGCTGTGCATCATTCCTTTCCGTGACGCCCACCAAGAACTCGTTCTATTAAACCAGAAAGCGGATTAAGCGGGTTTAGATTTACCAATTCTTCGTCAATCGTAAGCTTCCACCTCCCATCCTTTTGCTCTTCGTAAGTGACTTTCTTTTTTTCTCGAATCTTCCCTTTTTTAACGTATGCCACATAGCCTGCTATTAAAAGCGCGCCAAAGTAAAATAGCTCTGGTCCAACAACGACTTGCTTATGACCCGCCGATGTCAGTTTGCGATCGAGTTCCTGCTTATCTTCAGCTTGGCCTGCGGCCAAATCTGCGATTACTATCCTTAGGACATTGGTTACTTCGCTTTGCGATTGCGCCGCGGACGCCTCGGCTAGCCGCTCTAACTCTTTTGCTTCTTCCGCCGAAAGTCCCGCTAGCGCTGCAACCCGTGTACTTGCTCCCTCCGCATCCTCTATGCCGAGCAAATCGGGCAATACCATCTCCGCCACCTCGGCGAGGTTAACCGCACTCATAGACTTAATTTTTTCTTGTACTTCCGATACCATTCTTCGCTCCCTGTTAGATTCCATCGCCGAATACCGCAAGAGCCATGGTGGCTAGCGGAGGAAGTCCGCCCTTTGTGGCCACCGGTCTCGTGAGCGCAACGCAGTCCGAGAGAGATCCCTTATCGTCGCCAAGCCACCGATCGACAACATTAGCAACAAGTTTCTGCATGGCGACGGTCGGAACCGGCCATAACGGCGCCACATAAACTAGGGATCCTGCAGTGAAGAGCGGCCGCTCCAACCCTATGCGCTCCCCACCTGCATTGACAAGTGTAAGACCAGAGTCGCAAGCCGATGAAATAACAACTGTCGGCGCTTTTGCGAGTCCGGTCAGTCTCTGCCAGCCAAAAACGTGAACATCGGATTCTCTGAGCTCGGAGAGGTCTGCAGGTGGAAGATAACCATCCGCCGCCACCAAAAGGTCAATTGCTTCCGCATGAGGCAAGACTCTGCCGTGGCACGCGATCCGCGCGATATCGGCTGCTGAGAGTCCTTCAAGCAAGCGCTCCGCAGTTGCGTCTCTTCCCTTGGCGGCATCGTGCGATAAACCGTGCGCAGCCGCCGCCTCCGCGCCGTGTTTTCCTATGCTCGACAATGCGCCGGTCTCTTCCGTCCTTTCCCTGTCGAACCAGACCGCAAAATCGAACCAACGTTTAAGGCTCCGCCGGATATCCAAGCCGCTTGCATTCAGTTCCCGCCGGCGTTTGCGTAGTGCAAGGAGGCTCGAAAGGCTCGGAATGAAGCAGATGGTTCGGTCTTCGAGTGCCAACTGAAAAGCGGCCTCACCAATAGGCCCAGCCACCACGTAAAGCGGCAATTCCTCCGATACGCCCTCCAGGCATGCGCGCAGCAGAGCAGTGAGTTCGTTCCAGCCTCGCACGTGACACACGGCGATGTTTGGCGCCATAGGGTTGGACGATCGCAACGCAAGTCGAAGTCTTGCGGCTGTTTTCATAAGCGATTCCGGGGAGATTCCCAGGAAGCGGTAATCGGTTTGAAGTTGTCCGTTTCCGTCCAGCCATGTTCGTACGACGCTGACATCACTTACGGTCTCGGCGAATTGTAACACGACCGCTGGCGTCTCCATCAAAAGGCTACGCAAGCGCGCATCTTCCTCGGCGATATTCTCCCCGGCGGGGGGCAAGCCGACCGCCCGCCGAAGGCGTGCGCTCAGCACCGGGGCAGCCCGCAAATCGACTGCGAAACGCAACATTGCGCCCGGCTGTTGCGTAGCGGCGCAATTAGGGCGAAAAGCAAGCCCTGCTAACTCCATGACGTCCTTCGCCAAAGAGGAATAGATTGAAATCACATCCTCGTTAGCTGCAACCGACCAAAGCGCGCGATCGAGATACCTAAACCCGCCCTCGATATGCTCGAACGCATTCTCTTCCTTTGAAAGATGCAAAAAATTTCGCGCCATCAAGTAATGTAAGAGCCATCCCTTTGGGGTCTTCTCTGGATTCAGAGAAGCTAAGATTTTTTTTATCAGTTCGTTGGAAAAAAGATATTGCCCTGTAATATTCAGTGCTCTGTCTAGATCTCGTATTTCCATTAACGCTAGCGTCGGCAGACTGTCATGATCGACGAACTTGTCTACTATTTCGCTCATCTTTACAATTGCGCTCTCCAACGCAACGCCGCTATCCTGGCGCTCCCTGTCGTGAATAGCCTTCACAAGCTCGATGTGGGCTGCCGCGGCAGTCGCGGGCAGGTAGCCTTTCCGCTTGCCGTAGTCCTCAAGCATTGCCGTGAATCTCGCGGCTTCGTCGATTTTGCCCATTTCCAATAGTAAAGAGGCTTGTAAGGTGGAATATTCGAGTATATGTGGATTATCAAGATGACGTCCTTCCACCAAAGACACGTTGTCCTCTAACAAATTCGAAGCCTCTGCCGGCAGTCCCATCTCTTCGAGGCAAATGGCTTCCGAAACAATTAGACCGCGCAACTCTGCATCCCGTGCAAAAGGCTTTAAATTAGCAAAAGCGGCCCGTGCTTTCGAAAAGTGATTTTGTTCTCTTAAAATAATTGCTATATTTTGAAGTCCTCTCCTAACATTCGAATTTGACGGATCACGCCCAATAATGTCCAGTGACCTATCATACATGATAAGCGCCTGCTCATGACTACAGGCGTAACGTAAGCAATTGCCCAGCTCGTTGAAGATATATGCCCGCTCTTTAGCGGGGATTTGTTCCGCTTCTTCGCTTACCAGGAGCTGGCCAAGTTTATTGGCTGCGCCTACAACTTCCTCGAATTGCAAATTGTGATTTAGGGTTACAATTATTCCTCTTATTGTTTTTGCTCGATCAACAAAAGACAGTGTCTTGAGCTTCTCGACGCTTTCAATGGCTTCCCTGGTGATTGAAGAAATTAAATGTTGTCGGTGTGAGGAGACGCTAGCTAAGATCATTTCTAATTTTTGGAGTTCGGGGAGCTCGCTTATCGCTTTTTCAAGCTGCTGCCGCCACAATGAAAGCGCCTCCTCATCGCTGGAGTCTTTTAGAAGGCACAATCATCATCGCTTTCATCGTGTTGGGAACTGTCTCCGGATAAATTCTTGCTGCGGCATCCGCCAAAGCAAAAAATTCTAGCTCATTCTCCTTCGTGACCCGCGCAAAGCCAAATTCCCGTCCTAGTTGTTCGTAGCATTGCCAGAATACAAATTCATCTATGGTCTCTCGCACGTATTCGGGAGGAAGTAGGATCGAATCGTCGTTCCCGTCAAGGCGCCGGAAGAAATCATAGATTAGTTGTATTCGCGTCCATTTGGAGCGTCTTGGGTTTTGTTTCTTATTCGCTTGGCAGAAAATAGCCATTGCAGCTTCGAAGCCATACTCCAGTGCAACTCGCCCTGGAATTTCGGGCTTTATTTCTGATATTCGGGCTTCAATAACCGAGTTGGCAGCCTCGAGAACTGGGTCTGCCAAGATTAATTCAGAACCCATAGCAGATGCTTCGCGCGCCTTTTGCCAGGAGCGTTCTTCAAGAGCTTCTATAGTCCAAACGACGAGCAGCCAGCCAAGGAGATCACCAAGTCGCGTAGCAAGGCCCTGTTTCGCCTTGTGTTGGGCGACCACATGCGAGGCGGCAGGTGGGGCTGTTTCATGGGGGACCATGGTGCTGGCAGGGGCGTTTTCTGCGGAAACATTGTAGACCGGAATAGGGCCGGTCGTTAGGAGCCACGCTCCCGCAAAGAAGGCCGCGTTGAATTTCTCTTTATTGGCCCTAATCCATTCGAATTTGTTCTCTCTCGCTAGAACACACTGGTTAAGAAGGGTGCCAGACTGGTTGACGAACTTCGTGAGAAAAGCTCGACGAAAGGAGCGCTTATCCCGAGTGACGGTAAGCGAGGACTCGTCGGCTCCATTGCGGGCTCTCGAAACCGCGCGCAAAATCATTGATTCAGAGGGACCTGCTTTCTGGTCTGCCGAAGGCAAAAAGACAACATCTTGATTGTTTGGACCTCGAACGAGGTGCGGCAACCCAAGTTGATTGATGTGAGTACAACGCTTGCACGGCACGTTGCCGGGGCCGGCAGCGAGGATGATGTAGGCTCCTAATGGATCGGCTGGAAAATCTGTTACGGCTAATATCCAGTCCCAATCATTTTTTGCAATCAATGGTGCCTGGCACTTTTCGCAGTTCTTGTTTACGGCCATCGCGATCGCAGCTCTAAATACAAGGGATTGTGTAAAAATATATCGAGGAGATGTAGGGGATCCTACAAACTAATGCAACATTTCCGCTTCGGCCGAAGACTGAATTGGGATCCGGATTCGGTCTTGGCGGGTGTGGGATCGCGAGGAAGGCGACAGGTCCGTTCTCGACCCACTACAGACTTCGTCCGCGTTGGCTCAGTGCCCTACCGATAGTTCACTGTTGACGATGTGGAGTGCAACAACAAGTCTTGGCGTCTTGGTAGTCAATAAACTACTTATATATTTAGATACCATAGTTTTTGCAAAACAAACCCAATCTTAAGCCAATGTTAAGTATCGCAAAGGTCACAGAATGAAAGGCAGGTAGAGGCTTGGCCTCTCCCGCGGGTTAGCCGCCTGAGGAGGTTCCCACAGGCCGCGCGCATGTGCCTTCCGAAACGAGAGGCATTCGTGGGTGAACCCAAGAATGCCTGCTCAGCTCGGAATATCGAGGCTCACCATCCCGGACTCGCCGTCGAATGCGAGTACTTCCGCGTAGCGCGCCCAGTTTATGACCGTGTGAAGAGTCGTTTCGGCTTCCTCCTCCGGCATTGAATCTTCAAGCTCGTCTTTGAAGCGGATGATCGGCGCGCGATGGCTGGGCCGCTCGTCGAGGATGTGCTTGATGTGAGCAGCCAGAGGCACGAAAGCCACGAGATGCTGTGCGAACTGCGCCTTGCGCTCATCGGTGCCGGCCTCCACGAAGCGCCGGCCTGCGTCGGTCAGTTTCAGGTCGCCTTCCGCAAGTTCCGCGAAGCGCAAAAGCTGAAGCGTTTCCGCAGCGTGGAACAGCTCGTCCACTTCCATTTGAGCGCGCTCGGCAAGGAGGGGCAGGTCGGCCTTGCCATTGAACGGCGGCTCGGCCAGCGTTTCGAGCAGACCCGCGAGCGTATTCG
This sequence comes from uncultured Alphaproteobacteria bacterium, assembly GCA_963833565.1. Taxonomy (GTDB): domain Bacteria; phylum Pseudomonadota; class Alphaproteobacteria; order Rhizobiales; family Rhodomicrobiaceae; genus Rhodomicrobium. Next base: position 337,875 of record CAWHYO010000031.1, read on the forward strand.
TTGAAACCTCGGGCAGGCTCATGCTGATGCCTGTGCCGGGGAAAATGCCTTCCCTCGCCGGAGTTGCGGTGCTCTTCGTGGTCATGCGGGCGTAGATGTCGTCGACAAGCGCGCGGAAGGCAGGATCGACACGATTTCGCGGCTGGGGCAGGTTCACCTTGATTTCCGCGATGATGCGGCCCGGATTGGAGGCGAGCACCAGGATGCGGTCGCTCATGAGCACCGCCTCCTCGATATTATGCGTCACAAGCAGGATGGAGCGGATCGGCATCCGCCCTTCGCACCAGAGATCGAGCAGATCTGTCCGGAGCGTCTCGGCGGTCAGCACATCGAGCGCCGAAAACGGCTCGTCCATCAGGAGCACTTTCGGATTGACGACAAGCCCCCGGGCGAGGCCGACCCGCTGCCGCATGCCGCCGGACAGCTCCTTGGGATATGCGGTTTCGAATCCGTCGAGGCCGATGAGGTCAATGGCCTTCAAAGCACGCTGGCGACGCTCCTCCTGCGGAATGCCTTGGGCCTCAAGCCCAAGTTCCACGTTCTCCTGAACGGTGAGCCAGGGAAAAAGCGCGAAGGTTTGGAAAACCATCGCGACGCCATCGGCTGGTCCTGCAACAGGGCTGCCGTCGATGACGACTTTGCCCTTGCTCGGATTGAGAAGCCCCGAGATGATGCGGAGAAGCGTGGATTTGCCGGAGCCTGACCGGCCGAGCAGCGCGACAATCTCGTTGTTGTACAAGGTCAAATCAACATGATCGAGCACGAGCAGATTGCCGGTCACGCCACGCTTGAAGAAGTGGCTGATATTCTGAACGGAAACCAGGGGCTGCCTTTCGGCAGTCCGCGTTGCGACTATTCCCGGCGTCATACCCATGTTTCCCTCCCAGTTTACTGGATCCGCAGACGGCGGTCAGCCAGTACATAAAGCCGCCGCCAAAGGACGCGGTTCAAGGTAACGACGAACACACACATCACGCCTATGCCGAGCACCACGCGATGGTAATCCCCCGCTTCGGTTGCATTGGCAATATAAGCGCCGAGGCCGTGCGCTTGGAGCTTTGTATCTCCCCAGCTTACCACTTCGGCGACAATGCTTGCGTTCCACGAGCCGCCGGAAGCCGTCAGCGCGCCCGTGACATAGTAGGGAAATATCCCCGGCAAAATCACTTTGCGCCACCACAGCCAGCTCCTCAGCTGGTAAATCTTCGAGGCTTCCCTCAGGTCGCCTGGAAAGACGCTCGCGCCCGCGATGACGTTGAAGAGGATGTACCACTGTGTGCCCAGGACGATGAGGGGCGACAGCCAAATGTCCGGATTGAGGTTATAGGTGACGATACCTATGACCACGAAGGGGAACAGAACATTCGCCGGGAAAGCGGCGAGGAATTGTGCCACGGGCTGCACGCGCTCGGCCATCGCCGGCCTTAGCCCGACATAGACGCCGATAGGCACCCATATCAGGCTTGCGATGGCGATAAGGATTATGACGCGGAAGAAGGTGAGGAAACCGTCTATGACGGCTTCCTGAACGTCGGGCCAGCCAAGTCCGGTGCTCACATAAGAAATAATTGAATAAAGAGCCCAGGCTACAACGCCCAGCAATGCCAGATTGAAGACCCGATCAAAGACCTTGCTTGCAGCTCCGTTGACCTTGGGTTCTGGGATTTGCTTCGCCAGCCGGGTGACCTTGCCGCTGAACATGTCAATGAAGCCGCTCAGGAAACCGGTGATGGCCTGGACAAGACGGGTCCGCCTTAAAACGTCCAAGACCCACGATTTTGGCTGCTCTTGCGCTGCCACCAGCTCTACGCTGAATTTGTCGGCCCAGGCGACAATGGGGCGGAAGAGGAGCTGATCGTAGAGCGCGATAACGACGCCCATCGCCCCGACCGCCCAAGCCACCGCCGCAATATTCTTATCGCTGATTGCCAAGGCAAGGTAGGAGCCTATGCCGGGCAGGGTGATCTTCGTATCCCCGACCGAAATCGCCTCGGACGCCACCACAAAGAACCAGCCGCCCGACATGGATACCATCATGTTCCATACGAGGCCGGGGGTTGCGAAGGGTGCATCAAGCTTCCAGAACCGCTGCCACGGCGAAAGCTGCAAATGGGTCGTGATCTCTTCCAGGTCGCGCGGGACGGTTTTCAGTGACTGGTAGAACGAGAACGTCATATTCCAGGCTTGGCTCGTGAAAATCGCGAAAATGGCGGCGAGTTCCGCGCCGAGCTGACTTCCAGGAAACAGGCCCATGAAAAAGACGACGGTAAAGGTCAGAAAGCCGAGAACCGGCACCGACTGCAGAATATCCAGCGCCGGGATGATGACGCGCTCGGCCTTCTTGCTCTTGGCCGCCAGCGGCGCGACCAGGAAAGTGAAAAGGAGAGAGAAGCCAAGCGCTGCGAACATCCTCAGCGTTGTCAACAGCGCATATTGAGGCAAATTGAGGGGGTCGAGAGAAACGGGGTTAGCCTCAAGCCCCTCCAGCGGCCTGTGCATCGACTTTGCGCCATGAATGATGGCGACGAACAGTGCGCCTATGGCAATGAAAACGATGAGGTCGTACCGGTTCGGCCAAGCGCGAGCGACGGTGGCGGAGATCGTAGCGATGCGGCGGTCGCCGGCGGTTTTGGTTGGCATGGCTCGCCTCGCTCTTCTGCTGCTCAATGGGCGTTCCAGCCCGGCTTCATGGTTCGCGCTTTTTTCCAGTCCGCATTTGCGGAAGAAGGTGTTGGGATTGCTTCGGGTTATGGGAAGCGGATGCTGCTTTAACACTAGGCGATGAACGGCGCGCGCATTTCTGTCAACACGAAAACGCCACATTACGAGTCAGCCGTGCTGCAAGGCAGCTCTTTTGCCGCGAGTTTAGTATGCTGTGTCTTGCTTGAGACACTGTGAGGGGCGAGGTCGGGCTGAAGCAGGAGAGGGTTGGCGTGTATTGCAAAGGAGACGTAACTCGGCGGTGGAGGCTTTTCGCTTGTGCCGGACTCATCATCTTGGGCGGCAGTGCATCCCTGTGCCTTGGGACCAGGCGGGCAGCCGCGGGCGATACCTCTTTATCGGCTGCATTCGCCGAGGGCGAGGACAACGGCGCAATTCGAACTTACAAGCGTCATTTGCGGCATCCGAAAAAGGGTGAGAATAGCGCGCTCGCAAATGAGGACGACGGCGACGCGAAGCGTTTTGCTGCCCGCCTGAAGCATCATCAACGGCGTCATTTCAGCCAGCGCAGGCGGGACTTCCGCAAGCAGCAGCAGCGGCTGGAGGCTCAGCGGCGATTTAGAAAAGCGAGATTGAAAGCCCGCCAGTTCGCCGCAGCGCGCAGGCATGCCGCGCAGCACGCTCCCAGGCACAAGCTGCATACTATCCATGAGGGACGCATCAATCCTGTTGGCAACCTCACTGACGGGCTGTGATTCACTGGATGGTGATTATTTATCCCCCTCTGGAACAGCCATAGTCTCACGGCTGAAAAGGGAGAGCCGGAGATGCCCGACGAGCTTGTTTTCTATACCAATCCCATGTCGCGCGGCCGCATCGTGCGCTGGATGCTGGAGGAGATCGGCGAGCCTTACCGCGCCGAAATCATCGAGTTTGGGCCGCCTATGAAGTCGCCCGAGTACCTCGCCATCAATCCGATGGGAAAGGTGCCGGCAATCCGTCATGGCGATACCGTTGTCACGGAGACCGGCGCGATCTGCGCGTATCTTGCCGATGCATTTCCGCAGGCAGGATTGGCTCCCGAGCCAGGAAGCCGCGAACGAGGCCCTTATTACCGCTGGCTCTTTTTCGGCGCCGGGCCGGTTGATGCGGCGGTTACCAACAAGAGCCTTGGCTTCGAGCCACCCCCCGAAAGGCGCAGCATGGTGGGTTACGGCTCGCACGCTTACGTTCTGGACACCTTGGAGAAAGCGGTCTCGGCTTCCGAATATCTTGTTGGCGGCAGGTTCTCCGCCGCGGACCTTTACCTTGGCGCTCAGCTCGGCTGGGGGATGATGTTTGGCACCCTCGAAAAGCGCCCGGCCTTCGAGGCTTATTGGGGCAGGATCAAAGACCGCCCCGCGGCGATCCGGGCCCGCGAGATCGCCGACGCTCTGCTCCCCAAGAAGGAGTGAGCGCGTTTTTTTCAGGGATTTGCCCCCATGTTCGGGATCGGCGAAGAGGCACAACGGAGCTCCTGCTCCAAAGAGCCAGCCAACTCCCAAGCGGCCTATAAACGAGGGCTCAGTCACGCACTCTTCTTCTCGAGTGCGACTTCCTCAGTCCCTTGATATCGTGCTTGAAGTCATCGTAAAGCGTCCAGATCAAGGCCGCTGCAAACATGATTATAATGATCGCGGCCAACAGGAGAAAATCGTACCCCATGAGCATCGCCCCTCAAATGCGTTCTGCTTTATAAAAGGAATTATTCCATAAATTATGTAGTCAGCTCGACACCCATTTGGGTGACTGGATTGTAAATTTTATACTTTTTCAACATCGTTTTTGGACACGCTGAGGCGGGCCGCTCAAGGTGAGTGGGGCGATAAGGGAAGCACCGAAAGCCGAAAAAAGGAAAGGCGCTTCCTAGGAAGGAGTGACACTGCCGGTTTTTTCGGCGGGCCTTTCTTTCGCCGGCTCGGCGGGCTCTGCTTTGCGAGGCGGGCGCACAACCGTCACCGTACAGCCTGCTTCGGAGGCGACCTTTGCTGAGACGCTTCCCAGAAAGGAGCGCCGCAGCGAATGCTGTCGCGCTCCGATGAGGATTTGATCGACCTTGTTCTGCTCCACATAGGCCAGGATCGCCGTGGCAGCATCGATGGCTTCCAGCACGTGATAGGTGATGCGACCCTCGCCGAGCCTTAAGGGTTGCGCCCAGGCCTTGAGCGCCACAAGCCGGTTCACGTGCTTGTTGTGGCCCTCGGCATCGAGTGCGGTGTCCCGGGCGGCGATGTAGCTTTGTTTCAGCACGTTCACGCACGCGAGCCGCGCCGATGGCAGCAGCGTGAGCGCGCGGGCGGCGGATTCACGAAGCGCGTCGCTGGTTTCTTTCGAGCCTTCGCTCGTGTCGATGGCGACGGCGATGATTGGGGCGGATGGCAGAGGCAGCGCGACCGTGCGCGGGGTGTAGGTCTGTCCGAGGTCGGGGTTCCAGCGTCGCCTCATGCGGGTCCAGAAGGAGTCGACCTTGAGCCGCTCGGAGCGGGCCGTCAGCTTGATCTGGTCGTAATGGCTCAGTTCAAAGGCGAGCTGCGCCATAGAGGGATAGCGCCAGGCCGGTTCCACTTCGAGGCAGCGCAGGACAATTTCCTGGAGCCACAGCGGGTAGTCCTCTCGCAGGCGGCGCGGCGGTTTCGGGTCTTCCCAAAGCCGTCTCCTCATGACGCCAAGGCGTTCGCTCTCGCCGAAAGGCCGGATGCCGGTGGAGAAGAAATAGAGGAGAACGCCAAGCGCGAACTGGTCCGTACGCGGGTCGTGCCGCGCGCCCAGAAGCTGCTCGGGCGCCATATAGGGCGCTGTGCCATAGGGCAGGCGGAACTCTTCCTGCATCAGATCCGGCAATTGCAGATGATGGGAAAGGCCGAAGTCGATGAGCACGGCCTCGCCTGTTGGCCGGAACAGCACATTGCTCGGTTTCACATCGAGGTGGATCACGTGCTGGCGATGAATATCGGCGAGCGCGGTCGCGAGCTTCCAGCCGAGTTCCGCCACCACCTCGTAAGGGAGCGGCAGCTCTGGAAGGCGCTGCAAGAGCGATTTTCCCGGGATCCGCTCCATCACGATGTAGGGATGGACCGCGAAATCTCCGGCCGCGATGAATTGCGGGACGTGAGGCCCCGTTATCCGCGGCATGATCATCTGCTCCATCTCGAAGCTGACGATCGCAGCCGGGTCCTGCCCTTCGCTGAGCACCGGCACCTTCATGAGAAGAGGCATATCGATGCTGGGCTTCTTCACGCTCCAAAGCCGGGCCATGCCGCCCCGGTGGATCAGCCCTTCCATTACGAAGCCGTCGAGAATGTCTCCAGGCTCGATTGTCGGCTTCGCCATGACCCGTTACCTTCCCATGTACAGCCTTTGCGCGAAGAACAGCGGCAGCCGGGCTTTCCTGATCGCGTCGGCGGCTCCTTCGATATCATAAGGCACACGGTAGAAGGTGATCTCTTTTTTGGTAGTGTCGAACATGGAGTATGACGCCGCAGGGATGCCGTCGCGCGGCTGGCCCACCGAACCCAGCACCACGAGCCAGCGCCGCAAGCCATGCAGCGGCACGGCGATATCCGTGACCGGGCTGAACGCCGTCATCTTCGCCGCCGTCGTGACGCTGAAGATGCCCGGCTTGTGCGTGTGGCCGCAAAAGGTGATTTGCGCCTTCGTCGCATACAGGCTTCGCGAGGCTTCCTCGACAGTCAGCACGTAGATCCACTTCGCGGGCGCGCTGGCGTCTGCATGAACATAGAGGTGATCCTGGTCTGAGACGGTGAGCGGCAGCTCGGCGAGAAACCGGCGCTCATGCACGCCGAGCATGCCGCGCGTCCACTCGATGGCGGTCTGCGCCTCCGGGTTCATGCGGACGGTGGGATCGTTCATCGCGCTGTCGTGGTTGCCGAGCACGGCGAGGGCGCCCCGCGAAACAAGCTCCACGGCGGTATCGACTGCATAGACCGGGTCGGCGCCATATCCGACAAAATCGCCGAGGAGTACATAGCGATCCGCGCCTTTCTCCTTGGCATGCCGCAGACACGCGCTGAATGCTTGCCGGTTCGCATGCATATCCGCCAGCAGTGCAATTTGCATTTCAACTCCCCAATGCGTGGTTTTTCCGCCAGATTACCGAAAACGGGGCGCTCGGTCTTGGGATTTCAGGGGTAGAGCGATTTCGGCCCTTCTTATTTTGCAGGGCGGGGAGAAGGCGCGGCGCGTGGAGATGATCGAGAATTTGGTGGCCTTTCGTACCGGAGCACCAATCCAACAATTGGTGGAATAAGATACCATAAGCCTTTTTGGAAAAGGCCGGCTGTGCAAGTGTAAATAGATTTTCTTCAAATGACGCCATGGCAAACAAATTCCACGGACTATCGAAGCCGTTAGAGACGCCGTCACGAGGTACTGTCATGTGAGCGTCTGGTCAAACAACCTAAACAGCACAGCGCCTCGTCATGCTTTCGAGGCACGAAGAACAGATGCCGGTGGGAGGTTTGGCATCTATCAACGAAATGGCCCACGTTGATGCTCGATCGGGAGAACAAGATCGATCGGAGAGTAATCGACCGAACGCCGATTATTGGCGACTGGGAGGTTCCTCAAAGAAACTATCTTGGGGAGCTGCTCATCCGCCTCTCTCGGACGCGCTTCCAAATGCGCTTTCTCGATATAGGGGCCCATTGGGGATACTATAGCTTGTTAGCATTGTTAGCATTGAAATCGGGACATTCGCCAAGATTGATGCTTTTGAGCCTGCCCCTCTTAATTATGCGCAGTTACAGACGCAGCTTATGCTCAACCACGCTGTTGTCGCCATCAGCGCTCATCGGTTCGCAATCACTCAATCGTTAGGGAGTTTGCCTTGGGCGCTCAGTTCCACACATCTAAAGGGCAATCGCGGCGGCGTCGGCGTTGACGAGAGAGGGAACTTGAGAGTTGAAGGTCGCACGCCTGACTCCGTCATTTCTCCAGATGGGTCAATACTCGTGGCAAAAATAGACGTTGAAGGGCATGAACGCGAAGCAATCAAAGGAGCCCGCAGAGTGCTAACAGAGTCGAAGGCGTTGTTGCAGATTGAAAGCTATGATTACAAGAATGACTTTGAGGCTCTTATGGGTGAGCTCGGCTATAAAAAAATCAAACAGATTAGGTCAAATCATTACTTTTCGAACATCTGCGAGTTGAACTGATTGGAGGTGATAGCTTTCCAGGCAAGGATTGAGGCCTCTTGTCAGTGTCGAGCGAAAGCGCAGCACATGGCCCGAATTTTCGAAGCAACTTATCTGCCGCTACTTGACACCACCGGCGAAAACTTCTGAAAGGCTGCCTCCAGCCTCGCGAGGCCATTTTGCCACTTTGGTATATGCGCCAGCTCCGCGGCGCATCGAAATTTGATGAGCCGCCAGGGCCGCCACCCCAAGTGAGGTGAAGGTGCGCCGGCGTGAGGCGCAAAGCTCAAAAGAAGTGGTGGCTAAGCGAGCGCCAAGGCTTGAAGTGTGATCCGGAGCGGGCTAGTTCTGGCTGAGGATCGATTTTGGGGCCGCTCGAAAACTTTTGAAACTGATCTTGTCGGGAGTACTGATTTTCTAAAGCGATCAGCGCGCTGTTCTGCGAGTTCGACAGAGGAGCTCTTTGGTATGCTGAAACAGCTTGTTCGGGCGTGCAACGCTTTTCCCAATCGCCTTTTTGTCGCCGTCAGCCTTCTTTTGTGCCTTTTTGCGCATGGCGCATGGGCTGCCCAAACCCGCAAACCCGCGAGCGCGACCGATTGCACTTCCGCCTCGAATAAGAGCAAGCCGCCCTGCGTCGTCGAAAGTCCTACAGGGCAGGTCACCGTTTTTTGGCCGAAACTCCGCATGAGCAATGCTGTTGGCCAGGTGCTCGAATCAAAAATGGAGGTGTGGATCGACAAGGCCCGCGTCGGCATGGTCAATGAGGATGCGCCACTGACGGTTAGCCTTCCAAATGGCCCTCACACACTCGAGTTGAAACCGTACGACGATTGGCTCGAGAATATAAGACCGCCGAAGCAGATGCAGATCACAGTTTCTGCGCAAAAACCGCTTTATTTGCAAATCATCCATCAAGGATGGTCAATTGTCACCAGCGAACTTGACGCCGCTACAGCTCAAACAGTGCTTTCCGGCGGCGAAACTAAAGCAGAAGCCAACGCTTCCACGCCTCAATCTACTGTCTCCGATAAGGAACAGAAAGGAGCCCTTCCTTCTTTGGCGGCTCTCTTTAGTGATGATAAGATTACAGATGATAAGAAAACGAACAACGAAGCGAAAACGCCGAGCGGGCCTCCGGCAACCATCCATCTTTATTGGCCAAGACCAGCGCTCGACTTCGGCTTCTTAGACAAGTTTAACTCGGCTGTACCGGTCTTCCTGAACGGCAGGCGCATCGGCGTTATTACGACCGGCGAACATTTGGTGATGCAGGTTCCTTCGGGTGAGCATGTCCTGGCACTGGATGTGAATTTGCCAATTTACCGGCTTCTCAAGCAAGACCTCATTCTTGGTGCAGGGACGACGCGCTATTTTCACGTCGAACATCATGATGAGTTTAGGATGCTGGAAGATTCGCCAGAAGAAGCCGCCGATTACGGCAAGGGACTGCGGCAGCGGGATGTGTCCGCGCAGTGAGGTTTCCGCCCGGATACCCTAACTAAGTGAACTTGACGTCTGTTTATTTGATCCGGAAGCGATCTTGCGTACCGCAGCTGGCTTGCCAAGAAATGTTTGCTTGCCCCTACCTCGTTTGGACGCCGCTTGTTTCAAAAACGGCTTTTCGGTCCGGTTGTTGTTCAGGCCCAAAGAGCCTGTCGGCTTACACAAGGTGCAAGCTCGCCGTCGACGCCGCCAAAATGCCGTGCTAGGGATCGGCCCGTTCGGCGCGAAGGCAAACACGGCCTCACCGATGGAGGAGAGCGATTGATTTCGACGACCAAATTCAAGAGCGGCGCCTGGGCGAGCAAGGAAAGCGCTGACCGGTACCACGAGAATACCATCGCCACTCCCAAGATTTTCCAATTGATCCGCGAAGACCTCTATATTCGCTACGTGCAGCGTCACGCCAAGCCCGGTGCGCGCATATTGGATCTCGGGTGCGGGAGCGGCCTCGTCTCGATCAAATTGCACGACCTGGGTTTCAAGATCGTCTCATGCGACATCAGTCAGGGAATGCTCGACAAGTTGGCGGAGGAGCGCGGGGCAAGGGATTTCGAATTGCGTCGCGGCAGTGGCTTTGACATCCCCGCCAAGGATGGCGAATTCGATATGGTCATATCGAGAATGTTCATCCAACATTTCCCGGACTGGCCAAAAGTGCTCAGGGAAAAGGCGCGCGTTACATCCCCCGGCGGCATCGTGCTGTTCGATTTCGGCAATCGGGAGCATGTGGACGCGTGTGACCCAAACCTTGGCAAAGGCGACGGGTTTCCCTATTGCACCGATAAAAAAAAGGCCGGCTCGTTCTATGCCGTTGCAAGCGAAGCCGAAATGCGCGGAGAGGCAGGCAAATGCGGGCTGGATGTCGTCGAAATCGCTCCGTTCGGCTTTCTGCTCTACAACGGCTTTGTATGGAAATCCCTGGGCGCTGCCGCGATTCCGGCGTTCAATGACGAACTCGATCAGCTCCTGTCGAATGAGAGCGCGCGCGAGTTGATGCTTTTTATCGAGGAGCGGGTGCTTCCGTTGCTGCCGAAGTCCACGGCCTATGGCAACTTGACAGTGTTGCGGCGCAATCCCGCTACTTCGACGATGTTGGCGAAGATCAAGGGTTTACTGCGCTGAAAGACGTTTGGCTGTTGTACCAGGCCAATTGTCTCCTGGTGATCTCCATGAAATGCGCCGGATCACGGCATTTGCGGATTTCGTCCAAAATCATATCCACTGGCCCGATTGGCACGCTTTCAGCATCAATCGCGGCGTAGTCTTCGACAGCAATGTCTCGCACCACCATGCTCGGAATGCCACGGCCAAGACCTTCAAAAATGGCGGTGGAACCAAACGAGACCGTAACGAAGATCATGTTTGGAAGGTCGATAGCGCCTGGACTTTCCAGCCTTTCCTCGATCGCGATACCCGGCGCCAAACTCCTCAGCCACTTCATCGATTCCCACGGCGCCTTCGCCTTGCAAACGAAGCGGACGCCCGGGCCGATGGCTGAAAGTCCGGAAAACAAGCGCCGGTAACTTTCGGAATGTCCCTTGATGTCAAGCACCGGCATCCGGTTCAGACCGTGGCTGCCCGCAATGACAACAACGGTGATGAGCGTTCCGGTCAGCGGCCTCGGAGCCGCACAGGGCTTGAGCATCAATTCTGAAAGGACCGTCCGGGTTATGCCTTTGTAACGTCTGCCCCAGATATCCGAGGAAGCCTTCGTGATGCAATATACATGATCAGGCCGTTGAGAGCCTCTCACGTCCACATGAAGCGCGTTCGATGAATGCGGCCACAGAACCACGCGCCCGCCTGATGCGCGAACCGCGTGAGCGACGAGCGCTGATTCGAAAAACATATGGTCGCAGACGTGAGCCTCCTCCGTGGCGTACTCGGCAACCAGCCGGCGAGCCTCCTCGGCCGCGGTTTTGGTTCTTGGGCCAATCGCAAAATGAAGCCAGTCGCGGAGCGATGTCCGCGGCAGACGACAGGAAAAATGTTGCAAAGGGGCAAAGCGCAAGCCGCTCTGCGCGTCTCGTAAGAACGTCAGTTCGATCGCCGGAAGCGGGGCGGCGTGCTTGAGCAGCGTCTCGTGAAACTCCTGACTGCTTCCAGCAAAGCCAGATTGCACCAGAAACGGGTCGCCAACTCGCGCCAGCACGTGTTGCTGGCCACGCATCCCAGCCTGGACGACCGCTTTTTTGCCGTTCACTTTCGCAGGCCGAGATAGGGGGGGGATAGTCCACAGCGGGTGAGGATTGAGCCGATAGGTGAAACTGCCGCCTCCGGCCCAGGAGGTGAGCCCCGCATTTCCATCGATAACGAGGAGAGCGGGAGTCCCTGCGCGTCTGATCTCCGACACCAGGAGGAAGGGTTCTAAACTGCTTTGATCCCAGTAGGACAGATAAGTGCCGCCTGTCTCGCTCAGCGGAACGAGCACGGGATCGGACCCCGCCAATCTGGCGATGTGCCGCGCCAGATGCCGGATGGGAATGAGGGTGCATAATTCGCACCAAAGCGGAAAAAACCAGGCTTCCGCCAAAGCCTGAGCCGGAACATCAAGACCGCTCGCGAATTGCCGGCCAAGCCGAACCGCCATTCGCCGCGCCACCGTTTGTGTAAAACGGCTGCCCACGTGCGCAGGAATCGCGCCGACCCCGCCACCGATCTTTGAGAACAGTTCATCGAGCTTGGCTTTGTCGAGAAAGAGGTTCGGCCTTGTCAGCGTCCTTGCATCCAGCAACGGAAGACGGAAATGGCATGAAGCTCGTCGGGCCGCCCAATATTCTGCGGCAAGCACAGACTGTAGCTGTGTGCGCATCCAGCTCCGCAGCCAATGTTTTGCGGAAATTTTCATGGTTACGAAAGTTTGGCGCCGGAGGGGGTGGCCAGGAGCATAGTGGCTGGTTTGCCGCCTGTCTAGCTCCGGGAGCCAGCGCCCAGGGCTACGAACTCAGGTTAACGTGCCATTAACCGTTGCGTGTTGTGTGATTCATCTGGCTTTCTGATTCGGAGCCGCTGAGATGGACAGCTTCGGACCCAAACGAGCCTTCGCAGTCTTTTTGATCGTTTTTCGGCAATAGAGGACCCGCGATGATGCGAGCGGCTGGACTGCGCAGCGTTGCGCGTCGACGATTTCGAGCATGCGCCGAAAACATGGCCGTGATCCGTCACTTCGCCGACAATCTCTTCTGCGCCGTACCCGATAAGAAAAGCTGAAGCTCCGAAGGAAAATCGCAGGCTGAACCGGATTATCCTATTCAGCACTTCTGGGCGCGATGTTGGTTTCCTGGGGACAGGTGGCGCGAACGGCGAAAAAGTGGGAGTTGGGCCCTCGTGCGGCCGCTTGTGTTCAGAAGCTGGCTCCTCACGATTGAGACAGCAAAAGCCCGGATGAGCGATGGCTAAACGCCAGCCCCTGTCAGAAGCCGCTCGACCATAGGCCTGTAACCGCTTCCGAAAAGCCGCACATGCACGAGAGCGGGCCAAAGCTGATAGATAATCAGGCGTTCCTTCCAGCCCGGATCAAGTGGGCCGTAGGCCTCGTAGAAGGCAGGCCCAGGCCCGTCGAAAAGGTTCAACATCGCGATATCGACTTCGCCGTCCCCATAGTAGCAGGCCGGATCGATAAACGCGGTGACCTTGTTACCGGAGGCGAGGATGTTTCCGCCCCAGAGGTCGCCATGTAAGAGAGACGGCGCGGACATCTCCGGCAGGCGGTTCGGGAGGTCTGCGGCAAGGGTCTCGATGCGGCGGGCGAGCGCGGACGACACGTGGGAGCAATTCGGCAGCAGCCTGCGTTCGGCCCAAAAGCCCGGCCAACTTTTCATCCGGCCGTTTTCAATGGCGACAGAACCAAAGGCGTAATCGTCCGGCCACCCGCACACGCTCCCCTTGGTGGCATGAAGCTTGGCGAGCGCGCCCCCGAGGCTTTCCATGCGCTTGAGAGGCCGCCATCCGTGGGCATTGTCTCAATGACGAGAACGCCGTCGCCAGCCGCGAAAACTTCGGGCGCCGGAGCGCCACTGGCCGCGATTGCGCGAAGCATGGCTGCCTCGATGTAAGAAGCGCCGCCGCCTTTGACGATTGCCTCACGTCCGTCGCTCAGCGTAATGAGCACAATCTGGGACAGGCAGCCGCCGTGAACCGCTTTGGTGCTGCGCAGCGTGCCGCCGAGCAAACCCGCTGCAGTTTCGGCAAGCGCTTTCATCCCCTGAACCGAGATGTGCCGCGCCAGCGCCTTCGTGCCTTCGGTCACATCTGCCCAGGCGACGTCGAATCCGTCTTCCTCGCCATAATAGGGGTCAGCGACAGCCTGTCCCTCTCGGCCTTCCACGTGGTCAAGGAGCAGGCTTAGCTGTGCGGTCGAATCCTTGGGCCGCATGGCCTTGAGCGCCGCGAGATTGTTGCGGTCGAGCGCTATGATATGGCTGAAGCGCCGGAAATCCTCCGGCGTGATAAGGCGCGCGCGGTAATGGCTGATGTCGATGCCATTCCGTTTGGCGACTTCCTGTGCCCGCCGGTCCGGCGCCTCGCCGATATGCCAGTCGCCCGTGCCTGCCGAGTCGGTTTCGACCTCGAGGCCGATCGCTTTCAATTCGCGCCGGAATGCCCCCTCCGCGAGCGGAGACCGGCAGATGTTACCGAGACATACGAAGAGAACTGCGAGTTTTTCCGGCATTGTTTCCGCCCCACGAACGCCACACCATCTTTGCGTGCTTCCACACAATCGTACACTTCTATGTATTCTATGCACAGGATGCAAACAAGTTGAGACGTTGCGCTAATTTACCTTCGGCGTAAGGCGGGCAGGTGCGGCGGGTGGGCTGTTCGTAACTAAGACTTGCGGCGGCGCAAAAACTGCCGCATTCTGCCCCTCGCAGACTTTGCGCCGGGCTTTGTCCGCCCGTGGGGTTTGGGGAATAGTTTAATGGTAGAACAGCGGACTCTGACTCCGCTAGTCTTGGTTCGAATCCAGGTTCCCCAGCCAGCCAGCCCTGAGTGCGAAACCATAAGCTATTGATACAGATGGCCCTTGGGAAGCGGGAGTTTATTCCCCAAACTTCGGCTAAAGAAGTCCTATCTATACCTGCCTTCGGAAATGAGGCGTGGGTATTCTGCTCTCGAGCGGCAAATGAAAGACCTGTGCAAACTCGGAAAAGATAAATGGGGAAATGCTCTTCAAGCAGTGGATTTTCCTCGGAACATGGCTATAAGCTCCGGCCCAGGAGTTGCTTACCCAAAAACGACCGTGGAATCGATGTGCAAAGTCTCTTTGTTATACTAGAACACAATTGAGGCAGAAAATGTTTAATACTCAGTCTAGTTTGTTGACCGCAAATTCTCAACCGGCCAGAAAAGTTGCCTCCACGGTTTCCCTTTACAACTGGATATATGCCAATTCAGCTAGTAACTCTCGCACAATTACACAGAGAGCAGAGGTTTCTGCATTGCTTCGTGAATTAGGCGTGTCCAAGAACGCTCTTGTGGTTGAGGCTGGTGCAGGATTTGGGGAGCTTCATGATATTCACCCGGGCTATTTGGGCATCGAGCAATCAAACGAAGGTGTAATGCGCGGTCAGCAAGAGTTGGGCGCCGGCGCGAAGTTGCAGCAGGGGGACGTCACCATGCTTCCTCTCGCGAATAGTTCGGTTGATTTTCTTTTCTCCTACGCCACTCTCGAGCATGTGCCACAGATTAATGCGGCTTTTGCGGAGATTGTTCGCGTCCTTAAACCAGGTGGATACGCATGGCTATCCCCGGCCTGGAATTGCCGGTCTTGGACAGTCGCAAAGCTTGCGCAACGCCCCTATTCTGATCTGACAATGTCTCAGAAACTGGGCAAGATCTTAATCCCTGTGCGAGAGAATTTGATAGTGCGGTTGCTGCAATCCTTGCCAGGCCGGTTATCCCGCGAGTTGAGGCTAGCTCTGGGCTTAACGGTATCGTTAGACTATCAACCTCTCCAGCCGGATTTCGCGCTCATCGAGAAGTACGGACACGTCTCAGACGATGATGCGTTCGTTTCCATGGACGCGCACGCAGCTCTCGCTTGGTTCGCCGGGCAATCATTTCAACTAATCTCGCATCCGACATTTCGAGAGAGACTGCTGATCCGGGGCACCGGCATACTTGTCCGCAAGCCAAATTAGCGCAAATCCCTAATTCAACCTGCCAAGCCACCCCGGCGAAGCATTACGTGTCCGATTCGATCATGGCCATGTCCGCGTCGGAAAAACCGAAATGGTGACCGATCTCGTGGATCAGCACGTGGCGGATAACGCGATCTACCGGCTCGTCATTGCGCTCGGCGTAATCGAGGATGGGGATGCGATAGAGGAAGATCCGGTCGGGCAGACTTGCGGGATCCGACGTGCTTTTGAACGGCAGCCCCACGCCATGATACAGCCCGAGCAGACCATACGGATCGCGGATGCGCAGGGCCCTGAGCGTCCCCGCATCGGCGAAATCGGCCACATGAACCGTCACATTGCCAAGCATCGCGCGGAACTGCTCAGGCAGGCCGTCCCAGATTGCTTGAGCGGCCATCTCGAAATCTTCGTGCATCCACGGTTGCCCTGAAGGCATATGCGGCCTCCTCTTTTGTCGGATCGATGCTGACGTCCAGAATCTGGGCCGGCTTTCTGCAAAAACCAACGGTTCGGGCGCGACTTTGGCGCTTCGAAGCACGTGCAGCCCTTCCAGCAATATTATGCTGAAAAACAGATGCTTCCCATGGTGCGATAGGCTCGCCATGAGAAGCAGCTCGTTGAAAAGCAGGCTCACTCGTCCTGGCCTCTCGAAGGATCCCGGAGTTTATTCACCGGCCTTGAACGGCGGGGGAAAAGCCGCGCGACGGCCGCCCAAGCGCCGGAGCTTCCGCTGCAGGGACTTCGACCCGGAACGCCAGGGCATAAAGAGCGGGCAGAAATGTCATCGTCAGAACCGTCGCCGCCAAAATCCCGCCCATCATGGCGAGCGCCATCGGTCCCCAGAAGGATGACTCGGCGAGCGGAATCAGCGCGAGCACAGCCGCAGCTGCCGTCAGCATGATCGGCCGAAAGCGGCGCACGGCTGAGCCGACGATGGCGTTATACGCATCAATGCCGCTGTCCATGTCCTGCTCGATCTGGTCGACCAGGATGACGGTGTTGCGCATGATGATGCCGGCGAGCGCGATCACGCCGAGGATGGCGACGAAGCCGAAACGGGGCCTGGAAGATCAAGAGCGCGGACGCCGCCCCGATGATGCCGAGCGGCGCGGTGGAGAGCACCAGCAGCGTGTGCGGGAAGCTTTGCAATTGCACCATCAGCAAGACGAGGACGATGACGACGAGGATCGGCACCTTCGCGGCGATGGAAGCCTGCCCCTTCGCGGATTCCTCCACCGCGCCCTGCATTTCGATGCGATAGCCGAGCGGCAGGCTGTTCCGCAGGGGCTCAAGCTGCTTATAGATTGCCTTTGTTACGTCGGGCGATTGAATGCCATCGGGGATGAGCCCGCGAACGGTAATCGTCGGCAGCCGGTCGCGCCGCCATTCCACGCCCGGCTCGAAAACGGGCCGGACTTTCGCCACCTGGGAAACCGGCACAGCAGCGCCGGATGAGGTCTTCACGTAGGCGTTTTCAACCGCTGTCATGAGGGTCCGCTCGCCGCCCGGCTCGCGCAGTACAACGCCGATGGTCTGATCCTTCTCGCGAAACTCGGCGAGCGTGCGGCCGGACAGCGAGGCATGAAGCGTTTGCCGGATTGCTGCCGAAGTGACGCCAATCGCCCTCGCCCTGTCCTGATCGATATCGAGCTTCAGTGCGGGCGCGGGTTCGTGCCAATTGTCGTGGATATTGAACACGAGCGGATTCGCAGCGGCCGTCTTCCTGACCTCATCGGCGATGCGGCGAACCTCGTCGCGATCCGGCCCCTGCACGCGAAGCTGCATCGCCCACCCGACAGGCGGCCCGAGGGACAGACGCTCCACCTTGAAGCGCACGCCGGGGAAATCGTTCGCGAGATGCGTCCGCATGCGCTCGATGACGGCGTCGCGCTGACCCACGTCTTTCGGCAGCACCAGAAATTGCGCGAAATTCTGCGTCTTGAGCTGCTGATCGAGCGGAAGGAAGAAGCGCGGAATGCCATCGCCGACAAACGCGGTGAAAGAGCCAACGTCCTTGTCCGCGAGGAGCCGCTGCTCCAGGCGTTTCGCCTGCGTTTCGGTTTCCTGATAAGACGCGCCTTCCGGCAGCCACAGGTCGACGAGGATTTCGGGCCGGTCCGATGTCGGGAAGAATTGCTGCGGGATGAATTTGAACCCCGCGCTCGCCGCCGCGAAGACCACCACCGTGAAGACAATGACTGTCTTTCTGCGCCGCACGCACCAGGAGATTGCTGCCCGGAGCCTTCGATACATTGGCGTATCGTAGACGTCGCGGTGTCCGCCCGCCGGCGCGGGCCGATGTTTCAGCAGCGTATAGCCGAGCCACGGCGTGAAATAGACCGCCGCGAACCACGAGATCACGAGCGAAATGCCGGCCACCCAGAAAAGCGAGTTCACATATTCGCCGGACGTGCTCGCCGCGAAGCCGACAGGAATAAATCCGGCTGTCGTGATCAGCGTGCCGGTCAGCATCGGGAAGGCGGTCGAGGTGTAGGCGAAGGACGCGGCGCGGAGCTTCCCGAAGCCTTCGTCGAGCTTCCGCTCCATCATTTCGACCGCGATCATCGCGTCGTCCACAAGCAGGCCGAGCGCGATGATAAGCGCGCCAAGCGAGATGCGCTGCAGGTCGATGCCGATGATGTCCATCACCGTGAACGTCGCCGCGAGAACGAGCGGAATGGTCAGCGCCACCACGATGCCCGCGCGCCAGCCAAGCGAAAGAAGCGAAACGCCGAGCACGATCAGGAGCGCCTCGCCAAGCGCCTTCAGGAACTCGCCGATAGCCTTGGTGACGACGGCGGGCTGATCGGAAATCTTGCTGAATTCAACGCCAACCGGCAGATCGTTATGGATTTGCGTGAGCGCGGCTTCCAGTTCCTTGCCGACCTCGACGACGTTGAAGCCCTTCGCCATGACAACGCCGATCACGACGCTTTCCTTGCCGTTATGGCGGATCTTGGAGACGGGCGGGTCTTCGGTGCCGCGCTTCACGGTGGCGATATCGCCCAGCCGGATGGTTTGCGCGCCCGCCCTGATGCGAAGATCGCGGATCTGGTCGACGGTCAGGATCGATCCCTGAACATCGAGGCGCACGGAGCGATCCGCGGTCTCGACCGTTCCGGCCGGGGCTTGCGAGTTCTGGCCTGCGAGCGCAGCCTGAATATCCGGGACGGAGATGCCGCGCTCGGCCAGCACCCGCGACGAGATCTCGATATAGACCTTTTCGTCCTGCACGCCGAGCAGGTCCACCTTGCCCACGCCAGGGACACGCAACAGAATATCCCGCGCATTCCTCGCGAAATCCCGAAGCTCGGGATAGGTGAAGCCGTCGCCTTCAATGGCGTAGAGCGCGAGATAGGTGTCGCCGAACTCGTCGTTGAAGAACGGCCCGACCACGCCTTCGGGGAATGTATTCTGGATGTCGCCGACCTTCTTGCGCACCTGATAGAAGGCGTCGCTGACTTCGCGCCCGCGGGCCTCTCCGCGCAGGTTCACGAAAATGACCGCGCTGCCGGGGTGAGCGTAGGACTGCACATAATCGAGCTGCGGCGTTTCCTGGATCTTCCGCTCGATCTTATCGACGACCTGCTCCTGAAGCTCATGCACGGAAGCGCCGGGCCACATCACCTGCAGGACCATCACGCGGAAGGTGAAATCGGGGTCTTCCTTCTGCCCGAGGTTCTTGAGTGCGAAAATGCCAGCCGCCAGGATCAGAACGAGCAGAAAGCGAGTGAGGTTGGTATGCTCGATCGCCCATCTGGAGAGATTGAAGCCTCCTTCCTCGTGGTTTTGCGCGGCGTCCATGGTCATCTCCGCTCTTCGATGAGTGAAAGCTCAGCGCGTTCCAACGCTGCTGTATGCGACCGCCGTCAGAACTTCTTTCGGCAGGCGAACTCTCATGCCGTCTTTCAGGAACTGGACGCCGCCGGTTACGACGATCTCGCCAGGCACGAGGCCGGACTTCACCTTCACGCCCTCCTCGGCCACGCCATCCAGGCTCACTTCGCGGCGGTTGACGGTTTGCCGGTCCTTGCCGGCGACGTAGGCGATGGTGCGGCCGGCCTCCTCCGTGAACGCGGTCATCGGCACGATCAGGGGCGGCTTATCCTGGGCGACGCTGAAGCTGACCGAGGTGGTCATGCCGAGCCGCATTTCCGGTACGGGGTGAGCGACGGTCACGCGCACAGCATAGGTGCGCGATGCGGCGTCGGCAGCGCTCGCGATTTCCCGGATTTTGCCCGCGCTGTTCACGGCTGGGAGCCGCCCAAAGCGCGACGGCGGCAGGATCGCCGGGCTTGAGCCTCACGATCTCGTGCTCGGGGATCGCCACCGACACCTCGATGTCGTCCGCAAGCGCGAGCGAGATCACGGGTTGACCGGCGCTCACCACTTGCCCAGGCTCGGCGCGCACCGCAGTGACGACGCCATCCTTATCGGCGATGAGGAGCGCGTAGCTGGTGGCGTTGACGGCCTGGCTGAGCTGATCTTCCGCCGAGTGGAGCGCCGCCTGCGCCGAGTCGAACTCAAGCTGGCGCTGGTCCACGACCGCTTTGGCGATGAAGCCGTTCGGGAAAAGGTGGTTCGCCCTGTCGAGGGCTTCCTTCGCGACGGCGGCTCTGGTTTTCGCGGCGGCGGCCGCGGCGCGCGCACTGTTCTCGGCGAGCTTCAGATCCTGCTCGTCGAGCCGCGCGATCCGCTGGCCCGCCGAGACACGGTCGCCTGCATTAACGAAGCGTTCCATGATCTTACCGGCCACGCGGAAGCCGAGCTGGCTTTCGATACGTGGCGCGATCACGCCGGAATAGGTGAGGGTCCGTTCCGCTTGCGGCGCCGGAATGACAAACGCTTTGACTGGCCGGACCGGCTCTTGCGCGGCCTTGGGCTCGTCGCACGCAGCGAGCGCCAGGGGAACAAGTGCGATCGTGATCACCCTGAGAAGTGATGAAAACTGACTTTTATCAGATTTCAGGCGCATGACATTGGCTTTCTTCATTCAGAATTTACGCTTTCAAGGCTGACAGGATGAACGCGGCCATTTCTTCGGGAGAAGCCATGTCCGGCTCGTTGCCGCACTGCGCAACCAAGACCGGATGCTTGAACGCCGCCATGGCAGCGTGGGCGCATTTGGCGGCGCGGAAGGGGTCTTGCGGCCTGAATTCGCCGGATGCGATGCCGCTCGCAATGATGTCCGCCAGCATCGCGGTTGAGACCTGGAGATGGCGCTGGATCGAGCCCCATTGCTCTTCCATCGCGACCACGACCATTTCGTGCACCTTCTTCTCCTGCACGTAGGTTTCGGCCGTGTGGCGAGCGACAAGTTCGATGAACTGCTTGAGGCGCTCGGAGGCTGGCAGATTTGCGGTGGCGATCCGATGCAACTGCCCTTCGAGGTCGGAGATGATGCGGTCGCAAATCGCCTCGTTGATCTGTGACTTCGACGCGAAGAAGCGATAGACATTCGCAGAGGACATCCGGCAGGCCTCCGCAATATCGGCCACGGTCGTTTTCGAGTACCCAAAATGCCGGAACAGCCTTTCCGCCTCGGTCAGGATCCGGTTTCGCGTGTCTTCGGCGGGATGGGGCGTCATATAAGCTGCGGCCTGACGAGTGATAAATTTCGATTTTTATCACTACTCCTGACGACGCGAGTTGACAAGTCCCTTCGCTCAGCCTCACTCAAACGTGTCCGCCCCGCGGATGAGGCGTTGGCGGCTCTTGCGCGCGCGCAGATTTCTGCCGCACTTCTATTCCGTTTTGGAACGATGGGGGCTTTGCCATGCCGATCTTCGGTTACGATTGCAAAAACTGCGGCCACGAGTTCGAGACGCTGGTCCGCTCGTCGGATACTCCGGCCTGCCCGGCCTGCGGCAGCGCCGACCTGACAAAGCAGCTTTCGCTGATCGCCTCGCCTGCCAAGGGCGGCGAAAGCAACGATGCGCCGAGCTGCCAAAGCGGCACATGTTGCGCCAACTGCCCAGCCATGAAGGGGTGATCGCGAATCCGACTGCGGATGAAGTCTTTTATGTCATGAGCCGCATGGCATCCCATGGCAAGAAGGGTGGCCGATACTGCGGCAGCCAAGGGATGTCGAAAATCTTTGAGCTCGCGCCGATGGCGCTGGCTGCTTGGAGGCCGGAAAAGATAGCCTTCGCATGGCGTGCTTTTCCAGGCCTGAACAGTGATCTAAAAAACAAGTCTGAAAACTGCGACCCAAAACGCCGCACCGGCAAGAAGGCCGACAATCCATGCGACCGGAGCCAATATCGGATGCGCCCTATAAGGCTCGCTGCTTAGGGGCTTTTCCCGCACTTCACTGAAGCCAAAGGTTACGCTGTCACGTTGCCAAGGGCCCGCATTATAGCCCATCACGTCACAATCCTTTGTCTCTGCCAGATACACCGGACGATTGGCCATATCCCACTCTCTCATATCCTGGGTCTGGGCGCTATATTTCTTGGTAAGTCTCTAAATAAGCTTGCGAAATGCTGGTGACGCGCACCACGTAAAGTCCACCTCGCAATGAAAACGAATTCTAGATACTTTAGAGTGAACCTAACAAGAGTCCCCGTTAATATGCAAGAGTCTTTTTCGAAATCGGAACAAGCTGCGGTTTGCGCCGCCGGGTTGAATCGCTCTACTATTTGCAGGCTGGACTGGGAGAAAGGCTCGGGATGCAAGCGGCTGTCGTCAAACTCTTCGCGCTTAATGGGAGCAATTCCCTTGGCAATTCGGTTGCCGCGCATCTGGGTCTGCCCGTTGCGCCGCACGAAGAGCGCAATTTCGAGGATGGAGAGCATAAGGCGAGACCCCTCGAAAGCGTTGCCGGCGCAGATGTATATGTGATCCACAGTCTTAATGGTGGCCCGGACCAAAGTTCGAATGACAGGCTTTGCAGGCTCCTGTTCTTCATAGGCGCGCTCAAAGACGCGGGAGCGAGCAGCGTGACTGCCGTTGCGCCTTACCTTTGTTACGCGCGCAAGGACCGGCGCACGAAAAGCCTCGATCCCGTCATCACGCGCTATGTCGCCGCCATGTTCGAGGCAGTGGGGACCAATGCCGTCGTCGCCTTGGATATCCACAATCCCGCAGCTTTCGAAAACGCCTTTCGCTGCCGCACCGTGGCGCTGACCGCAACTCCGATTTTCGTTGAACACGTGAAATCAATGGCCGTTGGCGAAATTTGCGTCGTTTCTCCCGATACGGGGGGCGCCAAGCGGGCCGAGCTGTTTCGGAAGGCGCTGGAGGACGCGCTCAAGCGCCCTGTCGGAAGCGCCTTCGCGGAGAAGCACCGCAGCGGAGGCGTCGTTTCCGGCGAACTCTTCGCCGGAGATGTGAAGGGCAAAACCGCCCTGATCATCGATGACATGATAAGCTCGGGCACCACCTTGGTGCGGGCGGCGGAAGCCGCGAAGCGCGCAGGGGCTGAGCGCGTGCTGGCGCTCGTCGCTCACGGGCTGTTCGCGGAAGGCTCCGAGAAAGCGGTCATGAACCCGGCGCTCGATGGGCTGATCGTCACCGACAGCGTGCAGCCGCCGCGCGTGATGCCGGGGCCGGTGGCGAACAAGATCACCACCCTGTCTTGCGCGCCGCTTCTGGCCGAGGCCATCCGGCGCTTGCATGAAAATGAGGGGCTTTCCGATCTGCTGGTGTTCTAAGCGCTGCTTCCAGATGGCGCGCATCCGCCGCCGCGAGCCGCAGATAGGAAAGCGTTTGCGGCCGCCATTTTTCGGGCGTGCGCGGATTGGACGCAAGCAGATGCGCGATCGATAGCCGCGCCCGCAGCATCGCCCGATAACATCGATAGAAGTGGAAAAGCGACAGCGGCGGCTGATCGCGCAGCGCTTGCGAGACATGGCGCCAGACAATTTCGCCGACGCCCTTCATGCCGAGGTGCTCGCACTCAAGATCGAGGTAGGCAATCTCCTCCAGGGGGTCCACCATGCGCAGCCGCGCGTTGAACTCCAGGCAGTCAATGATCTTGATGTCGTCGCCGAGCCAGATGTGTTCCGGGCGAAGGTCGCCATGCCCGTCTACGATGCGCCGCTCCTCCAGGCGTTCAACGAAAAGCGCCTCTTTGCACGCGAGAAACTCACGCAGCACACGGTCGAGATAGCGGATAGGGCCGGGCGAGAGGCCAAATCGGGGATTGAGCAGAACGATCCTGTTTTGGCGCAGATCGTAGTCCCAGTTCTTGAGGAAGATCTCCGCCCGCATAAGAATCTTGTGTGCCTTCCGGTAGAAGCCCGCCAGCTTCAATGCGAGGGCTTCGATCCCATTCTTGTCGACCCGCTTCCCGGCGATGAGATGATCGAGCATCCGGCTTTGATCGAGGCGGCGCATCTTGACGAGCCAGTCGACAACCTTGGATCCTTTTCCGATGGAGAGGCCAGCGGGCGAAATGCACAATGGAACGGCATCGATATAGACATCCGCAGCCAGCCGCCTGTTCAGCGCGACCTCGGCGCGAGACGCTGCCGCGCGCTTCTCGATGGTCGTGAAGTCGAGATAGGGGAAGAGGACGGGCTTCTTGAGCTTGAAGACATCGCCGTCGGTCAGGAACACCCACGACATGTGGGTTTCGCGAACATCAACCTGCCGGACAGAGGGATCGTAAGAGCAAGGGTCGCGAAGAAAAACGACTTTTTCCTCCACACCCGGAACCCGGAGCCCCCGGCTGCAATCACCCTTTGATTCCGTGTAGTTCATGCAAGAACCGTAGCCGCAGGCTCCTGTCCCGATTTGATATTCGTCAATCTCATTAGCGCGGTTATCTTAATACTACTAATGCACAAGCGCTTCGAAATTTGGGGTGGCTCCGGCCAAGTGTGCGATGACTGAGACACACATTATAATCGAGCCGTTCGGCCTGCGTGGAACCCTTGTATGGCCCGAGCGGGCAAATGCGCTCATCGTCTTCGCCCACGGAAGCGGCTCAAGCCGGTTGAGCCCCCGCAATATGCAGATCGCGCGCGCCTTGAACGCGAGGGGCATGGCGACGCTCCTCTTCGATCTCTTGACCGCCGAAGAGGAGAGCGCCCGCCGTAATGTCTTTGACATCCCCCTGCTGGCTGACCGGCTGGTCCACGCCATCCGCTGGCTCGATGAGGAGCAGGAAACGGGAGGTTTGCATCTCGGCCTGTTCGGGGCCAGCACAGGGGCTGCGGCTGCGCTCATGGCTGCGGCTAGGCTCGGGACGCGGGTGGAAGCGGTGGTGTCGCGCGGAGGCCGTCCCGATCTGGCGATGGCTGACTTGCCGAGAGTGCGCGCGGCGACGCTCCTGATTGTCGGCGGCGCGGACACTCCTGTCATAGCCTTGAACGAAGAAGCATTTGCTGCGCTGCGCGACCCGAAGGCCATCGAGATTGTCCCCGGAGCAACGCACCTTTTTAGCGAGCCTGGGGCCTTGGAGCAGGTTATTGAACATGCCGCGGATTGGTTCCAGCGTTACCTCGGGGCCGAGACCCAATAGAAAAGGCAGGCAGGCGGCCATGATTTACAGGGATCGACGTGACGCTGGCCGGAGACTTGCCCAAGAGCTTGCTCATTATAGGAAGGATGAGCCAGTCGTTCTCGCCCTCCCGAGAGGTGGAGTTGTGGTTGCGGCGGAGATCGCCGCCGCGCTGAATGCGCCCCTCGACCTCGTGCTTGTGCGGAAGATCGGCGTGCCGTTTCAGCCCGAGCTCGCGATGGGCGCGGTAGTCGATGGCCGCCAACCACACATCATTCGCAATGAAGACATCATTGCTGCGACAGGGATTTCCGAGGAGGAGTTCGAGGAGGTTTGCGAGTTGGAGCTGTGCGAAATAGACCGCCGCCGCATGCTCTACCTCGCAGGCCATCCCCGCGCGAATGTCCAGGATCGTGTGGCCATCGTCGTCGACGACGGGATTGCCACCGGCGCCACCACGCGTGCCGCGCTTGAAGCGATCCGCGAGCGGAAGCCCAGGAAGCTCGTGCTGGCCGTTCCCGTCGCGCCAACGAGCACGCTCAGGGAGCTGAGCGGACTGCCCGACGAGATTGTCTGCCTGCAATCGCACGAGCCCTTCTATGCCATCGGGCTCTATTATGACGACTTCCGCCAAGTCAGCGATGACGAGGTGATCGGCATCCTGGCGGATGCGCGGAAGCACGAAACCGCAATCAGTCGGATTTGAGCGCGTGTTCGAGGCGGTCCAGGAAGGGGCATTGTGCAGCCAGGATTTTGCTGCGCGCCTTCCCGCAGCGAGAACCAAGCGGCGCGGTCGACTTCAGGGATGAGCTGGGTTCTGCCGCTTTTGGGCGGCCATTCGATTTCGCATAGGTTCGACTTCAGCGTCTTCGGATCGAAATCGCCCTGAACCGCCCAGGCGCTCACGATTTTTCGATTGGATTGCGTGACTTCGCCTAGCGCGAGGAAAGGCCCGCAAACCTTGCCGCCCGTCTCTTCCTGAAATTCCCTTACGGCGGCCGTAAGAGGGGCTTCGCTCTCAGCATACTCCCCCTTGGGGATGGACCAGCTTCCAAGATCCTTCTTCGCCCAGAACGGGCCACCCAGATGCACGAGGAGCACAAGCAAGTCGCCGCCTTCATCGTACTTATGCATAAGTATTCCGGCGCTTCGTTTCATGGGCTCAAGTCTCGGCGCTGGCGTTCTTGTCGACGGATATCCATCTAAGCTTGCTACGGTCGAGAAGTTAGTTGGCAAGGGAGAGTGACGATGTCGCAGGAAGAACCCCCCCATGGTCCCGATCTCACGCAAGGGATTTCCCTCGCTGAGCTTGAGGATGGCGGTATGCTGGCGGGCCATTGCGGGGGCGAGGAGGTTTTGCTGGTCCGCCGCGGAAGCGATGTTTTCGCGGTCGGGGCTCACTGCTCCCATTACCACGGCCCGCTCGCCGATGGCCTTGTGGTGAACGACACCGTTCGCTGCCCCTGGCATCACGCCGCGTTCGACTTGCGAACGGGTGAGGCCCTGCGCGCCCCGGCGCTGAGCCCGATCGGCTGCTGGTCCGTGGAACCGCGCGACGGCAAGGTCTTCGTGAAAGAGAAGCGGACGCCGCCCAAACCGGAACCGCTCGGCGTTTCTTCCGGCACGGCGCCGGACCGGATCGTGATCGTCGGCGGAGGCGCTGCCGGGTTCGCGGCAGCCGAAATGCTGAGGCGGCGCGCCTATCAGGGCAGCATCGTGATGGTGAGCAGTGAAACCGCCGCGCCTGTCGACCGGCCGAACCTTTCGAAGGACTATCTAGCCGGAACCGCGCCCGAGGAATGGGTGCCGCTGCGCCCTGACAGCTTCTACGCGGAGAATGGGATCGATCTGCGGCTCGGCGAGGCCGTGAGCGGCGTCGACCCACGTTCGCGCCAGATCACGCTTAGCAGCGGTGAGGCGTTGCCTTACGACAGCCTTCTCCTCGCAACCGGCGCCGAGCCGATTCGTTTGCCGCTTCCCGGCTTCAACGAGCCGCATGTTTACACCTTGCGCTCGCTGGCCGATTGCCAGTCCATCATCGCGCGCGCCAAGATTTCGAGCCGGGCGGTAGTGATTGGCGCGAGCTTCATCGGGCTTGAGGTTGCGGCGTCGCTGCGCGCGCGAGGGCTTGAAGTTCATGTGGTGGCGCCCGAGTCGCTGCCGATGGAACGCATCCTCGGTCCGCAGCTCGGCGACTTCGTGCTCTCATTGCACGAAGAGCATGGCGTGATTTTCCATCTTGGGGAAACGGCCAGCGCAATCGAGGGCCGTAAAGTAAAGCTGCAAAGCGGCGGCACGGTCGAAGGCGATCTCATCGTCGCCGGCGTCGGCGTCCGGCCACGGATCGAGCTGGCGCAGAAGGCGGGGCTCGCGATCGATCGCGGTGTCACCGTGAACGCTTACCTGGAAACGAGCGCGCCCGGCATTTTCGCGGCTGGCGACATCGCGCGCTGGCCCGATCCCCGCAGCGGAGAGAATATCCGCGTCGAGCACTGGGTCGTCGCCGAGCGCCAGGGGCAGACAGCTGCGCTGAATATGCTCGGCGCGCACGAGAAGTTCGACGCAGTGCCCTTCTTCTGGAGCCAGCATTACGACGTTCCGATAAACTATGTCGGTCATGCTGACAAATGGGACGATCTGACCATCGATGGCGATATAGCAAGCAAGGACTGTGCTGTCCGCTATAAGCGCGGCGGCCGCACGCTAGCAGTAGCCTCGATCTATCGTGATGTAGAAAGCCTGAAGGCTGAACTGGAGATGGAGCAGGAAATTGCCAGCAGCACCGCTCTCAAGAACGCAATCAGCTGACTGGTTCGGCGGTGTTACCTTCCGGACGGCGCCGGGGGGTACCGTCCGGAAGATATACCTTGCAGCGCTATAAGCGAGGGCAGGCTTCAAGCGCTGCATCTAGGACCTTGATATTATTTGGTTAATGAATGGTTAACTGAACTGCAGAAATGTCATGTAGGACGTTTCATCTGAAACAGCTGATCTGGCCCTATAGTGAAATAGTCACTCGGTCCCCCGCCGCGTAGCACGTGACCGGCGGCAGCAGTGTTGTAGATGCCATTTTCCAGCAGTGAATGAGCTATATGCACCATGATCACTTCGCCGAGGACCAGCCAAGCCGGAATCTTATCGCCTTCAGCGGTAAGCAGTTGGACGATCTGAGTGCATCGGCATTCGAAGCTGACTGGACTTTCAGCTACGCGCGGTGCCGAGATCAGCTTTGATTCGATGGGCGTCAGACCAGCGAAGTCGAACTCGCTGACCTCGGGAGGCAGCGGCGCTGATGTCTGATTCATTGCCTCCGCGAGCGAGCGGGTCACCAGATTCCAGGCGAATTCGCCCGTCTGTTCCACATTGCGCACCGAGTCCTTGTAGCCGACGCTGGAAAAGCCAACGATGGGCGGCTTGTAATTGAAGGCATTGAAAAAGCTGTAGGGCGCAAGGTTGAAGCCCCCTGATGCGCCGCGCGTGGAGACCCAGCCGATGGGACGCGGCCCGACGATCATGTTGAACGGATCGTGAGGCAAGCGATGGCCTTGCCGAGGTTCGTAGCTGTAAAACAGGTCTGACACAGAGGCCCCTCGAGAAACTGGATCGCCGCTCTCGTATGCGGAACTTAAGCAGAGGATTCGCCAACGCGTCGCCGCAGCGTCATCCCGTGCGCGGCAGCAGGGCGGAGCGGTGCGCTGCAGACACGGGATCGTAATACACACTGACCCGAGTTTGGAACGATCCCGGCTCGCGCTTCGCAAGGCCTGGACGACGATCCGTTGGCCTGACTGGCGGAGTTTGCTTAGGATCTAATGAATAAGAGGCGATCATAGGTCAATTCAAGTCACGAAACTGTTTTCGGAGGATCGGGGTTATACGCACTAAATGATGGCGGGAGAGTTTCCCGCCTACACCGTTCAGGTGAAGCCATGCTGCTCGAACAAAGC
Source organism: uncultured Alphaproteobacteria bacterium (assembly GCA_963833565.1). Lineage (GTDB taxonomy): Bacteria > Pseudomonadota > Alphaproteobacteria > Rhizobiales > Rhodomicrobiaceae > Rhodomicrobium. The sequence continues at coordinate 366,772 of CAWHYO010000031.1, forward strand.
GTCGAGGCACACAGACCGGTCGAGAAAAACCGGTATGCTTCCGCCTCCCGCAACGCGGATTGGACGATTGGCCAGAACTGGCCCTCCTATACCGCCGGGGAACACGACCGCTGGAACCGGCTTTTCGCCCGTCAATCCGCCTTGCTCCCCGGCCGCGCCTGCGAGGAGGCGCTTGCCGCGATAAAGAAGCTTGAGCTTTCGCGCTCAGGCATCCCCGACTTCGCCAATCTGAGCGAGTGCCTCGCGTCCATCACGGGCTGGCGCGTGGTTCCTGTCGCCGGGCTGATCCCGGATGACGCCTTTTTCGAGCATCTTGCGAACCGCCGCTTCCCCGCCGCCGCGTTCATCCGGCCGGAGCACGAGTTCGATTATCTGGAGGAGCCAGACATTTTTCACGATGTCTTCGGCCATGTGCCTCTGCTCGCGAATTCGGTTTACGCCGATTTCCTCGAAGCCTACGGCAAAGGCGGCCGCCGCGCGATGGAGCGCGGCCAGCTGCACAATCTCGCGCGCCTCTATTGGTATACGGTCGAGTTCGGGCTGATCCCAGACCGCGCAAGGCCTCCGCATCTTCGGGGCGGGCATCATGTCATCGCCCGCCGAGACCGTCTTTTCGCTCGACGACAGCTCGCCAAACCGCATCGCGTTCGACCTCGAGCGCGTCATGCGCACGAAATACATCATCGACGACTTCCAGCAGACCTATTTCGTGATCGAAAGCTTCGAGAAGCTGCTTGAGGACTGCTACCAGGATTTCGGCCCGGTCTATGACCGCTTGCGCGACGCGCGAGACTTCGAGGCGCACGAGCTTGCCGAAGGCGACCGCGTTCTCACGCGAGGCGACCTTTATTACTTCCGCGCCAAAGGAAAAGCGCTCAGGACTGCGCCTTGACCGTCTGCTCGATCGCACCGAAGATCGAAGCGCCGTCGAGGTCCAGCATCTCGATGCGTACCGTGTCGCCGGGTTTCAGGAACGGTGTTCGCGCTTGGCCGTGTAACAGAGTTTCAACGACCCGCTGCTCAGCGAGGCAGGAGTAGCCAACCCCGCCCTCTGGGATCGGCCTACCCGGCCCTCCATCCGCGCCACGGTTGGAAACCGTGCCCGAGCCGATGATCGTGCCAGCCGAAAGCGGGCGAGTTCGCGCGGCATGAGCGATCAGCACGCCGAAATCGAAGGTCATGTCCACGCCTGCATTCGGTCTGCCGAGCGGCGCGCCGTTGACGAAGGACAGGAGCGGGAGGTGCAGCTTGCCGCCATCCCAGGCCGCGCCCAGCTCATCGGGCGTAACCGCAACCGGTGAGAAGGCCGTCGGCGGCTTTGACTGGAAGAAGCCGAAGCCCTTCGCAAGCTCGGGAGCCACAAGCCCGCGCAACGTGATGTCGTTGGCGAGCATCACAAGCCGGATAAGCGACCGCGCCTCCTCCGCGGTAACTCCCATCGGTACGTCATCGGTCACAACCGCAACTTCTGCTTCGAGATCGAGGCCAAGGCTTTCATCGCCCGGAAGGCGGATCGGGTCGCGCGGCCCGAGGAAGGCGTCCGAGCCGCCCTGGTACATCAGCGGATCGGTCCAGAAGGACGCGGGCATCTCCGCGCCGCGAGCCTTTCTCACAAGCGCGACGTGGTTCACGTAAGCGGAGCCGTCCGCCCATTGGTAGGCTCGCGGCAAAAGTGCCGCGCAAGCGTTCTCGCGGAAAGGCATCGCGGCAACAATGCCCGCCTCAAGCTTTTCCGCTCGGGCCGCGAGAGCGGGAGCGATGCCAGACCAATTGTCGAGCGCGGCTTGCGTTGTTGGAGCGATGCTGCTCGCCAGGACCGCGCGCGTCAAATCGCGCGACACGATGACAAGCCTGCCGTCCAGACTCGACTTGAGTGACGCGAGCTTCATCCCGTCTTCCTTGAATAGGTCATCCCGTGCGCTGTACAGCGCGAGGCGGCGCACAGCTGACACGGGATAGTTGCAAAGATCACGCGCCAGCGCATCGTCACTTCATGACGCAGCGTCCACGCGACCTACCTCATGGCCGCCCGTTGAAGCGCTTCTTCAGACCGGCCCAGCACTCGGGATAATCCTCCTGAAGCGTTTCAAGCCCGGCGGCATACCGCGTCAGATGCTGCGGGAACCGCGTTTCGAACATGAAGGCCAGTGTGTCGGTCAGCTTCACGGGGCGAAGCTCGGCTTCGGAGGCGCGCTCGAACGATTGCGCATCCGGCCCGTGCGGCAGCATGCAATTGTGCAGCGACATGCCGCCGGGCAGGAAGCCTTCAGGCTTCGCCTCGTACTGCCCATAGATCAAGCCCCATGAACTCGCTCATGATGTTCATGTGATACCAGGGCGGCCGGAAAGAATGCTCGGCCACCGCCCAGCGCTCGGGGAAGATCACGAAGTCCACATTGGCGGTTCCTTCCTCGCCCGAGGGCGCGGTCAGCACCGTGAAGATCGACGGGTCGGGGTGGTCGAACAGAAGCGCGCCGATGGGGGCGAAGGTCTTCAGATCGTATTTGTAGGGCGCGTAATTGCCATGCCACGCGACCACATCGAGCGGCGAGTGATCGAGATCGCATGAATAGAACTTGCCGCACCATTTGACGGTGAGGCGGCAGGGCGCGTCCTTGTCCTCGAAGGCTGCAACGGGCGTCTTGAAATCGCGTGGATTCGCCAGGCAATTCGCGCCAATCGGGCCGCGGTTCGGCAGGGTGAATTTCGCGCCGTAATTCTCGCAGAGATAGCCGCGCGCGGGGCCATCCTCCAGCGCGACCTTGAACTTTACGCCGCGCGGCAAGACGCAAATCTCGCCGGGGCCAATCCCGATGCGCCCAAACTCTGTAAACAAGCTCAGCCGCCCGAGCTGGGGGACGACCAATAACTCTCCGTCGGCATTGTAGAAATACTCGTCCGCCATGGATTGCGTGACGAAATACAGGCTCGCCGCCATGCCGGTCTGCGTGTTCACGTCGCCAGCCGTTGTGATGGTCCGCACGCCATCGACGAAGGTCAGGCCCTCCTTGGGGATCGGAACCGGTCCCCAACGAAGCTGGCCGATGGGGCGGTCCGCTTCATGCGGCGAAGGCGCGGTCTTCCAGAAGGGAACAGTGGCGCTCTTGAAGCGGCTCGTGTGCCTCACCGAGGGCCGGATGCGATAGAGCCAGGAGCGCTCGTTTTTCCCGCGCGGCGCCGTGAAGGGCGAGCCGGAAAGCTGCTCGGCGTAAAGCCCATAGGCGCAGCGTTGCGGCGAGTTCTGGCCCACAGGCAAAGCGCCCGGCAGCGCTTCCGTCTCGAAGTCGTTGCCGAAGCCCGGCATGTAGCCTTCCGGCGTGGCGGGCATGGGCATCACTCCCGCAGCGGCTTCAGGACACCGCGCTGGATCTGGTCCTCTTCGATGGATTGGAACAGCGCGCGGAAATTGCCTTCGCCGAAGCCCTCGTCGCCCTTCCTTTCGATGAATTCGAAGAAGATCGGGCCGATCACGGTCTTGGAGAAGATTTGCAGAAGCACCTTCGTCTCGCTGCCCCCGGCAACGCCTTCGCCGTCGATCAGGATGCCAAGCTGTTCAAGTTTCTCGCGAGGCTCGCCGTGTCCCGGCACGCGCTCATCCACTCTTGCAAAGTAAGTCGCGGGCGGCGGCGGCATGAACGGCAGTCCCGCTTGCCTGAGCTTTGCAACCGTCTCGTAAATGTTCCGGCAGCCGCAGGCGATGTGCTGGATGCCTTCGCCTTGGTAATCGCGCAGATATTCCTCGATCTGGCTCTTTTCGTCGGCGCTCTCGTTGATCGGGATGCGGATCTTGCCGCAGGGGCTCGTCATGGCCCGCGAGTGCAGCCCTGTGAGCTTGCCCTCGATGTCGAAGTAACGGATCTGGCGGAAGTTGAAAAAGCGCTTGTACCAGTTCGCCCACCAGTCCATGCGGCCGCGCTGAACATTATGGGTCAGGTGATCGATGTAGTAGAGGCCAGCGCCTTCCGGCTGAGGGTCGCGAGCGCCCGTCCAGCGGAAATCCACGTCCCAGATCGAGCCCTTCTCGCCATAGCGGTCGACAAAGTAGATGAGCGCGCCGCCAATGCCTTCGATGGCCGGAATGTTGAGTTCCATCGGGCCAATGGCTCCGGGAACCGGCTTGGCGCCAAGCTCGACAGCGCGCTTGTGAGCATGGGCAGCGTCAACGACGCGGAAGCCCATCGCGCAGGCGCACGGCCCGTGCGATTTTGCGAAACCCGCGGCGAAGCTGTCCGGCTCGGCGTTGACCACGTAGTTCACGCCGCCCTGCCGGTAGAGGGTGACGTTCTTGGAGCGATGCTTTGCAACGGCTGAAAAGCCCATCAGCTCGAAGATGGCCCCGAGCCGCGCTGGCTCCGGATGGGCAAATTCGACAAACTCGAACCCGTCGGTTCCCATCGGATTTTCATCCGATATGGTGGCCGGCGGGCCATCGTGCGGGAACGGCCCCATGAAAACGCCTCCTACGCAACCCCGCCTTCCGCCCGATCAAAGATATTGGGTGGCGCGAAGAAGGTTGAAGTATCGAAGCAGGCTGTAATGTCAGCCGTTTCGGAACTTCACAGGAAAGTCATTGAGGCACCGCTTTTAGTATCGCTCGCGCTAGCAAATCGCGCTTACGTCAGCATGGCATTTGTCCCGCAGGCGGAGATGCTCTGTCCGCGCGGGCATCACGCAGCGCGTCCCGGAGCCTCAAATTCAGATCCTCGCCCCCAACCCCATTTTCGACCGTAATCAACTCGACTTCCACGGCTGCCGCGAGAGCCGCCAGACGCAGGCGGAAATACACCCGAACCCCTCCGTGGCGAAACTTCATGGGCAGAGTTATGAGCGGCGGCTTGAACCACCCCAGTTCTACTTCCCCAACTTCCGCAAGCTCAAGCGTTCCAGGCTTGAAATGAAGCTCCGCCGACGATTGCACGAGGCTTCTCAAATTCGCCATGTGGCCGATGCGGATGAACGCTGCGAAGTCCGTGGCGTCGATAAGCCGGAGCTCCGAAGCCAGATCCTTCAAACTTCCCCCAAGCGTTCGCTCAATCTCGGCCATCTGATCGGAACTCATGGCGCTTTCAGGCGCAAATGCGCCCTGCGATGTCATTGGGGCCACATTCCTCTCCACGCGCATGTGAACATTTCAGGTTTGTGGAAACGGCAACGCTCGATCTCCTGAAGGACGCTCTCGGCAATTTCGGAGGTTGGGGGCTGATCGCCGGTCGTATCCTTCACGATCGCGAGCCACAGTTTCCGGAAGTCCGAAAGAACTTGAAGCCACTCATGGGAGGAAGAGGAGGCGCTCTGCGCCGCTTCGATCAGTTCGATCGCGTCCGAGAGCCTGCGCGACGCCGGGACATTTTGGGAAGGCAACTCTTCGCAGATCTCGGAATAGTCGAACTGATACATGACATCCTCTCCAGTTTTGAACCGTGGCGCTGCGTCTTATCGCATGTGACGCTTATGCCAAGCGTGAGCCTCCCTGGGGACGAGCGGAAGATGCTTCCGGTCTGCAGTCAGCATCGCATCGACGGATTCGAGCTGAATAGACCGGGTTCGGAGCAACCTTATTCGCGTTACCCCGTCTGCCTGGAAGTCAACCGGTGTAGATTTTGACACTCAAGCCGAAAGCTGCCCTTCGGCTTGCTGGCCGCTGCGTCTCTTCCTTGTGGTGTCAAACGGTGATCAAAAGATGCTGTGAGCGGGGCGATCAGCCGCACAATTCCGTCTCAGCCCAGCAATTTTCCGAGATCCTTCAGCCGCGACAACCAGCCCAGCCGCTCACTGCGCACTTCCTTGGTCAGAGCGCGAAGCGAAGCCGCGGTCGTCTTGATTTCCTCTCGCAGCGCGGGAATCCCCGCGGACTGGGCAAGCTTGCTGTAAAGCGCGCGCTGCCACGGCGTGGTGGTGGGCGTCTGGCTGTTGATCGCCCTTTCAAAATCATAGACCAGGTCGCCAAGCTGCAAGGCCTGACGCCCCTGGGCTTCCAGGGGGGCTATGTAGAGGTCCCATCCGCCCTGCGTCGCTCTCTCGGCGGTATGGAGGGCCTCATCGAGGAGGGCCTTGTAAGCCTTCAGCACAGCAGCCTGTATCGTCGCGAATTCCTGGAAACGCGCCACCGTCTCGAACCGCCGCCGGGTTCCTTTGGCCCGGAATTCCACATCATCCCGGAAGGCAACCCCGCGCTCGCCGACCCAGAGCTTGTCGTCGTCCCGATGGCCAAACAGATCGAACGTGACGACACGCTGGCCGAGCACCCGGTCGGGAACCGTGATGGCCTCGTTGTCGGTGATGAGTTGTGCCAGGAGTTGCCGGGAGCCGAGGGGGGTGAGATGTCCCGCATCGGCGTAAATCTCGATCTCAAGGGGGGTGATATGCGCTTCGAAGAAATCCTTCGGCGTGCCAGCGATGCCGGATTTGCTGGTGAAACGGACATCCGAGCTGCGCTGCGAGGGGTCCAGCTTCCGATGCAGCGCCCACAGGGTTTCGATCGGTTGGGGATTGTCCGGGGTGACGCTGATGGCAACGGCCAGTGACAGGATCCCGCACAAATGCAGGGAGGCCCACACCCGCCCTTCCAGGTGCATACCGGATACGCCGCTGACGCTGAAGGGCGTTCTCGGCAAGGTTTGCAGGGGGACGGCCAGATGCCGGGCGTCCCGCGGACCGGGCGCCCAGCCGAATATGTCCAGGGATTCGCGCTTGCCGCCCTGATAATCGCGTCCAAACAGGCCGAAGCTCCACAGGTTGAAGTACGCCCTGGCGGCGGGGACCGGCTGTTTGATCTGGTTGAAGACCTCGGCGAGGACACTCTCGGACGAGCCTGTGACGGCTGGCGAGAGATCGAGATTGACGAATGCGTCGCCGCCTAGAAGGCGCTGGTAATACGGTGTCAGTGCGCCCGCCGCATAGTCCAGCGGGCCGGACCCGACCCAGTAGTTCATTGTGTAGCGGAAGCGCGCCGCGTGAACGTCCATCGGCACCCCATAAGTGAGGTAGGACGTATGCTATCAACGCCACTCCTCGGGGAGCAGTATTCCCGAATTGCTTGGAAAAGCAAGATGGCTTTCACCGAAGCGTTGAAGCTTGGCTCCGGCGTCCGGGCCGCCGCTGGCGATAAAAGCCGAAGCCTCAGACGGCGGCGACGCTCTCTTTGGGGAATGCATCGGGCGTCTCGATGACCGTAACGCCGTGGAGGGTGATCGTGACCCTCAGCCCGCCTTCGGAGCGATTTTGGAGAGTGATGTCGCCGCCGTGACTGCGAACGATGGACCTGGCGATGGCAAGTCCAAGGCCGACGCCTCCGGTTTCCGTATTTCGGGAGTTTTCCAGCCGCACAAACGGGCTGAAGACCCTCTCCATATCGCGGCCTGGAATGCCCGGGCCGTCGTCGTCGATCAGGACTGCGACATCGCCGCGCCTGTGCTCGACAAAGACGCGCGCCCGGCGGCCATAAGCCACCGCGTTCTCGAGAATGTTCCGTAAGGCGCGCTTCAGCCCCATGGGACGGCAGCGGATGGTGAAGCTTCCGGGTTCGGTGCAGTCGACGGGGAAACCGGTGTCGGAGAGATCGGCGCAAACGGTCGAGATCAGGGCGCCGACGTCCACGAGCCGGGTCTTTTCCTGAGCCGCCTCCTCTTTTGCGAAGGAGAGCGTTGCCTCCGCCATCTCGAACATGTCGTCGAGCGTCTCCTGGATTTTCTGCCTGATTTCGTCATCCTCGATGAATTCGGCGCGGAGCCTCAGAGTTGTTATCGGCGTGCGGAGGTCATGTCCGAGGGCGGCGAGCATCTTGGTCCGGTCAAGCACGAACCGGCTTAATCTTTCCTGCATGTCATTGAAGGCCCGGATGGTGTCGAGCACTTCGCGCGGTCCTCGTTCTTCGAGCTTCGCGGCCAACTCTCCCCGGCCCAGTGCCGCTGCAGCTTGTGCCAGTCCTCTCAACGGCTGGGTCAGGCGGCTCAGCACGAACACAATGCCAAGCGCCGAGAATGCCGCCATGGTTGCAAACTGGACGAGCAATGGTGAAGCATGAGGGCCGCCGCCCCTCGGCGTCACAGTTACGTTGAGCCATAGCCCACTCTTCAATGGAACCGAAACGTTGGCGTAAGCGGGCCTTGCTGGGGGTGCGGGAGGGTGAGAGTTCGTGGTCGAAAGTGTTTGCCTGATGTCTCGCCAAAGGCCATCAAGCATCACTTCCCAGTAGGGTTCCTCGGTCGAGGACAAGATCGTTGCATCGACCTCATAGGCGGTATCGCCAAACACCCTCCTGATTTCCTGCTGAACGGCTTCCGGCTGTGTCTCTTCCTTGCTGCGCGACAGGGGCTCCGTGTCTATCGAGAACTTCAGGGCCCAGGAGCTGGAAGACTTCAAAATTTTGCTGTGGATGTCGTCCGGCGTGGAGTTCGATGACATCTCTCACCGTTGCGATCCGGGTGAAGATGTTATGCAGCCAATCGCTTTTCATCCTGGACCTCTGATCGTTCAGGATGAACACGAAGCCGGCCGCCTGCGACAGCAGCAGCGCGACAAGCGTAAGCAGAATAAGCTGGCCCTTCAGGCTTCGTGGCAAGAGACGCATCATATGCGTTCAACCGCGCCGACGAACTTGTAGCCGCCGCCCCAGATCGTCTGAATGATCTTCGGTTCCTTGGGGTCTTCCTCGATCTTGCGGCGCAGCCGGCTGACCTGGTTGTCGATGCTCCGGTCGAACAGATTTGCGGCCCGCCCCCTGGTGATATCGAGAAGTTGATCGCGGGTCAGCACGATATTGGGCCGATGCAGAAAGGCCGACAGAAGGAGATACTCTCCATAGGAGAGAGGGGTGACCACCTCCTTGCCGTCGATCAATTCGCGCCGGTCCGAATTCGAAAACGAATTGCCCGAACTTCAGCCTTTCGCCCGAGGGGGCGTCGCGGGTCTGCGGGATGCTTTGTGCGCGGCGGATCACGGCGCGGATGCGCGCCAGAAGTTCCCTCGGGTTGAAAGGCTTTGTCACATAGTCGTCAGCGCCGAGTTCAAGGCCGATGATGCGATCGGTGTCCTCGGCGACCGCTGTGAGAAAGATGATCGGCGGCGATGCTCCTTCGCGCAAGGCGCGGCAAAGCGAAATGCCATCCTCTCCCGGCATCATGATATCCAGGACGATCAGATCGAACGCCCCCGCTTTGAGGTGCCGGCGGGCTTCTGCGGCATCAGCCGCCGTCGTCACCCGCATGCCGTGCTTCACAAGAAACTTGGCGAGCAGGTCTCGAATGTCCTTATGATCGTCGACGACAAGAATATGAAGCGTAGTCTCCATGGCCTCTCCTTCGGCCTATGCTTAAAAGCATCCACATCAAAGCGCAGCATCAAATGTGTAAAAACCTGTGGCGAGGAGGCAGTCTCACCGCAAACTGCGACTCTCTTTCACGCCAAAAAGTGGTTGCGGCTTACCTATCCTCCTGCAAATGCGGAGCCGCCCGTCAAGGTCAAGTTGGAGGCCGGTGCAGAAACGAAGGCCAGATGAGAGCTGTAACCTGCATATAAGCGAGCGCAACAGCGGCTGCGAGAGGCTGGGCAACCGCAGGTGGCTTCTCGTCTCCGGAAGGTTATTGCCTTCGAAAGGCAAAAATGCATCTATAGTCATCCACTCGGAGTAACCGAAGAGCTTCAAGAAAATGATTGCAAAGCACCGTCACAAAATCGAATTGTTTCTCCATTAGCTTTTGCGGCGAAATAATGGGTCGCGGAACAAGAGCTTCCGAAATTGCGTTAGCCTGAGCGAATTTCAGCAAAGGGGTCGCAAGTGCCCGCGCGCAGGCAGTGTGAGCCGGACAAATTAAACATCGTCAGCAACGGATTTGAGAGACCCGGAGAAGGTTTGATGGAGCCATTTGTTTTGGGCTGGCGCGAGTGGGTCGCGCTTCCGCAGCTGGGCTTACCCGCGTTGAAAGCGAAAATCGATACTGGCGCGAAGACGTCCGCGCTGCATGCGTTCTCGATCGAGACGTTCGGGCCGATCGATGCGCCGCGCGTGCGGTTCGGGGTTCATCCCGTGGACTACCACAACGAGGTCGAGGTCTGGTGCACGGCGAAAATCGTGGACCGGCGCTACGTTCGCAGCTCCAACGGCCAGGCTGAACACCGCTATATCATTCACACGCCGATCCGCATCGGCGACCGGGAATGGCCTGTCGAAATCTCGCTTTCCAATCGCTACACCATGGCTCATCGCATGCTGCTGGGCCGAACGGCGCTCGAAGCTCAATCCGCCAGCATCCTGCCGTGGTCCGAATATCGCCAGGACAAGCTGAGCTACGATGTCTACAGCGACCGGGAACTCGCCGCGCCCGTCAAGCGCTCGCTGCGCATCGCCCTTCTCACGATGGAGCCCGGAAACTTTTCGAACAGGCGCTTCATCGAGGAAGCGGAGAAGCGCGACCATGTGATCGAGCCGATCAACACGCTTCGCTGCTACATGAACATCAAGTCGATTGCGAGCGCCGTCCACTACGAGGGCGGGACGCTGCCCGATTTCGACTTCGTGATCCCAAGGATCGGCGCGTCGATCACCGCCTACGGCACGGCCGTCGTGCGCCAGTTCGAGATGACGGGCGCGCATGTGCTGAATTCGGCGCAATCCATCGTTCAAAGCCGCGACAAGCTGTTCGCGCATCAGCTCATGGCGATGTACAAGCTGCCGATGCCGGACACGGCTTTCGCAAGCTCCAATCACGACACCGACGACCTCATTAAAATGGTTGGCGGCACGCCACTGATCATCAAGCTCCTGCAAAGCAGCCAGGGCAAGGGCGTGGTGCTGGCCGAGAACCGGAAGTCCGCCGCTTCTGTCATCGACGCGCTGCGAAATGCCGAAGCGAGCTTCCTTGTTCAGCAGTACATCTCGGAGTCGGCGGGCCAGGATTTGCGCTGCCTCGTGCTCGACGGCAAGGTTATCGCGGCGATGGTGCGCCGCGCCAGCAACGACGATTTCCGCGCCAACCTGCACAAGGGCGGCCTCGCCTTCTCGGCAAAGCTCTCCGCCGAGGAGCGGAAGATTGCCGTCAGGGCCGCCAACAAGCTCGGCCTGAAGTTCGCGGGGGTCGATATTTTGCGCTCGTCAAAAGGCCCGCTCCTTCTCGAGGTGAACTCCTCGCCGGGGCTTGCGGGCATCGAAAAGACGACCGGCGCCGACATCGCGGGGCAAGTGCTGGATTATATCGAGTACCGCACCTTTCGCGCGCGGCCTCGCCTGAAGAAGGCCGCCTGAGCAGGCCTCGCAAATCCCATCACGATCCGCGCCGCGAGCAAAAGCTTGTCAGGCATGAAGGCGCTCGGGGCGATGCTCTCCCGAAGCTGTCAACATTTTTATGGTTAAGAGTTTATAAATAATTTGCTTGCGATCAAAAGGCGAAAAAACTTATGCCTGAGTAGCATAAATGCTGGTCTTTCCTGGAACAGCATCAATTTTCGAGTGGCAAGCGTAGGACGTCGCAATGAGCACCCAGTTGGACTTGGAAACGACCCTAAAAGATGCTTCTGATGAGGAAATAAGAAACTTTATTATTGAAACTCTTCTTGAGCTTTTAGACCTGACAGCACTCCTTCAGGAAAAGAGGCAATCAAGTCTACATTGTTTGCACTGACAGGTACTTGCCGGAATTGCGAAGTTCGTAGCGCCTCCCCTTTTTGCGAGGGGAGGCGTTATTGCCATCAGGTCGCCTTTGCCGCGCCAACCAGGCGTTCGCGTTAACCCATTTAGCCCAAGCTTCTGCTAAACAAGCCCCTGTCCGTTAGTTGTGTCATGTCATGGTGAGTCATGCGTTGCGTTCATTCGTTGGAGCGTAGCTTTAGCCCCGATTGCGAGGGCAGTATTGTTCAAGGCGATAGCATCGAGGTGCTTCGCCGCATTCCATCGGGGTCTGTGGACCTCGTATTTGCCGATCCGCCTTATAATCTGCAGCTTGGCGGCGATCTGCTCCGGCCCAACAACACGCGGGTCGATGGCGTCAACCACGCCTGGGACCGCTTCGACAATTTCGCGTCCTATGATCAGTTCAGCCGCGTGTGGCTCTCGGAATGCCGCCGGGTGCTGAAGCCGAACGGCGCGATCTGGGTGATCGGCACCTATCACAATATCTTCCGGCTCGGCACGGCGCTCCAGGATCTCGGCTTCTGGCTCCTGAACGACATCATCTGGCTCAAGACGAACCCGATGCCGAACTTCAAGGGCACGCGCTTCACCAACGCCCACGAGACGCTGATCTGGGCCGCCCGCGACGAGAGCACACGCCCGACCTTCAATTACAATTCGCTGAAGGCGTTCAATGACGACCTTCAGATGCGGTCGGATTGGCTTCTGCCGATCTGCTCCGGCCCCGAGCGGCTGCGCGACGACGGCGGCCGGAAGGCCCATCCGACGCAAAAACCCGAAGCGCTGCTGGCGCGCGTGCTGCTGGCGACCACGAAGCCCGGCGATCTCGTGCTCGATCCATTCTTCGGAACCGGCACGACGGGCGCTGTGGCGAAAGCGTTAAGCCGCCGCTATCTCGGCATCGAGCGCGATCCGGACTACGTCGCCGCCGCCAAGGCCCGCATCGACGCGGTGAAGCCCTGCGATGCCAGGACCGCCTTCCCGATTGTCTCCAAGCGCGCCGAGCCGCGCGTGCCTTTCGGCATGGTGCTTCAACTCGGCATGCTTCGCCCAGGCGACGCGCTGTTCGACGCCAAGGCTGAGATCAGGGCGCAGGTGATGGCCGATGCGTCCGTTGTATGGGACGGCGTGCGCGGCTCGATCCATTCCGTGGGCGCAAAGGCGCAAGGCCGCGGCGGCCTGCAACGGCTGGACGTTCTGGCATTTCGAGAAGCCGAAAGCGGGGCTGGCGCCGATTGATCTCCTCAGGGCCGAGGTCAGGCGCACGCTCTTGCCCGCGGCGGCTTAGATCGTAGACTTCACCGGACGACTTCCTTCGCGGGCGGCTAGCCACAACCTGCCCTCAAAAATGTACTTGATTACCCGGATGTTTCCGCCAATTCCGTCGTCATGGCCGCCCTTGGAGGCGGCCATCCAGAAAAACACAAGGTATTTCAGTTATGATTGGATGGCCGGGTCAAGCCCGGCCATGACAGTGGAGCGAAAATTCTCCAATGTTTTCAGGGCTTCTTCTGCTAGCGGAAACATCCGGGTAATCAAGAAAATGTATCGCGTCTCCGGGTCAGGCCCGATTGCGGAAGTGGGGGGCTCGAAAATATGCCAAAAAAATCCTGCGCGCAGACGTGGCTGATTTCGTCTGCGCGCAGGCAAAGGCCCGCTAGGAGGTCGGGCTTGATGTGCGTAGCCGATGGCTGAGCGACCGCGCACATTTATGACGTTGCCGGGATGTTTCCCGGCGCAAAGGCGAATGCTACTTGACCTGGGGCGCGACGGCTGCGGGCGCCGGCTGCGAGACCGTAACCTTGGCCTTGCCGCCTTCAAAGTAGGCGGGGAGCCATTTCGTGTGGCCCACTATGAATGCATGCACAAGCACCGCCGTGAGAGCGACGATGCCAAGAAGCCACATCAATCCGGTCTGGGGGGGACAACCAACCAGATCCCGTGTTGTCCATCAGTTTCGGCCATCAGGAGTTTTCCTCTCTAAGACGCTTTAGTGAAGCCAGGGGGTGAGAGCGTAAGCGAGAACGTGCGCTATCACTGCGATCGCGCCAAACATCCGCGTGCCGTTGATGACGTGGCTGTGTAACTCCTCGGCTTCTGCAATCGAAAGGCCGCTCGGATACACTTTCTTTGGGTCTGCCATAATCTTAAGCTCCTTGAAGGATGTCGTAAGTCTTCGTGCTGGACCCGCGCGCGAGGCACTTACACCTCAACACACGTAAATTAGCTCGTAAGCAAGTTAAGAATATTATTATCACCCCATAAGTCAAATACATTTAAAGATTACATAGTGTGTCACTTCAACACAAGCAGGAAAAACCCCTTACCGTTGTCCGGAATATTCCACAGAATAACGCCTCATTGTAAGTGGCACATAATATAATTACGATTTCGAGGTTTATATTGTCTACAGGTTGCTTGCTCATGCGCCTGGACTTGCGGAGTTTTTGGCGCGAAGTCACGAGCGCTTAACACCGCGCAAGGCGAAACGTCAGCGGAAACATCGCAAAGTGGGACTCGCCCGGAATATCGTCCAACCAGCCGCCGAAGCCAAAGATCCCGCGCACAAACCGCGCCTGAGAGGGGGCTGCACGCGGGAAAGCTCGCGGCCCGGGAGGTATATCTCCCAGGCGCGATCTTCAGGTCCGCAATTACGCGACGTTGCCCGGCAGAACGTGGCTGATCGAAACCTTAGCCTTGCCGCCTTCCAGGAATTTGTTGTACCAGGTCGTATGGCCCAGAACTGCCAAATGCACGAGCACCGCGATTCCAGCGACGGCGCCAAGGAAATGCGGAAGTCCGAGCGAGGGCTTCACATACAGCCAGATCGCGGCTTGTCCATCTATATCGGCCATGAATTTTTCTCCTTTTTACAGTGGTTAGTGGAGCCAGGGGCTGTAGACATAGGCCAGAACGTGAGCGACGACAGCGATCGCGCCGAAGACGCGTGTGCCGTTGATCACGTGGCCATGAAGTTCCTCGGCCTCAGCCAAGGTCAAACCCGTGGGATATACTTTGTTTGGATCTGCCATAAATAGTACCTCCAAAAGGATTCCGTGCTTAACCTGCACGCAGGTGTACTAAGGCTCCTTGAAATGACTGAAGGAGCCCTAGTGGCGATAGTCTGCAATTACTGCTAGGCGTGCGGAATGACGTGTTCGATCGCCACCTTGGCCTTGCCGCCTTCAAAGTAGGCGGGGAGCCATTTCGTGTGGCCCACTATGAATGCATGCACAAGCACCGCCGTGAGAGCGACGATGCCAAGAAGCCACATCAATCCGGTCTGGGGGGGCACAACCAACCAGATCCCGTGTTGTCCATCAGTTTCGGCCATGAGTCGTTCTCCTCTTTACTTCATCCAAGGGGTGAGGACGAAGGCGAGCACATGCGCGACAACCGCGACGGCGCCGAAAGTCCGCGTACCGTTGATCACATGGCCGTGCAGTTCCTCGGCTTCCGCCAATGTTAGACCGGTCGGATAGACCTTATTTGGATCTGCCATAGATACCTCCTGGTAAGAATTATCGTGCCGAACCCGCACGTTGGGCTGTGCTAACGGCCCGAAAGCGGAGACGGCGCCTTTAGCAGTGTCAGCATAGGCGTACTATCGCATGTGTCAATTCGTATAGACACAGCATTCTCTGTGTCAAGGCGACACAATCATAGTTGCTCTTTAGCCTGTAATAATAAAAGTAGAGTATTCGTGCTCATTTCATTATCATGACTTCATGGTATTTTTCCATTTTTGCGGCCAACATCCCTGCTATACGTCAGGCGAATCCCGACATGCCATGCGGGTTTGCGGTGATTGTTATGTCTGACGGATTGCCGTATCTTGTGAGATGCGGTCGATCTTTGGCCACGAATGTTCGGGGCTCACGCAGGAAAAGGCGAGTGTCTGAGTACATGATGACGATGGGGGAAGGTTTAGTTCGCCCCAAGGCGCCTGAGGTCGAGTCGGCGCCGGGCCAGGGCTGCACACTTTATATTCGGGTGCCGCTATGACCAAGCCTGCTTCCTCCCGTCTGCGCGTTCTGATCGCCGACGATCATCCTTTGATTCTCGCTGGCGTGCGCTCGCTTCTCAGCAATGATCCGGAGGTGGAAATCGTTGGCGAGGCGCGCGACGGCGAAACCGCGCTTCAAATGGCTCTTGAGCTCAAACCCGCCATCATGGTGCTGGACGTGTCCATGCCAGGGCTCAACGGCGTGGAAGTCACACGGCAGTTGCTCGCTCAGTTACCGGACTGCAAGGTCATTGTGCTAACCGTGCATGAAGACCGCTCGTACTTGCGCAAGCTGATCGAGGTGGGAGTGGCCGGCTACGTGCTCAAGCGCTCGGTGGCGGAGGACCTCCTTCGAGCGATTCATGCCGCGGCCTGGGGTGGTATCTACCTGGATCCATCAATAGCCGCGAACGTCCTCGACACGACCCCCACTAATAGTCCTTCCCAGGCCGCAGCTAGTCCTTCCCAGGCCACAGCGGGAGGCGTTGAACTCAGCGAGCGAGAGGTGGAGGTCCTGCGACTGACCGCTGTCGGCCACAGCAACAAGGCGGTGGCAAGCATACTGCAGCTCAGCGTCAAGAGCATCGAGACCTATAAGGCGCGCGCGAAGGATAAGCTCGGTTTTCACAGCCGCGTGCAATTGGTGGGCTATGCGGTTGAGAGGGGCTGGCTGGCAGGAAGCTGAGCGCAGATCGCTTCGCTTGAACCAAAGCGAACGGCAACGGGGCGCCGGCGGCGGTTCAGGAGCGTCGTTTCAGCCAGAATACTCGAGCCTGATGGGTATGATTAAGATGAGGTATGTTTACCGGGCAAGGTGAATGTACGGCAGCGCCCTTCGGTGAAGACCGCATTAGGCTTCTGAGGCCGAACTTGTGCGCACGAAATCGCGAGAAAATCAGCACGGGCCGTATAGACCCTGACCGCAATTCGGTATCTTCCATTTGGGTCGTTCAGAACAGACGCTGGCGTTTTGACGGCCCCTGAGTGCTTTGCGAGGGGGCGAGGCAGAGCGAGCGTTTGAACCCGCAGCCCTGCACCGATGAGGCGTTAACCCGAGCATGGTTAACGGCGGTGCGCCGGATTTATTTCCGGCCTGAATTTGCACCCAAAATGCGTTAATGAAGTGGAAAACGAGAGCAGACCGAGCTCGGCCGAAGGGGGATAAGACCCTGAAAACGCTGAACTTTCCGGCTCCGGAAAATAGGGTTAATTGAATCTATTTTTGCCAGGAATGGGACGCGCTAAAGTCCGTTAAATATGTTTCGGCCGCTGCTATTAACCATGCCGGACCGTTCCCAGCCCGGCGATATCGGTACTCTTCCGAAGTTTTCACATGAAAATCAATAGCTTACCGGGATTAACCTCTCGGCAAGGCGCGTTCCACTAACATCCCCGCTCAAACAACTGGGGACGCAAAAGCAAGCGCGAGCTGACCCGGCTATCCGAGCGAGATGCACCATGCATATAAAAAGCGGGCCGGTCTGTCCGCTATTCGGCAGCAGCCTTCAAGGCGCTGGCTTCGGTCTCGCCGGCGCACTTGACGTTCACGCCGGTGAACGCGCCGCAGCAGCCGCATGAGATATAGCGCTGCACGCCTCTGTCATGGCCGAAGCCATATTCAACGTCTTTCACGCTGAGAGAGGTGCTGCCGCAGCAAGGGCAGGCCACGGTGGAAGCAGAGTGTCGGGCGAGGTGATTTGCAGTCTCAACCCAGTCTTGAAATGCGGGCTCTGTTCGTTCAGACATGCGCCCGGCCTCCCACAATTATAGAGTTTCTGACGTAACCCGAGGCTTTCGAAATGCCTTGTATTCACACGCGACTGCCGCCGCGAGCGTCGTACTCAGCTTCGCCCTCTTATCTATACAATCAGTGTCTCAAGAGGGCTTCGAACAATCAAGATCTTCTTTGTCGTTTTTGTTTGTCTCTATAAGTTGCTGTAGAGGCAGTAGCTTTTTTGCCCACAGCCCTTGGCGGCCCCAAACACCATCCGTCGGATTATGCACGCTTGGGCCTGATTTGCATAAAAAAGCCCCGGTTTTGCCGGGGCGATGCTTAAGCTCGTTCCCGAATCGGTCAGGCTGCGGCAAGATTACGCAACACGTAGTGCAGGATGCCGCCGCTCTTGAAATAGTTCAGTTCATCGAGCGTATCGATCCGGCAGAGGAGCGGAACCTCCTTCTTCGCGCCATCGGCGTAGGCGACGGAGGCCATAAGCTTCTTCAGCGGCTTGAGCTCTTTTATGCCGTGGATGGTTACGGTCTCGCTGCCCTTGAGGCCAAGGTCTTTCCAGGATACGCCTTCCTCGAACACGAGGGGAAGCACGCCCATGCCGACGAGGTTCGAGCGGTGAATGCGCTCGAAGCTCTGCGCGATCACAGCCCTAACCCCGAGCAGCCGCGTGCCTTTCGCGGCCCAGTCGCGGCTGGAACCTGTGCCATATTCGCGCCCCGCGAAGATGACGAGCGGCACGCCGTCCGCCTTGTATTTCATCGCCGCGTCGTAGATCGGCATCTGCTGGCCGTCCGGATAATGGATCGTGACGCCGCCTTCGACGCCTGGCGTCATCTGGTTCTTGATGCGGATGTTCGCAAACGTGCCGCGCATCATCACCTCATGATTTCCACGCCGCGCGCCGTAGGAGTTGAAGTCGGCAACCGTGACGTCATGGGCAAGAAGATATTTTCCCGCCGGGCCGGATTTTGCGATGGAGCCGGCTGGGCTGATGTGATCCGTCGTGATCGAGTTCGAGGAAAAGGCCGAGCACCCGCGCGTTGTCTATGTCGGTCAGGGGCGCAGGCGCGCCGCCGGTCAGGTCCTCGAAATAGGGCGGATTCTGCACATAGGTCGAGCCTCCGTCCCACTCATAGGTCTGCCCCGTTTTCGAGCCGCCAACCGCCTGCCAGCGCGCATCCCCTTTGAACACATCCGCATAGCGCGCCTTGAACATGTCAGGGGTAACGAAGGTGCGGATGAACTCGGCAATTTCCGCCGAGGCAGGCCAGATGTCCTTCAGGAAAACAAGAGCGCCGTCCTTGCCTTTGCCGATCGCCTCAGTTGTGAGGTTGAGCTTCATCGTGCCTGCGAGCGCATAGGCGACGACGAGTGGCGGCGATGCGAGATAGTTGGCGCGGACATCGGGGTTGACGCGGCCTTCGAAATTCCGGTTGCCGGAGAGGACGGCGGCCACCACCAGATCGTTGTCGTTGACCGACTTCGAGATCGCCTCGGGCAGCGGGCCGGAATTGCCGATGCAGGTGGTGCAGCCATAGCCGACGAGCTCGAAGCCGAGCGCATCCAAGTCCGCTTGCAGCCCGGACTTCTTCAAATAATCGGTGACGACCTGGCTTCCGGGCGCGAGCGATGTCTTCACCCACGGCTTTGGCTTCAGGCCCTTCTCACGCGCCCTTCGGGCGAGCAGTCCGGCTGCTATTAGAACGCTTGGGTTCGAAGTGTTCGTGCAGGATGTGATGGCGGCGATCACCACATGCCCGTCCGAAACCGAGAAGTTCTCGCCCTCCACCGCGCCAGACCTTTCCAGAGGCTCGACGCTGCCGCCGCCTTCGCTGACCATGTTCGCAGCCTCGCCGCCGGGCCTCACATTGCGCATCTCCGCCAGGGCGTCGAGAAAGCCTTCAGCGGCGCTCGCCAAGGGAACGCGATCCTGCGGGCGGCGCGGCCCCGCAAGGCTCGGCTCGACCGTTGCAAGATCGAGTTCCAGCGTGCTTGTGAAGACGGGGTCCTGCGTGCCGGCGTCTCGCCAAAGCCCTTGCGCCCGCGCATAAGCCATAGCCAGCGCCGCGCGATGAGGATCGCGGCCGGTAGCCCTGAGATAGGCGATCGTATCCTTGTCGACGGGGAAGAAGCCGCAGGTCGCGCCGTATTCCGGCGCCATGTTCGCCATCGTCGCGCGGTCTTCGACGGACAGAGAGTCGAGCCCGTGACCGAAATACTCCACGAACTTGCCGACCACGCCCTTCTTGCGAAGCATCTGTGTGACCGTCAGCACCAAGTCCGTTGCGGTCACGCCCTCCCGCAAGGCGCCCGTGAACCGGAAGCCGACCACCTCGGGGATCACCATCGAAATCGGCTGGCCGAGCATCGCCGCTTCCGCTTCGATGCCGCCGACGCCCCAGCCTAGCACAGAAAGCGCATTGACCATGGTCGTGTGGCTGTCTGTGCCGACCAGCGTATCGGGGAAAGCCTGCGTGATCCCGCCCTCTTCCTTCGTCCAGACCGTCTGCGCGAGATATTCCAGGTTCACCTGGTGGCAAATGCCGGTTCCGGGCGGCACGACGCGGAAGTTCGCGAAGGCGTTGGCCCCCCAGCGCAGGAACTCGTAGCGCTCCTTGTTGCGCTGATATTCGAGACCCACGTTGATCTCGAAGCTGCGCGGATTGCCGAAGCTGTCCACCATCACGGAGTGGTCGATGACGAGATCGACGGGGACGAGCGGGTTGATCTTAGCGGTCTCACCGTGAAGTTTCGCCATCGCGTCGCGCATCGCAGCGAGGTCCACCACGGCAGGCACGCCCGTGAAATCCTGCATGAGCACGCGCGCGGGGCGGAATGCAATTTCGCGTGTGGAGCTTTTTTGCATAAGCCACTGCGCCATCGCGCAAATATCGTCCGCGGTGACGGTGCGCCCGTCCTCGAACCTCAGCAGATTTTCCAGGAGCACTTTCAGCGAGTAAGGCAGCGCGGCAATCCCTGGCAGGCCGTTGCCTTCGGCATCCGGCAGGGAGAAATACTCGTAGTCTTTGCCGTCGACCTTTAACGTTTTGCGGGAGTGGAAGCTGTCGAGAGAGCGCGGGGTCAAGGAAGCCACAGCGAATTCTCCTTACTGCGTGCGAAAATGCATCTTGTGAGCCTGCGGCAGACTAACATAAAGATGGGCAAGCCTGCCCTCTGACACGAGAATTTCATTTGAAAACCATCGAGCCGTTGGCCCGCTCCGGCACCTCTTCTTCTCGCGCGAAAGCCGTGACGGCGATCGCGGTGGAAGGGCTCGCCTGCCAGCGGGGCGGCCATATTGTGGTGCCGCCCTTATCGTTCGAGGTGGGCGCAGGCAATGCACTTATACTTCGCGGCCCGAATGGCTCAGGGAAGACAACGCTGCTGCGAACGATTGCGGGTTTTTTGCCGGCCGCTGCTGGACGCGTCCGGGTCAGCGGCCCCAAGGGCGACACGACCACCGAAAGCCATCTCCATTACATCGGCCATGTGAACGGCATCAAGCCGAGGCTGTCCGTCATCGAAAATGTGAGCTTCTGGCAGCGCTATTATGGCGGCGGCAACGACCTGGAAGCAGCCGAGGCGGCGCTCGACGCTTTCGATCTCCTCGATCTGGCGGACTACCGCGCGGCGCATCTTTCGCAGGGGCAGACGCGGAGGCTGGGTCTCGCGCGCCTCCTGGCCGCGCCCCGGCCGATCTGGCTTCTCGACGAGCCTTCGGTCTCCCTTGATACGGCATCCACAAGACGGCTCGAAACGGCCATTGCGGATCACCTTGCTTCGGGAGGCATTGCGATTGTCTCGACACATCTTGATCTGTCGGTTGGCGAGGCGGCCATCCTCGAACTTACGCGAGCGCGGGTGCTGCAATGAACGCTTTCCTCGCCCTCATCGAACGAGACCTGCGCCTGGCGCTGCGGCAGGGCTCCGCCATTGGGACGGCACTCGGCTTCTATCTGATCGCCGTCTCGATCATTCCGCTCGGTCTCGGCCCGGATCTTGCGCTGCTCACTCGCATCGCACCGGGGATTTTGTGGATATCGTTCCTGTTGTCGGCGGTGCTTTCAGTGGATGCGCTTTTCCAGGAAGACCGCGACGACGGCTCGCTTGATGCGCTGGTCATCGGTCCGCTTCCGTCCGAACTGATCGCGGCCTCGAAAAGCATTTCCCATTGGCTCACCACATGCGTGCCCCTTATCATTATCACGCCGCTCGCCGGTCTCCTCCTGAACATCGAGCTGAATGCGGTGCCTAAGCTGATGGCCTCGCTCGCGGCAGGCACCGTCGGCATCAGCTTTATCGCGGGCGCGGGCGCGGCGCTTACACTTGGGCTGCGACGCGGTGCGCTGCTTCTGCCTCTCCTGATCTTGCCACTTTTTGCGCCGTTCCTCATTTTCGGAGTAGGGGCGATGGCAGAGGCTCCCGGCGCATTTGTCCAGAGCATCCTGTTCCTTTCGGCGCTTTCGTTGTTTTCAATAGCAGCGATGCCATTTGCCGCTGCACTTGCACTTCGGCTCAGTCTAGAGTGAGCCTCTATCAAGCCTGAATTGGACTATTACCGATGGCCGAACTTTCTGAACCTCAAACAATGAGATTTTGGCGGGTGAGCACACTCGCTAATCCGACGGCTTTCATGCGCTTGAGCGGAAAGCTGCTGCCCTGGCTTATAGCGATAACTTTGATCCTTTTCGCCGTCGGCCTAACGATGGCCTTTCGCGCTCCGCCGGATTACCAGCAGGGCGAAACCGTCAAGATCATGTATGTGCACGTCCCCGCGGCATGGCTATCGATGGCCTGCTACTCGGTGATCGCGCTTTCTTCGATAGGCTATCTGATCTGGCGGCATCCTCTCGCAGACGTCTCCGCCAAGGCCGCGGCCCCGATCGGCGCAGTGTTCACCTTGCTTGCGCTTGTGACCGGATCGCTCTGGGGCAAGCCCATGTGGGGCGCTTACTGGGTTTGGGACGCACGGCTGACATCGGTGCTGATCCTCTTCTTCCTTTATCTCGGCCTCATCGCCCTGCGGCAGGCCATTGACGAACCGGGCCGCGCCGGAAGGGCTGCCGCGATCCTCGCGATCATCGGAGCCGTCAACATCCCCATCATCAAGTATTCGGTGAACTGGTGGAACACGTTGCACCAGCCGGCGAGCGTGATCCGCGCCGATGGGCCTACTATTGCGCCGTCGCTGCTTTGGCCGTTGCTCATCATGGCGCTGGCTTTCACCGTTCTCTTCGTTGTGCTGCATCTGAAGGCCATGCGCGCCGAAGTTCTCAGGCGGAGATGCGATGCCATGATCGCGGTTCACGTCCGCGGGGACGCGGCACAAGAGCCCGCAGCGGGGGAGGCCATATCCCATGTTTGACCTTGGACCTCACGCGGCATTCATCTGGCTTTCCTACCTCGCGGCGGCGCTATGCATAACGGGACTCGTCCTGTGGGTTTGGACCGATGAGCGATCACAGAGGCGTCGGCTTGCCGACCTGGAGCGCCGCGGCATGCGGAGGAGATCGGCCCAGCAGAACCAGGAAAAGCAATGAGCGAGACAACTTCACCACAAGAAACGCCGCCGCGGAGAAGATCGAGGGCGGTTCTCATTCTGCCGCTTGTGCTCGTACTCGGCGTAATTGGCTTGATGTCTGTCAGGCTCTGGTCGGGCGGCGATCCCTCAAACCTTCCCTCGGCGCTGATCGGAAAGCCGGTCCCGGAGTTCAACCTGGCGGCCATTCCGCGCTTGCTGAATGAGGCGGGCGCGCCGGTGCCAGGGGTTTCCTCCGAGGTGTTCAAGAACGGTAAAGTCAGCATTCTCAACCTCTGGGCTTCATGGTGCGTGCCTTGTCTGGCTGAGCACCCGCAGCTTGTCGAACTTGCGAAGGAGGGCGTTCCGCTCTACGGGATTGACTACAAGGGCGACACGTCAGAGGCGGCGAGGCGATTTCTCACCCGCCACGGCAATCCCTTTATGGCCGTCGGCGTCGACGAGACGGGGATGACAGGGATCGATCTGGGCGTTACGGGTGTTCCGGAAACTTTCGTCATCGACGGTTCCGGACGCATCGTTATGCGTTATCAGGGCCCGCTGACTTCGGAGACTATTGCTGAAAAAATCAAACCAGCGATTGAAAGAGCCGAGAAGGAAGGGGCTCCACGTTCTTAGCTCGCCAATTAACCGCAGATTAAGCGAGTCTGCGGCGATTAGCCAAAGCCGGGATCGAAAGCGCAGTTTGACCCCAGCGCGCCGCGGAACTACGATCCCGGGCAATTGGTTCGGCTTCAGCCAAATCCACATGAAAAGGGCTACATTATGCTCAGGTCTCTCGTCAGCCTTCTCTTGATTTTGACTGGCATCCCGTTAATCGCCGCAGCGCTGCATGGCGACGCTTCGGTCATTGAAACCCAAGATGCGAGATTGCATGGCCTCTATGCCGGCATCGTCCTCATCATTGCGGGATTCATCCTCGGCAAGTTCTGGGTGCTGAATTTGTATGGAAAAAAGGCGACAGCGACGGCAAAGCAAGAGCCGGAGCAGATCGATCTGTTCGAGCCTCGGAACCAGGCGTAAGCCGCGCCTATTCCTCCACAATATCCGGCGGCGGACGCCGGTAACCTGCCAGGAAAATGAGAGCGCCGGCGGCTCCGAGCAGGATCGACACGGGAAGGACCAGCATCGGCTCAACGATGCCGTTCCACAGGTAGGGGGGCGCGTAATTCAAGAAAAAGCCTTCCAACATCTCCCGGCCCCGCGGAATATGGTCCAGGTGCGTCGAAAGAGACGTGAAGAATAGCCCTCCGCCGGGGCTCGCAAGTATTCGCGCCCCGTCATAGGCCAAAGCCACAAATGCCGCCAGAAGCAGCGTCTTTCCTAAGATTCGAAGGAAAAGCATAGGTCTTCCTAGCCGCTCAAGGGGCGGGGCGCAAGATATGTCAAGCGCCGCATCATGCGCTTCCGCTTCCGCGTGGCGGCTTCACCCATGCGCCCTCATTTTATTAACAAAAATGAAATAGACCTTGGTCCTATATGGCGAGGGTTACGCTTGCCCCGCGGGCCTGCCCGGAGCGAAGCTTTGATCAAGTCAGAGAAAAATGCGGCGGCCCGTCGCGCTCTTCAGCCTGGCAACCGGCGCTTGATTCGGCGTTCCGGCCGGAAACTCAAGCACGCCATCGGCGTCTTTGCATCGGCAATCGTGCTTGGGACAATTCTACTCCTCGTGTCGGTCGCAAACGAGCAGCGGGAGGCTGCGGAAGAGCGGGCGTGGAACGACGTCGACAATCTGGCGGGAGCCTTTCAGGAGCAGGTTGGGCGCGTGGTGGAAAGCGTTCGCGGCGCGATGGCGTTGCTGAAGCTCCGGTTCACCGTCGAAGGAGCAGCCTTCAATCTTGTCGACTGGTCGCAGCGTGTTCCGGAATTCGCAACATCGACCGTTCAGATTGCCTTCGTCGGACCGGATGGGAAACTCTTGGCCACATCGCTGTCCCGCACCCCGAAGCCCATCGACCTGTCGGATCGCGAGCATATTCGCGTTCAGCTCACGGGTGAGCATAAGGGTCTCTTCATCGGCAAGCCGGTGATCGGACGCGTCTCCGGACAAGCCACGATCCAGGTCACCGACAGGATGGTGGGTGCGGATGGAAAACTGGCTGGGATTATCGTCTTCTCGCTCTCACCGGAATTCCTCACCACGCTTCATCAAGTCGTAAACCTCGGTAAAACAGGCTCGATGATGCTCTTAGGAGAGGACGGCGTCGTTCGAGCCTCCTACGGGGCATGGCAGAAATCGGATCTCGAGTACATCGGGAAGGAGATTCCCGAATTGAAAGCCATCGTTGATGCCCTGGGCACACGCGAGGGTCAGTATCGCGGCAGCAACCCTCTCAATGGCCAGCCCGCGTTCCTACACTGGGAGAAAGTGAAGGATTATCCCCTCTTCGTGGCGGTTGGTTTTGGGGAGTCCGAGGTCTTCGCCGTCACCAATCGCAGTGCAGTGATGCTTGGGGCGCTCGGCGCCGGGGTTGTTGCTTTGACGCTGACTACAATGCTCATTCTCTTCCGTGAAATATCCCGCCGCGTAAATCGGGAAGTGGCTCTTTTCGACGAAAGCCGCAAACTTGTGCTCGCCAACGAGAATCTGCAGCGCCGCCACAAGCAACTTCTGCTCACAAGCTCGGAGCTGAACTCTGAGCGGACACGGTTGCAGCTCGTCAATATCGAGCTCAATGCAGCCAAGGAGCAAGCCGATCAGGCAAATCAAGCGAAAACCTCGTTTCTCATGAACATGAGTCACGAGTTCAGGACGCCGATGCATGCCATTCTAAACTACACGAACATGGGACTAAAAAAGTGCGATTCAGAATCGGAGAAGCTAAAGAAGTACCTTCTCAATATCAAGCACTCAGGTTTTCGCCTTCTCGAACTCCTGAACGCACTTCTTGATCTCGCGAAACTCGAGTCGGGAAAACTCGAATTGCGTCCGTCCCGCGGTGATATAGTGCAAATTGTCCGGCAATCTCAAGCGGAGCTCGGCTCTCTCTTTGAAACAAAGCAGCTTGAACTCGTCGTCGAGTGCCAAAGCAAAAACACTTGCGCTCTCTTCGATGCGGAGAGGTTGATGCAGGTTTTCATCAATCTCTTCTCCAATGCCATCAAATTCTCCCCAAGAGAGAGCACGATCCAGGTCACAATCGCAGACAGCGACTTGACCGGCCGCGGGCCGGCCTTGCATTGCACCGTTTCGGACAACGGCATTGGGATTCCGCGAGGCAGAGCTGCAAACGATCTTCGAGAAGTTCAGGCAAAGCAGCAAGACCGACACCGGAGCCGGCGGCTCTGGCCTCGGCCTCGCAATATGCCGGGAAATCATTCACCTCCACGGCGGCACCATCTGGGCGGCCGCGTCTTCCTCAGGGGGAGCGGCAATCCATTTCGTGATACCGAGACAAACGGCTGGCAAGAATACCGATGCTTCTTTGGTTGCAGCCGACTGAGGCTCGACCGCTTCATCTTTCTAAAAATTGCACGGCCAAAGGTTGCGAAGCATTTCCTCCTTCTAACTACTCTGTTCCAACAGGCGCGCTGCATCTAACAGAGAGACGATGAAAATACGGAAAAAGATCCTGTCTGTGGACGACGACCCGCTGAACAGGGATATCCTCGCGGAATATCTTACTGACGGCGGATACGACGTTATCGAAGCGGACGACGGGGACACGGCTCTTAAGCTGCTTGAAGAGGTGGAGGATATCGACGCGATCGTTCTCGACCGCATGATGCCGCGCCTCAACGGCATGGAGGTTCTCAAGGCGGTCAAGGCTGATCCGCGGTTCGCGGACATCCCCGTCATCATGCAGTCTGCGGCGAGCGCGCGGGACCAAATCCTGCAAGGGATCAAAGCAGGGGTCTATTACTACCTGACCAAGCCTTACGAAGACCAGATGCTGCTCTCCATTGTGGGAGCAGCGCTGAAAGACGCAGCCTCGAAGAAGAAGCTTCGCGAGGAGGTCAGCAAGCACAAGCGCGTGATGGGCCTGATGGAGCAATCGCGCTTTCGCTTCCGCACTCTGGAAGAGGCGAGGAACCTTGCTTTTCTGGTCGCGAACTGCTTTCCGGAGCCCGAGGTCGCCGTTTACGGGCTCAATGAGATGCTGATCAATGCGGTGGAGCACGGCAATCTTGGCATCACCTACGCCGAGAAAATGCACTTGCTTCTAGAGGGGCGGCTGCACGAGGAGATCGAACGCAGGCTCGCCCTGCCATGCAACCGCGACAAGTGGGCTTATCTCAGCTTCGAAGCCGAAGAGGACAGGCTTCGCGTGCTCATCAAGGATCAGGGCGCAGGCTTCGATTGGCGGCAGTATCTCGATATCAGCCCCGAGCGCGCTACGCATCCGAATGGCCGGGGCATCGCGACATCGCGGCTGATGTCCTTCACCTCAGTCGAATATCGCGGCTGCGGAAACGAAGTTATTTGCACCGTGGCGATAACTCGCCACGGCGATCCTGCATCACATCACTGCGGGCGCCTCTATTGAGCCAGGCCACGAAATCCAGGCGTAGCCGGCGGAATGAAAGGGACATTCGAATTCGAATTCGAATGTAACCGAACGGGCTGTATGGCTGCTGGCCGCCATTGCCGGTGATGTAAAACCCGCTTTGGGCGAGCTGTTTTTGCCATTCACTTTATCTTCAAGCGCCTTCAGCGGGTCTTCCTGCTCCGCAAGAGCGCTGCTTGCAGCGCTATTGGAGGTCGGACTGTTCTGTGGACCACGCCCAAACCGAGGCCGGGGCCATCAAGGATATCGCCAAGGCGGCAAAGCCGGTCAGAGCAAATGCGCGCATTTTTCCCCTCATCAACAATTGCTTTTGTTGTTGACTAACATGATGCGGCCTGATTCGTACAGAGGTGAGGCAACGCATTGGAAACTCAGGCAGTTTCAGGAGGGGCTGCGGCGAACAGCATCAGGGAATAAAATTTATCGTTCGAATTCATGGACTTATAACCGTGTCTCAGCGGCAACGCGCCGTGTTTTCCTGCTGCCGAAGTGAGAATTTGTTGACATAAGTCAACTTTGTGCACTGCACAAAATGCCAGGATATCCGTTCTTACTGAATGGAGGATCAGTTGGCCTCTAAGAACTACAGTCCGGATAATCTCATGCGGCGAGCCAGGGAAACAAGGTCGCATGCGAAGGACGTGGATGAAATCTGGCTCAAGAAGGCGCTTGAAGATGTGGCCCAAGCCTATGAGTGGCTTGCTCTGCGGCTAGCCTCGGCGCCTACTAAATCTATCAATTAGTCAGATCGGGGCCCAAGCGGCCCCGGCTGAACCTTCCCTCCCCAGCCTTTCACTTGAGTTCGGCCGCGATGCGGTCCGCATGATAGACCTTGGTCAGCGCCTCACGCAGCGCCCCGACATTGACCGCGACCGCGCGGTTGACGGCCGGGTCGAACCCGAAATCGCCGCCCAGCGACTGGATGTTGCCGTCGAAAATCAGCCCGACGACCTCGCCCGCCTTGTTGAGGACTGGCGAGCCGGAGTTGCCGCCGATGATGTCGTTGGTGGTCGCGAAGTTCATGGGCTGGTCCATATTCAGCGCGGGTCGCGCCACGATCCAGCTTTCCGGCAATTTGTAGGGCGGCGCGCCGGTCGCGCGCTCGAACAGCCCGCCGATCCGGGTGATCGGCTCGATGAACTTGCCGTCCTGCCAATAGCCTTTCACGGCGCCATAGGAAATCCGCATCGTGAAGGTCGCGTCGGGATAGATCGATGTTCCGTAAATCTTGAAACGCGCTCGGGCGATCGCGCTGTGCGCCTTGTTCAGAGGCGCCAGGATATTGTCTTCGTAGTCCTTGCGGATCGCGCGGAAATCCGGGTCAACGAGCCGGGCGAGCGCGATCATCGGATCGGACGAAGCGTCGATGGCCGCCTGTCCGCCTTCAAGAAGCGCCTTGCGGACCGCCACATCGCCCAGCTTGGACCCATCGATCAGCTCATTCGCCAGCTCGGCTGGCGATTTGTTGCCGAGCACCTTGCGCACGAACGGATCATCGGGGCCGAGCACCTCGCGAAGCTTGGTCAGCGAGAAGGTCAGCGTCAGCTTCTGCAAGCTCGGGATAGAAAGGACGATCCGCCAGGATCGACTGCCTGATGCTCGGGAAGTTGGCGTCGGTGTATTCCGGCAGCCGCTTCTCGTCCGGCTTCGCCTTCTCGGCCGGGTAGCGCAGCAGAGCCAGCGCGTCGCCGAAGAGCTGAGAATCGAACGCGGCGCGGCCTTCCGTATAGGCGTACTTTTCGCTCTTCGGCTTCCAGCGTTTGAGCGTGTCGCGGATCGCATCCCAGGCGGTTCCAGCCTCTGCCTTCAAGGCGGGATCTTCATTGACCCTGGCGCGAAGCTCGTTCTCCGCTTTGGTCTTGGCCGCGATCAGCGCCGGGTCCACCAGCGCCTCGAAGCGGCCTTTCTGCGCCTTGAGCGAGTTTTCGACGCCGAAAAGCTTTCCGGTGGCGATGCGCTTTTCTTCCGCGCCCTTCGTCTGGAATTCGGTGAGCAGGCCCCTGAGCTCCGAAAGCCGGAACAGGGAGCGCGGCAGGGTGACATCGCGATTGTATTCAAGCTCGGCAACGGTATCGAGGCGCTTCGTGGAGCCCGGATTGCCGACCGTGAACGTGAGATCGCCCGGCTTCACATCCTCGGGCGCATAGCGGAAAAAATTGGCCGCCGTATCGAGCGGCTTGCCGTCCTTGTAGACGCGAAGGTAGCTCACATCGAGGTCGTAGCGCGGGAACTCGAAATTGTCGGGATCGCCGCCGAAAAATGCGATGGCCTGCTCGGGCGCGAAGACGAGGCGCACATCCTGAAAGCGGCGATATTTGTAGAGGTTGTAGACGCCGCCTTCATAAAGCTCGACCACATCGCAGCGCAGCGCGTCATCGCCGCCTGAACATTCCTTCGCAATCGCGGCTTTGACGGCGCGCTTGGCCTCCGTGAAGGCTTCGCCCTCCTTCCCTTCGATGGCTTCGCGGACGCGTGGCGTGACGTCGCCGATGCCGATGAGCTGATCGAGTTCGAAGTCCGGGCATTTGGCCTCGTCCTTCTCCTCCTTTGCGTAAAAGCCGGTCGCCAGGAGATCTTTCCCGGCTCGGCGAGAGCTGTTCGATGCAGTGCTCGGCGCAATGGTGATTGGTCTGCACCAGCCCGCGGGGTGAAACGAAGCCCGCCGAGCATCCTTGCGCCAGCCGCACCGCGGACAGCCGCACGCGATCGAGCCACTTCTGATCCGGCCGAAAGCCGTAAAGCTTTTCCACCCGATCGGAGGGGAAATTATCGAGAAGCCACATGCCTTCATCGGCCTTCGCCGGGGAGAAAGCGCTGGCGACAAGGGGCAGGCAAACAAAGACGATCCAACGAGGCATCGAACAATCCTGGTATTCCGACTTTAACGCTTGGCGGTCAGCTATCCTTGCCGCCGCTCACTCAAATCTCGCTGCCCATACACCCTTGACCAGACAATGGTCCAAAAGTTTTATAGCTTGGACCAAAATCGCGTGCGGAATGCAACGAAACCGCCTGTCATTTTGGCTGGGCGGTATTTTAGGAAGATGCGCCTTGGCGGGAGGTTAATTTTCACAACCCACTGATTCTAAAGCGAAAATTCAAGACAAGATGACGGCGCCGAAACGCCCGCTGCGGATGCGAGAGGAGCGCACAGGGTTAACAGGCGCGATGGCGACATATTTAACGGACTTTAGAGCGTCCATTTAATGAGAAAATTCCGGCATTAAGTTCCATTTAATGGGACGCGATTGAGAAAAATAGCCATTATTTTCAGTGTCTTAGAACGGCTTATCCGCGTCCGGCGGAAGGCGCGTTTGACGCAGAATTAACCCATTGTTAGCACCATTGGACCAAAAAAAGTCCGGCGCCCTCCTGTTAACCAGCTTCGGATTAATAGACCGGCGCGGCAAGGATGCGTTTACCGGTGGGGCCGCGCTTTGCGCCGTGCGCCGAGAGATGCCGGTTGCTGCGCGACTGTAGTGCTGGCGTCGCGCTCCTTGGTTGGCGCTTGACATTTGACCTAATCGATACAATGGTATATTCTTTTGATATATACCAACTGGAGACCGCTATGGAAACTGCGCGCGTGTTTTGGTCGGGCCGCTCTCAAGCGGTCAGACTGCCAAAAGACTATCGATTTGAAGGTGAGGAAGTCCGCATCCGCCGGCACGGCGCATCCGTCATCTTGGAGCCAATTCCAACGGATTGGGCATGGCTGGATGGTCTTTCCGGCTCGCTGGACTCCGATTTCGTTGAGGCGGCGCTGGAGCAGCCGCCGATGCAGGAGCGCCCAGCGCTCGATGAAGCATTTCGCTGATGCGCTACCTTTTTGACTCCAACGCGGTGATCGCCTTGCTCAGAGATCCCAGCGGGCCGCTCGCTCAGCGTGCGCGGCAGCACCGGCCAGCCGACATTGGTTTGCCCGCCATTGCTGTTTATGAGCTTTACTTTGGCGCGTACAAGAGTCAACGCCGCGCGCACAATCTGACCATCGTCGATAGTTTGCAGTTTGAGGTTGTCTCGTTCGACAAGGAAGACGCCCGGCAAGCTGGAGAAATCCGCGCTGCGCTAGAGATATTGGGAACGCCAATTGGTCCCTACGATGTCCTGATCGCGGGGCAGGCGTGCGCCCGCGGCCTCGTGCTTGTGTCTCGTAATTTGCGGGAATTTCAGCGCGTGGACGGATTGGCGGTGGAAAATTGGGAAGGATG
>CAWHYO010000032.1:0-89344 GCA_963833565.1 uncultured Alphaproteobacteria bacterium
ACAAAATCCCGGCGGTCTTTCGCGTGATCGTCACCCGCCGTCCCAAATACGCTTGCGCGTGCGGGGACGCCGTGGCGCAGGCTCCCGCACCGCCGCGGCTGATCGAGGGCGGCATCCCCACGGAAGCGCTCATCGCCGATGTGGTCGTGTCGAAATACGCCAATGACTTGCCGCTGACCGCCAAGCGCAAATCTTTTCCCGCCAGGGCATTCCTCTCGACCGCTCGACGCTCGCGTCTTGGGTGGGGGCCGCCGCGGCCGAACTGCAGCCGCTTCACCAGCGCCTCGTTGCGATCCTGAAAGGAATGGACAAGCTGTTCGCCGACGAAACGCGCTGCCCGGTCCTCGATCCGGGACGCGGCAAAACCAAGCCCGGCTACTTCTGGGCTCTGGCCTGCGACGACCGGCCTTGGGGCAGCAAAACACCGCCCGCCGTGATCTATTCCTACGCGCCGGACGCGGCGGCAAACATGCGGAGACACTGCTGGAAGGCTTCTCTGGCATTTTGCAGGTCGACGGCTATGACGGCTACAACATCCTCGTCCGTCCCGATCGCCGCGGCGGACCGGTGACGCTCGCCTATTGCTGGGCGCATCTGCGCAGACGATTTTACGAAATCGCCGCCAAGGGCCCGGCGCCCATTGCCCAAGAGGCGCTGCAGCGCATTCAGAAACTGTACAAGATCGAGGAAGACGTCGCGGGAAGCCGCCGGAAGAGCGACGCGCTGTCCGCCAAGCGGGATCCCGGCCTGAGGTCGAGGCCCTGAAATCCTGGTTCGAGGATTGCCTCAAGCGCCTCTCCAAGTCGTCGCCGGTCCGCGACGCCATGCAATACGGATTGAACCAGTGGGACGGCTTGATCCGTTTCCTCGATGACGGCCGCATCGAAATAGACTTCAACACCGTTGAGCGTTCAATGCGGCCTATTGCATTGAATTGTAAGAACAGTCTCTTCGCCGGGCACGATCAGGGCGCCCAAAACTGGGCGTGTCTGGCATCGCTCCTTGAGACGTGCAAACTCAATAGCGTCAATCCGAACGTCTGGCTCGCCGATGTGCTGACCAAACTCGTCAATCGCTGGCCTGCGCGCCGCATCGATGAGCTTATGCCCTGGGCCTACGCCGCCACCCTGTGATCGGAGCACCGCTTACTCTGCGAAGAGAGCTTCGGCTAAGAGGGATTCAGCGGTCGCAGGGTGTTCCAGGGATACGTTGGCACGAGCGCTTTTCTTGAGGGCATCCCTGCTGACCTGGCTCGGCCCAACGATAACGTGAAATATGCCCGAATTTCACTCGGAGTTGTTCGGGAAAATCTGCGTAACCGATTGATGTTTCTGGGCTCAAAAAACGGCCATTCGGGAGCTAAGCTATTGGTTTAATAACGGAAAGCAAGGCATCATAATCCGTAGGTCGGGGGTTCGAATCCCTCCTCCGCTACCGTATATTTTTCAATGGCTTAGGTTTTCGCTTGGCTTGAACGTCAAGCGCATTCGGGAAAATTCGTTCGCTTTTGTTCTCACTTGAGAATCGCGCGCGAAAGGTTTCCTCAGAACGCTTTTGCTACCTCAGGTCTTGCAAGGAATGCGTGCGATCGCCCGACGCAATGTCAGTCGCAACAAGATCACCCCTCGATATCTTCAGGCTCACCTTCGTCGCCAGTTGCTACAGGTCTATGCTGCGCGCGCTCTCGATCGCCCATCTTTTAACTCCGAGCCCGCGCACGCCTGAAAATTGGCGCCTGCAAGCCCTGCCCTACCTCAGCTTGGCGGCAGCGCATGCGCGCCATCTGGAAGCCGCTCTCAGAATACGAGCAGATCGGAAAGTCCCTTATCCTCATGCAAGCGGCGGA
The DNA here is from genome assembly GCA_963833565.1 of uncultured Alphaproteobacteria bacterium. Classification (GTDB taxonomy): domain Bacteria; phylum Pseudomonadota; class Alphaproteobacteria; order Rhizobiales; family Rhodomicrobiaceae; genus Rhodomicrobium. Next base: position 1,847 of record CAWHYO010000032.1, read on the forward strand.
TGGCTTCCGCCAGAAGCGGCGCACAAGACAGGGTGGTGATTTTGTTTGCCATCGGCCCCTGCTTCACGCGAAGAGGCGGAACGCTGTCCGTTACAATCAGCCCATCGATCGCTGGATGAAGAACCGCCTTCTCCGAGCCTTCCATGAACAGGCCATGAGCGACGAGAGCCAGAACGCGCTGCGCGCCTGCCCGCTGGGCGGCCTGCGCGGCGCGGGACAACGTGGTGCCCGAGCTTATCAAGTCATCGATAATAAGGGCCGTTTTGCCCTTCACGTCTCCGACGAAGAGTTCGCCAGAGACGACGCCCGCGCTGCGGTGCTTCTCGGCGAAGGCGCTCCCGACTGGACGCTTGAGCGCCTCCTCAAGCGTCTGCCGGAACAACTCCGCCCGCTTCGCACCTCCCGTGTCGGGCGAGACGACACAAAGATCTTGGGCGACAGCGATCCTTGTCCTGGGCAATCTCGCTCTTGGACTGAACATGGAGCAGTTTCCTGGTTTCAAACACGGAACGCCCGACTGGGACGCTCGCTTACTCATCCATGGTTCAATTGGCGCCCTGATATTTTGGCTGACGGTTGTGCGGCTAGGGTGGAGATCGACCCACGCGGCTCCGGCCGAACCCGCGTATTTGGGGTTTTGGCAGAAGACCGCGGCAAGAGTGGTTCATGCGTCGCTCTATGTTCTTCTTTTGGCTCTGCCCTTGACGGGGGTTGCGCATCGGATCGCGGGCAAGCATCCGGTCAGCTTCTTCGGGTTGTTCGACTGGCCCGTCATTAGAGGCGGTGATGAGCCGTTGCGGATGTGGAGCGGCTCAATTCATATCACGCTGGCTCTGCTTCTGATCGCGTTGATCACCATTCACTTCGGTGCTGTCATCAAGCACCTCGTCATTGACCGCGACGATATCCTGAAACGTATGATCTGATATTGTCTGATGTCGCGTGCCAATCAAAACTCCGCAGCCAGTTACCGTCCTTTATCAACGACAAAGCTGAAAGTGGCGTTGTAAAGGTCGGTGTCGGCGAGAGCTGGCGTCTTGGACGGAGAAGCCTTGTAGTCAACCGCGAGAAGCTGCGGGCCGGTGTTCACGATCGGGATCAGGGCAACGCCGTGCTTATCGGTTGTGAACCGTGGGATATCCTCCTCTTTGATGGGCGTGATTCCGTCCGTTCGCTCGACGGCAATGTTAGAGAGAGGCTCGCCCTGAAACAGCACCCGCACAGGGAGACTGTCGCCGGGCTTCTTTGCAGCAGGATCAGCGAGAGGCACGATTTCAAGTTGATATCCCATTACGGTGGACCAGGGTGCTCCAGGGCCCGTGATACCCTTCGCAAACTTGACCGACCACAGGCTATCCAAAGCGTCTGGAACCGAGCGCTTGGTCGCGTTCCGGTAACCGCCGCTTGGTGTCTTGACCCAAAAGCCGTTTTCGTAGTGGAGAGCGATAAGCGCATTCCCGCAATTGAAGGCTTTGCTTGCGACAGTTATCGCTGCCCCGGTTTGGGTGTGCACGAGCCCATCCATGAGTGAGGCGCGCTTCTCTCCGTCCACGAGTGCGAAGTCGACAATCTTCTCGGCGACCGCGGGCGGCCGGTCTTCGGGATGGCCGTAATTGACGATTGCGCGGCACTCGCCTCCGGCCTTGTCGATGGTTATCCAAACATCATGCGCTTGGGCAGAGGTCACGGCCGAGGCCAGAGCACCAGTCAGGAGCAGAGAGGAGAATTTCATTCCTTGAAGCTTTCCGCGAATTTGACGCTTGGCATGCGATAAGAGATCCCGGCGAGGATCGTGAACTCAGGCACCGGTCCGACGTAAATGTCAGCGGAGCTTGTCTGGACGGGGTCGCCGAAATTGAACGCCGCCTCGCTATAGAGATTGCCGGGATACCATGTCCCTTGCGCGAAAGCGGTCCAGCCGGATGGCCAGGCGTAGGCGATTTTCGCCGCAACCCTCTGATAGGGCGAGGTCGTCAGTCCGCCGTCCTCGGTCAGGAACTTCTTGCCGATGAAGTTGATATAGGCTTCGCCGAACAGCACTTCGCCGCCGCCCCTCAGCACATTGTAGGTAACGCCCAGATTGCCGGTGTAGATGGGCACATTCGGCACGAAGCCCCCCGCAGCCTGCAGGCGGTAGGCGTCGACCGCGCTGTAATTGGCAAACAGCGCGACGAAACTGGCTGCCTCGCGCCAGACCTCGTAGCGACCATAGAGCTCGTAGCCCTCGCGCCGCGTCTGTCCGAGCAAAGTAACGGCCAGCCCCGGCGCAGGCTGGAAGGCCTCGTTTTCGGCGTCGGTTCTATAGACGTCCGCTTCCAGCTTAAACGGCCCGCTATTGATCTTGACCCCCAATTCCTCGCTTTCGATCTTGAAGGGCTGCACAGTCTGGGGATAGTTGGGAATGAGTTCGAGAACGGAGTCCGGGCTGCGGAACCCTTGCCCGTAGTTGGTGTAGAGCTCAAGCCAGGGCAGTGGAATGATCGCGGCTCCCGCCTTGGGGCTCACGATCGTCGGCGAGATATCGGGCTCGGCATACGGGGCGACCCTGTTGTCGATGGTGTAGAAGAACTGGTCGAGACGGCTGCCTCCCGTTAACTTGAGCCACGGCAAAGGCTTCACCTGCAGTTGCGCATAACCGGCGAGATTGGTCTCGACCGTCGTTGCATCGATGGTCGGCAAACCGCTGATGTGCCGGAAAACAGTGGGGGCCTGGAAAGAGTTCGATAACGTCCGTGCGCCACTGCGTGCCGACCCGGAGTTGAGTGGCCAGCCCTTCGACCTCGCCTGTCCAAATCTTGCGCACCCCGCCGCCTAGGCTCTCTCGCTCCTCGTTCTGCACTCTCTGACAGGTGGGCTCGCAGAAATCGGCGTAACGGGTGGATAGCGTGTGCACGGTGTAGAACAGGGCGTTCAACTGCTGGTCCACCGGGCCGCCTGCATATTGAACCACGATATTCTGAAGGGTCTTGTCGTAGCCGTCGGTCGAATTGAAGGCGTCGGTCGGGGAGATGCGGCCAGTCAGCAATTCATCGCGGTTCAGATAGCCTGGGGCGCCAGAGGTCGTGCCATAGGCCTGCACGCGAACCGTAAGCGCCCCGCCTTCGGTAGGGATGCTTATCTTGTCGAAGGTGTTGTAGCGGTCGATGGTGCTGTTATCGCGATAGCCATCGGTGTGATAGCCCTCGACGACGAGATAGGGCACATAGCTTCCATTGTCCGCGCCATACGTGGCAAGCCCGCGCCCGGTGCCCCAGGAGCCGCCGTAAACCTTGGCTTCGGTGTAAGGGTCGTAGGATTTGGTGGTGATGAAGACGGAGCCGCCGACATTGGAGTCGCCCGCCTCGATCGCAAAGGGGCCTCGGATGATCTCGAGGGTTTTGACGGTTTCGGGGATCAGGATATTGAGGTCGGCGTAATTCGGTGTGTGGATCGCGGAAATCTCGTTCAGCGGCACGCCGTCTATGAAATAAGCGATGTCGCGCCCATGTTCGGCGTCCGTAAAACCGCGCATCGAAATTCCGTATCCGACCGCGCCTTGTCCATAATTGGAAACATCGATGCCGGGGAGCGAGCGGAAGATGTCTCCATAGGTGTTTACTGGAAGTCGTTCGATCTGTTTGGCGTTCAGCGTGGTGCTCGCCGCAGGCTGCGCGGACGCGGCAGGCGACAGATCGCCGGGGCCGGGCAGGCCCGAACCGTTTGTGGAAGCCTGGTCGCCCTCGCCTCCGCCGGGGTCGGCGGGCGCCGCTGGCGCAGGCTGAGAGGGCGCTTGCGACCGGCTCGCCGTTTGCGAAACGGTCTTCTTCTTTGGGGCAGCGCGGGGCGCCTTTGCGGGCTTGGCCGGGAGCGGGGCCACCTTAACGGGCGGCAACGTAGGGGCGGCTCCGCCGGGAGGGGCGCTTTCCTGACTGAAGGCGGGGATTTGCGTATTGGCGGCCAATAAGCTTCCGAGAACCAATGAAGAGGCAAGATGCAGACGGGGCATGACAGCACACCTTCGAAGGCAAGCAAGATCGCGCCCAGCAGAAGGGCTTCGCTCGCAAGCGCTTGCGATTGTTTTTTCGGATTTATGCGGGAGCACTAACGCGGGGCTCGCACGAAGCAGAAGCCAACTTCAGATACAAATGAGCCTCGCACTCACGGTGAGAAGCTTCGTGTATGAAGTCCAGGAGAAAAGAGCATACCTGGGGCTGGACCTGAATAACAGCATTGGTCTGTGTCGAGGCCGCCACGTAGTTCCTGTATTGGTTGCAAGACGCGCTTGATGTAAGCAAAAAGCGAATGCAGGCAGAGTGCTATTGAGACTTGCAAAAAGGGGAGTAGGCGATGGAGCGTGTGACGATCAGCATGTCCGATGAGTTCGCCGCCGAACTCAGCGCCTTCATGGAGAGTGCAGGCTATGCCAATCGCTCCGAGGCCTTGCGGGATCTCGCCCGCCTCGGCTTACAGCATGCGCGCCTCAATGCGGAAAGCAAAGGAGAGTGCTTTGCCACGCTCTCTTACGTGTTCAACCATCACACCCGCGAATTGTCAAAACGGCTCACAGCCTCGCACCACGAACATCATCACCTCCATGTGGCGACGATGCATGTACATCTCGACCATGAGAACTGTCTCGAAGTGGCGGTGCTGCGAGGAAAGGCCGGGGCAGTGAGAGATTTCGCCAATGGCGTCATCGCGGAGCGCGGCGTCACGCACGGTCAGGTGAGTTTCATCCCTGTCACGCTGGAAGCCCAGGCGCACCCGCACGGCGAAGACGCCAATGCCGGAAACCACCTTCATGCGCATCCGAAGGAGTAGGGGGCATTAGCTGCCCTTCGGAACGCCGGAAACGTTCGCTTGGTCGTGACCATGATTGTGCGAGCCATGTTCGCCCGCGTGCGGATGGTCGTGGGATGCGTCCGCTGCATGCAGAGCGTCGTGGACGTGGTCCGCGCCATGCTGATGCTCGTGTGAATGGGTATGCGGATGCGTGTGATTATGGCTGTGAGGATGGGAGTGGACCAAATCGCCATGCCTGTGCTCGTGAGTATGGACATGAGTGTGGGAATGCTCATGGACGTGCTCATGAGGATGACTATGCGGATGGTCGTGGCCGTGACCGTGCTCGCCGTCGTGCATTGGGAAGTCTCCTTGAAACGCTGGAACCGGCGCAGATGCCAGCAGCTTGCAGGAGAGATATGGCCTCTGAGGCTCACGTTTGAATGCTTTAGGACTCGATCCTTTTCTCCGATCTGACCGGTAGCGGCTCGAGGCGGTCATATTCCATGAAGCGGTAGAACAAGACCGAGATGACCCATGTGGCAACGAAAACGCCGATGATAACGTAGCCAAAGAGCCCGAAATTGTCGTTGATGGCGCCAATCGTCTCCCAGAAGCTGCCTTTAAGCTCGAGCTTGTCGCCGATCAGATTGAGCGTTTCCAGGCTGCCGATGATCAGCGCGACAAGCACCGAGACGAAGGTCATGGTCATATTGTAGTAGAGCTTGCGCACCGGTTTCACGAAGGCCCAGCCATAGGCTTTCAGCATCAGCACGCTGTCGGTGGTATCGACAAGCGACATGCCGGCGGTGAACAGAGCCGGAAATACCAGGATCGACCATAGCGGCATCCCCTGCGAGGCGCCTGCCGCCGACAGGCCGAGAAGCCCGATCTCGGTTGCGGTGTCGAACCCGAGCCCAAACAGCAGCCCTAAGGGATACATGTGCCAGCTTTTGCTGATAGCTCGGAACAAGGGCCGGAACATGCGGGCAAAGAAGCCGCCCCCGCTTAGGAGCATGTTGAGGTCTTCGTCGGCGTAGGCCCCGCCGGCCTTGACATGCCGGAAGGTTTTGTAGACTGCGGCCAGGACAAAGATATTCATGATCGCAATAGCGAACAGGAATGACGCCGACACCAAGGTTCCTGCAACGCCGCCAATGCTTTTGAACGCGTCGATTTTATCCTTGAACGCCGCCGTTGCGAGAGCAATGGCGATGGTTCCTAGCCACACAACGGTCGAGTGCCCAAGTGAAAAGAAGAACCCCGCTGCCGCGGGGCGCTTGCCTTCCTGCATGAGCTTTCGGGTGACGTTGTCGATGGCCGCGATATGGTCCGCATCCACAGCGTGCCGGAGCCCAAATGTATAGGCCAGAAACGCGGTTCCGAGTTGCAGCGGGTAATCTCGAAACGCGATCAAAGCCCAGACCCAAGCCGCGATGTTGGCCGCGGCCAGGATCGCATAGAGGACGGCTATTCTTGCCGTGGCGCCCTCCGGGCTATCGCTGAATAATCGAAAAGCGATACCGACTCTGCGTTTATTTGCATCCATTACTGATTGCTCCCCCCCGCTTCAGAGGGCATCAGCCCTGTGGTTAGAGTAAGATCTTTCGCAAGGACAATCATACAAATTCGTTGCTGGCTTTTTGCCCGGAAGGCTTTCTTACTTCGCGGCGTATTCGAACGGGACGCGCAGCGTGTGAGCCTCATTGCTAAGCTCTGGCGGAACTGGCGGGAAAGGTGCGGCGTGTTCGAGCGATGTCATGGCGCTTTGATCCAGTGTCTCTGAGCCCGAACTCTCAAGGATGCGGTGCGCCAGGAGATCCCCCGAAGGAGACAGCGTCAGCTCCAGAACGACGCGGCCCCTTGCCATGGTCTTTGGACGAAGCGCATTCCTCATCAGAGCCTGATAAATCGTATTGTGATAGCGCGAAAGCACCTGGCTACGGCGCGCTTCGAACGTGCGGCTCGCGGCGTGCCGCTCCTCTTGTGCCTCACTTGCAGGCGAAAGGGTCGAGGGCTTCACATCGACAACCTTCTTTTCGGGCTTTTTCTCTTCGATCAGAGGTGAAGGCTCTTCCGAGTGCTCCGGAGGAACCTCGATTTTCTCCTTTTCCTTTTTGACCTCTTCCTTGACCTGCGGGGCGGCCTGCCCGCCGGTGGAGGCTTCCTGCTGTGCTGTCGAGGCCGCGTCAAGACCAAGACTTTCCTCCAATTCCATCGTGATCGTTGCGACGACCGTCAAATCGTCTTTTCCGCCGCCAGATTGGAGCGCGGCACTATCCAGGTCGCTCAGGCCGGCAAAAACGAGAAGGCCCAAAATGGCGGCGTGCACGCCAAGAGCAGCGGATGCGGCTCCAGCCCGAACCCAGTTCATTGCGCGGTCTTGGCTGGAGAAACCGCAGCTTCAGGCGCTGCCTCCACAGCGTCTTTTTGGGGCGGCTGCGACAAGAGTGAAATGCGCTGGTAACCGGAGGAGCTGAGACGCCCGAGAAGCTCCATCACCTCTCCGTAAGGGATCGCTTTGTCGGCTCTAACGTAGACGACAGCGTCTCCCTCGCCTGCGTGCATCGCCGACAATCGCGGGATCAGGGAAGCAGCTGCCACCTGTTCGTCCCGGATATAGAGGCGCCGATCGGCGGCAAGGGTTACGATGACCGACTTGTTGGGCTGGCTGAGCCGCTGCGCGGAGTTCTTGGGAAGCTGAACCGGCACACCGGCCACGAGCAAAGGCGCGGTGACCATGAAAATCACGAGAAGCACCAGCATGACATCAACCATGGGCGTGACATTGATGTCCGCCATGATTTTCGCGCTTGAGCGCTCGGCTCCCTTACCGGGTGTCCAGCCGGCCATCTATCACCCCGTGGCCTGCATGCTGCTTGTGCGCTCAAGCGCAAAGGCTGCTCCATCGACCTGCCCGTACGTCCGCATCTTGGCAAACCGGCTGACGGCTGCTGACATCCGTTCCGCAATTCGGCCGAGCGAAACATTGGCCTGATTGTAGAAGATCACGGCCGGAATGGCCGCGGCTAGGCCCACGGCCGTCGCGAATAAGGCTTCGGCGATGCCGGGTGCGACCACGGCGAGGCTCGTGTCTTTAGCCGCCGCTATGCCCGTAAAGCTGTGCATGATGCCCCACACGGTACCGAACAACCCGACAAATGGGGCAGTAGACCCAACCGTAGCGAGGAAAGGGAGCCCCGTTTGAAGTCTCTGGAGTTGCGCGCTGGTTTCGATTTGCAGGCTCTTTTCCAGCCTTGCATTGAACTCAGATCGGGTTTCATCGCCGCCAAGCGGCTCCGCATCCGCGATGCGCCTCATCCGGTCGGCGAGCCAATCCGAAGGACCTTCATTGCCTTCGCCCGCGCGCTCAAGTGCCGATACCTGCCGCGAAAAGGCGAGTATGCGTGCAAGCTTCTCGATTGCAATCGTCCAGCAGGCGAGCGAGGCGGCCGCGAGCAGCAGCATGACTCCTTGCACGACTGGATCGGCGTTTCTTAACAAATCGTAGACTGGCAAGCGGTCCATGCTGATCTCGAAGTCGGATTGTGCGCGATTCGCAAATGTAAGCTGTTTTTATCTGAACCTCATACAAAATCGCAGCGGCAAATCAGCTGCAAGTACGTGCTCCGCTGCGGCCAAAGCCAGGTGAACGGGTGGCGGAGCCACCGCGCAAGGTTGGCCCCTAAATATTCGGTCTCTCGAATGGAACCGGTGACCCTTCGCTTGTTATGCCGACGTCAAGAAACCTGCGTCTGAACTATTCAACTCAGAGGCAGATTTGAGCATGCGGAGAAAGAACATGAACCGCAGAAATCTTCTGGGCATGGCCATTGGCGGCGTATCCTTGGCGCTAGCCGTGGACAAGGTGTTGGCTGCGGAGGAACATGAGAGCACGATTTGCGACGAGAAGATCTCCTCCAGGATGTCCGGCGTAGAAGTCGTGCCGGGGGGTGTCGCTTGCACCGCTGCACTTTTCGTCGACCCTATCTCCCGAAGCCAGCCAGCGAAGCCTGAGCCAGAAGTGCCGCGATGATGGATTGATGGGTCATGTCGCAATATCCAATTCATGAAATCGGGAGCTAAGATCAGGGCGGGAGCGCACCGCTATGGCAAGCCAGAAGCGCGAATTTTTGGGCGTGCTGAGCCGTGCAATGGATGAGCGGCGCTTTTTTTGGCAAATGCCGGAAAGCGCCACGCCATCATGAAAACTCTAGCAGTTCTTGACTGGCGCTTTTGAGGTTTGAAACGTCCTGCAGCTGAGCAAACCGCTTCGACATAGGGGAGTACGTGGATGAACCCAGAAGCCAAAGCCAACTTTACCGGCGTTGCCACTCCCTGGCATGCCATGGCTGTGAGTGACGTGGCAAGGAGGCTCTCCACCAACACCGGGACGGGGCTCGACGCTGCCGAGGCCACGAGACGCCTCCAAAAATACGGACCGAACCGGTTGCCGGAAGGCAAGAAGCAAGGACCGCTCGTGCGTTTCCTCTCGCAGTTTAACAACATTTTGGTCTACGTCCTGCTCGCCGCCGGCTTCGCCAAACTCATGCTGAACTTGTGGATCGACGCCGCGATCATTCTGGGCGTCGTCGTCCTCAATGCTTTGCTCGGATTTATCCAAGAGGGCAAAGCGGAGAAAGCTCTCAATTCAATCAGGAATATGCTGCCGGCGGCAGCGCGGACCCTGCGCGGCGGCGATCCACGCATAATTCCGGCGGAACAGCTCGTGCCAGGGGACGTCGTTCTCCTCGAATCCGGCGACAAAGTGCCCGCCGATCTCCGGCTCATAGAAGTAAAAAATCTGCGGACCGAAGAGGCAGCGCTGACGGGCGAGTCAGTGCCGGCGGACAAGAATACCGGCCCCGTTTCAGCGAAGGCGACTGTCGGGGATCGCGAGAACATGGCGTTTTCCGGGACCATGGTCGTGTCCGGCCGCGCGATGGGCGTGGCCGTCGCAACCGGCAGTGACACGGAACTCGGCCGGATTAATCAGCTCCTCGCCAGCGTCAGCGCACTCGAAACGCCGCTTCTGCGTCAGATCAAGACGTTCGGCTATGCCATTACCGCCGTCATCGCAATCGTGAGCGTCTTGATCTTTGCCTATGGCAGGTGGGTCAAAGGCATGGACTTCGTGGACATTTTCCAGGCCGTGATTGGCATCGCCGTCTCGGTCATACCAGAAGGCTTGCCGGCACTCATCACGATCACGCTTGCAATCGGCGTGCAGCGCATGGCGCAACGCAACGCGATCATTCGCCGCTTGCCGGCCGTCGAGACGCTGGGCTCGGTGTCGAGGATATGCTCCGATAAGACCGGCACCTTGACGCTTATGGAGATGATGGTCGTATCCGCGGTCACGGCGGAGTCTGAATATCAGGTCACCGGCGATGGCTATGCACCTGAGGGAAAGGTCGAGCAGAACGGGCAGCCGGCTGGCAAGACGGATTTGGTTCTCGAACTCCTGGGTCGCGTCTCGGTCCTTTGCAACGATGCGGAGCTCTCCCAGAAGGATGGCGTTTGGAGCGTGGAGGGCGATCCGACCGAAGGAGCGCTCTACCCGTTTGCGGCCAAACTCGGGACGGACCGGCAAGCCGAACGGACCGCTTACGCACGGATCGAACTCCATTCCGTTCGAAGTCGGAGCACAAATTCATGGCGACGCTCCATAAGACGTCGAACGGCACGGAAATGCTGCTGGTCAAGGGGGCGCCAGAGGTCATTCTCGCGCACTGTGACCGGCAGCAAACCGCGGCGGCCCAAGCACCGCTCTCTCGAGACCATTTCCAGGCGGCTTCAGACAGGCTCGCGGGCCAAGGCGAGCGCGTGCTCGGGCTCGCTTGGCTCGAGAATCCCGGGGTCAAGGCTGGCAATCTCGCCCCGGCCGATTTGCCGGCCAATCTTGTGCTGCTCGGCCTGATTGGGCTGCTCGATCCGCCGCGCAAGGAAGCTATCGAGGCAGTGAAGGAATGCCACGGCGGAGGCATTCGCGTGACCATGATAACCGGCGATCACAAGATCACCGCCGCGGCCATCGCAAAGATGCTCGGGATCGGCGACGGGAAGACAGCGATCACCGGCGCCGAGATCGAGGAGATGGATTCCGCTACGCTCCAGGAACAAGTCGCCGGCGTCGACGTGTTCGCCCGCGCGAGCCCTGAGCACAAACTCCGTCTGGTCAAGGCGATCCAGGCGAACCAACAGATCGTGGCGATGACGGGCGACGGTGTGAATGATGCGCCGGCACTAAAAAAGGCCGACATAGGCGTCGCGATGGGGATCAAGGGGACCGAGGTCACGAAGGAAGCGGCCGGGATGATCCTCGCTGACGACAACTTCGCCTCGATTACGGCGGCCGTGAAGGAGGGACGGACGGTCTATAATAATATCGAAAAAGCGATTCTCTTCCTTCTGCCGACGAATGTCGCGCAGGCTTTGGTCATCGCCGTCTCTATCCTCTTTGGCTTCACCATGCCGATCACGGCGCCCCAGGTCCTCTGGGTCAACATGGTGACGTCCGTGGCGCTGGGCCTGGTGATCTCATTCGAACCGCACGAACTCGACGTCATGAGCCGGCCGCCGCGCGCAGTCGACCGTGCGATCCTGACGGGCTTCGGTATCTGGCGGGTTATTTTCGTCGGTCTGGCGCTGCTTGCATTCACCTTATCGGCGTTCTTCTGGATGAAATCGCAGGGCGCATCGGACGCTCTCGCCCGGACGGTCGCGGTCAATGCGATCACCATCGGCCAGATTTTCTATCTACTGAATAGCCGCTACCTGCTCAACTCATCGCTCTCGCTCAAGGCTCACCTTGAGAACAAGTATCTGCCTTTCGGTATCGGTGCTGTCGTGGTCTTGCAACTGCTCTTCACATATGCCCCGCCGCTGCAGCACCTCTTCGGCAACGAGGCCCTCCCGCTTTGGGCCTGGCCGCTCCTCATATTGGGTGGCTTCGTGTTCTTCGTCATCGTAGAGGCGGAGAAACTCGTTATCCGCTCGTCAGGCCGCCTGCGGCAAGCCGTGACCGCAGTCGAAGCTGGGACGTGAACGTTCTTAGTCAATTGCACCCCTGAGCGAGTACAAGCATGAGCATCGTCAAAGAACCGATGAAGCGTAAGGACTACGAAAAGGCGCTGCGTAAGCTGCAGGTCGAGTTGTGCGCGCTGCAGGAATGGGTCAAACATAAGGGGTTGCGGGTCGTCGTCGTCTTCGAGGGACGCGACGCCGCAGGCAAGGGCGGCACAATCAAGGCGATCACCGAGCGGGTCAGCCCCCGTGTGTTCCGGGTGGTGGCGCTGCCGGCGCCTTCTGACCGCGAGAAGTCGCAAGTGTACCTGCAACGCTATTTGAACCACTTCCCGGCCGCGGGTGAGGTCGTGATCTTTGATCGCAGCTGGTACAATCGGGCCGGCGTCGAATATGTGATGGGGTTCTGCACAGAAGCGCAACACCGCCGCTTTCTCGAGATCTGTCCCGAGTTCGAACTCTTTATCGTAGACGACGGCATCCTGCTCATCAAACTCTGGCTGGAGGTCAGCGACGACGAGCAAAGGCGCCGTTTCGAAGCCCGGATCCATGATCCCCTGCGCCAGTGGAAGCTCAGCCCCACGGATCTCTGCTCGCGCAGCAAATGGTTCGAATACTCGCGGGCGCGCGATCTCATGTTCAAGGCCACCAGCACGGACTTTGCGCCGTGGCACATCATTCGCTCGGACGATAAGCGGCGGGCACGCCTGACCTGTATCCGCCACCTGCTTGACCGAATTCCTTATGAAAATGTGCCTCGAAACAAAGTGAAACTCCCCAAGCGTTCGATGGACGGCGCCTACGACGATCTGGCGACGCTCAAAGGCATGCGGTTTGTGGACGAGGTAGCCTAATTCCAACTCACATGCGCGAGGGCGTTTGCGTCCTCGCGCCGACCCCATCCCCGTTTGTTTCGTAATTGCGGCCTTTGGGATTTCCATAGACCACTTCGGAATCGGTGCGGCGACTGCAATTGGTCCTTCTGACCTATTTGGTGGTCATCAGAGCATAACCGCTTTCAAAGGAAGTGCGCCTATTGGCATGGTGATAACTTCGAAATCCTTCCGAGGGATTCGAACCAATGGTGGGAGAAGAGGTTAGCCAATTTTGAAAATGTCCCTTACAAAACAGTGGTGCCAAAATCCGATGTTAGCCACTGCAAGCCGTTGATTTTGCTAGGATGGTTCACACCCTCCCACTCCGCCATCCCGTGTTTTTTTCTGTTTAGAAACAGGGGCTTCAATCGAGCTTTGGCTAACAGCATGTTAGCCAATTTCGAAACCCGCTTTTCCAGGCCGACCCCCTCCCTCTGCGCCGTTTGAAGCGCAGCGATAGCGCTGTCGGGGAGCCGCGCTCGGTTCGCGGCCCTGGTATACCGTTCCACCTCTTTCAACGTTGCGTGGCCGCTCACCGACATGATTTCATGCGGCGAGCATCCCGCTTCCGCCAGCAGGCCTTGCGCAAACCGTGCGGCCAACGCCTTTTCGGCACTCCTGCTTTCTTTGTTGGTGAACCAATTATAAAAACCGGTTTCCGTAAACGGCTCGCCGAATTGTGTCTGGAGAAAAAGCTGCTGCCCCTCTCGGCATCGCGGCGAGGGGCCGGCCAGGCAACGCCGGGCGCTATTTACTTTGGCAGATTGTTTTGATTGACGCCCCCGACAGCCAGTCGACCTTCGGAGTGGCTAAGAGACCTTTACATCGAGAAGCTCGATCTCGAAAAGCAACGTTGCATTCGGTGGAATAGCCGCACCCCCACCAGCCGAACCATAGGCAAGCGATGGCGGTATGATGACCATGCGCTTGCCACCAACCTTCATGGTGCTGACGCTCCGTTCCCAGCCTTCGATCACCTTGTGCTCGCCAAGCACAAAAGAGAATGGCGTTTTGCGATCGACTGAACTATCGAATTTCTTGCCCTTGGTTCCATTTTCATAGATCCAGCCCGTGTAATGCACGATACACGTCTGTCCAGGCTTCGGAGTAAAGCCGCTTCCGATCTTCGTGTCGGTGATTTGCAGACCGGCTGCCGGCGTCGAGGCATTCGTAGCCATTGGAGCGGTGCCTGTGTCGGACGCACCCGTGCAGCCAACAACTGCAGCCGCCATAGCGAACGCGAATAAGATGCGGGGGCTCACGTGGGTGAAAAAAGCAGGCAAGGTCGTGGCTCCTCAGCAATTGGAAACGCGAGGGCCCAGAAAATCCCACTATTTGGGCGCCGCGTGGACTGCTCGATGACGGGGGCTTAGCCGAGGTCGCGCCCATTGACAATGGCGAAGCGGGACTTTTGCCCCTGGCGCGATGTTCCCGCTCCGGAAAAGGCCCGCTCTTAGTCCTTCTTGGTTTCACGCGGCTTCATTTCCGCGAGGGACCATCGAGACAAATTCCGATGGCATCATCACCACCGTCATCGTATTTTGCTCGACACCAACCTCGGTAATCATCTGCATAAGCCTAAGCTCCAGTTCGGCCGGACTGTACTGGCTGCATCGCGCGGGCGCTCCGCCGCTTCCATCTCGGCCTCGGCCTTTAGGATGCGCGCACGTTTCTCGCGCAGCGCTACTGCCTCCTGGGCCGTTGCGCGCGCGGCATGGATTCCGGGATCACCACATCTTTCATTGCAACCATCTGAACCTGAACGCCGCGCTGGTCGACCGCTATTCAATCCATAGCCTGCAAGGAGCAAGAAATTCAGAGCTTCACGGGCTCAATGGCCGCTGCGGTCGAAAAACAGACGGCGGCAGCCCACGAGATAGCGAGCAACGTCGCGAGCGTGGCAGCAGGAAGCGAAAGGCCAACAGGTCGGTCGCAACCGGTAATGCTCGCGCTGACAAATCTGGACGGCTGAACCTCTTGAACCAGACTCGATAGCGGCACCACAAATTGCGCGGAGAATAACCGAGAAGCACCTGCAGAGACGTATGGCTTTCATTTTAAAGGCGATTCCCATGTATCCTTAATTCAGTTCTGAGAATGTACCGCAACATCCATTTATTGCGGAGGTTCCATGTCAAACCGTGCTTCCCATCTCGCATTGCGCAGGAGGGCTTTTCTGGTCCGCTCAGCGCAAGCCCTCGCAATCACGGCGGCGGCTTGGTTCTGCGTCTCGCCGCTTCAGGCGCAAACGACCCGCACTTTGAAAATCGGTTACATTTTATCGAAGGATTCCCAGCTCGGCGCTGGCGCCAAGGCGTTCGCCGACGAGGTCGCAAAGCGCAGCGGCGGACGGCTCGCCGTGGAGCAATACCCGAACTCCGCGCTTGGCGGCGAAGTCGAAATGTTAAAGGCCCTCCAACTCGGCACGCTCGATCTAGCCTTTATTACCGGGGCGCCCCTGCCGAACGTTGTGCCCGAGGTTGGCGTATTCAATATTCCCTTTATTTTCAGGGATATCGAACATGCCCACGCCGTACTCGATGGGCCGGTCGGGCAGGACTATCTCAAGAAATTCGAGTTTAAGGATCTCGTGGCGCTCGCCTGGGGCGAAAACGGCATGCGCCACCTTACCAACTCCAAACGCGAAATCCGCACGCCGGAGGATCTGAAGGGGCTGAAACTGCGTTTGCCGCAGTCCGAGGTTATGCTTATCGGCTTCAAGGCGCTGGGCGCCGATCCGGCCCTTCTGCCCTTCCCGCAGGTCTTTGGCGCGCTGCAGTCGGGACAGTTCGACGGCCAGGAAAATCCGATCGCAACCATCATGTCGGCGAAATTCGCTCAGGTGCAAAAATATCTTACGCTTTCGGGCCATGTGTACGATCCGGCAGTCTTCTTGGCCTCGCCAGACGTGTTCAATGACTTGCCCGATGAGGACAAAAAGATCCTTAGCGAAGCCGCTCGCGCCGGCGCTCAGGCCTCGCGCACATACGCGGCCCAAGCCCAGGAGAAAGGCGTCGCCGCCCTCCGTCAGGCTGGCATGACGGTTACGACCGGTGTGGACAGGACGCTGTTCTCCAAGGCCATGGCTTCCGCGACGCCCGACTATGAGAAGCGTTTCGGCGCCGAAATCATCCAGCGCATTCGCCAGACGGGCGCCGGACTATAGGCGAACCTCTTCGAGACGCCCTGCGGGAATGACGGCTGCGCTGTTCCTCCCGCGGCACACGCTTCGATTTTGGGACTGTGAACAATGGCATGGACATCCATAAGTCATCGATTGTCGATTAGGCTCAAGATTCTTGGCGGGTTCGGACTCCTCATCGCGGTCTTTCTTGTCGCGGTGGCCATCTTGTTGAGGGGACAGGCGCACGTCGACCAGGAGGCGGACGCCGTTTCCAACAGTTCTCTGGTGGCGGAGCGCGTGGCGGATTTCGTCTCGAAGGCGGTCGAGGCGCAGAACAGCGTGCTGCGTTACGCGGTCAGCGAAAACGACGCCGATTTAGTTGCCGCGCAGAAAGCTTTGTCGAAGTTCGCCGAAGGCGCACGCGTACTTGAAGAAAAGAGCGCCGACTGGAAGAGCGGGGTATCCGCTGTTTCGGGCGCCCTCGAGGCGGCGTCGAAATATCAGGCTGCTTCGGCGGACACAATCCAAGCCATCGCCGGCCGTCGTACGGCGATTTCACAATTCAACAAGGAAATCACTGCGCTACGCACCATCGGCTCGGCCATCCCGGCCGCGCTCCTGCGCGAAAACGCGGCGGCCGAGACCGTCACGACGGCCATTCGTTTGCTGGAAGCTGTGCAGGTCGCTTCCGCCTCGGCCAGCCATTTCCTCGCCTCGCGCAACCCGGCGGATGCGGCCGCGGCCCGAGCCGAACTGGACGCGCTGCAAGCGGCCATAGAAAGCCTGCGAGGCTCAACCGCGAATAGCAAGCGCGTGCAGCGCTTTCTTGCAGCCGCCGCCGAACCGCTCGAGCATACGAAAGAGGCGCTGAACCTCCTCATCTCCACAAACGAAGGGTTCATCCGCCTCTCGGCCGAAAGGAAAGCCGTGGGAGACACGCTGCAATCGCGACTGAAGCAAATCCGCGAGATCAGCGAATTGGAGCGAAAGGGCGCGCTCGCCTCCATGCGCGACATCTCCGGGGAGAGTTGGCGGCTCGGGCTCGCGGCCTCCACCCTGGCGCTGTGCCTCGGTGCACTGCTGGCGTGGCTGATCGGAAGCAGCATCATAAATGCTCTTGGCCGCATAAGCATGAGCGTGTGCCAATTGGCCGGTGGCAATCTTTCGGGCGAAATCCCCCATCGCGGCGAGCATACCGAACTCGGTATCATGGCGGACGGGCTTCAGGTCTTGAAGGAGGCGCTGATCGCTTTCGAGGAAAAGGCCTTCGCTCTCACACAGAACCTCTCCGACGCGTCCGAGCACATGCAACGGACAGCCAATTCGATGAGAACGACCGCCGAACACACGGCAAGCCAGATCGTTAGCGTGGAGAACGCCGCTGGGCAAACTTCCGCGAGTGTGCGGCAGGTGGCCACCGTGACGGCGGAATTGTCCAATTCGATCCGGGAAATCGCGTCCGAGGTGAAAGAGTTCGACGCGCATCGTCGACCGCATCGTGACCGATGCAGAGCAAACGTCCCATATCGTTAAAACCCTAGGCTCCGCCGCCAACCGGATTGGGGACATCGTTGCGCTTATCAGCAGCGTGGCGCGCCAAACCGACCTACTCGCATTGAACGCTACCATCGAGGCCGCGCGCGCCGGCGCGGCTGGCAAAGGCTTCGCCGTAGTGGCGGCCGAGGTCAAGACATTGGCTGGCCAAACCACAAAGGCGACGGAGCAAATTATCGCCCAAATCTCCGAAATCCAGGCCGTCACCGAGAAAGCGGCAAGCGCGATTTAGGAAATTTTCCAGGAAATTTCCGAAATGTCCGTCATCTCCAACAGTGTGATGACCTCCATCGGAGAGCAGGACGCGGCAACCCAGAGGATTGCGAAAAGCGTTCAGGAGGCAGCGGCCGGCACAACGCGATTCAGCGGCCATGTCAGTGAGGTACGCGAGACCGCCGGCCAAACGGGAGCGGCGGCATCCAAGGTGCTCGGCTCGGCGCGGGAACTGGCCCAGCTTTCCGGTAGCCTGGGGAATGTCGTTGAGCACTTCCTCCACGGGGCCAAGGCGGCTTAACTCTCTTGGGCTGCGCCTCGGTGCGCTGCAGTTGAGGTCGGCTGACGCTGTTAGGAGATCTGCCTCCGTTGTCCGGACAGGAGCGCAAGGATTGTTGTCGAGGCGTACCCGGCATGCGCGACACGAGAAACGTCCTGGTGTCGGCTGACAAGCAGTGCATGTTTTGAATGGTGTCCACGGTCTCTTTCCGTTTACCTTTGGGGGAGACTTAAGGGTGATTGAGACATCAGAACTGCGGCTATCGGCACGAATGGAAAGAGGACGAGGGCGATATGAGAAAGCGAAATGTGGGGCATTTTCTAACGAAGCCTCAAGGCAGGCTCGCGAACACCAACACAAACATGACATTCTCGCTGTCGCGCGAGACCGCTGCGCACTTGAGGAAGATCGCCCTGGCGAGAGGCACAGATTTACAGGGGCTCATTGAGCTGGCGGTCAATGAATGGCTTGCACGGCAGATGCCAATTCCCGAGTCCCACCGATAGGATCCGTTTGCACAAGGCGCGTCTCACTACATCCCAGATCAGCTTCCCGCTTGCGTTTGCGTCCCGAACTTCTTGAGCCAGGATATTAAGAAAAAGCGCGTTGCCGAGAGGTTAACGCAACCAAGTCATTGATATTACAGCGAAACTTTTAGGACAGACGGCGTCCCCGGAGCGCGCGCCGCGTTCCCGGCGGGTGCGGGCGTGGTTAACAGCCGAAAGCAGAAACATATTTAACGTGCCCATTCAACCCTGAAGCGCAACAAGGCATTCAAGCGGCGGCGAAGAAAACCTCGCTGGGTGTTTTGTAGCCGAGAGCCTTTCTGGGACGGGCGTTGAGTTTGTCCTCGACCCGTTGGACATCGGCGGGGGTGAGGGTAGAGAATTCGGAGCCTTTTGGGAAGTACTGGCGGACGAGGCCGTTGGTGTGTTCGTTGAGGCCCCGCTCCCAGGAATGATAAGGCTTGGCGAAGTAGATTTGCGCGCCAAGCCTGGCTGCTATCTTGGCGTGGCCGGCGAACTCCTTGCCGTTGTCATAAGTGATGGTCTCGATCTTGTGGGCAATGGGAAGAAGCGAGGCGTCGCAGGCCTTTTGGACGGAGGCGGCGCTTCTGTCCGGGAGGATGGCGAGCTTTGTATATTTTGACGTGCGATCCACGTGGGTCAGGATGGCGCCCTTGAGGCTTCGTCCGATGATGGTATCGCCCTCCCAGTCGCCAATGCGGCGTTTTTCTTGGGCGATGGCGGGCCGCTCGGCGATGTCCACGCGGCCGGGGATGAGGCCGCGCCCGGAGGTTTTGCCTTTGCGCCTGTTGTATTTCTTGCCGCTATGGCGCAGATGGCGCCAAAGGCCGCCGCCGTTTCTCTTGTCCTTCCAGATGTGCCGGTAGATGCGTTCGCCGCTGACAAAGACGTGTCCCTGCCTTTTCAACCAGCCGCTGATTTGCTCGGGGCTCCATTGTTCTTGCGTCAGTTTTTCCTCGATCTCGCGGACGAGGCCTGGCTTCATTTTGCGCGGCGCGCCCGAAGCGGCGGCGCGTCTGGCGGACGCTTTCTCCTGCGCCTGGAGGTAGCGATACCCCTTGCCGCCAGTATTGCGTTTGAGTTCATTCGTGATCGTCGAACGATGCACGCCGAGCAGCTGCGCAATCTCGGTTTTGGCGTGTGCGCTTTTCAGGAGCGCGTAGATCTGGCAGCGTTTGTCATAGGTCAGGTGACGATAGCCTTTGGGCATGTGGTCCTCGGGTGAGATGTGGAAGTCCCACGCGAGGATAATCTTCACCTGGCCGCCGGCATACACAGCCTGGCTCAGGGTGGTGGATAAGGCAGGCGGCCTCAAGGGTGCTCGCTTAGCTCGCATCGCTCCCGCGACAAGCCCTTGACCCCGCCTGCCTTACCTCACCGATCGCTCTGCCATGCCGTTTATGCCCCCTTGTTGCATTTCGGAGTTGAAACGGCGACGGACTTCAGCGCGTCCAGTTAAGGAGAAAATTCTCACATTAAATTCTACTTAATGGGGGTCCGGTTGAAGATAGAAAGCCATTCTTTTCCCGAGAGTTAGCTCCACCACTCCCCGGCTGGCCGAAGGCGCGAGGCGGCTTCGTCTCGCCCGGATAGACGATTTTTTACGCATACATCAGGCGGGAAATAAATCGGCCGCGCGTCTGTTAACCACGTATGTATTAACGCTCAGGCGCGGCAACGAACGGTTTACCCTAAGGCGCGCCGCGAGCGCCATCCAAGATGGCGATGGCCAGATGGGCGAAGCATGCCTGAAGCAATCCTCTTTCAACCGGACGCGGACACCCCCATGACCGGCGACCGGACCGCGCCCGGAGCAGTCGCGTTGTTTAGAAGACTTGCGTCGCAACCGGCTCCGGTTTTGCGTGACGCCGCGTTAGAGCTAATTTCGAGCAGTCATAAGCATTACGAGCAAACGCCGTTAGATACCGCAATCTAAGAAAGCCATTGCCCTTATTGTGGCGGATGATGTCGGGAAGGTAATCTGGCGCGTTACGGGACAAACTTCGCCGCGAAGCGCGATGCGGAACTGAGAAACCTCCCAACCATCGGAGAGGCGGATCAGCCTTCGTGCCATGTACACGCATGCAGGGCTTTCACATGTCCGCCCCCCTCAGAAATCGCCACCAAAAGGGTGACTTCCAGACACCTCTCCCGATACCCGCCGATCACTTCGAGCGCCTTGCGCCCCATCGACGCCAGTTGCGACCGGTCGATGCCATTGGCGAATTCGTGCGTATTTGGCGCGCACGTACGCCTCGCTGCGAACGCGGAGCGCTGGGGGGCCAGTTTGCTGGCCGGGCTTTCGTTTGCCTTCGCCTGTGCCTTAGCGACCTTAGGAGCAAAAATGGCTGCACCCTCTCTGATCAAGGCGATATTACTAATAAAATCAGTTCAGCCTGGGCTAGCGTCCGCTCAAAGCGGCGGCGCAGGCAGTGCCCACTCGGCCACGCCTCAAGACCGCCGCCATGCGCGCCCTTGGGCAGGGGCAGGAGCAACCGCCTCTTTGGTCGTGCAATAAGCGAAGCTTGGAGCGGGACGCACTGATTGCGAACCGCGCTCGCAGCGGCTTCGGCCGGTCGATCCTTCCGCTCCACTGCAAATCGCAACTCCCCGGATCACTCGCGGCTTTGGATTGAGGATGGCGACGACTGCCCATCAGGCATCGCTATTTTCGCTGCCTGCACAGGGGGTGGCTACAGCTGCGCCAAGGCAGAACCATTGCCGCATGCAGTCGGCGCCCCAATTTCCCGCCGGGTGCGCTAACAGGGGCGGGAATATTTCGCTGAAGATGGCATTTTCCTTTTGCAAGCTTTTCAGCGATGATCGATGTGAGCCGCCTCGTGCCCGCCTTGGCGGGAGCTTTTCTTATCGGCCGGGCGGAGAACGCAGAATGGTGGAACCCATCAACTTGTCGGACGCCATTCGATTTCTGGAAGCCAAGGGCATATCGCGCAATTGTCCGTCATGCGGTCATGACACGTGCGATCTGATCGATGAGGCGCGGGGGAACCTGCATTTTGCCTTGCCCGGCTTCAAATTCGGCGGCTACGATATCGGTCGGGCCGATATGTTCGGACTTTTCGTGCTTACCTGCGCTGAATGCGGTTTCGTTCGCCTGTTCCATCGGTCTGTCATCGCCGACTGGGTCGGTCGCAATCCTGAAACAAGCGCCCAGTAGGCCCTTCGGTGAGCCGATGTTCTCGTCAACCGTATAATTCGATCCCAGGGTCGCCGCGATTGGCGCCCCTTCCGCTACTCGAATCGACGCGCTAGGGGATGAACGGGGTTCCGGAGCGCCGGCCAAGCGGGGCAGAAACTTCCAACAGCCGAACCCAGAAACTCCGCTCTCGCATCGGTCGTCGCGAGTAGGGGCGATTTCTGAAACCTTCGTAGGCTGATTGTTGATTGACCAACCCGACGCGAATCACGCCATGATCCGCGCATCCGATTCGATGCCGAGATAATCAACACATGAAGAAGCGGGTCTACTACACGTACGACTTCAAGGTCGGGAGCACGATCGTCCATAGCGGCATCACGCGGGACCCGGCGCGCCGCGAGCACGAGCACCGGCAACGGTGGGACAATGGCCGGCTCGTTATTGTCGGGCGCGCCAAGAGCGAGGAGAGCGCTCGCAGGTGGGAGGCGTCGAAGATCGATACGTTCACTCCACCGCGTAAACCAAAATAGGTCCTTTGTGTTTCGCCGTCGCGGTGCCGTCGAACGTGCCGTTTTCGCGAACGAAATAATATTCGCGATCGTTCACCGATAGCTTTGTATACTGATCCGAGACTGAGACGGCTATCCTGTCGCCAGTTTCCGGATCATTGTAGGCAAACGGTTCTATAAAGGCTAATCCGATCATGATTTTGAACGCTCCGCGCACTGGCTCTTAAACATAAGACTCACTCTAAGATCTCTTGCTTATTTTCCCATTAAAGAGCCCCCCTTCTTCGAGGTATGTGAGACACATATATCGCTCTCATGCTGGCCGCTCCTCTGCTGGATGAGCCTATCTGGAATCGCCCGCGAGACTTATCAATCCCGTGCATCATGGCTATGCAAAGGCGCACCCGGCAACTCCGCCTAGCGAAGCTCGCTTCAAGCTCGTCAGTATAGTTGTGCTTTTCGCGCAGCTATTCCAAAGGGACATTGGGGCATGCATGCAATAGCTGTTGCATAGTGGCATGGCCAATCCTAGCCTAGTGTGCAACAGGAGAGGTGTTGAGCACAGCTGGCGTCGCAGTTCCTTTCCAAATGGCATTGCAACCTGTTTCGGTCGCCCAAGGCCCCTAGCGCTCCTCATTCGCTAGGGGCTTTTCGTTTTTTCCATTTGTAAGGAACTGGGATCGAAGGGCGCAGGTTAGGGTCGCCAGCCACTTATTCCTGCAGGGCCTGCCACTAAGGTTCGTGGCGCATTGGCTATAGTCAAGGGATTTTTCATAAAATTATCGGAAAATCATCGTTGTTATAGTCCACGAGTACCAGTTGCCATGTCATCTATCTTGTACGATGTAGAACTCTGGCGCGAGTATGCAAAGCAAATGCATGCGCTCAGCAGAAAGGTGACCGATCCGCGGATCAGGCAGCGTGCCCTCGCCGCTGCCGCTGGGTTTGAGCAGATCGCCGAACTTGCCGCCAAGATGCGTTCAAGCGCTGAGCGGCGCTGGCGTTGGGGTTGGGCCGCCTGAGGCAGGGCAGGCGGTGCGCCTGCCAAATGAGCGTTGTTATTGACGCTCCTTGAACACGTCTTCAATGTCACGGTAGGCGCTCCAAGCCGCATCCAGCGCTCCAGAAGAAGACGTCCGCGCGTCAGTCTGTCCTTCAAGAATGGTCCTGAGAGACTCCTCTATCAGCTTCCAGTGAATGCTGACCTCGGAGACGGCTCGCGGCATCACCCAGTCCAATTCAAGCAGATCATTCATCGAGCTTCGTGCTGAGGCCAGATCTTCCTCTAAGACGAGGCCCCGCTCTGCACCTTCAATGATTGAACGCACGCGCCGAAGAAAATCTAATGCGACATCCTGCATGGGACACCACGTGAGAAAAGTCCGAGCCACCGCATCAAGCAATGGGTTCGGTTCATAGAGACGTACACCTGTATAGAAAGAATATTATCAACGCCGCAATTTGGGAATCAACAAGCGAATATCCTTAGCGGTTGAGTCGGGGATGGAGCTACCGCTAAGGACAAGGGGCCGACGGGGCGCCCTGCATATAATTTTCTAAGTTTTACTGCGTGATTTGCGCGACGGCGGACTCCCCCGCTGTCCACAGGCGCAGCGGAGCGCCATTTGGCTCTCGACCTTCGCTCATTGTTTGCCTCATACTCCCGGCGATGAACAACTACCGAGCATTCTTCCAACTCCTCGACGAACTCGGCATCGCGTCCAACACAGTGGAACACGAGGCGGTGCTCACGGCGGAGGGGCTCGCGCAGCGGGACTCCGGTCAATGGGAGTTTCCGGTCAAGAACATCCTCGTCGAAGACAAGAGCAGGCAACTCTACCTCGTGACGATGCACCTTCTCACTCCGCCGCTGAACCTGAAGCAGCTGGCTAAGACGGTCGGAGCGGACGGCCGCTTTTCCTTCGCGTCACCGGAATCGCTTGGGGCTACCCTCATGGTTCTGCCCGGCAGCGTAACGCCCTTCGCCGTTTTCAACGACCGTGAGAGGAAAGTCCGCGTCATCCTCGATAGCCGGATGCGGGAGGCGAGCACCGTGAGCGCTCACCCGCTCGTCAACACGAAGACAACGACCATCGCCATGGCGGATCTGCTCAAACTCTTCGCTCATTCCGGCCATCGGCCGCATTGGTGCGCTATGCCGCTGAAGC
Source organism: uncultured Alphaproteobacteria bacterium (assembly GCA_963833565.1). Classification (GTDB taxonomy): domain Bacteria; phylum Pseudomonadota; class Alphaproteobacteria; order Rhizobiales; family Rhodomicrobiaceae; genus Rhodomicrobium. Next base: position 26,044 of record CAWHYO010000032.1, read on the forward strand.
AGGCCGGGAAACCCGAATAAGGTCCACCGTCGACACTGTATGCAGGCCGCCGTTGCAATGCGGACAAGCTGCCGGCAAGCGAATGCAACTTGTGGTGATTTTAAGACAGTGAGCTTATTATTCCCGCATTAATGTTCAAATTAATGTGATTTTGACGACAAAAAAGGTCATCTTAAGAATTAGCTAATGCCAAGTTCATGAATTCACTGGCGTTGAGGATGCGAAGAATATCTGATGACCTAAATGCGGTCAGCCTATTCAACCCGCTTTCCACACACCTGTTTAGTTTTTGTGGGGTGATAGTATGTCGTGGAAAACTAATTTGAGGCTCTTGTTTGCTCTCTGTTTCGTTTCCGTCGCCGCTGTACCTGTATTCGCACCGGTTCTGCAGAAACGCATCGACCTCCAGCTCGGCGCCACCGCTTCATCCTCCCAGAGATTTAGCAATCTAAGCGCTGACGAAATCAACCGGAGAACGCTGAAAGCGGCAGCTGCCATAAGGGCTGCAACGAGATGATTCCTTCCCAGTTGCAAATCTGAGTTGCACAGTTTCGCGCATCAAGCTGCATTCCCGTTCCCTCCCGCCTTCCGTCGGCGCTGACCGGTTTCAAGCGCAAGCCTGTCTCCGGCGGCGCATATATGCTGAGAGCGGTGCCTTGCCGCAATGCCAATCCTGCGGAATGCCGCTCTCATAAGATCCTGTCGGCGGTGGCACTGAACGAGATGGACGCAAGAGTGAGACCTACTGCAGCCTTTGTTACCGCGATGGGGATTTTGTTGGCAAAGATTGCACAGTCCAGCAGATGCAGGGCAACGTCGAACAAGCGATGAAGAAACAGAGCTACAGTTGGCCGATGAGAAAGCTTGCCCGAACGCAGATTCCGCAACTGGGCAGATGGAAACAGCGACCTGAGCGAAGAGCGATTGAGGCTACCGGCCGCGATGCAAAAATTCGAGTAGGACGCTCAAAAAGAAAAACCCCTAGCAGTGCGGGGGTACTGCTAGGGGTTGTTGCATTTGAGTGATGCAATCTCTTGTTATGTGCAAACAGAGGTAGAGTCAATCGGCTGCCGGGTTGTGTGTAAAACCGGTGGAAAAAGGCATAGCCCCCGCTGCGCGCAGGGTGCTCCCCCGAAGGGGCGTTTCACAACTACTAGTTGTGTGGCGCGCTGTCAATGCGGAAGCTCGCCCATCGCGGGCCTTTGACTTCAAAGCAAACGACGGAGTTGAGATGATTCCGGCAACCGGGCTGTGAACGCTGATGTGGGATCGATCAGGAGAGCAACCCCGCCGGGTTTCCATCACCGCTTCTGCCTGAAAATCAGGATCGGGCGCGATCGAGGAAGGCTCCTGCTTTGATGGCTGCCTTCGATGCCGGGCAGTGCCACGGCTCGGCGTTCGGGATAGTTAACCGGGAGACGGGAAATGATCGGGTATGGCTAAGTGCCCGTGTTCCGGCCCGTGCTTCGCCGCTGGGCTCATCCAGCTCCAACTTTGCCGATCTTGGCGTCGCCGACGGCCCTGGTCATCGCACCGGGAGAGGGGGCTTTGAAACGAACCGCAAATCTCGGCGAGCACGTTCGCTTGCTCGGCAATCTGAGCGGACGCATGCCCTGAAAGAAAAGAGCCGGAAGTACATCCGGTTCGCCTTCTCAGCTGAAGGCTGAGAAAACAGCGGTGGCATGGGATATTCCGCCCGCAAACAAGAGCAAACTGCCGAGCGCCAGAACCATCGCAAGAAGCTGAAGGGTATTGCCCCACAGCGAACTCCCGTCCGCCCACGATGCCTGGCTGAGATAGGCGAATATCGCAGTGAGAACCGCCAACGCGGCGCCATGGCTGAAGAACGAGAGCGGATTGGAAAGGCCCAGAAGCAGAGCCTTCAAATTCGCATCCTTTGAGAAGGCGCCGATGAAGGCCAACATGGCAAGAGCGCCCGCGCCGTTGAGAAACAGCAGGGCCTGTACAACTTGTCCGGCGGAGGTCCGGGCCGCCTGCGCCTCAAAGCGATATTTCTCGTCGGCGAGCCTGGCCTTTTCCAGTTCCAGCCGTTCCTGGTCGAGCTGGCTCTTGCTCTGTTCCAAACCGAGGCCCCAACCCTGGCGCGGCTGACTGTGCCCTTGCGGCGTCAGGGCGGCGATTTGAGCCTTCAGCTCTTCGTTCTCACGAACCAGATTCCGCTTCGATGACATGAACATAGCCGCCCCTTTTCAGTCACGAGGTTAATCGCGCGTGAATCTGCGACTGAAGCGCTACCATTGACTTCGTAACCAAAAAGTTAAGAAAAGCCGCTGCGGCTTCCTCCCGCCCCGCGAGGCCACGCCCGCGACATTCGTTTGTTTCCATCCTGACTCTTTCCGGGCGGCGACTGCGCCGGGATGCCGGCGGTATCGGGAGCGTTTTCTCTTTCTCAGGTTTCACGCCTGGAAAGGCGAACCATGCAAGACATCCCAAGCAGAACCACGGCGCCGCCGGCTGTTATCGAAACTTACGCGCCGGCGCGCCTCGACCGCTTGCCCTGGGGGCGGTTCCACACCCTCGTGGTGATCTCGCTCGGCATAACCTGGGTGCTCGACGGGCTGGAGGTTACACTCGCAGGCTCGGTGGCGGGTGCGCTCAAGGCAAGCCCGGTCTTGCATTTTACCGATTCCGAAGTCGGACTCGCGTCGAGCTTCTATCTTGCCGGAGCCGTCAGCGGTTCGCTCGTGTTCGGCTGGCTTGCTGACCGTCTTGGGCGGCGTATCCTGTTCTTTGTCACGCTGTGGCTGTATCTCCTTTCGGCAGCCGCGACCGCTTTTTCCTGGGATTTCGTGAGTTTCTGCTTGTTCCGCTTTCTGACCGGCGCGGGCATCGGCGGCGAGTACAGCGCCGTCAACTCCACCATCCAGGAGATGATCCCCGCACGATTTCGCGGCTGGACGGATCTGGCGCTTGGCGGAACATTCTGGATCGGGGGCGCGCTGGGGGCTGTAAGTTCAATCGTGCTCCTCGACCCATCAAACATAAACCCGGAAATCGGCTGGCGGCTCGGCTTTTTCATCGGCGCAGTTCTCAGCCTCGGCATTCTCTTTCTTCGCTCATTTCTCCCGGAAAGCCCGCGCTGGCTTGTCATCCATGGGCGCGAGGAGGAAGCCGAAAAAGTGGTGGGCGATATCGAGGCCGGCTTCCTGAAGCATGGCGCGAAATTCCAGGGTGCATCCGAGCTGAAGCCCATGCGCGTGCATCCGCGAACGCAAACCCCGCTTGCGGAGGTGTTCAAGACGATCTTCGTGACCTACCGGACACGGGCCTTGGTTGCCCTCACGTTGATGTCGACGCAGGCCTTCTTTTATAATGCGATTTTCTTCACCTACGCGCTGGTCCTGACGAAGTTCTACGAAGTCCCGGTCCATGACGTGGGCTGGTACATTCTGCCGTTTGCGCTCGCCAATGTGCTTGGGCCGTTGATCCTCGGCCCGCTGTTCGACTCCGTGGGGCGCAAGCCGATGATCGCTTTCACCTACGCGGTTTCCGGTGTGCTGCTTGCCGTCAGTGGTTGGCTTTTCGTGCAGGAGAAGTTGAGCGCAACGGAGCAAACCATTGCTTGGGCTTTGATTTTCTTCTTCGCGTCCCCCGCCGCCGGAAGCGCCTATCTCACTGTAAGCGAGGTTTTCCCGGTTGAGATCCGCGCACTCGCCATCGCCATCTTTTATGCGCTTGGGACCGCGATCGGAGGGGCGGGCGCGCCCTATCTGCTCGGAAGCCTGATCGAAACCGGCTCGCGCACCAGCGTTTTCGGTGGCTACCTTCTTGGTTCGGCCTTGATGATCTTTGCCGCCATAGTCGGGGCAATCTGGGGTGTCGCTGCCGAGCGGAAGCCTCTGGAGTCGGTGGCCCGGCCCCTGTCTTCGGCCGCGGAATAAGGCTGTTGGTCGCGGGCCAGGCCACACATCTTTGCTTGAAGTGGCCCTCAAAACTGATCCTTATCGTTAAGAGGGCCGGTTGCCTTGTCGAAGGCCTTCGCATCAGGGCTATTCCTACATCAGCCGCTGCACTGGCGCGCATCGGCCTTGAGGCAGGGCCTCTATCGCAATGGCTCTACGCGGGTCTGAAGCAGGCCGGATTCGCCTTGGAGCTGTTGGAAACGCGGCATGTGCGCGATGCCTTCAAGGCAATGCCGGTGAAGACGGACCGGAACGATGCGCGCGGCATCGCGCAGCTGATGCGGCTGGGCTGGTTTCGGCCGGTGCATTGCAAATCGGCGCTGGCGCAGGAGACGCGCGCGCTTCTGACCGCACGCAAGCTCGTGCAGGGAAAGCTCTACGATATCGAGATGAGCCTCCGGGGCATTTTGCGGGGCTTCGGCCTCAAGGTGGGGCGAACCACGACGCCAGCCGGATTCTAGAGCTGACGGAGCATCACCTGGCCGAGGCTTTGTTCGTCAATGGCAGCGCCCTCTCGTTACAAACAGAAAGACCTCGCTCCTTTTAATGGAGCGAGGTCAGCATCTGGCTTATGGGGAAAGCATCTCGGGGATACTGCGTTTCATACTCGTGATTCCCCTAATGGAGGGCAATTCACGAATTATTACGGATCAATACAATAAGCACAGCCTTTTAGCGAAAAAGCGAAAGCGCCGCCTAGATTGAACAAATTCATCGGCTTCTGGCGCATTAGTGTCCGCAAATCCCCAAGCCGTTAACAATCGTTAATGCTTTCTTGACTGTGCAATTTTCGTCCGCTTGAATGCCCCTCAGCAGAAGATCTAGGCGCAATTCAACGCCCAGCCTGTGCCCGCAGAGGATCAGAAATTACAGCATCGTGTGCCGAGGCGTTCTGATCATGCGTCATAGGACGCATTCTTGTTTCGAAACGGACGGAGGGGTGATTATGAAAGTAGGAGTTCGATTATTGTGTGCTCTCGCCGCGAGCGTGACGTTGGGGGGCTATTCCGTGCCCTCAAGTGCCGCACCGGTTTGCGACGGACCGTCGCCGGCTATATGGCCATTCCTGCCGGAACTGCCCAAAGGTTGCCAGAGGGAGCGGATTCAGGCTTCCGGCGAACTGAGCTTTAACGTCTTTCGCAAGGCAGACAAGATCGCCGAGGCCGCTTGGCAGCGCGAAGTTATCACGAAATACGGCGAGCGCTTTCAGGATTTGAACTTCGCCGCCTGCAAGAGCGTCCTCTGCGTGAAGGGCGCCGTTAGCGGCACAGAGCGCTGCACGATTTCTGCCTTCCCCTGTGCATCCGATATGGGACAACCCCAAAAAGCACAAGTCGAGCACCTGGCATCGCTGGATGACCAGAATTTGTCTCCTGACGACCTCCGGCATGCTCAGCGCGTTGAGGAACGGAGAGAAGCCGTCAGGGAGATGAAAACGGAAGAGCAGAGAGAAGTTAGAAGAGACGACACAAGAGAAGAAAGAAGAGAGGAAAGAAGGGAAGAGCGTCTTGTCGACAGAGATCTCAATCCGCAAGAGGTTCGTGAACTGCAGTACCTGTTGAAGCGTGCAGGTTACAGCGTACATCCTGACGGAGTTTTTGGCGACGAATCGAGAGATGCTCTCAGTGCCTGGGAGCGCAGGGTTGGGATGCGCGACGACGGCTATCCAACCTTTGAAGCCCTCGAGAGACTGCGCAAGGATTTCAGATAAATCTCGCCTGATCAGAGTGTAAGAGCGGGGTGCAAAAGCGCTCCGTTTTTTTAGCCAGGCGAAAGTGTCACGCGCAGGCCATCGCGGGGCTGCGGGATAGGCCACATGCGCCATGCCGGCTGGTAGCCGTTTTCGACAGAGACGCGAAACCGGTGGAGAAAGTGCCACGCGAAACACTTTGCCTGCATGGACGCGAAATTGAGCCCCAGGCACATATGCGCCCCGCCCCCGAATGGGACGAAAGCAAATTTGTGCCTGTCCTTGGAGGCCGCCTCGCTGAAGCGCATCGGATCGTAGCGTTCGGGCTCCGGCCAGATGCCGGGCATATGATGGGTATAGAGCGGGCTGACGCTGACCGCTGTGAAAGCGGGGATAGGGAACCCCTTGAATTCGAAATCCCTTACGGCGCGGCGAGGAATGGAAGGCACCGGCGGCGAGATCCGCATCGCTTCCTTGAACGCCATCTCGGTTAGCGGAAGCCTCTCAAGCCGGTCGTAGGGCAGCGGTTCGTCTGGCTTTGCATTCTCCGCGGCAAGTTCCTCGCGGAGTGCGCATTGCCAGTCAGGGGCGGTGGCAAGGCGGTAGACGAAAGACGTCAGCGCCGAGGTGAGCGTGTCGTGCGCCGCCATCGTGAGAAAGCTCATATGATCGGCGATTTCCTGGGCGGTCAGGAGCGACCCGTCTTCGTGGGTGGCGCGGCAGAGATGCGAGAAAAGATCATCGCCCCCGCCGTCGCGCCGCCGTGGGATCTGGCGCTTGAAGTAGTCGATGATAAAGGCGCGGCCAGCCACGCCTCGAGCCATCAGAGTGCCCGGCAATGGAACGCGGATCACGGCGACGGAGGCCGCAACCATATCGGTAAGGGCGCGTTTGAGCACTTCCGCTTCGTCGCCGAGACCGGCGCCAAGGAAGGAGACAGCGGCAAGATCGAGCGTGAGCTTCTTGATCGCCGGATAAAAAAGCATCTCGCCGCAGGACCATGCGTGGAGCCCTGCCGCAATCCCGGCGTTCAATTGTTCGAGATAGGAGTGCATCGGCCCAGCCTTGAAGGCCACCGACAAAGCCCGCCGATGAAGCCGGTGCTCGTCGAAATCAAGCATTATGAGCCCGCGCGGGAATAGCCTTTCGAGCAGCACGCTCCAGCCGAGCGCGGAGGAGAAGATCCTGTCAGGATCGCGAAGCACGAACTCGTTGGCCTCCGGACCGAGAAGTCCGACGTTCGTGTCTCCGAGCGCGCGGGTTCGGTAAACAGGCCCATACCGCCGGCCCATCTGCTCTACGAAGCCCTTCGGGTCCGCCAAAACCTCGAATGTTCTGCCAACGACCGGCCACCCGTCCTCGCCGGGAATATGCCCCAAGGCATGACGAGGAGTGCGCGTCCTGACCGCTAGCTCACGCCTCACCCCCGGCTTTAATGGCGTTTCCATAGACATTTCGGGCTTCGCTTTCGCAAAACCAATTCTCGCTCGCAGCAGAACTTGGGAGCGGCGGGGAAAACCGTAAAGGCCTCCCATCCGGCGGTATTGCTCCAGTCCCGGGCCTGAGCTAAAGCTCCAATGCTGGAAAAAAGTTAAGTCGGGGCTTTCGGGGGATAAGCGTCATGGTCTTGAGTTCCTGGTTCGGCGATATGACCCGGCACGTCAATATCTATTGCGAGCGCCGGAGCGATGCCTGGGACGCGGAACCGCTGAACGCCGTCTCGAATGTCGCATTCTTCATCGCGGCCTGGGCGGCTTGGCGCTTGCAGGAGCGCCATCCCAATGCGGCGTTCGGCGGTACGGTCCGGGCGCTTTGCATTATCATCGCGGTGGTTGGCGCGGGCAGCCTGACCTTCCACACCGTCGCAACCCGCTGGGCCGAATGGGCGGATGTCATTCCGATCCTCGTCTTCATGATCGTCTATTGCTGGCTGATTTTGACGGCGTTCTTCCAATGGCCGTGGTGGGCCAAGGCGCTGGCGACGCTTCTTCTCTTCGCGTCCACGTTCTACCTGGAGTCGGACGAATTCGAGAAATTCCTCTGGGGCGGAGCGATGTACTTGCCGACGCTCGTCTTCCTGATGGCGGCAGGCGCGGGGATCTGGCGGAAGAGCGCCAGCGCAGGCAAAGCCTTTTACGCCGCGGCTCTTCTTTTCGTGCTGTCCTTCACCGCAAGAACCATGGACATGCCGATGTGCCACAATCTCCCGATCGGCACGCACTACTTCTGGCACATCTTCAACGCCGCCGTTCTCTTCCTGCTGGTCCGGACGGTCATTCTCCACGCCCCTGCCCCGAAGGAGAACGTTCCGGGCTCATGGCACGCCGAGCAAACGGTCATTGGCGGGCCTGGCGGCTGGTTTTAGCGGGCATCGCTGCCGCCCTATCGCGATGGAGGACGGCAATGCGGCAGTGCCGCACTCGCCGTCTCCGGAAGTCATGCTCTTATGAAGGCTCGCCCGCTGGTTTGTCACGGCGCTCGGCCATGAACTGGTCGAACTCGGCCTGATCCTTCGCCCGGCGCAGGCGCTCCAGAAAGCCTGTGAACTCCTTTTGCTCGTCTTCAAGGCGCTTGAGCGTCTCTGAGCGATAGTTGTCAAAGGCGGCGTTGCCGCTGCTCGGCATCCACCCATAACCGCCGCTCTTCATGGCTCGCCACTCTTCGCGCGCCTCGCGCCACCGCTCGCGGCGCTCCTGCCAGCTCATGTGCCCGTGATGTCCACACCCCATGCGTCTACTCCAGAAAAGATAAGCCAAGGTAGCCAAGCCAATCGGCCACCATATGATGAAGGAAACGATCATCAGCGCGATCCACGCGGGCTTGCCGATGTCGTCGAGCCTTTCGGCCAGATGCATTGTGTAACTCCCTATGTAAATGTAAGTTACATTAACATAGGTGCGCCGCCGTGGCGGCTTTGTCAAGGGATCGCCGCTGCCGTTTTCAGAAGCCGGCTTAGGGCGGTGACTTAAGGGGAAAATCGGCCGCGTCAGTCAATCAAAGCGGACGTGCTTCGATAGTGAACACCGTACGCCGTTTGCTGGCGTCACGCGGCCATGCCCGTTCAACTTCTGATAGTGCAACAACCTGGGCCGCTATTCGAAAACCGCCCGAGACTGTCGCACCAAGCAATCCGCCAATGGCATGGACAAATCGACCGAGGGGAATGCTCCCGATACCGCTGCCCATCAGCTCGATTGCCGACGACCGCAGCACCGCGCTTGGCAAAGTGATGTCCGGCCCGCTGGCTGAGCCAATCTGAACGAACCGGATTGGCACGGCCTTTCCTCCGGCCTTGGCCGCAGCGATCAAAAGGCCTATAGCGCTTGGCCCCCAAAGGTAGTCGACCAAAACGTCCACACCTTGGGCGAACTGCTCCTTGAAGTTTTCCTCCATGGCTGCTTCGTCCTCTACAAGCGGGATCATGACATCCGCACCAAGAGCCGCGATGGACCTCAGAGCGCCGACGTCGCGGCCAGTTGCTATGACTTTTTTTGCCCCAAGGTGCTTGGCGATCTGCACAGCGAGCCGGCCCGCGGTGCCGGTTGCGCCATTGATCAGCACGGTTTCTCCGGCATTGAGCTTGGCGCGTTCTTTCAAAGCGACCCATGACGAACTGCCTGGAATGGCAATGGCCGCCGCGGTTACGTCGCCCAATTCGTCAGGCAGCGCCAAGCATTGCGTCGAGGGCGCGACAGTTCTTTCAGCCATGCTGCCATAGGGTGCTCGCGGCAGGACGAAATAAACCCGGCTTCCGTCATCAAGCCGTCCGACGCCATCGATGCCTACCACGAATGGGAACCGGCCCGACGAGCTATAATGCGTCCCTGAAGCCCGGCTTTTGACGACGTGGCTGATGGCGGCTGCGGTCACCGTAATGCGGCTTTCACCCTCGGACGGCGCCGGATCGTCGAAGTCTCTATAGACGGGTGTCTGCCTGGCGCTCTCCACAATCGCGGCTTTCATGGCGACACTCCCTTCCTAAGCTCGATAATGTGTGTATAATACACATATATAGGGTCACCGATGCCGTCAAGAAAGAACGTGCAAAATACACATGTCACCGCGCAAATCCGGCAGCTTCACGCGGCGTTGCTGGACGTGGTCGGCGTCATGAACCGGCCGCAGCGCGACGATGCGCTCATCAAAGATGCCGGAATTCCACTCGACCGGGCGCTGTTTCCGCTGCTGGTGGGGGTGGGGCGGTTCGGCCCCATCGGCGTTGTCGAACTCGCTGAGCGTGTCGGGCGCGATTACACGACTGTTAGCCGGCAGGTTGCCAAGCTCGAAAGCCTCGGCCTTGTCGACCGTCAGGGCAGCGCCGCCGATCGCCGCGTGCGCGAGGCCGTCATCACCCCGAGGGGCAAGGCCATGACAGACCTCGTTGACGCGGCCCGAGACAGGATCGGCCGCGCGATCTTCGAGGCATGGGACGCGCACGACGTCGATGAGCTGGTGCGCCTCATGCGCAAGTTCGCCGATGCCTTGAAAGACGATGCGCCGCCCGGTGCTTAAAGCAAAGATTTTATGCTTGCGCTTTGGTGAGCGGTGCTAGTCGGTGATCCTGTGACGGCTGACCCGGGCAGCTTCCAGCATCAGAAATGCTGGACGTACCGCAGGGTGAAGCGCTGGCCTTCGGGACGGTTCTCAGCGCCGAACTCCTCGTAGGCGTTGAAGAAGAAGGTGTGCTCCGGCCCCCAGCTATACATGAAGCCTGGGCCTATGGCGGCCACTCTCTCCTTCCGGCCGGGCACCGGGATATCGTTTACCAGGGTGTCGGTCGTCTGTTGCAGGTAATACCCGTTGAGGCCGATCCGGAGTTCCTTGGTTACCGCGTACTCGGTGGCGAAGTTCATGTGAAAAGCCTGCCCAGCCTGACTTGAGACGAGGTTGGGGCCCACCAGAGGGAGATACGCTTGCAGCGACCTGTTCGGGTCGTCGTTCTTGCCATTCCAAAGGTAGTGAATACGCGCGGAAGCCGTCCACTCGGGCGTTATGAAAACAGTGCCTGCATAGTAAGGATCGAATGACCAGAAGTTCGCGCCCGGCTGCACGGCCGCCGTATCGTCGTAAAGCCCTGTCGGAGCCAGAATTTGAAATTCGATCCGCTGCACGAAGAGCGGGCCGTTGGCTCCCATGATAGGGTCGAATTGAATGAGGGGGCCGATTAGCAGGTCGCCGATGCCGGTCCTGCCCTTGAGAACCGAGTTTCCGAGACCGTCGTCGACGTTTGCGGACGCGACCCATGGAACGATCACGTCCATGCCAAGGCTTCCAGAGCCAACTTTGAGATTGGACACATAGATAAACTGAGTCAGCGACACGAGAGCATCGATGTCGGTCTTGGGAAAGGCCTTGCCGTTAGGCAAGGTCAAGTTATTCCCGTACTGGTCCGCCAGCTTGTTGGCTGTATAGAACTGCAGATATTCCACCGCGTAGAATCCAGGCCCGGCGGGCAGGCCGCCATCAAGGAAGCTTGTGAAGCCCAGATTGAGATTCGGCTCATCGTAAGCTTTAGCATCCTGGTTGAAGGCCAAGAGTAGACTTAAAGCGGAAGCCATCGTGACGATGCTTCTTGTTGAAGCCCGGCGTGCGCTTGTATTCTCCGCGGTCATAGCTGCCCCTATCGTGCGTGCGCGTTTTGGCCGTCGCTTGAAAGCTCAGCCGCCTTTACTTCTACTTGTGGGGATACAAACTACTTGGATCGAATGAGTGCCGCTCCCACCGTTACTGGGTTCGCGTTGCACGACAATCGACTTCACGCCGCAGCGGGCCTCAAAAGTAGCAAGCGGAAGCTTTAGTTTTAGCCCTGTAACAAAATTGCATCAAACGGCAAGGCCCTCCTGACCCGGTAGCCTCTCACGCTGACACCGGTGCCAAAAAGCTCCTGCTTAGGCAGACTGAAGCCTCTACTCCAGGCTTGTTTCAGGAATACCCCATAAACGAAGGACAAAGTTAAAGATGGGACCCAAGATCCAGTCGATAAATCGGGAAAAGAAGTTCAGATCGACGCCAAGATTCTGCCCCGCCATGGGAAGGATGAAAATGATCGCGAGGATAAAGAGAAGGCCGAAAGGCTCAAGCTTGGCAAAGCGCTTAGCGATCGGCAGAGGGAGGAGTCCAGTGGCCACGCGGCCTCCGTCGAGCGGCGGAATTGGCAGCATATTGAAGACGGCGAGGACCAAGTTGATGAGAACGCTATTGAAGAGGTTCTGGATCAACCAACCCGAAACCGGCTCAGGCGCAAGCCGGACGATATAGAAGAGCAGCACCGAGATAACCGCCAGCGCGATGTTCGTTCCCGGCCCCGCCAGCGCAACGAAAACCATGTCCCTTCGCGGATTGCGAAGCGCGCCAAAATTGACGGGCACGGGCTTGGCGTAGCCGAAAAGAAAGGGTGAGCGGAAGAGAAGCAGAATGCCGGGCAGGATGATCGTGCCGAACGGATCGACATGCTTGAAGGGGTTGAGCGAGACGCGCCCCATCATCCACGCCGTGTTGTCCCCGAAGAGCCGCGCAGCATAGCCGTGCGCGGCTTCATGCAGCGTGACAGCCAGCAGCACCGGAATGATCCAGGTCGACGCCGTGTAAAGAGCCCCGCTTGTATCTGCCCCCATCGCCTGTCCTTCCCCACATAACCTTCGTTTTCTCGAAGCCTGTTTCCATCTATTCGATCGCGATGTCACCACCGCGCTTCGGCACAATTAAAGGGTTTCAGCCCTTTACCTTAAGATCGAAGGCCGCTGTAGCGGTCAAATTGGAATAGAAGGAGCAATCGGCAATGGATGTCGGCTTTATCGGCCTCGGGGCTATGGGACTTCCGATGGCGCGCAATCTCTTGAAAGCAGGCCATCGCGTTCACGTCTACAATCGCACCTTAAGCCGCGCCGGGCCCCTTCGAGTGGATGGCGCCATTGTCGCAGGCAGCCCGGCCGAAGCCTGTGCTGGCGATGCGGTCATCACGATGCTCGCCAACGATCAGGCCGCCGAGGAGATGGTCTTCGCCGAAAACGGCATTCTGAAAGGCCTGAAACAGGGCGCGGCGCACATCTCCATGAGCACGATCACGGTCGCTCTTTCCGAGCGGCTCAAGCAGGCCCATGCAGAGGCGCAGCAGACCTATATTGCGGCGCCCGTTTTCGGACGGCCCGATGCCGCCGCCGCTGCGAAGCTCTTTGTCGTCGCCGCCGGAGATAAAAGTGCAGTCGAGCAATTCCAGCCGCTCTTCGACGCGATGGGCCAGCGCACCTTCTTCCTGAGCGAGCATGCGCCCGAAGCGAACCTCGTGAAGCTCGGCGGAAACTTCCTGATCGCGGCGATGATCGAGTGCCTGGGCGAAACCGTCGCGCTGATGCGCAAATACGAGGTCGATCCCCGCCGCTTTCTCGAAATCATGACGGAGACCCTCTTCGCCGCGCCCGTCTACCGGACCTATGGCGCGCTCATCGCCGAGCAGAAATACGAGCCGGCCGCCTTCAAGCTTGAACTCGGGCTGAAGGATGTGCGTTCCGTGCTCGCCGCGGCGGAAGCGAAGGCCGTCCCGATGCCCGTCGGGAGCGTCGTCCGGGATCACTTCCTCAGCGCCATCGCGCGCGGCGGGGCTGATCTTGACTGGTCAGCTCTCGCGAGAGTTAGCGCTGAAGACGCCGGGCTTAAATCCTGAAATACGATTCCGGGATCGCCGTCAGAAGCATGGCGGCGCATCTCACGCCAACGACCATGATCAGCAAGACAAAGAGAAGCGACAGTTTCTTAAAGAATATGATAACGTCTTGGTGCCATGATCAATAGAAATCCAAGAATTATAAGTTTTTTTGTGTTGAATATACTCCTCGTGGATGGTTGATATTTCCAGACCATCCGGAGATCTGAACGCGATGATAAGCTTTTTTTAATCGACCGTCATTCCAGTTTCATGCTTTCTGAGTTAGATCATCGGCACGCCGTGCTATTCGACAAAATGATCGGATCGCGGTAATAATTCGCTTGCCACATTTTCTATTAGGCGGGCATCGGCGAAAGCTGGGGGCATGGCAGGACCTTTAATCCGTTCTTGGCGCGCACTCAGGCGCGCGTCGCGCGTAACGAAGGTGTCTGCCACCTCGCAAAGTGCGTCCGCTCAGAGGAAGAAGAGGTCTATGACGGAAAGCATGTCACAATCGAACCGTGCGTACGGCGCAACGAGAGCCGAGGAGGTCGCGCAGCTGCGCGAGCTCATCCTAAAGCGGCTGATTTCCACAACCGGCAAGGATCAAACCTCGGCAAGCCAGCGCGACTGGTTCATCGCGACGGCGCTTGTCGTCCGCGACCAGATCATCAAGGCCTGGATTGCATCCAAGAAGATCAATTACGAGCAGGGCAGGCGGCGCGTCTACTATCTCTCACTCGAATTCCTGATCGGGCGTCTTCTCATGGACGCGCTGACCAATCTTGGCCTCACGGATGAGGTCCGCGAAGCTTTGGCCGGCCTCGATGTCGATCTCCACAAGCTCTCCGAAATGGAGCCGGATGCCGCGCTCGGCAATGGCGGCCTGGGACGGCTTGCGGCCTGCTTCATGGAAAGCATGGCGACACTGGAGGTCGCCGCATATGGCTATGGCATCCGCTACGACCATGGCCTGTTCCGGCAGGCGATCAAGGATGGCTGGCAGCACGAATATCCCGAGGACTGGCTGGCTTTCACCAATCCGTGGGAGTTTCCGCGCCCCGAAGTTGCCTACGCCATCGGTTTCGGCGGGTCGGTGGAATCGCTTCACCACAGCTCGGTCGCGCAGATCTGGCGCCCGTCCGAGGTCGTCGAAGCCGTTGCCTACGACACGCCCATCCCCGGCTGGCGCGGCAGATATGTGAACACTCTTCGGCTATGGCGCTCACGCGCGCCCGATCCGTTGCGCCTCGATGTCTTTAACGCGGGTGATTACGTCGCCGCGCAGACCGAACAGGTCCGAGCCGAATTGATCTCCAAGGTGCTCTATCCAAGCGACTCGACCCCGGCTGGCCAGGAACTTCGGCTGCGCCAGGAATATTTCTTCGCGTCCGCCTCGCTGCAGGACCTCATCCACCGTCACCTGAAACAGCACGGCGATATCACGAAGCTTGCCGACAAGGTGGCAATCCAGCTCAACGATACGCACCCGGCCATCGCGGTCGCCGAGCTGATGCGGCTGCTCGTCGATGTTTACGGCGTCGGCTGGGAGCAGGCCTGGAGCATCACGCAGGCGACGTTCTCCTACACGAACCACACGCTGCTACCCGAGGCTCTCGAATCCTGGCCCGTGCCGCTGATGGAGCGCCTGCTTCCGCGCCACATGCAGATCATCTATTTGATCAACGCCTTGCACCTGGACGCGTTGCGCGAAAAGGGTAGTGACAATCAGCACCTTCTGTCCAACATCTCTCTCATCGACGAATATGCCGGGCGGCGCGTGCGCATGGGGAACCTTGCCTTCCTCGGCTCGCACAAGATCAACGGCGTATCGCAGCTTCACACCGATCTCATGAAAGAGACGGTGTTCCACGATCTGAACAGCCTCTATCCCGATCGCATCGTCAACAAGACCAACGGCATCACTTTCCGGCGCTGGCTTTTCGAAGCAAACTCCGGCCTCACGGAGCTTCTGATCGAGACGATTGGACCGGCCTTCCTGGACGATCCGGAAGCGCTGAGGAGCCTTGAGAAATTCGCGGACGACTCGAGCTTCCAGGCGAAATACGCAGCCGTTCGGCATGGCAACAAGGAAGCGCTGGCGAAGATCATCGCCGACAGGCTTCTCATCAAGGTCGATCCCGGCGCGCTGTTCGACGTGCAGATCAAGCGCATCCACGAGTACAAGCGCCAGCTTCTGAACGTCCTGGAGACGATTGCGTTCTACAACGAGATCCACGCTCATCCGACGCGGGACTTCGTTCCGCGCGTGAAGATCTTCGCAGGCAAGGCGGCGGCGAGCTATCATCAGGCCAAGCTGATCATCAAGCTGATCCACGATGTGGCGCGCGTCGTGAACAACGACCCGTCTGTGCGCGGCCTCTTGAAGGTGGTGTTCCTGCCGAATTTCAATGTGAGCCTCGCCCAGTCGATCATACCCGCCGCCGATCTCTCCGAGCAGATCTCGACCGCAGGCATGGAGGCGTCGGGCACGGGCAACATGAAATTCATGCTCAACGGCGCGCTCACCATCGGGACGCTCGACGGAGCCAACGTGGAAATCTGCGAGCATGTCGGACGCGACAACATCTTCATCTTCGGGATGACCGCCCAGGAGGTCCAGGAGCGCCGCAGGAAGGGCATCGACGCACGCGAGACCATCGCCGCGTCACCGCAGTTGCGGGAGGTGCTCGATTCGGTCGCATCGGGCGTGTTCTCGCACGACGAGAAGGACCGCTACCGCCAGCTCGTCGACATCCTGACCTATCACGACCACTTCATGGTGACGGCGGATTTTGAAGCCTATTGCGCGGCGCAGAGGGAAGCGGACACGCGCTGGCGCGACCGAAGGTCCTGGTGGCGCTCAAGTATACTGAATACCGCACGAGTGGGCTGGTTTTCCTCCGACCGAACGATTAAAGAGTATGCTGAGGAAATTTGGCGCGTGCCCGTGCGCCCGGCGTAAAGGACAAGCAAGGTGACTGCTGAAAGTTGGCGCGCGAGCGACGAGGATGTCGCTCGCATCGTCGCCGCAACCCATGACGATCCGTTTTCCGTGCTCGGGCTGCATAGCGCGCCCGAAGGAATGGTGATTCGCGCATTCGTTCCCAGCATCGCGCACTTGCATGCCCTGATCGAGCCTGTGGACTCTGTCCTGACTCTCGAGCGGCGCGGCGAGACCGATTTCTTCGAGGCGCTGGCCCCGAATGTAACAGAGCGATTTGCCTACCGCTTGCGCGCCGAGGAAAATGGCGAAAAGTGGGAGTTTCTCGACCCCTATGCCTTCGGCCCCGTCCTTGGCCCTCTCGACGATCACCTTCTCGTCGAAGGGACGCACAAGCATCTTTATGAACGCCTTGGCGCCCATCTGATTACACACGAAGGCGTTGACGGCATTCTGTTTGCGGTGTGGGCTCCGCAAGCGCGCCGCGTCTCCGTGGTGGGCGACTTCAACCAGTGGGACGGGCGCCGCGATACCATGCGAAAGCGTGTCGATAGCGGCCTTTGGGAGCTTTTCGCGCCGGGCCTCGGCGAAGGAACCGTCTACAAGTACGAGATCGTCGGCATGGGTGGAAATCTCATGCCGCTCAAGGCGGACCCCTTCGGATTTGGCAGCGAATTAAGGCCTTCGACGGCTTCGATCGTGGCGCGGACGGACAACTTCATCTGGGACGACGAGACCCACATGGCCGGGCGGTCAACGGCGGATGCCCGCCGCAGCCCGATGTCGATCTACGAAGTGCATCTCGGTTCGTGGCGTCGCGGCTGGGATAATAGCTTTCTGACCTACGACGAACTGGCGGAGCAGCTTATCCCCTACGCCGTGGATATGGGATACACGCATCTCGAACTCCTGCCCATCTCAGAGCATCCGCTTGACGCTTCCTGGGGCTATCAGCCCATCGGCCTGTTCGCGCCCACCCGCCGCCATGGCGATCCCGCCGGCTTCCAGCGCTTTGTCGACGCGGCGCACCGCGCGGGGCTAGGCGTGATCCTCGATTGGGTGCCGGCTCATTTCCCAACCGACGAGCATGGCCTTGCCTGGTTCGACGGCGCGCCGCTTTACGAGCATCCCGACCCCCGGCGAGGCTTCCACCCCGATTGGAATACCGCGATCTACGATTTCGGCAGGCGCGAGGTTTCAAGCGTCCTCATCTCGAACGCCCACTATTGGCTCGACCGTTTCCACATCGACGGCTTCCGCGTGGATGCGGTCGCTTCCATGCTTTACCTCGACTATTCGAGGCGGCCGGGCGAGTGGCTGCCCAATTCAGAGGGTGGAAACGAAAACCGCGACGCCGTGCGCTTCCTGCAATCGGTCAACGCGAGCGTTTATGGCGCCTTCCCCGGAATCGCGACGGTAGCGGAGGAGTTGACATCCTGGCCGGGCGTCTCTCAGCCGACCAGCAGCGGCGGGCTTGGGTTCGGCTTCAAGTGGAACATGGGGTGGATGAACGACACCCTCAGCTACATGACCAAGAATCCGCTCTACCGGCAGTGGCACCATGACAAGCTGACCTTCGGCCTGCTTTACGCCTGGTCCGAGAACTTCATCTTGCCCATCTCGCATGACGAGGTCGTTCACGGCAAGGGCTCGGTCGTCAACAAGATGCCCGGCGACGAGTGGCAGCAATTTGCCAACGCCCGGGCCTATTACGGCTTCATGTGGGGCTACCCCGGCAAGAAGCTTCTGTTCATGGGCCAGGAGTTCGCCCAGCGAAACGAGTGGAACTTCGATACGGGCCTCGACTGGTGGGTTCTCGAATATGCCTTCCACCGCGGCGTACAGTCGCTGGTCCGCGACCTCAATCACCTTCATCGCGAGAAGCCTGCGCTCCACGCCCGCGATTGCGAGCCGGAAGGCTTTCAGTGGATTGTCGTCGACGACTACCAGCACTCGATATTCGCCTGGGTGCGCTTCGGCGGACCAGGGTCCAAGCCCATCGCCGTAGTCTCAAACTTCACTCCAGAGCCGCGCCGCAACTATCGTATCGGGCTGCCTCACCGCGGGCGCTGGAAGGAAATCCTTAATACCGATGCACCAGCTTACGGCGGATCAGGCATTGGCAACCTTGGAGGTGTGACGGCCTTCAGCCAGCCGTCACACGGGTTCCCTGCATCGGCAGAAATTACGGTGCCGCCGCTCGCCACTGTTTATTTTGAGTTTGACTCAGGTTAAACCTGCCACCAGCCAATCCTGCTAGCATAAAATCTCAGACACCATTGGGAGGAACCGATGAGGAAGCCCGGACTGTCTCCCATAGCACGCGACGCCATGGCCTATGTTCTGGCCGGGGGTCGCGGCAGCCGTTTGATGGAATTGACCGCGAGGCGCGCCAAACCCGCCGTCTATTTCGGCGGCAAGTCGCGCATCGTCGATTTTGCTCTCTCGAACGCTTTCAACTCAGGCATTCGCCACATCGCCGTCGCGACCCAATACAAGGCGCACAGCCTGATCCGGCATCTTCATCGAAGCTGGAATTTCATGCGCCCTATCCGCAATGAAAGCTTCGATATTCTTCCCGCGAGCCAGCGCATTTCAGAGGAACTCTGGTATCAAGGCACCGCGGACGCGGTTTATCAGAACCTCGACATCATCGAAGGCTATGACCCGAAGTATCTCGTGATCCTGGCGGGCGATCACATCTATAAAATGGATTATGAGCTGATGCTCCATCAGCATGTGGAGCAGAAGGCCGATGTCACGGTTGGCTGCATCGAGGTTCCGCGCCCCGAAGCGACCGGCTTCGGGGTCATGGATGTGGATGCAAGCGATAACATCCTCTCTTTCGTGGAGAAGCCGGAAAATCCTCCCTCGATGCCCGGCAAGCCCGACACGTCGCTCGCCAGCATGGGGATCTATGTTTTCGAGACGAAGTTCCTGCTCGATGAGCTGCGCCGCGATGCGGAGGACCCCAACTCGTCGCATGACTTCGGAAAGGACATTATTCCCCATCTCGTGAAGAATGGCCGCGCTGTTGCGCACAGCTTCCAGAATTCCTGCATCCGGTCGGAATCGGAAAAGGGCGCTTATTGGCGCGATGTCGGAACCGTGGACGCGTATTGGGCTGCGAATATCGACCTGACGGACGTTGTTCCAGACCTCGATATCTACGATATGGACTGGCCCATCTGGACCTTCAATGAAGTGACGCCGCCTGCCAAATTCGTGCACGATGAGGACGGCCGGCGGGGGCAGGCGATTTCATCGCTCGTCTCGGGCGCGTGCATCGTATCCGGCGCCTCGTTGCGGCGGACGTTGCTTTCCACGGGCGCCAGGGTTAATTCCTTCGCAAACGTGGAGTACGCGGTGATCCTGCCACGCGTCGATATTGGCCGCTCCGCGCGCCTGAGCCACGTCGTCATCGATGCCGACGTGAAAATACCCGAGGGGCTGGTCGTCGGCGAAGATCCGGAACTCGACGCGAAGCGTTTCCGGCGAACGGAACGCGGCATTTGCCTCATCACACAACCCATGATCGACAGGCTTCTCGATCAACCTTCGCTGCACCCGGTTCCTGCGCGGGAATTTCCTCCTCTTGCGCCTTCAATCCATCCGGTTCCTGCGCAGGACGTTCCTCCTCCTGCGGCTCCTGCAGAAGGAGGTTCCCGCAATCAAGGGAGCAGAGGAGGAATTAACCATTAACGGGCTCGACCGCGACGCCACGAAAGAAGACGAGCGTGAAGGCGCAGCCGCAACAGGCGGGCTTGAGCCGTGAGCCAATTAACAATCCTTTCGGTTGCCTCCGAGATTTACCCGCTCATCAAAACGGGCGGGCTCGCAGATGTTGCGGGAGCGCTCCCCGTCGCCTTGCGCGCCGAGGACACACGTATGGTCACGCTGGTTCCGGGATACCCGGCGGTGATGGCCGCATTAGATGTTGGCTCGGAAGTCCGCTCAATCCCTTTTCTGTTCGGCGGGACTGCGCGCATTCTCGTCGGCAAGGCGGGAATTTCGAACTCTTCGTTCTCGATGCGCCCCACCTCTATGACCGGCCCGGAAACCCCTATACGGCGCCAGGCGGCGCCGATTGGCCCGATAATGCCTTCCGCTTCGCGGCGCTTGGAAAGATCGGCGCTGCCATAGGCCGCGGTCTCGTGCCTGGATTTATGCCCGATGTGGTTCACGCTCACGATTGGCAAGCCGGCCTTTGTGCTGCCTATCTCTATTACGGCGAAGGGGCGAGGCCAGGCACCGTCGCCACTGTTCACAATCTCGCCTTTCAGGGCCAGTTCCCGGCGAACCTGCTCGACGCGCTGGAACTGCCGCAGGAAGCCCTGACATTCAGCGGCATTGAGCATTACGGCGCGATCGGCTACCTGAAGGCTGCGCTTCAGCTCTCCGACAGGATCACAACCGTTTCGCCGACCTATGCGATTGAAATCCAGCGTCCCGAAACCGGGATGGGGTTTGATGGCCTCCTTCGCGAGCGCGCGTCGCGGCTGAAAGGCATCCTCAACGGGATCGACACGGACGTATGGAACCCTGCCGACGACCCGCGGCTGCCCGTCAATTACGATTTCAAAACGCTCTACGCCCGCGCCTTCAACAAGGAAGCGTTGCAGCAAGACTTGGGCCTCAATACTGACCCGGATGCGCTCGTCGCCGGCGTTATTAGCCGGCTCTCCTGGCAGAAGGGGCTCGATCTGCTCCTTGATAACCTGCCGGTTCTCCTCGACGAGGGGATGCAGCTTGCGGTCCTCGGCGAAGGCGACCCGGAGATCAAAGCCCGGTTCCGCGCGGCCGCGCAAGGCTACCCGGGCGGGTTGGCGTCTTCATTGGCTACGACGAAACGCTCGCGCACCGCATTCAGGCAGGCTCTGACGCGCTGCTTGTCCCCTCGCGGTTCGAGCCCTGCGGCCTGACGCAGCTCTGTGCGCTGCGCTATGGCGCCGTGCCGGTCGTGTCGCGGGTCGGCGGGCTGGCCGACACCATCATCGACGCCAACGAGATGGCGCTTGCCGCAGGCGTCGCCACCGGCATTCAATTCGCAGCCGGAACGGACGACGGCTTGGCCTTGGCCTTGCGCAAAACTGCGTCGCTCTTCCGCGACAGGGTGACGTGGCGGACCTTGCAAACGAACGGCATGCTTGCGGACGTATCCTGGCGTAATCCCGCGCGCCGCTACATCAAGCTTTACAGGGAGCTTGTCCCGGAGAAGGTGACAATGGAAACGGCTGCATGATGCGTCGCGTGAGCGAAGGCTCCCCGGAGCCGCTTGGCGTTACACTGGATGAGCGTGGCGCCAATGTTGCAGTCTTTTCCGTCTACGCAACGGCGATCGAGATCTGTCTTTTCGACGCTTCGGGGCAGACCGAGATCGAGCGGGTGCGGCTGCCCTGCCGCACAGGCGATGTCTTCCACGGTCATTTCGAGGGCATAAGCGCCGGCCAGCGCTACGGCTTTCGCGCGTACGGGCCATATGCGCCACGCGATGGACACAGGTTCAATCCGGCGAAGCTTCTCGTCGATCCCTACGCCCTGGCGCTGGATCGCCCCTTCTCGCTGGCGCCAGCAATGTTCGGCTATTGGCTCGAAGCTCCAGAGGAGGATCTGAGCTTCGACGCAACCGACAGTGCGCCGTCCATGCCGAAAGCGATTGCGATCAGCCCCACGGCCGCAGAAACCGGACCGGCAATCCGGCGGCCATGGGCAGACACGATCATCTACGAATTGCATGTCAAGGGCTTCACCAAGACGCATCCGGGCGTACCCGAGGCTATCCGCGGAACATTTGCGGGTCTCGCTTATCCTGCCGCCCTCGATCACCTTGTGAAACTGGGCGTGACGGCCGTCGAGGTCATGCCCTGCGCCGCATCGATCGATGAGCTACACCTGAAGGCGTCAGGCCTCTCGAATTACTGGGGCTATAACTCCGTCGCGCTGATGGCGCCCGACCCGCGCCTTGCGCCGGGCGGCTGGGATGAGATCCGCAGTTGCACAGCCGCGCTTCATGGCGCTGGCATCGAAGTCATTGTGGACATGGTGCTCAATCACACCGGCGAAGGCGGTGAACGAGGCCCGACCTTATCGATGCGCGGCCTCGACAACGCGTCATATTACAGGCTGGCGCACGAGCGGCGCTACTTCATCAACGACACCGGGTGCGGGAACACGCTTGCACTCGACCGGCCGCCGGTGGTCCGGCTGGCCATGGATGCGCTCCGGGCCTGGGTCAAGTTTGGCGGCGTTGACGGATTTCGCTTCGATTTGGCCACCGTTCTTGGCCGGCGTGACGACGGCTTCGACGTGTCCGCCCCACTCATCACCGCGATCTCACAGGACCCCCTATTGCGTGAGGTGCGGCTGATTGCCGAGCCCTGGGACATCGGACCTGGCGGATACCGCCTCGGCTCATTCCCCGGCTCCTGGCGCGAATGGAACGACCAGTTCCGCGACACCATGCGCCGGTTCTGGCGAGGCAACAGCGGCCATGTGGCCGCCGCCGTGACCCGGTTCGCTGGGTCTTCCGACATCTTCGGACCGCGCCGCCGCCCGACCTCAAGCGTCAACTTCGTCGTGGCGCATGACGGCTTCACGCTCGCCGATCTGGTCTCGCACGAGCGCAAGCACAACGAAGCCAACGGCGAAGGCAACCGCGACGGAAACGGCGCCAATCACTCCTGGAACAACGGCGTCGAGGGCAGGACAAGCGATCCGGCCATTCTTGCGGCGCGGCGGCGCGATCAGCGTAATCTGCTGGCGACTCTTCTTCTGGCGCAGGGCACGCCCATGCTGGCGATGGGCTCCGAGTGCGGCCAGTCGCAGGATGGCAACAACAACGCGTACGCGCAGGACAACGCCACAAGCTGGATGAACTGGGAAACGCGCGGATGCGGCGCTCGCGGTTTTCACGGCAAGGCTTATAGCACTGCGGAAGGCTCATCCCGCCTTCAAGCGCGATCGCTTCCTGACCGGCGATGCCTCCGACAACAGCCTTATCCCGGATGTTCAGTGGCTGACGCGAAGCGGTTCGCCAATGCAGGCCGGAGACTGGAACGACGGCAACCTTCGTACGATCATCGCCGCGCTTTACGTTCCGGCTTCGGGAGACCAAAGTGCGGATCGCGTCATCTGCATCCTGCATGCCGGCGCAGAGGCCGTCGACGTGACCCTGCCCGAGGCGCAGGCAGGCCGCGTGTGGCGCTGTTGCCTGGACACTTCGCATGAGGATGGACTCGGCGAGGAACAAGCGGTCGCTGGCGGTGCCATAATTACCGTTGCGCCGCGCTCCGCGGTCGTCCTTGACGAGCGGTCCGGCGATGCATTTCATTTCGCAATCAAGTCAGATCAGGGCGCTGCGTCCGACGTCCTCGACAGGCTGGCGAGTGCGGCTGGCATCGCGCCCGACTGGTACGACATCGCAGGGCAGCGGCATTTTGTGCCTCCCGAGACGAAAGCTGCATTGCTGGCTGACATGGGACTCCCGGCAGGCAGCAGCGGCGAGGCGCGGGAAAGCCTTGTGCGCCTCTCTGACGATCAAGATCGCCGTGCGCTTCCGTGGAGCCTCGTTGCCCACGAAGGGAAACCGGTCAGAGTTCGCCTTCCTTTGATCCAAGGACGCGTGCCCGCCGCCCTGCAAATCCAACGCGAGGATGGCAGCGCCAGTGTGATACCGTTAGGCCCAAGCGACATCGAGTTTGCGCCTTTTACGGCCCTGGATGGCCGCCATGTCGAAGCCGCCATCGCGAACCTGCCGCCGCAACCAACCGGGCGGCACCGGATCAGCCTGGACCATCAGCCCGAAATTGAGTGTCGCCTTACCATTTCGCCTGGGCGGTGTTATCTGCCGGACGCTCTTAGATCCGGCCAGAAGGCGACCGGCATCGCAGCGCAGCTCTATTCCCTACGCCGGGCCGGGGACCAGGGCATCGGAGATTTCACGACGCTCAGTGAATTCGCAGGGATGGCGGGACGGGCAGGCTTCGCCACCGTCGGGCTAAACCCTTTGCACGCGCTCTTCCAGTCCGACCGCGAACGCGCCAGCCCCTATTACCCCTCGGACCGCCGTTTCGCCGACCCGATCTATATCGATGTCTCAGTCCTTCCGTCTCTGTTAAGCGGAGGCTGCTGCACCGCCGCGCTCGCAAAGCATGATTATCGCTTCGCTGCTCTGTCTGCTCGATCCCAGGTCGATTACGCGGCGGTCTGGACGCTGAAGCGAGAGATTCTCGAAGCGGCTTTTGCCGACTTCGAGGACCTCGAAACCCAGGTGCCGGGCGCTGACCTTTCGCGCAACTTCGATGCGTTCGTCGCGAGGGGCGGCGAGTCTCTCTACAACTTCGCTTGCTTTCAGGCCATCAGCGAATCGCGACACGGAGAGGCATGGACGCAGTGGCCGGAGAGCCTTGCGAGGCGCGACCCAGCCGCGCTCAAGGCTTTTGCGCAGGAAAACGCGTGGCTCGTCCGGTTTCATCTTTTCCTGCAATGGCTCTGTGAACTCCAGTTTGCCAGCGCCGATGCACAGGGGCGCAAAAGCGGCTTATCGCTGGGCTTCTATCGCGACCTGGCTGTCGGGGCGGCTCCCGATGGCGCGGAGTGCTGGGCCAATGCCGATCAGTTGATGCGTAGTTGCTCTGTCGGCGCGCCGCCCGACCCTTTCTCGGAAGGCGGACAAAATTGGGGTTTGCAGCCGCCTAACCCCGTCGCCTGGCAGCGTTCCGCCTACGCCTCCTTCAACGAGCTGGCCGCCGCCAACATGCGCCATGCCGGAGCGCTGCGGATCGATCACGCCATGGTGCTGACGCGGTTGTTCGTCATCCCGAACGGAGCGAAAGCTCTGGAAGGCGCTTATCTCTCCTACCCCGCGCATGACCTCATCGGCCAGCTTGCCCTCGAAAGTCAGCGCGCGCGTTGCCTTGTGGTCGGTGAGGATCTGGGCAATGTGCCGACGGGCTTCCGCGAGATGATGGATGCCGCCGATATCGTGAGCTACCGTGTGTTCTGGTTCGAGCGCAGCGGGGAGGAATTCACATCGCCCGCGGCCTATCCTCGAAAGTCGCTCGCATGCCTATCGACACACGATCTGCCGACGCTGGCAGGGTGGTGGCAGGGCGAGGATATTCGCGAAAAGGAAGCGCTCGGCATTCTCTCGGCGGAGGAAGCTGCCGCCGCATTGGAGAGGCGCGCTGCGGACAAGCAGGCTTTGCTTCGCCTGCTCGGGCGCGAGCAACTGACCGCTACGCCAGGCTTGAACGGAGCCGTGGATGCGTCGGTCGCCGCCGCTGCCCATCGTCTTCTCGGCCGGGCGTCTTCGCTGATCTCAGTAGCGCAAATCGACGATCTTGCGGGCGAGCTTATCGCCGTGAACCTCCCTGGCACGGATCACGAGAGACCGAATTGGCGAAGAAAGCTCGACGGCACCATCAAGGATTTGCCGGAAAAGCTGTCGGCTTTTGCAGGCCATCTCAAGAGGTAAAGGGGAGCGCTATTGCGCGTCCGGGCGCGCCGGGGTCTTCGATAGGGTATCTTGCATGCGCCTCTCGAAGTCGCTCGTGCCGCGCGCAGCGGTCCCTGCTTGCGCCGCGGAAGGTTTCTGCTCGTCGCGCTTGCGGCGAGCCGGCTGCGGGGGAACGGGCGCCTGCTTTGTTGCCCAGGCGGAAGCGGTGGCTGGCGGCTTGTCGAGATTTTCAAGCTTCGTCATGTCGCCCTCCATTTTGCGAACGAGAATGGTACGGGCCAAATCTTCCGCCGAAAGCGCTCGCGGCCTGCCACCGAGTTCCCGAAGCGGTCCTGCCATCTGGACTTTCACAGGCGGCCACTTGAAGCGGCGGTCGGAGCTTACACCCGCCTGCCAGGTCGTGTCGGCCTGCATGTTGGAGAGGTCGAGATAAGCCTCCACCCGGACAGTGCCGTCCTTGTTGTCGCGGCTTAGGAACGACGCGCGCGGGATTTCGAGCATGCCATCGCGGATTTTAAAAGGCGCTTTGAGATTGCGATATTTGAGGTCGGCAGACTGCAACGCGTCAAAAACCTTTTTCTTGATCACGTCTTCCGTTGGCGGTTGCTGCGCTGACGCCAACTCGTCGGCGCTCTTTTGCACGCGCGCTGGTGAGAACTTCGTAACTTGTCCGTCCGAGAGCGCGATCAGGCCCCTTCCCTGGAGCACGGATATGATGCCGCGCGGACTCAACCCTTGTCCGGAAGCGTGAAGCGAGAGCGATCCTTTCCCAGAAAGGATTGGCGATGAGCCGTTGTTCGCAAGGGCGGACAGGTCGGCTTTGGCGAGAGCGATTGTCGCGGTGGTGGCGACAACAGAACCGCGTGTATCAAGACTGAGCAAGGCTGTGAGATCGCCGCCGAGCGCTTTCCCTTCGAGCTTTTGCACGTCGAGGCGGCCATCTTCCAGCGTTGCCGACAGCTGCGCGTTCGAGAGCGAAAACGTTTCGCCAAGCTTCATTGTCTTCGCGGCGAGCGTAACTTTGGCCGTCGTGTCCTGAAACACATTCAGTGCGAAAGGCCGGTTGCTCCAGATGTCGGGCGAAGGCGCTTGCATCGCAGCGGACGCCGCAGCCGCGATTCGATCCGTCGGCTGCGCGAGCAGGTAACCCAGAATTGCGGGAAGCGAGAGCTGATCGGCTTTCAGGTCCGCATCAACCTCCGTCACGCGATCCGCCGTGCCAATCGCAAGACGGCCGGTCACGACGTTTTTCGGCGACTCCGCTTTGAGCTTGGTCGCAGCGATGCGCCCAGGCGAGTAGGCCAGATTGGTCTCCACTCTGAGACCGGCTTGCCGTTCGCCGCCGAGCAGCGCCAAAAGGGCGGGCGGCAGAAACTGCTCGGGAGACTGGCTTGAGGCCTGCGCCTTGCCGTTGAAGGAGAACGTCTGCCCGCTGAACGACGCCGCGCCGTCGATCTGGGCTTGCAACAAGGCAGCCTTGACGGTGGCTGACGTATCGAGCCGCTCGGATGTGCCGTTGGCCCGGATCGCGATCGTGCCCGGAGAATTCGAAGCGCCGGGGCTCAATCCCGCCTTTGGGGAACAGAAGCGAGACGAGATTGGCGCCTTCAATTGCAGAGAGCGCAATCTGCCCCGAGAAATGCGCGGCCCGCCATTCCGCGAGACTGCCCTTCAACTGAACGCGGCCATCGAGGTGAGCCGCGCCAAGCTTTCCGCTGAGCTGCACGGATGCGCTGCCCTGTCCATCCGCGCTGGAGTTGATTGCGAGGCTGGCTGGCGCGAGGTCTTCGGCGCGGCGTCCTGCCGCGCTATCGGCATCGTAGCCCGCCAATGCCGCAAGCTTGAGAACGGCCTGCGGCGAGGCTGCCTCAAGGCGGCCATCGAACCGGCCCTGACCTCCGCTCTGCAGGGGAACAACGCCCTCTCCGTGCAAAGCGAGGCCATCGGCCATCTCGGCGCTCAGTTTCGTGACCGTCAGCACATCCGGATCGAACTTCAGCTGGATCGCGACGTTCTTAGCTTCGATGAAGCTCGTCTTTATGCTCCCGGCGGAGACGTCGATATCGGCTGTGCTGATGTTCGCGGGTTCGTCTCCCAGAACCGGCGCAAGCTGGGCAAGCGCGGCCTGCCAGATGGCCTTTACGCTCTCGCTCGACAGCGCGTCCGCGCCTGATCGCCCGTTATCAAGGCTGCTCAGGTCGAAACTGTCGCCCGAAAGCGAGGCTTTCAGCTTCGGAATGGGCGCTTTTTCAAGGCGCAAGCTCGCAGTAAACGGAGTGGCGTCAACAGCGCCTTTGACGTCCGTAAAGGCGGTGACGTCGTCCGAAAGCGTGAGCAATCCGCTCGCTGCGAATGCTCTCGGGGGCGCGGCTCTGGCGTTAGCCGCGGCGGCTGCGATCCAGCGATTGAGGCGGCCCAGGTTCTTGCCTTGGAGGTCGACGCGCGTCATGAGTTCCGGATTTCCGGCATTTCGTTTGAGCGCGCCAGTGAGCTTGATCGCGGTTTCGCCTGGAAGGGTCGCCGCGGCATCCTCGAACAGCCACTTTTGAGCCGTCCGCGTACCGTCGAATTTGACGCTTTCTATGGGTTCGCCCCGGATCTGGGCCTGATCGAGCGCCAGGGATAGATGCACCCCTACATCCGGGTAGAGCCACAGCATTTGTTCCGCCGCGGTTCGAAGGCTGCTCCATCCAGCAGACGCGCCCGGCGCTATTCCCGGCTCAGCGCCAGACATGAGCGCGTCGGCGTCAAGCGTGCGCGCTTCCAGCGTGATATCCGCCGCCTTTGCGGTCGCGAAGGGCAGGTTTGCGGAGCCGGTCAGCACTTGCGGCCTGTTTTCCGGGTCCATCGTCAGCACGAGATCGGATAGCGCCAGGCCCTCGCGATTGAGTTTCCCGCCCGCCTTTGCCTGGATTTCGAAAGGCGCTCCGGTGAGCGCCCGAGGCGCCGACAACGCCAGCGTCCCTTCGAAAACCGGAGCAGCTGCCGTGTTCAGCAGGCCATCGGCTTGAAAAACCGCCTTTGACGCAAGATTTGCCGCAGTCCCCGCGAGCTTCACGCCCTTGCCGTGCGGCGTTGCGGTAAATTTCACATCGAAGCGCTGGCTGTTTTGTACGAAGCGCCCGGAGAAGCGGTAGGCATTGCCGGGCGGCGGCGCGAGCAGAGTTCCGTCGACTCCGTCGAGGATCAGTGCTTGCGGCTGGCCGGCATCCGGATAGACGGAAATACGGCCTCCCTGGATTTCCAGGCTTGTCAAGCCAGCCGCGAACGGTAATGGCGCAGCCTTGGCCGGCGCGGAGCTGCTTTTCAGCGGCTTAGACAAGTCAAGGATAAGAAACGGATTGACGAGCTTAAGCTGGCTTGCCTCCAGCCGCCCACTGAACATGGCTTGAAGCGACAGGGTAAGATCGACCGCTTCGGCGGTCATTTGCGCCGCTTCGGACGGATCGCCCTCCGCCGCGACTTTCTTCGCGTGAAGGTGCGGCTCCGGCAGAAGCGCAATGTCGATAGTGCCGAGGATGCTGATTTTGCGCCCAAGAAGCGTGGAGGCCGCCTGCTCGATGTCCGGCCGGTACGCGTTCCAGTCCATGAATGCTGGCGCGACAAAAGCCACGCCAAGCACAAGGACGAGCATCGTGCCAAGTGTTACCAGCAGGCGGCCCAAAATCGATCCCTCTCGGCTTCACCAGAAGAGCAGCGCATGGCCCGGCGCTACCTCGATTGACAGTTCTGCAACGCTCTGGAGCCTGTTTTATGGCGCGTTCTCAATCGCGGCCGGAAACGCACCTTATTCAAGCTTGCACGATTCCCAATTTAAGCGCCCACCTTCCTTCGCGGTAGTTACAAGCGCTCCACAATTCGCGGTGCGCCAAGCGGAGTCCAGCGGGCGCGCGTCTTTCGGCGCTGGCTTGACCTTGGGTGCCGGGACTCCTAATTCATGTATCATTTTAGCCGAATGCTTTCTTGCCAAAGGAGATAATGGCAATGCCGGAGCTGACATGGGCGGACGCGGTGGCTCAACTGGCGGGCGTTCGCACCAAGGCGGAGACAAGCGTCGCGATTCTGAAAAGGTTCGGCGGCAACGGCCATATCGCCCACGGTCAGCTCATCTATGCCGATGCGAAGGCCGAGGCCGACGCCGTCATCGCCGGATTGATCGTCGCCGTTTCCGCGAAGGGCAGGCCGGAAAGACTGTCGAGCCTGCATGAAAGGGTCGAGCGCGCCATGATCGGCCTCGCCAAGCTTCGCAATCTGGCCGAAAGCCAACTTCCCAGCCTGGAGGGCATGAAGGACTTTGGCGACATCTTGAGAGGCGCCATCGAGCCATTGGTGAAACCGCTATCGAATGCGGTGGCGGCTCTCTACAACAATTTCCGGGCGGACAATGAGCTGACGCGCAAGACGATCCAGACGCAGCTCGAAGCCGCGCGCTGGCCGGATTTCAAACAGGTGAAGGCGGCGTAGATACCGGGCATGGTGAGGCCGCACCGCCGTGACGCCGCTCTATGAGCAGCCGGAATGGTAGTTGATCCCGGCATGCACACCGCGCCGATGTGGAGCCGGGGGCTCGTTTTTGGTCACGGAGCTCGGCCGTCCTTCCGGACGGAAGCCGTCGGCTTGCAATGCGCTAGTCCGCGCGGCTCTCGCCCCGGCCGGGGACGGTTGCTTGCTCAGATGGTGAGCGTTCCGGCCTTTGCCGCCGCGTAACGCGCAGCGACTTTCCCCCAATCGACAACACCCCACCAGGCTTGCAGGTAATCGGCGCGGCGGTTCTGGTATTTGAGGTAATAGGCGTGCTCCCAGACATCGTTGCCGAACAGGACGCGCGCGCCGTCCATCAGCGGCGTATCCTGGTTGGGCCGCGTTGTGAGCGCCAGCTTGCCGGCCCTGTCCACTGTAATGAAAACCCAGCCGGAGCCGAAAATCTTCTGCCCGGCCGTGTTGAAGGCATTCTGCATATTGCCAAAGCCACCCAGATCGCGGTCGATGGCGGCTGCGACGTCGCCGCTCGGCCTTCCGCCGCGGCCTCCCATGATTTCCCAGAACATGGTGTGATTGGCGTGGCCGCCGCCGTTGTTGCGGACCGTGGTCCGAACACTTTCGGGCACCGCGCCAAGGCTGGTCAGAATGTCCTGCAAAGGTTTCCTTGTCCAACTGCCACCGCTCGACGCAGCTTGATTGAGGGCATTCACATACGCTGCGTGATGCTTGTCGTGATGCAACTGCATGGTTTGCTTATCGATAGCGGGTTCGTTCTTGCTGTAGGCGTAGGGAAGGGAAGGAAGGGTGAACGGCCCGTGGGTGTTTTCCACTTTCGGTCCGAAGCCGAGCATTGCAGCGCCTGCAGCCAGCATGTGGCGCGTTGCATGATTTGCCATTGGGGTTCTCCTGTTATTTCTTACAATGAAGAAACAACCAGGGAAGGGCCGCGTTGGACGCAACGCGGCTCCCGATCAAGGGCGCAGATTAAACAATTAATTAATGCGTGGAGTGATCCATCCCTTTCATGCCGTGCATGTCCATCGGCATTGCCTCCGCGGTGCCAGGCGACGTCTTCTCCACTTTGACATCGACGTCGATCGTGCCCGCCTTCGCCAGCGTGATCTTGAGCGGGACCATCGCCCCCTCTTCCAGCGGCTTCTTCAGGTCGATGAGCATGATGTGATAGCTGCCCGGCTTGAACTCGAGCGAAGAGCCGGGCTTGATTTCGACGCCTTCCTTCACCGCGCGCATTTTCATCACGCCATTTTCGTCGCGCGTTTCGTGAAGCTCGGTCTTTTCGGCAACCGGGCTTTCAGCCGAGACGAACGTCTCAGCGTCCTTGCCGCCGTTCTTGATGGTGAGATAAGCGGCGCCGTTCTGGCCTTCGGCGGCAGGGCGCGCCCAGGGGTGAAAGATGGTCAGGTCTCCGGTGCGATATTCATGAGCTTGTGAAGCGCCGGCGCCGAAAAGCGCGAGCGCGCCTGCGACTAGAAATGCAAATTTCGTCATGGTCATTGCCTTGTGTGGCGGATGCCGAATGCACCTTGCGGTAGCTAAAGCCTCCCGGTTCTTTTCACGATGAACTCTATATCCGAGCCAGATGTGGAATTTGGCGTCATCGCGAAAAGTTCAACGGCGAAAGTTCCTCATCCTCTTAAAAAGCCTTCCGCATTGCGGCTAATCCCTGCACGTTCGCCCCTCGATATGTAGCGACGCCTTTAACGGAGGAACGCAATGAAACGCCATATTTATTTCGTTGCAGCTATCGCGCTGGCTGGCTTGACCGCGCACGCAGCATCCAGCGCGCCGACGCAAGGCCACTGGCCTGCCAGCGCCAAGGTCTTCTTCGTCGAGCCCAAGAATGGAGCGGAGATTTCGGGTCCGGTTAAGGTCGTGATGGGCGTGCAGGGGATTGAGATCGCCCCCGCCGGCACGGACAAGCCCCATACGGGACATCACCACGTCCTGATCGATACCGACGTGCCCACGGGCGAAAAGGCGCTCGCGCCCCTGCCTGCCGACGATAACATCAAGCATTTCGGCAAGGGCCAGACCGAGACGACGCTCACGCTCGCGCCGGGCAAGCACACGCTGCAGCTTGTCGTCGGCGATGGGAACCATATCCCCTACGATCCCGCACTCGCCTCGGAAAAAATTACCATCACGGTGAAGTAGGGGATGCGGGAATAGTGTCGCCCGGTGTCGTCGTCCCGGAAACGCCGCAGGCGTTATCCGGGTTCCTAACGCATTGCTCGCGCATGAGTTTTTGCGGCCGCGGATACAGCTGATCCGGGGCGACGTTAAGTGCGCTGGTCCTTATTCCGACAGCTCGCGGGACCGCTTCGCCGCAGCAGCGACCGTCTCCCGCAAGAGATCCGTGAGGTCTCGCTTAAGGACAGAAAGTCCGGCGGCGGTCGTTCCACCTGGGGACGTCACATTCTCACGAAGCTGCGCGGGTGAAAGGGGAGACCTGTACAAAAGCTCGCCTGCGCCCTCGACGGTAACCCTGGCTAATTTTTCGGCAAGATCGGGCGGCAACCCTGCATCGCGGCCCGCAGTTGCAAGGCACTCGACCAGATAGAACACATATCCTGGCCCGGACCCCGAAACCGCAGTCACCGCATCGAGGCAGCTCTCATCCTCGACCCAGGCCACGTGGCCCGCCGCGCTGAGCAGCATGCCGCAAAGCTCGCGCTGCTCCGCCGTGACATGCGGGTTTGCGAAGGCGACCGTGATCCCGCGTCCGATCTCAGCCGGAAGATTGGGCATCGCCCGCACGATCGCGGTGTCTGGCGAAAACTGGCGCGCGATGCTGGCCACCGTGCGCCCGGCTGCGATGGAAAGCACTGCCGTTTGCGGTCCCGCATGGGGCGCAACCTCTTCCAGCACCTTTGCCATAATCTGCGGCTTTACAGCCAGAACGAGAACATCGGGCGCCGATGACGGCTGATCCGCGATCCCCTTTTCTTTCAGCAATGCCGCCATTTCGGGCGACGGCTGCGGCTCCCGCACAGCCAAAGAGGCCGGGGGAAATCCCGCCGCAAGCCAGCCGCGAAGCAATGCGCCGCCCATGCGGCCGGCGCCGACCAGAAAAATCGAGGCGTTATCGCTGCTCTCGCTCAAGCCTGTCCCTCGGTTTCGAAAATGGTGCTCGCCAACGCGTCCTCGGCGCGCTTACCGGCCCAGACCACAAATTGGAAAGCCTGATAATACCGCTCGCAGGTATCGAGCGCCGCCTGGAGCAGCGCCTCGCATTGCTTAGCGGTCGGTTCGGCGCCGTTCAGCATCAACCCCTGACGATAGAGAAGGAGCCCTTCAGAGGTCCAGAGGTCGAAATGCCCAAGCCAGAGTTGCTCGTTGATGAGGACGAGCAGACGGTAGATCTCCGTCATGCGGTTCCGCGGAACTTTAAAGTCGAAGGCGCACGCCATGTGAAGGCTTTCCAGGTCATCGCGCCAATTGAACGAGATATGATAATCGCACCACGAACCCGCTACGGAGACAGTCAACTCGTCTTCACTGGAACGCTCAAAAACCCAATCCTGCAAGCACGCGATATGCTCCACTAGATCGACAGGGTGTGACACACGATTGTAATCCTGTTCCTGTCCGGCAGCGGCCATTAATTTCCCCTTTGATGGCGCAGCAAAATGTCCCGAACAGACCCTCTGGTCGCAAACGTGAATCTGTCCAGGCTTTGCCGCATCAAGTCTCATCAGCCTATGCGGTGATCCGCATGTTCTGCGCAATCGATCTGCGACTTTCTCCACGGGGAAAACGGCGGTGACTAAACAATAGTGTTACCAGTGTTGCCGAGCAGTTCGCAAAAAGCCGTCCACAACCTATGACTGTTGCCCGGTTGCACCTTGTGCACGGCTCAAAGCGGTCTCAAGCTCGGCAATCCGCTTCGCCAGCTTCTCGTTTTCTTCACGCGCTTTCAAGGCCATGGCTTTCACCGCCTCGAACTCTTCGCGCTGCGGAAGATCCATGCTTCGGAAAAATCGCTCCGCCTGGCTGCGCGCGGCGGTTTCCATCTCTGCGCGCACGCCCTGCGCGGCGCCGGCAGCGTCGGTCATGAACTTTGCGATCTCGTCGAAAAAGCGGCCTGTGGTCTGCGTCATGGATCGATACCCTCGTGAGCCTTGGTTCTGCGGCAAACTAATCATTGCGTTAGGCTCGTGCAAGCCAGTGCGGGGCTTTGTTGCATCTGGCGCATGGAGCAACCCCCCGTGAAGCCAGGCGGCCGCAATCAGCCTGCTCGGATATTGTAAATTTAGTCCAATTCTAAACAGTAGTTGAGTGCGGTTAATGTACTTTAGAATTGGTCTAATTTAAAAAGAAAAACGTTGATCTCCGCATGTTCGTTGGCTAGCTATAGTATATCGGCGAGTTCTGTTCCAGACAACAAGAGCAACATTAGCGTGGGTGCGGTTTCATTTTCAGGAAATGAACCGCGCATCGGGGAGCAAGAAAGGGATGGATCCAAAAATCGCCGGCATTGCGCTACTCGCCCTATGCAGCGGCGCATTTAGCGCAGCGGCCAAGGAATATCCGATCGGGCAGGCGCAGGAGAAAGAGGGCATGCGTATTGCGGCGGTTTATCTTCAGCCCATCGAGATGGACCCGCCCGGCATGATGCGCGACGCGAAGGAGTCCGATGTCCATCTTGAAGCAGACATCAAGGCGGCCAAAGGCAATCAGAACGGATTTGCGGAGGGTGATTGGATGCCCTACCTGCGCGTCGGCTTCGAGTTGGTCAAGCTCGATGACAAGCAGAACCTCAAGGGCGAATTCATGCCGATGGTGGCGAACGACGGGCCGCACTATGGGGACAACGTCAAGCTCTTCGGCCCAGGGAAATACAAGCTCATCCTGACAATACAGCCACCGAGCGAGAACCCGCACGCCCATTTCGGCAGGCACGTGGACAAGGAAACCGGCGTCGGTCCGTGGTTCAAGACCTTCACCGTCGACTATGAGTTCGTTTACGCCGGCACTGGCAAAAAGGGCGGGTATTGATGAAGCGGGCGGCGATCATTCTCGCCATGCTTTGCGTCGTGACGCCCTCGGGGAGTTGGGCAGCGGATGAGCCTGTTTTCCAGATCGAAATGAAGGACGGCGTCATCACGCCATCGCGGATCGAGGTGCCTGCGAAGACAAGGTTCAAGATCATCGTGAAGAATACCGGGAAAATGCCCGCCGAATTCGAGAGCACGGAGCTTCGCAAAGAGGTCATCGTACCGTCTGGCGGAGAGGCTCCGCTTATCATCCGCACGCTGGACGCGGGCGAATACAAGTTTTTCGACGATTTTCAGCCTGATGCGCCGCCTGCGCTGCTGATCGCGAAATGAGGAATGTCCTGCCGCCTTGGGCAGCTATCGGGACTGGCGCGGTGTCTGTTTCCTTGGAGTCGTCTTGCGGACACCGCGCCCTTTTTCATTACCGGGCCGCAAAATAACGCGGCTCTCGCAGGACTGGATACAGGTTCGATGGTTGATCTTCTCGTCCGCGCCCGAGAGAAAGAGTATGGCGAAGACCTCTTGATCTGGCCGTCGGTCAGCCGCCTTGACCGCTGGCTCGCTGCAGCGGGCCATTGGCTTCAGCGGCATCAGCGAACGATCCTGGCCGTGCAGTGGGTTGTCGTTGCGGCTTACGCCTTTCTGGTCGTCGTTCCCGCATTTCTCCCGCCGCCGCAGCGCACAGCGCATATCTGGACCAATCTCACGCTTTTCGCGCAGTTCGTTTTCTGGGGCGTCTGGTGGCCGTTCGTGCTCCTGAGCATGGTGCTTGTCGGGCGTCTGTGGTGCGGGGTGCTCTGCCCCGAAGGCGCGGTGTCGGAGGCTGTAAGCTGGCATGGCCGCGGCCGTTCAATCCCGCATTGGATGAAGTGGAAAGGATGGCCGTTCGTCGCCTTCGTCTGCACGACGGCTTATGGCCAGTTCATCAGCGTCTATCAGTATCCGAAGCCGGTGCTCCTGATCCTGGGCGGCTCCACGCTTGCGGCGATCGCCGTGGGCTATTCCTTCGGCCGGGGTAAGCGCGTCTGGTGCCGCTATTTGTGCCCTGTGAACGGGGTGTTCGGCCTCCTCGCCAAGGTCGCTCCGGTGCATTTCCGGGTCGACCATGAGGCATGGGACCGCGCGCCGAAGCCCTCTGCAACGGTGCGGCTCAATTGCGCGCCGCTGGTTCCTGTCCGCACCATGCGCGGAGCCGCCGACTGCCATATGTGCGGCCGGTGCAGCGGCTTTCGCGAAGC
Organism: uncultured Alphaproteobacteria bacterium; assembly: GCA_963833565.1. Taxonomy (GTDB): domain Bacteria; phylum Pseudomonadota; class Alphaproteobacteria; order Rhizobiales; family Rhodomicrobiaceae; genus Rhodomicrobium. The sequence goes on from CAWHYO010000032.1 coordinate 62,438, forward strand.
CGTGACGCTCGCGAGGCGCTCGCCCGGCCACGAGATCGTGCATGTGGCGGGCTTGGAACCCCGGCCATGGGAAACCTGGCTCATCGCGTTCGGGATGATGGGCCTTGCGACGGGCGCATTCCACTGGGCGTCCAGCCCCTGGTTCGTTTCCGCCAAGCAGGCCGCCGCCGAATGGCTCATCGACCGCGGCATCATGTGGCCCCTCACCGCGCAAACGCCCTGGTGGGTGTTGACGAGCTATCCCGAACAGAACGACGTCATGACTCCCCTGGATGGCGCAGTGCTCTTCGCCTATCTCCTCGCCGTTACGCTCGCGATTGGCGGCACTGTGCTTCTTCTCGTGGCCGCGGCCAGCCGGGTCATGACGGCGCGGAATACAAAAGAGTTCCGCCGGGCCTCTTTTCATCATCTGGCGCAGAGCCTGATCCCGGTTGCAGCCTGCGGCGTGTTTCTCGGCCTTTTCGCGAACACGCTGAGCCAGTTGCATGTCGAAGGGATCACCATCCCCTTCATCGCGACGGCGCGGACCTTGCTCATGGCGGCGGCATGCCTTTGGTGCGTCGCGCTCGCCTGGCGCATTTCCAGCCTCTATACCAAGAAGGTGGCCGCGCGCCTCGCCGCGACCGCATTGATGGCCGCGGCTGCATCCGTCGGGTTCGCCGCCTGGGGCGCTCCCTACTGATATCGCCAGAACCTCTCTCATCGCATGTGTCCTTTCGGCCCCGGAGTCGTCTTGCTTCATCCCCGGATCGGCTTCCCGCTTGCGTCAACAGCCGGGATGCTTCGGCCGCAGATCCTAGGAAAATGCGCCTTAGCGAGAGATGAATATTGAGTAAGTTATTGATTTGACTAGATAAAATCAGGGAGATCGCTGGCAGCGGCGCAGGCGCAAACTGCGCGCGCTTGCCGTTAATGCGCCCCTGCGCATGTCCGCGGACATATTTCAACGGATGCGTTTTTCACGATCCCGGTTAACAGGAGATATTCCAGCATTGAATTCGATTTAATGTCATCGCAAAAATGTTTTGATTTTCAGATACTTAGAGCACCGGTCGGCATCAGGTCCAAGGCGCGTTTCGCGCCCAATAAGCAAAATTTAACCACAACTCAGGCCGGAAATAAATCCGGCGCGGTTCTGTTAACCGTCTTCGGGTTAATGCGTCGGCGCGGCGACGAAATGTTAATGAATTGCCAAGCGCACCCATTATCATCAAATGGATGGATGAAGATAATTCTTCGTTCGCTGGGATCGGCAATCTCCTGAACCTCCATGATTGGACAGGGGAAGTCGGGGACGGAACGAATTACCCTTCAGTTGGTGCGTAACATCGGTGTTCGCATGAGCCGTTGGCCGTCTGCGGTTCCTCTGCTAAGAGGGCGCAAAAGGCGCGCTCCCCGAGGCTTCCATGGACCTGATGGCGATTGCATTCCCCTTCAACGACCCCGTCGCGATCCATCTCGGGCCGCTGGCGATACGCTGGTACGGCCTCGCCTACATGGCCGGGCTTCTCCTCGGCTGGCTTTATATGCGGCGGCTTTGCGCCGACAAGCGCCTGTGGGCCGGCCCGAGCCCGATGCGCCCGGAGCAGGTCGACGATTTCCTGTTCTGGGCGACGCTTGGCACCGTGGTTGGAGGGCGTCTCGGCTTCTTCCTCTTCTACGAGCCGGGCATGCTGTTCCGCCACCCCCTGCAATTCTTGCGGATTTGGGAAGGCGGAATGGCATTCCACGGCGGCCTCCTGGGCGTCGGCTTTGCCATCTGGCTGTTCGCGCGCCGCAATCGCATCCAGGTCCGGTCGCTGATGGATCTGTCGGCGGCTGTGGTGCCCTTCGGCCTCTTTTTCGGACGCATCGCCAACTTCATCAACGGCGAAATCTATGGCCGCCTGTCCGATGTGCCATGGGCGGTGGAGTTCCCGGCTCGCGTCCTCGCCAAGGGCGATTTCCTGGGCTCGCGCCATCCGACGCAGCTCTACGAGGCGGCTCTCGAAGGCGTCGCGATGTTCTTCCTCCTGCGCTATTTCACGCACAGCCGCCTTTCTCTTCGCTCCCCCGGCCTGACAACCGGCGTGTTCCTTATGGCTTATGGCGTCTTCCGCATCTTCGCCGAATACTTCAAGGAATGGGACATGGCGCAGTTTTTCACCACGCCCTATTTCTCAGAGGGCGTGGTGTATTCGCTGCCCATGATCGCGCTCGGCGTGTATTTCGTAGCCACCGCTAAGCAACTACCGTCGAGCACACAGTCGAAGGCTGCGGCAACTGCGCTGAAGGCGTGACGTCAGTTCTTCGAGCAATCCCCGCAGGGCCAAACGGAAGCGAGAACTTGGGGATTTCGGCCAAGCCAATCTTTCAAAGGTTGCGCTCAGGCCCGCGACGGTCTTAGAAGCAACTAGATATTTCTGGCGATTCGTAAATTATAAAGGTTTTCAGATGCTTCCAAGATACAGCGCATTCCGCGTGAACACTGCATTTGCTCTTCTCGCAAGCGCCGCCTTATTCAATGCCCCGCTCGGTTCGGAGACGGCGCAAGCGAGCGAGACTACCATCTACAATTTTGCAGGGGGGGCCGATGGCAGCGGTTCGAATACGTCTTTCGACTCCGATATGCGTGGCAATCTCTATGCCATCACCGCTGACGGGGGAAGTTCGGGGCAAGGCACGATATTCAAGCTGATCCCACCCTGGGTATCGGGGCAGACGCATTGGACCAAAGCTGGTTTGTATACCTTCAACGGTCAGCTTGGCGGCGGTGATCCGATTGGCATCCCGGCCCGCGATACCCAGGGCTCCATTTACGGCACGACAAATTCTGGAGGAAGCTCAGGCGCGGGCGTGGTGTATAAGCTGACGCCGCCCTGGGCGTCCGGGAAGACGCAATGGACTGAGAGCGTTTTGTATAACTTCCCGGCCAGTTTCAACGGCAGCGGCAAATATGGCCTGACTCTCGACTCTCAGGGCGCGCTCTATGGCGCGACAACCTCTGGAGGGAGTTCGAACGCCGGTACCGTATACAAGCTGACGCCCGCATCCGGCACAGGTCAGTGGCAAATGACCGTTCTTTATAACTTTACAGGCCATGCCGACGGCGGAGCTCCGGCCGCGAGGCCGACCTTCGATTCCCAAGGCGCTCTTTATGGCGCGACGGCCAACGGGGGGAGCCACGGCTTTGGTGCGGTCTACAAATTGACGCCGCCAACAACACCCGCAGGACAGTGGGCGGAAACGGTGCTGTATAGTTTCAAGGGTGGAGCGGATGGGTTTGGGCGCAACCATCTCATCTTCGATAATCAGGGTGCGCTTTACGGTGCGACATATCCATTAAGCATGGATGGAAAGTATGCCGGCAGCGCAACAGTGTTTAAGCTGACGCCGCCAACCGGAAGCGGGCCGTGGTCTGAAACCGTGATCTACACATTCCCAGCTGCCGCCGGTCCTGGCCACGCGCTGATCTTCGATACGCAAGGCGCTCTGTACGCTACGACGCCTAATGGGGGAACTGCGAAAGACGGTTCGGTGGTCAGGCTGACGCCCGTGGCGGGGCAGGTGCAATGGAAGGAAAGCACCGTCTACAGCTTTCAAGGAAAGACTGACGGCGGGATGCCACAATCTGTCCTGGTCTTCGGCCCTGGCGGTGTGCTCTATGGAGTAACCGCAACCGGAGGCACGTCAGGGAACGGCACGATATTCCAAGTAGCGAACTCAAGTTGCCAATAGCGGCTGGGCGGCTGAACATTGACCCCTTTTGGGCGTAGCCCGAAAGGGGATCAAGAACTCCCTACCTGTTGCTTGGAATGAGGCCCCACAAGTTCTTTGGCAACACATTCAGGGCTTTATTCAGCATCGGATTCGATTTAGCGAAGGCGCTCAGTCCATGGCGAAGATACTCGCGGCGCACGCTATTCTCATTGTCATAATAGCAAAGTTGCAGGCTCATCCGCTGGCCCTTTTGCGGCAGGAAGCCGTGCCAGGAGTGGTCGCAGACCTTGAACATCAGCATTGCGCCGAACACCGGGGAATATTCAAACTCGAAATCCTCGCGGTCGGACGAGCGCAAGATGCGTAATTTGCCTTTCTCGTATGGCCACTCCCGCGAAAACCCGACGAGCACGGTGACGATCTTATGCTTGGAATCTGGATGAGCATAGCCTTCGTTATAATGGCCCGTGGTGTTGCCCATCATGACGATACACGGCGGATTGTTGCTCAGGTCCATGTTCATCTTATTCTCGACGATCTTCCGGAAGCGATCGCTCAGAAGTTCTTCGATAACTTTCCCGAAGTGCGGACCGTATTTGAGGTGTGGCAAGCCCAGATAGCTTTTGATTCCGTAGCTGCCGCGCGTGGCGATGATCGGCGCGTCGGAGAGAATCTCTTCTTTGAATTCTGACGGTATGGCATCGTCAATATAGCCCCATTCGTATGGGCTAGTGCGCATCTCCAGCTTTTCGATGGCGGCTTCGTCAAGATATTTGAATGCTGCGCTGGAATCCGGCATGATTTTCCTTTCAGCGACTTAAAGAATGACGCTGGTTATCAGTGCGGAAAATATGGCAGATGCGTGTTCACCTGCCGGCTCATCTGTCAAGCCTGCTTACGAATCAACACCCATTTTCCCAAGCGGCCCACAGCGGCGCTGGAGGCAGAACGTGGCCGCGGATAACGCGTTAAAGCTGCGGCTGGACGCTCACCTAGCGCTGTTCTCCGAGAGCGAACTCCTGATCCATGGCGAACGGCCCCGGCTTCCGGGCCATCACCGTTCCCTTCTCGGCCATGTATTCGAGATGCGCAAACACGGCCAGCGCCGCCGCGCCGGCCAGCGACGGATCGAGGCCGTTATAGATGCGAGGCACCATCTCGCCGATGGTCGTCAGCCCCGCGCGCAACGCCTCGACGATTTCCATCTCGCGCCAACGGCGATGGAAGATCAGCGCTTTGATAAACCTTTGCGGCTCGTGAATGGGCGCACCGTGGGCGGGATAGTAGGCGGCCTCCTTCCTCTCGATGAGAAAATCGAGCGAACGCATATAGTCGCCCATGTTTCCTTCGGGCGGCGCGATAACGGTCGTATTCCAGCCCATGACATGATCGCCCGAGAACAGGATGTTCTCGCGGGGCATGTAAAAGCACAGGTGATCGGGCGCGTGGCCCGGCGTGTGAATGGCCTGCACCTCCCATCCATCGCCCTCAACGCGGCTGCCATGCTGAAGCGCGATATCGAAAGCGACGGGTACGATGAAGCTTCGCCCCGATGGCCCTTTCGCCCCGGACGAAAGAGCGCCTCGCGCCGCGCGGCATGCCAAGCGTGGGTGCGCCGGTCCGCGCCTTCAGCGCCTCCGCGGCGCCGCTATGGTCGGCGTGGCAATGCGTGACGAGGATGTGCGTGATCGTCTCGCCTTTCAGTGCATCGCAAAGCACATCGAGCTGATCGCCGGACGCGGGACCCGGATCGACCACCGCAACCCGCCCCTCGCCGATCACATACAGGTTCGTGCCCTTGAAGGTGAAAGGGCTCGGGTTGTTGCAGACGATGCGCCGCAAGCCTGGAGCAATGCGTTCGAGCACGCCATACTGAAACTCCATCTTACGCAAGAAGGGGGGCGTCTTGTGTTTAGGATTGCTCAAGGAAACCTCGCAACAGCACCGGCCGCAAAAAACTTTGGCCGCGCGCCCGGTTTGTCAAATACAAAGAGAGACGTCTTCGGCAAATTCGCCCCGGAAGCCGTCCCGCCACCGGCGCCAAAGGAGCTTCTGCATGACTGGGACCGACATCTTCACCGCCGTTGACGGCTATATCTCAGGCTTGTTCGCCAAGGAGGATGCCGCGCTGACCAGCGCGCTCCAGGAAATGAGCGCTGCCGGGATGCCAGAGATCAGCGTTTCGCCCGTGCTCGGGAAATTCCTCCATATGCTGGCGAGGCTGGCCGGTGCGCGCCGCATTCTGGAGATCGGCACGCTTGGCGGATACAGCACCATCTGGCTCGGCCGCGCGCTGCCCGAGGACGGCTGCCTGATCACTCTGGAAATCGATCCCGCCCACGCAAGAGTTGCGCGGCGAAACCTCGCCCGCGCCATGCTGCTCGGCACGGTCGAGGTCCGCGAGGGACCGGCGCTTGAGGTTCTGCCGAAACTGATTGCCGCCGGGGAAGAGCCGTTCGACCTCATCTTCATCGACGCGGACAAGGAATCCTACCTCGAATATTTCGAGCTCTCGCTCAAGCTGTCGCGGCCTGGCACGCTGATCGCGGCGGACAACGTCATCCGCTACGGCGCAGTCATCGACCCCGATGCCGGAAAATCGGATTCGCGCGTCGCGGGCATTCAGCGGTTTCTGGATGCGCTTTCGAAACATCCCGGCGTCGATGCTACCATAGTCCAAAGCGTCGGCGTCAAGGGCCATGATGGCGTGGCTCTAGCCCTCGTTAAATGAGAATTTCCCCCGAATGACTGCCGCTTAAGGACGCGGAAGAAAGACGCGCGCTTGACTTCGCTTTATGCGCTGGCTTAAGAAACTACCAGAAATTCTTACGCGCATGTTTATCCCCACCGCGATCGGGTTCCGATGTCATCCACCGGCGACGGCGACCAAGATGGACGAAAGCCTTCGCCCGAGTTAAGCGATCGCCTGAAGGAGCGGCTTCGCGAGCTTGAGCGAAAGCTCGAACCGGAGGATGAAAAGCGCGAGGGTATGTCCGAAGCAGAGCTTGACAAGAGAAGCTCGACACTCGGCAAAGCCTTCAAGGTTTCCACCGAACTGGTGGCCGGCGTGTTCGTTGGGGGCTTTATCGGGTGGGCGTTGGATAACCTGCTCATGCCAAAGTTGGGGTTTATTACGAATCCCTTCTTTTTGATTGTGTTTCTCTTTCTCGGCATCGCTGCCGGGTTCTTGAACGTCTTCCGCGCGGCGCGCGAGATGGGTGAAAAGTAGAAGCGGCCCGGCAGTCGGCGCCGGCAGGGATTGCAATGATAGACTGGTTCATTAGCGCAGCGCACGCTGCAGCGGCGGAAGGCGGACATGGGGGACATGATTTCAACCCCATGCATCAGTTCGTCATCAACCGCTTATATCCAATTTATCTGTACGGCTACGACGCCTCGTTTACGAACTCGGCGCTGTGGATGGTCATGGCGACAACGTTTGTCACGGCCCTGTTCCTCTACAGCATGAGCGGTGCATCCGCGGTTCCGAACCGGCTGCAATCCGTAAGCGAAATCACCTACGAGTTCGTGGCGAACATGGTCCGCCAGAACGCGGGCAATTCCGGGATGCCCTATTTCCCGGTGATCTTCACGATCTTCATGTTCGTGCTGTCGATGAATGTGCTCGGCATGATCCCGCTGCCCGGCCTCGGCGCCTTTACGGTCACGAGCCACATCATCGTCACCTTCGCGCTTGCGGCTTTCGTCTTCATCGGCGTCACCTTAATCGGCATCTTCAAGAACGGCTTCGGCTTCTTGAAGCTGTTCGTCCCGTCGGGCGTGCCGATCTGGCTGTTGCCGCTCATCACGGTGATCGAGATCATTTCCTACTTCACGCGGCCCATCAGCCTCTCCGTTCGTCTTTTCGCGAACATGATGGCCGGGCACACAATGCTTGCCGTCTTCGGCAGCTTCGTGGTGGGACTGGGCATCAATATCGGTCTCTTGGCCGGCGGCGTGCCGTTCATCTTCATGGTCCTGCTGATGGGCCTTGAGGTTCTGATCGCCTTCCTGCAGGCCTATGTCTTCGCGGTTCTCTCCTGCATCTATCTGCACGACGCCCTGCACGCATCCGAGCACTAACCACTTCGCAACCTCCCACCAGTCCATCGAATAGGAGAATGTTTCATGGATCCAGCAGCAGCCAAGCTCATTGGCGCGGGCCTCGCCTGCTCAGCCCTCATTGGCGCTGGCGTCGGCATCGGCAGCATCTTCGGCAACTTCCTGCAGGGCGCGCTGCGTAATCCGACTGCGGCTCCCGGCCAGTTCCCGAACCTGCTTCTCGGGTTTGCGCTCGCCGAAGCGACCGGTCTGTTCGGTCTCGTTATCGCGCTCATCCTTCTGTTCGTATTCTAATATTGAAGATTGGCGTTCGCCCGAAGGCGGCGCCATCATTCATCGCATAGGCGACTAGACCGATGCCTCAACTGCAACCCGGTGATTGGGCCCCACAATTAATCTGGCTGGCGATCATCTTTGCGCTTTTCTATTTTGCGCTTTCAAGTCTCGTGCTGCCGCGCATCGAGCGCGTCCTCAAGGACCGAAAGTCCAAAATCGGAGGCGATATCCAAGCGGCGCGCGACGCTCAGCACAACGCCGACAAGGAGGCTGAGCGCTACGAGGCCGGGATTGCGGCTGCGAAGGCGAAGGGCCACGGCTTGATCCGAGTTTCGCGAGAAAAGCTTGCCTCGGAACTCGGCGACAAGAAGCGGGAACTCGACCACCAACTCGGCGAAAAGACAGCCGAGACCGAGAAACGAGTTCAGAACCTTCTTGAGCGGGCCTCGGGAGAGATGGAGGCGATGACCGCCGGAGTTGTGAGCGACATCGTGAAAGAGCTCGCAGGAGTGGAAGTCAGCGATAAGGAAGTGAAGGCGGCTCTGCGTCAGGGGTCGAAGGAGTAACGAGCATGAACCCCGCCATATTCTCGGATCCTGAGACTTGGGTCGCTATCGCGTTTATCCTCTTCGTGGGCGTCATCCTTTACTACAAGCTGCCTGGAAGAGTCGTCAAAGCGCTTGACCAGCGCTCTGCCGCAATTGCCAGCGAACTGGAAGAAGCGCGGAAGCTCCGCACCGAAGCCGAAGCTCTACTCGCCGATTACAAGCAGCGCGCCGAGAACGCTCAGGTCGAGGCGGAGGAAATCCTGGCTCAGGCCGAGCGAGAGGCCGCGGCCTACGCAAAGGAGGCGCGCACATCCTTCGACGAGATGATTGCCCGCCGCCTCAATGTGGCGGAGCAGAAGATCAAGCTCGAGGAAGAGAAGGCGCGCAAACAAATCCGGGCTCAGGCAGCGGAGCTTGCGATTTCAGCCGCAGAGCAACTTATCGAGCAGAAGATGTCCGGGCAGGTTGCGGAAAATTCGATCACGGCCAGCCTGGACCGCATTAAGAAGCGGCTGCACTAGGGCTCGGCTCTCCAAGCCTGGAGAGAGCGTCAGCATTCATTGCAGGAGGAAGCTTTGGGCGCGTTGATAGCAGCAGCATCCTGGTTCTTCCTCCTCCACATGCTTCCTTCGACCCCGCTTCGGCCTCGGAGCGTTGCGATCGCAGGCGAAGGCGCTTACACAGCCGTTTTCTCCATCCTGTCGCTGATCGGGATTTATTGGCTCATAACCCAATTCAATGCCGCACCTTATGCGGACAAGCTTTGGTTTGTCCCCGATTGGTGGAGGTGGGCGCAAGCGGCGCTGATACTCATCGCGTTCATCTTTATCTTTGCCGGCAGCATGAGGCCGAACCCGTCAGCACCAGGGGGTGCAAAAGTGCTGGAGAGTCCGGAGGCCGCGGGCGGAATATTCGCGATAACCCGGCATCCTGTCATGTGGGGAGTCGCGATCTGGGCCATCACGCATGTGATTTCCCAGGCGACTTGGCGCGGCTTCGCATTTTTTGGCGCGTTTGCTGCTACCGCTCTGATCGGAAGCTGGCTGCAACAAAACCGGAAGCGCGACACAGTCCCAGGCTGGCCAGCTTTCGAGGCCAAGACCTCGTTCTTCCCGTTCGCAGCAATTGTTCAGGGCCGCGCCAAGCTGCGTCTCGGCGAAATCGGGTGGAGGCCTGTCGTCCTTGCCGCAATTGTGTGGGCCGCGATACTCCATTTCCACGGCTGGCTTTTCAGCGCTAATCCGCTGCCAACGGTATTTCACTAGCAATATAGCAAGGCAAGACGCCGAAAAGCGTCAGTGCCGGAAATGGCGGACGCCGGTGAATACCATGGCGAGGCCGCGCTCATCCGCTGCCGCAATGACCTCCGCGTCGCGCATTGAACCGCCGGGCTGGATGATGGACGTCGCGCCCGCATCCGCCGCCGCCAGCAAGCCATCCGCAAACGGGAAGAAAGCGTCAGAAGCGACAGCCGTGCCCGAAAGAGCCTGCTCGGGGTCTCTTTTCCCTGCGCCGGCGACCTCGCGCGCTTTCCAGACGGCAAGCCTCACGCTATCCACGCGGCTCATCTGCCCGGCGCCGACGCCGATTGTCGCTCCATCCTTCGCAAACACGATAGCGTTGGACTTTACATGCTTAGCGACGCGCATGGCGAAGATCATATTCGCGCGCTCCTGCCCGGTCGGCTCGCGCTTCGTCACCGTGCGCATTGTGTGCTCGTCGAGCCCAGCCGTATCGGCATCCTGGACAAGAAATCCGCCCGCGACGGACCGAAAGGAGGGAGCCCGGTTATTGCGAGGCAAAAGGCCACCCGTCGCGAGCAGGCGCACATTCGGTTTGCTCGAAAAAGCGCGCCTCGCTTCCGGCGTTACCGCGGGCGCGATGACAACCTCCGTAAAGATCTTCAGGATCGTCGCGTGCGGCCTCTTCATCCAGCGTGCCGTTCAAAGCCACGATCCCGCCGAACGCGCTCACGGGATCGCAGGCCAGCGCCTTGCGGTAAGCCTCCAAAATCGAGCCGCCCACAGCCGCCCCGCACGGGTTGGCGTGCTTGATGATGGCCACGGCAGGGTGGTCGGCGGGAAACTCGGAAATCAGCTCGAAAGCGGCATCGGCATCGGTGAGATTGTTGTAGCTCAGTTCCTTGCCCTGGACCTTCTCGGCTCCGACAATGCCGGGGCCGGAGTGATCGCCAAACTCGTAAAGACCGGCTTCCTGATGAGGGTTCTCTCCGTAGCGGAGCGCCTGCTTGAGCGTGCCCGTGATGGAAAAAGCATTAGACGAGGCTTCCTCGGATTGCGACGCGAACCACGCCGCTATTGCCGAGTCATAAGCCGCCGTGCGCGCGAAAACCTTGCCCGCAAGCCGGCGGCGCGTCGCCAGCGTCGTCGTTCTCGCTTCGCCCGAAAGCTCGTCGGCCACGGCGCCGTAATCGGCGGGATCGCACACCGCAGTAACAATGCCATGGTTCTTGGCCGCGGCGCGCAGCATCGCAGGGCCGCCGACATCGATCGTCTCGATCATCGTCTGGATGTCGTTCGCGCTATGCTTAACCTTTTCCTCGAAGGGGTAGAGGTTGATCACAACAAGCCCGATGGGAGCAATGCCGTGAGCGGCGAGCACATCCCGTGCGCTGCTCTGCTCCAGATTCGCAAGGATGCCGCCGTGAATGGCGGGGTGGAGCGTTTTGACTCGCCCCTCCAGGATTTCCGGAAAATTCGTTACCTGCGACACCGGAATGACCGGTATGCCAGCGTCCCGCAAAAAGGTGGCGGTGCCGCCCGTGGAGACGATCTCGATCCCGAGCAACTCGAGCCGCTTGGCGAATTCTGCCAGATTGGTTTTGTCTGACACAGAGATGAGGGCCCGGCGGACCGGAAATTCGTGGTGTTTCAGCATGGCTCGTAAGTGTACCTGCCCGGGGGGAAGATCAAGATCGCGAAAAACGACGCACCTGATCCCCGCCTATGACGGGGCGCGGCTGCTGCGCCACCTTCTCGAATTTCCATTGGACCGAAGTCGCCTTCGCGCATGGCCCTTTTAGCACGATCTGCAAGGAGCGCCGCAGGCAAATCGGGTCCGCAAAAAAAATGCTTTCCTCGATATCCAGGTCGGCGCCTTCGGCTAGAAAGCGCCAAGCCTGACCGCCGGCGGTCGTCAGCGCCACGGCATTTGTGTTGCGCGAAAGCTGCGCCGAGACGCGCGGGTGCAAGTGAAAGCGAATCGTGAAATGCGCCTTGGGATCGGTGGCGTTGTCGCCGATGGCCGAGAGCTGATCGTATCCCTCGAACTCGAGGCCGGACTTGCGAAGCGTCAGCCGCCTGCGATGGAGGAGGCCGAAGCGCTCGCGATAGCCGTCGTGACCGATGCGGACGCTTAAAGCAGTCTCGGAATCGGCGCCGTCATGCTGAACGGCCCTTGGCCCGGCAAGCCAGAATAGCTCGCGGCCGGCACTCCGCGCCTGAGCCTTGATGAGCCGGGCGGAGGACAAATCCTCGATGGACAAGGTGGAATGGGCCGCCGTCGACCTCGACACCACAGACCAGTCGCCGGTTTCGTCCACCGGCGCGCCGCAATTGGTAATGAGCGTCTCATGCCCGACGCTCATCTCGAAAGAGCTGCAGCCTCCATGGGCGCGCGAACTGAGGTAAAGAGGCGGCGGTCCTCCCGCGTCTGCGATGACGACCACTTCTCCCGCAGCGAGGCGTGCATATCCCGACTGAGGCGCGATCACGCCCGGGAACATCGCGCATGTATCATCATGGGCAAGCACGGTCGAGACCTGATCGAGAAGTGTCGGTCCCATGCCATTGAAATGGGCAACGCTGCCGTCGCCCAGCCGCAGGAAGCGCAGCATGGCGTTCATGCGGTTTATGGCGGAGTAAAGAGCCGGTGGCGGATCGATTTGCCGCGCAACGAAGCACTGCTTCAGCGGAAGCAATTCCAGGAGAAGCTCGATCAGGTCGCTCGGATCGCGGGAGATGTGCCCGCCATCTTCAAGGATCTGCTTTTCAAGCTCTGCCGAAAAGGCCGACAGATATGAGGAGAGGTAGGTCTCCTGCTCCGCGATGCATAAGCCCGCGAGCAGGATCGCCGCCAAAGCGCGAATTTTCCCAAAGCCAGGACCATCATTGTAGGTGACGGTGAGATCATGCAAATCGCGGCTGAGCATCCGCATTACGGAATCGTAGAACGCCGGCTCGGCGCCATCGAGCAGGAAGGCCGCATGCGAAAGCAGCGAGATCACGCGGCGGGCTGCGATGTCCCGGTCCCGAGCCAGCGCAGGCGCTCCACTCACAAACGAGATCCACTCCGAGGTGAGCTTGCGGGCTTTTTCACGCGCGATCTGGTCGTCGGCAGCGTGAAGATGCCGGAGCCAGACAAACGCATACAGGTCTTTTTGCCAGGGCACGGTCGGCGGTTGGATATGGAAAGGCGATTCCGAGCCGATGGGCGCGGCGGCCCCGGCAAGGCCAAAATAGCCATCGTAAAGTTCGACGGCGAAGCTTGGATCGCCGGTGCGCAGGTCTTGCGGAAGGATGAGAAGGTGATAGGCGGTTGGAACGCCGGCCATCCACCGCGAAAAGGGCGACCTTAAAGCGAGCCTGAGAGCTGACCGTCCCGCCCTATTGACAGCGAGCGCCGCGAGGCGCGCCTGATCTGAAATCTGTGCCTGCATCGATTTAAGTTTTAGGCGATCCGTTATCGTGCAGGCAAGGATTCTCTCGGCCCGCAGCGAAGCCAGCGATTGGTAAAGCACCGGTAACCGCGATTTGCCGCAATTCCTGAATAGTTTGTGGTTGCCAACCGGAACAGGGGCTTCCAGGAATCCAGCCATCGATTTGGCATTCCGAACTCCGTTAAGTATACCTTAAGGCTTGATCGAGTGCATGGCATCGGGGCATGCGGGCATGGGGCAAGAGGGAACGCTCAATAGCGAAGCTGCCGCTCTGGTACGGGCCGGGCGGCGAGCGCTGACGCGGTCACGACCGCCGTCCCTCCGCAATGGTTGGTCGACCTCAAGGCCACGGCGGAGGACCTGCGGCATCGCTATGAGCGGCCTCCCGGCAAACCCTTCGGACGATGGCTGGGGGATTTTCTCGATCAGGATTCGGCAAGCGGCCTCCTTCCAGCCGAGGAGAGGCTCCTGTTCGCGGCGGTCCATGGCGAGGCCTGCGTGCTCGAAAGCCGGGCATCCATTGTCTGCGCGGCTATCGACGAATGGCGCGATCACATGCCGGAACCCCCTCAGGAGGAGATGAGCTTCGTCGAGGCGATGGCCAAATTCACGGAGGCTGCGCCGGAACTCGTTCAGGAAGCTATCATCGAGGCGACGCGGCACGCGATCGAGAAGCTGCGGCTGCCGGCCTACTGGGAGCCAAAGGACGTACACGATGTTGAGAAGTTCGCATTGGCGCAGCGGGCGTACCTTTCGCGGCTGGAGGCAGAGGCGCACCCCTTGCAGACCGTGGAGCGTGCGCGAAAGGACGAGCGCTTCTATCACCTCGCTGTCGAGGCCCTCACCGAATCGTTCACGCCAAAGCCTTATGAGCCGCTGAAGCTCCAAAATGAGTGGCTCAATCCCTTGCTCCGCCGCGATCCGCTCAACCTTTGCGCCGAGATGCGGGCAAAGATCGATGCGCAGCCGCGGGTGCTCCATGGCTTCTTCGATGAACTCTTCCGCGAAGTAGGGCGGGCAGGCGGCGCGGAGCAAGATTTCGCCGGTGGGTTCAAGGCAGATCCCTCGGCACTCAGGGAGCCATTCGAGACTGTCTTTGCGCGCTATGAGCGGGAGCACTGGCGCTGGGTCGATCCCGACGACGCGGAAGTCCAGGTCCGCGCGCATTTCCTGCGGTTCCTGTCGCTCGGCGGCGATGATTTCGTGCCAGTCCATGAGAGCCGCCTGGAACTTCACGGCGCTTACATAAGCGAAGACCTGAACCTTTCCGGCTGCATCATTCCGCAGCCGCTCGTGTTTTCCCGTTGCCACTTCGCCGGAAAAGTCCTTCTCGGAAACGCCGCTACAAAAGCGCTCAATTTTCAGAAAAGCCGCGTTCTCTCGCTGTCGGCGGAGAGCTCAAATGTCAGCGGAGGCGTTTTCTGTCATTCCGGCTTCCGCTCAGACAGGGGCGTTTCATTCCTGTACGCAGCCATTGACGGCGGCCTGCGGCTGACGGGAAGCGCAGTGCGATCGGACAGCAACCCTGCAATGAATTGTTCTGGTGCGCGAGTCACCGGAGACGTTCTGTTGAACGGCGGTTTCCTGGGCGAAGGCGGTGTGTTCTTCTCCGGCGCGAAAATCGGCGGAACTCTGCGATGCGAGGCTGGCACGTTCCGCAACCGTAAAGAAGACGGATCGGGTATCGCGCTTTGTTGCGCCGGAAATGCGATTTCCGGCGATGCGGTGCTCGCGAATGGCTTTCGTTCGGAGGGCTCGGTTTCTTTCGCGGACGCCAGGATTGGCGGCGCTCTCGATTGCGGCAAAGGCGCTTTTATAAATCGCACCAGGGATGGGACTGGCGTCGCTCTGAACGTCGCTGATGCCGAAGTTGATAATGTGTCTCTTCGCGATGGGTTCAGCTCTGAAGGAAAGGTGGATTTGCACGCCGCTCACATCAGAGGCAACTTGCTTTGTATAGACGCCCGTTTCGATAATGCTTCCCCGAAGGAACGAGACGGAAGGTTCAAGTGGATCAGGCAGTCTGCCGATGCCATCGATCTCCAGGGGACCAAAGTGGACGGGATTTTCTGGCTTGGGCCGGACGGGCGGGATGCTTTAACGGCGCCTGAAATTCGTGGTTCCGTGAATCTGGCGGGGTGTCACGCCCACGAGATTGTCGACCATTCAAGATCCTGGCCCAAGAGACGACTGCGGTCGGACGAAGGCAAAAGGTTATCCGCGTTCATTCACCTGGATGGCTTTACCTATGACCGGTTCGCCGGTCGCGGCGACTATGACGCGCCCACCCGAAGGAAATGGCTGGTCCGTCAGCCTCCAAGAGACCTGGGCGTCTGTTTCAAGCCGCAGCCCTTCGAGCAGCTCATCAAAGTCTACCGTGAGATGGGCCATGACAGCAGCGCGCGCGAAACGTCGAAGTTCAAAGCGCGCCGCTACTACCGGTCGCTGTTCATCAGGCTCTGGCATGGCTGGCGGGACTTCCCCAAAATCGCCAAGTCGCGTGTCCTGTCGCCGCTGAACTATATCGCCTGGCCGTTCGCCGTCGTCGCAAGAGTGCTCTACCGCGCGACAGCCTCGGTTTTTCTCTTCGCGATCTGGGCTTTCGTCGGCTTCGGCACAGCTTATTGGTATGGCTGGGGGCGCATTACCCTGTTTCTGCTCGCGCTATGGGCCGCAGGCGGGCTTTTCTATCGGGAAGTCGCCATTCAGGGCAGTTTCGCGCCGTCCAATCCGGTCATCTATCTCAACAAAGACCTTCAAGCGAAGTGCGGCAAGAACTGGACGGACTGCAAGGGCGCGCCCCCGGAGCTGCCCAGCTTCAGCCCGTTCACCTATTCGCTCGACATCATGCTGCCCGTGCTCGATCTCGGCCAGAAACGCGACTGGCAGCCCATCGACCGGCCCGACAAGCCCGTCGTGATGGTGTTTCCAACCGTCACCTGGGAGCCCGGCTACGACCTTGGCAGTGAAATCCCCGATATCACGATCGAAGAGGAGCCGCTCGCCGAAGGGACCGTGGATAGGATCGTGAGAATGCAGACGCTTCTGAGCTGGGCGACGCTGGGCTTGCTGATTGCGATGCTGTCGGGGCTGATCAAGAAGGATTAACGGCGTCCCCTATGCGTCTCCCGCGGGCAGCGGGCTTTTTCACCTTTACGACGCCAATGCAGCGTCGGCCTTCATCTGCCCCGCCCTTGTTGCACACGGCAGGGTCCATTGACACGCAAAATCGAGCACTTAGGTGTCCCGGTTGCGGAGATCGCGCTGGTGCTCAACCACGACCGCTAGAATCTCGAAGCTTTCTTTGTCGCTGGAGAAGGAAGGGTAGCCATCATTTAACGGGGTCAGGGTCACGATAGGCAGCCCCTTGTTGTCGCGCCCCGTAATCATATAACGGGCCATCAGATTTAAGCTCTTCTCCGTGAGTCGCGCCACGACCATTTTTTTGGGTCGTGGCTGCACGCCTGTGTCAGCAATGCAGATGTCTCCAGGCAAAAATTCAGGCGCGTTATCGAGGTCAAGATTGCTAAGCTGAAACCCCCCGCTCTTCTCGCCGATGCCATGCAAGGTCCTTTTATAGAACAGGACCTTACTCTTGGTGTGAAAATCCTGAAGGTCATACACGGGTATCAGTGCCCCTTCATCGCCCTCAACCGCTAAACTGAACTTCTGACCGGTCAATAGCCACAGGAAGTCTACTCGCAAGGCATCAGCAATTTCGCTGATTGTCTCCAGCTCTGGAACGCTATTTCTGTCTCTGTCGTAAGGTTGTTCCCAGCGGGCTACGGCTTGGCGAGACCTCCTTCCAACAAGATTTCCTAATTGTTCTCGCGACATTTGGTGGCTTTCGCGTGCTTCTTTAATCCGCTTTGGTAGCCCTTGAAAATCGTATCGCATGCTCCCCCCCAAGGTGTTACCTTAGGTTTACGTATTACTCGTGATGCGTCAAGCAAAGGTGGTCAATCATGCGATATGAAGCCACCTGTCGGCGCTTGAGCCTCAGCGCGAACGCCTTAGCCACCGTAAAAAATCTCGAAGAACTAGCCCTATTCTCACCAAGAGGATGAAGTCATCCTCATCGAAACAGTCGGTTTCATCGTACGCAAAAAGAGCGCCTATTAGCATCGCAATGCGCATCGCAGTTTTCATTTGGGTTCCGCCTGACAATTGGCCTTCGGTTCCATATAGGTGAACCAAAAGTTAACGTCAAGGCCAAATTCAAGGTGGGGGTGGTTTACAGTCCCCCACAGGGGATCAGTAAACCCCACGCCTTTAGGCGGCAGGGATCGAGCAACGAAAGAGGCTCGAACACATAGTGACGAAGAAACCGACCACCATCTTACGTTTAAATCGCTGTTTCAGTCGCCATCGCGGGTGTTTACCATCCGAACGTGCCATCAACTCATGCTCGCTCGCTCCGGCTTCAGCACAAAGGGCAGCAGCAGCTCCTACCTGCGCGATGGTAAACTGATCGTTGCCGCGCGGATTATGCGTTTACACCTTGATGGTTAACGGCAGCGCACCGGGTTTATTTCCCGCCTGAATTTGCGCCCCAAAAATGCCAGAAAATCAGAACGGTCCGCGGCTCGCCAGCCCGAGAGGCCCTCTATCTCGTTGAAAGAAAACAAGTTTCCGCCGCCAACCGATAGGGTTAACGGAATGTATTTTTGGACGAAAGTGGGCGCGGAAAAGTCCGTTAATTATGGTCAGGCCGCAGGGCTATGCAGTTGACTCCCGGACGTCTAGATGTTGTGTCAGCGTCTTGGCTGGGACCGGATCGGTTTGCAGGGCGCCTTCGATAAGGCGATAAAGCAGCTTGCCGCGCGAGCGGGAGGTGCGCCGGTTGAACCGGAAGGTGAACTCATCGAGATAAAAAGCGAGGTGGGCTGGGCTGATCGCGCCCTGATGCGTTCCGAGCCACCAGCGCTTCAGGAGGGAAGCCACACGGTGCGCCAATGGCGTCGCGTCACCCGGAGTGGCCTCCTTGTTGAAGCTGGGAACATGGATGTAATCATAGTCAGGCAGAAAGCCGTAACTGCTCAACCCATCCGAGCGGACAAGGCTTCCGGGTTCAACCGCCGCTTGAACGGCCTTCACGAGCGTCTCTCCACGAGCGTTTTCCAGCACGGAAAGGCGAATGCGGCCAATTGCATTCTCGTTGTCTTTTGCTTCTTCCGCCGCAATGAAAATCAAGGACTTGCCTTCGGCTCCACGTCCGCGACCCCGGCGCTTGCCGCCAAGGAAGGTCTCATCCACTTCGACGATGCCGGAGAGCCTGTCGCGGCCGGGACGAACCATAGCGCGGCGCAGCTTATGCAACCATTCCCATGCGGTGTGATAGCTGCCCAGGCCCAGCGCCTTTTGCAGCCCCAGCGCGCTGACGCCGTTTTTCTGGTTCACCACGTACCACATCGCCTGAAACCATAAGCGCAGCGGTTTGTGCGTGTCCTGGAACAAGGTGCCTGCCAGCACAGAAGCCTCGTACCCGCAGGCGCGGCAGGTGAAAAGGCCACGGGCCTTCTTCCAGCAATCCCCCTTCCCGCACCGCAAGCATTGATATCCGCCCGGCCACCGAACGAGGCTCAGATACTCCAAGCAGGCGTCCTCGGTCGGAAACATATCCATGAAATCGGCCATGTCCGCAGGATACTGCTTCATGCCCAGGACTACTACATCTAGGGCTACGGGAGTCAACTGCATAGCCCTGTCAGGCCGCCCCTGTTAACCATGCGTGCGCCGTTTGGAGCCGCGGCGGCGCAAGCAGCCATGGAATATTTCTCATGTATATCAATGGGTTGGTGACCGTTAACCCGCCGATAAGGCGCTTTTTCCTAAAATCCGCGCTCAAGCAAAGGCTCGGAAAACTCTGTTTATGATAGTGGTCCAATGTTCTGGCGGTTGTATTTAGAGCGTAAGCCGGGCGGCGAAGAAGCCGTCCATGCCGCCCCCATGAAACGGGAGCGTGCGCAGCATGCCTTGGGGTGTGATGGCCTCGGCCGGAACGCCAAGCTCGTCCGCCTGGATTGGCATCAGCGCGATCTCGGCTCGCTCGGCAAGCAGCGCCCGGATCTGCTCCTCGCCTTCTTCGGCCTCAAGCGAGCAGGTCGCGTAAACAAGCCGGCCGCCGGGCTTCAGGAGGGTCAGCGCGTGCTTCAGAAGCCTTGCCTGGACGGCGGCGAGGGCTGTGATATCCGCTTCAGACTTCAGATAGGGGATATCCGGGTTGCGGCGGATCGTTCCCGTTGCCGAGCAGGGCGCATCGAGCAGAACCGCATCGAACGGCTCGGGCGGCGTCCAGTCGCTGGCATTGGCCTGCACCGTATCGGCCTCAAGAGTTCAGCCGTGCCAGATTCTCCCGAAGGCGGCGCAGGCGCGAGGCGGAGATGTCCACCGCGGTGACATGGGCTCCGCGCGCTGCAAGCTGCGCCGTCTTTCCGCCGGGCGCGGCACAGAGATCCGCGACACGCAAGCCTCTGACATCGCCCAGCAGGAGCGCGGGCAAGGCGGCGGCGGCATCCTGCACCCACCATGCGCCGTCCGCGTATCCTTCGATTTCTTCGATGCGTCCCTTGGCCGAGACGCGAACAGTTCCCCAAGGCAAAAGCGAGCCTGAAAGGCGTTCGGCCCAACCGGCCGCATCCGTCTTCACAGACAAATCGAGCAGCGGCTCATCAACATGAGCGGCTGCGATCCTGCTCGCGGTTTCTTCGCCGTAATGGCGAACCCAACGCCGCCAGAGCCATTCCGGCGTATTGAGCTTGCTCGCGTCCTGCTCCGCGAGGATCGTGGCCTTGTTCGCACTCACACGCCGCAGCACGGCGTTGATGAGGCCCGCGAAATGACATGAAGCGCGGGTGCTCTTGGCCTGCTCCACAGCAAGGCCGATCGCCGCGTGCGGCGCAACATCCATGAACACAAGCTGCGCCGCCCCGGCGATGAGGATGAAGCGCGCCTCGAAGGCATCCTCAGGCAGCGGCCTTTCCAAAAAGCGGCCGAGCATGTCTTGGGTCTGGCCCAGCCTGCGCAAAGCGGTGGCGGCGATGGCGCGGGCGAAGGCGCGGTCGCGGAACGCAAGGCCGGAAAAGGCGGGCTTCGCGCTCAATTCCGCGAAGGCTTCATCGAATGGGCGCCGGTCTCGTAACACCGCCTTCAGAAGATGCGAAGAGAGCTGGCGGGCTTGGAGCCCCGAGATTTCGGCGTGGGATGACATTGCGGAACTTCACCGTCGTCCCGGAACGGCCCTTCGGCCTTATCCGGAATGTTGAAATATATGCGTTTCGCCTCCCCGGATCACGCCCCGCGGCGCGTCTGGGATGACGCAGGCAAATTGCTTCGCCTTACTCCAGTCCGATGGCCTTGCGCACGCAGGTTTTGGCTTCGTCGAAGGCTTCCCGGAAATCGGGCTTCGCCAGAAGAGACGCCGCGACCGCGGCGCCGAGGAGCTTGCCTGCCTCCACATCGCTGCGGAAGTGAGCGCCCGCGATCATGCGGGCGCGGGCATAGTCGTTGATCCGGCGATAGATTTCCGCTCTTTTTTCTGGAAGCATTTCGACCAGAAGAAAGCCGATGACGGCGCCATAAGCGGCGTGTCCCGAAGGGTAGGAGAAGCTGTCGCCTGGCCGCGCCGCCTCCACTGGATGCAGAGGATTGCCGGGGATCTTGAACGGCCGCGTCCGGCAGAATGCGTCCTTCACCGCCTCGACCGCAGCCTTTTCCTCCTGGCGCGGCTTCGTAAAAAACTTCTCGCACGGACGAAGCTTCTCGGGCTCGTAGCCGATGCCGGTTCCGTCGAGGAAGCGGTCGACGTTGCGCTTAAAGTCTTTGGCGACGCGGTCTTCCTGCTCCGCGGTACGCTCGCGCTCCAGGCTCGCGAGTTCGTCCATTTCGGCCTTGGCCTCCGGACAGGTCTCGCAAGGCGGCGGTTGCAGCAAACTGACGATCGGCACATCCGATTGCCCCTGGCATTCCCGAGCTTCGAGCCCCGGCGACGGGAGAGCAATAAGAAGCATCCCAGCAAAGATCGCCCGAGCCGCCGCCTGCCGCATCATCGAATATCCTTTCGCCCTAGCCCGAGGCTCCTTTCTGCGCCCAAGCTTCACACAAGACCAGCATCAAGTGGAATGCGCGTCTTTAAGGTCACGCCCAGCCCCGATTGCAGGCTGTATCCCCAAGGTTCGCGCAATCTAAAGTTGCAAGCGTTAACCGTTACGTCTAAGCGTTGCCGAGAACATTTCTTGGTTGGATTTGGGGAACCTCTCATGATTGTCATCGTCGACGAACGTGAAACCGTATTAAATGGATATACGGCATGGTTTTGCCGGGAAGGTGTTTCCGCAACAGGACTTGCGCCTCAAGATTTCCGGCAGTGGGTGAACACCGCGCCCGAGCCGGACATCGATGCGGTGGAGGCGTTCCTGCTGGGCGATTTCCAGAATCGCGAGGATGTGCCCGTTAAAATCAAGTCGCGGTCAGCCGCCGCCGTCATCGCCATGAATGAAACGAAATCTCTGACTGATACTCTGGACCTCTTTGCCGCCGGCGTCGATGACGTGGTCCGGAAGCCGATCCATGTGCGCGAAATTCTTGCCCGCATCCGGGCGATAAGCCGGAGATCACAGCAAGAGCAGCAGCAGCCGCTTGCGGGCAGGATCAGAGTATTTTCCGATGGGCGCGATCCCGAGATTGACGGTGAGCCGTTGCCGCTTCCGAGGCGCGAGCGCCGAATTCTCGAATATCTGATGGCCAACAAGGGCCGCCGTGTGACGAAGTCGCAAATCTTCAACTTCGTTTATGGCCTTTTCGATGACGGCATCGATGAGAATGTGATCGAGAGCCACATCAGCAAGCTGCGGAAGCGCCTGCGCCAGCGCCTCGGCACAGATCCCGATCGATTCACAGCGCTTCCTTGGCTACAGGCTGACGCAGGACTGATCCAGGGCAGACGCAAAATTCGGCAGCTGAGCGGGGCTACTCGTGACTCTGGCCGCGTCTTGCGCCGGACCTGCACGGCTCTCACGTCAAAGGTCCGGCTTGGCCGCACGTCGAGGTCAAATAGCCGCCATTGCTGAAATGGTCTTCGATGATTTCATCGAACTTGAACTCCGCTGCCTTTTCGGCGAGGCTTATCGCGCGTCGCAAGGTCAGAAGGCGCGAATCCGGAAGAACCTCCGGCGGCGTGCTCCAGTCAAGAAACTGGAGAACGCCCGCCGACGCATAGTCGAGCTTCCCATCAAGCTGATGCCTTAATTTCCCGACGATATCCTCGAAGTCTTTTGCGAGTTCTGACCCGGTTTGGAGGTGCGGGACTTCGGATGGAAACATCTTGTTGACTGCCTCGTGCGCGTTCAGGATTTTCAGCCAAGCCCCTGTCGAGGCCGGGAGATGAGGCACGAGATCGTCCCGGTATTCGACCCTGACCGTTTCGGGAAGCTCCGTGTCATAGGCGGCGGCAAAGGCCGCGTTGCCCGCTCTCGGAGCAGCAAAGGAACAGACCGCTTTCGGCTTCATCGCAGTCTTCGCCAAGCGGTAGGAAGCGAGGAAAGTCAGCGCGCCTCCCTTGCTATGGCCCGTAACGCAGAGCGGCTTCGAAGTCCCGGCGATGAAGGTTTGGATGCTGGCCCACAGCGTGTTGAGTGAGGTCAGGAATCCGTAATGCACGCGCCCTGGGAGGTTTTCGCCTCTTACCAGAAGGATATTGCCATTGTCTAACCAGTCCTTGAGAACCTTGAAGAAAAGAGTCAGGTCCTGAGGAGCGAGTTGGGGCGGCAGGGTGCCACGAAAAACAAGGATAGCCTCATCCTTGGTCTCCGCAAACGCGCAGGCATCGGTCCCGATTTCAATGAACTTCAGCGTATCGGGGATTAAGCCAATTTCCGCAAGCAGCTCTGCGACTTCCTGAGGCTGCGCCGATGCAGGCTGACTGTAGTCGATCTTGTAGGCCAGATTGCAGGCCCGGATCAAACGGCAGGAAAGCTGGTTCTGACCCATTTTTGTCTCCATATTGAAACGCAATCCAGCAATGGGATGACATGAACATCGCGCTTGGCGCTAAGCGCGCGTAACAACTCTCGTCATGACTTTTGTTTCATGACTTGCTTTGTGTTAGGGCTGCCCAGGTATACGCTTCGGAATTAGTGTAGATTGCTCTTCATTTTCGCGATTGATGGATATCAAACTAACTTCGGGGGCGCATAAAAAATGGACTGCGCCTAAGTGCCGGAGGGCGACGCCGCGCTTGGCCGGCTCCTCGAGAATCGGAAATCTGAAAGGGGAAGGAAATGCAGGAGGCGAAAACCGTGAACCATCCGCGCGCCGGGGCTTCCATAGTCGTGTTTCGAGGAGATGAGGTTCTGTTGGTCCAGCGGGGCAAGCGGCCTTATGAGGGATTCTGGTCTCTGCCGGGCGGCGAAATCCAATGGGGCGAGACCGCTGCTGACGCCGCGCGGCGCGAACTCAATGAAGAAACCGGGCTGCTTGCCTTGAACCTCACTTTGGGGGATGTTGCCGATGGGATTGTGACGGATGACACCGGCACCGTGATGGCGCATTACACGATCATCGTTTTTGCCACGCACGACGTAGACGGCGTGCTTGCGCCTGCTTCTGACGCCGCAGCCGCCGGCTTCTTCGGATCCGGGGACAGAATGCGCCTTCAACGCACGCCCGGGCTTGAGAGCGCAATTGAGAACGCCAAACGGGCGTTGGAAAGAGGCGGCCGATGAGATCGCAGGCGAAAAAGCCAGCCTTTCTGGCGATCGC
The DNA here is from genome assembly GCA_963833565.1 of uncultured Alphaproteobacteria bacterium. Lineage (GTDB taxonomy): Bacteria > Pseudomonadota > Alphaproteobacteria > Rhizobiales > Rhodomicrobiaceae > Rhodomicrobium. The sequence continues at coordinate 86,459 of CAWHYO010000032.1, forward strand.
CGCCGCCATGGCGGCTTACGCAGCAATGGCGGTTCCTGTCTTCGCCCAGAACGCCGCAGGCGCGCAGAAGCAGCATCAAACGCCCGTCCCGCCTAAGCCGGCAGTTTCCGATGATCGCCCTTACGACACCCAGCTCTTCCGGCTCGCGGAGATCCTCGGAACCTTGCACTATCTTCGGGAGCTGTGCGGGGCCAATGAGGGTCAAGTCTGGCGCGAGCACATGCGCGAGCTGACGGCGAGCGAGGGGACAAGCGCATTGCGCAGGGCGAAGCTTGTGGAGAGCTTCAACCGCGGCTACCGCGACTATTCCCGCACCTACCGCAGCTGTACCCAGCCCGCGCTCCTGGCGATCCAGCGCCATATGGAGCAGGCATCGGCCATCACCGACGGGCTGATCGCCAACGATAAGTAGAAGGGGTGCGCCCGGAAAGGGTAACCCCAGTCCTCGAGCGAGCGAACCTTCCGACTAGCCAGTGTCTATCCATGAACATATAAGTCATTGATTATGCTAGTGTAATTTAGCATTTTCTTAGGGCGCATCCGGTCGAATTCGAGTACACTCTGATAGTAAATCATTGATTCTAAAGAAAAGTATTTGCCGGGGTGGTCCACGAACGCGCCAAGAACGCACCACGCAAGCGAGCCTCTTCGATAGTTTTGCCGGTCACGAGACTGGCCGAGAACTGAAGGCGATGTCTGAGTGGCTGGATGGTCATCGGGAACTGCTCGATTTGGTGACGGGAGATCTGTGCCAGCGCCGGGTGAAAGCTGCCGGGCGGCATGGCTTGCCGGCGGAATCGGCGTTGCGCTGCGCGCTTCTCAAGCAGCATCGTCAGCTGAGTTACGAAGAACTCGCGTTCCATCTGGAGGATTTCGGCGTCGTTTCGGGCTTTTGCGGGGCTGCCAATGGCATGGACTCCGAGAAAGTCTGTGCTGCAAAAAACCTTCGGCGCCATCCGGGTCGATACGTGGGAGGTGATCAACCGGACGCTGCTCGGCGGCGCCCGGCGGCAAAGGGTAGAAGACGGCAGCGTTGTGCGGCTCGACAGCACTGTCACCGCAGCGCTCATGCACGAACCAAGCGACAGCAGCCTGCTCTGCATGCGACCGGCATCAAATGCTTCTCCTCGATCTTCGCTTCCTTCTGTGCGGTTTATCGAAGACCTCTTTCCATGTGGCGGCGAAGCTCGCGGTACAGCGTTTTGCGTCCGCATCTCGGTATTTGCGGTCCCAAGCAGGTTACTCAAGCCCTCATACCTGTTCACGGCGGCGCGGCTGCTCAAGGCAGAAACTTGCAAACAGACCGCAGACCACGTCAAACTGCTACTGCCTTCCCGGCAGAGCCGCGAGTTCTCCCCAAGATGTTAGAAATAAATACGTCTACCTTGGGTAGTTTTGTTGCGAAGTAGCAACAAGAGACATTCTCATTCGAGTGACGTGCACTATCCGCTGGAGGGAATCACACAGGACTGCCAATTTCAGCACCAATGACGTTGGGGTTGATTCAGGGGGTCTCGTGCCTGCCTTGCAAAGCTGGGGAAAGGTTGCAGTTAGCTTGCTGGCACTCGCCTGTGCCGGTTGCGCTATCATGCCGGCGAGCGGTCCCCAGGCCACGGACATCCAGGGGCAGGCGGTCGCCGACCCAGCTTGCCTTCCCTATGCGCCTGGTAAAGGTGACGCCTGAGGTGGCTCGCGTTCTCGGCAACCATGCGCCGAGATTGTCCGCTGCATTCCCCGATCGAAGCCCTCCGAAGGCGTTTCGTTTTGGAATAGGCGACATTGTCAGCGTGGCCATCTTCGAGGCGGCCGCCGGCGGCCTTTTCACCTCCGAGTCAGGTGTCCGCGCCGGAAACTTTGTCGATATTTCGAATCAGGCGGTCGATGAGAGGGGCACCATTACGATCCCATACGCCGGGAGTATCAGGGCGAAAGGCCGTACTCCCGCGGAAATTCAGGACGAAATCGTGGCTCGACTTCAAGGGCCGCGCTCTTGAGCCTCAAGTCGTGGTGTCGCTGGCCCAGCAGAACGCCTCTTTGATCAGCGTTCTGGGCGATGTACGCACCGCCGGCCGTTATCCCGCGAGCTCTTCTGGAGAGCACATCCTCGACGCTATCGCGCGCGCGGGCGGCCCGGGTCGCGAGGGATACGATACGTGGGTGTTGCTCGAGCGCAGTGGGCGACGGGCGAGCGTGCCGTTCGGGGCGCTACTGTATGAGGACACGTATGTAGTGCCCAATGATGTCATCTATCTCTACAACGAACCTCAAACTTTTGTTGCTTTCGGCGCCGGCGGCACTCAGGGGCAGTTCAAGTTCGATGCTTGGCGCATCTCGCTCGCGGAGGCGATCGCAAAACAGGGCGGTTTGCTCGACGCCCAGGCCGATCCGGCAGCGGTGTTTCTCTATCGCGGTGAGCCCAAGGGGGTCGCCAGGGAGCTCGGCGTCGAAGTTGATCAATTTCCGGGGCCAATCGTTCCTGTGATCTACCAGGTCAATCTCCGTGACCCACAAGGCTATTTCATTGCGCAAAGCTTTGAAATGCGGAACAAGGATGTTATCTACACGGCCAATGCAAGTTCCGTTGAAACAACCAAATTCCTGACCTTCCTGCGAACAGTGATGGCTACGGTGAATGACCCGATCATCTATGCGACCAATTTCTATTACCTGAAGGCCGCTATCAACGGTACTGGGGCGACTCCTGCCATTGTCACATCGCCGGCGCCGATCACGGGATCGCCAGCCCAGTAGTCCTAATGAGTTGCAAGGCCGTGATTTAGGACTGCGGAGATTTATTCGCATTTTGGAGGAGAGTGGCGGCGTTCTGACCGCGGGGGCGATCGCGGACCGCCTTTCAGAAAGGTTGTGCTTTCGTTTGTGCTGGAT